>NZ_JAGTPK010000025.1 GCF_021147775.1 Pseudomonas californiensis
TTACCGCCCAAGGCCGGGAAGGCCAAGGACGGTGAAGATTTCTAAAACCCGGTACCCAGTGGACCGTAAGGCTGCTCCGCTTAAGTGAACAGCATTACGCCCAACGAGCGGGGCTTTTTATTGCCTTCCATAAAGGCGACCCGTGAAAGCCCCTTATAAGTCGTCCACCGGTGCGCGGTTACCTGTCGTCGCAAATGTTTTATAAACAGGCCGTTACACTGTAAATCTGATACTACACTTCAAGTCAGGCGACCCGAGATCGCCCCCGAAGGCCCTCCCGCCTCACATGACGCCATCCGCGCCCGAGCCTTTCGGTCACTTATCGCGAGCAGACCGTATCATGGGTATTGCAGCCATAGAATTGTGCCGTCACGTCATTCGCCCGACCCTTGTCTATCTGGATTGCCGCAGCCCCTGCGCTGAATCATTACTGTTGGGCATCGCCGCTTGTCAGTCTGCCCTGGGCGCAGAACTCGACAGCCGCCGCGGTCATGGTCTGTACCGCATCCCGGAGTTGCGACATCGGCAACTATGGGATGAATACCTGGCACTGGACCCAGAGCTCGCCAGCAGGGTCAGAGGGCTCGCCAGCCAACATGCGTTTCTTAGCGGTCCACACCTGGAACTCACCGTGAATCTGCGTTACGCCACCGCCATCGCCTGGATGATGATTGAGGCTGAGCGCGTTTCTTTGCCCGAAGAAACCGATCCAATCGCAATGGCGAGAATATGGCGAACAGTTTTTCAACCTCAGGGACGAATCAGAGATTTTGTCGCTTGCTGGAACGCCAGTGTCGCTCCGCTGTATTTGCGCGCATGAGTGACACATCGGAACTTCAAGAAAGGGAAAAATCGCCTCTCAATATACGGATTGTCCTACAAGAATAGCTCTATCTCGGGCCATACAGCCTATAGCGCGCCATCGAAAATGTTGGTAATTTCCGACCGGTGATCACCTAGGAGTTCTAATAATGAAAATAATGACAAAAGTAATGAACAGGACAACGCTCGGTCTGGCAATCGGCCTCGCCTCCTCCCAATTGTTTGCTGCCGGCTTCGCACTCAACGAACAAAGTATCAGCGGCATGGGCACCGGGTTCGCCGGTCGCTCCTCGTCAGCCGATGATGCAAGCACCGTCTTCGGCAACCCTGCCGGCATGTCCCGCCTCAAGCGTGAAGAAGTCAGCGCTGGCGCCGCTGCCGTGATCGCAAAAACCAACATCGACAACGGCCGTGGCACCTTCGGTGGCAGCAACGACGGTGACATGGTTCCCGTAGTTGGCGTCCCGATGGGCTACTACGTCAAACCCATCGATGATCACTGGGCATTCGGTCTGGGCGTCTATGTCCCGTTTGGTCTGGTGACCGATTATGAAAGCGGCTTCGCTGGCCGTTACTGGGGTGACAAGAGCCACGTACAGGTTGTGACCTTCCAGCCGACCGTCAGCTACGCGTTCAACGACAAGGTTTCCATCGGTTTCGGTCCGACCATCAACCATATCAATGGTGAACTGACCTCCTCCACGTTGAACGCCGCAACACCAGGCCGCAACGATGGCAAGGTCAAGATCGAAGGCGACGACACTGCGCTGGGCTTCAATGTCGGCGTTCTGGTACAGGCTACCGACAGCACGCGCCTGGGCCTGACCTACCACTCCAAGGTCGATTACAAACTTGAAGGCAAGACCAAGGTCGAAGGCTCGGGTTTTGGTCCGTTTGGCGGCCAGAAGTATGATGCCTCTCTGGATATCTCCACGCCTGAGTCGGTGGACTTCTCCGTCACCCATCAGATTGATGAAAACTGGACCGTCTACGCGGGCAGTACCTGGACCCGTTGGAGCCGCCTGGAAGACATCACCGTCAACAACGACGGCGTTCCGGCTCTGCTCGGTGGTTCAACCGGCGCTATCGGCAAAATCACCGAAGACCAGAACTGGCACGACACCTGGGCACACGCCATTGGTGCTTCGTACAAGGTCAACAAGGAATGGACACTGCGCACCGGCTTCTCGGTGGACCAGTCGCCCGCCAACAACACCAACCGCTCTCCGCGCATTCCGACTGGCGATCGCAAGATCATCAGCTTCGGTGCCGGCTGGAGCCCTACAGACGATCTGACCATCGATGTGGCGTACTCCTACCTGCGTGAAGATGAAGCCAAGATCCGCGATACCAGCGCCACCAAGGGCTCTTACAGCGCGGACTATCGCAACACCGCCCACGGCGTGGGTACCTCGGTCACCTATCGCTTCTGATTTGCGACAGACCGGCTGAAAAAAAGCCCGCGACCCCTCAAGGGGTCGCGGGCTTTTTCATGTGCCTTCTGGCATGCAGAGCATGGCTTGAAAAATAGCCACTGAAAGCGTTATGGCCTGGAGGCAATTGCCTTTTCGATGGCAGCGATCAACTCGGGATCATCCGGCTTGGTCATGCTAGAAAAGTTGGCGACGACATTACCCTGCCGATCTACCACATACTTGTAAAAGTTCCAGCGCGGCGCACTGCTTTGCTCGGCCAATACCTTGAACAGATGGGTCGCGTCATCACCGCGCACGGCCTGGGGCTCGGTCATGGTGAACGTCACACCATAATTGACATAACACACCTTCGCGGTCTCTTCACCGTCCTTGGCTTCCTGCTTGAAGTCGTTTGACGGAACGCCCAGTACCTCCAGGCCCTGCCCCTTGTAACGCTGGCTCAGCTCCTCCAGTCCTTTGAACTGAGGCGCGAAACCACAGAAGCTGGCGGTGTTGACCACCACCAACGGTTTGCCGGCGAAACGCTTGCACAGGTCGATATTTTCCTTGGCACGCAACTTGGGCAGCTCGCCCTGCAGCAATGGCGGACAATCGGCAGCCAGCGCCGCGCCACTCATGGCCAGCAACAGCAGAGGGATTGAAAGAAAGCGAGTGTTCATCGAGGCGTCCCTGAAAGGCAGTGTTGTCGTCCGACACGCTACTCCGTGCAAGCCGTTCTGCCTAGCACGCGCCCATGCCCAGTTGCAGCGCCCCCAGGCCAACATGCTGCCACGCCCACCAGACCAGCATCAGCACGACAGCGCCCAGGCAGAGCGCCACCAGCAACGGCAGGCGTTTACTCACGCCAGACCACCTTGCGCCTGCAGCCTCGCCACCGGACGTTCGCGCACGGGCCAGTTGAGGGCTGCAGCCAACAGACTGAGCAGTATCGATACTTGCCAGATCAAGTCATAACTCCCGGTGTGGTCATACACAAGCCCACCCAGCCAGCCGCCGAGGAATGCACCCAACTGGTGAAACAGGAACACGATACCCCCAAGCATCGATAGATTGCGCACCCCGAACAGCGTCGCGACGGTACCGTTGGTCAGCGGGACGGTGGACAACCACAGCAGCCCCATCGCCACGCCGAACAAGTAGGCAGTGGTCTGGCTCAACGGAACCCACAGGAACAGCGCGATCACCACTGCACGCAGCAGGTAGAGCCACGTGAGCAGACGCGGCTTGGACATGCGCCCGCCCAGCCAGCCGGCTGTGTAGGTGCCGAAGATATTGAACAGACCGATAAGCGCCAGCACCGTGGTGCCGACCTTGGCTGGCAGATGCTGATCCACCAGATAAGCCGGCAGATGCACACCGATGAACACCACCTGAAAACCGCAGACAAAGAAGCCCAACGCCAACAGCCAGAACCCCGAGTGCGTGCAGGCCTCGCGCAATGCCTCACCCAGCGTCTGCTGAACACCCACAGAAACAGTCGGTTTGTCCTTGAGCATGCCCACCAGGGGCAGGATCAGCGCCACCATGACGCCCAGCACCAGCAACGCGCCTGACCAGCCCAGCCAGCCGATCAGGCCCAGCGTGCCGGGCAGCATGGCGAATTGGCCGAAGGAGCCTGCGGCACTGGCGATACCCATGCCCATGCTGCGTTTTTCAGCAGGCAAGGCACGACCCACAACACCGAGAATGACCGAGAAAGAAGTGCCCGAGAGGCCGATGCCGATCAGCAGACCGGCGCTCAATGACAGGCTCAACGGAGAGTCAGCCATGCTCATGCACAGCAAGCCCACGGCGTACAGCACACCACCAACGAAGACAACCTTTGCCGCACCAAAGCGGTCCGCCATGGCGCCAGCAAATGGCTGCGCAAGGCCCCACATCAGGTTCTGCAAGGCGATGGCGAAGGCGAACACTTCACGACCCCATCCGAAATCGGCGCTCATGGGTGCCAGAAACAGACCGAATCCATGCCGCGTGCCCAGGGACAATGCCAGAATCAACGCACTCCCCAGCAGTATCCAGCCACTGGTACGCCAGACCGATGTCATTATTATTGTGCTCCCTGAGTGAAAATGCGTGGATATGCCCGCAAATTACAAGCGGCAAAATTACGCCTTGGCTGACAGCCTTGTCAATTGCACGCGACACTCGCTCAAAACAGCACTAATGCCAGTAATGCCACGACTTCAAGCAATTCCAGCAGTGCACCCGCAGTATCGCCGGTGGTACCACCCAATCGCCGTACCATGACGTGTCGCAGCCAGAAAAAACCGAGCACTGAAGCAAAGACTGCTGTCAGTCCGGCCCAGCCTGCCAGCAGCAGGCATGCCACCATACTGACAAACAGCACCTGACGGCCTGCCGGTCGTGGTAAGTGGTCGGCCAGCGCCTGCCCCAGACCGCCTGCGCGCACGTAGGGCGTACCCAGAAAAAGACCGAGCATCGCACTGCGCCCGATCAGCGGCGCCAGTAGCAGGCCGATACCGTCATGACGTTCGATCAGCGCAAGGATCGCCGTGAACTTGATGAGCAACACTATAACCAGCACCACCACCGCAATCGGGCCGCTGCGCGGGTCTTTCATGATGGTCAGGGTGCGCTCGCGATCACCAAAGCCACCCAGCCACGCGTCTGCGCTGTCGGCCAGACCATCCAGATGCAGGCCGCCGCTCAACAGCACCCAGGCGCCCAGCAGCAGCGACGCATGCGGCATCAACGGTGCGCCACTGAGCAACGCATTCAGCGCCATCAATACCGCGCCAAACAGCACGCCTACCAGTGGGTAGAACAGTAATGAGCGTCCGAGCTCTTCAGGCCGAGGCATGCCTGCCAAACGGACCGGGAAGCTGCTGAGAAATTGCAAGGCGATCCAGAACGGCAACATGTCAGGCCTCCGCCAACATGCAGTTCGCTGCAACCCTGATCGACAACAGCGCGCCATGACCGACGGTGACCTGCAACAACTGCTCACGCGGCAAACCACGCGCCTGCGCCAGCAAAAGTCGCATCACCCCACCATGACTGACCAGCAGCACTCGCTCGCCCGCATATGACTGGTGCAGCCGTTGCACCGCATCAAGAACGCGGCGTGAAAAGACCTCGACAGGCTCGCCGTTTGGTGGAGTAAAGGTATAAGGATCGTTCCAGAACAGGCCAAGGCCTTTCTCGTCGGTTTCCATCAACTGCGCAGCACTCTTGCCTTCCCAGTCGCCGAAATGCAGTTCCTGCAGACCAGGTTCGAGCTGCATAGGCAACGACAATTGTTGCGCCAACTCTTCGGCAAACCGGGCACAACGCTGCAGCGGCGAGCTGACAATGCGGTCCCAGGGACCTGCCTCGGCCACCGCCAGGCGCATCTGTTGCCAACCGAGCAATGTCAACGCATCGTCCAGACTGCCGCGCATACCGCCACCGAGTTCGGTTTCACCGTGGCGCAGAAGGTCCAGGTGCAAGGTCATGCGGGACGATCCGCCACGGCAGCTTCGGCAAACGTTGCCATCCCGTTGTGCAGTTCACAGGCGAGGCGCACCAGCGGCACAGCCAGCGCGGCACCGCTGCCCTCGCCAAGTCGTAAGCCAAGGTCCAGCAACGGCTCAGCCTGCAGGGCTTCGAGCAGGTGACGATGACCCGGCTCGGCCCCGCGATGGCCGAACAGCAACCAATCGCGGCACGATGGATTGAGCCGCACCGCCACCAACGCGGCGACGCTGCAGATGAAACCGTCTACAAGCGCCACAATGCCTTCCTGCGCACAGGCCAGATAAGCCCCGGCCAGCGCGGCGATCTCGAAACCACCGAGGCAGAACAGGCTTTGCAGCGGGTCGCCCGCCTGCTCTATGTGCAGTGCAAGGGCGCGCTCGATCACCTGCGTCTTGTGCGCGATACCTTCGGCGTTCAGACCCGTACCAGGCCCCACCAGCAATGGTGCGGCGCACTCGAGAACCGAACAGGCAACGGCACTGGCAGCCGTGGTATTACCAATTCCCATCTCGCCACCGATAAACAACTCGGTGCCGACGGCCTTGGCACGCAACACACTGTCGCGTCCAGCCTGCAAGGCAACCAACCCTTGCTCGGCAGTCATGGCCGGGCCCTTGGCGAAATTGGCAGTGCCTGCGCCGATTCGCAGATGGTGCACGCCAGGCAAGTCCATGGTCGACACCGTCCCCAGGTCCACCACGTCCAACTGCGCAGAAAGCTGACGCGCCAATACGCTGATGGCTGCGCCGCCGTTGACGAAGTTGTGCAACATCTGGCCGGTGACTTCCTGCGGATACGCAGAAACCCCCTCAGCCACGACCCCGTGATCACCGGCAAAGATCGCGATCCACAACTGATTGACTGCCGGGCGCTCACGGCCCTGCAGACCGGCGAGCTGCACCGCGAGTTTTTCCAGCTGCGCCAGCGATCCGGCCGGCTTGGTCAGCTGCTGTTGACGGGCCAGCGCGGCTTCGCGCACCGGCACGTTGATAGCCTGAGCGGGCTTGAGCCACCAGGAATTACTCATAGGGCGGTTCCTTTCAAAGTCAGGGGCAGGCCGGCAACCGTCAGCACCACTCGCTGACAGCGTTCGGCCAAGGCTTGGTGCAGCAGACCGGCTTCGTCGACGTAGCGGCGGGTCAGCTCACCCATTGGCACAACGCCAAGCCCGGTTTCGTTGCTGACAAAAATGACCTCGCCGGGCAGCCCGGCCAAACAGTCGAGCAGCGCTTGACGCTCGTGCTCCAGGCGCTGCGGATCGTCGAGCATCAGCAGATTGGTCAGCCACAATGTCAGGCAATCCACCAGCAGGCAGCGGTCTGGCGCTGCGTTTTCGCGCAGCGTTCTTGCAAGCTCGACAGGCTCTTCAACCAGCCCCCAATGATCAGGCCGGCGCGCACGATGGCTCGCCACGCGCTGATTCATTTCGCCATCCAGCGGTTGGCTGGTGGCGATATACAACACGCTGAGTGAAGACTCTGCAGCCAGCTTCTCAGCCAGGCGGCTTTTGCCCGAGCGAGCACCGCCCAAGATCAATTGCAGCATTCAGTCAGCCTCCAGGCCACACAGCTCACGCAACAGTTTGCCGTCCAGATGCTTTTCCACCAGATCCGCCAGTCGCTCGATGTCGCGTTCACGCAGGGCGTGATAGTCGACGTCCTGCACGTCCTGCAAGCCAGCCCAGCGCAACAGTGCGCTGCATGCGGCAGGCGACTCGAACAGGCCGTGCAGATAGGTGCCAAGGATCTGTCCGTCGGCGCTCTGCGCACCATCGCAACGCCCATCACTCAAACGCACCGCCGCCTGCTCAAGTGCCATACCGGTGGTGACACCGGCATGGATCTCGTAACCGCTGACCTCGGCATCCTCAAGCGTAAGGTGCCCGCGCACATTGCGCAGTTGCTTCTCGGACTCCAGCACGGTGCTCATTTCCAGCAGCCCGAAACCGGGACTTGAACCCGCCGCCCCCTCCAGGCCCAGTGGGTCATGCAGTTGCTGACCGAGCATCTGCAGACCGCCACAAATACCCATCAGCTTGCCGCCATAACGCAGATGCCTTTCGATGGCCACATCCCAGCCATTGGCACGCAAATACGTCAGGTCGCTGCGCACGCTTTTCGAGCCGGGCAGGATGATCAGGTCCGCAGGCGGTATCGCCTGACCCGGGCCGATGAATTGCAGATTGACCTGCGGGTGCAGGCGCAATGGGTCGAAGTCGGTGTGATTGCTGATACGCGGCAGCACAGGTACCACGACGTTGAGAACTCGCTCCACCTTGTCAGTCTGGCGCTGGTCCAGACCGTCTTCGGCTTCAAGGTGCAGGTCCATGACATAGGGCAGCACGCCGACCACCGGCTTGCCCGTGCGCGCTTCCAGCCAGTCCAGGCCAGGTTGCAACAGGGCGATGTCACCGCGAAAACGGTTGATAATGAAGCCCTTGACCCGCGCCTGCTCACTGGGTGAAAGCAGCTCAAGCGTGCCGACCAGATGTGCGAAGACGCCGCCACGATTGATATCGGCGATCAGTAGCACCGGGCAATCGACGGCCTCGGCGAAGCCCATGTTGGCAATGTCGTTGGCGCGCAGGTTGATCTCGGCGGGCGAGCCTGCACCTTCGACCATGATGACTGGGTAGGCCTGACCCAGCCGCCGATGCGACTCCAGCACCGCCTGCATGGCGATCTCTTTGTAACCATGGTAGGCCACGGCATTCATGGTGGTGACTGCGCGTCCATGAATGATGACTTGCGCGCCGGTGTCACTGTTGGGTTTGAGCAGCACCGGGTTCATGTCGGTGTGCGGCTCAAGGTAGCAGGCCTGAGCCTGTACCGCCTGCGCGCGGCCGATCTCACCGCCATCCGCCGTCACGGCACTGTTGAGCGCCATATTTTGCGGTTTGAACGGCACCACCTTGATGCCCTGACGGGTCAACCAGCGGCACAGCGCGGTCACCAGCGTACTTTTGCCAGCGTCGGAAGTGGTGCCTTGTACCATCAGCGTGGCCATGGAAATTCCTTGCGGTATTCAAGCAGAACGTTGTGCAGACGCAACCAGTCGGCCTCATCACGCGGCAGACCGAAGCGCAGGCTGCCGGACTCGGGCGTATCGCCCGCAAACAGCCGCAGCAACACGCCGCGTCGGGCACAGAACTCATAAAGGGCGCGTGCCTCGGGGGTGATCAGCCATTGGAACAGTGCGCAACCGCCTTGCGGCGTCAGGCCATACTCGCTGAGCAATGCCACCAGTCGCTCACTGGCTTGCTCACTGCGCAGCCGTTGAAGCGCGTGGCCTTCACGGTCAACAAGACACGCCTGGCCGAGGATCCGGGTCGGCCCGCTGACTGACCACGGACCGATCTCCTGCGCGAGTCGCTTGAGCAACCCGGGCTCGGCCAGAACAAAGCCCAGTCGCACCCCGGCCAACCCGAAGAACTTGCCGAACGAGCGCAGCACGACCAGACCAATGCGCCACGTTTCGGCGGCCAGGCTCATGCCCGGCGTGTTATCCATGAACGCCTCGTCAACCACCAGCCAGCCACCGCGCTCAGCCAGACGCGCGTGCCACTCCAGCAGCTTATCGGCGCCGAGGTGCAGGCCCGTCGGGTTGTTGGGGTTGACCACGACCAGCACATCAAGACTGTCGAGGAAGTATTCGACCTCATTAGCCACGACTTCACGGACTACAAAACCGCTCTGGCGCCAGGCGTGCGCGTGTTCGGCGTAGCACGGCGACAACACACCCACCCGACCTGCCCTGCGCACCCGAGGCAGTGCCTGGATCGCCGCCTGTGAGCCGCATACTGGCAGCAAATGTGGCACGCCATAGTATGTACATGCCGCTGCTTCCAGACCGTCATCGGTTTCCGGCAGACGCGCCCAGGCCTGCACAGGAATCTCCGGGATGGGCCAAGGCCACGGCGCAATGCCGGTGGACAAGTCCAGCCAGTCTGCCTGATCTATCCCGTAATGATGCGCTGCTGCACGCAACCGCCCACCGTGCTCAAGCATAGAATTCAGCCCCGACGCAGAGCACCAGCAACCACAGCCAGACACCGCGTTGCACCAGTTGCCAGCCGCGATCAATGGCATCGGCATCAGCGGGCGCACCCTCGCCCAGCGGTGGACGCTGGTGCAGCTCGCCGTGATAGATCGCCGCGCCGCCCAGCTCGACCCCCAGTGCGCCAGCACCCGCTGCCATCACTGGACCGGCGTTGGGGCTGTCCCAGGTCGGACCCTGAGTACGCCAGCAACGCAGCGCCAGTCGGGTCTTGCCCAACAGCGCGTAGGTCAGCGCCACCAGCCGCGCCGGAATGTAATTGAGCAGATCGTCGATCTTCGCCGCCGCCCAGCCGAAGCGCTCGAAACGCTCGTTGCGGTAGCCCCACATGGCGTCCAGCGTATTGCTCAAGCGGTACAACACCACGCCGGGCGCACCCGCTACAACAAACCAGAACAGCGCAGCAAACACCGCATCGCTGCCGTTCTCAAGGACCGACTCGGTGGCAGCGCGGGCAACTTCAGTCGCATCCAGGTCGCTGGTCTGCCGACTGACCAGATAACCCACCCGCTGCCGGGCCTCGTCCAGATCATCGCTGCACAGGGCCTGCGCCACTGGCTGGACGTGCTCGCCCAGACTGCGCATGCCCAACGCACAATACAAAGCCAGAATTTCAAACAGCCAGCCTATATAAGGAAGCCAGCTCAACACGGTGGCCATCAGCGTCAGCGGGATTACGGCGATGAACCAGGCCGTGACGCCGTGACTGCGCCAGCCCCGCCCGCCACTGTTGAAGCGCTGTTCTATACGGTCGGCAAAGCGCCCGAACGCCACCAGCGGATGAAAGCGTTTCGGCTCACCGAGCAGCGCATCCAGCGCTACGCCGGCAACGCTCAACAGCGCCACACTCATTGACTCACTCCCCATTGATTTTCATAGACCAGTTCACTCAGCGGACGCTCCTGCGCCCAGCCTTCCATCACCAGCATCGGTACCGGGTAAAACGCCTCCACCGGGCCAAGGCACAGAATCGCCAGCGGCTTGGCCCCTTCCGGCATGCTCAGCAGATCGGCCAGCGCGTGAGGGTCGAACAGCGACACCCAGCCCATTCCCAGTCCTTCGGCGCGCGCCGCCAGCCAGAGGTTTTGAATGGCGCAAGACAACGACGCCATGTCCATTTCCGGCAAGGTGCGTCTGCCGAAAATATGCTGCTCACGCCCTTCCATCAGCGCCGCGACCAATACCTCGGCGCAGTCATTGATACCTTCGACCTTGAGTTTCATGAACTCATCGGTCCGTTCGCCCAGCGCCCGCGCTGTACGGATACGTTCTTCTTCGACCTGCGCCTGCATTTGCGCGCGCAACACCGGATCGCTTATCCGGATGAAACGCCAGGGTTGCATCAGCCCCACGCTGGGCGCCTGATGCGCGGCCTCCAGCAGACGGGCCAGCAGCTCGGGCGCCACGACACCGCCAGTGAAATGCCGCATGTCGCGGCGCTCAGCGATGGCGCGATATACCGCAGCCCGCTCTTGGGGGCTGAATGCCTGCTCACTCATGGTCTGAACAGGCCCGCGATGGCCTGCGGACAGGAAGGGAAATAAAAATGCACGTAGGAGGCGGTCAGACGACCGTCGCGATAAACAGCCTCTGCGCCGCGCCCGCCGTTAGGGCTGATGCCTCGTGCAATTGGCTGAAGTTCGGTGCTGGTCAGCGAGTGGTGATACGTGTGCCCACGCAACTCGCCTTCGGGTAACACGACGGTTTGCAAGGCCAGCGCCGCCAGACGCTTTTGCATCACAGCTTCACCGGACAACAAACCCACCAACTCAGCGCGCACGCCCTCAACATCTGTCAAGGCATCCAGCAGATACAGCATCCCGCCACACTCGGCCAAAATCGGCTTGCCGGCTGCATGGTGAGCGCGAATCGAAGCGCTCATCGACACATTGGCAGCCAGCTCGACATGATGAAGTTCCGGGTATCCACCCGGCAGATAGAGGCTGTCGGCTTCCGGAATTTCGCGATCATGAATCGGCGAAAAGAAGGTCAGTTGCGCGCCCATGGCCCTCAGCAGGTCAAGACTGGCGCCATAGACAAAGGCAAAGGCTTCATCGCGCGCAATCGCAATGCGCACACCTTCAAGCAATGGCTCGGCGACAATCGGATCGGGCGCGGTGAAGGTTACTGCGGGTGGCAGTGCCACTTCACAGGTGCTGGCCAGGGCAGCGGCCGCCATGTCCAGACGCACGTCCAGATCGTTGAGTTCGCTGGCCTGGACCAGTCCAAGATGGCGGCTGGGCAGTTCTATGCCGGTTTCCCGCGACAGTGCACCGTACCAGCGCAAGCCTTCGGTCAGGCTGTTTTCAAGCAATTGTGCATGGCGCACAGTGCCAACACGATTGGCCAGCACACCAGCGAACGGCATGTCCGGCTGATAGCGGGCCAACCCCAACGCCAGCGCACCGAACGTCTGGGCCATGGCGGTGCCGTCGATCACGCCGAGTACCGGCACCCCGAAATGCCGCGCCAGGTCGGCGCTGGAAGGCGTGCCGTCGAACAGCCCCATTACGCCTTCGATCAGGATCAGGTCCGCTTCAAGCGCCGCTTCCCATAACAGGCGCCGGCTTTCATCGGCACCCACCATCCACATATCCAGCTGATAAACCGGCGCACCACTGGCTCGCTCCAGAATCATCGGATCGAGAAAGTCGGGCCCGCATTTGAATACGCGGACCTTGCGCCCCTGGTTGCGGTACAGGCGTGCCAGAGCAGCGGTAACAGTGGTCTTGCCCTGTCCTGATGCGGGTGCCGCAATCAATACTGCCGGGCAATGACGTGGCGGTCTCATGAACGATCACTCACAGTTCGATACCTTTCTGGGCACGGATACCGGCCTGAAACGCGTGCTTGATAACGCCAATGTCGGAAACGGTATCGGCAAGATCAATCAGTTCGGGCTTGGCGCCACGTCCTGTCACAACCACGTGCTGTTCTGGCGGACGCGATTGCAAGCCGATCAATACCTGTTCCAGATCAAGGTAGCCGTGCTTGAGAGCGATGTTCAGTTCATCAAGCACCACCAGCCCGATAGACGGATCGCGCAGCATTTCGAGGGAAACAGCCCAGGCGGCTTCAGCAGCAGCGATGTCACGCTGACGGTCCTGGGTTTCCCAGGTAAAGCCCTCGCCCATCACGTGATAGCGCACCTGCTCGGGGAAACGGCGAAAAAACATTTCTTCGCCGGTGCTGTTGCGACCCTTGATGAACTGCACCACACCGCATTTCATGTCATGGCCCATAGCGCGCGCGAGCATGCCGAATGCCGAGCTGCTTTTGCCTTTGCCGTTGCCGGTCAGCACCAGCAAAAGCCCGCACTCGTTGGGTGAACTGGCAATACGCTCGTCCATCACCGCTTTTTTGCGCTGCATGCGCGCCAGATGGCGTTCGTCGCGTTCGGGGGATTCGTTCATCTCAGCTCTCCGCTTGAGGGCACGCGAAAGCAGACGGAAGGACAGCACTGAACAGCACGGCAACGCCCTGCGCAGAGCATCACCCTCCGTGATGCCATTGACTGATTCAGGCCGGTCTCCGGGCTCATGAGCGGGTTGCCCCGGCTGCGCGCCTTCCCATGTCGAAACACAGTGGCGTCAGGCACAGCCTTGACTCATTTACCGTTGCGGGGGCAGCGCCGGGATTGGATCGGGGATCCACACCGGCTTCCCTGTTTCACCCTGCCAATCGAAGATTGCAGAGCACCTGAAGCAAACCGCGAAGGGTAGAGGGTTGGGCTGGGAGCGTCAATCAGCACCGCAGCCCGAATGTGCAGTCTTCATGCGGCTCTGCGAGACGCCTTATTCCGACTGATACCGGCGCACTATTGAACCTCGGGGTTCGGGGTGTCTCTATCTGTTACTGGACCACGCCCCGTCAACGGAGATTCATCATGTTCAAACTCAGGCCACAGTACGTTGTGCTGCTTCTGCTCGCTGGCGGCCTCGCTGCCTGCGGCGAGTCTTCGACGTTGCAGGTTTCGGACGGCACAGGCCCTTCGCCGAAGCTGCCAGAGCCCAACAAGACGCTGATTCCGACCGTCAATATTGCACCCGCCGTGGGCTGGGAGAAAGACGCCAAACCGGTGGCTGCACCCGGCACCCAGGTCGTAGCGTTCGCCGAACATCTGGATCACCCACGCTGGCTCTACGTATTGCCCAACGGTGATGTGCTGGTCGCAGAGACCAACTCGCCCGCCAAACCTGACGACTCCAAGGGTATTCGTGGCTGGGTCATGGAAAAAGTCATGGGCCGCGCCGGGGCTGGCGTACCGAGCGCCAACCGCATCACCCTGCTGCGCGACACCAACAATGACGGCGTCGCAGAGACCCGCACGGTCTTTCTGCAAAATCTGAACTCGCCGTTCGGCATGACGCTGGTGGGCAACAAGTTGTACGTCGCTGACACCGACCGGCTGATCAGCTTCCCATACGAATCGGGGCAGACATCCATCAGCGCCCAGGCCACCAAAGTCGTCGACCTGCCGGGCGGCACGCTGAACCACCACTGGACCAAAAACGTCATCGCCAGCAAGGATGGCAGCAAGCTGTACGTGACCGTCGGTTCGAACAGCAACGTGGGCGAAAACGGCATGGACCAGGAAGAAGGTCGTGCTGCTATCTGGGAAGTGGATGCGGCCACGGGTAACCACCGAATCTTCGCCTCAGGCCTGCGCAATCCCAATGGCATGGACTGGGTACCGAAAACTGGCAAGCTGTGGACGGCGGTCAACGAGCGTGACGAGATCGGCAGCGATCTGGTGCCGGACTACGTGACTTCAGTGCAGGACGGCGGTTTTTATGGCTGGCCTTATAGCTACTATGGCCAGCATGTGGACGAGCGTGTCAAACCCCAGAACCGGGAGCTGGTTGCCAAGGCCATCTCACCCGACTACGCGGTAGGCCCGCACACCGCCTCGCTGGGCCTGGTGTTTGCCGACGGCAAAACCCTGGCGGCACCGTTCAACGAAGGCCTGTTTATTGGTCAGCATGGCTCCTGGAACCGCAAACCGCACAGTGGCTATAAAGTGGTGTTCGTGCCCTTCAGCAACGGCAAGCCAAACGGCGCGCCGGTCGATGTGCTGACCGGGTTCCTGAACAGCGACGAAAAAGCCATGGGGCGGCCAGTAGGCGTGGTCAATGATCATCGTGGCGGGCTGTTGGTGGCTGATGATGTCGGCAACAAGATCTGGCGTGTGACGTCGACCAAGTAACCTGATGTGCAGGTGGGAGGCGTGGACTTCAGGCCACGAGCTCCCACGACTCATACCGCCTGTGAGGAACACCTGCGTCGTTGGACGTTTTGGACTGACACTGATCAGGGTTTGAATTTCAGGCCGAGCGGGGATGCTCAGTGAATATACCGCCCCGAAGACTGATTTGAAGATACCGCATCACGATCAGATTACCCGCCGACGCCAGAGCGTGAGTTGTTCAAAACTTCGATGGCTTGAACGTCTTGGACTGTGGGTTCAGTGACCTGCGTGTTCGACTCGGGTCACCTTTTCGCCCCTCGGCGACCCATTTTGATGGGGCCAAAGTGGGCAAAGCCCCAGGCTCCGGTTGGGTCCGCCTGCGGCGGATTCCTTCGCCCTGACACTGATCCGGCGGTCGCTGCAACGGGCCATCCATGGCCCGGTGCAGCTCAATCGGCATCCCTGCCGATTGCCCCCCCCGGATCAGCGCCAGAACTCAGCCTGCACCTTGCGTCGCGCTCTGTGGTGTAGCGACTATCGGGGGAGAAAGGCGCTGTTTTTTTTGGGTAGGCTGTGACTTGGCTTTTTTGATTCTGATCCGGGTTTGGATTTTCAGGCCGAGCCGGGATGTTCAGTGGGCCTACCGCCCGCTTCGTGAGCAAACGGAGCGCCGCCCGGCTCACTCCCACAGGACGGCTTTTCGTTTGCTCGCGAAGGCTTTAGCCTTCAGGCAAAGCAATCAGGGACGAATCTGCGCCAGGTTGGCCGGTTGGATCACGCGCTTGGCGTTGAGGTAGGCTTTCTGCCAGTAAGGCTTGTCGAGGCTGTCCAGCTTGACGGTACCGCCGGTAGCTGGCGCATGCACGAAGCGCCCTTCTCCAACGTAGATTCCTGCATGAGAGACCTGCGAACCGCCCGAGGTGGCGAAGAACACCAGATCACCGGACTGTAGTTGCTCGCGACGAATATTCGGCGCGCCCATAACGATCATTTCGCGAGTGGACCGGGGCAGCGATATACCGGCAGCATCGCGATATACGTAGCCTATCAGGCCACTGCAATCAAAACCCGAGTCGGGCGTGTTCCCGCCCCAGCGATAAGGCGTACCGACGAGACCAAGCGCACGAAACAGTACGTCTTCGGCAGCCGGAGAAAGAATCTGCGGGGGCGCAGTAACCACCGGACGCTGAACGATCCGGGGCTGTTGCGGCGGCGGCGGGCTGGCACATGCGCCGAGCAACGCAGCAAGAGAAATGACCATCAGGCGCAACGCAATCGACATAACCACAACAACCTGATCTGAGTGCGGCGTGAGCTGCCGGGAAGCCTAAATGCAAAAACAGGCCATAGGCCTGTCTGTGCTTTCTACTATTTACAGCTATTTACGTCGTTTTGCTGCAGTTGATTCTAGCGTAGTCGATGTCATCGCAGTGGTCTGCGTTGCCACTGGAGCCTTGGAAGCTACTGCACCTGGCGCCATCGCCAAGGCACGCTTGGCCTCGATGAAGGTTTTGTTCCAGTAAGCGTCGTCAAGGCTGTCGATACGCACGCCACCGCTACGGCGGCTGCTGGAATGGATGAACTGCTCATTACCGACGTAGATAGCCGCATGGCTTACGCGACCACGGCCACGAGTGCTGAAAAACAGCAGATCGCCCGGCTTGAGGTTGTTGCGTGAAACCAGAGGCGCATCAACGTTGATCATTTCACGTGTTGAGCGTGGCAATGTCATGCCAGCTTCTTCGCGAAACAGATAACCGATGAAACCACTGCAATCGAAACCCGAAGAGGTCGAAGTGCCGCCAAAACGGTAACGTGTACCGATCAGGGCCTTGCCACGCTCAAGGATACTGTCGGCCAGAACCGGCAATTTGTAGGATTTGTTATCGGAGAACTGAACCAACTCTTCTTCGGTGGCCAACTCGTCCTGCAAGGTTGCCGCGTCGGCGCGGTGAGCTGCGGATTGAGCGGTAATCGAGTTTTGATAACGGGGTGTTGGCTGGACCTGTTTTTGCTGTGAAACCGGCATATTGGCCGAGCAACCGAACAGGAACGTAACGAGTGCGAGTGGCACGAGGGGTGCGAAGCGAGCAACTTGCATGGGCACGACCGTGGCTGAACTGTTAAGAAGGCGAGACTATGCCCGCTATCAAAGTGATTTGCAAATTCAATCGAACTACATGTGACTTATGAGTTCCTCCATGACATGTGCCGCTCGACATTGCAAAAAGACGTCCATTTGAGCGCTGTGGTCGGTCGGCTGCGGGTTGATTTCAGCCGTGAACCCCCCGGAAACCCGCGTGCGCAGTACGGGCTCATGGATGTATGGAAAGCTGGCGGTGGTGCCAATGCTCAAGACTGCGTCATAGCCTGTAGCCAGTTGTTCATACAGTGTTTCGAGGGCTTTTTCAGGGAGCATTTCTTGAAAAAGAACGACGGGCGGTCGCAAAACGCCACTACACATCTGGCAAAGCGGCGGTAATGGGCGCTGCAAGTGCTCGCTGAGACCCGGATCCGTCGCACCACACGATTGGCAGAACAACGGCGAGAGTTGACCGTGAATTTCAATCAGTCGCTCTGGTGGGCTGCCAGCGGCACGGTGATAGCCGTCGACATTCTGGGTCAACACCCAGCACTCCGGTTTGATTCGCTGCAACTGGGCAATGGCGTAATGGGCGACGTTGGGTTGACCTCCCAGACACGCCTTGCCCAGCTCGGCAATGTACCGCCAGCACAGCGCAGGATCGCGACGCAACATCGGCCCTGACAGCGCGACCTCGATAGGCAGGCCGTCTTCAGTCTTGCCGTTATAGAGACCGCCTACGCCACGGTAGGTCGGCAAACCCGAATCAGCTGAAAGTCCGGCACCGGTGATTACCAGAATCCGCTGTGCATGGCGCAATGCCGCCGCCGTTTGCCTCAGCAGAGCCGGATCTACCACCCGAGGGTCTCTTTCAGGAAGGGGATGGTCAGCTTGCGCTTTTCCTGGAGCGAGGCCTGATCCAGACGTTCCAGCAGCTCGAACAGCGCACTCATGCTGCGAGTACCACGGGTGAGGATGAAATGGCCCACATCGTCGGTCAGGTGCAGACCGCGTCGAGACGCACGCAACTGCAGCGCTCGCAGCTTGTCTTCGTCGGACAGCGCACGCATCTGAAACACCAGCGCCATGGTCAGGCGGGATTTGAGGTCAGGCAGCTTGATCGGCAGCTCGCGTGGCGACTTGGACGCAGCAATCAACAGGCGACGCCCGCTGTCACGCAGACGATTGAACAGATGGAACAGCGCTTCTTCCCATTCCGGCTTGCCCGCCACGGCCTGCAAGTCGTCCAGGCAAACCAGCTCGTACTGTTCGAGATGGTCAAACAGTTCGATGCCTTCATCGAGGAGTTCTGCCAATGGCAGATAAACAGCAGGCTCCCCCATCTGCTCGAAGCGCAGACACGCGGCCTGTAACAAATGGGTGCGCCCTACCCCGTCCTTGCCCCATAGATAGATGAGGCTTTCGGTCCACCCGGCGTCGGCTTCGCACAGCCGCTCGACATAGCCGAGTGCAGCGGCGTTGGCGCCTGGATAGTAATTGACGAAAGTGGCGTCATCACGCAGACGCACACTCAGGGGCAGCTGAATCGGTTTCATGCTGACTGAACGGTTCATGCGAACCGTCAAGGGCCTCTGTGTAAAGAGCGCAAAGTTTATACCCGTGACGCTGGTCGCACAATGCGACAGACCTCAAGCAAAATCAAAGGCTTGCGTCACGAGCCCTGAAGCTGGCAGATGTGCGGTGCGTCAGGCGCAGTCCCTGCGCCACTTGTACGGGTGATGCGCGCCTATAGATCCGGATCTTCAGCGCCTGCGTAGATCTCCGAATCCTTGTAGACATCATGCATGTGGCGCACCAGCACCATGATCACCGCTGCCACCGGCAGCGCCAGCAGGATCCCGGTAAAGCCGAACAACTCACCACCCGCCAGAATCGCGAAAATCACGGCCACCGGATGCAGACCGATACGGTCACCCACCAGCAACGGTGTGAGCACCATACCCTCAAGGGCCTGACCGATCATGAACACGGCCACAATCCCCAGCATCGGATACAAGTCACCACCGAACTGGAACAGTCCGGCAATCAATGCCGCACCGATGCCAATCACAAACCCCATATAAGGCACGATGGCTGCCAGACCGGCGATAACGCCGATCAACAGGCCCAGTTCAAGTCCCACCAGCATCAGACCCGCAGCATAAATGACACCCAGGCCGACCATGACCAGCAACTGGCCGCGGATGAACGCGCCGAGCACTTCGTGACACTCGCCGGCGAGCTTCACGATTTGACCTTCGCGCTGACGCGGCAGCAGGCCGCGGACTTTGCCCATCATCAGGTCCCAGTCGCGCAGCAGATAGAAGCACACCACCGGGATCAGGACCAGGTTGGTCAACCAGCCGATCAGGGCCAGACTGGAAGCAGTGGCCTGAGACAGTACGATTGTGACGATGTCGCCCGCCTGCCCCATGTGCTCGGAAATGGCCGCCTTGACCTTGTCGAACTTCCAGAACCCGTCAGCCAGACCGAATTTGGCCTGCGCCCAAGGCAGTGCCGTGTGCTGTATCCAGTCAAGAATCTGCGGCGCCAGCTCATACAAGCGATACAGCTGCTTGGCCAGCATCGGCACCAGAACCAGCAGCAGGGTCATCAGCACCAGGGTGAACAAACCAAACACTGCCACGACGCTCAAGGTCCTGGACAAACCTGCCCGCTCCAGGCGATCCACAAGCGGATCGCCCATGTACGCCAGCAGCAACGCCACCAGAAAAGGGGTGAGAATCGTGTGCAGCAAGACCACGAATGCGACCAGCAGGGCCAGCCCGCCGATCCAGAACCAACGCCGCGTATCAGTCATTTATAGCTCTCGACCCAATGGGAAAACGTTTGCCGGGTTACCAGCGGAAATACAGCTGTGGTGCAGCAACTGGAACAATCGTTGGAGCAGGCGCTGCAACCGGGGCCGATACCGGCGCCGCCGCATCGACCGGGGTCGTTGCAACAGTTGGCGCGGACGACCCGGATGGCGCGGCGGCCGTTACTTCGCTGGCAGGCACTTCCTGCAACTTGGCCAGCGACATCTGCGAGCGAAGCTGATCGGCGTTTCCACTCACTTCAAAGACCACTCGATCACCGTCGACAGAACTCAGACGCACGCCGAACGGATCGAGTAACTGCAACAGTTGCGCATACCGTTCAAAAGTCATGCCCTGCACCTGAACCAGCAGGCCGGTAGACGCGCCAGGCTTGGCCACGAAGCGCGGCGCCAGTTTCTGGCTGACCGACAACAGCACGGCATCGGCCAGCGTCTCTGAGGTAGTGCCAGTGGCAGTGCCCTGCTCACGCTGGTCGCCCAGCCACAGGCGCCATTTGCCCTGCCATTGCCCGGCTTCTTCGCGAGCGTGCACAGCGAGGATCGCATCCGCGCCGTAACGCTCGGACGCTTCTTTCAATGGCGTCGCATCGGTGCCTTCAAGGGTCTGGGCATTACCGATACTCTGCTCACTCAGATCAGCCAGCGGCAGGCGCAAAGGCAAGCCGCGATGCTGCGCGGCACGACGCAGGGGCTCAGCGGCCGCCTGCCCATCACCCACCAGATTGGCACCCTCGACCGAATCGTTCAGCCACCACCCGAGGATAGACGGACGATTGCTGCCCCAAATGGGCAAGCCAGCCTGACGCAGGGCGCGGTCAGTGGTTGCAGGGTCAAAATCCACCAGCAGGGATTCCGGCGGCCCGGCTTCATAGCCATATTGACTGATGACTTGCTGCGGATCCTTGCGCAAAGAAGCGAGCGCAGAACCCTGGGCAGCCTTGGCATCGCCAGTCAGGCGCAGCACCAGCGTCTCGAGCGCAGCCTGAGTGGCGCGGGTGCGCTCATCGGGCGACTGACCGCTGACCGGCTCGCGCACTTGATAAAGGTTGCTCACCGTTTCGGCGAGGCCTGGCAGGCTGAACAGAGAAAGACAGCCGACTAACAGAATTCTGGAAAAACGCATGGACAGTTCCCGAACGGAAAATTGAAAACGAGACAATTTCAGGAGGTGAGAAGAGGCTAGGACATCAGTCTGCCATTATTCATTCAATCTCCACCTGAAATACACCTTAACCCGTTTGGTGCAGAACGTGCTCACGGCAAGGACACCAGTTTATTTGCTGCAACACCCTCCTACCGTCGGCGCAAGGATGGCCCCGCGGGGGCAAGCCTGATAAAATCGCGCGCCTTCGCAGACCGGCAATCGCGACGGCCCGACATGGCAGAGTGTGACAGCGCTTTCCTGAACGGCCCCCACCGCAGCGGTCGATACCCCCGAATCCCCCCTAAAGGCCTGGATTTTCTATGAGCAAGCAACCCTCCCTGAGCTATAAAGACGCCGGTGTAGACATCGACGCCGGTGAAGCATTGGTCGAACGCATCAAGAGCGTGGCCAAGCGCACCAAGCGTCCGGAAGTCATGGGCGGCCTGGGTGGCTTCGGCGCCCTCTGCGAAATCCCGGCTGGTTACAAGCAACCGGTTCTGGTGTCCGGCACCGACGGCGTGGGCACCAAGCTGCGTCTGGCACTGAACCTGAACAAGCACGACAGCATCGGCATCGACCTGGTTGCCATGTGCGTCAACGATCTGGTGGTCTGTGGTGCCGAGCCGCTGTTCTTCCTCGATTACTACGCCACCGGCAAGCTGAACGTCGACACCGCCACCCAGGTTGTGACCGGCATCGGCGCAGGCTGCGAACTGGCAGGCTGCTCGCTGGTGGGCGGCGAAACCGCTGAAATGCCAGGCATGTACGAAGGCGAAGACTACGACCTGGCCGGCTTCTGCGTGGGTGTTGTGGAAAAGGCCGAGATCATCGACGGCTCCAAGGTCGCTGCCGGTGACGCGCTGCTGGCCCTGCCATCGTCCGGCCCGCACTCCAACGGTTACTCGCTGATCCGCAAGATCATCGAAGTGGCTGGCGCCGAAATCGAAAACATCCAGCTGGAAGGCAAGCCGTTGACCGAGCTGCTGATGGCCCCGACCCGCATCTACGTCAAGCCATTGCTCAAGCTCATCAAGGAAACCGGCGCGGTGAAGGCCATGGCCCACATCACCGGCGGCGGTCTGCTGGACAACATCCCGCGCGTGCTGCCAGAAGGCGCACAGGCAGTGGTCGACGTTGCGAGCTGGCAGCGCCCTGCCGTGTTCGACTGGTTGCAGCAGCAAGGCAACGTTGAAGAAAACGAAATGCACCGTGTTCTGAACTGCGGCGTGGGCATGGTCATCTGTGTCGCTCAGGAACACGTTGAGGCAGCCCTGAAAGTGCTGCGTGACGCAGGTGAGCAACCCTGGGTGATCGGTCAGATCGCAACCGCCGCTGAAGGTGCAGCCCAGGTCGAGCTGAAAAACCTCAAGGCGCATTGATGTCCGCCGCCTGCGACGTCGTGGTGCTGCTTTCCGGCACCGGTGGCAACCTGCAAGCCATGATCGACAGCTTCAAGGACGGGGCCAGCCCCGTCCGTATCCGCGCCGTCATCTCCAATCGCGACGACGCGTTCGGGCTGCAACGCGCCAGAGACGCAGGCATTGAAGCCTGCGTGCTGGATCACAAGGCGTACGAAGGTCGCGAGGCCTTTGACGCCGCACTGATCGAGCTGATCGACACCTTCCAGCCCAAGCTGGTGGTGCTGGCCGGATTCATGCGAATCCTCAGCGCCCACTTCGTTCGCCACTACCAGGGTCGACTGCTCAACATTCACCCTTCCCTCCTGCCGCAGTACAAGGGTTTGCACACCCATCAACGGGTGCTGGAAGCCGGTGATGCGCAACATGGCTGCAGCGTGCACTTCGTCACCGAGGAACTCGACGGCGGCCCACTGGTCGTACAGGCTGTTATTTCGGTACAGTTGCACGACACGCCCGCCGCGCTTGCGCAGCGGGTTCACGTTCAGGAACACCGTATTTACCCACTGGCCGTACGCTGGTTTGCCGAAGGCCGACTCAGCCTGGGTGAAGAAGGCGCGTTACTGGATGGTCAGTTACTCCCGGCCAGCGGCCACTTGATTCGAAACTAGGAGATATTATGCGTCGCGCTTTGCTCTTCGCTTTCGCTCTGCTTGCTCTGCCTGTCGCGCAGGCCGCAGACCTTCAACCATTCTCCGCCAGCTACACCGCCGACTGGAAACAACTGCCCATGAGCGGTACGGCAGAACGCAGCCTGCAAGCCGGTCCGAACGGCACCTGGACCCTGAATTTCAAAGCCTCGATGATGATCGCCAGCCTGACCGAAGTCAGCACCCTGAAGGTCGACAAGGACGTACTGCTGCCACAGACCTACAGCTTTGAGCGCAGCGGCCTGGGCAAATCCAAGAAGGTAGACCTGGTGTTCGACTGGAACACCAAGTTCGTGACCGGCACCGATCGTGGTGACGCGATCAAGCTGCCACTCAACCGTGGCATCGTCGACAAGTCCACGTATCAGTTGGCCCTGCAACACGACGTTGCGGCGGGCAAGAAAAGCATGAGCTACCAGGTGGTCGACGGTGACGAAGTCGATACCTATGACTTCCGCGTACTGGGCTCCGAGAAGGTCGACACCAAGGCTGGCCAGATCGACGCCATCAAGGTCGAGCGCGTGCGCGACCCGACGCAAAGCAAGCGCACGACTGTGCTGTGGTTTGCCAAGGACTGGGATTACCTGCTGGTCCGTCTGCAACAGGTCGAGACTGACGGCAAGGAGTACACCATCATGCTGCAGGACGGCACCGTCAACGGCAAGGCTGTCCAGGGCAGCTGATTGACCGAACACCTGCAACACCGAGCCCTGCTTTCAGCAGGGCTTTTTATTGCCTGCGTCATATCAGACAAGAACCGCAGGATAGAGCCTCGCCCCCTCTGAAACCCGCCCATGAAGGCACATGAAGAATCCTTCATTTTGCCGTCACATCGCTGAAACCCGCGTCATACAAGGCGTTGCGGTTACACAGCATTTTTTACGACCCGCCGACGCCTATTTACCTATTTACGTAGCTCACTAACAAATTCTATAAAAGAGGCCTGCGACACATCGCCGCAGTATCCAGAGGCCTAACCATGCAGGCCATCAAAGTCAGGAGCTAACTACTATGACTGTCAGAGTTACTGAACGCGACGACGCCCACCTCTCTCACGAAGCCATTGCCGATGGCATCCAGATCTGGGACGTGCATCAACAGGATCAACTGGTCGGGATGTTCCACATTGAATCCGAGGCCTATCGTTACAAGGATGAGCTGGAAGCGCTGGAAAACCAGGTCAGCCATTGAACGTATTTTCAGAATTGTAAAAAGACAAAACCCGCTATCAGCGGGTTTTGTCTTTGATGACTTCGACGCTTACCACATCAGGTCGTCAGGCACCTGATACGCCGCGTAAGGATCGTCCGCATCCGGCGCTTCGGTTGGCGTGTTGAGCAACACGATACGGCGCGGGTCGCGCTCCTGAATCTTCAACGCAGCCTCGCGCGGAATGATCTCGTAAC
Organism: Pseudomonas californiensis; assembly: GCF_021147775.1. GTDB lineage: Bacteria > Pseudomonadota > Gammaproteobacteria > Pseudomonadales > Pseudomonadaceae > Aquipseudomonas > Aquipseudomonas californiensis. The sequence continues at coordinate 24,523 of NZ_JAGTPK010000025.1, forward strand.
CGCCACCGTGGTGCACGATAGCCAGCGAGCCGCTACTGAGCTTGTTACGTACCAGTGTGTTGACCGAGATCCGCTTGACCTTCTTGTCGTCGACGAAGTTGTAGTAATCCTCGGTGGTCAGCTTGGGCAGGCGAGACACCTCGATCAACTGCTTGATCTGAGCGGTACGGGCCTTCTGCTCGACCTTCTCCTGCTGCTGGCGGTTGAGCTCCTGATCACGCTTGGCCTTCTCGGCCATGGCTTCCTGAGCCGCACGCTTCTGAGAGTCGTCGACCTGGGCCTGCCCCTTGTGTACCAGGCGCTGCTCTTTCTGCTTGTCTTTGCCGACCTGCTTGGCCTGCTTTTGATTGACCAGACCTGCCTTGAGCAACTGATCGCGAAGGGAAAGGCTCATTCTGTACTCACTTATGCCGTTACCGCACACTCAGCCGCAGCCGGGCGTGCTCTTTTCCTGACGTTTGGCCTCGCCCCACAGAGCGTCCATTTCTTCGAGGGTACACGCCTCGATAGGACGCTGGCTGTGGCGCAAAGCCTGTTCAATAAATCGGAAGCGTCTGTCGAACTTGCTGTTGGCCGAGCGTAACGCAGTTTCAGGGTCAACTTTAAGATGTCGTGCCAGATTCACCACACAGAACAGCAAATCGCCGATCTCTTCAGCGATACCGTCTGCGTCATTATCAACCATGGCTTCAAGCACTTCATCGAGCTCCTCGCGCACCTTGTCGACGACAGGCAGCGCTGCCGGCCAGTCAAAGCCGACCTGAGACGCACGCTTCTGCAACTTGGTCGCACGGCTCAATGCAGGCAGCGCGACCGGCACGTCGTCCAGCAGCGACAACTGTTCAGGGGCGCTGGCTTTTTCAGCACGCTCCTCGGCCTTGATCTCGTCCCAGCGCCGATTGACCTCGTCGTCGTTCAAGCGTGGAGTTTCAGGCGACGCGTAAAGCTCACCGGTCGGAAAGACGTGCGGATGACGACGCAGCAGCTTGCGGGTAATACCGTCGACCACCCCGTCAAACTCGAAGCGCCCTTCTTCCTTGGCCAACTGCGCGTAGAACACCACTTGAAACAGCAGGTCGCCCAGTTCGCCCTGAAGATGGTCCAGGTCGCCCTGCTCGATAGCATCGGCGACCTCATACGCTTCTTCAAGCGTGTGCGGCACGATGCTGGCGTAGGTCTGCTTCAGATCCCACGGGCAACCGTGCTGCGGGTCCCGCAGCCGGGACATGAGATAGAGCAGGTCTTGAACGTTATGCATGGGACTCCCGTAAGTGGCACTGTTCAGCTATACGCAACACGCCGCAAGCAGGACCGGGCCTGCTTGCGGCGTGCGCTCAACGCCTCAAGGCGTACGGTTGCGTCGGGTCTCGATGATGTTCGGCAGTTGCGAGATACGCCCCAGCAACCGGCCCAGCGCATCCAGACCGGGGATCTCGATGGTCAGCGACATCAGCGCCGTGTTGTCTTCCTTGTTCGAGCGCGTGTTGACTGCCAGCACGTTGATCCGTTCGTTGAGCAGCACCTGGGTCACGTCACGCAGCAAACCGGAACGGTCGTAGGCGCGAATGATGATGTCCACCGGATAGGTGAGCACCGGCACCGGCCCCCAACTGACCTGAATGATGCGCTCGGGTTCGCGACCGCCCAATTGCAGCACCGAGGCGCAATCCTGACGGTGAATGCTCACGCCGCGCCCCTGGGTGATGTAACCGACAATCGCATCACCCGGCAGAGGCTGGCAGCAGCCGGCCATTTGCGTCATCAGATTGCCCACGCCCTGGATCTGAATATCCCCGCGCTTGCCCGGCTTGTAACCGGTGGCTTTGCGCGGGATCAGCTCCAGCTGCTCGTTCATGCGGTCCGGTTCGACCTGCTGCTGAGCCAGATTGACCAGTTGCGCCAGGCGCAAGTCGCCGGCGCCCAACGCTGCGAACATGTCGTCGTCGGTCTTGTGGTTGGCCTTTTCTGCCAGCTTGTCGAAGTCGACCTGCGGCAGTGCAAGGCGCGCCAGTTCACGTTCCAGCAGGGATTTACCGGCTGCGACGTTCTGGTCGCGTGCCTGCAATTTGAACCAGTGAACGATCTTGGCCCGCGCCCGCGAGGTGGTGATGTAACCCAGGTTCGAGTTCAGCCAGTCGCGGCTTGGCGTGCCGTGCTTGCTGGTGATGATCTCGACCTGTTCACCGGTCTGCAGGCTGTAATTGAGCGGAACGATACGGCCGTTGATCTTCGCGCCCCGGCAATTGTGGCCGATCTCGGTGTGCACCCGATACGCGAAGTCCAGCGGTGTGGCGCCCTTGGGCAAGTCAATGGCATGGCCGTCCGGGGTAAAGACGTAAACACGATCCGGCTCGATATCGACCCGCAACTGTTCCGCCAGACCGCCGATGTCGCCCAGCTCTTCGTGCCATTCCAGCACCTGACGCAGCCAGGAAATTTTCTCTTCATAATGGTTGGACCCCGATTTGACGTCGGTGCCCTTGTAACGCCAGTGCGCACAAACGCCCAGTTCGGCCTCTTCGTGCATTGCGTGGGTACGAATCTGGACTTCGAGTACCTTGCCTTCAGGCCCGATAACAGCCGTGTGCAGCGAGCGGTAGCCGTTCTCCTTGGGGTTGGCGATGTAGTCGTCGAACTCTTTGGGAATATGCCGCCACAACGTATGCACGATACCCAGCGCGGTGTAGCAGTCGCGCATTTCCGGCACAAGGACCCGAACCGCACGCACGTCGTAGATCTGGCTGAACGCCAGACCCTTGCGCTGCATTTTGCGCCAGATGGAATAGATGTGTTTGGCACGCCCACTGATGTCGGCCTTGACGCCAGTGGCCTGCAACTCGTTGTCGAGCTGGGACATGACGTCGCTGATGAACCGCTCGCGGTCTAGCCGACGCTCATGCAGCAACTTGGCGATCTGCTTGTACTGATCAGGCTCGAGGTAGCGGAAAGACAGGTCTTCCAGCTCCCACTTGATGTGACCGATACCCAGGCGATGGGCCAGCGGCGCGTAGATGTCGAAGACTTCACGTGCCACCCGGTTGCGCTTCTCGTCGTCGGCGTTTTTCACCGCACGTATCGCACACGTCCTTTCGGCCAGCTTGATCAGCGCTACGCGGACGTCGTCGACCATTGCCACCAGCATCTTGCGCAGGTTTTCGACTTGCGCCTGACTGCCCAGCACCAGTGACTGGCGAGGGCTCAGGCTGGCGCTGATGGCGGCCATGCGCAGCACACCGTCAATCAGCTTGGCAACCGTCGCGCCGAAGCGTTGTTCGACGTCCTGCAACGGGATCACGCCTTCGCGCACACCGCGGTAAATGACCGCCGCGACCAGGGAATCCTGATCCAGCTTGAGGTCAGCGAGGATCTCTGCGATTTCCAGACCGGTCTGGAAACTCGAGGTGCCGTCTGCCCAGTGATTCTTCAGTTCCTTGTCGTTGCGCTCGGCTTGCCGGGCGAACTCACAGGCCTGCTTCATGACTTCCCGGTCCAGGACCAGGTCAACGCTGACAATATGATCAAGCCATGCGTCGAGATTGATACTGCCGTCTGTGTTTATCGGCTGGTGCGCTCTCACCTGTACCATGCTGCTTACCTTCCCTACGGCGCGATGAATAGCGCCATCAGTCGCCAGCCTTCTGAGCGAATGCCACTTGCCGGGCAAGCAAGGACCGGCATTCGCGGGCCAGTCGGATTAAATGAGATTCCCTGTCAGCACCAGATTCGATCCAATGAACCGCTGCTCACTTACTCATTTCAAATAAAGCCATCGCCTCGACATGCGCCGTCTGTGGAAACATATCGAGGATTCCGGCACGTTTTAATCGGTAGCCCTGATTGACCAATTCGACCGTGTCGCGAGCCAAAGTTGCCGGGTTGCATGAAACATAAAGCAACCGTCGGGCGCCTGATTTCCTGATCTGGCGAACCACTTCAAATGCACCGTCACGCGGTGGGTCCAAGAGTACCGCAGAAACCCCCTCCACCGCCCAACTCGCTTGCGTCAATGGCTGGGAAAGATCTGCCTGAAAAAACTGCACATTGGGCAGATCATTACTCATTGCGTTGGCAGCCGCACGTTCGACCATGGTCGCAACACCCTCTACCGCCACTACGTCCCTGGCGCGCTTTGCCAATGGCAAGGCGAAATTGCCAAGCCCGCAGAACAGGTCCATGACCCGCTCGTCAGCTTCAGGAGCGAGCCAGTTCAAGGCCTGCTCGATCATCGCGGTGTTGACCGCCGCGTTGACTTGGATGAAATCTCCTGGACGCCAGGCCAGTTGCAGGTTCCAGGGCTCGAGCCGGTAACCCAACGTATGCTCGGGGTCAAAGGGGTGCGGATCGCCTTCACCGTGCAACCAGAGTTGCGCGCCATGTCTGCTGCAGAATGCCTGCAGCAGCGCCAGATCCGCTTCGGCCAATGGTGCGGTGTGGCGCAGCAACAATGCCGTGGACGTACCACTGAACAGCTCGACATGCCCAAGCGCCTGCGGCTTGCTGAAACTTTTCAGCATCCCGGGCAGTTCATTCATGATTGGTTGCAAGGCTTGTACCAGTACCGGGCATTCGTCGATGCTGACGATGTCCTGGCTGGCCGCCGCACGGAAGCCCACGTCCAGCCGTTTGGCCTTGGCGTCCCAGCGAACAGCCACTCGTGCACGTCTGCGATAGGCCAGTTCATGCCCGCTCAACGGCGCAGCCCACTCGTCCGGCACCACATTCGCGACACGCAGCAACTGCTCGGCGAGCATGCGCTGTTTGAGGGCAAGCTGTTCCTCATGGGGCACATGCTGAACACTGCAGCCACCACAACGGCCGAAATGTTTGCACGCAGGCTCGCGGCGCAGATCGCTGGCCTTGAGCACACGCTCGGTGCGCGCTTCGACGACCTTGCCTCGGGCACTGAGCACCCGGGCTTCGACCTCTTCACCTGCAAGACTGCCAGCGACAAACCAGGTTCGACCGTCGACAAACGCCAACCCACGTCCGTCATCGCACAGACGTTCGATGGTCAGGAGCTGCTTTTTACCCACCGGCACCTGCACGGTCTTGACGCCGCCCGCTGGCTGGAAGCGCAGGCCCCTTTCATGCTTGGCCATCAGTTGGGCGCATCGTAAACGCCGGTCGACAGGTAACGGTCGCCTCGGTCACAGATGATGCCCACAATCACGGCGTTTTCGACTTCACGGGAAAGACGCAACATCCCCGCCACCGAACCGCCCGACGACACGCCGCAGAAGACGCCCTCTTCACGGGCCAGCCGGCGCATGGTGTCTTCAGCTTCGGTCTGGCCCATGTCGATGATGCGATCAACGCGATCAGCCTGATAAATCTTCGGCAGGTACTCATGCGGCCAACGACGAATACCGGGGATCGACGCCCCTTCCATCGGCTGCAGACCGACGATCTGCACGTTCGGATTCTGCTCTTTCAAATAGCGCGAAGTGCCCATGATGGTGCCAGTAGTGCCCATCGAGCTGACGAAGTGGGTAATGGTCCCGCCTGTCTGCCGCCAGAGTTCCGGTCCGGTAGAGGTGTAGTGCGCTTCGGGGTTGTCGCCGTTGGCGAACTGATCGAGCACTTTGCCGCGGCCTTCGGCCTGCATGCGCTCAGCCAGATCCCGCGCGCCTTCCATGCCTTCTTCACGGGTGACGAGAATCAGTTCGGCGCCATAGGCGGTCATCGCCACCTTGCGCTCGGTGCTGGAGTTGTCCGGCATGATCAGGATCATGCGGTAGCCTTTGATCGCGGCGGCCATGGCCAGGGCGATGCCGGTATTGCCGGAGGTCGCCTCAATCAGGGTATCGCCGGGCTGGATCTGGCCGCGCAATTCGGCGCGCACGATCATCGACATCGCCGGGCGATCTTTTACCGAGCCAGCCGGGTTATTACCTTCAAGCTTCAACAAGAGAGTATTGCTGGTGTCACCCGCTAGGCGTTGCAGACGCACCAGCGGGGTGTTGCCGATGAGATCGGCAATGGTTTGGTACTGCTGGGTCATGGCGTATTCGCAATCCAGACTGCGGGGGCGCCTATCATAACGGCAAACGCCCAAAGCCCATATCACGCAAAGTGCGCGACATATAGCTAAAAAGAATAAGCGACAGTTTCATAACATGCTGCTGCCCGTCCGTTCGGTGCGCACCAGGGTCGCCCGCGCAGCTCTTCCCCACCTGATTGCCGGGGCAGCGCAGTAAACTGCCCAGGCTGCCGGTAAATGGCTAAACTCGACAGCTTGTGCCGATACAGGATGGCAGAACGTGCCTGATATCGACGGACGGATACCGGTTGCTGGAGAAAAGGCGTGCTGAACAAGCTGGGTATAAAAGGCCGCGTGTTGCTGTTGACCATCCTGCCCGCCACATTGATGGCTGCGGTGCTGGGTGGCTATTTCACCTGGATGCAGCTTTATGAGCTGCAAACCCAGCTGCTGCAACGCGGCGAGATGATCGCGCAGGAGCTTGCGCCCTTGTCTGCCAATGCGCTGGGCCGCAAGGACCGAATTCTACTGAGCCGCATCGCCACGCAAACACTTGAGCAGGCAGATGTGCGCGCAGTGTCGTTCCTCGATGTCGACCGAAGCGAGCTGGCGCACGCGGGCCCGACCATGATCAGCCCGACGCCGATCGGCAACGCCACACAGTTGCTCAATGTCTCGGGCAATGACGCTACCCGTTATCTGCTGCCGGTCTTCGGCCACCAACGGCATCTCACCAGCCCTATCATCCCCGCCGAAGCCGATACGCTGCTGGGCTGGGTCGAGCTTGAGATTTCCCACAGCGGCACGCTGTTGCGCGGCTATCGAAGCCTGTTTGCCAGCCTGTTGCTGATCGCCAGCGGTCTGGCCCTGACCGCGATTCTAGCGGTGCGCATGAGCCGCACCATCAACGGCCCGCTGAGCCAGATCAAGCAGGCCGTCGCGCAACTCAAGGACGGTAACCTGGCCACTCGCCTGCCACCGCTGGGCAGTCGCGAGCTGGATGAACTGGCGTCCGGCATCAACCGCATGGCCGCAACCCTGCAGAATGCGCAGGAAGAGCTGCAAATGAGCGTCGATCAGGCAACTGAAGACGTCAGGCAGAACCTGGAAACCATCGAGATTCAGAACATCGAACTTGATCTGGCGCGCAAGGAGGCCCTTGAGGCCAGCCGGATCAAATCCGAATTTCTGGCCAACATGAGCCACGAAATCCGCACCCCGCTGAACGGCATCCTCGGCTTCACCCACTTGCTGCAAAAAAGCGAGCTGACGCCGCGCCAGTACGATTACCTGGGCACCATCGAAAAATCCGCCGACAACTTGTTAAGCATCATTAACGAGATTCTCGATTTCTCGAAAATCGAGGCCGGCAAGCTGGTGCTGGACAACGTACCCTTCAACCTGCGTGACTTGTTGCAGGACACCCTGACCATCCTCGCCCCGGCAGCCCACGCCAAACAGCTGGAACTGGTCAGCCTGGTCTACCGGGATACGCCGTTGGCCCTGTCGGGTGACCCACTGCGCCTGCGTCAGATCCTGACCAATCTGGTCAGCAACGCCATCAAGTTTACCCGTGAGGGCACCATCGTCGCCCGTGCCATGCTCGAAGACGAAACCGAGGAACACGCGCAACTGCGCATCAGCGTGCAGGACACCGGCATTGGTCTGTCGAGCCAGGACGTGCGCGCGCTGTTCCAGGCGTTCAGCCAGGCCGACAATTCGATCTCTCGCCAACCGGGTGGCACCGGCCTGGGCCTGGTGATTTCCAAGCGCCTCATCGAACAGATGGGTGGCGAAATCGGTGTCGACAGTACGCCAGGCGAAGGTTCGGAGTTCTGGATCAGCCTGAGCCTGCCCAAGGCCCGTGAAGACAAGGAAGAAACGGCCAACTTGCCGTTGAACGGCCTGCGCGCCGCCGTGCTCGAACACCACGACCTGGCGCGTCAGGCGCTGGAGCACCAACTGGAAGACTGCGGTTTGCAGACGCTGGTGTTCAATAATCTTGAAAGCCTGCTCAATGGCGTCACCGCTGCTCACCAGACACCGCTTTCAATCGACCTCGCTGTGCTGGGCGTCACCGCACTGGAAATCTCGCCGGAACGGTTGCGCCAGCACATCTGGGACCTGGAAAACCTCGACTGCAAAGTGATGGTGCTGTGCCCTACCACCGAACACGCGCTGTTCCAGCTGTCAGTGCATGACGTCTATACCCAGTTGCAGGCCAAACCTGCCTGCAACCGCAAGCTGCAAAAGGCACTGACCGAGCTGATCGCACCCAAGGCCGTTCGCAACGACGTCAGCCTGCCACTCTCGAGCCGGGCACCGCGCGTGCTGTGCGTGGACGACAACCCTGCCAACCTGCTGCTGGTCCAGACCCTGCTTGAAGATATGGGCGCTGACGTGATGGCGGTCGATGGCGGTTACGCAGCGCTGAGCGCAGTGCAGCAAGAAGCCTTCGACCTGGTGCTGATGGACGTGCAAATGCCGGGCATGGACGGACGCCAGGCCACTGAAGCGATTCGCGCCTGGGAGGCGGAACGCAACCAGACGTCACTGCCTATCGTGGCACTGACCGCACACGCCATGGCCAATGAAAAACGCTCACTGCTGCAAAGCGGCATGGACGATTACCTGACCAAACCGATCAGCGAGCGGCAGCTGGCGCAAGTGGTACTCAAGTGGACCGGGCTGGCACTGCGCAACCCGGCGCCAGAACGTCAGGCCGAAACCTTCCACGCGAACGTCGGGCCTCTGGTGCTGGATCACGAGGAAGGGCTGCGACTGGCGGCAGGCAAGGCGGATCTGGCGGCAGACATGCTGGCCATGTTGCTGGCCTCGCTGGATGCCGACCGTGAGGCGATTCGAGTCGGGCGGGCCAATGAGGACACGCAGAGCCTGATCGAACGCATCCACCGCCTGCATGGCGCGACGCGTTACTGTGGCGTTCCACAACTGCGAGCTGCCTGTCAGCGTGCCGAAACCCTGCTTAAACAGGATGCGCCGCACACTGATGACGCGCTGGATGATCTGGACAAAGCCATCACTCGTCTCGCCGCCGAGGCGCGTGTGACGGCGTGATAAAGCCCGCAGGCCCTCGTCAGCAAACAGAACGCCGCCCGGCCGACTCGCAATGTGAAGCACGACCACCGCCAGAGCCTGCCCTTGCAGGACGAAATATTGGCGCGGCTGCTGACTTTTCCTGATGTGGTGATGGCGGCATTGACCAAAGGAGCACCCGGCGGCATCGCGCAGACAACTTTCGGCAGCAGTGTCGTCTGGTCGGCTGGCACGCCGCAGAATCGGGTAGAGGGTTAACCTCGCGTCACTGCGTGATAGGATGCGCGCAATTTTGGAGGACCCATGGTCGAACACGATTTTCGCTACAGCATGCTCAACCCGCAGCACACCTTGACCGAGTGCAAAACGATGGCGCCTGGCCGCTATCAGGTCACTGGTAACGGCGGCTCCATTCACAATAACGATCAGTTGCTGGTGACCATCAAGGGCAGCAAGAGCCTTTATATGCGTTTGGTCGTGGAGAAAGTTCGCCATTTGATCAATCCGCCCGGTCAATGGGTGGCGGTGGCCAACGGCCCTGTTTTCGACGAGCTAGCGATCCACCAGTGGCAAGTCCATTGCGACAGTTGCGCTGCCGAGCTGAACTTCGAGTTCATGGTCGAGAGCAAGCTGGGCGTGAAGGCGCAGAAACCCGCAGCCACCGCGCGCATTGCGGAGCTGGGTTGGAAAACCGAAGGCGAAAAGCACCTCTGCAAGAAGTGCCAGGGGAAAGCGGTATGAAACGACTGGCGCTCTTGAGCCTGATCGGTGGCGCTTTGCTGGCTGGCTGCACAGCCGACCCACTGCCCATCCGTCAGGACAAAAGCTACGTACTGGAATGGATCGGCGAACGTCCACTCATGGACAACAGCCGTCTGACGATGACCCTGGGGGCCGATGGTCGCGCTTACGGCAACGCCGGGTGCAATCACTGGTTCGCGCCCTACACGCTGAACAATCACACCATCAGCTTCGGCGCCGTGGGCAAGACCCGCAAGATGTGCGCACCAGCGTTGATGGAACAGGAACAACGCTTTATCAAAGCGCTGTCCACCGTGCAACGCTGGGACATTTCGCCCATCGACCAATTGCGCCTGTGGCCACTTGAAGGCAAGCCGTTGCGGTTCTGGCTTGAAGACAGCTGATCAGCGCCAGCCCGGTCTGTTCCATCTCGACTCCGTCATCGGATATCAGGGCAAACCGGGCCAGGGCCTGATCGGAATCAACCCTCTCCGCGCAATGCCTTGATCTTCTGGGTCACAATGGCCGCCGACTGCTCGCCTAGCAGTTGTTCACGTACCTTGCCCTTGTCGTCGATGATGTACGTCACCGGCAACGCTTCGGAAGGCGGCAGGTTGTAACGCTCAGCAGGGTCCTGCGCCAGCACGGTGAACTTGATCCCCAGCGCATTGGCAGCGTTCTTCAGTTCGTCGCCCTGCAGATTGTCGAAATTGACCCCCAGCACGGTGACCTTGCGATCCTTCAATTGCTCGGACAAGGCATTGAATTCGGGTATTTCGGTACGGCACGGGCCGCACCATTCGGCCCAGTAATTGACTACCAGCCAGTGCCCATCGATGCGATCGCTCGCCACCTTCTGGCCATTCTGGTCGGCGCCCAGATCTGCACCGCATCCGCCGAGCAGCAAGCTGCCCAAAAGTGCCACTGCTGCTGCCAATCGCCTCACCATCTGTGCTTCCTTCCTCGACCCGGTCGACCGGTTACTTATGACGTGTACTGCGACTATTGACCGCTCTATATGTCGAACAGTGCCGTCGCGTGGGTAGAATACGCGCCACTCCCTACAAGATGCGACCTGCAAATGACCGATCTGACGCTGTATCACAACCCGCGCTGCACCAAATCACGCGGCGCGCTGGAACTGCTTCAGGCCCGCGGCCTGACGCCCGACATCGTGCTCTATCTGGAAACGCCCCCCGACGCTGCACAATTGCGTGACCTGCTTGGCAAGTTGGGTATCAGTGCCCGTCAGTTGCTGCGCATTGGCGAAGACGATTACAAACAACTGAATCTCGCAGACACAGGCCTGAGCGATGACCAGTTGATCGCTGCGATGGCCGCGCATCCGAAACTCATCGAACGACCGATTCTGGTCGCTGGCGACAAGGCCGCTATCGGTCGTCCACCCGAGAACGTTCTGGAGATATTGCCGTGAGCACACCCTACATTCTGGTTCTGTATTACAGCCGCAACGGCTCCACCAGCGAAATGGCCCGCCAGATTGCGCGCGGCATCGAGTTGGGCGGCATGGAGGCGCGACTGCGCACTGTCCCGGCCATTTCTGCCGACTGCGAGGCGACTGCGCCGAGCATTCCGGAAAACGGCGCGCTGTACGCAAGCCTTGATGACCTCAAGCACTGCTCGGGCCTTGCGCTGGGCAGCCCGACGCGCTTCGGCAACATGGCCGCGCCGCTGAAGTACTTTCTGGACGGCACCAGCAACCTGTGGCTGACCGGCGCGCTGGTCGGTAAACCAGCCAGCGTGTTCACCTCCACCGCGAGTCTGCACGGCGGCCAGGAAACCACGTTGATGTCCATGCTGCTGCCATTGCTGCACCACGGCATGCTGGTCATGGGCCTGCCTTACAGCGAGTCTGCCTTGCTGGAAACCACGGGCGGCGGTACGCCCTACGGCGCCAGCCACCACGCCGGGGCTGACGGCAAGCGGCCGCTGGATCGCCATGAAACCGACCTGTGCCGCGCACTGGGCCAGCGTTTGGCGAAGACCGCGCTGCAACTCGACACCCCACACAACTGAGTCGCCCCACACACCCCGCCAGCCAGGGAAAGGCTGGCTTCAAGGTATTGTGGCAAACAGCCTTCGTGAGCAAGCGGCGCACTCCCAGTGCTGCATGTCTCAGAAACACGCTGCAAACTTGCCGAGCCTGCGAAGGTCTGAGCCCTGGACCTGCTTTATCTTTCTTTGGAGAACCGATGCAAGACTACAAATGGCTGAATGAGTATTGCCTGAATCGTTTCGGCTCTGCCAAAGCTCTGGAAGCCCATCTGCCAACCCCCAAAACTCCCAGGCAATTGCAAGCCATCAGTGCCGACCGTTACCTGTCGACCATGGCATTAAGGGTCTTCCGCGCTGGCCTCAAGCACAGCCTGGTGGACTCGAAATGGCCAGCGTTCGAGGAAGTGTTTTTTCGCTTCGATCCTGAAAAGGTCGTGCTCATGGGCGCCGACCACCTGGAACGCCTGATGCAGGATGCCCGGATCATTCGGCATTTGGGCAAGCTCAAAAGCGTACCGCGCAACGCCCAGTTGATTCTCGACATCGAACAGGAACACGGCAGTTTCGGCCAGTTCATTGCGCAGTGGCCGGTCGATAACATCACCGGGCTGTGGCAGTACCTGGCCAAGCACGGCAACCAGATGGGCGGGCTGTCCTCGCCGCGCTTTCTGCGCATGGTCGGTAAAGACACGTTCATCCCGACCTGGGACGTGGTAGCCGCACTCAACGCTCAGGACATCGTCGACAAGGTGCCGACCAGCAAGCGCGATCAAGCCATCGTTCAGGACGTGTTCAATCAGTGGCAGGCTGAAAGCGGCCGGCCGATGTGCCAGCTTTCAGCCATGCTGGCCTTCACGGTCAACCACTGATCCGGGTCAGAGATTGACCACATTGACGAACCGCGAGGCAGCGGTTTCGTCGATGCGCAGGTTGGTGAAGTCAAACAGGTTGCGGTCGGCCAATTGCGAGGGCTGCACGTTCTGCAAGGCTCGGAAGATGCTTTCGGTGCGCCCCGGCGTCTTGCGCTCCCAGTCCACCAGCATGTCCTTGACCACCTGACGCTGGAGGTTTTCCTGCGAGCCGCACAGGTTGCACGGGATGATCGGAAAATTCTTGAAATCCGAATAGGCCTGGATGTCCTTCTCGTGACAGTAAGCCAACGGACGGATCACCACGTTACGGCCGTCGTCGGCGCGCAGCTTGGGCGGCATGGCCTTCAGCGAACCGTTGAAGAACATGTTGAGAAAGAACGTCTCGACGATATCGTCGCGATGATGCCCTAGGGCCATTTTGGTCGCCCCGATCTCGTCGGCAAAGGTATACAAAGTGCCACGCCGCAAGCGTGAACACAGCGAACAGGTGGTTTTGCCCTCCGGAATCAGCTCCTTGACCACCGAGTAGGTGTCTTTTTCGACGATGTGGTACTCGACGCCCAGCTCTTCAAGGTACGCAGGCAGCACATGCTCGGGAAAGCCGGGCTGCTTCTGGTCCATATTCACCGCCACTATGTCGAACTTGATGGGCGCGACTTTCTGGAAGTGCATCAGCACGTCGAGCATGGTGTAGCTGTCCTTGCCACCGGACAGGCAGACCATGACCTTGTCACCGTCCTCAATCATGTTGAAGTCGGCCACCGCTTCGCCGGCCAGCCGACGCAGGCGTTTCTGCAGTTTGTTCTGATTGACTGAAAGGGTGCCCATGTACTGAAGGTATCCGATGGCGTGACAGTGATAAAAGGCGGCCATTTTACGCAAAACCGTGGCCGGATAAAACATCGCAAGTGACTGCGGACCGACAGTCCTGAGCGCTATTAACAGAGATACTCAAATTACCAAACGCTCTAAGCCTGAGCGTTTGCGGCCGGCTACGCCTCTATAATGCTTGTAGAGGCCGCTGCACAGGGATCACAAAGCTTGAACGGCGAGCGGCATCCACACGATGAGGAGTAAGCACATGATCCATCACGTCTGGGGACTGTTCACGCACCCCGATCGGGAGTGGAAACAGATCCGTGGCGAGGAAGAAACCATTGGCCACATGTACCTCACCCACACCTTGATCCTGGCCGCGATACCTGTGGTGTCTGCCTATATCGGCATGACGCAGATCGGCTGGACCATCGGCGAGCGTCCACCGGTCATGCTCACGCATGGCAGTGCCGTCTGGATGGCGCTGATGTCATATCTGTCGATGCTCGGCGGCGTGGCGGTGATGGGCAGTTTCATTCACTGGATGGCACGCACTTACGACGCTACCCCTTCCCTTGCGCAGTGCATCGCGTTTGCCACCTACACCGCCACGCCACTATTCTTTGGCGGGCTTGCAGCCCTTTATCCGCATCTGTGGGTGGGAATGCTGGTCGGCGCTGCCGCCATCAGCTACACCGTCTACCTGCTGTACGTGGGACTGCCGACATTCATGAACACCGCCAACGACGAAAGCTTCATGTTCTCAAGCTCCGTACTTGCGGTAGGGCTGGTCGTACTGGTGACGATCATGGCCTTCACGGTGGTGCTGTGGGGAATTGGCATCGGGCCGCAATTCGTTCAGTGATTGAATCCAGGCGGGCTTGCTCCAGGTCCGCCGTCACAGACACGTCAGCGCGTGATCGCTATGGCCGCGCTACCAGGACGACCATCTGGCAGATGGCATTTTCAGCCAGCCCTCACATTACGGCATACTGCGCTCACTGGAGAGCCACACAGCATGCCCGAGCAACTCAATTCCCGCGTCGAAACCTGTTACCAACAAGCCGAAGCCTTTTTCAAACGCACCTTCAAACGCCCGGTTGTCAGCTTCAAGCTGCGCGGTCAGAAGGCTGGCGTCGCGCATCTGCATGAAAACCTGCTGCGCTTCAACCCTCAGCTGTATCGCGAAAACGCCGAAGACTTCCTTCGCCAGACTGTGCCGCACGAAGTCGCGCACCTGGTTGCCCACCAACTGTTCGGCGGCAGCATCCAGCCACACGGTGAAGAATGGCAGTTGATCATGCGCGGCGTGTACGAGCTGCCGCCCAACCGCTGCCACACCTATGACGTCAAACGCCGCAGCGTGACCCGCTATATCTACCGCTGCCCGTGCGCCGACAGCGACTTCCCCTTTACCGCGCAACGTCACAGTCTGGTCAACAAGGGGCGCCGTTACCTGTGCCGACGCTGCCGCCAGACCCTGGTGTTCAGCGGCGAGACGCGCACCGAATAGCCCACCTGAGCTGATCCGGAGCGCTGTGACGAAACGCAGGCATAAAAAAACCCATCCGAAGATGGGTTTTTTCATGGCCTGATGTTTATCAGACAGTTTTGCCAGCGTTCACTGGAGCCGGGCCTTCAGCGACACCGAGGTCGTCTTCAGGACGGGTTTCAATGATCGCGCTACCGCCGGAAGCCAGTTCCGATTGCAGTTTGTCGGTGTCCAGCTCGCCAACCCACTTGGCAACCACAACCGTTGCAACAGCGTTACCGACCAGGTTGGTCAGGGCGCGGGCTTCGGACATGAAGCGGTCGATACCCAGAATCAGCGCCAGACCGGCAACCGGCAGATGGCCTACAGCCGACAGGGTCGCAGCCAGAACGATGAAGCCGCTACCGGTTACGCCAGCAGCACCCTTGGACGACAGCAGCAGCACCAGCAGCAACGTGATCTGGTGAGTGATGTCCATGTGGGTGTTGGTCGCCTGAGCGATGAACACGGCCGCCATGGTCAGGTAGATCGAGGTACCGTCCAGGTTGAACGAGTAGCCAGTCGGGATTACCAGACCTACAACAGACTTCTGGGCACCCAGACGCTCCATCTTGATCAGCATGCGTGGCAGAGCGGACTCGGATGAGGAAGTACCCAGCACGATCAACAGCTCTTCACGGATGTAGCGAACCAGCTTGAAGACGCTGAAACCGTGAGCGCGGCAGATTGCGCCCAGCACCAGCACCACGAACAGCACGCAGGTGATGTAGAAGCAGATCATCAACTGACCCAACTGCACCAGCGAGCTTACGCCGTAGGCACCGATGGTGAAGGCCATGGCACCGAACGCACCGACTGGCGCCAGCTTCATGATCATGTTGATGATGTTGAACATCACGTGAGCGAAGCGATCGATGAAGTCCAGAACCGGCTTGCCGTAGGCACCCAGGCGATGCAGGGCGAAGCCGAAGATCACCGAGAACATCAGGACCTGCAGGATATCGCCGTTGGCAAACGCGCCGACGATGGTGTTCGGGATCACGTTAAGGATAAAGCCGACGATGCTCTGGTCTTTACCGGCCGTGACGTAAGCCGCGATCTTGGAAGCATCGAGCGTGCTGACGTCGATGTTCATGCCGGCACCCGGCTGAACAACGTTGACCACGATCAAACCAATCAGCAGGGCGATGGTCGAAACAATTTCAAAGTACAGCAGCGCATAGCCACCAGTCTTGCCGACCGATTTCATGTTCTGCATGCCGGCGATACCGCTGACAACGGTGCAGAAAATGATCGGGGCGATGACCATCTTGATCAGCTTGATGAACCCATCACCCAGCGGCTTCAGAGCCTTGCCGGTTTCAGGATAAAAGTGGCCGATCAGGATACCGATAACAATCGCTACGATGACCTGGAAATAGAGGGATTTGTAGATGGGCTGACGAGTCGTCATTGCAGTTATCCTCAAGGGCTTCGTCGGCATCTTCACCGGATGCACGCGAGCCTATAAAGCGCTAACCCTCCTGCATTGGAGGGATTTGTTTTGTCGAGCTGCTCAAGGCAGACATCTACCGGTGTTTTAGCAATAGGCGTGCCATGGAGGCAAAGCGATATCAATGCCACGGTCTACAAGGCCCGTACGGGTAACAGTAGACCCAACCGGCCTGATCGGGTGGCGGTTTTCCGCCGTATTCAACGAAAAACGAGGTGACAGTGGCGGGTATCCGCCTTGTGAGCAGACATGCAAGCTCAGCGCGGCTGCGAGACTTCTTATAAAACCATTTCGGACACAGAGCACTACCCCGCTGCTCGCAACCTCCGCAAATATTTGCAACACTGCCAGCACATGCCTCGGTCGATAAGGATTGTTTACCGCCATGCCCGACAGCACCCACTGATTCAAAACCTGCCCGCGTTCATTTATGCAGAGCGACCCGCCAATCTGCGCACAGTAAAAGAGGTCTGCTCAGCGCAACGCGCGGACACCAACTTCGTGAAGCAGGCACAAAGCGTTCGCCAACTCAGCTGCTCGCGCACGATCCCATCCCTTGTTCTCCAGAGCTTCATTTTCGGCCACCAATGACCAAACCCATAACGCTCCAGGATGTTGCCAACCGTGCCGGCCTTTCCAAGGCTGCGGTGTCGCGCTATCTGAATAACAGCATCAGCCTGCCCGCCGAAACTGCCCAACGGATCGACAAGGCACTCAAGGATCTGGACTACCGTGGCAACAGTCTGGCGCGACGCTTGAGCAAGGGCGGCAGTGAAACCATTGGTTTGGTGTTGCCCGACATCGCCAACCCGTTTTTTGCAGAGTTGGCAGATGCCGCTGAAGAAGAAGCCTCCGCCAACGGTTACAACCTGGTGCTGTGCGTGACGCGCAATCTGCTGGCGCGCGAAAGCACCTTCGTTCGCTGGCTGGACTCGCGCAGCGTCGACGGCCTGCTGCTGGTCAGCAACCGTCCGGACGACGGCACGCTGGCCGATCAGTTGGCCAGCTATCGCAATATCATCCTGCTGGATGAAGATGTGCCCGGCACCTCTCAACCTAAAGTGTTTGCAGACAACCATCAGGGTGGGCGCATGGCGACGGATTATCTGATCCGCCACGGCCATCGGCGCATTGCCCATGTGTCCGGGCCACCTGCGTTGATGAGTGTGCGCGAGCGCTATGCCGGTTACCGCGAGGCATTGGCCCTGGCCGACATCGCAGAAACGCCCGAGTACCTGTGCTTCGGGGATTACAGTCGGGACTACGGCCGCATCGCAACGGCGCAACTGCTCGCCCTGCCTGATCCACCGCACGCCATTTTCGCCGCCAGTGATTTTATCGCGCTTGGCGTATTGGATACGTTGCGTGAACACAACATCAGCGTGCCGGGCGGCATGTCACTGGTGGGGTTCGATGACGCCGTGTACGCCAGCCTGCTGACCCCGCCGTTGTGCACCATCAGGCAGTCATCACGGGAACTGGGCCGCCGTGGCGTGGCTTTACTGTTGCAACGGATGACCGGCGGCGACAATGGTACCGACGTGGAGCGTGTACCGGTGGAGCTGATTTGCCGGGGAACAGTAGCTACGCGACGCGATTGATCCTGGGGCATCAGGTAACACCCGCGCCTTGATGCGGTGCACCGTCACTGGAACGCCGATCGGCCTTGTTCTGCCGGAAATGACCGCAGGCCAAGGCCCGCTTGGGCTTTCACGGATATCGCTGCGTCTGGCACACATTCTGCTATAAACATTTTGCGAAAACTGAGGGCAAATACTGTTTGCCCTTTTTTGAAACCCTTTAGTAAACCGGTTTACCGATCCGTTTTCTGAATCAGAAAAACGGACGAGGAGGATGGCAATGCTGCGCTCAAGCACGCGTCTCACCCTGACCCTGGGCATTGTCCTGGCTCTGGCGTTCTCACCCATCACCCAGGCGCAGAATGGCAAACGCCTGGCGTTGGTCCAGGTCAATCAGCAAGCGCTGTATTTCACCCAGATCACCCAGGGTGCTCAAGCCGCAGCAAAGGCCGCCGGAGCGGAGCTGGTGGTGTTCAACGCCAACGACAACCCGTCCGCCCAGAACGACGCCATCGAGGCTTACATCCAGGACAAATTCGACGCGATTCTGGTGTGCGCCATTGACGTCAACGGCATCAAGCCCGCCGTCACGGCCGCCAAGCAGGCAGGCATACCTGTGGTGGCCATCGATGCCGTGATCAACGGCGATAACGCCGTGCAGGTCGGGGTCGACAACCGCGAAGCAGCGCGCCAGATCGGTCAGTACACCGGCGAATACATCAACCGCGAACTTGCAGGCAAAGCCAGTGTTGGCGTGGTCGGCGCCCTCGGCTCTTATGTGCAGAATCTGCGTCTGGACGGGTTCCGTGAGGGGCTGGCGAAAACCGCAAGCCAGGCGAAGATCGTCAATACCGTCGACGGCAACAACGTGCAGGACACCGCTCAGGCCGCTGCTGAAAACCTGCTGACCGCCAACCCAGAGCTGCAAATCATCTACGCCACCGGCGAGCCCGCCTTGATCGGCTCGGTGGCCGCGAGCGTGTCGCAAGGTGCCGGTGAACGGGTTCGGATCTTCGGCTGGGACCTGTCTTCCCAAGCGGTGCAAGGGCTGGATGACGGCTCGGTCGCCGTGGTAGTGCAGCAGAACACTCAGGGCATGGGCAAGACAGCCGTGGAGTCGGCATTGGCGCTGCTGGCCGGAAAAACCGTGGCACGCGAGCAGAGCATCCCGATCACCCTGGTGACCAAAGCCAATCTCGACGCTTATCGCGCCGAATTCAAATAAGGGGCTCACTATGCATACGCCTGGCACAGTGCCTCGGGTAAAGATGACTGCCATCACCAAGCACTACGGTTCAATCGCCTCGTTGCGCGGGGTTGATCTGCTGCTGCAACCCGGTGAGGTATTGGGGCTTGTGGGTGACAACGGCGCCGGCAAGTCGACCCTGACCAAGATTCTTTCCGGGGCAGAGCTGCCTACCAGCGGCAGCATCGCTATCGATGGTGAGGAAGTCAGCTTCAGTGGCCCTGCCGATGCCCAACGCTGCCATATCCAGATGGTTTATCAGGACCTGTCGCTGTGTGACACCGTTGATGTGGCGGGCAACCTGTTCATGGGTCGCGAGCCCATGCGCCGCGTGTTGGGCGTGCCATTGCTCGACGAAAAACGCATGCATCTGGAGGCGCGGCAGATTCTCGAAGCGCTGGGCATCACGATTCCGGATACCCGCTCGCAGGTGCGCCACCTGTCTGGCGGTCAGCGTCAGGCGGTCGCGATTGCCCGTGCAGCGGCGTTCGGTCCCAAAGTGCTGATCATGGATGAACCCACCGCAGCCCTCGCAGTGGCAGAAGTCGAGGCGGTGCTGGAGTTGATTCGCACCATCAGCCGCCAGGGCGTGAGCGTGATCCTGATCACCCACCGGCTGCAGGACCTGTTCCTCGTCTGCGACCGTCTGATGGTGATGTATGACGGCACCAACCTGGCAGAACGACGGATTGCAGACACCAACCTCAATGAGGTCGTCGAACTTATCGTCGGGCACAAATTCACCGCCCGCTCCGCTTGTGCCTGAGAGGAAATGAACCCATGAACACTCTCGACCTCACGCGTCAACGCATCCTGCATCAATCGCCGCTCAAGCGTCTGATGCACGATTACCCCGGCGTGGTCAGCATCGGTCTGTTTTTCGCCCTGTGTTTCGTGCTGTTTACCGTGGTCACCGATAACTTCCTGAGCAGCGCCAACCTGCTCAATGTGATCCGCCAGAACGCCCCGCTGCTGATCGTCGCCGTAGCCATGACGCTGGTCGTGACCACCGGCGGTATCGACCTGTCCGTGGGCTCGACGCTGGCGCTGGTGGGTGCACTGGCCGCGATGGCACTCAATGTCTGGCATCTGCCATGGCCCATGGTGCTGCTCGGCGGGCTGCTGGTCGGCGCGCTCATAGGAGCCATGAATGGCTACTTCATTGCGTACGCGGGGATCCCGGCGTTTATCGTCACCCTCGCCACCCTGACGATCATTCGCGGTCTGGCCATGCTGCTGACTCAGGGCTATTCAATCCCGGTGCCGCGCGAGGAAACACTGTTCCTGGCCCTCGGTCGCGGCTGGTTTCTGGGCGTGCCGCTGGCAGCCTGGCTGGCGTTGCTGGTGGCGCTGGGCGGTGCACTGATGCTGGGCAAAATGCGCTTCGGACGCTACCTCACCGGTATCGGTGCGAACGCTGAAAGTGTGCGCCGCGCCGGGGTCAATCATCGCGGTGTGCTGCTGCGGGTGTACATGCTCAGCGGCATGGCTGCCGCGCTTGCCGGCATGATCGTCACTGCGCGACTGGGCAGCGGTTCGTCCAATCAGGGTGAAGGCTTTGAACTGGAAGTCATCGCCGCAGTAGTCCTGGGCAGCACCAGTCTGTTTGGCGGCTTCGGCACGATTGTCGGTACCTTGCTCGGCGTGCTGACCATGGCCGCCATCAAGAACGGCCTGATCCTCGCGCACATCTCGCCGTTCTACACACAAATTGCCACGGGCCTGATCGTGCTGCTGGCGATCTGGCTCAACACGCGCATCCTGCGCACCGGTCGTCCACTCGGGAGGGCTGGCGCATGAGCCTGTTTCGCCATCCATCACCCTTGCCCATCGGCGTCGACAGCGGCCACGCCATGAGTGTGCTGGGGCCGATACCAGTCGATCAATTGGGCGTCACCCTGATGCACGAACATATTCTGCTCGACGCTTCAGGCAAATGGGTGCCGCCCAGTTGCTGCGGTGAGCGCCACCTGGCCGAGCGGCCAGTCAGCATCGAACTGCTCGGCGAGTTGTACATGAACCCGTTGGTCAGTCGTGACAACTGCCAGCTGTTCGATGTCGAGCTGGCCTGCGAAGAGCTGTCAAAATACCGTGCCCTGGGCGGTGAAACCGTTGTCGACCCGACCAACCTGGGCATCGGTCGGGACCCGAAAGCGTTGCAGCGCATCGCCCGTACTACCGGCCTGAACATCATCATGGGCGCAGGCTTCTACCTTGAGCCTTCGCACCCCAAATACGTGCGTGAGCAATCGGTCGAAGAGCTGGCGGCGCAGATCATCCACGACGTGGGCGGCGGCGAAGAAAAACCTGAAGTGATTGCCGGCCTGATCGGCGAGATTGGCGTTTCTGCGGCGTTCACAGCGGATGAAGAAAAATCCCTGCGCGCAGCCGCCCGCGCCAGCGCCGCCACCAGCGTGCCCCTGTCGATTCACTTGCCGGGATGGGAACGCCTGGGCCACCGGGTGCTGGACATCATCGAAGCAGAAGGCGCCGACCTGCAGCACACCGTGCTGTGCCACATGAACCCAAGCCACAGTGACCCGGCGTACCAGCATGCGCTGGCGGCCCGGGGTGCCTTTCTCGAATACGACATGATCGGCATGAGCTACTACTTCGCCGACGAGCACGCCCAGTCACCCAGCGATGAAGAAAACGCCCGAGCCATCGCCGCGCTGCTGGAGCGCGGGTTCGGTTCACGCGTGCTGATCTCTCAGGACGTTTTTCTGAAAACCATGCTGACTCGCTACGGCGGACATGGTTACGGCTACTTGCTGAAGCATTTCGTCCCGCGCCTGCGCCGTCACGGCGTCACCGGCGAGCAACTGGAAACCCTCCTGATCAACAACCCGCGCCGGGTGTTTCAGCGCGGTTTCTAAGTCCAATTTCACTGCAAAGGAATACACCACCATGAAAAAGTCCGTATTGCTGGCTGGAGAATCCTGGGTCAGCACATCGACCCACATCAAAGGCTTCGACCAGTTCGACAGTGTCACGGCGCACAACGGCGCTCGGCGCCTGCTCTCGGTCATGGCCGACAGCGACTACCAGATCACACAAATGTGCGCCGACCAGGCGCAGACTGATTTCCCGGCCACCGTTGAAGCCTTGCAACAGTACGACGCGGTCATCCTTTCCGACATCGGTGCCAACACCCTGCTGTTGCATCCCGACACCTGGCTGTGCGGTCGACGCACGCCCAACCGCCTCAAAGCCCTGCGTGAGTACGTGTTGAAAGGCGGCGCGCTGATGATGGTAGGCGGCTATTTCAGTTTTCAGGGCATCAACGGCGGCGCGCGCTACCGTGGGACTGCCGTGGAAGAAGTGTTGCCGGTGCGCTGTCTGCCCTACGACGATCGCGTTGAAGTGCCGGAAGGTTTCCTGCCGCAGCTCACGGGCGAGCACCCTATTCTGAACGGCTTGAGCGGCGAATGGCCTTATCTGCTTGGCTATAACGAAGTGGAGCTGCACCCGGAGGCACAGTTGCTCGCGACCGTTGAGGGCACTCATCACCCACTGCTCGCGGCCCGCGAAGTCGGTGCCGGGCGCAGCCTGGCCTGGACCAGCGACCTTTCCGAACACTGGTTGCCCGAAGCGTTTCTGGACTGGGAAGGCTATCGCCAATTCTGGATCAATAGCCTGGACTGGCTGACACGCCGTGCCTGAGGGAGCAACCCACATGCTTGATGACCCGATTGCCCTGACACGCGCCTTGCTGGCGTTCCAGACACTTAACCCGCCAGGTGACGAGGAAGCGTGTGCCGCGTTCCTGGCAGAACAACTGACCAACCATGGCTTCAACTGCGAATTGCAGCGTTTTGGCGAGCGCCGTTTCAACCTTGTGGCCTGGCTGGACGGTGACGGCCCCGGCAAGCCGCTGGGCTTTACCGGGCACCTTGACACCGTGCCGCTGGGCAATGCCAGCTGGCGTTACTCGCCGTTTGCCGGTGACATCGTCGACGGTCGGCTGTACGGTCGCGGCGCCAGTGACATGAAAGCCGGCATCGCCGCATTCATCGTCGCCTGCCAGCGCAGCCGCGCTGCCATCCAGCGCGGTCCTGGCGTGCGCCTGCTGCTGACCGGCGGCGAAGAAACCGGCTGTGACGGTGCCAAGGCAATGTGCAAGGACGCGCCTCACTTGTTGGGTGAACTGGGCGCACTGCTGGTCGGTGAACCGACCGCCAACTACCCGGTGCTCGGACACAAGGGTGCGCTCTGGCTGCGCTGTGCCAGCCATGGCCGAACTGCCCATGGGGCCATGCCGGAGAAAGGCGTGAACGCCATTTACATGGCCGCCCGCAATATTGACCGTGCACAGACATTCGAGGTCGGGCCTGCGCATCCACTGATGCGCAAACCGACGCTGAACGTCGGCACCATCAGTGGTGGCCTGAATATCAACTCAGTTCCGGACTACGCGGAGTTCACCCTTGACCTGCGCACCGCGCCCAATCTGAACCACGAGGACATTCGCGGACGGCTGGCCGAGCACTTGGGTAGCGAGGCCCAACTGAGCACGTTGATTGACTTGCCTGGCGTCTGCGCCGACCTCGACGACCCTTGGGTACAGCAGGTCTTTGCGCGCTGCCAGGCGTTGCACAAAGCGCCGTTGCAGGCGCAGACAGTGCCTTACTTTACCGATGCAGCGGTGCTGCTGCCCGCCACGGGTTACCCACCGACGCTGATGCTAGGCCCCGGAGAGCCGAGCATGGCGCACAAAGTCGATGAATATTGCGAAGTGCAGAAACTTCACGAGTGCGTCGATCTGTACGCCACCTTGATAGAGGACTGGTCCGGGAGACCGGCGTGAGCTGTTATTGATAGAAAGGCGTCCCGAAGGACGCCTTTCTATTTGAGGCTGAACGCACGCGGATGATCAGCCTTGCGCCAGAAAATGAATCCTGAACGCCGCGCCACCCAGTGGCGAATCCCCCAGCGTCAGGCTGGCGCTGTAGCTTTCGATGATGTCCTTGACCACCGCCAGCCCAATGCCCTGCCCCGGATTTTGCCGGTCAAGACGTTCACCGCGTTCGAGAATCCGGGCGCGCTGGCTTTCCGGCACGCCGGGGCCGTCATCTTCAACGCACAGCTCGTCGCCAGTCGGGGTCTGGCTGAACGTGACGCGCACTTCGCTCAGGCAAAGCCGGTAGGCGTTTTCCAGCAGATTGCCGAGCATCTCCAGCAACGCGCCCTCCTCCATCGGCACCTGACACTGCTGCGGCAAGTCCAGCGTAACCTTGACCCGCTTGTCGCGATAAACCTTTTCCAGCGTATTGCACAGGCTCTCGACCACTGGGCGCAGCATCACATGATGACGCACCAGTCCGCTTTTGCGCAGGCTGGCGCGCTGCAACTGGTAGCCGATCTGCTGACTCATGCGTTCGATCTGCGACTGCAGCACCCGCGCCTGTTCGAGGTCTTCCGGGCGTTTGGCGATGTTCTCACTGACGCCCTGCAATACGGCCAGAGGGGTTTTCAGACTATGCGCAAGGTCATCCAGCGAGTCGCGATAGCGGATGCGCTGTTCACGCTCACTGCGCAGCAGCCGGTTGAGCGAGTCGGTCAGACGCAACAGTTCGCTGGGGTATTCTTCGCTGAGACTGTCCCGCGCGCCGGTTTCAACCTGATCCAGCTCCTGACTGAGGCCACGCAACGCACGTAATCCCCAGGTCAAGCCCATCCACAACAGACCCAGCAGCACCAGCAAGGCCGCGCCAAAGCCCACGTAAAGCTTCTGCCGCAGGCCATTGACGGTCTCCTGATAACCGCGCACGGGCTGCACGGCGACTATGCTGAACGCTGCGTTGCGCCCGCCCAGCAAGCGGATCTCGACATCGTAGACAAAGTATTCTTCGCCGTTGACGTCCTTGATCTTGGTGAACTGACTGCCCTGCCCGTCGTAGCTCGGGTGGTAGTCGATGTCCTTGTCTTCAGTGGCCAGGGAGCGCCAGACCATCCGTCCCTGACGGTTATAGATGTAGCCCAGCAGGCGGTTGCCCGGCAGATTGAACTGCTCGCCCGGCAGCAGCGACGGCATCAGCAGATGCTCGTCCTCGACCCGCGCCGCTGAAATCATCGTTGTAACATCAGAGGCCAGACGCTGTTCGATGGCGCCACGCAACGCCAGGCTGAAGGCGCCTTGCAATGCAGGCAGCATCAGCAGCATGAAGATCACAGCAAGGGTTGCAGCGCCCAGCATCAGGCGCAGGCGCAGCGAACGAATCACGTACAGCGCTCAGTGAACAGATAGCCCATGCCGCGTACGGTTTCGATCGGTTTGAACGTCACATTGCTGTCCAGCTTGCGGCGCAGACGGCCGACCAGCACTTCGATCACGTTCGGATCGCGCTCGTCGTCATCCGGGTACAACTGCTCCATCAAACGCTCCTTGGGCACCACCTGCTGGTGATGGAGCATGAGGTATTCCAGAATCCGGTATTCATAGGCCGTGAGCGCGAGCGGCTGCTCGGACAGTGCCGCCTGCTTGCGGTTGAGGTCCAGCAGCAATGGGCCTGCCGTGATGGTCGACTGGATGAAGCCGCTGGAGCGCCGCAGCAACGCATTGAGTCGCGCCTCCAGCTCCTCGAACTGGAACGGCTTGACCACATAGTCGTCAGCCCCGGCAGCCAGCCCTTCGACCTTGTCCTGCCAATTGCCGCGCGCGGTCAGGATCAGGATCGGGAACGCCTTGCCCAGGGTGCGCAACTGGCGGATCAGATCCAGCCCGCCCATACCCGGCAGGCCAAGATCGATCACCGCCAGATCGTGGTTGAACTGTCCCGCCTGATACAGCGCTTCTTCGGCGTTCGCCACCGATTCCACCACATGCCCCGCCTCGGTCAGACGTGTCCGCAAGTGATGTCGCAACAGTGCTTCATCTTCAACCACCAGCAACTTCATGCAGCTCTCCCCAATACAGTCCCAGCCTCAAGACATAGAATGAAATGACATCGTCGCGATGGTCGCGTCGTTACTCAACAGCCGGGCATCGACAGGTGCGTGCTGCCTGACATCATAGCTGCCAAGCAGGATCTCGGAACTGACGGGCATGCCATTGTGCTTGGCCGTCACACTGCCGTAAACCGCTGGCGAGTAAAGCGTCCCCGTTGTCACACTCAAGCGGTCATGCTGACCCAGGCCGTGGCTCCAGCCGTTGGCCTCATCGAGCCGTTCGCTGGTTTTACCAAACTCGATACGGGCCGGCTCAAGCCTGCCGTCACTCGCTTGCGCCGCTGCACTACCACCCAGAAAAGCCAACGCCAGAAAAAACTTGTTGAGGCTCAACATAAGGACTCCTTTTGCGTTCGGGGACGCCGTCAAGGTACGTGTCAACAGTATGCGTGCCGGCCTGAACCCTGACTGAACACGCCATGAACCGGTCCTGAACAATCACCGACGCCACTCGGCGCAGAATCGGCTATGGTTGGCGCTCACTGCGGCACCCATTTATAAGGAGCTGAACATGCGTGTGTGGATGGCAATGATCATGATGGGCCTCACTGGCCTGGCCCAGGCGGCGATCAAGACCGAGCAGGTCGACTACAAAAGTGCCGACGGCACCAAACTGGTGGGCTACTACGCGTACGACGACGCCATCAAAGGTCCGCGTCCCGGTATTCTGGTGGTGCATGAATGGTGGGGCCTGAACGATTACGCCAAGCGCCGCGCCCGTGACCTGGCCGCCCTGGGTTACAGCGCCATGGCGATCGACATGTACGGCGAAGGCAAGAACACCGAGCATCCCAAGGACGCCATGGCGTTCATGCAGGCAGCTTTGAAAGACAGCGATGCCGCCAACCAGCGTTTCGATGCAGGCCTTGAGCAGCTGAAAAAGCAGCCACAGACCAACCCCGAGAAAATCGCCGCCATCGGCTATTGCTTTGGCGGCAAGATCGTCCTGGACGCAGCGCGCCGTGACGAACCGCTGCTGGGCGTGGTGAGCTTCCACGGCGCACTGGCCACCGCCAGCCCTGCCAAACCGGGCATCAAGGTACCGATGCTGGTCGAGCATGGCGCCAAAGACAGCATGGTCACCCCGGAAAACGTGGCTGCGTTCAAGAAGGAAATGGACGACGCCAAAGCTGACTACAAATTCGTCAGCATCGAGGGCGCCAAACACGGCTTCACCAACCCTGACGCCGACCGTCTGAGCCATGGCGAACACGGCGGCCCGGACATCGGTTACGACAAGGCCGCTGATCAGAGCTCGTGGTCGGACATGCAGGTGTTTCTGAAGAAGATCTTCGGCTGACAGACCTCCGCCAAATCAGGCCCGCTCCGTCATCGCTGCCAGCGCCACTGAGGTGGCGGCGGTGCGGGTCTCGACACCCAGCTTGATGTAGATGTGCTCCAGGTGTTTATTCACCGTGCGCGGGCTCATCTGCAGGATGTCGGCGATGTCCTTGTTGGTCTTGCCGCACGACACCCAGCGCAGCACTTCGATTTCCCGCTCAGTCAGATGAAAGCGGCTGGACAGTTTGCCGTAGGCCGGTTTGTCGTCGAAGCTCACCGGCTGCGAGGCACTGCGTGCCGACTGAAGAATGCGGGCGGTGCGCAGGTGTGAAGCGACCCGCGCCAGCACTTCAGCGCACTGAATAGGCTTGGTGACATAGTCGATGGCGCCCGCATCGAAGCCCTGCACTACGTGCTCGCTGTCGGTCAGCGCGGTCATGAACAGCACCGGAATGCTTGCGGTATCGGGTTGCGCCTTGATCTGCCGACAGGTGTCGAAGCCGTTCAGACCCGGCATCATGGCGTCGAGCAGGATCAGGTCGGGACGCCGCCGTCGAATGCGGTTCAAGGCACTTTCACCGTCCAGCGCCACCAGTACCATGTAGCCGGCTTCGTCCAGCGCATCGGAGAGCATCGCCAGGTTGTCGGGCACATCGTCGACAATCAGGATTACCCCGTTCTCAGCGGCTCGGGTCATAGCGTCCATTGAGCGCCTCTTTCAATTGAAGGTTGAGTTCGTCCAGGCGAAAAGCCGACGCCAGCGTGCGCAGGTCTGCCACGAACCCTGCACTGTCAGCGCTCTCGCGCTCGATGGCGTCGAGCTTCTGCTGGATGCCGCGCACATAGCCCAGGCCACACAACTCATACAGCTCTTCCAGGTCCAGGCGTGACGGCAACACTGCCGGGGCCGTTTTGGCCACGGGCGGTGGCGTGCGCAAACGACGCTGCCAGGTCAGTTGCAGATGGTGCTGAATACGGTTGAGCAACTCCTGCAGGTGAATGGGCTTGGCCAGGTAGTCATTGCATACGTTCAGGCTGCGCTCCTTGTCGTCGGCGAACGCGTTGGCATTGGCCGACAGCACGATGATTGGCACCTGCGACGAGGTGTTGTGGCGGATCATGCGGCTGGCGGCCCAGCCGTCCATATCGGGCATGGACAGGTCCATCAGAATCAGGTCCGGGTGCAGCAACGACACCTGACGCACCGCCTCCTGCCCGTTGGCCGCCTGCGCCACGTCAAAGCCCAGCGGCATCAGCATGCCACTGATGACCTTGCGGTGCTCGATATGGTCGTCCACCACCAGCACCAGGCGCCTGTCGCCGTCGTATCCGATCACATCATGGTTGACGTCAATGATCGCCTTGGGCACGCGGACCTCGGACAAAAACAGCCGCACCTGAAACCGCGTGCCCTCACCCGGCTGGCTGGTGACCGACAACGCGCCGCCCATCAACGCCGTGAGCATCCGGGTAATGGTCAAACCCAGACCGACGCCGTTGTCCTGACGCACCAGACCGCCCCGCTCGAAGGGCTGAAAAATCCGTTCTATCTGTTCCGGTGCGATACCGATGCCGATGTCGATAATGTCGAAGATCGCGGTTTCATGGCGATAACTGACCCTCAGGCATACCTCGCCGCTGTCAGTGAAGTTGATCGCGTTGCCGAGCAGGTTGATCAGGATCTGACGCACGCGTTTCTCGTCGCCGCGCACCACCTCCGGCATCCGGCCGACCAGGTCCAGGCGAAACTGCAGGCCTTTTTCCTGGGCGATGCTGACGAACATTTTCTGCAGGTCGCTGATGAATTCCTGAAACAGAATCTCCGACGGCTCCAGGCGCAGTTTGCCCGCCTCGATCTTGGCCACGTCGAGCAGGCCATCGATCAGCGACAACAGATGAGAGCTGCTGCGCATGATGGTCGCCAGCGAGTCCAGATGTTTGGCCGGCATGTTCGCATCACGTTGCAGAATCTGGGTGAAGCCGAGGATGCTGTTCAGCGGTGTGCGCAGCTCGTGCGACAACCCGGTGACGTAACGGCTCTTCGCTGCATTGGCAGCTTCCGACGCCTCCTTGGCCTGCTGCAAGGCCTGATCCGTTTTGTGGTGAGCCTCGATTTCCTGCATCAGCAGCGCGGTCTGGCGCTCCGACTCTTCCTGCGCCACTCGTCGGCTTTCACGGGTCAGCACCACCCACCACGCCAGCACGCTGGCGAGTACACAGAAGGTCAGAAACGCCTTGAGAAAGGCGAGCATCAAGGTGTGATGCACCTGGGCCGACTGCTCGACCAAGCCATGAGACACCTGGCTATAGACCATCGCCAGCGCGCCGGAAAGGGTCAGCACCAGCACCGTCAACAGTCCGAGGTATTGCGCCAGGCGCGTGTGCAGGTAGTGGCGTGGCAGGCGCGGCAACAGTCGTCCCATCAGGTCCTCGAACTGCATCGACAGCCGCGAGCGGGTTTTGCATTGGTCCCCGCATCGCGCGTCCAGCGAACAGCACAGTGAACAGATGGGCGAACCGTAGGCGGGGCACCAGGCCATGTCCGGGGTCTCGAACGCATTGCTGCACACCCCGCATTTCAGGGTGGTGTGTTGCTGGCCCAGCGGAAATAAAAGCCCGCTATCGCTGTTGCGCGCCAGGTAATAACGGCCTTGGGTCAGCCAGGCGATCAGGGGCGCGGCAATCAGCGCGGTGGTCAGTGAAATCAGCGGCGGCGCAGCCTTGGCCAGTTCGCCCAGCGCGCCGAAATGGGCGCAGATCGACAGCAGCGACGCAATGAACATCGCGCCAACGCCCACCGGATTGATGTCGTACAGGTGCGCCCGTTTGAACTCGATGTGCTTGGGCGACAGACCCAGCGGCTTGTTGATCACCAGGTCTGCGACCAGTGCGCCAATCCAGGCAATGGCAACGTTGGCATAGAGCCCGAGTACTTCCTCGATGGCGTCGAACACCCCCAGTTCCATCAACACCAGCGCGATGGCAACGTTGAACACCAGCCAGATCACCCGACCCGGATGGCTGTGCGTGACCCGCGCAAAGAAGTTCGACCAGGCCAGCGAGCCTGCATAAGCGTTGGTCATGTTGATCTTGATCTGCGAAATGATCACGAACAGCACCATGGCCGCCAGCGCCCACTCCGGTGATAGAAATACGTACTGGAAAGCGATCAGGTACATCTGCGTCGGCTCTGCGGCGCGCTCGATGGGCACCTGATGTTGCAGGGCCAGGAACGCCAGAAAGGCGCCCGCCATGATCTTGATACCACCGGGAATCACCCAGCCCGGCCCGGCCATCAGCAACGCCGCCCACCAGCGTTTACGGTTGCGGCGGGTCTTTTCCGGCAGAAAGCGCAGGTAATCGACCTGCTCGCCGATCTGTGTCACCAGCGACAGGGCCACGCTGAACGCGGCGCCGAACAGCAACAGGTCAAAGGTCCCGCCCTCGCCTTCACGGCCCGCAAAGGTGGTGAGGTCTGACAGCGCGCCGGGGTTTTTCCAGATGACGAAGACGTAAGGCACAAACAGCAAAGTCAGCCAGAGAGGCTGCGACCACATCTGCAACCGGCTGATCAGGGTTATGCCGTAGGCCACCAGCGGGATCACGATGATCGAGCAGATCACGTACGCCAAGGCCAGCGGAATGTGGAAGTACAGCTCCAGCGCCAGCGCCATGATCGCTGCTTCAAGCGCAAAGAACAGGAAGGTGAAGCTGGCGTAGATCAACGATGTGATGGTCGAGCCGATGTAGCCGAAGCCCGCGCCCCGGGTAAGCAGGTCCATGTCCACGCCATAGCGGGCGGCGTAATAGCTGATGGGCAGGCCGGTGAAAAAGATCACCACCGCCATGGCAATGATTGCCCACAAGGTGTTGGTGAAGCCGTAGCTCATTACCAGCGCGCCACCGATTGCCTCAAGCGCCAGAAACGACACGGCGCCGACGGCGGTATTGGCGATGCGGAACTCCGACCATTTGCGGAACGACTTGGGCGTGAAACGCAGCGCGTAGTCTTCCATGGTCTCGTCAGCGACCAAGCGGTTGTAATCACGGCGCACCTTGATGATGCGTTGAGAGCCGGAGGGGCGCACGTTAAGGGTTCCCAAGGTAAAGGTCGGTGCGACCCTGCCGGCGCGAAACTCGCCCGCCAGAGCCCTCACCCGGATTCAGACCTGCAGCCTGCGCTTGCCTCTTGGCCCGGATGCGCCCCGGATCGAGTTCCCGCCAGGAGGCAGCAATTTCTGTGCCCGCGCATCCTCACTCGACAGGCGCAGGCGCAATCATGCCTCTGATCAACCGCGCTGGCCCTACGTCAAATGACGTACGACGGTACGTCATGCTGCGTATACCCCGTTTCCCGTACCGCGCTCATCCTTGCTCCACCTCGCGACGGCTTCACCGAAGGCCCGCGAACCACCAGCACAGGAGCGGGAACATGGATTCACGACTGACAGGCCCCAAGCGCTTTCTCCCCCGACGCCTGGCGTTGGGTGCCGCGGCGCTCTCGCTGATAAGCGCCAGCGTGTTCAGCCAGATGACCCTGGCCGACGACGCCAACACCACAGGGCTGGCGGTGACCGCGACCGAAGTGACCGTCGGCCAGTTGCACTCGGCCACCGGCACCATGGCGATCTCGGAAACCGGCTCGATACAGGCCGAGCGCCTGGCCATCGACCAGATCAACGCCTCAGGCGGCATCCTCGGCAGGCAGATCAAGATCGTGCAGGAGGACGGCGCATCGGACTGGCCGACCTTCGCTGAAAAAGCCAAGAAGCTGCTGGTGGGCGACAAGGTGGCGGCGGTGTTCGGCTGCTGGACGTCGGCGTCGCGCAAAGCGGTGCTGCCGGTGTTCGAGAAAGAAAACGGCCTGCTCTACTACCCGACCTTTTATGAAGGCCTTGAGCAATCGAAAAATGTGATTTACACCGGCCAGGAAGCCACCCAGCAGATCCTCGCCAGCCTGGACTGGATCGCCAGGGAAAAAGGCGCCAAGACGTTTTACCTGATCGGCTCGGACTACATCTGGCCGCGCACCTCCATGAAGATCGCCCGCAAGCACATCGAAAACGTGCTGCACGGCACCGTGGTCGGCGAAGACTATTACCCGCTGGGCAACACCCAGTTCGGCTCACTGATCAACAAGGTGAAGCTGAAGAAACCTGACGTGGTGTTCGCCGCCGTCGTGGGCGGATCCAATGTGGCCTTCTACAAGCAACTGAAAGCCGCAGGCGTGACGTCGGCCAAGCAGAACCTGCTGACCCTGTCGGTGACCGAGGATGAACTGCTGGGCATCGGCGGCGAAAACATGCAGGGCTTCTTTGCCTCGATGAAGTACTTCCAGAGCCTCGACAACCCTAACAACAAAGCCTTCGTCGACTCGTTCAAGGCCAAGTACGGCAAGGATTCGGTGATGGGCGACGTGACCCAGGCCGCCTACCTCGGGCCGTGGTTATGGAAGGCCGCCGTCGAGAAAGCCGGCAGCTTTGACGTGGACAAGGTCGTCGCCGCCTCCCCTGGCATCGAGTTGAAAACCGCGCCTGAAGGCTACGTCAAGATTCACGAAAACCATCACCTGTGGAGCAAGACCCGCATTGGTGAAGTGCAGGCCAACGGTCAGTTCAAGGTGATCTACGAGTCGGACCTGATCGAACCGAACCCCTTCCCCAAAGGCTATCAATAGGCCGCTGCGCTGGTCAGCGAGCCATGAGCTTAACGCGGCACGTTACAGGGCGAGACGGATTCATCCGGATACCGCGCTCGCCCGCCGCGTGAAGCGTGCACCTCGCCGCTGGCGACAACCACCTTCCACTCACACGCTTCCCGAGGAGGGACCACCATGGAATGGCTATCGGAGTTTGGTGCCATCGCGGCCATGCAGGGGTTCAACGGGCTTTCCGTGTTCTGCGTACTGTTGCTGATGGCCCTGGGGCTGGCGATCATTTTCGGTCAGATGGGCGTGATCAATATGGCCCACGGTGAATTCCTCACCATCGGCGCCTACACCACATACGTGCTGTCCACGCTGGTGCAGAACTACGCGCCGTGGATGCAGCCGTATTACTTCTTCTTTGCCATCGCGCTGTCGTTCATGGTGGCCGGTGCCATCGGTTGGGTGATGGAGTGGGTGATGATCAGCCGCCTCTACCACCGACCGCTCGACACCCTGCTGGCGACCTGGGGTCTGTCCCTGGTGATGCAGCAAGCGTTCCGTTCGATTTTCGGTGCCCGCGAAGTCAGCGCCAACCCGCCCGAGTGGCTGATGGGCGCGGTCAACCTGACCGACGCGATTGAAATCCCGCGCAATGGCCTGTTCGTCATGGGCCTGACGGTGCTGATGACCGGCGGCATCTTTCTGATGCTGTACCGCACCCGCTGGGGCCTGCACGTTCGAGCCACGGTCCAGAACCGCATCATGAGCCGCGCCGTCGGCATCAATACCCGCAAGGTCGACCGCATGACTTTCGCCTTGGGCTGCGGTGTCGCGGGCGTGGCCGGCGCGGCGTTCACCACCATTGGCTCGACCGGCCCGACCGCCGGCTCGCTTTACATCGTCGACACTTTTCTGGTGGTGGTATTCGGTGGCGCGCAGAGCCTGCTCGGCACCATCGCCTCGGCGTTTGCGATTGCCCAGGCACAGTCCCTGTCGGAGTTCTTCATGAGCGGCTCAATGGCCAAAGTGCTGACCCTGTCGGCCGTGATCCTGATCCTGTTGATGCGCCCTCAAGGGTTGTTCTCCAGCAAAGTCCGCAAGTAGAGGCCCAACCATGAACGCGCTAAACAAAATGCTCGGTGGCCGCCAGGGCGTGATCGGCCTGCTGATCCTTGCGGCCCTGATTCTGGTGGTCTTCCCGCTGACGCTGGACGCCTTTCGCCTGAACATGGTCGGCAAGTACCTGACCTACGCCTTCGTTGCCGTGGGTTTGGTGCTGTGCTGGGGTTACGGCGGGATTCTCAGCCTGGGCCAGGGGGTCTTCTTCGGGCTGGGCGGCTATTGCATGGCCATGTTTCTCAAGCTCGAAGCCTCGGACCCGGAAAGTACCCGTATCCAGTCCACACCCGGCATCCCGGACTTCATGGACTGGAACCAGATCACCGAACTGCCCTGGCTGTGGGTGCCGTTTCACAGCTTCACCTTTACGCTGGCGGCCGTGATTCTGGTGCCGGTGATCCTTGCGCTGATCATCGGCGCAGCCCTGTTCAGACGCCGCGTGGGTGATGTGTATTTCTCTATCGTCACCCAGGCCATCGCGCTGATCCTCACGGTGCTGATCATCGGCCAGCAAGGCCTGACGGGCGGAGTCAACGGCATCACCGACCTCAAGACATTGCTGGGCTGGGACATCCGTGGCGACGGCGCCAAGCTGGCGTTGTACTTCATCAATGCGGCGCTGCTGTTCGCTTGCATTCTGATTGGCAAGTTCATTCTCGCCTCCAAGCTGGGCCGACTGCTGATGGCGATGCGCGACAAAGAAGAACGCGTGCGTTTTTCGGGCTACGACGTGGCGGCCTTCAAGGTCTTCGTCTATTGCGTAGCAGCGGGCTTCTCGGCGATTGGCGGGGCGATGTTTGCCTTGCAGGTCGGCTTCATGTCGCCCTCCTTCGTCGGCATCGTGCCCTCCATCGAGATGGTGATCTTCGCCGCTGTCGGCGGCCGCATGTCGCTGCTCGGCGCGGTGTACGGCTCGCTGCTGGTGAACTACGGCAAAACCTACTTCTCGGAATCCTTCCCTGAACTGTGGCTGTACCTGATGGGTGGCCTGTTCATCGCGGTGGTCATGTACTTCCCCAACGGCCTGGCCGGCCTGTGGGAAAGCCACGGTCGCCAATGGATCGCCAGGCTGACCCGCAAACCTGCGCCTGCCCCGAGCACCCCGTCGCCTGCACCGGCAAGCACGCCCCACCCTGTACTCGCTGACAAAAAATCAGACAGCCCACTGGAGATTCAGCCGTGAGCAGCCCAACAGGCTTTCAGATGAACAAACCGGTGCTGGCTATCGAGGGCCTGACCGTCTCGTTTGACGGCTTCAAGGCCGTGGATGACCTCAACCTGTACATCGACCGCAATGAAGTGCGGGTGGTGATCGGGCCCAACGGCGCAGGCAAGACCACGGTGCTGGACCTGATCTGCGGCAAGACCCGCGCCACCGGCGGCAGCATTCAGTTCAAGGACCGCGAGCTGACCCGCATGAACGAGTACGACATCGTTCGCGCCGGCGTCGGCCGCAAATTCCAGACGCCGTCGATCTACGACAACTTGAGTGTGTTCGAGAACCTGGAGATGTCTTTTCCGGCAGGCCGCTCGGTGTTTGGCGCGCTGTTCTTCAAGCGCTCCCAGGCGGTGCTGGAACGCGTCAGGCAAGTCGCTGCGGACATCTTCCTTGGCGACCTGCTCGAGCAGCAGGCCGGGCTGTTGTCGCACGGCCAGAAGCAGTGGCTGGAGATCGGCATGCTGCTGATGCAGGACCCCGAGCTGCTGATGCTCGACGAGCCAGTGGCCGGCATGAGTGTCAGCGAACGTGCGCAGACCGCTGACCTGTTGAACCGCATCAGCCAGGGCCGTTCGGTGCTGGTGATCGAGCACGACATGGAGTTCGTCAAGAGCATCGCGCACAAGGTCACCGTGCTGCATCAGGGCAAGGTGCTGGCCGAGGGCAGCATGGAATCGGTGCAGAACAACCCGAAAGTCATCGAAGTCTACCTCGGCCATTAAGGAGCGCAGCATGTTCAACATTCAGCAGTTGGCCTGCGGTTATGGCCAGAGCCAGATCCTTCACGACCTGAGCCTGTCGGTGCAACAACAGGAAATCGTCGCGGTGATGGGCCGTAACGGCATGGGCAAGACCACGCTGTTCAAGAGCCTGATGGGCATCCTGCCGCAATGGGCTGGCCAGGTTCAGGTCGACGGCGTGGACGTGTCCGGCCTGGAAACCCACGCCCGGGTCGAGCACGGCATGGCGTATGTGCCGCAGGGCCGGATGATATTCCCGTCGATGAGCGTGCTGGAAAACATTCAGACCGGCTTGCCCGCCTCCGCCAACGGCAAGGTGCCCGACGATTTGTACGCGCTGTTTCCGGTGCTGTTCGACATGCGCGCCCGACGCGGCGGCAACCTGTCTGGCGGCCAGCAGCAACAATTGGCCATTGCCCGCGCGTTGGCGACCAACCCCAAGGTGCTGTTGCTTGATGAGCCGACCGAGGGCATCCAGCCGTCGATCATCAAGGACATCGCCCGCACCCTCAAGGAAATCCGCAGTTTGCGCAACCTGACCATCGTCGTCTCTGAGCAGGTGCTGTCGTTCACCCTGGAAATTGCCGACCGGTTTCTGGTGATCGAGAAAGGCCGGTTCGTCATCGAGGAAACCCGCGCCAACGTCGATGAAGCGACGATCAGCCGCTACCTGTCCGTCTAGCCACCCGCCCCTTTTGTGTGACCGAAACCCCGAGGAGAACCGCCATGACCGAAACGCTGATCAAAGTCGATCTCAACCAGCCCGTTACCGAAAACGAACAGATCCACAACCGCTGGCACCCGGACATTCCCATGGCCTGCTGGGTCAAACCGGGAGATGACTTCATCCTCGAAACCTATGACTGGACCGCAGGCGCGATCAAGAACGACGATGACGCCAGCGACGTGCGGGACGTCGACCTGACCACCGTGCACTACCTGTCAGGCCCGGTGGGTGTGCACGGCGCAGAACCCGGCGACCTGCTGGTGGTGGACCTGCTGGACATCGGCGCCCGCGCCGACTCGCAATGGGGTTTCAACGGGTTCTTTTCCAAGCAGAACGGTGGCGGTTTTCTCACCGAGCATTTCCCGCTGGCGCAGAAGTCCATCTGGGACTTCAAGGGCATGATGACCAGCTCCCGGCACATCCCAGGCGTCGAGTTCGCCGGCTTGATCCATCCCGGCCTGATCGGCTGCCTGCCAGACCACAAGATGCTGGCCGAGTGGAACCGTCGAGAGCAGGAACTGATCGATACCGACCCGGACCGCGTGCCTGCGCTGGCCTGCCCACCGTTTGCCAGCACCGCGCACTTGGGCAAGCTCAAGGGCCCGGCACGTGACCTGGCGGCGGCGACTGGTGCACGCACCGTGCCGCCTCGCGAACATGGCGGCAACTGCGACATCAAGGACCTGTCGCGCGGTTCCAAAGTATTTTTCCCGGTGTACGTCGACGGCGCAGGGCTGTCAGTCGGCGATCTGCATTTCAGCCAGGGCGATGGTGAGATCACCTTCTGCGGTGCCATTGAAATGGCCGGCTGGGTGCACATGCGCGTCGAGCTGATCAAGGGCGGTATGGCCAAATACGGTATCAAGAACCCGGTGTTCAAACCCAGCCCGATCGTGCCCAACTACAACAATTACCTGATCTTCGAAGGCATTTCGGTCGATGAAGCGGGCCAGCAGCATTACCTGGACGTCAACGTTGCTTACCGTCAGGCGTGCCTGAACGCGATCAACTACATGACCAAGTTCGGCTACTCGCCCGCCCAAGGGTATTCGCTGCTGGGCTCGGCACCGGTGCAGGGCCATATCAGTGGCGTGGTCGACATCCCCAACGCCTGCGCGACGTTGTGGCTGCCGACGGAGATCTTCAAGTTCGACATCAACCCGAACGCCAATGGCCCGACCAAGTTCATCGACGGCAGCATCGACTTGCCGATTGCGCAGGACAAATAACCCGCTTCGCGTCACGAGCAGGCTCTGCGCCTCAGGTTGATGGAACGAGCCTGCTCCTGAACGTATGGACTTTTTGCTGAAGGATGTCGACATGCCCATGTATGAATATGACTGCGCCCACTGCGGCGACTTCACTGCGCTGCGCCCGATGGCCGACAGCGCGCTGCCCTGCGAATGCCCGCAATGCGGCGCGTCGAGCATGCGTGTGATCCTCTCGGCACCCGGCCTGAGCACCATGGCCGGCAACACCCGCAGCGCCATCGCCCGCAACGAGCGCAGCGCCCACGAGCCGAAAACGGTCGACCAGTACAAGGAAAGCCGTGGCCACCCGAGCGGTTGCAGCTGCTGCGGCCCTACCACGCGGCTGGCCCCTACCAAAGCCAACCCCCATGCCCTGAAAGGCAAGCCCGCAGGCCGCCCGTGGATGATCAGCCATTGACCCCGCTCGCATCCTCATTGACTTCACTGGCCCCTTCGTCAGCCCGCTGACTCCCACGTGTACACTTTTGTGCGCTGGGAGCACATTGATTGGGTGCACCCAGCACGACTACGCCAAATCTCCCTTCCCTAGCGCTTCATCCCCCGGCAAAATGCCGCGCATGATGCCTACCCAGAACCTGCCCGCCTGCTGCCCTGCACTCGTCCATCACTGGCCGCTGCCAAATGCCGTGCCGGGTGCGGTGCTGGTGAGTGGGCTGTTCGATCCGCAGAAGCTGGCCGACGGTGATTTCCAACGCTGCACCGTCGAGCAACCCGCCAGCATTCAGCGCTCGGTGGCCAAGCGGCAGACCGAATTCCTCACCGGACGCCTCTGCGCCCGGGAAGCCATACGCTTGCTCGACGGCCGTTTGTACACACCTGATCTGGGTGAAGACCGCGCGCCGGTCTGGCCTGAGGATATCTGCGGCTCGATCACGCACAGCACCGGCTGGGCGGCTGCCGTCGTCGCGCACCAGCAACAATGGCGCGGGCTGGGGCTGGATACCGAACACCTGCTGAGTCACGAGCGAGCTACCCGGCTGGCCGGGGGCATCCTCACCGCCAATGAAATGGCCGACATGGCGACCGGTCCTGAAGACCAGATAGCGTTGCGTGTGACCCTGACTTTCTCCATCAAGGAAGCCCTGTTCAAGGCGCTCTACCCCATTGTGCAAAAGCGCTTCTATTTCGAAGATGCCGAACTGCTGGAATGGTCCGCAGACGGCAATGCGCGGCTGCGTTTGCGGATTGATCTGTCCAGCGAATGGCACGCCGGAAAGGAACTGGAAGGGCAATTTAGTCTGCAAGTCGACCAACTGCTGAGTCTGGTCGCCATCGCAGGCTGATCAAGCCAGCAACGGGCAGTGCTCGCAATGCCCGACCCACTCCACACGATGGCTCAGGCAACAGACTCGCCGCTGTCGTCGTGGCGCGGCACCGTCCGGCTGCGGTACATAGCGAATGGTTTGAAACAAAGGGTTGGCTCGTCCATCTGGCCTTGTGCGTGCACTCAACAAGGTGAGCCCAGACGCCAACGACACATCACTGGAATGGGCCAGCTGTGTGAGGCAGGTGTCCAGATAATCCCCGGCACTGCTCCACAACACCGCACTGGGCAACCCGCCATAAGCGCTGACTGCCTCGACGAAAGGCTGCAGATTGTCATCGAGCAAACCGGCAAAGCGTTGAAACGGGTCCTCAGCGACAGCCTGCACCGCCTCGCCCGACTTTAGAAACCTGATACCGCTCGGCACCCCACGCTGGTCCAGCGCCAGCGCGACGTGCTCAAGCGTCAGAGGCCAATGCCAGCCGTGTACCAGGCTTGCGACCAACACCGGCGCCATGAGCTGCATGAAGTAATACTTCGCCCACTGCGACACCAGCACCGGCAACTGCTCAGGCATCAGTTGCGAGCCATAGACACTCAGCAACACCGCATCGAGCCGCTCGGGCCGCAGCAACTCAGGCAATGCCTCGACAGGACGTAAATCGTCTGCTGCCAGCAAACTGCGGCCAAACGGTGCAAGCGGTCCGCTGAACAACGATGCATTCATCGCGGCACCTGAACCCGTGGCCACGACAGGCTGAAGCACGCCCCGCCCAGGCTCACACTGCGTCCGATCAGGGCTCGGCCTTCGTGCCAGTTGATGATCCGTCGCACGATCGACAGGCCCAGCCCGTGCCCGCCCGACGCACGGGTGCGGCTGTCGTCGATGCGCATGAACGGCGTGAAAATCTGCTCCCAGGCGCTTTCCGGCACGCCGGGGCCGTCGTCGTCCACGTCGATACGGCAGCGCTCCGGGCCTAATCGATAACCGATGCGTACCTGCGTCTCGGCATGCCGCATCGCATTGCTGACCAGGTTCTGCACAGCACGATGCAGATAACGCGGTTCGGCCTCGACCCAGGCGGCTTCGCCCTCTCCCGTGACGCATTCACCTCGGGACACGCGCACATCGGCGCGTAGTGGCGCCAGTTCGGCAATGACCTGATCGATCAGTGCGTCCAGGTCAATGCGCTGAAAGTTGAGGGTTGGCGCGCCCTGCTCAAGGCGTGCGTAGGTCAGCATTTCATCCACCAGCTTGTCGAGGTCCTGAATATCGCTGTCCATGCCGCGCATGTACTTGAGACGCGCCTCTTCGGTCGTCGCGTCGCTGACCATCTCCAGACCGAAGCGCAGACGCGCCACCGGCGTGCGCAGCTCATGGGAAACGGCACGCACCAGTTCACGCTGGATCATCAGCGAGCGCTGCAAATGCTCGGCCATGCTGTTGAAGGCCCCCGCCAGACGCCCCACTGAATCCGAGCCCTCGGTCGGCACGCGAGTCTGCAGGCTGCCCTGGGCGATCAACGTGGCGGCCGCTTCCAGCGCCAGCACCCGTCGTTCCAGGCGCCGCACCAGCAGGTACACCACCAGACCAATGAAACACAGCCCCAGCAACGCAATCAGCACCAGCCATTGCAGCGGATACGGGTTCATCTGATACAGCGGGCCGATCTCCAGCACCCAGTTGGTGTCGACAATGCCCGCCAGCACCCGAATCGAGTCACCGCCCTTGCCCAGCGCCATGACCGTATCGCCTTCGTAAATCCGCCGACGCTGGTCGTCATCCAGGTCCGCCTGATCCAGCGCCAGTAAATGCAGGTCAAACCCGAAACCCTTGTCGATGCGCAGCGCTTGCAGCCGTGCGGGCTGTTCATTGATCGGGAAGCGCACCAGTTCGTCGATCAACAGGTAAATAGTGGCGCGCGCCAGTTGCTCGGTGATCTGCTGCACTTCACCGGTCAACAGCAGCGGCTCCTGCGTACTCAACTGGCGGTAAACCCTGGCGGCATGCGGGCCGATCTCTTCAACCACCACCTGCCCGCGTGCGAGGCGACTGCGCGCGCTGCTGTCCAGTTGCGCCTGCTCGGCGCTTTGCAGGCCCAGCGGAATGCCCAGCAAGCGCTCCCAGACCGCCAATGCGCGGCGGCGCTCGATGTCGTTCAGCGGGATGAGGTTATCGGCCATGACGGTAAAGGTGCCGTGGGCCAGCCGCTCACGGTACTGCTCGCCACGGGCCTGATTGAGCACGTGCAGTGCCAGCGCGCCGAGCAGCGCGACCAACACCAGCACGCCGAGCATGCCGCCATAAATACGCAGGAAGATCGAGTTCATGAGAGGTCAGCCGCTGAACACGTAGCCGCTCATGTCCTGCGCGGCTTCGGGCACAAACAGATAGCCCTTGCTGCGCACGGTCTTGATCAGACGCGGGTGGATGGGGTCGTCGCCAATCTTGGGGCGGATGCGCGAAATGCGTACATCTATAGAGCGGTCCTGCCCGTCATAACCCACGCCGCGCAAGGCGGTGAAGATCTCCTCACGCGACAACGTGCGCCCGGCATTGGCCACCAGCAGCCATAACAGGTCGAATTCCGCACCGGTCAGCTCGATACTCTGCTCGCGCAGCCAGGCTTCACGCAGCGCGTTGTCCACCACCAGCGGCCCGAACACCAGCCGTCGCAGTTCTGCGGCAGGCACCTGAGGCGCTTCACTGCGGCGCAACAGCGCATGAATACGCGCGAGCAGCACACGCGGGTGCACCGGTTTGCAGACGAAATCATCGGCCCCCGTGTCCAGCCCCTGAACATGGTCGGTGTCATCGGTACGCGCGGTGAGCATGAGGATCGGCCCGTCGTAACGGTCACGCACCTTGCGGCAAATGCTGAAGCCGTCCTCGCCAGGCAGCATCAGGTCCAGAATCACCAGATCCGGCTGTTCGTCGATGATGCGCGCCGCCGCCAGCGCGCCGTTGCCCTCGATACTCACACTCAGGCCGTTGTTCTGCAGGTAGTCGCTGGTCAGTTGGGCCAGGCGCTGGTCGTCTTCGACGATGAGCACGTGCCAGAGATGTGGCTCCACAAACGCTTCCTTTTTGTTATGAGTGAGGGCCGGTTTGCTGAGGAAACGTGGTTCTGCAAGAGCAGACGAACCCCAGGTTGCGACACCGCGTCGCAGCCGATTGTAGCAACCACGCGGTAAAGCACACGACATGCCAGATCGACCTTGCAGTGCGTATTTTTTGTGATAGTGTGCGCGCCCGCAAAAATCAGCCTGGGACCATCGACTGCTGCAAAAAACAGTGACCAACGGTCCAGTCCAGCAGTTCTGCGGCCTACACGCGATATGGGCGATTCATACACAAACTACCCACATGGTTATCCACAGGCCGTACGTTGCAATTGATGTCCAAAACGCATTATCTTG
This sequence comes from Pseudomonas californiensis, assembly GCF_021147775.1. Classification (GTDB taxonomy): domain Bacteria; phylum Pseudomonadota; class Gammaproteobacteria; order Pseudomonadales; family Pseudomonadaceae; genus Aquipseudomonas; species Aquipseudomonas californiensis. The sequence continues at coordinate 67,451 of NZ_JAGTPK010000025.1, forward strand.
TAGCCCGGCGACGAGAGACACCCTACATGTAGGGTTTTCCTCGAAATTTCCAGCACAACTCAAATGCAGAATTCAAGCATTTTAGTTGCACCTGAGGGGTTGAACTTTAAGACGTGTTCGGCAACAAACCGCTCGCCTCGGCAACACAGCGAGCCGGTACACGTTTTGCAATATCGAACACGCATTCTTCATCAGATTTGCAGGGGATCGGGCTTTTGACCCGGTCCCTTTTTGGCTTCAAAACTCGGGAGTGGCGGTGCATGACCCCTCTCCCATCCCGTTTTGAAGCCTTCGGGTCGCCCCTTGGCGACTCTCTTGCCTAGAACGAACGGCGGGCAGTAATGCCCGAAAAAATTTAAAGAACGTGGAGTCCCCCATGCAAACAGACACAACTCGCGAGAACGCGTCGACCCCTGCACCGCAAGCAGGCCAGGCCCAACAGGACCTGTCCGCCACCGCACCGGGTCAACTGCGCGTGATCAAGCGTAACGGCACTGTCGTCGCCTACACCGATGACAAGATCACCGTCGCTATCACCAAGGCGTTTCTTGCAGTTGAGGGCGGCGCTGCTGCCGCCTCGTCGCGCATCCACGACACCGTTGCCCGCCTGACCGAACAGGTCACTGCCACGTTCAAGCGTCGCATGCCTTCGGGCGGCACCATCCACATCGAAGAAATCCAGGACCAGGTCGAACTGGCTCTGATGCGCGCCGGCGAGCAGAAAGTGGCTCGCGACTACGTCATCTACCGTGATTCGCGCGCCAAAGAGCGTGCTGTTCGTTCTCCGGAAGAGCAGGTTCAGGCTCACCCCTCGATCCGCATCACTCGTGCCGACGGCAGCTTCGCGCCGCTGGACATGGGTCGCCTGAACACCATCGTCACCGAAGCGTGCGAAGGCCTGGCTGAAGTCGACGCCAACCTGATCCAGACCGAAACCCTGAAGAACCTGTACGACGGCGTTGCGCTGAAAGACGTCAACACCGCGCTGGTGATGACCGCTCGTACCCTGGTCGAGCGCGAGCCGAACTACTCGTTCGTAACCGCACGCCTGCTGATGGACACCCTGCGTGCCGAAGGCCTGAGCTTTCTGGAAGTGGCCGAAAGCGCTACTCACCACGAAATGGCCGACCTGTACGCCAAGGCCCTGCCTGCCTACGTCGCCACCGGTATCAAGTACGAACTGCTCAACCCTGTGCTGGCCGAATTCGACCTGGTGAAACTGGGCAAGGCGATCAACCACGAGCGCGATCAGCAGTTCACTTATCTCGGCCTGCAAACTCTGTACGACCGTTACTTCATCCACAAGGATGGCGTGCGTTTCGAACTGCCGCAGATCTTCTTCATGCGTGTGGCCATGGGCCTGGCAATCGAAGAGAAAGCCCGTGAAGACCGTGCCATCGAGTTCTACAACCTGCTGTCGTCGTTCGACTACATGTCGTCGACCCCGACGTTGTTCAACGCCGGTACACTGCGTCCACAGCTGTCCAGCTGCTACCTGACCACCGTGCCGGATGACCTGTCGGGCATCTACCACGCGATCCACGACAACGCCATGCTGTCCAAATTCGCAGGCGGCCTGGGCAACGACTGGACACCGGTGCGTGCGCTGGGCTCGTACATCAAGGGCACCAACGGCAAATCGCAAGGCGTCGTACCCTTCCTGAAAGTGGTCAACGACACGGCCGTTGCGGTCAACCAGGGCGGCAAGCGCAAGGGCGCTGTCTGTGCCTACCTGGAAACCTGGCACATGGACATCGAAGAGTTCATCGAGCTGCGCAAGAACACCGGTGATGATCGTCGTCGTACCCACGACATGAACACCGCCAACTGGATCCCTGACCTGTTCATGAAGCGCGTCTTCGACGACGGCCCGTGGACCCTGTTCTCGCCATCCGAAGTGCCCGACCTGCACGACCTGACCGGCAAGGCGTTCCAGGAGCGTTACGAGTACTACGAAGCGCTGACCGAATACCCAGGCAAGGTAAAACTGTTCAAGACCATCCAGGCCAAGGATCTGTGGCGCAAGATGCTCTCGATGCTGTTCGAAACCGGCCACCCATGGCTGACCTTCAAGGACCCGTGCAACCTGCGCAGCCCGCAGCAGCACGTGGGCGTGGTTCACAGTTCGAACCTGTGCACCGAGATCACCCTGAACACCAACAAGGACGAGATCGCGGTCTGCAACCTGGGCTCGATCAACCTGCCGAACCACATCGTCAACGGCAAACTGGACACCGACAAGCTCAAGCGCACCGTCGACGTAGCCGTTCGCATGCTCGATAACGTGATCGACATCAACTACTACTCCGTGCCGCAGGCCAAGAACTCCAACCTGCGCCACCGTCCGGTCGGCCTGGGCATCATGGGCTTCCAGGACGCGCTGTACCTGCAACACATCCCATACGGTTCGGACGCTGCCGTGCAGTTCGCCGACACCTCGATGGAAGCGGTCAGCTACTACGCCATCCAGGCATCCTGCGACCTGGCCGACGAGCGCGGTGCGTACGAGACGTTCCAGGGTTCGCTGTGGTCCAAAGGCATCCTGCCGCTGGATTCGCAACAGATCCTGATCGAGCAGCGTGGCGAGAAGTACATCGACGTCGACCTCAAAGAAACCCTGGACTGGGCGCCGGTACGTGCCCGTGTACAGAAAGGTATCCGTAACTCGAACATCATGGCCATCGCACCGACCGCCACCATCGCCAACATCACTGGCGTGTCGCAGTCGATCGAACCGACCTACCAGAACCTGTACGTCAAATCGAACCTGTCCGGTGAGTTCACCGTGATCAACCCGTACCTGGTTCGCGACCTCAAGGCCCGCGACCTGTGGGACTCGGTCATGATCAACGACCTGAAGTACTACGACGGTTCGGTGCAGCAGATCGAGCGCATCCCGCAGGAGCTCAAAGAGCTTTACGCGACCGCCTTCGAAGTGGACACCAAGTGGATCGTTGACGCGGCAAGCCGTCGTCAGAAGTGGATCGACCAGGCTCAGTCGCTGAACCTGTACATCGCTGGCGCTTCGGGCAAGAAGCTGGACGTGACCTACCGCATGGCCTGGTACCGTGGTCTGAAAACCACTTACTACCTCCGTGCCCTGGCCGCGACCAGCACCGAGAAATCCACCGTCAACACCGGCAAGCTCAACGCAGTATCGAGCGGCAGCCACGGCCCGGACGACTCGGCAATCGCCGCCCCACGTCCAACCGAAGCAGCACCTGCCGGTCCAGCGCCAGTGCCTAAAGCCTGCGCCATCGACGAGCCGGATTGCGAGGCTTGCCAGTAACACAAACCCGCCCGCTCCCACAGGTCAGACAAAACCTGTGGGAGCGAGCGAACGACACCGCTGAATCTGTGTGTGGGAGCAAGCCGGGTGGCGTCCCATTAGCTCGCAAAGAGGCCGGTACTGAACCAGATCCACCACCGCCCTGCCCCGAACAAAAAGCCCAACAAGCCCAAAATTCAATGTTGTTTGCGCTCACTATCTGACGCAAAGACACACCTTAGATCCAACAGGTCAGTCCATCCGACTGACCCTCAAGCAGGAGATGCACACCATGCTGAGCTGGGACGAATTCGATAAAGAAGACGGTGAAGTAGTTGCCAAGGCAGCCAACGCCGGTCACGCCAACGAAGCGAACATGGACCGCCTCGACAGCGCCGGTGGCGCAGCGGCTCAAGAAGCCCGTGCGGTCACTGCCAACGACTCCGCTGCCCTGATCCGCGCCAAGAAAGCGCTGGACGCACTGGACGTCGCTGAAGGCCTGGCCGAACTCGACGGCGCCAGTGCTCGCGTTGCCGTTGACGAAAAAATGATGATCAACTGCCGCGCTGACCTTAACCAGCTCGTGCCCTTCAAGTACGACTGGGCCTGGCAGAAGTATCTGGACGGTTGCGCAAACCACTGGATGCCGCAAGAAGTCAACATGACCGCCGATATCGCCCTCTGGAAAAACCCGGAAGGCCTGACCGACGACGAGCGCCGCATCGTCATGCGTAACCTCGGCTTCTTCTCTACCGCTGACTCACTGGTTGCCAACAACCTCGTGCTGGCCGTGTACCGCCTGATCACCAACCCGGAGTGCCGCCAGTACATTCTGCGCCAGGCCTTCGAAGAAGCGATCCACACACACGCCTACCAGTACTGCATCGAATCGCTGGCCATGGATGAAGGCGAGATCTTCAACATGTACCACGAGATCCCATCGGTCGCTAAAAAAGCAGCCTGGGGCCTGAAGTACACCCGTTCGATCTCCGATCCGAAGTTCGAAACCGGCACTGTCGACACCGACAAGGAACTGCTGCGCAACCTGATCGCTTACTACTGCGTACTGGAAGGCATCTTCTTCTACTGCGGCTTCACCCAGATTTTGTCCATGGGCCGCCGCAACAAGATGACCGGCGTCGCCGAGCAGTTTCAGTACATCCTGCGCGACGAATCCATGCACCTGAACTTCGGCATCGACGTGATCAACCAGATCAAGATCGAAAACCCGCACCTGTGGGATGCCGAGATGAAAGAAGAAGCCACGCAGATGATCCTGCAAGGCACCCAGCTGGAAATCGAATACGCCCGTGACACCATGCCACGCGGCGTACTGGGCATGAACGCAGCGATGATGGAGGACTACCTCAAATTCATCGCCAACCGCCGCCTGAGCCAGATCGGCTTGAAAGAAGAATACCCAGGCACCACCAACCCATTCCCATGGATGAGTGAAATCATGGACTTGAAGAAAGAGAAAAACTTCTTCGAGACACGGGTTATCGAGTATCAGACCGGTGGGGCACTGAGCTGGGATTGATGGCTTGGGGTTGAAACGGTTGTAGTGAAAAAGCCAGGGGGTGAGAACTTCCTGGCTTTTTTGTGGGCATTGTCCCGTCCTGAATAAGGTTTACACCTTCTGACCTTTCCTCAGGAGGATTCAATGGACTCAGGCAAAAGGCGTAGCCAGCGCGATTACACGCTAGCT
>NZ_JAGTPK010000026.1 GCF_021147775.1 Pseudomonas californiensis
TGACCGGGTCGAGGCCAACAGCTACAGCGAGTTCAAGGCACAGGAACACCGCACCGTCGACGGTGATCGGCTGACCGAGGCCAAGGCTGATGATCACCTCAGCGTGGGCGGGACGCGGCATATCAAGGTGGGTGCAGCCCTGCTGGCAGAGGCTGGCCACGAAATCAGCATGGACGCAGGCGAACAGTGGGTGATCGAGGCCGGGATGGAAGTCACTTTCAAAGTCGGCGACAGCTTTTTCAAGATCGATGCCGGCGGCATTACCGCGTCCGGCCCGCAGATCAAGTTGAACTCGGAGGGCACGCCAGGCAGCGGCACAGCATCCGCGCCCTTGCGGCCTGCGCCTGCACGGGTTGCCGAGCGCTCGGCTGCCGGACAACGAACCGCCGCTTTACAGACCACCCCGATCAAACCACCCGCCAGTGAACGACCAGGCCCTGAAACGTTGATCGTCGACGTGTGGGGTGATCCGCAACTGGGCAGCCAACTGCAGGTACTGCCACCGGAGCGCGACGCATGAACGAACTCAGTGATAACCCGATCAGCCAGGGCACCCGCAAGAAAGCCGAGTACCTGAACGACGAACGCGCTCGCCTGGCCCTGCAGATCGAACGGACCGACGGCGGCGTATTGCATATCCCGCTGCTGACCGACACCAGGGCCACGCGGGAAGAAGAAAACATTCAGCGCAACACCCTGATCGCGATCGTGCCGATGGCCAGGCTGCCCGGCTACGACACGGACAGCCAGTCGCCTCGCGGTGGCGTCCCGCGACGAGGTCGGCTGTATGTGTTTCGCAAGAATGTACTGTGGCGAGAGCTGGAAACCGACGGCCAAGGCCAATTGTTTGAGGTCGACGTCAGCCACTGGCGAGCCACTGCCGAACAAAACACCAACGCCGATCAACGAGATTCGGTCGGTGTAGCGCAGCACGTGATGCTGGTGCCAATGTTGTTGCAGAGCCGCTTCGTCGCTGACCAGTTTCTGATGGCGTACAGCGAGGTGCCCTGGACGTGGGACTACATAAAATGGCTGGAAGCCGATCCGGCTCGCGTCCGCGCCCGCTGCCAGAACATCGCAAGGGCCTGGGACGCTGCGGTCGTCGCCTCCGACCACTGGAAAACCACGCAGAGCAACCCGAGCCTGCCGATGGTGCGGATCAAGACCGGGCTCAGGGCCCGGGACTTCAACATCGAAAGCGCCCTCGAAGACCCGCTGGACTTTACCCCGGAGTTCTCAGGCTTCGACGACCAGATGCTGATCAAGCGCTTGCAGATGCGCCAGGAACAACTGGCAAGCCACATGAAGCATCCACCGCCGAGCGCCCTTCCTGAAACAGAGGCCGGTGCCGATCTGCTCGACCGCTATAACCTGCAAGGCAACAAGCATCTGGTCGGGGTCATCCTCGACGATCCGCTGTTTGCCGTGCGCCACGCCATGGCACAGATACGTCACTGCGCCACCTACCTGCAAACCCTCAATGCCCTCGTGCCCTATCACACATACGGCCGTTACGCGCAGGTGCTGTACAGCATTCTGGACGGACCACTGTCGAGTTTGAAAAGCGAAATAGACCTGCCCAAACTGCACGAGGCCGTTTTCGAGCAGGACCGTAAAACCTGCCGCTCGCAGCTGACGACTCACCTTGTGCGCCTGGCAGGGCTTCTCGACAAGAAGCTGACCACCGTGTTGCTGGACTGGACCCATCGTCACGATGAAGCGTTGCTCGAGCCCTACAGCCTATTGACCGAAGCGCTCAATGCTTGCGCTCAACTGCCAGCAAAAGCCGATGCGATGTTTACCGGCAAAGAGCTCCCGGCGCTACGCAAGATGATTGACACACTGGTGCAGGGCATTCTGCGTGCAGAGCATCCTCTGGGTGCGCTGCTGCTGGCCAATAGTGAAGGGCAGTTGCCGGAGCCGGTCAAGCGCCTGCAGATACTGAGCGACAAGAACCTGCCCCCTGCCCCGGAGGCCATGGGCCTCAGTACCCTGATGCTCAGCGCACAAATCATGGGCGAAGTGGACTGGGCCAGTGCAGGCAAAAGTTTCGCGTACTTCATGGGCGACCTGCTGGATATTTTAGGCGCCAGTGTCGTGGCCCAACTCAGCCGACTTGCGCAAGACGCTCAGAACATCAAACTCGACCGGGTCTTCGCCCCCAGCTTCAAGACGCTGTCGGCACTCTCACGAAAACTCGTGGGTGTTCGGCTTACTACCTTTGGCGACGCCATGGACCAGGGCTTCACGGTAATCGGCGTGCAGGGCGGTGGACTGAGCAACGGACTGACCCAAACAGAACGCGCCGAACTGACCCGCAAAAACTACCGCTACGCCTCACTGCACAGCCTCGATGGCGAAAAACTGGGTAGCACCAGTGCCAAAGGCAGTTACACAAACCAACCCCTGGTACGCAACCTGACCGTGATCGCACTGCCCAGTGGCCACCCCGAACTTTCGCGCTACAGCCGGTTTCGCGCGGGATTGAGTCAGGCCGGTCAGGCGCTGGAAAAGACCAAGGCAGTGCCTACGTTAATGCTGGGGTTTGCGGTTTATAACTTGGTGGTGCAGGTAGAAAGCTTTAAGACTCAGGAATCTTTTCGTGGAAACTTTGGAGTTGTAAGCGCATTTTTAGATTTGGGAGCCGCAATCGGGAATCATAGCAAACTTCTTTTTGGTGGTACAACCGCAAACTTTCTTAATACGCCACGCATTGACATATCAAAAATATCTATTCAATGGGCAAATAATCTGGAAAAACAAACGGGCAGTCCAAAGTTACCTCTGCTAAGGGCTATTGGTGGTATAGCTACCGGGGTAGGAGCATTACTCAGCATATTGGACGCTTTCAAAGCACTTGAAAAAGGCAGATACGCCCTATCAGCCGCCTATTTTTTTTACTGCTTTGGGCAGCGGAATTTGGGGGGCTTATGCTCTTGGCCTAACCATAAACCCCTTGGCTCTGCTTATAGGTGTGGCGGTAACTATCGGAGGCTCAATCGTTGCAAATCTACTATCCGACAGCGACATCAAGCTATTGATACGAAATGGTCCGTTCGGCCTAAAATTTTCCGGCAACCAGACTCCAGTCGCTGACAACAATGAAAACTTTAATCACTTAAGTAATCCAGTCATTGCCTACCAACAACTGGTAGGGCTATTGGGCAAACCTACTATCACCTCCATGCGTCTGAAGGATTGGAGAAATGAAGCCACTACCGAGCAATTAAAGGTGGTAACGCTGGCCGATGGGCGACGTGCGCAAGTGGAATCCGACAACGGCTACTCACAAACGACCCGGCCCGAGCGACGAGCCCTCGAAGATAACGACTGGGTGGTCATTGTTCATTCACCGCTACTATCGATGTTCGGTCATCAGGGACAGCAGTTCCAACTGGCCGGGCAGGAGTTCTGCTCAAGCCTAGACACCGGCCAAGTATTAGCTACCCGTCAGTACCGCAGACAAACAACAGGCTCACCCAAACTGGTAGCTGTTTCGCTAGGGATTGACAGCATGCTTTATGTGCTTCCATCTTTTTTTGAAACACCGGTGCTTAACGTGCAGCAACGGGATCGTCTTCGAGTCACGGAAGGGCTAAAGGTCAGCTTGCAGGTCGAGCTAAGTACTGAGCCAAACAGTGCACCGCTGATCCTTCCGCAGCCTACTATTGAGAATTGGAAACCTTTCTCTCCTAATCATCGTCGCTTGCCAACTGAAGATGCACTTGCAGACGAAGCACCGCTGTACTGGCTAATAGCAACCCACGAGCAAAACGTATGATTTCCCCTGCCGAAACCGATACCTACTACGCCGCCAATGCCTACCGCAGTACCAGCACCGAAACATTACCCAATCCAAAATGGATCAGCGCGCTGAATCGCAACGGGCTATTCAATACCCACCTTGCTTCAGGCTACTGCGCGGGACTGGAGCCAGTGATGGAAGTCACTACTCAGCTTGAGGCGGATGAACACAATATCCATCAACGGCAGCAACTAGCCAGTGACAAACCAGAAGTCTATTGCGATGCACGACGCTGGCGATTTCAAAACTCAGAAAAAGTTCCGCATATATTATTCATCCTGAATATCTTGTGCATTCCTTACTCGTGGCTTCCTTGGAGTTTAGGTATATTTTTTCAAGTCAAACCGGCACTCGGATATGGAGATATCAGCACAGAACTCATGACGTCGATCGCATTCTCGACAGCAGTTTTTATGTTCACCTCATTAGCCCTCTACATGACTAGCAGAAGAGGGGTGCATTATCTTCAATCAGGAGGTTTGGTGATCTCAGCCATCACCGTTCTCTGGCTAAAAGGAACCCTTTGGGGCTCCAGCGACATGCATATCGGTTTCTGGCTCGGCGCCTTCCTCTACTTCATGGGCGCAATCGGTTGGGATTGCCTGCTATGGCTGTACAGCATGAAAAGCAGACACGACGGCAGCGAATTCAATCGCGTGGACGGGATGGTGCGGTTCAAGCGGCGATTCCGGCCGCTGTATGTGGCGCCATTCGAAGAATTTGACCCAGTATTGATGCGCGCGCCTAGCGGCCATGGGTCCAGCGATTATGCGCTGTGGTTGTATCACCGTTATTCATCCAACAAAGTGTGCCTGGCCGTCAAGGTGCATGCGCTGGGCCTCGACAAGCCTAATGCGCTGGCGTTCTGGGATTGCCTGCAGCGCTATATGGACGTCACTCAACCCCTGCCCGACCTCCCTGTGCTGGAACAAAGTCGCCACCTCGACCCCGTCACCGCCGCCCACGACGCCCAGACCGGACGCAACCCCCGCCGCTGGCGTGATCAATCCATAACCGGCTGGAAAACAGGCGGAGAAAAGCAACTCAGCGAACAGTTGCGCCGTTATCCCTGGCAGCAACAGCCGTGCATCATCAAGGCACGTTTGAGCGGCGCGCTGACCATCGAGGAATACTACCGGGCGCTGGAAGCCAGAAACATTCAGATCACACCCAGGGCCGACGACTACGTCCTGTCGTTCGACCCGGATCAGGCGTAGTGATCAGCATGAGAACGTATAGCGATCACTACGCCGCCAGCGCGTACCGCAGCACCAGTGCCGACAAATTACCCAATCCAAAATGGAGAAGCGCATTAAATCGCAACGGGTTATTCAATACCCACCTTGCTTCAGGCCACTGCGCGGGACTGGAGCCAGTGATGGAAGTCACCACTCAGCTTGAGGCAGATGAGCACAGTGTCTATGAGCGGCAGCAGGCGGCTGGCTATTCTACTGAAGTCTATTGCGACGCGTACCGGTGGCGTTTTCAAAACTCGGGACGGATTCCGCACGTGCTGTTTATCATGAAGACACTCAGCTTCTCGCTATTGTGGCTGTGCTGGGGTTTAGGCGTTCTTCATCCTGTCCGATTAGAACTCGGGTATAACCACACTGGAGGGCTGACTTTTTTCATCTCATTCATATCAGTAGTACTGATGTTCAGCTCAATGACGCTCTACATGTGTCAATTGAGGTTTCTCCATCCGCTGCAAATAACCGGCTTGGTGCTCTCCGCAGCCATCGTCCTCTGGCTAAAAGGAACCCTTTGGGGCTCCAGCGACATGCACATCGGTTTCTGGCTCGGCACCGCCCTCTACTTCATGGGCGCAATCGGTTGGGATTGCCTGCTATGGCTGTACAGTGTGAAAAGCCGGCACGACGGCAGCGAATTCAATCGCGTGGACGGGATGGTGCGGTTCAAGCGGCGGTTCCGGCCGCTGTATGTGGCGCCATTCGAAGAATTTGACCCGGTATTGATGCGCGCGCCTAGCGGCCATGGGTCCAGTGATTATGCACTGTGGCTGTATCACCGTTATTCATCCAACAAGGTGTGCCTGGCCGTCAAAGTGCATGCGCTGGGCCTCGACAAGCCTAATGCGCTGGCGTTCTGGGATTGCCTGCAACGCTACATGGACGTCACTCAACCCCTGCCCGATCTGCCTGTGCTGGAACAGAGCCGTCACCTCGACCCTGTCACCGCCGCCCACGACGCCAAGACCGGACGCAACCCCCGCCGCTGGCGTGATCAATCCATAACCGGCTGGAAAACAGGCGGAGAAAAGCAACTCAGCGAACAGTTGCGCCGTTATCCCTGGCAGCAACAGCCGTGCATCATCAAGGCACGTTTGAGCAGCGCGCTGACCATCGAGGAATACTACCGGGCGCTGGAAGCCAGAAACATTCAGATCACACCCAGGGCCGACGACTACGTCCTGTCGTTCGACCCGGATCAGGCTTGAGCAGTCGAGCGACCTTCAAGCCTGATTCGAACGTTTTTGTCACTCGGCGACGGGCACTGTGAAACGGAATTCGCTGCCCTGCCCTACTTCACTGCTCGCGCCCAGTACACCACCATGGGCTTTGATAATGCCCTGCGAGATGTAGAGGCCCAGGCCGGTACCGGTCGGGTTGCCTTCCTTGACGGTCCAATAGCGCTCGAATATGTGCGGCAGCTGGTCTGCCGGGATGCCTTCACCTGAGTCACGTACGGTGAAGACGATCTCATCACCCACGCACACTGCCGCCACACCGATCTTGCCGAGCTTGGGAGTGAACTTGATGGCATTGCCGATCAGGTTGGAGAGTACCTGGAACAAGCGCTCAGGGTCTGCCTTGACCTTGAGGTCCGGTTCGGCGTCGAAGGAGATCTCGATGGACTTGTCCATCGCCAACGGCGCCAGCAAGGTGTAGGCCTCTTCGAAAATCTGACTGACTTCCAGCGGCTGAGGCGTGATGGTGTAGCGTCCGGCTTCGATTTTCGAGGTGTCGAGCAAATCTTCCAGCAGCACGTTCATGCGGCTTGCCGCCTGCTGCATGGTATCGATGGCCGATGAGATGCGTCGGGACGTGTGCGGACCATCGGAGCTGAATGACTTCTGCATCATGCCGCACAACATTGAGATGACGGTCATCGGGTTGCGCAAGTCGTGGGACACGACCGCCACCAGTTCATCACGGGCACGCACCGCACTCTGCTCGCGTCTTACCTGGCGGGCCAGATCGTCCTCGAGCGCTGAGCGACGCAGGTCATTGGCGGCAAAGATATCGCCATGGCTCCACTTGTTGGCGATCCCGGTCATTTCGACCTTCCAGATCTCGAAGGAAGTGCGCGGCCGCAACTGCTGGCCCGAATCATAGCCCTCCAGATCCATCGGTTTGTCCGGATTACCGCTCCACTCGATGCTTTCCTTGACCTCGGGACGGAACCACAGCACGCCGTTGGCCACAGGCTTGGGCAGGCTCATGGCCAGAACACCGCTGGCGATGGACTGATAAGCCTCGGCTGGAGCAAAAGCGCTCGACAGGTGATGGCTGGAAAAAACCGGTTCGCCGCTCGACATGATCCACTGATGCAGTGCCCTGATATCCGCAGGCTCGGGGCACACGCCATAACAGTGCAGTTGCCGGTCTTCAATGATCGCTACGCCCGTCGCGCCGACCAGTTCCATCAGCAGTCCAGGCTGCTGAGCCAGGCCTTCGAATACGTTGTCTTCGGAGGCGACCATGGACTGGTGCAACAGCTCCAGAGTCTGGAGCTTGGTCTCACGCTGACGGCTGATTTCCAGCGCTTCCATCGCGCTGATTTGCAGCGACAGTACCTGGCCGAGTGCCTGGCAGGCACTGCGCAGCTCATGAGAAACGTACAGCGGCGTGCGATGGCCGCAACTGATCAGGCCCCACAGTTTGTCGCCCTGAATCAGCGAAACGCTCATCGAAGACAGCACGCCCATGTTCTTCATGTACTGACAGTGAATGGGCGAAACGCTGCGCAACGTCGAGAAGCTCAGGTCCAGTTGCTGATGAGTGTCCGGTCGCCGCTGCGGCAACAGCGGTACCGGCGTGTAGTCGGCGTCCGGGATGATCCGCAACCAGTTACGGCGATACAGTTCACGGGCCTGCTCGGGAATATCGGAGGCCGGGAAGAACAGACCGTTGAACAGTTCCATTGACGGCGACGATGCCTCGGCAATGACCTGGCCGTGGCCTTCCTCTTCAAAGCGATAGATCAACACCCGGTCATAGCCGGTCATCTTCTGTACTTCACGGACGCTGATTTCGTATAGCGTCTGCAAATCCCTGGCAGCGTGCAACTGACGCAGCATGCGCCCCAGGTTGCCAGTGCGCTCGATGTAGCTGACCGCCTGGGCGTCCTTGTCCTGAATCTCGAGTTCCAGGACCAGCACACCTTCACTGCGGTGCATCATGGCTTCAAATTCGATGCCATTGACGGTGATCAGCAGACGGGGTGCGTCAATGAATGAATCATGAGCACTGGCGCTTTTTATGACACCAGCCCAGCCGGCACCCAGCACTTGATCGAGCGGCTGCCCGAGGATTTGCTCTGGAGCATGACCCAGCACAGTCTGCACATTGGCGCTGACCTGCATTACAGTGAGGTCCGGCTCCTGCAAGGTAAACAACACTCCATGCGGCTGGATGGCACCCGGAAACTGGATGGGCTCATCCGCACAGTTAGCCAAGAGGACTTCAAACGAGTCCTTGTCGAGTTGGCTCATAACAGTACCTCTTGACCGTCGAGCCAGTGCTCGAAACATGCAAATGTGGATTGAGCCGCACGCGTGGCGGCCTCATTGAAAACAGTGTCACTTGGCACAGCGTTCAAGTGTTCGAGAAATACTTTCCAGCGTGAACCGGTATGGCTGCCGTAAACATCAAGAAACGCCGCGCCGCTCTGTTCATCCAGGCCAAGAGACTTATGGATCTCGCGCCGCAACACTTGTCCGCCCAGCGTGGCACCTTCAAGCACGTACATAACGCCAAGGCAGGCGCCAGCAGAGTCAATTGTCGGCAAGCGGGTGCAATGTGGCAGCTGCTTGATGTCGTGCGCAGTCATGCCAAGCGCGATCAAGTCTTTCGCAAGCACCGGGGTTTTGACCCGTTCGTGTTTTGCTAGTTCGACGGGAGTCAACGCGCTGGCGAGCAAGGCCGCCTCAAGTGGCGCATAAAAGCCGTAGTAGGCTTGCATCAAACGCAGGTAAAGAGCGCTGTTCAGAGTTGCGGAGAAAAACGGCATTCGTTTTTCGAGTTGGACGTGAAGCTGAGTCGTTTCAGCTCGAAGTGCGTCGAGCAACTTCGGCGGGTTCAAACAGGAAAACTTTGCCGGCATCCAGTAAGTCTCTCGAAGATACGATGGACAGAAAGGCGTCCGGGCGAAAAATAGTTGGACAAAATACAGACTGTAAGCGAAAGCGGGTAGGCCTTTCTTAGACATTCCCGATGAAACACCTGACTTCAACAGGGTACACATCACGTCACGACAACGTAGCCAGACACGCAACTTTTGCTGTCTGGCTACGAAAAATGCGTGACATGGATCAGCTCATGCATTCAGTAAAGTTGATTCAGTCGCCCCTTGCCCGATATTCGAGGGTCAGATGCGCGACCTCATGTACGTGCGCCAGGCGATCCCGGATCACATTGGCAGGCACTTTAATATCAGCCAGTACACTGACAATCGCTGCGCACGCCTGCGGACCCACCCGCCAGACATGCAGATCGGTAAGGGTCGCGTCACCATTTGCCTCGACGGCATCACGAATTTCCTGTGCCACGTGCTCGTCGGTCACGTCCAGCAGCACAGTACTGCTGGTCTTTATCAGGCCGATGGCCCAACGGGCAATGACGAAAGCTCCAACAATACCCATGAGCGGGTCCAGCCAGACCCAGCCCAGATACCGTCCGGCCAGCAACGCGACGATGGCGAGCACCGACGTCAACGCATCGGCCAGGACATGGACATAGGCCGAGCGCAGGTTGTTATCGCCAGCATGATGGTCATGGTGGTCATGACCGTGATGACCGTGATGATCATGCGCATGTGCATGTGCATGGCCACCAGAGAGCAGCACCGCGCTCAAAATGTTCACACCCAGACCAATGACCGCAATTACCGCAGCTTCGCCAAAAGCTACTGCGGTGGGCTGGAACAGGCGAATCACTGACTCGACACCGATCCACAGCGACACCATGGCCAGAATCAACGCCGAGGCGAAGCCCGCCAGATCACCCACCTTGCCGGTGCCGAAACTGAAGCGGCGGTTGTGCGCGTTGCGACGGGCGAAAGCGTAGGCACCGGCGGCAATACCCAATGCTCCTGCATGGGTTGCCATGTGCAGGCCATCAGCAAGCAAAGCCATGGAACCGGTGACATAACCCGCCACGACTTCGATCACCATCATGGCAAACGTCAGCGCCACAACCCACAGCGTACGCCGCGCGTTGCGGTCATGGGACGCGCCGAGGAACACGTGCTGGTGGGTCAGCGAGGCCGGAGACGCGTGATGTTCATGGTTCATTGCGCCCGCCCTCATTTGGAGTACCGACGGATGGCTTCAAGCAACTCGTCCAGGCCCTGCGCCCGCGCTTCGTCACTCAAATCGGGGTGCGCTACATGCTCACGGGCGTGCGCTTCGATGATCTGGTCAAGCAGCCCGTTGATCGCGCCACGCGTGGCCGCGACCAAGTGCAAAGTCTTCGCACAGTCGGTCTCGCTCTCGATGCCTCGCTCAATCGCCTGAACCTGACCTGCGATGCGCCGGACCCGCTTGAGCAGGTTGTCCTTGTCATCATGCAAGTGCGCCATACCATACCCCCCTACCTATAATGAGAGCATCGTAAGCGCATGCCGGTTGACATGCAAACGCGCCAGTCGCGATCACCGCACGTTCTGGTACAGCATCATCCGCGACGTTTCATGCAGCCCTCGGGTCAGGTCACGCAGGCGCTTGAACTCCTCGGGATTCTGCTCGGCGACATTGTCCAGTGGCGTGGTCGAAGACAGGTCGTGCAGCGTCGGGGAACTGCCGTCGTGTTCCATTTGCAGCAGGTGATGGCGTGTCACACCGCCGATCAGCGGGAAGGTCCCCTCACGCAGCACCAGCGGCACGACACGCTCGCCTTCAGGGGCCGGCTGCTGAATATCTCGACCCATTGCGCCGTTGTTGAACGGCATGCCGGTCATGCCAGCAAGCGTCGGCAACAGGTCCGCCAGGCCAACAGCCTCATCAACCGTGCGCGAACCCAACAGGCCGGGCGCGTGAATCAGCAGCGGCACGTTGTTGCTCTCCAGCCCCAACTGTTCGAACGCAGGCGCCATGTGTGGGATCTGGCTGATGCGCGTGTTGTGATCTCCGAACAGCACAAAAATGGTGTTCTCGTAATAACCGCCCGCCTTGGCCAGCTCCATCAGCCGCCCGATATTGAAGTCCAGCAGACGCACGGCGTTGTACTGCTCGACGCTACGCGAGCCCGCGGCCTGAACCTGCGCCAGGGTCTTGTCGCTCACCTGAAACCCGTCGTTGTCCCTGGGGATGGTGAACGGTCGGTGATTGCCGGCCGTCTGCACATAGGCGAAGAACGGTCTGTTGGCAGGCAGTGCGCGCAGGATCTGATCGCTCTCCTTGAACAGGTCCAGATCAGAGATGCCCCATACATCCACCTGAGGCGACTTCCAGTCGCGCTCGTCGTAAAGACGAATGCCGTCGATACTGCGCCGAATCAGCGCGTTCATGTTGGCCCAGCCCGAGTTGCCGCCGATCATGTACAGCTTCTCATAGCCTTTGAAGTCGTTGATGATCGTGTGTTGGCGCGTCAACAATGGATGGCGGGTGGCCGTCTCCTGACGCGTCACGTCAGGCACCCCGGTAATGCTCGCCCAGACGGTCTTGGCGGTCCCGGTGACGGGCACATAGAAGTGTTTGAAGAACCAGCTTTGCCTGGCCAGACGATCCAGATTCGGCGTTGGATTGAGCGGGTTGCCATACGCACCGACCGCACTGGTGCCCAGTGATTCGAGCATCACGAACATCACGTTCGGTGGCCGGTCACCTGCCAGCCGATACGGCTGTACCGCCTGTTGGCGCTTGAAGTTGGCCGCCTGTGCATCAGGCTGGTCGACGCCCAGATAGTGTGCAATCACGTTGTAATGCTGACGGACCAGCTCTTCGTCGTAGCGCGACTGGGCCACCTTGAGCGTGTCATAGAGAAACAGTGCAGGGTTGAGCCCCAGCGCGGCCACCTGGCTGTTGCCGGAGAAAAACGCATCGCTCCAGCGCAACGGGACCGGGTTTTCCAGATTGAGGTTTTCGACACGACCCAGCAGCCCCAGAAACGTCGCACACACCACCAACACCGAAACCCAGGTCGCAGACCAGCGACTGACCGCAGACGCCGGGCGACCGAGCGTGCCCCGCTCAAGCTTCAGCAGCATCCAGCCGGTCAGCAGCACCAGCGCGAGCCAGGCGAGACCGATCTGCACGACCGGGTAAGTTTGCCAGAGCATGTCGCGGGAAATCTGCGCGTCTTCCAGATAGCGCATCACGCTGGCATTCAAACGAACACCGAGGTAGGCGTAATGACCAAAATCCACGATATGGATCATGGTCAGTACCGCCAGCGCCAAGATCAGGTAGCACCTCGCCACGCGACGCAAAGCCGGTACGCTGAGCATGTTCCAGCGCGGCAGCCAGAGCAGCGCCGCCACCGGCAACAGGATCAGCAACGCGAGACGCAGGTCGAAGCGCAGGCCGATCCCCAACGTTTGCAGCACGTCGCCATCGCTGAACAACCTGCCCGGTTCAACACCCGAAAAACCGAAGAAAAATACGCCCCTCAGCACGGCCGACACCATAAACACCAGCACGACAGCGCCCAGCCAGAAGCGTAAGCGTCGTGATTGCAGCCCACTCATCGTCAATCCTCTATACGTTGCCAGCCGCCAGGGCCGCCGGACGACGACGCCCCGCAGCCTGGCGATACACAAAACGAACACCCCACACCAGCAACGCGCCACAGCAATACAGCGCCAGCAGCGGGTCGATGAGGTAGTCCCAGTAGTTTTCCGAGGGCTTGAGGCGGAAGGTGAAGGCCAGCGTGGCGACAGCCAGCATGACCACGCCCAACGTGCTACGCAGCGCCAGCAATGCCAGCGCGATCATGGCCACGATGATGATCATCGGCCTCGGGTTATAGCCCCAGCGGTAAGGGTCGAAATACGTCAAGCCGAGTGTGGCCGGGTACAACGTCAAGGCCAGCGCAGCGAACACCAGCAACATCCCCAGGCGCTGGTTCGCGGCGACGGGTTTGAGCACACCCAGCCGTCGCAGGGTCAGCCAGCCAAGCAGAACCAGACTGCTGATCGCCAGATCGTCGGTCAGACTGCGGGCGTAGGCCGCCAGGGTCAGGCCGTCGACCGTCACCACGCTCAACGCCGAGGTGGCTGCCAACAGGCCGCATCGCCACCATAAAGAGGACGTCAGCGGTGCCAGCAGCACGAACAAAGTCCAGGCGAACGCCAGATGAGCGAATCCCAATGCGGTCATAACAGCTGCTCCGCCAGCCAGGCCTCGTTGAAGCTGACATGTTTGATGAAGGTGTTATTCCACGAATACACGAGGTGATAGAGCCCGTCCGGGCTGCGAATGAAATACGGGTATTCGTATTCGAAATCACAGCCTTGAGGCGAACAGACGCGCTGGTCCAGATTGCTCAGGAACGCAGCTTCCATCGGCTGTCGACGTGCCCCGCTGGAGCTGCGAAAGCCCTCCCCGATCACTGCCTTGTAGGCCTCCAGCGAGAACGGTGTGCCCAGCGGATCGGGCGACTTGTCCAGATCGATCAGCGGCCGCCAAACGTTCATCTGTTCGTCGGTGCCGTAGAGGCTGAGTTTGAAGCGGCCCTCGCGCAGGTCATTCAACGCCACCAGCAGGCCTCTGCCTGGCACGCCGACAGCGGCCAGCGACGAATTGGGGTTGCTCGGCGTCAATGGACGCGGCTCGCTCCAGGTTTTGCCGCCGTCTTCCGTCCGGCTGGCCAGTACCCGATGGAAGGTCTCGCCCGCGTAACGCAGTAGCGCAACAGCCCGCTGGCCGTCCAGCGGTACTACGGTAGGTTGCAGCGAGTTGGTGCCGCGACTGATCCGAAACTTGTCGATCACTTCGCCGTCCGCACTCAGGTACAGGTACTCTGCGAACTTGCCGAGAAACTCGTGATACACCGGCAGACCTATCGAGCCGTCAGCATGGAAAACCGGCGCGCCGCGCACCAGCGTACTGATGTTGAGAAACGGTGAGGTGACTAACTGGCGCGCAGGCGACCAGGTAGCGCCCATGTCGCTGGACACCATCGCATTGACCGAACTGCCCGCCCAGCCACCCACCGACACTGACACATAAAACAGCCACATCCGGTTATCCGGAGCCAAAGCGACCACTGGGTTGCCCAGCTTGCGGATGTATTTGCCGGTGCCGGACTGCGTCGACTCGCGGGTCGCCAGTACCTGCTCGCCACCCCACTCTTCTGTCGCCGCGTCGTAGCGTGATGTGCGGATCTCGACATCCCCGGCCCCTTCACGCGAGCCGGCAAACCACACCGCCATCAGGTCGCCGCCCGGCAATGCGGTGACCGCCGACGAATGAACGAAGTCGTCCAGATTGGAAGACGCAAAACGCGACGTGTAGTTGGCCTTGGGCGCAATACTGGGCGTACCGGGCGGCGCGGCGCTGATGGCAAATCCGGAAATCTGATGCAGCGGATGGCTGAGCCATGCGCTGATGAAAACAAACACGACAATCAGGCCTGCGCTCCATGCAGCCAGGTTTCGGGAAATAAGAGCCATGGAGAGGTATCACCGTGGGAAAGAAAGAGAGCGGTTCACGCGACGCTCAGGGTCGGTGTTCAGTGTCCGGCAGTGGACGTCGTTTCCCTGTGAGCATCGACAGCGGCAGGTTGTCGCGCACTTGAAAGCTCTCGAAAATCGCCGCTGCCATGTGCAGCACCACCAACGCACACAAGGTATTGGCCAGCGTTTCGTGGATCTGCAACGGCCAGTCGGCACCCCACAGGGCATCGACTTCCTGCATCATCCAGCCGGTTAGCCCCATGCCGAAAATCATCGACATCATCAGCACCATGACCAGCGCACCGAGCGGTGAATGGCCGAGCCGGTGGACCGGTCTGCGGCTTGCCAATGCCCGGACATGTGCACTCAAGCGCGCCCGGCTCGGCCAGAAATCACTCCAGCGGGCGCTGGTTGGCCCGACGAATCCCCACACCACTCGCACGACCAGCCAAGCAACGGCGTAGTAGCCCAGCCAGACGTGCCAGTCATCACCGGCTTCATTGAAGAAGTAATTGGCGATGAAGACCCCCGCGATCGAGACATGAAACAGCCTGACCAGCGGGTCCCAAAGACGCAGGGAACCTCGACTCATCAGCCCTTGATCTCGGTCTTCACCGCTTTACCCGTGACCGGATCGTGGTAGATCTCGACTTTGCGCTTGTCCTTGTCGAAGCCATAGATCTCGTAGCAATTGCCGTCAGTGACTTTGAACTTGCTGATCTCGTAACCCTGAGCCTTGAGTTGCTCCTGAAACTTGGCCTGATCCTGCCATTGGGATTTTTCGGCAGTGGTGCATTGCGGCCCGGCCAGCGCCAACGGGCTGGCCAGTAACAGGGAAATCAGCAGGACTTTACGCATGAGAAATACTCGCAGGCAGTTAAGGAGTGCCTACTGTGCGAAACCAGTCTTAGGAAAAGCTTAATACGCAACAGCTGGTAACATCTTCCCGAACACCTGACACTTCGCGGGGCCACGCTCGAGCTGCATGATGGCGCCTTTCTCAGCCACTCTCACTGGTCAACACGTTTATGCGTCTGCTTCTTGTCGAGGATGATCGAGCCATTGGCCAAGGGATCCGCGTGGCCTTGAATAACGAGGGCTACACACTCGACTGGCTCGAGGACGGCGTCAGCGCACTGCATGCATTGCGCAGCGAACCGTTCGATCTGCTGCTGCTCGACCTCGGCCTGCCACGCATGGACGGCTTCGACCTGCTGCGCCAGTTGCGTGCCGAAGAACTGGCCTTGCCGGTGTTGATCATTACCGCACGTGACGGCACCGCAGACCGCATCGCCGGGCTGGATGCCGGGGCCGATGATTACCTGATCAAGCCGTTCGATGTCGATGAGCTCAAGGCTCGTGTGCGTGCCCTGTTGCGCCGCAGTCAGGGCCGCGCCCAGCCGCTGCTCGAACACGCCGGTATCAGCCTCGATCCGGCGTCGCAGCAGGTCAGCTTCAAGGGCAGCGAGGTGCTGATGACGCCGATGGAGTACCAGTTGCTGCACCAGTTGATGATCCGTCCAGGCAAGGTCGTTACCCGTGAGCGCCTGTCCAATACGCTGTACGGTTGGCAGGACAAGGTCGAAAGCAACACGCTGGAAGTACTGATCCACAACCTGCGCAAAAAGCTCTCTACCGAGTTGATCCGCACCGTACGTGGCGTCGGCTACTTGCTGGAGCTTAAGGCATGAACTCGGTCCGCACGCGCATTCTGGTTCCCGTACTGGTGCTGTTGCTGTTGGGTGACCTGATCATCAGCCTGCTGGTGCTGCGTGACAGCCACCACGAAATCGAGGAGGTCTACGACGCGCAACTGGCCCAGAGTGCGCGCCTCCTGCAGGGCGTGCTGCGCCAGCGCGCTGCTGGCGAACAGGACCTGGACAAACTCTATCAGGCGTTCGATGAAGCCATGAGCCGGGTGGGCACCAGTGGCGTCGCCCACCCCTATGAAACACGCCTGACCTTTCAGGTCTGGCGCACCTCAGGTGAACTGCTGGTACGCTCGACAGAAGCGCCGCTGCTGGCTGCGCCGCCCAGTGAAGAAGGCTCCCACGACCTGATCGAGAACGACCATGAATGGTGCGGCTTTCTGTTGGCCGATCCACAGCAGGGTTTCCTGATCTGGGTGGGCGAGCGTGATGACGTGCGTCAGGACCTGATTCAGCGCATCGTCAGCCACACGGTCTGGCCGACGCTGTTGGGCGTACCTTTGCTGATCGTGGCGATCTGGCTCGCCATCGGCTGGGGTCTGCGCCCGCTGCAACTGATGGCCAAAGTCATTCGCAAACGCGATGCCGAAAGCCTTGAACCACTGAATGTGTCGCCGCTGCCCAGAGAGCTGGAGCCCATGCAGTACGCCCTCAATCGTCTGTTGACCCAGATCGACAGCGTGCTGGACCGCGAACGCCGTTTCATCGCCGATGCCGCCCACGAGCTGCGCACACCGCTGACCATCCTGCGCATCCACGCCCAGAACGCCCGCCAGGCCGAAAGCCCGGAACAACGTCTGGAAGCACTGGACTTTCTGGTCCACGGCGTTGACCGCGCGGCTCGTCTGGCCAGTCAGTTGCTGACCATGGCGCGGCTCGAACCGCGCCTCGAGGACAGCCAGTTGAAAACTTTCGAACTGAATACGCTGGTACGCGAAGAGATGGCCGAGCTGACGCCGCTGGCCCTGGAAAAGCGTGTCGATCTGGTGTTCGAAGCCAGCGATGAATGCCTGATCAACAGCGACCCCGCGGCCATCACCATCGCCCTGCAAAACCTGCTGACCAACGCGCTGAATTTTGCACCGCCCGCGAGCGAGATCCGAGTACAGCTGCGCCCTCAGGAAGACGGCAGCGCGCATGTCTCGGTCGAGGACGCAGGCCCTGGCATCGACGAACAACAGAAAGCGCGGCTGTTCGAGCGTTTTTACAGTCAGGGCAATAGCAACGGCGCAGGGCTGGGCCTGGCCATTGTCGACATGATCGTGCGCAAGCTCGACAGCAGCCTGCACTTGCGCAACTCGGCGCAAGGCGGGCTGTGTGCCGAACTGCGACTCAAGAGCCGCAGCGCCTGAACCGTTTGCGTCAGAGTACGACCCGCAGGCATTGCCCAGCGTGATACAGAGTGAACCCGGCGTCATAAGCCAGCGTGCGCAGCGAACTGCCCGACACCTTCTTGTTGCCGGAGAAATTCACCGGCAGCGCCTCGGCGTCATTGGTCAGCAGATAATCGGCGAAACATTTGCCCACCAGCGTACCGGTGGTGACACCTCGGCCGTTGAAGCCGGTGGCCGCCAATAAGCCCGGCGCGGGCTCGAACAGCCTGAGCAGATGGTCGGGTGTGAAGCCGATCCGGCCCGTCCAGGTGCTTTCCCATTGCACCCGCCCCAACTGCGGGAAGTAATGCTGCTGAATACGGTCGGCCCACTGCCTGAGGAACCATAGCGGGTAATTGCCTGCATTACCGAGGCTGCCCAGCACCAGACGACCGTGCGCATCGCGACGAATACTGCTCAGCACTGTTCGCGTGTCCCACGAACCCTGGCCGCCCTTCAGGATCTGCGCCTGCTCGGCCCCGCTGAGCGGCTGTGATGCGACCTGATAGTAATAACCGGCAAACATGTGATCCTTGATGTCGGTCCACTCGCCTTCGGTGTAGGCATTGGAAGCAATGATCACTTGCTCGGCGCGCACACTGCCCAACGCGGTGGATACCTTCCAGCCATCGGCAGTGCGTTGCAGACCGTTGACCGGCGACTCGCCAAACAACTGCCCGCCCCGGTTCAGCATCGTGAGTGCCATGCCCGAGACATACGCCATCGGATTGACCGTACCAGCGCGATGATCGAGCAACGCGCCAGCGGCCTTGTCGGTGCCACACGCATCGTCACAGGCCTTGCCGGTCAGCAACTCGACGTTGGCACCGCGTCGCTGCCATTGCTCGGCACGGCTGCGCAGATCAGCCAGCCCTTTGGCGTTGTGGGCCATGTGCAGGTTGCCGGTGCGCGTCTCCTGGCAGTCGATGGAATACTTGTCGATGGTCTCAAACACCAAGGCAGGCGCAGCTCCCAGTGCCGTGTTGAGACGGCTGGCCTCGACGCTGCCCAGGGTTTTTTCCAACTCGTCCGGCGCAACCCAGGTCCCGGCGTTGACCAGCCCGACGTTACGCCCGGAACCTCCGTGGCCGACCTGATGGGCCTCGACCACACACACTGACTTACCGCCTTCGAGCAAGCGAAGTGCGGCTGACAGACCGGTAAAACCCGCACCGATAATACAGACATCGGCTGTCCGCTCGCCGGTCAGCCTTGGGCTGACCGGACGCTGCGGGGTCAACTGCTCCCAAAGACACCCTTCACGAAAGTGCGCCATCGAAAAACTCCAGCCATGCCCGATAACCCGATCAGGCCCGCAATGCAGGCCCGGTTCAATGCCTGTCAGTCAAAAACGATGCCTTGAGCCAGTGGCAGCTCACGGGAATAGTTGACGGTGTTGGTTTGCCGACGCATGTAGGCGCGCCATGAATCAGAGCCCGACTCGCGACCACCACCGGTTTCTTTCTCGCCGCCAAACGCGCCGCCGATTTCTGCGCCGCTGGTGCCGATATTGACGTTGGCGATGCCGCAGTCACTGCCTGCCGCACTCTGGAATGCCTCGGCTTCGCGCAGGTCGGTGGTAAAAATGCAGGACGACAGGCCTTGCGGCACTTCGTTGTTCAAGCGCAGCGCTTCTTCAAAATCGTCATAGGTCAGCACGTAAAGAATCGGGGCGAAGGTTTCATGACGAACCACGTCGCTCTGCCCTGGCATTTCAGCAATCGCCGGCGTGACGTAATAGCCATTCGGGTATTTGTCCTGCAACTGACGTTCGCCGCCAAACACCTGACCACCTTCGTCACGCGCCTTGGTCAGCGCGTTCTGCATCGCCGAGAACGCGTGCTGATCAATCAGCGGACCGATCAGGTTGCCTTCACGCGGGTCACCGACGCGCACCTTGGCGTACGCCGCCTTGACGCGTGACACCACTTCATCCTTGATCGAGCGGTGCACGATCAAGCGACGCAAGGTGGTGCAGCGCTGACCGGCAGTGCCAACTGCGCTGAACAGAATCCCGCGCACCGCGAGGTCCAGGTCAGCGCTGGGCGCCAGAATCATTGCGTTGTTGCCACCCAGTTCCAGGATGCTGCGACCGAAGCGAGCCGCCACACGCGGACCGACTTCGCGGCCCATGCGAGTACTGCCGGTGGCGCTGATCAGCGGCACTCGTGGATCGTCCACCAGCGCTTCGCCAGCATCACGGTCACCAATCACCAGTTGCGCGAGGCCTTCCGGCGCATCGCCAAAAATCTTCAGTGCCTTGTCGAACAGCGCCTGTGAGGCGAGCGCAGTCAGCGGTGTTTTTTCCGACGGTTTCCAGATCACCGGGTTACCGCACACCAGCGCCAGCGTGGTGTTCCACGCCCAGACTGCGACCGGGAAGTTGAACGCACTGATCACGCCGACCACACCCAGCGGGTGCCAGGTTTCACGCATGTGGTGACCGGGACGCTCGGACGCAATGGTCAGACCGTACAACTGACGCGACAGGCCAACAGCGAAGTCGCAGATGTCGATCATTTCCTGGACTTCACCCAGACCTTCCTGAGTGATCTTGCCCGCTTCGACCGACACTAGTTCGCCCAGTTGCGCCTTGTGCTCCCGCAGCACTTCACCAAAGATGCGCACCAGCTCGCCACGACGTGGGGCCGGTACGGTTCGCCATTTCAGAAACGCGCTGTGGGCCGTGTCGATACGCGCCTGAACCTGTGCCTTGCCTTCCAGCGTGACCGAGGCAATCTGGCTGCCATCGATGGGCGTGAAAACCGGATAGGACCCGTCGGTATAGGCACTTTTCGCCACGCCCAGGCTTGCTAACAACTCGGCAACCATGCTGATTCTCCTGTCAGGTTGAAATCATTGATAACGCTGATATTGATCCACTCGGAGCCTGCTCACAAACGACGTTTTTGAAAAACATGATTCCTTTTAGGAATGAACTTTCAGCCATTAAAGGCCTATAAAACCGCTCCAACCGGAATTATTGGAATGATCCGGTGATTTTATTTCGTTTGCGAGCCAGGTCTGTTGTTCGCTTAGATAGCGCAAAACGTCACCGCCGCAGGATCGATCATGCCGCTGCCTATCGCCTTCCTCTTCGCCACTGCCAACAGCTCGCCAAACCCCTTTGTCACCTCGGGGCAGTACCAATGAGCGAGCACATCAGCGAATCCATTTCGTTTGTCCACACCATGACCCTGTCCCACGGCCGCAACGCTGAGGTCTGGGATACCACCGGCAAGCGTTATATCGACTTTGTCGGCGGCATTGGCGTGCTCAATCTGGGGCACTGCAACCCGGCGGTAGTCAAGGCGATCCAGGATCAGGCGCAAAAACTGACGCATTACTGCTTCAACGCCACCCCGCATGACCCGTACATCCGGTTCATGAACCAGCTCGCACAGTTCGTGCCGGTGAGCTATCCATTGAGCGGCATGCTGACCAACAGCGGCGCCGAAGCGGCCGAGAACGCCTTGAAGATTGTGCGCGGCGCCACGGGCCGTAGTGCCGTGATTGCCTTCGACGGTGGCTTTCATGGGCGAACCCTGGCCACCCTCAACCTCAATGGCAAGGTCGCGCCCTACAAACAGAAGGTCGGCGTGCTGCCCGGTCCGGTGTTCCATATCCCGTTCCCCAGCAAGGATAACGGCGTCACGACCGAGCAGGCGCTCAAGGCCATGGATCGGCTGTTCAGTGTCGAGATCGACGTCAACGACGTGGCGTGCTTCATTTTTGAGCCGGTGCAGGGCGAAGGTGGTTTCCTGGCCAAGGAGCCGGACTTTGCCCAGCCTTGCGGGCATTTTGCGACGACAAAAGAATTATTCTGATCGCCGATGAAATCCAGTCCGGCTTCGGCCGTACCGGGCAGCGCTTTGCATTCAGTCGCCTGGGTATCGAGCCGGATCTGATCCTGCTCGGAAAAAGCATCGCAGGCGGTATCCCGCTGGGCGCGGTGGTGGGTCGCAAGCCACTGCTAGACAACCTGCCCAAAGGTGGGCTGGGCGGCACGTATTCCGGCAACCCGATCGGCTGTGCGGCTGGCCTGGCCTCGCTGGCACAGATGACCGACGCCAACCTGTCGTCCTGGGGTGAGCAGCAGGAAAACGCCATCGTGACGCGCTATAACGCTTGGCAGGCAAACCAGCTGTCGCCATACCTCGGCAGGCTGACCGGTGTCGGCTGCATGCGCGGCATCGAGCTGGTCAATCCGGACGGCACACCCGCGACACGACAACTTGCCGAGCTGCTCAGTACAGCCAGAGACGCGGGGCTACTCTTGATGCCCAGCGGTAAATCGCGACACATCATCCGTCTGCTGATCCCGCTGACCATAGAGCCTGAGATATTGAACGAAGGCCTGGATATATTCGAGCGTTGCCTGGCAGCACTGACCTGAAGGCGTGCTACACGCTGTTGATTGAATTGTGTATGGAGAAACCATCCTGATGAGCACTGCACCCTTTGCCAACCCTGACGACATCCGCGCCGACTTTTCCCGTGCCATGTCGCAGATGTACAAGGAAGAAGTACCGCTTTACGGCACGTTGATGGCGCTGGTTGCAGAGGTCAATGATCGGGTCATGAAGCAGGACGACCGCCTGCTGGGCAGCCTGCGTCAGACCGGTGAAATATCGCGTCTGGACATGGAGCGCCACGGTGCGATCCGGGTCGGCACCGCGCTGGAACTGGCCACTCTTGCGCGTCTGTTTGGCGTGATGGGCATGCAGCCGGTCGGCTATTACGACCTGAGTTCAGCAGGCGTGCCGGTGCACTCTACCGCCTTTCGCGCAGTGCATGAGCAGGCCTTGCAGGTCAGCCCGTTTCGCGTATTCACCTCCCTGCTGCGTCTGGAACTGATCGAGAGCGACAGCCTGCGTGAATTTGCCAGCTCGGTGCTGAGCAAGCGCACGATTTTCACGTCCAAGACCATCGAGCTGATCGAAAAGCACGAAGCAGACGGCGGCCTGAGCGCATCCGACGCAGCCATGTTTGTGCAGCAGGCGCTGGAAACCTTCCGCTGGCACAACACCGCCACCGTGACACTGGACGAATACAAGCAACTGAACGCTCAGCATCGTCTGATTGCCGACGTGGTGGCGTTTCGTGGTCCGCACATCAATCACTTGACGCCGCGCACACTGGACATCGATACCGTTCAAGCGGGCATGCCCGGCAAAGGCATCACCCCCAAGGCCGTGGTCGAAGGCCCGCCACGCCGCGAGTGTCCGATCCTGCTGCGCCAGACCAGTTTCAAGGCACTTGAGGAGCCGATCACGTTTGTGGGTCAGGGTCTCGAAGAGTCCGGCAGCCACTCGGCGCGCTTCGGTGAGATCGAACAGCGTGGCGCAGCCTTGACGCCCAAAGGCCGCGAACTGTATGACCACTTGCTGAGCGAAGCACGCGAGGCACTTGGCGAGTTCCCCAATGAAGCCAACGCGGTGCGCTACGCCGCGCTATTGGAAAAAGCTTTTCAGGCGTTCCCCGACAACTACAGCGACATGCGCCGCCAAGGCCTCGCCTACTTCCGCTATTTCCCGATAACAGCCGGCAGCGTCACCTCTCACAACAGCGCTGGTGCCACCGATCTGGAACAACTGATCGAGGCGGGTCAGGTGCAGTTCGAACCGCTGGTGTACGAAGACTTTCTGCCGGTCAGCGCCGCGGGCATCTTCCAGTCCAACCTGGGCGACAATGCACAAACGCATTACGCCACTCACTCGAATCAGCAGGACTTCGAACAGGCGCTGGGCCGCTCGACCCTGGATGAACTCAAGCTGTACGCCAACACCCAACAGCGTTCCCTGGACGACTGCGCCAAAGCGCTGGGCCTGGCTCAGCTCTCTCGCTGACAGCCGACAAACGCGCGCTCAGCAGACGATGAGCGCGCCGCTGGTGCACTGCGATTTCGCGGTAGACCTGCCCTTTTCTGTGTTCTGTTTAACGCAACGATAAATAAAATTCGCAATATTGGTGTGCAACCTGCCGCTATGCATACTGCGACAGAGCCTGAAGGCTTTGGGTGCCGTATTCAAAGGGTTTGCCCATCGATACGTCGCCTGTGCATTACGCAAAATGGCTCGAAGCAGCCTGGGTCCGGCTCACCCCGCACCTCATAAAAACAGTCGGCCCCATAAGGCCTCCATGGACCCATGGACTTTCAACGCTGCCCTGGCGCCTGACCGCGCCTACCTGAAAAACAAAATAACGATTGATAAGGTCTGAAAAAGGCCGTTCAGCAGGCAAGGGGATCATCATGCAAAACTCACACGCTGCAGTGGCGGGCGATAAACAGGGCGTTTCATCAACAGTGAAACTGTATCTCTGGGCCGCCATCATCCTCATTGTTGCCGAATCGATCGGCGCTATCAGTATCCCGCTGGGCCCCGGCAAGGTGGTACTGCTGCCAATGGTCTGGGCATTGCTGCTGGGTGCAATGATCGGCATTGCCAGCCGTCGAATGCCGGGTGCAATCGGCATCGACCACGGCACGCAACTGCGCTCGGCATCCATCCTGCAACCTGCCCTGCTGATCTTTATCGCCAAACTCGGGCTGGTGGTTGGCGGTTCGTTGCCGGTGGTGTTCGCCTCGGGATGGGCGCTGCTGTTTCAGGAGTTTGGCCACTTCGTCGGCACGGTGATTCTCGGTCTGCCCGTGGCCCTGATGCTGGGCATCAAGCGCGAAGCGATTGGCGCGACCTTTTCGGTAGGCCGCGAGCCTAGCCTTGCGATCATCGGTGAGCGCTATGGCATGGACTCTCCGGAAGGTCGTGGCGTACTGGCCGAATACCTGACCGGCACGCTGTTCGGCGCGTTGTTCATTGCCATCGTGGCCGGCTTTATCGCCAGCCTCGGGATCTTCCATCCCAACTCATTGGCCATGGGGTCGGGGATCGGCTCGGGCAGCATGATGGCCGCAGCCGCAGGCGCGATTGCCGCGCAACAAACGCCGGAAGTCGCCAAGGAAGTCATGACCCTGGCTGCCGCCTCCAACCTGATCACCACCACCATCGGCACCTACTTCACGCTGTTCATTTCCCTGCCCCTTGCAGTATGGGGTTATCGCGTACTGGAGCCGCTGATCGGCCGCACCACCAAGGCGTCCCTCAGCGACGAAGGGCTTCGCCATTCCGACGTGTCGCTGGACGTGCCGGAACTGGGCTGGTCGGGCAAGATCAGTGCGTGGCTGGCTGCCGGTGCGCTGGCGTTGATTGCCAACTATGTGGGTTATAAGACCCTGTCGGCTGATGCCTTTACAGGCATGGGCATCATGATTTTCTGTGCGTTTGTGGGCGAAGCACTATGCAGCCTGATTCGCCGCAAGGTGCCTGCCGTGTGCATGGTGTCGCTGGTGGCGATGTTTCTGACCTCCCCGGCCTGCCCATGGGCGGCGGAGATTGCGCGGTTGACCAGTTCGATCAATCTGTTGGCGGTCATCACGCCGATGCTGACGTTTGCCGGTCTGTCGATTGCCAAGGACTTGCCAGCCTTTCGCCGCCTGGGCTGGCGCATCGTGCTGGTGTCGTTTCTTGCCAACTTTGGTACGTTCATCGGTGCGGTGTTGATTGCCGAGATGTTTCATTGATTTGATGATGGAGCGATCAGCACTTTTGAACGTTCGGGAGCGCTTGGGCTGTGGATTCAGTGACCTGTGCATTCGACTCAGGTCACCTTTTCGCCCCTCGGCGACCCACTTTGATGGGGCCAAAGTGGGCAAAGCCCCAGGCTCCGGTTGGGTCCGCCTGCGGCGGATTCCTTCGTTCTGACACTGATCCGGCGGTCGCTGCAACGGGCCATCCATGGCCCGGTGCAGCTCAATCGGCATCCATGCCGATTGCCCCCCGGCTCAGCGCCAGAACTCAGCCTGCACCTTGCGTCGCACTCTGTGGTGTGGCGACTATCGCGATAAAAAAGCGTTGTTTGTTTTTGGGCGTGCTGTCGCCTGAATTGTTTATGATCCTGGTTCTTGAACTTGATATTGGGCTGATATCTTCAGTGACACTGTGTCGAGATGCTGCCTGTGTAATCCAAACCTGAACGGGGGAACACAGGCTGACTCATTTGCGCCTTCACTCACTCACGCTTCGTTGACCAGCCAGTCATGCACGGCGCGGCGTGCCGGGGTATTGAGGGCGCCCTCGCGGTAGGCAAGTACGTATTTCTTGCGGGCCTTGATCGGGTGGCCGAACGGGACGATCAGCAGGCCCTGCTCCAGCTCATCGGTAATAAGAGCCTTGCGCGCGATGGCCACGCCCATGCCCATGCGCGCAGCGTCGATGGTCAGGTGGTTGCGGTTGAAGGTGTGACCGCGGCGCACGTCGATGCCGTCCGCACCGATGGCCGTCAGGTAGAACTCCCATTCGGCGTATTCGTAACTGCCGCGCCAGGCCGTAATGTCGTGCAGCAATGGAAAGTGCACCAGTTGGCTGGGCGTATCCAGCGGTGGCCGGCCTTCCAGCAGGCCCGGCGAGCAGACCGGGAACAGCTCTTCTTCAAGCAGCGGCGTGGTCATGAGCCCCGGATAGCTGCCGTCGTTGAGATCAATCGCAAGGTCGAAATCGTCATCACGCAAGGAGCCGCTGCTGTCCTCGGCAATGATCCGCAGTTGAATGTCCGGAAAAGCCGCCTGCAGCCGTGGCAGGCGCGGCATCAGCCATTTGCTGAGAAACGACGGGATACAGCGCAGCTTGAATACCCCGCCGATGCGCCCGGAATACAGCAGACGAAGTTCGTCGCTGATGCGGCTTTGTACTTCGTTGGCCACTACCGCCAGACGCTGCCCTTCGGCGGTCAGCTCAAGCCCGCGGCCAACCCGATGGAACAGCGCAAAACCAAGACGCTCTTCGAGCTGACGCATCTGCTGACTGATCGCACCGGGCGTTACGTGCAGTTCCTCGGCGCAGCGCGTAAAGGAAAGGTGTCGGGCCGCACAGGCGAAGACCTGTAACCAGGCGTGCATCTGTGCGTTGAAGATTCTACTCATTGAGGAGTTCCGCTAAAGCGTTGCATAGGAACAATCGTTTGTCGTTTCAACAGGGGAAGCCAAAGATGAAGACCAGAAAAAGGAGTCTTGAACTCCTGTGCATCATCTCACTTGAAGGACCTCCGTGATGGCCATCAGCGTCTTCGACATGTTCAAAATCGGCATCGGGCCGTCCAGTTCTCACACGGTAGGGCCAATGCGGGCCGGGGCGCTGTTCGTGACCGAGCTACGCAATCAGGATCGCCTGCATAGCGTAGAACGGATAGAAGTTCGATTGTACGGTTCTCTGTCGGCGACGGGCATTGGTCATGGCAGCGACCGTGCCACCGTCATGGG
The DNA here is from genome assembly GCF_021147775.1 of Pseudomonas californiensis. Classification (GTDB taxonomy): domain Bacteria; phylum Pseudomonadota; class Gammaproteobacteria; order Pseudomonadales; family Pseudomonadaceae; genus Aquipseudomonas; species Aquipseudomonas californiensis. Next base: position 27,061 of record NZ_JAGTPK010000026.1, read on the forward strand.
CCTGATGGGCGAGTGGCCTGATCAGATCGACCCCAGCCAGGTCAATCAGCGCATTGACGCACTGCTGGCCGACGGCAATCTGCTGCTGGCGGGCGAGCAGTCGATCAACTTCGTCTGGGATCGCGACATGTGCCTGCTCAACGAAAGCCTGCCGTATCACCCCAACGGCATGACACTGTGTGCCTATGGCAAGACTGGCGAACTGTTTGAACAGACCTACTATTCAGTGGGCGGCGGTTTCGTGATTGACGCCGAACAGGCAGCCAGCGGTGTGCTGGACAGCGATACCACCGTGCTGCCTTATGATTTCTTCAGCGGCGCGCAGTTGTTGAAACTGTGCAAGACCCACGGTATGAGCATTTCCGAACTGATGATGGCCAACGAAAAGGTCTGGCGCAGCGAAGAAGAGATACGCTCTAAAATCATGGTTATCTGGGCCGCCATGCAGGCCTGCGTCGACAAGGGGCTGACCGAAACCGGCATTCTGCCCGGCGGCTTGAATGTACGCCGTCGTGCGTACCGTCTGCACCAGAGCCTGCAGAACCTGGACAACCCGAACGTGATCGGCTCGACCCTCAGCGCAATGGAGTGGGTCAACCTGTTCGCACTCGCCGTGAACGAAGAAAACGCCGCAGGCGGGCGCATGGTAACCGCCCCCACCAATGGCGCGGCGGGCATCGTGCCAGCGGTGCTGCATTACTTCATGAAATTCAAACCCACTGCCAACGAAGACGACGTGGTGCGCTTCTTTTTGAGCGCGGCGGCCGTGGGCATTCTGTGTAAAAAGAATGCATCGATTTCAGGTGCCGAAGTCGGTTGCCAGGGCGAAGTGGGTTCTGCCTGCGCGATGGCCGCCGCCGGGCTTGCAGAGATTCTGGGCGCGACGCCGGAGCAGGTCGAGAACGCAGCAGAAATCGGCCTCGAACATAACCTCGGCCTGACCTGTGATCCGGTGGGCGGGCTGGTTCAGATCCCATGCATCGAGCGCAACGCGATTGCCGCCGTGAAGGCGATCAACGCAGCGCAGATGGCGTTGCGCGGTGACGGCGAGCATCACATCTCGCTGGACCACGCCATCCGCACCATGCGCGACACAGGCGCAGATATGCACGACAAGTACAAGGAAACCTCGCGCGGTGGTCTGGCGGTCAACCTGATCGAGTGCTGACCTTTGCGGTTACAAGGGCGGCGGGAGATCGCCGCCCGGACATGACTCAGCCATGGAACAACGCTGAACCCGAATAAAAAATCCCGCCCAGCGCGACCAGCAGCAAGGTCAGGCTCGAAGCAATCTCGATCTTGCGCTTGTATTTCATCGCCAGCTTCCGTCGCATCAGGAAGATGTACGCGAACAGAATCGACAGATCGATGATGATCCAAAGTACCGACAACAGGGCAATACTGCCTTTGAACGACTCGGTTACATGGATGAACTGCGGAAAGAAAGACACGAAAAAGATGATGTCTTTCGGGTTGGAAATACCGATCAGAAAACCTGTTACAAGCCCACTGTGCTTTGTGACCACAGGTGCGGACGGACCATTGAAGACAGGCGCATTTCGAAAGGAGTGCTTCAGGGCATCAGCCGCCAACCAGACGATGAAAAAGCAGCCGACCAGACTGATCCAGTTGAGCATGCGCTCGCTGATCGACAACGTCCCGGTCAGAATCAATGCGGCGACCATCACCAGCACCAGCGATGCCCAGTTGGTGCCCAGCGCCGTCAGCATCGCGCGCCGCGGACCGGACACCAGGCTGGTGTTGATGATCAACGCGACGACGGGGCCTGGCGTGATGATCAGCATGAACACGCTGAACATGTAGATCAGCAGCAATGAAATATCCATAACACTCAACGCTCTCTCAGGGCTTGGGTCTTGTCGACCTTGATATGCAGCGGGCAGCGGTCCAATGCCAGACCACCCGATTCATGCAGCTGATATTGCTTCCACTCAAGGCTGTTGCGGTCGCCGAAAAAACCCAGGGTTTCAGGCACGACACCATCGTTATATTCGGCGATTCGCTGACGAATCTTCTGTCTGATCCTGCGACCGCTCTCATCCTCAGCGCTGGCTACTTCATCGAAGTTTTCCCGCGGATTGACGACAAATACGATGTGTTCGCCCAGTGAACGGCTCTTCATGGCGGTGTGGCCGGGGAAACTCATGTTGATAAAGAATGAAACCCCGTCGAAGTGGTAGGTCCACTCAGGCGTTTCGGGGTTTTTGCTGGCATTCGCAGGCCACGGGGCTGGGTCGTCGTCATGCAGTTGCTGAAGCAATGACCAGGCATACGCCTGTTCGTGAGCCAGACTCGAGAAATCGTTTTTTTCGAAAAGGATAATCAGCGGACTGAACAGCCGCTTTTGCAGTGCCGTACTGTGAATGAACTTCACATACGCCTGCATGCCATCGCGAAGCTGCGCACGTTCCTCATCACGGGATATGAACAACAGCAGGCAACTGCCGGACTTGTTGGCTCTGCGCCCGAACAGACACGGAAAACCCTTGTCACTGAGAATGTTCTCAAACTGCTGATAGGCATGTGCCATCCATTGAGCCACAGGTGCAGCTTCAATGCCCAGCACGCGCCTGAGTTCCGTTTGACACACCAGCGTTCCAGACGTAGGCAGCATAATCCCTCTCGCACAAAGCCGATAAACACTGCCTGGGTGCTTTTGTTCTTTCCTGACAGTGATGAGCCGACAAGCTTGAAGGGACGCGGGCGAGTTTAAAAAGGGAAAAAGAGGTACCCTACCATGACAAATAATCATGATGAATGTTGGCATGACTGAACGTATCCCCCCGCTTTACGCGCTCAGGGCCTTCGAGGTGGCGGCTCGATCATGTTCGTTCACCAAGGCTGCGCAAGAGTTGTCGCTGACCCAGAGTGCAATCAGCCGGCACATTCGGACGCTTGAAGAATCGCTGGGGTGCAGGCTTTTCGAACGCAACGGCCCGAAGATTTCGCTCAGTGACGAAGGGAGGCACCTGTCCAGTCAGCTCAAGATCGGCTTTCGGATCATCGAGGACGCTTGCCAGCCGTTTCGCGGCAAGGGCACCCATCTCAGGCTCAAGGCCCCCTCCACACTGACCATGAGGTGGTTGCTGCACGCGCTCGAAGGGTTCAATAAGCCCGGTACTGCCCTGCCCGTGCAGCTTTCCAGCGTTTGGATGGACTTCGACAGCGTCGACTTTTATGCCGAACCCTATGACTGCGCAATTCTGCTGGGCAATGGCAACTTCGGTGACAACGTCGATGCCTGCAAACTCTTCGATGAATGGCTGATCCCGATCTGCTCGGCCCAAACGCTGGGCGATCAGCCCTGGGGGCCTGAGAACCTGAAATCTGCTGACCTTATTCACCCCTCGACAGACCGCCGGGACTGGCGCCGCTGGCTCAAGCGAATGGGGTTGAACGATCAGGTCAATCTGGACACTGGCAAGGTCTTCGACACGCTCGATCAGGGTATTACTGCTGCGGTCAGGGGCCACGGCGTGTCCATCGGGGACCTGTATCTGGTCGCCAGTGATCTTTACGAAGGACAGGTGTACTTGCCGTTCAATTGCGCGGTCGGAACGGGTGATGCGTACTATCTGGTCTGGCTGCAGGACAGCTTCAAGCGTCAACGCGTGATGGAGCTGCGCGACCATTTGCTGACCTGCCTGCCCGACATTTCCAGAATCCACGCCTATCTGCTGACAGCCACCTGAGGTGAATTTCGCCAAATCTTGCTCGAGGCCGTACGATAGCCCACCGGGTCGCGTTCCGTTTGCTGACGAAGAGGCATGTGACCTGAAAATGTCGGCGCAATAGCGGCTGAGCTCAGCGATCAGAATCGAAAAAGCCCAGCCATGGCATAGCCAAAAACAAACCGCGCCTTTCTACCCCGATAGCCGCCACACCGTCGAACGCGACGCAAGGTTCAGGCTGAGCTCTGGCGCTGATCCGGGGGGCAGTCGGCATGGATGCCGATTGAGCTGCCCGAGATATATTCCCTGAGAGCCAGCCTTCGCGAGCAAGCTCCCCCAAGGGTGCAACCACATCACCCGAACACGCATAGATTCAGCCCACAGGCAGACACTGCTCCACCAGTGCAGTCCAGACTTTCACGCCGGGCTCGATGACCTGGTCGTTGAAGTCGTAGTACGGGTTGTGCAGGGCCGCCGAGGGTTTTTCTCCGTCAACGCCCATCCAGATGTACGCGCCTGGCAAAGCGTGCAGCATGAAGGCAAAGTCCTCGGAGGCCATCGATGGGTTGCAGCCCCACTGCACGTTGGCCTCGCCCACTGCCGTGACGGCGGCACGGCGTATGGTTGCGGCCGCTTCGACGTTGTTTTCGGTGACCGGATAACCGACGTTGTAGACCAGCTCCCCGCGCACTCCGAAGGCGGTCGGCAGACGCTCGACGAATTCGCCGATCAACTGCTGGACCTTCTCGCGCACCGGCGTTTGCAGGCAGCGTACGGTGCCACGCAGTACCGCTGTTTCCGGGATGACATTGATGGCTTCACCAGCGTTGAACTGGGTGATGCTGACTACCGCTGAATCCAGCGGCGAAAGACGCCTGGAGACGATGGTTTGCAGGCCCAGCACCAGTTCGGCAGCGGCGACAATCGGGTCATTGCCCTTGTCCGGCATCGCGGCGTGGCTGCCTTTGCCGGTCAGGGTTATTTCAAAAGTATCCAGAGACGCCATCATGGCACCGGGGTTGATCACCACTTTGCCCGCTGGCACGCCCGGCCAGTTGTGCAGCCCGTAGATCGCATCCATCGGAAAACGCTCGAACAAGCCATCTTCGATCATGCGTTGCGCCCCCCCGAGGTTCTCCTCGGCAGGCTGGAAGACGAAATGCACCGTGCCTTGAAACCGGCGGGTTTCGGCGAGGTGACGAGCGGTGGCGAGCAGAATCGCCGTATGCCCGTCATGTCCACAGGCGTGCATGCAGCCTTTGTGAGCCGACTTGTGCACGCTGTCGCCCAGTTCCTGAATCGGCAACGCGTCCATGTCGGCGCGGATGCCGATAGTTGGTCCGTCGCCCGTGCGCAAGGTGCCAACCACGCCGGTGCCACCGAGCCCACGATGGACTTCGATACCGAAGCCCGCCAGCAGCCCGGCGACTTTGTCCGAGGTCTGCAACTCTTGAAACCCAAGCTCAGGCGCCGCGTGAATCGTCCGGCGCCAGACCGTGGCTTCGTCAATCAATGCTTTGGAAATGGTCATGTCATTTACTCCAGGCTCGCGCCGTAGCCAAAACTGGCGGCAGGCTTGGCCGCCGTTTCGACCCACACGCTTTTCACTTCGCTGTACTCACGCAAGGCATCCAGGCCCGAGGAGCGGCCATAGCCACTTTCACCGTAGCCGCCGAACGGCGAGCTGACGTGAATGGTTTTGTAACCATTGACCCAGAACGTCCCGGCGCGCACTTGCTTCGCCACCCGGTGTGCGCGACCCACGTCGCGGGTCCAGACACCACCGGCCAGGCCGAAACGGCTGTCATTGGCGATGCGGATTGCGTCCTCCTCGTCCTTGAACGGGATCGCCACGACCACTGGACCGAAGATTTCTTCCTGCGCGCAATACAGCTCGTTGCTGCCCGCCAGTACGGTCGGATTGATGTAATAGCCCGGCTTGTCGGGGATCGGATCAGCCTGTTGCCCGACCAGCTTCGCACCCTCTTTCAACGCACCTTCGACCATGGTTTTGACATGGTTGTACTGCTTGGCGTTGTTGATCGGGCCGATCTGGGTTTCCGGATCGCTCGGGTCGCCGACCTTGAACTGAGTGGCGGCCACTGCCAAAGCGTTGGTGAATTTCTCGAAGATCGATTCCTGTACCAACAGGCGCGAACCGGACACGCAGCTCTGCCCGGCCCCGGAGAAGATTGCTGCCTGAGCGCCGCGCAAAGCGACCTCAAGGTCTGCGTCCTCAAACACGATATTGGCTGACTTGCCGCCCAGCTCCAATACCGCAGGGATACAGCGTTGCGCCGCTGCCACGGCGATGTGGCGGCCGGTTGCAGGCGAGCCGACAAACACCACCTTGCGGATATCGGCCTTGGCGATGAAGGACTGGCCGATGGAATGACCGAACCCGGCAATGACGTTGACCAGCCCTTTGGGTACGCCCGCACGCTCGATCAGTACACCGACGATCAGCGAGCTCAGCGGCGTCAGCTCGGACGGCTTGAGGATGACCGCGTTACCCGCAGCAATCGCCGGGGCGATCTGCCAACCGCAGGTAAAGATCGGCGCGTTCCACGGAGTAATCTGCAGCACCGTACCCAGTGGCTCGTAAGTGACGTAGTTCAGGTGCGTGGTCGGCACCGGAATGACCTCGCCGTGCAGCTTGTCGGCCCACCCGGCGTAGTACTCGAACATTTCGGCGACCTTGAGCACTTCCACACGGGCGTCACGGATCGGCTTGTTGGCCGTCAGGGATTCGACCTGCGCCAGATTTTCCAGCTCATCGCGAATCAGACTGCCGACCTGATACATCGCCCGACCACGCGCCTGGGCGGTCAGTGCCCACCATTGCTGCTGAGCCGCTTTGGCGGCCTTGTCAGCCACTTGGACCAGTGATTCGTCGGCGTCTGGAAAGCTCAGCAACAGACTGTCGTCATGCGCGTTGCGTACTTCGACCGGCGCGCCGTGGCCTTCGATGAACTCACCGCCCACGTAGCTGGCGACGACGCTGCGATCGCCCCAGTAAGGACGCATCAATTCGAGGATTTTTGCAGTGTTCATCACTTGTCTCCGTGACCGTAGAGGTGGGCATCGGTGCGTTGCACGATGGCGCAGAAGTCTTCTTTGTCTGCCAGGGTTTCGCTGCTGGCTTTCCACAGTTGCGCGACGACACGCGACAGCGGCAGGTCCATGTCCAGGCTATCCGCCAGATCGCTGGCCAGGCCCACGTCCTTGCGCATCAGGCCCATGGTGAACCCTGAGTCGTAGGCCTTGTTGAGCACCCAGTTGGGGAACATCACCTGTGTAGCGCCGCTGCGGCCGGAGCCGGCATTCAGGCCCTGCAAAAGCTTTTCGGGATCGACACCTGCCTTCGCCGCCATCGCGACCGCCTCGGCAGTGCTGATCAAGTGACACGCCGTCAGCATGTTGTTGGCGATCTTGGCCACGTTGCCTGCACCGCACTGGCCCACGTGAACCCGGACGCCACTCATGCCTTCAAGTACGGGCATGGCGCGGGCCAGATCGGCATCCTCGGCGCCGATGACCATCGACATGGTGCCGGTCGCAGCACCTTTAGGGCCGCCGGACACAGGCGCGTCAATGAATGCGATGCCGGACTTGGCCAGCTCGGCGGCGACCTTGCGGCTCATTTCCGGGGTCGAGGTGGTCGTATCGACCACGATCAGCCCTGCACGGCCCAGTTCACGAATGCCGTCAGCGCCGAGGCAGACCGACTCGACATGCTCGGCCTTGGGCAGCGACAGGATCAGAACGTCGACGCTCTGGATCAGCGCTTTGCGGTCAGCCACAGGCTTCACGCCTTTGCTTTCAGCCTGGCTCAATGCAGCCTGCGAGAGGTCAAAGCCGCTGACGTCAAAACCTTTGCTCGCCAGCGTCGCCGCCATACCGCCGCCCATGTTGCCCAGCCCGATTACACCTGTCTTCAAAGTCATGTTCTGCTTCTCGATTAGAGGTTTTGTACGAATTCAAGGATGACGTTGCCAGCCGCTTCGGGCTGGACCATGACGCGGCCCGGCACTTGCTGATGCGCGACCTGATTGTCTTCAAGGATTGTGCGCAGTGTGTCCAGGCTCGCCGTGTGCAGGCCGATGGCGATGGCATGCGCCCGTTCACGGTTCACGCGTGGCAACGGCATGCCGGGGTAATGCAGCGCGGCCGCAGCAGCATCCATGGCGCGCAGCACGCCACAACGGGTATCGGCCAACAGCACGTTGTCGCGCCAGGTCACCGCGTCGCCATACAACGCTCGCCAACGAGGCTCAAGCTGCGCAGGATCTGCCAGATAGGTGATGCTGAAAATGCCATCGACGGCGTTGGGATGCTGCTGCCAGCCGGGCACCCAAATCAATTCGGGGCGGTGTTGGTGACAGATAAAGTTGGAGGCGTCGGGCAGTTCTGGATCAATGAACAACCCCAGCGATACCACGGCCTCATCAGGGCGACCGTCAGGCAGGGTCATGGCGCGTCGGAAATCGATACGGCCCTGGCTGCTCAGACCGGCGTCAACAAGCCGCGCATAATCAGCGTCGGCGTCCTTGCTGTGCAGCGCCACCAGCGAAACGCCTTCTTCGCCCCGGTCGAGAAACTCGCCCAACTGGCGCCCGAAGCAGAAACCGTTGACCGACCCCGTACCGAACCGGGAGCGATCGTGAATACCGATCAACTCGATGAAGTTGCTTTTGAACATCATCAGCGACGTCACACTGCCCCAGGGGTGATAGCTGACCGGCGACGGCGCGAAGCCCATCCTGCGATACAGCTCAAGTGCAGCGGCATGGTCACGAACGGTGACCAATGGATGGTCGATACCTTGTGGAAACTGGGCAACAGCTGTCATGTGCGGGCTTCCCTGAGTCAGTTTTGTGATTTGCTGGTGAAGGTGGCAAGCGACGCCGGTGCGCTGCCAATCACTCTCGCAGGTGAACCGGCTACAACAGTGCCCGCCTCGACCGGCTTGAGCACCACCGCCCCGGCCGCCACGATGGCGCGCTCGCCCACCTCGATGTTGCCCAGCACTGTGGCGCCTGCGCAGACCAGTGCGCCCCGGCGGATTTTCGGATGACGATCACCGGCTTCACTGAGCGTGCTGCCCAGCGTCACGCCGTGCCAGAGACTGACCTCGTCTTCGACCACAGCGGTTTCACCGATCACCAGGCCGATGCCGTGGTCGACGAACAACGCTTTGCCAAGCCGGGCCGCCGGGTGAATATCAATGGCCCAGGTATTCGCTGACCAGTTCTGCAACAGAACGGCACTCTGCACGTCACCGTCGTTCCACAACGCATGAGCGATACGGTAGGCCTGCACGGCCTGAATGCCGCGAAAGGTCAGAAAAGCCGTCAGGTGATCGGGACACGCCGGGTTGACGACAACCAGATGGTTGATATCTGCCGCTGCCGATTCGGCAATCAGCGGGTGCGCTTGAAGGATGCCGTTGAACCAGTCCTGCAGGTCCACTCCGCAGGCTTTTTCCAGCAGCTGATGAGCCAGGTTGGAGGCCAGCGCGGATTCAAAGGTTGAGTGACCATCGATGCGCAGCTGCGTGTAGAGGCGCAGCGCCGGGTTTCGCTCTCCAAGCTGCTGGGCCTGTTGCCGTAAACGCTGCCAAAGATCCTTCATACGCTGTCCTCTGTGCTGATGGTTCGAGTATGGACAGCGCTCTCCCCTCTCAGCAATAATCCCCAAATTGAATTTATGTTGCCTTTATCGCAACACAGGAAAACCCATGAGCCTGGTGCAAGATCGTCGGATTCTGTATTTCTTCGAGGCCGTCAGACTGGGCAGCGTTCGAGCAGCTGCAGACTTTCTCAACGTGGCGCCTTCGGCGGTCAGCCGCCAGATCGCGCAACTGGAACAGGAGCTGGGCTCGCCACTGCTTGAGCGGCATCGCCGTGGCGTCAAGCCCACCGAGGCGGGTGACAAGGTGCTGGCGTATTACCGGCAACGCTTGACCCAGCAGGAAGTCCTGCTGGATTCCATTCAAGCCTTGCGTGGCCTGCACAGCGGCTCGGTGACACTGGTGTCCGGGGAAGGCTTTCTGGAAAGCCTGGCGCAACCGCTGGCGAAGTTTTCGGCGCTGTATCCGCGTATCGAGCTGATCGTGAACGTTTGCGGCAGCAACGAGGTGATTCGTCAGGTCGTTGAAGACGAAGCGCACATCGGGCTGGTGTTCAACCCGGCCGCCGATCCAAAAATCCGCTCACATGCACATCAGCGCCAGCCGGTGTGCGTGATCACCGCGCCGGGCCATCCGCTGGCCGAGCAGGCGGGCCCCATCGAATTGAAAGCACTGGACGACTATCGACTGGCGTTGCCAGCCGTGTCCTACGGTATTCGGCAGATTCTGCTCGAAGCTGAACACCAGTTGGGGATCACGGTTCAGCCGACCCTGACCTGCAGCACCTTCGCCATGCTCAAGCATTTCGCCATGCAGGGCGGCGTCACGCTGCTGCCGACCTTTGTCGTGGAAGATGAGGTCAAGACCGGCAAACTGCTGGCGCTGCCGTTGCAGCATGAAGTGTTCAGCAGCCCACAAACCCATCTGATCAGCCGATTGGGTCGCCAGCTCAGCGTCGGCGCCAGCCGCTTGATGGGCATGCTGTTGCAGGACATGACCGCGTTCAGGAACTGATCCCACAGCACCGGCCAGCCAGAGTCTCAACGCCAGGTCGCTCTGCCTGCAGGCAGCCGAAAGCGCGCACTCTTGTACAAGCGCTGCTCGCTTTTCTTCAGCGGCGCTCTCCTCGGCAGACACTTCGGCCAACTGTCGCCGGGCCACTCTGCGCCTCGTCCAGGCCTCGCCGACCTGCACATTACCGCTAGTCCAGCCTGTTTAAAAAACGCTGAACCAACACAACGCCTCGCCGCTCATCTGAAGTGACAGACAATATTTCTCGATCACGCTGAGGACTCCCCATGAGAGCGTTGACCTACCACGGCGCACACAATGTCAAAGTCGACACGGTGCCGGACCCGGTAATAGAGCAAGCCGATGACATCATCCTGCGCGTAACGGCAACGGCCATATGCGGCTCTGACCTGCACTTGTATCGCGGCAAGATTCCGACTGTGGAACACGGCGACATCTTCGGCCACGAGTTCATGGGCATCGTCGAGGAAACCGGCTCTGCAGTGACCAACGTGCAGCGCGGCGACCGGGTGGTAATTCCGTTCGTGATCGCCTGTGGTTCGTGTTTCTTCTGCAATCAGGACCTGTTTGCCGCCTGCGAAACCACCAATACCGGACGCGGTGCGATCCTCAATAAAAAGTCCATACCGCCAGGTGCCGCCCTGTTCGGCTTCAGTCATCTGTACGGTGGCGTTCCCGGCGGGCAGGCCGAATACGTAAGGGTACCCAAAGCCAATGTCGGCCCCTTCAAAGTGCCCGGCACGCTGGCTGACGAGAAGGTCCTGTTCCTTTCCGACATCCTCCCTACTGCCTGGCAGGCGGTGACCAACGCCGGTATCGGCCAAGGGTCAAGCGTGGCCATCTACGGCGCAGGCCCGGTCGGACTGATGAGCGCGGCGTGCGCCCGAATGCTGGGTGCCGAGCGGATTTTCATGGTCGATCATCATCCTTACCGACTGGCCTATGCGCAGCGCACTTACGGCGTGATCCCGATCAATTTCGATGAAGACGATGACCCCGCCGACACCATCATTCGCCAGACGCCCGGCATGCGCGGCGTGGACGGTGTGGTCGACGCAGTCGGCTTCGAAGCCAAGGGCAGCACCACTGAAACGGTACTTGCCACGTTGAAGCTGGAAGGCAGCAGCGGCAAGGCCCTGCGCCAGTGCATCGCGACGGTCAGGCGCGGCGGCGTGGTCAGCGTACCCGGCGTTTACGCAGGCTTCATTCACGGTTTCATGTTCGGTGACGCCTTCGACAAGGGCCTGACCTTCAAGATGGGCCAGACCCACGTGCAACGCTTCATGCCCGAGTTGCTGGAGCACATCGAGGCGGGTCGACTCGCCCCCGAGGCGATCATTACCCACCGGCTTTCGCTGGAGGATGCCGCCATGGGCTACAAGATTTTCGACAAGAAAGAAGAAGACTGTCGCAAGGTCATTCTGACGCCGGGCAGCAGCACGATCACGTTACCCGAGACGGAAACGCAAACACTGGCGGGCGTCCCGGCGGTTTGACAAAAAGGAGGCACAAGATGGAAGCGTACATGGTGTTCTGGATCGCCACGGCGGTTGTTGTTCTGTTACTGGACGTCTGGGTGATCTATAGCGTTTCGCGGTCAACCAAGTCGGCAGGAACCAAGGCTGGCTGGGCACTGCTGATACTGGCATTGCCGGTCATCGGCGCCGCCATCTGGGGCGTAAGCGGCCCGCGTGGTGTGGTCGAGCCGCCGACATCCAACGAGCACAGCAAGGGCTAGGAGTCCGGGCATATGGCCTGACGTCTACGCCAGGCCTGCGCGTGTGGATCAGCGACCGAGGTAGGCAAACCGACCCTTGAACGGCTTGCCAATCGGGTCAGCAAGATCGCCGTGTTTGCTGGTGGTCAATCCGAGATCCACCAGGGACTCTGCAAGCTTGACCGCTGCTGCGACGCCGTCAATCACCGGCAGACCTGTGGCTTCGCTCAGTTGGCGACCCAGATCAGCCATGCCGCCGCAGCCCAGCACGATGGCACCTGCGCCCTCTTCATCACGCGCGCGCAGGGCCTGCTCGGCCATGCACTCGATCAACTCAGGGCCGCTTTCTTCAAGCGCCAGCACTGGCAGATCAATACAGCGCACCGACGTGCACAGCCCGGCGAAACCGTAACGCTGCAGCAAGTGCTCAGCAATGATGCGGGTGCGGGTCAGCGTCGTGACCACCGCAAACCGTGTAGAAACAAGACTGGCCATATGAAAGGCAGCCTCGGCAATGCCGATCACCGGCGCGCTGGCACATTCGCGAGCGGCCAGCAGACCTGGGTCGCCGAAGCAGGCAATGATGTGCGCGTCGACCTGCTGCTCACGACCCTTGCGCACTTCATCCAGTACGCCAAGCGTGGCAATCGCCTCATCAAAATGACCTTCGATGGACACCGGACCATCGGCGGGGCTGCACGCGATGATGGTCGTACCGGGACGCGCCACGGCCTGCGCCGCCAGCCCCATCTTGTGGGTCATCGCGTCGCTGGTGTTAGGGTTGATCAGTTGAATACGCACCGGGCCTCCTGATTAGCGCCGTTTGAAAATGCTGTGAAAATCCACTGTTTCGCTGACCGGCTCGTCGACCTGGAGACTGGCGCGGATCCGACGCAAATGTTCGGCCATCCAGGCCCGTGCAGCTTCGCCCTGCCCGGTTTCAAGCAGTGTCAGCAAGTCCACATGCTCGCCGCAGTCACACCCCACGCTACGACGGGAACCGTAGACCGCCACGATCAGCGACGAACGCGTGGTCAGGTGCGCGACCTGCTCGGTCAACACCTGGTTGCCTGCCAGTGCAGCCAACTGCACGTGAAACCGCGCTGACAGCTGAATCGCCTGGCTGTGGTGCCCGGCATTCTGTGCCTCATGCTCCTTGTCGCAGAGCGTGCGCAGCGCCTCGAGACGCTGGCCGCTGACCCGCTCTGCGATGCAATCCATCAACGCCGGTTCGATCAACTGCCGGGCGCCCAGTACATCCTGAGCTTCCTGCGCCGAAGGCTGGGCGACTTCGGCGCCACGCTTGGGCCGTAACGTCACCAGACGTTCCAGCGCCAGGCGCTGCAAGACCTTGCGAATGCCGGTACGGCTGATCTCGAACACTTCGGCCAGTGCGTCTTCAGGCAAACGGGTGCCGGGAGCGAGACGATGCTCGACGATGGCTTCCAGTACGTGCTGGTAGATCTGTTCGTCGCGGCCTTTCTCATCGGCATCGGGCGTCAAGAATAAAGGTGCGCTGGCAGATCGTGGCATTGATAGGGGCATGGGCATCACATCGCTCGGGTGAATCAGATCGTATACAAGAATAGTGCCCGATGTATCCGTCAGTGAATAGCGCAATATCGATATGCCTGGGGCCACTGGCTGGACTTGCACCGAATCAGGCGCACCGTTAACGGGCAAAAGCGCCCTGTTTACGTGCACAAGACCGCCACTGGCATCTTTGACTGACCTGTCAGGTTCTTGCGTCTGGATGCCTGACCCATAAGGGCTGCGACGCCAAACCCTCTGAAAAAAAAAGCGAATGGCACATGTCTTGCGTACACGATCGTATACAAAAAAATAATGATCGTACCCCGATAAAGCAACAACTCAACAGAGGGAGCCACGCAATGGAAGATCAACGTCCGGCCGGATACAGCCCGCGCCTGCACAACCATGATTTGGGACCGGTCCCGCAGAAATGGACCTGGTACAACATTCTGGCGTTCTGGATGAGCGACGTGCACAGCGTCGGCGGTTATGTCTTTGCTGCCAGCCTGTTTGCACTGGGTCTGGCCAGTTGGCAGGTTCTGATCGCCCTGTTGGTCGGTATCTGCATCATTCAAGTCATCGCCAATCTGGTCGCAAAGCCCAGCCAGCAAGCTGCCGTGCCGTATCCGGTGATCTGCCGACTGGCATTCGGGGTGTTTGGCGCGAACATTCCCGCCATCATTCGCGGCCTGATCGCAGTCGCGTGGTACGGCATTCAGACTTACCTGGCGTCGAGCGCACTGGTCATCGTGGTACTGCGCTTTTTTCCTGAACTGGCTGCCTACCAGAGCGTGACCTTTCTCGGCCTTTCCTGGCTTGGCTGGTTTGGCTTTCTGGCGCTGTGGGTTGTCCAGGCGGCGGTATTCTGGACCGGTATGGAGTCGATCAGACGCTTTATCGACTGGGCAGGCCCGGCAGTCTACGCAGTGATGTTCGCGCTGGCGGGCTGGATCGTCTGGCGTGCAGGCTGGGACAACATCAGCTTTACCCTGGCTGAAAAGGAATTGTCAGGCTGGGCAGCGTTTGGGCAAGTGGTCATGGCCATCGCTCTGGTAGTGTCGTACTTCTCCGGGCCGACCCTGAACTTCGGAGACTTCAGCCGTTACTGCCGCAGCATGGCGGACGTGCGCCGTGGCAACTTCTGGGGTTTGCCGATCAACTTTCTGGCCTTTTCGCTGGTCACCGTGGTGATCGTTTCCGGGACACTGCCGATTTTTGGTGAAATGATCCACGACCCGATTGCTACCGTGGCACGCATCGACAACACCACGGCCGTGCTGCTGGGCGCCTTTACCTTTGTCACCGCCACGGTCGGCATCAATATCGTGGCCAACTTCGTCTCCCCGGCTTTCGATTTCGCCAACGTGGCACCCAGCCGTATCAGCTGGCGCGCGGGCGGCATGATTGCCGCCGTGGCCTCGATCTTCATTACGCCATGGAACCTGTTCAACAACCCGGAAGTCATCCACTACACCCTGGATGTACTTGCCGCCTGCATTGGCCCGTTGTTCGGCATCCTTCTGGTGGACTACTACCTGATCAAGAAACAGCAGATCGACGTGGACGCCCTGTTCAACGACACCCCGAGTGGTCGTTACTGGTACACCAACGGCGTGAACTGGGTCGCGGTGAAAGCGCTGGTACTGACCGCGCTGGTCGGGCTGTGCTTCACCTTTATCGAGTGGTTTCAGCCGATCGCCAACTTCGCCTGGTTCACGGGCTGTATTCTGGGCGGCGCGCTGTTTTATGCGATGACGCGCTGGGCACCGGTTCAGGCTGCCAATATGGCCGCACCTGTCGTACAGAGCTGATAGCGGGTCAATCAAATCAGCAGACTGGATCGATACTGATCCAGTCGTGCTTTGCAAGGCCCCCGTGTCGTCGATTACCGGCTCAAAACCCTCACCGGATTGCCCTCAGCACTCAGACTGAATGTCCTCCTGCGCTACAAAATCCCTCTCGACGCATCTCTGCAGACCGCGCAAGTCCTGCCCCACGAGAATTTGATACTGTTTTAATATCATTTTTGGAGCGACGCTATAAGATGATGGACTGTCACTGACTCCGTTAGTGCTTGATCGAATAAAAGCGTTCAACTCGATACAACTTTTCAGCGTCAAGATTGCCTTATGACTGTGACTTTGCGAACCCAGCGCCTGGATGAGTCAACAGTATGAACAGTGATGTGCCCGGCTACCGCCAGACAAATTCGGATTTATCGAGGTCTCCCGTCCAGGAGACCTCCGAACGGCTGCAGTTGGCGCTGGACTCAGGCGCTCTGGTAGGCACGTGGGTGTGGGATGCCGCAGCTGATCGATTGATTGCCGATGAGTGGTTTGCGCGCTCTTTCGGTTTGTCTGCAGAACGCTGCCGCGAAGGCTTGCCACTCGAGGTGGTCATGTCCTCCATTCACCCGGACGATCTTGCCAGAGTCGAGCAGGCCATCAGTGATGCGCTTAGGAGCAGCAACTCCTACCGGTGCGATTACCGGGTACTTCAGAGCGATGGCGCCTATCGATGGGTCGAAGCAAGCGGCCGTATTGAACGTGATGCTCACGGCAATCCGACTCGGTGCCCGGGCGTGCTGCTGGATATTGATGCTCGACGCAGCGCCGAAGCAGAGCGGGACCGTCTCAATTCCCTGCTCGAAATATTTACCGCTGCCGTGCCTGGCGTGGTTTACGCCAAGGATCTCGAAGGACGGATGCTGGTCGCCAACAAGGGCACCGCCGACCTGATTGGCAAGCCGCCCGAGTATTTCGTCGGCAAGACGGACCTCGAGTTTCTCGACGACAAGTCCCAGGCGCGCACCATCATGGAAACCGACCGCCGGATCATGAACAGCAGGGTGGGCGAACAGATCGAAGAGGCAGTCAACCTGCCGGACGGTTCGGCTGCCACATGGCTGTCGATCAAGGCACCGCTGCTCGATGACAAGGGTGAAGTCATCGGTCTGATCGGCTCATCCATGGATGTAACGGCGCGCAAACTTGCCGAAGAGTCGGTACGCGAGCTCAATCAGACGCTGGAGCAACGCATCGAACAGGCCGTCCGTGAGCGCGAACAGATTGAAGAGGCACTGCGTCACTCACAGAAGATGGACGCGGTTGGGCAGTTGACCGGCGGTATCGCTCACGATTTCAATAACTTGCTCGCCGGTATTTCTGGCAGCCTCGAACTGATTACCAAGCGGCTCGCCCAAGGCCGGGCGGCAGATGTCGAGCGCTACGTCTCTGTCGCACAGGGGGCCGTGCGTCGTGCTGCTTCGCTCACCCATCGCCTGTTGGCCTTCTCCCGCCGCCAGACCCTGTCGCCCGAAGTGACTGACGTCAATGCGTTGATTCTGGACATGAAGGAGTTGATTGCTCGTACCGTCGGCCCGGCGATAGAGATACAAGTGGTTGCCCATGATGATCTTTGGCCCGCGCTGATCGATCACGCCCAGCTCGAAAGCTCACTGTTGAACCTGTGCCTGAACGCCCGCGATGCCATGCCCAACGGTGGGCGGATCATTATAGAAACCGCGAACCTGTCGCTTGATGAATGCATCGACCCGGATCATGGCGTCGCGCCGGGAGATCACCTGAGCATTCGGGTGACAGACAACGGCACCGGCATGAGCCCGGAAGTGGCTGCCAAGGCGTTTGAACCGTTCTTCACCACCAAACCGATTGGTGCGGGAACAGGGCTTGGCCTGTCCATGGTGTATGGCTTCGTTCGTCAGTCCGGCGGGCAGATCAAAGTCGAGTCGGCGCAGGGCAAAGGCACCAGCGTCGTCATGCACTTGCCTCGTCATGCGGTGGATACGGTATTAGCCGTCCCGGAGGTGGTCGTGACGAACGAGCCGCCACCCAGCGCCGGGGAGACGGTACTGGTCGTCGACGACGAGCCATCGGTGCGGATGCTCGTCGCCGAGGTCATCGTCGGTCTTGGTTACACCTGTATCGAAGCAGCCGACGCGCAAGGCGGTCTGCAGGTTCTGCAATCGGACACGCGCATCGACCTGCTTATCACCGATGTCGGGCTGCCTGGCGGCATGAACGGCCGGGAAATGGCTGACGCAGCACGCGACAAACGACCCGGTCTGCCAACGCTGTTTATCACGGGTTACGCCAAGACATCAGTGCTGGACGGCTGTCACCTGCAGCCGTGCACGCAAGTGCTGACCAAACCGTTCGGCCTGGAAGCACTGGCGGGTCGCGTGAAGGGGCTGGTGGGTTCGACCGTCACCACTTCTCGACAACAGGGCACCGGTATCTGATACCAATGCTGCTGCGCTGAGAGTATTCGGGATGCAGCGCGTCAGCCGCGCGCCACGACCATTCGAAGCACGCCCACGAATGCATCCAGTTCACGCTCGGTCATGTAAACGTGAGGAGATACGCGCATTCCGGACAATTCGCCGACCTTGCGATATTTGACGTGGATGTCGTGCTCCTGACGAAGTGTCTTTTCCAGCGTCAGAGACGACATGCCTTCAATGGAGAACAACACCACGGCCCCGAGGTTCTCGTCCTCGGTCCGCGTATGCAGGGTAAAGCCGGGAATGCTCCGCGCCTGATCCACCCAATAACGGGAAAGATGGCGCAAGCGTGCATGAAATTTTTCGACGCCGATCTGGCTGTAGAAATCCATCGCGACCGGAATCGCGGCCTGCATCGCAGAGTTGTAAGTGCCAAGGTTCCAATGGTCGAACTTTTCGATGCCTTCGGGGTTCAGGTCGAACGTTCCCAGCAACGGATACGTGCTCTTGATAAGAGGCTGACGCACGATGAGGATACCGTTGCCAGCCGGAGCGCCCAGCCATTTGTGCAGGCTCGCCACCAGATAATCACACCCGATGTCCCGAAAGCTCAACGGCAAATGAGCGAAGCTCTGCGCGGCATCCACCAGGGTGATAATCCCGTGCTGGCGCGCCAGCTCGCACAGTTTTTTGACCGGCAACACCTTGCCCGTCCAGTGAATCATGTGCGTCAGCAGCATCACGCGGGTGCGCGGTGTGATCGCCTGGGTATAGGCGGCAATAACAGCTTCGTCGTCATCCATCAGACCGAAGTCGACCTGCGCGACCTGGATACCTTCCCGGTGGCTGCGTTGGGCCAGGGCAGTAATGGCGCTGGGGTAATCCCACGGGCAGGTCAACACCTCGTCACCCGCCACCAGAGGGATGCCGAAAATGACGGTGGCCAGCCCTTCTGACGCGTTGCGATTGAGCGCAACTTCTTCGGGCAGGCAGTCGGCGAACACACTCAACCTGCGCTTGGTTTCAGGCAAACGGGTGTCCAGATTGCTCCACATGTTGAAGTCGGGGTTCTGGGAAATCATGCGCAGGCATTCGTGGACCGCCTCCTGTACCACTTTGGGCGAGGGACTGACCGCAGCGTTGTTGAAGTTCATCAATGGTGTCTGGGCAGGGTATGCCTGCCTCACGTCTTCCCAGTTCATATTCGCCCCCTTCGGATTGGAGAAAAACTCTATCACCGCCCTGCGGCAGATGATTCCGAACAACCTGACACATAAGGCATTAGCTGGTTTTTTACAGGCGATTGGCAGCGCTTTCCAATAAGTCCGTGATGGATCTGCCGCCCGACACATCCGACCTTGTACCGGGCCCGTCGCCAGACTCGTGGCGGGTCAGGCCTCATAACTGGCCATCGACACGCCAGACCTTGTGACAATCTGCCGGACCCAGCGGCTGGCCGCTCGCTGAGCGCACCTCGATGGTGGGCAGCGGCTGGCCGGATTCGTTGTCCAGCAGCACGGAGCGCGTCTCGCCAGGCTGAAACATGAAATGCTCACCCCACTGCCTCAAGCAGACAATGACCGGGAAGATTTCCCGCCCCTGGTCAGTCAGGACGTATTCTTTGTACGCGCTGCCGTCGGACGCCGGCCGAATGTCGAAAATACCCGTTTCAACCAAGGCCTTGAGCCGTGAAGCGAGAATATTTCTGGCCACGCCCAACTTCTTCTGAAATTCGCTGAACCGACGAACATCGTCAAAAGCATCGCGAACGATCATCAAAGACCAGCGATCTCCTATTACTTCCAGAGCTCTTGCCACAGGGCACGGGCTGCTTTGCTGCTGGGCGTCTTCGGCCATCGTCTTACCTTTCACCAGAGGAGTCAGCTTCGGTCCCACACCCGAGAATGTGGTGGCATTTTAAAACCGATCCAGATAACAATTCAAAACAGGTTTCTAAACGCAACCAGTTTATCCCCATGGAAATGCATATGAAAGCGGATGTCGATCTGGCAACTGACGTTTACTGCGCGGAGCCTGGCGGGCTGACGCCAGCCTTCACCTGGCTGCTCTGTGCTACAGCTGGCCTGGCCGTTGCCAATGTGTACTTCGCTCAACCGCTGCTCGAATCAATGGCACGGAGCCTGGATGTTGCCCACGCAACGATAGGCATGGTCGTGACCGCGACTCAGATCGGCTATGCGTCGGGCCTGTTGTTGATCGTGCCGCTCGGGGATCTGGTGCAGCGCAAAAAATTGATACTGAGCCTGGTGTTGTTGTCGACGGCTGCACTCGCGTTGGCTGGCGCGGCGCAGCAATGGCTTGCACTGTTGGGCGCCATGATCGTGGTTGGCTTGCTGGCGGTCGTGGTTCAGGTTCTTGTCGCTTATGCCGCTGCACTCGCAACTCCGTCTCAACGTGGGGAAGCGGTGGGGACCGTCACCAGCGCAATTGTGCTGGGCATACTCCTCGCACGCCTCGCCTCGGGCGTAATTGCAGATATGGCCGGTTGGCGTGCCGTTTATTTTGTGTCGTCGGGGTTGATGCTGACCCTGGCGGCGGTTCTATGGAAAGTGGCGCCTGCCACCGTATCGCCGCGGCAACGGCCCTCCTATCCGAGCCTCATCAAATCGCTCTTTGATCTGTTCAAAACCGAGCGACTGCTGTGGGTAAGAGGCTTGCTGGGGTTATTGACCTTTGCAGCCTTCTCGATGCTGTGGACGTCGATGGCGTTGCCATTGAGCGCCTCGCCGCTGTCGCTATCACATACGGCTATCGGGCTGTTCGGGCTGGCCGGTGTTGCCGGCGCACTGGCGGCCAGAAGAGCAGGACGCTGGGTCGATCAGGGCCTGGGGCAGCGCGTCACCTGCCTGTCGCTCGTATTGTTGGCGCTTTCCTGGCTGCCGGTTTCGTTTGCCGAAACGTCGTTGATCAGCTTGGTCGCTGGAGTGATAATTCTCGATTTCGCAGTACAGGCGGTGCACGTCACCAACCAAAGCCTGATTTTGGCTGCCAGGCCCGATGCCCAAAGCCGCTTGATCGGCGCTTACATGTGTTTCTACTCGGCCGGCAGTGCGCTGGGCGCGGTCGCCGGCACCCAGGTTTATGCGCTGTGGGGCTGGCCTGCGGTCAGTGCGCTGGGCGCGCTGATCAGTGTGTGCGCCCTGACGCTGTGGTACCTGACATCCTACGTCCCGGCACGCTGAATTTCGCTGCTCATCCGCCCTTGCCCAGACATTTCGGACCTGACAAGGAAGACCCTCATGAAAACCGGACACCTGCTTCTCGCCATCCTGATCACCGCCATATGGGGCCTGAACTTCTCGGTGATCAAACTGGGACTGGCCACGGTCGACCCGCTGATTCTGGCCGGTATCCGCTTTACGTTGTGTGCACTGCCGGCGATCTTCTTCATCCCCAAACCTGATGTGCAGTGGCGCTACATCATCGGCTACGGGCTTATTTTCGGCATCGGCTTATGGGGTGTGGTCAACCTCGGCATTCAAGCGGGTCTTTCAGCGGGCATCGCGTCGCTGGTTCTGCAGTTCAGTGCGTTCTTCACCATTCTGCTGGGCTCGTGGGTGTTCCGCGAAGCGATATCGCGTTATCAGATCGCAGGCACCCTGATCGCATTGGGTGGCTTGCTGAGTATCCTTTCCGTGGCTGACGGCAGCGTGACCACAACAGGCCTGATGCTGGTGCTACTGGGGGCAATGGCCTGGAGCGTCGCCAACGTGATCAACAAGAGAGCGAGAACCCAGCAGGTTTTCGCGTTCCTGATATGGTCCAGTGCTTTTTCGCCCATCCCGCTGTTCCTGCTTGAATACTGGGTGAAAGGCTCGGCCGGCTATATCACGCTGGTCAATCAACTCGATTATCGGGCCGTGGTGTCGATCCTGTTCCAGGTCTACCCCAACACGCTTTTCGGTTACTGGATCTGGAACTCGCTGCTCAAGCGTTACCCGGTGTCCACGGTGGCACCCTTGTCGCTGCTGGTCCCTGTCTTCGGCATGCTCGGATCGGCGATGATCTTCAACGAGGAGATGTCTTTGAACAAGGTCGTGGCGGTCGTGCTCATCGTGGCAGGGCTGGGCGTCGGCCTGTACGGCGAGCGTATCCGTCGCGCACTGTTCAATCAGCCGGTCCAGCCTTCGAGCTGATGATGCAGCGCAGAGGTCGGGTTTGCCCTTGCAAGCTGATACCATCAGCACACTTATACGCTGAGCAAACACCATGAACCGTCGCAAGAAAATAAATCAGCTGTTGAAGGCCAACGCCAAAAAAGCCGCAGCAAAACTGGCGCCGCAAAACAAGAATCGCTACATCAGCAAAGCCGACCGACTGAAGCTGGCGGCCGAGCCTGAAGACGTAGTAGTCACTGCTGCTGAAAGCTGATCAACATCGGCTGACGACCCCTCTGTGACAGGCGGTCGTTGGTCATGAGCGGTAAATGCGCTCCGAGACACTTCAAAACTGTATACCATATACGCTCTATCCAGCCTGAATGACCAAGCATCGTGGCCCAAACCAAACTCAATGCGCCTGATCTGGGCAACTCTCCGTCAACGTCGGAAATCATTACCCGGCACCTGCGCGATGCAATTGTCGCCGGGCATTTCGCCGAAGATGAGCCCATCCGCCAGGACGACATCGCTCGACAGTTCAATGTCAGCAAGATCCCGGTACGCGAAGCACTCAAGCGCCTTGAGGCCGAAGGTCTGGTGATGTTCCAGCGCAACCGGGGCGCCATGGTCACGCGGGTTTCAGAGTCCGAACTGGCGCAAATGTTTGAAGTGCGCATGCTGCTCGAAGACAAGGTACTGCGCCTGGCCATCCCCAACATGACCGAGGCGACGTTCACCCGCGCCGAGAGCATTTGTCAGGAGTTCATCGGCGAAAACGATGTGGGCCGCTGGGCCGAATTGAACTGGGAGCTGCACGCCTGCCTGTACGAGCCCGCGCAACGGCCGTTTCTGGTCAGCATGATTCGTTCGGTCAACGACAAGCTCGAGCGCTATCTGCGCATGCAGATGAGCCTGTCGGCGGGCAAGGAGCGCGCTGATCATGAGCACCGGGAAATTCTCCAGGCCTGTCGTGACGGTGATGTCGAGCAAGCTGTCAGCCTGCTGGACCAACACATCGCCGGGGTCTGTCAGACCCTGTTCGAACACCTGCCCAGCGCTCGCTGAAAAACGTCACTGTGCCGATTTCGTCATTGATGCCCGGTAAATAGCTCAAGATCTCAGGCGTTATCCACGCCACTCTTGTGTCACTTGTCTGACCCTATGAGTGGCCTCCCATGACACGCATCCGCGTTATTGATTCGCACACTGGCGGTGAACCCACGCGCCTGGTTATCGAAGGTTTTCCTGAACTGGGCAATGGCAGCATGGCCGAACGCAAGCAACTGCTGGCCGAGCAGCACGATGCATGGCGCGCCGCGTGCGTTCTGGAACCGCGTGGCAGCGATGTGCTGGTCGGCGCCCTGCTCTGCGCGCCGGTCGATCCGAAGGCATGTGCCGGAGTGATCTTCTTCAACAACACCGGTTATCTGGGCATGTGTGGTCATGGCACCATCGGCCTGATCACGTCGCTGGCCCATATGGGCAGCATCGGCCCGGGCGTACACGCGGTCGAGACGCCCGTAGGCACGGTGCAAGCCACCCTGCATGAAGACGGCTCGGTCAGCGTACGCAACGTACCCGCTTACCGCTACCGCAAGGACGTCGCACTGCAGGTGCCGGGTATCGGCCAGGTGGTTGGCGACATCGCCTGGGGCGGCAACTGGTTTTTTCTGATCGGCGAGTGCGGCCTGGCGGTCAGCGGTGACAACCTCGACGCGCTCACTGCCTATACCGTAGCAGTCCAGACTGCGCTGGAAGATCAGGGAATTCGCGGCGAAGACGGCGGCCTGATTGACCATATCGAGCTGTTTGCTGCGGATGAAGACGCCGACAGTCGCAACTTTGTACTCTGCCCTGGCAAAGCCTACGACCGCTCGCCATGCGGTACCGGTACCAGCGCAAAACTCGCGTGCCTTGCGGCTGACGGCAAGCTTGAAGCAGGCGAAATCTGGCGCCAGGCCAGCGTGATCGGCAGCCAGTTCGAGGGCTCCTACGAAACCCTCGACGGGCGTATCGTGCCGACCATTCGTGGTCGCGCGCACATCAGCGCCGAAGCCACGCTGATTCTTGAACAGGATGACCCGTTCGCCTGGGGCATTCGCTTGTGAAACAGGGCTCAGTGGCCGACGCCATTGTGATCGGTGCAGGCATCGTCGGGGCAGCATGCGCCCAGGCCCTCGCCGCACGAGGCCTGAGCGTGCTGGTGGTAGACGCGGGTCTGCCCGGCGCTACCGCTGCCGGCATGGGCCATTTGCTGGTGCTGGACGATAATCTGGATGAACTGGCACTGAGCCAATATTCGTTGAAGCGCTGGCGCGAGCTGGCCAGAAACCTGCCTGAAGAGTGTGCTTACCGCACCAATGGCACACTCTGGCTGGCGGCCAATGCACAAGAAATGGCTGTTGCTGAGCAAAAGTATGCCGTGCTGCGCGAACACGATGAGGACTGCGAACTGGTCACCGGCAAAGCCCTGCGCGAGCGCGAACCGCAACTGCGCGAAGGCCTGGAAGGCGGTCTGCTGATCAAGGGCGACGGTATTCTGTACGCACCGGCCACGGCACGCTGGATGCTCGATCACGCGTTGATTCGGCAGCAGCGAGCCACGGTGGCGGAAGTTGACGGCAACCGTGTGCGCCTCACCGACGGGCAATGGCTGAGCGCCGATCTGGTAATCCTCGCCAACGGCATTCAGGCCACTCAGCTTTGCGCCGAACTGCCTATCGAGCCCAAAAAAGGTCATTTGGCGATTACCGACCGCTACCCTGAACAGATCACCCACACTCTGGTGGAGCTCGGTTATGTCACCAGCGCGCACAACGCCAGCGGCCCTTCCACGGCCTGCAATATTCAACCACGCCCGACCGGCCAATTATTCATCGGTGCGTCTCGACAGTTCGGCACCACCGACCCGGAAGTGGAAAGCTGGATGCTTTCACGCATGCTCAAGCGTGCGGCCGAGTATGTTCCCGGCCTTACTGACCTGAACGTGATCCGGGCCTGGACCGGCTTTCGCGCCGCCAGCCCAGATGGCCTGCCCCTGGTGGGTGAACACCCGCAACGGCCGGGCCTCTGGCTGGCTGTAGGTCATGAAGGGCTGGGCGTCACGACCGCCCCCGCTTCGGCTGATCTGCTGGTGGCACAGCTGTTCAACGAGTCGTTGCCAGATTTGTCGGCCATGCCCTATTCACCGCAACGTTTTCTCGGAGACACGCAGCATGCCTGAATTGACGCTTGATGGCAGACCCCTGCGAGTCGCCAAAGGCACCAACCTTGCTGCGGCGCTTGCGCTCGGCGATGACGGCTGCAGCCGCACCTCGGTCAGTGGCCAGCGCCGGGCGCCCTTGTGCGGCATGGGCATCTGCCAGGAATGCCGGGTGACGGTCGATGGCGTGCGCCGCCTGGCGTGCCAGACCCTCTGCCAGGACGGCATGCAGGTACGGACGCTGCTGACATGAACAAGACAATGAACGAGCAGGTTGACTTGCTGATCATCGGTGCTGGCCCTGCGGGCATGAGCGCCGCACTGGCTGCCGCACCCAGCGGCGCGCGTATCGTGCTGCTGGATGACAACCCGCTACCCGGCGGCCAGATCTGGCGCGACGGCCCTCAGGCCCATTTGCCGACGCAGGCCCGGCAATTGCGCGAGCAATTGCTGGCCTGCGCGAATGTGCAGGTGCATTGCAGCACCCGCGTGATTGCTCGCCCCGCAGACCGCCAATTGCTGGTGGAAAACGACCAGCATGGCTGGCTCATCGGGTATCAAAAGCTGATTCTGTGCACCGGTGCCCGCGAGCTGTTACTGCCTTTTCCTGGCTGGACTCTGCCGGGCGTTACAGGTGCCGGAGGGTTGCAGGCGCTGATCAAAGGCGGCTTGTCGGTGGCTGGGCAGCAGGTAGTGATCGCCGGCAGCGGGCCGTTACTGCTCGCCAGCGCTGCAACCGTCAGGAAAAACGCTGCTCAGGTAGTACGCATCGCCGAACAGGCCACGGCCCGCGCTGTCGGCGGGTTTACCACGCAGTTGCTGCGCTGGCCGACCAAGCTGGCGCAGGCGATCCAGCTGTTCGACAGCACCTATCGAACTGCCAGCCATGTGGTCGCCGCCCTCGGCAGTGATCGACTGGAAGGCGTGCGGTTGATGCAGCAAGGCAAACTTGTCGAGCTGGCCTGTGCACGACTGGCCTGTGGCTTTGGCCTGATCCCCAATACTCAGCTCGGTCAGGCGCTGGGCTGCGCGCTGCAGGGTCAGGCGATCGCCGTGGATGGCTTGCAGGCGACCAGCCTGCCCGACCACTTTGCGGCAGGTGAATGCACAGGTTTTGGCGGCAGCGAACTGGCGCTGGTGGAAGGCCGCATTGCCGGGTTTGCCGCCGTCGGCGAACAGGCAGCCGCGCAACGACTCTGGCCGCAACGTGAGCGCTGGCAGGGTTTTGCCAATGCGCTCAATCGCGCGTTCGCCCTGAGCCCTGTGCTCAATACACTGGCTGCACCTGACACACTGGTCTGTCGCTGCGAGGACGTGCCTTATGCATCACTGCATGGGCACAGCAACTGGCGTGAAGCCAAACTGGCCAGCCGCTGCGGCATGGGCGCCTGCCAGGGACGCATCTGTGGCGCGGCGACTGCGCAGCTGTTTGGCTGGCAACCCTCGGCCCCCCGTCCGCCGTTCAGCCCGGCCCGCATTGAAACGCTGCTGTGCGTCGACGATAACGCGCCGGGCTGAATGCTCCGTTGGGGCTTTGCGCAACGACGCAGGCGCTCTATGATCCCGAGCGTCACCCACGGACGTCCGACCTCATGCTTGCCGCCCTCGCCACCGCCAACCCCTGTCAGTTGCCGACCCTGCTCGGCAGCCTGCAACCACTGGCACCACTCCTCGATGCACTCGCCGATGTGGTGTTCTTTATCAAGGACGATGCCGCCCGCTATGCCTTCGTCAACAGCACCCTTGCCAAACGTTGTGGTTTCAAGACCAGCCAGGAACTGCTGGGGCTGACCGCCGACCAGGTGTTTCCGGCCCGCTTCGGTGCGCTGTACACCGAACAGGACCGCAAAGTGCTCAGCAGCGGCCGCGAACTGGCCGATCAACTGGAGCTGCACCTGTATTACGGCAACCAGCCGGTATGGTGCCTGACCCACAAGATCGCTCTGCAGGATGAACAGGGCCGGATCGTCGGCCTGGCGGGTATTTCCCGCGACCTGCAGCTGCCACAATCCAGCCACCCTGCTTTTCAGAAACTGGCCGCAGTGGACGCGCACATTCGCGCGCATTTCAGCCGCCCGATCAGCCTTGCCGAACTGACGGCCATTGCAGGCCTGTCAGTGGCACAACTGGAGCGTCACTGCAAAAGGATCTTCCAGCTCACGCCTCGGCAATTGATCCATAAAGCGCGTCTTGAGGAGGCCTCACGGTTACTGCGCGATGAAGACCTGCCGATCACCGATATTGCCCTGCGCTGCGGTTACACCGATCACAGCGCATTCAGCCGCCAGTTCCGCGCGCTGACCCACCTTTCCCCCAGCCAGTATCGCGACAGTCATCGCTGATGCCTGCCGGATGCACAAGTGTTCCGTTAACGCGCAGTGCGCGCTGCCCCTGCTCCGTTATGTAACACCGCTCACCTGCGATCCGGGAGCACTCGGTGTTCACTCGTGAAGCGGTAACGTCCTGAGCGCCTTGTGCCGCAAGGCTCGCAAACAATCGCAAGCGTTCCGTTGAAAACAGGCACGGCCATTGCAAATAAAATATCGTATACGAAATCCCTTATAAACTTTGCAGCACTCACTCGACTCCGAGGCTTCTATGAAAAACCCCGCTTTTGCCGTAGCCCTCAGCGCTGTGCTCAGTACCGGCTTCATCGCAACCGCCCAGGCTGACAAACTGGATGACATCATTGGCTCTGGCAAACTGCGTTGCGCGGTAACGCTGGACTTCCCGCCAATGGGCTTTCGCGACAGCGCCAACAAGCCTGCCGGTTTCGACGTCGACTACTGCAATGACCTGGCTAAAGTCCTCGGCGTCGACGCTGAAGTCGTCGAGACGCCCTTCCCTGACCGCATTCCAGCACTGATCTCAGGCCGTGCCGACGTCATCGTGGCCTCCACGTCCGATACGCTGGAACGCGCCAAGACCGTTGGCCTGAGCATTCCGTACTTCGCGTTTCAGATGGTAGTGCTGACCCGTGATGACACCGGCATCAACAGCTTCGATGACCTGAAAGGCAAGGCGCTGGGCAACACCAGCGGCACCTACGAAGCCATCGCCCTGGAGAAAGATGTGAAGAACTGGGGCAGCGGCAGCTTCCGCGCCTATCAGTCGCAGAACGACACCATTCTGGCCGTTGCCCAAGGCCACATTCAGGCCACTGTGGTGACCAACACTGTTGCGGCTGCCACCCTGAAATCCGGCAAATACAAAAACCTCAAGGTCGCGGGCAACGCCCCGTACGTCATCGATTACGTATCGCTGGGTGCCAAGCGCAGCGAGTACGGTCTGATCAATTACCTCAATCTGTTCGTCAATCAACAGGTGCGCAGCGGTCGCTACAACGAGCTGTTCGTGAAGTGGGTCGGCACCGAGATTGCGCCGGCCAATCTGACCGTGCCGAACGTCTACTACTGAGGTGACAGGGATGCCCAGCGCGCCAGCCGCCGTGACCGGACGCAGCCTGATCGAAGGCTGCGCGCAAGGTGAGTTGCTGTTCGCCGACACCGGCCTGAGTTTCTGGGGCGGTGTCGATCCGGTCAGCGGCGAGGTCATCGACCGGCACCATCCGCTCAGCGGCCGATGCCTGGCGGGCCGTGTCCTGGCGATTCCCAGCGGACGCGGCTCGTGCACCGGCAGCAGCGTGATGATGGAATTGATCAGCAACGGCCACGCACCTTCGGCACTGGTGTTGGCTGAAGCGGATGAAATCCTGACCCTCGGTGTGCTGGTCGCGCAGTACTTCTTCACGCGCTCCCTGCCGGTGCTGTGCATCGGTCGGGAAGCGTTCGCCAGTTTGCGCGATCAGGCCTGGGCACGGCTTGAAGGCACCCACCTGAATCTCTATTCGCAAGCGCCTGAAGATGACTGGCAGGCGACCCATGACCACGGGCCAGGCCTGCTTGCCGAGCCACCATTCGAGACTGAACCGTGCGTAGCCCTCAGCGACCGCGACCGCGAACTGCTCGACGGCACGCACGGCAAGGCCGCACAGGTGGCCATGCACATCGTTCTGCGCATGGCCCGGCTGCAAGGCGCCAGCCAGTTGATCAACATCACTCAGGCGCACATCGACGGCTGTATCTACACCGGCCCGGCCAGCCTGCGCTTTGCCGAACAACTGGTGCAGTGGGGCGCAAAAGTCAGCGTGCCCACCACCCTCAATTCCATCTCGGTCGACCAGCGGCGCTGGCGCGAACTGGGCATTGATCCCGCCTTGGGCGAACCCGCCAGTGCCTTGGGCGACGCCTACATGGCAATGGGCGCGCAACAGAGCTTCACCTGCGCTCCTTACCTGCTGGACAGCGCACCAGGCCTGGGCGAGCAGATCGTCTGGGCCGAGTCCAATGCGGTGGTGTACGCCAACAGCGTGCTCGGCGCGCGCACGTTGAAGTACCCCGATTATCTGGACATCTGCATCGCCCTGACCGGGCGGGCGCCCTTGATCGGCTGCCACCTGCCGGACCAGCGCGCAGCGCAACTGTTGCTCGAAGTGCCCACCATGCAGGGCATCGACGACAGCTTCTACCCGCTGCTGGGTTATCACATTGGCGCAATGTGCGGCACACGTATCCCGTTGATTACCGGCCTGCAAGAGCATCGTCCGAGTCTGGACGACCTGAAAGCCTTCGGTGCGGCTTTTGCCACCACCAGCGCTGCGCCTTTGTTTCACATCGCCGGCGTGACCCCGGAAGCCAGGGACGACAGCCAAGTGGCTGCGTTGCGCGGCATGCTCACCGGCATCCGGATCGCGCCGGTGGAGCTGATGGGCAGTTGGCTGCTGTTGAACAGCGCGCGTGACCCAGCCGTGAGAATGATCTCGCTGGGCAACCCGCATTTCTCGCTGACTGAATTCGCGCGTCTGGCTCAGCTATGCCAGGGCCGCGACAAACACCCTGACGTCGTACTGGCAATCACCTGCGGCCGCGCGGTGCTGGAACTGGCTCGGGCGGCAGGCCACATCGCCGTGCTCGAAACGTTCGGCGCAACCCTGGTCACCGACACTTGCTGGTGCATGCTCGGTGAGCCGGTAATCCCGACAGACGTCCACAGCTTGATGACCAACTCAGGCAAATACGCCCACTACGCACCCGGTCTGGTGGGGCGCAGCGTGCACTTCGCCAGCCTCGCCGAATGCGTCGAAAGTGCCTGCTCCGCCACCGTCAGTGGTCGGTTGCCTGCCTGGCTGACCGCAGCTTCCCTTCCGGAGAATCCCGCCCATGTTTGATTACACCTTCCAGTGGCGAGCAGCGTTGCGCGCCTTGCCGGACATGTTGCAGGGCGCGTGGGTGACGTTCGAGACCGCCGCCCTGTCGATGATTTTTGGCGTGCTGATTGCGCTGGCACTGACCGTGATGCGCTCAGCCCCAAGCCCCGTGCTGCGCGGCATCGGCGACGGCTGGGTGTCGATTGCCCGTAACACACCGTCGTTGTTTCAGATTTATATCCTGTACTTCGGCCTCGGATCGCTGGGCCTGCATGTCAGCTCGTGGCTCGCGCTGTTGGCCGGGATCACCTTCAACAACGCGGGCTATCTGGCAGAAAACTTCCGCGGCGGCCTCAAGGCGGTGCCCGATACGCAGATGCGCGCGGCACGGTCGCTGGGCATGAGCGCCTTTCAGACCTATCGCATGATCATCGTTCCGCAACTGTTGCGCGTGGTGTTTTACCCGCTCAGCAATCAGATGGTCTGGGCCGTCCTCATGACCTCGCTGGGCGTGGTGGTCGGGCTGAACAATGACCTGACCGGCGTGACGCAGGACTACAACGTCAAGACCTTCCGCACGTTCGAATATTTCGCCATCGCGGCCGTACTTTATTACCTGATCGCCAAGCTGATCGTCGGCCTTGCCCGACTGATGAGCTGGCGTCTGTTCCGCTACTGAGGAGCTGCGCATGCTGTCTACCAGCCTTACCTCAACCGATCTGCTGTTCATGCTCGATGGCGCGTGGGTGACCCTGCAACTGACGTTCTGGGCCATTCTGCTGGGCTCGTTCTTCGGCCTGCTATTCGGCTTGCTGCGCGCCCTGGCCCCACGTGCCAGCCTGCCGCTGGCCTGGGTTCTGGATGTGTTCCGCAGCGTGCCGCTGTTGATCCAGTTCGTCCTGCTCAATGCCTTCAAAAGCATCATCGGGCTCAACATCAGTGCCTTCAGCGTGGGCTGCATCGTGCTCGGCGTTTACGCTGCGGCCTACTTCACGGAAATCGTGCGCAGTGGCGTGCTCGCTGTTTCGCTGTCGGTGCGCCGGGCCAGCCGTTCACTGGGCCTGAGCTATTGGCAGGACTTGCGCTACATCGTCTTGCCCATGGCCACTCGGGTGGCATTCCCCGGTTGGCTGAACCTGGTGCTCGGGGTCATGAAAGACACCGCACTGGTGATGTGGATCGGCATCGTCGAGTTGCTGCGCGCCTCGCAAACCATCGTCACGCGCATACAGGAGCCGCTGCTGGTGCTGTGCATCGCCGGCCTCATCTACTACGTCATGAGCCTGGTGGTTGCACGCCTGGGCGCCCGTCTGGAAAGAAGGTGGCAGGAAAATGATTGAGATCGAAAACGTACACAAATCCTTTGGCGAGCTGGAGGTCATCAAGGGCGTCAGCCTGACGGTGAAAAAAGGTGAAGTGGTCTCGATCATCGGTGGCTCGGGCTCGGGTAAGTCCACCCTGTTGATGTGCATCAACGGCCTGGAGCCGATTCAGAAAGGCAGTATCCGGGTCGATGGCGTCGAGGTGCACGACAAGCACACCAATCTGAATCAGCTGCGACAGAACATCGGCATTGTGTTCCAGCAATGGAATGCCTTTCCGCACCTGACGGTACTGGAAAACGTGATGCTGGCGCCGCGCAAGGTACTGGGCAAGAGCAAGCAGGAAGCCGAGGCGCTGGCGATCCAGCAGCTGACCCACGTGGGCCTCAGCGACAAGTTCAAGACCTTCCCCGGCAAGCTGTCCGGTGGTCAGCAACAGCGCATGGCGATTGCCCGTGCGCTGGCGATGTCGCCGGATTACATGCTGTTCGACGAAGCCACCTCGGCACTCGACCCGCAGTTGGTGGGCGAGGTACTGGACACCATGCGCATGCTGGCCGAGGACGGCATGACCATGGTGCTGGTGACCCATGAAATCCGTTTTGCCAGGGACGTGTCCGACCGTGTGGCGTTTTTCCGCAATGGACTGGTGCACGAGATCGGCTCGCCGGATCAGGTGATTGGCAATCCGTTGCTGCCAGAGACGGCGGCCTTCCTCAAATCGGTCAAATAGGAGCGGGCAATGCGCTCATCAAAAGTGATTCACGTGGTCAGTTGCCATGCCGAAGGTGAAGTCGGCGACGTCATTGTCGGTGGGGTTGCGCCGCCACCCGGTGCCACGGTCTGGGAGCAGTCACGCTGGATAGCTGCCGACGAAACGCTGCGCAACTTCGTTCTCAATGAGCCGCGCGGCGGTGTATTCCGCCACGTCAATCTGCTGGTGCCCGCGAAGGACCCACGTGCGCACATGGCCTGGATCATCATGGAGCCAGCCGACACGCCGCCCATGTCTGGTTCCAACTCTTTATGTGTGTCGACCGTATTGCTGGACAGCGGCATCCTGCCCATGACCGAACCACAGACACGGCTGGTACTCGAAGCACCCGGCGGCCTGATCGAGGCCGTGGCCGAGTGCCGGGACGGCAAAGTACAGCGTGTCGAAGTCACCAACGTGCCGTCGTTCGTCGACCGCCTGGACGCGTGGATTGAAGTCGAAGGGCTGGGTTCGATCAAGGTCGACACCGCGTATGGCGGCGACAGTTTCGCGATTGTCGACGCCCATACGCTGGGGTTCGAGATCCGACCGGACGAAGCCCGGGATATGGTGGAGACGGGCCTGAAAATCACCCGTGCCGCCAACGAACAGCTCGGTTTCGTCCACCCTTTGAACCCTGACTGGGCGCATATCTCGTTCTGTCAGATCGCCGCCCCCATCGTTCATGAAAACGGCATTGCCACTGGCGCCAACGCGGTGGTGATACGGCCTGGCAAGATCGACCGCTCGCCGTGCGGCACCGGCTGTTCGGCGCGCATGGCGGTGCTGCATGCCCGTGGCCAGTTACAGAGGGGCGAGGCGTTCATAGGGCGCTCAATCATCGGCTCACTGTTCCATTGCCGAATCGATTCGTTGACCGAAGTGGCAGGACGCGCGGCGATCACCCCGTGCATCTCGGGCCGCGCCTGGATCACTGGCACCCATCAGCACCTGCTCGACCCGGACGATCCGTGGCCACAAGGTTATCGCCTGTCCGACACCTGGCCTGGCGCGTAAGCCTCAGACCGAAAGCTATTGACTGGCACTGAACAAGCGTAAAAACCGGATTTTTACCGACCCCAATAAACGTATACGAAATACAATCAGCATCAGGAGTATCTGAAATGAGCAAGCGTATCAACTGGAGTGGCGTGTTCCCGGCGGTCACCACTCAATTCAACGATGACTTCTCCATCAACCTGGAGAAGACTCACCAGGTCATTTCCAACGTGATCCGCGATGGGGTTTCTGGCCTGGTGGTATGCGGTTCCGTGGGCGAAAACACCTCGCTGACCGCTGAAGAAAAAATCGCTGTAACCGAAGTTGCAGTGGATGCTTCACGCGGTCGGGTGCCGGTGATTTGCGGCGTTGCCGAGTTCACCAGCATTGCTGCTGCCAAAACCGCCAATGCAGTGCGCAAGGCCGGCGTCGATGGCGTGATGCTGATGCCTGCGCTGGTCTATGGTTCGAAGCCCTTCGAAACTGCCGAACACTACCGCTACGTCGCGAAAAACGCCGACGTGCCATTGATGGTCTACAACAACCCGCCGATCTACAAAAACGACGTGACCGCCGAGATCCTGATCTCTCTGGCCGACTGCGACAACGTGGTGTGCTTCAAGGATTCGTCGGGTGACACGCGACGTTTCATTGATGTGCGCAATGAGGTCGGGGATCGCTTCGTGCTGTTCGCCGGGCTGGATGACGTGGTGCTGGAGAGCATCGCCGTGGGTGCTGAAGGCTGGGTGTCGGGGATGTCCAACGTGTTCCCGCAGGAAGGCGAAACCATCTTCCGTCTGGCCAAGGCCGGACGCTTTGCCGAAGCGATGGAAATCTACCAGTGGCTGATGCCGATCCTGCACCTGGACGCCCGCGCGGACCTGGTTCAATGCATCAAGCTGTGTGAAGCCATTGTCGGCCGCGGCAGCGCGCTGACCCGCCCTCCACGACTGGCGCTGCCCGACGAAGATCGCCTGTTCGTCGAACGCATCATGGCCAAAGCGCTGGCCAACCGACCTGCCTTGCCAGACGTCGGTCTCTGACAGGCGCGGCGGACGACTGAACGGGCAGCCCTGAAAAGCTGCCCGTTGTGCATTCAGGCCAGCAAGGCGTTCAAATCCTTGAACAACACAGGGTCGATTTCCACCCCGTCGATCAGGCTGCGCTCGCGTGCTTCATAGCGCCGCTGCGAAGGCAGGCGCGCGCCCTGCCCTTGAATGGCATCGAACAGGGTTTCGGCCCGGGCCAGATGTTGCTCGGCGCTATCACCAAGAAAACGCTGAGGGTCCATGACGATAATCAGCTCGCCATGGTAGGGCGAAGATTTGCTGCCCGCGTCATGCGCCAGTGATTCGGCGCTGGTCAGATCACCAATCAACGGACCTGCAATCAGCTCGACCATCGCCGCCAGCGCCGAACCCTTGTGACCGCCGAACGGCAGCATCGCGCCCAGATCCAGCACCACATCAGGATCGGTGCTCGGTTGCCCCGACGCGTCCACGCCCCAACCCTCGGGGATCGCCTTGCCTGCACGGCGGTGCAACTCGATGTCACCCCGGGCAATGGCACTGGTCGCGAAGTCGAACACGAACGGTTGTTTGCCTGCACGAGGCCAGCCGAACGCGATCGGGTTGGTGCCAAACACCGGCAGACTGCCGCCTGCTGGTGCCACCCAGGCATGGCTGGGATTACACGCAAGCGCCACCAGGCCGAACGGTGTGATCTGTTCGATTTCACCCCACAACGCTGAAAAATGTACGCAATGGTTGATCGCCATCGCCGCAATGCCGGTGGCCCGGGCCTTCTCTACCAGCAGCGGCAAGCCAGCCTGTAACGCCAGCAACGAAAACCCACCGCCCGCATCGACCTTGACGATTGAAGGGGCCTGATCGATGACCTGGGGTATCGCGTCACCGATCACCTTGCCACGCTGTAATGTGCTGACGCAGCCCAGCACACGATACAGGCCATGCGAGCGACAACCGTCGCGCTCACCGGCAACCACCGTTTCGGCCACCGCCCGGGCATGGTCACGGTCAAAGCCGTTGTGCAGCAGAATGGATTCGGCCAGTTCGAACGCTTGGGACAGGGATAATCGGATCATGAAAGGCTCCTTGGGCTGACCTTGCAGGATGACGCGAAGCCCCGTGGAAGACTTGATCCGTTTCGATCACAGGATGACGATCCCGGCACAGCGGTTGAACTGCGCGGCTGTGGTGGCAAGCTCCGGCATACAGCCTCAACGCTGCTCGACGAGGTTCAGAAAGCGCCGCGTTCGTTCGTTTTCCGGTTCGATCAATATCTCTCGCGCACTGCCGTCGGCGACGATCTTGCCGCCTTCCATGAACAGCACCCGGTCGGCAATGTCCTGTGCGAATTTCATTTCATGGGTCACCAGCAGCATGGTCATCTGCTGTTCGTGAGCAATCGAGCGAATCACTGCCAACACCTCGCCGACCAGCTCCGGGTCCAGTGCAGAGGTCACTTCATCGAACAGCATCACCTGCGGGCGCATGGCCAGGGCACGGGCAATCGCTACGCGTTGCTGCTGACCGCCCGAGAGTTGGCCGGGATAGGCATCCGCCTTATGGCTCAAGCCGACTCGCCCCAGGTATTCACTGGCGCGTTCATGCGCTTCTTCGCGGCTGAGCTTCAAGACCCGCAACGGCGCCTCGGTGACGTTTTCCTGCACGGTCAGGTGCGGGAACAGGTTGAACTGCTGAAACACCATGCCGACCCGATGCACCACCGGCGGCTTTTTCGAGAACGGCCAGCGCCAGCCAGCATGGGTGTCGGGCACCGCGCAACCAGCCACTTGGATGCTGCCGTGCTGATAGGTTTCCAGACCTTTGATCAAGCGCAATACCGTGGACTTTCCTGAGCCGCTGGGGCCGATCAGGGCGACTTTCTGACCCTGAGGAATGCTCAGGTCCAGATGATCGATAACCCGTGTGCTGCCAAAATTCTTGACCACCTGTTTCAACTGGATCTGCGGTGCAGCGACCGCCAATGAATGTGCCAGATCAGACATGACGGCGCCTTTCGAGATAGTTGAACAACAGTGAAGTGGGCACGCTGATCGCCAGAAACATCAGCGCCATCACCGTGTAGGGTTCGTTGTAGCGGTAGGTCAGGCCGGCGATCTGTTTGGCGGCCTGGAACAGTTCGGGAATGGTGATGACCGCCAGCAACGGCGTCTCCTTGAACATGCCGATCAGGTAATTGCCCAGAATGGGCAGCATCGGCTTCAGCGCCTGCGGAAGAATGATGCGTTGCCAGGTGGTGGCCGCATCGAAATCCAGCGCCCGCGCCGCCTCCCACTGGCCTGTCGGTATGTCTTCAATGGCGCCGCGATAAGCCTCTGCGATGTAGGCGCCGTAATACAGCCCAAGCCCGATCACGCCCGTGGAGATCGCAGGCAGCGTAATGCCTGCCAGAGGCAATGCGAAAAACAGCACGTACAACTGCACCATCAACGGGGTGTGCCGGAAAAAACTCCAGTACCCGGTGCTGAGCCGATGCAGCCACGTACGCCTCGAACGCTGGGCAATCGCCAACATCAGCCCCACCACCACGGCCAGCAGAAACCCCAGCACCACCACCTGCTGGGTGACCAGCAGCCCCAGCAACAGCTCGGGCAGAATCGACCAGGCAAACGCGTAATCGAAACTCATGACGGCGCACCCTGACGCCAGGCCGTGACGTGTCGCTCATAGCGCCGCACCAGCCAGCTCAAGGGCCATGCCATCAGGAAATAGCAGACCAGCACAACACTCCAGATCAGTGTCTGCTGGCCCAGCGTGGTAATCACTTGTGCGCCGGAGAACGTCAGGTCACTCAAGCTGATCAGCGAGACCAACGAGGTGGTCTTCAGCAGTTCGACCAATTGATTACCCATCGGCGGCAACATGAACGGCAGTGCCTGGGGCAGGATGACCCGCCGAAAAGCCGTCAGCGAATCAAAATCCAGTGCACGCAACGCATCGCGCTGACCTTGGCTGACATTAGCCAGCGCCGAGCGGACGATCTCCGACCCATAGGCTGAAAAGGTCAGGCCCAGACCCAGCACGCCAGTGGCCATGGGCGACAGGCTGATGCCGAACAGCGGCAGAATGAAATACAGATAAAACAGCAGCACCAGGGCTGAAATGCCGCGCAGCACCTCGACATAAACCATGGCAATCCAGCGCAGCACGCGCCAGGGCGACAGCCGCATCAAGGCAATGACAAACGACATCACCACCACGATCAGCTGCGCAAGCAGGGTTATTTTCAGCGTTACCACCGCGCCGGATGCCAATTGACGCGCGATAAAGCCCGCAGTCTCTACAACAGATGGATCAAACAACATGGCCTGTACTCGTATGGGCTGAGGCCGTTTGCCAATCGGATTTCATGGCCGCCACGAGCAGTGGCGGAACCGATCAGCGTGAGGGGTCAACGCGTTTCCGGGTGGACGTGCGCCTTACAGGGCGCAGCGCTGCTGCGCCGTCACGCTGGTTTCCGGCAGTTCATTTTCGGTGTAGCCATATTTCTGCAGGATCTTCAGCAGCTCGCCCGAACCACGCAGTTTGGCCAGTTGCTCGTTGAATGCCTGAGTGAATTCGGGATCGTTCTTCGGCAGGCCGTACGCATGGAAATTCCAGCTCGGCTTGCCTTGCGCATCCGGAATCTGTTCGAACGGCAGCGCTCGTTCGATGGCGGGGCTGTTGGCCTTCTTCACCAGGCTGATGACTTCAGCATCGGGGAAATACACGACCTCGACACGCCCCGCTTGCAGTGCGGCGACTGCTTCGGTGTCCTTGTCAAACAGCACGACGTTGCCAGTGGCAATCCCGCTGTTCTTCGCCTCCAGCACCTGGTTACTGCCCGGTTGCGTGGCCAGACGCACTTTGTCATTGGCGGCCACGTCCTTGAGGCTGTGCAGGTTCAGCGGGTTACCCGCCTTGACGATGAACGCGCCACCCGAGCGGGTCACCGGGTTGGAATAACCGATGACCTTGCAGCGCGCTGGATTGATGAACAGGCCGGCACCGATCAGATCAAAGCGGCCGGCAGCAAGCCCTGGCACCAGCGAGCCGAAGTCGGTGATCGGCGTTTCTATCTTGCTGATGCCCAACGGTGCAAGCACCGCTTTCAGGATTTCGACGTTAGCGCCGGTGACGTTGCCGTCCGTGCCGATATAGGCATAGGGTTGCTCATTGGCGATGCCCGCAGTCAGACCACTACTACGGCCTTTTTCCAGCAGACCGGCCACGGCAGGCACCGAACACAATGCTCCCAACAGCACGACAGATCCAAACACAGCGGAGGACAACAAGGGCTTCAGGGCTTTCATCAAAAAGGCTCGACGGTGGCTGGGCAAGGCAGCGAGCATAAGGTTCTAAAAAATCATTTCTAAATATTTTTTATGCATGAGCTTATGGATAAAAGTGCTGAGGTCCGTTCTGTCAGGCATATGGTAGAGGGCCTGTGAATAAACCTCTTCAAGAGTTCCGGCTTACGGCACCAGCCTCAAAAACTATGGGCATGACACTTGAATAGTCAGGTGCCTGAGCTCACGCGGTGCGCTCTGCGTTGGCCCTGATACTGAACCTTCAGAGTTCTCAGGGCTCAGTTGTGCTGAATGCAGTTGCGATCTCGATCAAGGATCAGCCATGGACAGCACCTCCCCCACTGCCCTTCCCCAGGTACGCGTCGAACGCGAGTTGAGCCTGCGTGCGGTGCTGACCGGCGCTGTGCTGGGCATCCTGCTGACGCCTTCGAATGTGTATGCGGGCCTCAAGATCGGCTGGTCGTTCAACATGTCGATCATCGCCCTGCTGGTGGGCTTCGTCGTATGGCAGGGCCTGGCCGGACGTGGCAACAGGCGCCCGACCTGGACACTGCACGAGAGCAATATCAACCAGACTGTGGCCTCGGCCGCCGCTTCCATTGTCTCTGGCGGACTGGTCGCGCCGATCCCCGCCTATACGTTGCTCACCGGCCAGCAACTGGACGCAGTGCCGATGATGGCCTGGGTTTTTTCGGTCAGTTTTCTTGGCATCTGGATCGCCTGGTACCTGCGCCCCGCCCTGCTGAACGATCACGGCCTGAAGTTTCCGGAAGGCATGGCGACCCTGGAAACCCTGCAACATATCTACAACCACGGTCAGGAGGCCGTGGCCCGGATCAAAGTGCTGTTCAGCGCCGCGCTGTTGTCAGGGCTGGTGAAATGGGTGGATGGCTTTGTCTGGGCGATCCCGCGCTGGGCGCCGACCCCGGCGCTCGAACGCTTGACCTTCACCCTTGATCCTTCGCTGCTGTTGATCGGCTTCGGCGGCATCATTGGCATTCGTGTGGGCGTGACCCTGTTGCTGGGTGCAGCGCTGGCCTGGGGCGGTCTGGCCCCTTGGCTGATCGATCATGCACTGGTGGTGCTCGCGCCGGACGCCAGCGGCCCGCAATTCGCCAAACTGGTGGAGTGGCTGCTGTGGCCGGGCGTCAGCCTGATGGTGTGCGCCACGCTCACCTCATTGCTCATCAACCTGTTCAAGGCCCCTGCGCGACAGCCCCGCAAAAAGGCAAAGGCACCCCGCGCCCGGGTGCGGCTCACACCCTTGCCGCTGGTGGGACTGCTGGCGTCCATTGTGCTGGTGGTGAGCTTGCAGGGGTTGCTGTTCGGGATCGATGTGTGGATGGCGTTGCTGAGCATACCGCTGGCCATTTGTCTGGCCGTGGTCGCAGCCCGGGTAGTGGGCGCGACTGGCATTGCACCGATCGGTGCCATCGGCAAGCTGTCGCAGCTGAGCTTTGGCGCCATCGCGCCGGGACAGGTGGCCATCAATCTGATGAGCGCCAACACCGCCGGAGGGGCCGCCGGGCAATCTACCGACCTGATGAACGATTTCAAGGTAGGCCTGGCCATTGGCGCAACGCCGCACCAGCAACTGATCGCCCAATGCATCGGGATTTTCATTGGCAGCATCGTGGGCGTGCTGGTCTACCTGATGCTGATCCCTGATCCGCAGCACATGCTGCTCACCGAGCAGTGGCCTGCCCCGGCGGTCGCAACCTGGAAGGCGGTGGCTGAAACCCTGACTCACGGGCTGGGTTCGTTGTCCGTAGAGATTCGTTGGGCCATCGCCATCGGCAGTGTGTGCGGCGTGCTGCTGGGTGCGCTGGATACGCTGCTGCCGCACACTGCAGCCCGTTGGTTGCCGAGTACGGCAGCGTTCGGTCTGGCGTTCATTCTGCCCGCCTCGACTTCGATGATGATGGGCTTTGGCGCCGTACTGACTTGGGTTGTCAGTTGCCGCTGGCCAAGCATCACCGAGCGCTTCGCAATCACCGCAGCAGCGGGGTTGATTGCCGGAGAGAGCATAACTGGCGTAGGTGCTTCGTTCTGGGAAATGCTCAAGAACCTTTAGCGACAGACGAAGCATTGCCCGGCATGCGGATCAGCCGGGCAATGCTCAATGGCTTACTCGTGAAAGTCCGCGACTGTCTGCTTGCTGCCGACAAAAAAACTGTCGGCGACAATACGCAGCGGTTGCAGGTCCAGGTCACTGGCACCGCTCTGGATCAGGCTTGCGAAATGGCGGTACATGGCCGGGTATTCGCCCTCCTCCGATACGGCCTGAGCAACGCCGTCGACACTGACGACTGCCCCGCCTGAGTCGAGGCGCATCGTGCCCTGATCGGTATGCAACTCGATGCTCCACATCTCGTTGACGCTGTGATCGAAATCCAGCTCGGCAACAATCTGCACGTGCCCGCCCGAGCGCATGTGCACGGAGGCGGCTATAGGCGACTGGCAGTTGCCCGGCACGCTCAAGGCGGCGGACTCGACAAACAGCGCGTCAGGCAACAGCTCGGTGACGATGGACAACGCATTGATGCCCGGATCGAACACCCCAAGACCACCTGCTTGCCAGATCCAGGTCTGGCCGGGGTGCCATTTGCGCACCTGCTCCTTCCAGTCCACACGCACCTGTTTGAGCGACTTGCCCTCAAGCCACTGACGGGCGTTGACCACGCCCGGCGCAAAGCGCGAGTGCCAGGCGAACAACCCTGTCACACCGGCTTTTTCAACTTCGTCGATTAGCGCCAGGGCTTCGCCGAGCGTCGAGCATGGCGGCTTTTCCACCAGCACGTGCTTGCCTGCATTCAGCGCCTGCTGGACCAGAGCAAAACGCCCCTGTGGTGGCGTACAGAAAGCGATGGCGTCGACCTGAGGGCCTGTTGCGAGCAACTCGGCCAGTGAACTGAAGTTGTCGACACCCGGACAGGGTTGGCCCAACGTGGCAACGGCCACCAGCTCGAACTGCGGATTGGCGAGAATTGCCGGTACGTGTTGGTCCTGCGCGATCTTGCCGTAGCCCACCAGTCCTAAACGAATCGGATGCATCGATGACTCCTGTGATGTTGTCATTGTTTTTATGCGGGCTGCTTGATGAAAGTCATGCCCGAGAAGCGATCAGAAACCGTTATTGTCACTCGATCCTGCACGGCAGGATCGAGCCGAAACGCTATCGTTTGCTGAACGCCAGACGCGCAGCAAACAACACGAAGATCATACCTGTCGTACGGTCCATCCAAGTGATGACGCGTGGACGCCGCAGCACGCCAGCCAGCGGTTGAGTGGCTGCTATCAGTACAATCGACCAGAGCAGACCGATCAGCACATGGATGCTCACCAGGCCAAACGTCCAGGCCACCAGCGGCTGCCCTGCCGGGATGAACTGCGGCAAGAAGGAGACGTAGAAAATGCCGATCTTGGGGTTCAGGAGATTGCCCGTCAGGCCTTTGAAAAACCAGCCAATGCGTGGCGACCGCCCCTGCTCAACCGACGACAGTGACCGACGCGGACGTAACAACATGTTCAGGCCAAGCCAGGCAAGGTACGCCGCGCCGCAGTATTTCAATACGTTGAAAGCCAGCTCCGACACCGCAATCAATGCTCCCAGCCCGAACGCAACCGCAGCTCCCCACAGCAGGCACCCGGCATTGATACCCAAGGCTGCACGAAAGGCCTGCTGTTTGCCCTCGACAGTGGCAGTTCTCAATACCAGTGCAGTGTCCAGACCGGGTGTCAGGGTCAGCAGAGTTGCGGCGAAGGTGAAGGCAACAAGATTGTCGGCAATGGACATCGGCTGATGACCCCGAAGTGGTTGAGCACGCACGTTAGCACAGGCCCCGACGCTTCGAAAAACGTATCAGCCGGTCACCCATGAAGAAACACGTACGCCCGCAGACTGGGCCTTGATACATGAATGAGCCGGTCACATCGAGTGCCGGTGGGTCAGCTTTGTGAGGCAGGAATCAACCCTGCTTCCCGGTAGCTGAGGATCAGATCGTCGAAAAGGCTGATATCGAGCCGTGTCCGGGCGATCAGTTGAGCGCCCGCTACGGCGGTGTAAACAGCCAGGGCACGTCGTTTGCACATCTCTTCGCTACCCAGTTCGGCATCAAGCAGCACTTGAGCCAGCCATTCGACATTGATGTCTGCGAATGCCTTGACCTCGCGCTTGACCTCTTCGGGCAAGTCTTCGTGCTCCGCCGCCATGAAACTCGACAGACAGAGCCTGTTGTCATCTTCCAGCGAGGTCCGAAAGATCGATGGATAGCGGTCCAGACACCGCAGCGGATCGGTTTCGGCATCGCGAATGGCCTGCAAGATCCTGGCAGTGTCTTGCCAATAGCGTGCGGCGACCGCAGCGCCAAGATCCGCCTTGCTCGGAAAATGGTAATAGATGCTCGCGTTCTTGATGCCAACCGCTTCGCCAATACTTCTGAAGTTGATGCCGCTGTAGCCGTGCTTCTGGGCCGCTGTTTTCGCAGACGCCAAGATGGCCTCCCGCGCGTTTTCGCTCATGGTCGATTTCCCTCGCTGATCCTCCAACAGGGCGAATTCTACGCTCGAAATCAACAGCCTGCCAACTGACAGGTAGGGGTTGACAGCAAAAGAACAGCCGCCCACTATTTACCTACCAACTGACAGGCAGGTAAAACCCATGATCTCTACAACCGTGCAACTCGACCCCTCCGCTGTCTCGCCCCTGAAGATCCACGACTGGTTCGACGGCCCCTATCCGGCTCGTGTACGCATCGCCTTGGCAGAGAAAAGTCTGCTGTCGAGGACCGAGTTTGTGTCGGTCAACCTGTGGAAAGGCGAACACAAGAAGCCGGAATTTCTGGCGATCAATTATTCGGGCACGCTCCCTGTACTGGAGTTGACCGACGGCACGCTCATTGCGGAATGCACGGCCATCACTCAGTACCTGGATGCGGTGACAGGAAGCCCTACCCTCACCGGACAAACGCCGGTGGAAAAAGCGCTCATCCACATGATGACCAAACGTGCAGAAATCGAATTTCTCGATGCCGTCAGCGTGTATTTCCATCATGCAACACCTGGGCTTGGGCCGCAGGTAGAGCTCTATCAAAACCCTGAGTGGGGCAATCGTATGCGCGACAAGGCCATCCGGGGCATGCGTTATTTCGACAGCGTTCTCCAGCATCAGTCGTTCGTCGCGGGCGAGACGTTTTCCATGGCTGATATCGCGGTGCTCGGCGGGATGATTTTTGCCTCGCTGGTCAAGCTTCCCGTACCTGAGGACTGCGAGGCGCTGCTGGCATGGCACGCCAGTATGCAGGCAAGACCGAGCGTGCAGGAATGGAAAGCAATGGTTAAACGTGGTGCGCCGCAAAACTGAAATCCGTCCGTTGAATCGGCACCCGCTTGCAATGGCGGGTGTTGTTCGTGGTCGCCCGACAGCCACGACGGGTAATCATCAACGGTGATGCCAATGCAGGGCACAGCGCCATGAACACAGTTTGTCTATCTGCTAACCTGATAAAAACACTTTTGAAGCGCGCGGAGTATTCTTCAAATGGATGAGCTGAGAAAAATAGACTTGAACCTGCTCCTCGCGCTGCATGCCCTTCTGCTCGAAAAACACGTCACTCGCGCTGCGGTTCGCCTGCATCGAAGCCAGCCGGCGGTGAGCCATGCGCTCGCGCAACTGCGTGCCCATTTCGATGATCCGTTACTGGTCCGCAACGAAGGCAAAATGGTGCTGACTGCACGCGCCCACTCGTTGGTCAAACCGCTGCAAGATGCACTGGGTACGCTGAATAGTCTGCTGGCTTCGCCAGTCTTTGATCCTGCCCACACTCAGCGTCGTTTTCGGCTGGCACTCTCAGACTATGCGTTACGCATCGTACTGCCTTCTCTCGTCACTCTGCTTCGACGCACAG
The DNA here is from genome assembly GCF_021147775.1 of Pseudomonas californiensis. Classification (GTDB taxonomy): domain Bacteria; phylum Pseudomonadota; class Gammaproteobacteria; order Pseudomonadales; family Pseudomonadaceae; genus Aquipseudomonas; species Aquipseudomonas californiensis. The sequence continues at coordinate 71,755 of NZ_JAGTPK010000026.1, forward strand.
CGCCGGGTGTTGACTTGGCAATCAGCCAGGCCAGCCGCGAAGTGATGCTGGCCCAGCTGCAGGACGGCGAACTTGACCTGGCCCTTGGTATCTTCGAAGCGCCACCAGAAGACATCAGGGTACAAACCCTGTTTGTCGAAGATTTCGTAAGTATTGCGGACCGTCAGATATTGCCCGCAAAAGGCGCTCTGTCTCTGGATGACTGGCTGGCGCAGCCGCATGTCATGGTCTGCGGATTCCACGCCATCTGGACACTCAGCCCACCAACATCCGGACACCCGTTCCACGCTCATCCGGACAGGCAGTCGGAGCGCAGCTACGCAGGTTCG
>NZ_JAGTPK010000027.1 GCF_021147775.1 Pseudomonas californiensis
CAGCGGCAAGCGGGCGGCGGCGATCATGAGTTTGATCCAATCGGCGCGCATGAATGGGCACGATCCGTATGCCTATCTTAAAGATGTGCTGGCGCGGTTGCCGACGCAGCGAGCGAGTGAGATTGAGCAACTGCTGCCGCATCAGTGGGTATCTGCCTAAGTCGTGCAAGGTGACTTCGGCGGACGCTTACCATGCATCGACGTGGCAAGTTTGCAGGATGGAACTGCGCGTCACTGACGTGCTGAAACATCCTTATCTGCAACTGCAGGCTCAGGTTTTGAAGGTAAACCCGGCATCGCCCACTGTGGAATGTCCTGAAGAAGGCGCCAGCCTCACCTTCACACCGGAGACTGCTGACTATCAAAATCAGCTTCCGCGTCGAAAATGGCCCATAAAAGGCCAGTCTGTACGTGTCAAGTACCGGTATCTGGATGGCCTGTGCAAAGGCGACGGGAACAGTTACGAGTGCCGGATAAAGCACTACCCGGTGGTCAGTCCTTGATCGGCGTGCGTACGGATGTCTGTTGGTGTTCTGGTGCGACGTGTTGTAATCAGTGATCGAAAATCAAGTGACACCGGGTGCACCACTCTTCTGCGTCGCTCCTGTTCATCGGAAAGCGGAGGACGGGGTTTCTTTCATCAGCAACCGCCAGAACCAACGCGTATTTTATATATCGATGTTTGATGTCGAAGGGGGGAAAGCAGGTGCCTGAGGCATCGTATATGCGAGAAAAGCCGCCCGACACCCTCCTCACCTATAGCTGTACCCACTCAGTGTTCGTGGAAAACAGGTCCGCTCTTACGCTTTCACCGAGGACATATCATTGAACGACTCAATACACTTGGAAAACCTGCGCGGCCGCTTCAACTCTGGAGAACGATGGAGTTTGCTTTCTTCTGGGGTAAGCGTCTGCCAAACACATCTTGTTTGATCACCACTTTCTGCCTGGCTTCAGGGAATTTTCACCGCAGATACCCCGAGCCCTATGAATGGTTATTATGCCTGTGATTACGCTTCGCTGATCAACGTCCTTTTACGGCGCCGCATACGACAAGAAAAAGTCCCAGTGATGAATATGCTGCATGTCTGGATGATCGCCCAGCGTGACCTCGTGTCCGCAGGCTGGGCCATCAGCGGAGCACTCGACTATTTCCTGAAACGCTGGGCAGCCCTGTCGCGCTATCTTGATGACGGGGCCGTACCCATAGATAACAATTGGGCCGAAAACCAAATCAGACCATGGGCTCTTGGTCGCAAGAACTGGCTCCTTGCATGCTCGCTACGCAGTGGGAAACGGGCGGCGGCAATCATGAGTCTGATCCAGACTGCTCGGCTGAATGGCCATGATCCGTATGTTTATCTGAAGGAGATTCTCACGCGCCTGCCGACGCAGCGAGCTAGTGAGATCAGTTGCTACCGCATAATTGGCAACCGGTTTAATCACGCAAGGCGTGATGGCCGAATGCATACATTTCTGCAGCGCTTCCTTAAGGTTTTCACAATGGAACCAGTCAATGATGATGCGCCACACATTGCTTCGAAACGTTTACCTTTATGAGGAGTTCAAGATGGGAAATGTATGCGTCGGCGGATCTCGAATGTCGCACCAGGTCCATTCGCCTGACCGTGCGGACACACCTCCTCGAAGCGAGCGCAACACTCCGGATCGCAGGCAGAGAGCGGCAGGCGACGCAGAGAGAACTCAAAGCATGCGACTGCAGCAGAAAATAAACGATTTGAAACCTTACGTACGGCACGCACGAGGTCCAATTAAAGCTTATGGCCAAGCAGCCCTTGACCGTGCATCAGGAAAGAAGACAAGTGTAAGTTTTGCACAACTGGACGCGACCCATCTCGACGCAATGGTCGACATCGAGAATCAACGTAATCCGGGCCTTAACCTCAGTCACTTCAGAGACCACAAGGAGCTCATTAAGGCAATCCAAAGCGGTGGCCCCAACTCGTTTCGGGCAATATTCCCACAAACCAGCCCGGAAACAGGACAGACAGTCAAGCATCACGTCATGGCTGATGTACGCCTGCACCAAGGTGGCGCTCCAACCATAATAATTACAGAGCCAGCCGTTATTGTCGGTCCACGCTATCAACAACTTCAACGGCACAATCTGACCCTGGAAGATTTAAGCGAGAGCGGAGTACCCCTCTCGCAGGTCGCCATTATCGAGACACAGGCGCAAAAAACGAACGACGATTGCGTTATGTACTCACTGAATTACGCGATCAAAGCCCATAAAAATGCAGCTCAATTTGACGACATTCATCATGGTCTTCAGCACGGCACTTTATCGACCGAATCCGAGTCCAGGGCGCGGACCACTCTTGGCGCCCTTGAAGCAAAAAGCTCAATGATGCATGAAGGTGCTCATGCAGCATTTGGCGCTGATGTTCTGCCGGTGGATTTTTATAAGCATGGCGCTTCGCTGACGCAAGCAAAACAGCTGATGAAGCGGCCAGATGGACGTATGGCTGGAAGAGTCAACAGCGAAGGTCACAGTGAAGCTGAAAACCTAGTTCAACGCAACCAGGCATTCCGCGTGAAGCGCAGAGAGCTACTCGACGATAAGACGCCGTCGAATACCCAGTTCAGCGCGTCCATCGACGGCTTTAGACTACAGGAAATCAAACGAGTACTTGCCGAAGAACAGCGCTAACGACAAAAAATCGTGGGCCCGGGTCAATATAGAGAACGGCGTTAAGGGGTGGATAGAGATAACAGAAAAGTAAGCGAACTCGCATTACAGGTTGGGTAACGGCAACCAGTTATGCGGCAATAACTCGGAGATCTTACTGGCGCGCTGCGTCGGCAGCCGCGTCAGTACATCTTTGAGATACGCATAAGGATCGTGCCCATTCAGACGTGCAGACCGGATCAAACTCATGATAGCTGCCGCACGTTTTCCGCTGCGTAGCGACCCTGCGAAGAGCCAATTTTTACGTCCAAGAGCCCAAGGTCTGATTTGGTTCTCACACCAGTTGTTATCTATGGGTACCGCCCCGTCATCTAGGTAACGCGATAGCGCTGCCCAGCGTTTCAGGCTGTAATCAAGTGCTCTGCTGATGGCCGAGCGTTCGGGCACCAGGTCACCCTGGGCGATCATCCAAGCATGCAGCATCTTCATCACTGGGGCAGCTTTTTCTTGCTTTATTCGGCGCCGTAAATTCGGCTCTAGGTCGCGGACTTCTCTTTCAATTTCGTACAACAACTGGATATGGCGCAGGGCCTGCTCACCAGCGTGGCTGGGGCTGAAGTCAAAAACCACCGCTGTCACGTCCGAGAACTGGCTGGTGGCGTAGGCCCAGACATAGGAGCGGTGAGTTTTCTTTGTTCCCGGCATGAGCATCTGTACCGGTGTTTCATCGGCGTGGATAACCTGCTGCCCGAGTACAACTTCGCGTAGCGCATCGACCAGCGGCTGCAACTGCACGCCCGTCACGCCAACCCATTGAGCTAATGGTTGAGCGTGGAATCGCCAGGCCCGCTCGACCGAAGATCGATTCCTGACGGTAAAGCGGAAGATGGTCAGCAAACTTGGCAATCATGACCTGGGCCAGCAGCCCGGCGGTCGGGATACCTTTATCGATGGTCTGCGCCGGAATCGGTGCTTGGATGAGCGTTTCGCAGTCATTGCAGGCCCATTTGCCACGCACATGACGTTCAACGCTAAACACGCCGGGCACGTAGTCCAGCTTCTCGCTGACGTCCTCGCCGATGCGCTTAAGGGCTCAGCCGCATGGGCAGTGAGTGTTGTCTGGCTCGTGATTGATCAGGGTGCGTGGAAACTCAGCCGGTAATGCCGTGCGCTTGGGCTTCTGCTTTTTCTCGGTCGGCGTTATCACTGCCTGCAAGCTTTGAAGCTCTGCTTCAATTGCCGCGATATCGGTGTCAATCAGGTCATCGAGCAAACTGGCCTGCTCAGAATTCATTTGCTCGCTACGCTTGGCAAACTTCAAGCGCTTGAGCTGTGCGATCTCGAAGGTCAGCTTTTCGATCAACGTTTGGTCGCGGTGGAGCTTCTTTCCCAGGGTTTCGACTGTCTTGCCAAGAGTATCGACCTGACGGTCGAGCGTCTAGACACGCAGTATCAACTGCGCCGCCAAGGCGCGCAGCTGTTCAGGAGTCAGATGATCGATAATTGGGAGCGAAGTCATGGTGCCGATTTTGCCAGAGCCGACCATTCACAACGATAGACCGATAGGCTAATAGCCGGCATTAAAGCAGTATGATCGAGCCTCCAGAACCTGCGTGTTGCCATGGCAGACCAAGCACTAATGCCTGAAGTTGCTCAGTATCCAGTTCCATCTGAGAACCGTGGCGAATGCCAGGCCAGTGGAACTTGCCTTGGTTCAACCGACGTGCCGCCAGCCATATTCCGAAGCCGTCATGCACCAGCACTTTCATGCGATTGGCGCGGCAGTTGGCGAACAGATAAGTACAGTGCGGCTGCGCCGCACCGAACACCGCTATCAGCTTGGCCAATGCCGTCTCGGTACCGGCGCGCATATCCATCGGTTCGGTGGCGAGCCAGATGGCGTCGATGCGGATCATCGCAAACGGTCGCGAAGAAAGGTCACGCAGACAGCAGCACTTTCATTTGGCCAGTTCACTTTAACGGTGCCCCGAGGGTGCTGGATCTCAACATATATATTCGATGACGCTGCGTGCGAACTTGCTCCGGCCACCGGCATGGGCGATGGAATAAATGCATGTTGCAGCGCCGTGCTGTTCTGCGTTTGCAGGCGAATCCATTTGTGGACGAGGTTTGCATTGAGGCTATGGCTGAGCGCGATGCTTGCAATCGAAGCGCTGGGCTGGGCTGGGCACACTCTTGAATGACCTGGGCTTTGAAGGACTTGGAATAGGAACGGCGTGTTGGCTGCATGAAATACCCGCTTAAAAGGCTAGAACTGGTGCCCACTTAAAATTTAAGTGCACACCATGTCCTGGCTTTGCGGGGCTGGGCAGATGACTTGGCCGGACGGTTACTTTCTGGGGGCACCAGCGCAGCAAAGCCGCCGTCAAGGCCTCTTGCTTCAGCCAGTGGTACGAGGCCGGGTTCATTGTCGAGGGGCAGCATTATCCGACCGCCGAGCACTTCATGATGGCCGAGAAAGCGGCCTTGTTCGACGATCAGGACATCCGTGCGCAAGTACTCGAGGCACCTACGCCCAACGCCGCCAAAGCACTTGGCCGCAGCGTGCGCGGCTTCAACGACAAGATCTGGCTGCAACACCGATACGACATCGTCGTCCGGGCGAACCAGGCCAAGTTCTCTCAGAATCCAGAACTGAAGGAATATCTTCTGCAAACGGGCTCGTGCGTTATCGTCGAAGCCAGTCCGGTCGATACCATCTGGGGCATAGGGCTCGCGCAGGACAACGTGGATGCCAATGATCCAAACCTGTGGAAAGGGCTGAATCTACTGGGGTTTGCGCTGATGCAGGTGCGGGACGGAACGCACTGAATCCGTCCCCCTGAGGACGATCAATTCGACCCTGAGCCGGTCAGAAACGCTGATTGATAGCGCAGATGCAGGGCCTGCGAATGCCTGCTCTGCAGATTCCATCAGGATCAACCGCATCAAGTACTGGCGCGATCAACAAGAGTAAAACCGGTGTCGATACGAACTGGACTGATACCGGGCGTTTGCTCTAGAAACCGGTCAAGCAAGGCCTGGGCTACTTGCAGACCAATGCGATTGCCGTCGACGCGAACCGTGGACAGCGCTGGATAAACATGAGCCGCGCTGCTGAGATCGCCGAAACCCATGACCGCCAGGTCATCAGGGACTCGCAGCCCTCGACTGGCTGCCTCGGCCAGGACACCCTGCGCGACAGTGTCCGAACTGCAGACCACCACGTCGCTGCTGACGCCGCGGTCGAGCAGAGCCGCCAGCCCGTCGCGCCCCACTTGCAATGTCGCGGGAGGCGACAGCAGTTCTATTGGAACATCAGTGATGCCGTGCTTCTTGAGTTCGGCGATCAGACTGTCGCAACGGCGCAGCCCGCGAGGGTCACTGATAGCTACTACAGAGAAGCGCTTATAGCCTTTGCGCAGCAGATGCCGAGCGATTTCTTCACCCACGTGTTCATGGGAAAACCCTACCAGCATGTCGATAGGGTCTTCACTCAAATCCCACGCCTCGACAACCGGAATCCCCGCCTGGGCCAAACGGATACGACTGGATTCAGTGTGCAATGTGCCGGTCAGCACGATGCCATCCGGCCGTCGTCCCAATACCGCTTCCAGCAGTTTTTCTTCCTGCTCGGCGTCGTACCCGGTCAAGCCCAGAAGCGTTTGATACCCGGCCCGAGTCAAGCGATCCATCAGGGCCTGAACCGTATCCGCGAAAATGCTGTTGGCGATGGTTGGCAAAAAGATCGCTACCAGCCGACTTCTGTTACTCGCCAGCCCACCGGCCAGCATGTTGGAAACGTACCCGGTCTTGCGTACCGCTTCACGGACCTTTTCGCGGGTGTCCTCACTTACCAGGTCAGGCCGATGCAATGCGCGCGAAACGGTCATGGGCGACACGCCAGCCACTTTGGCGACATCGATCAGCGTGAGACTGGAGGCCTTTTTCGGCACGGACGACAGCGTCTGCCTGGCAGGCCTGACTGGTTTTTTCGGCATGACGGATTCCGGATTCGGCACTGAAGAGCTGATACAGCCCTGATGCGATTGCGCGAGAGGAATTTAACAAAGCCTGGGCAGACACGCACCCTGTTAAATCCCGAGGCGCTCAGGCAGCGAGCAGCACATGCGTCGTAATCGCATTGAGCGCCCTTGTAACCGGCGCTCCCTTTCATGCTTCAGACAAACTGGAAATGCCGATCAGGCACGCGACCCAACCTCCGCAACTTGAGCAGTCCAGGCCTGGACCTGCCCGCTCAGCGACAGCCCCAGCCCCGGACGGGTTGGCACCAGCATGCGACCGTCGCGGGTTTCCAGGCGTTCGTTGAACAGCGGTTCCAGCCACTCGAAATGTTCGACCCACGGCTCGGTCGGATATGCAGCGGCCAGGTGCACATGCAGTTCCATGGCAAAGTGCGGCGCAAGCATCACACCTGCGTGTTCGGCCATGGCGGCGACTTTCAGATACGGTGTGATGCCGCCAACCCGTGGTGCATCGGGCATGAGAAAATCGGCGCCACGCAGTCTGATGAACTCGGCATGTTCGGCCACACTGGTGAGCATTTCTCCGGTCGCGATCGGGGTATCGAATTGCTGCGCAAGGGCGGCGTGACCTTCGGCGTCGTAACAATCCAGCGGCTCTTCGATCCAGACCAGATTGAACTCCTCGAAGCGCCGGCACATGCGCTGCGCGGTCGGACGATCCCACTGTTGATTGGCGTCCACCATCAACGGAAAGTCGTCTCCCAGATGTTTGCGCACCGTCGCCACACGATGCAGATCCAGGGCGCAATCAGGCTGTCCGACCTTGAGTTTGATACCGCCAATACCCTTTTCCCGTGACAGGTCGGTGTTGCGCAGCAACTGATCCAGCGGCGTATGCAAAAAGCCGCCAGACGTGTTGTAGCAACGCACCGAGTCGCGATGCGCGCCCAAAAGACGAGCCAGTGACAGATTGGCGCGCTTGGCTTTCAGGTCCCACAGTGCCACGTCAAACGCGCCGATCGCCTGGGTCGACAATCCGCTGCGCCCCACTGAAGCCCCGGCCCAGCACAGCTTGGTCCACAGTTTGGAGATGTCGCTGGGGTTTTCGCCGATCAACGCTGGCGCAATTTCTCTGGCGTGAGCGAACTGACCCGGACCACCTGCGCGTTTGGAGTAACTGAAACCGAGGCCGCGATGACCATCGCGAGTTTCGATCTCGGCCACCAGAATGGCGATTTCGGTCATCGGTTTCTGCCGCCCGGTGAGAACCTTTGCGTCGCTGATCGGGTTAGCCAGTGGCAGGAAAACCGAAGACACTTTGACCCAGGCAATCTGGTCATTGTCAGAGGATGCGTGATTTTGTTGTTGTACGGACATAGTGCTCTCCTGAGGTTTGAATGAAAGAGTGGCGCATGCATCAGGCTCTGTAATCCGCCAGGTCAGATTTTGCAGACTTGTCAGTGGCAAGCATCTTCGGGCTGTCATCGAGATCGTCGACTTCAAGACGCTCCAGCACAAAGCAAAATGATTGCGCAATCATACGAGATCAAAAAAAGGGGATGCTAGTATTCAAGGCCCCGGGAATACTATACTGATTGCGCAATCATACAGCCAGCCGCTCATCGCTCAGTGAGGGTTTCCGATGGTTGAGGTTTAAAGGCTTCATGAGCACATAACGGAAAATACTGCTGACAGAACAGCACAAGGTTGACGCTATTCACACGGCTGCCCGCGGTGATCCAGCCTGCGAATACTTGAGCAGCAGGGGTACCTGGCCACTGTCAGTGGGCCGCGCATCAAGCTAGCCGTTGCACCGACATTGCACCGCCCGCGCCGAACTGCTCGCCCGGTATCAAGGCATCGTTGCTGTACTGACCGTTGACCACGCCGCGCAGCTGCCAGTCAGCCGGCAAGGCCTGGGTGATGCTGGCCGCCAGACGCAACGCGGTGTAGTCATCCCGGGCATCGCTGCGCGCCAGATTGAAATCGCTCTGCTTGCCGCGCGAGCCGCCGGGAATGTTATGCACCAGCGTGACCCCGAAGTTGGCGTCGCCATCGAGTCGCACCCACGTACCTTGATACCCGACGCTGAACGGATGCACCGTGATGTCGTTGCCGAGCTGAACATCCTCCATCTCGAGGTTGTTCTTGTAGGCCTTATAATCGAGGCCATACACGATCTTCGACTGGTAGTTACCGTCTGTTGCAAGATTATGGTTATACCGCCCGCCGAAAATCGTACCTTTGCCGCTGACCGCAAGATCAAAGATACCGGCCGTGACGAGGCCGTTGTCCACATCCGAATAACTGGTGAAAAAATCCAGCGAATCACCCAGTTCGTACAACGGCAGATGGTAGCCAAGCCCATAGACACTGACCCGCTCGGGTTTTTCGAGCGTGGTGGTGTATTGCAGACTCATGACCTGGTCACGCCCGAACAGGTTGGCGTTTTGCAGCACCGCACCCATGTATGTCTTGCCGGTTTCCTTGGTGCCGCTGTTGTCCATGTTGAGCGACGCACTCCACGCCGACTCATCGGTCACCTGCAGTTGCGCATCGACGGTGTCTTGCCCATCGCTGTTCTTGAGTTTCATCACGGTCTGTTTGGCAGGGTTTTCATTCGCCAGTTTCAGGCTTTTGGAAATCGCCGTCAGATCAGGCGTTTGCCCCTCTTGCAGTCCCGGCAAGGAATACCGGACGTTGTCATTGCTGAAGTGCTGGTTGCCAGCGATCTTTACCTGGCCCAGGCGAATTTCCACAACCTGAAAAACAACGACCCCGCCGTTCAATTCCTGCTCGGGAAGGTCGACACGTACCAGTTGATAGCCGTGCCGGTGGTAAGCGGCCTCCAAAGCTTCCTGAGCCTTGACCACATCACCGAAATCGCGCTGACCGCCCACAAAGGCCGCAACACTTTGATCGAGCTCTTTGGCTGGCAGCAACGTATTGCCGCGAACGTCAAACCTGTTGATATCGAATCGGGGGGAAGTGGGCGCGACTTCATTGGCAACGGCAACGCTGGCGAAGGCAGCCAGAGAAGCGGGCACCAGATATAGCAACGAGCGGTAAGTCATTGTGTGGCCCTTGGGCAGCAATTAGATACGCAAATACTCAAATACGCACTGCATGCCGAGCCTGCAGGGTTTTCGCCTGCTCAGTCTAGCTGTCGTGATATCAAAACGAAATCACTGGACCGATAGAATGTCGATTGACACGTAAAAGGGTCGTTTTTGGAGCAGTTGACCACAGTGGGGGGGAAGCTGGTACGCCTTCACAGCTTAAACCAGCAGTTCGGTAATCCACTGAATCTGTGTTTTCAGATCGCATACCGTAGGCTCGGGCATTGCCTGTTTTGCACGGGCGAAGTGAGCCAGGGTTTTCTGCTTGAGGCGCAGCCTGCGCTGCCATTTGGCTAAAAACGCCGGGCTACGGACCTGCATCTGCAAAGGGCCGAAATACAACTGCTGCGCTGTGTAGGTAACCGGGCCGGTTCGGTCGGCAACGATGATCTCGTAGTCGAAACGGTTTTCCCGCAGCACTTCTTCGTGACGGATGCAGTAGTCATGCTTCATCAACCATTCGCGCAAGGGTTGCTCGCCGCCGTTGGGTTGCATGATCAGGCGTTCCTGACCGCTGAGCCGTGACTTGCCGCCTTCAAGGATGTCTCGAATCGTCTCGCCGCCCATCCCACAAAGGCTGATGGCAGTGATCTCGTCTTGCGGCTCGATGGCATTCAAGCCTTCGGCATGGCGCACGGTGATCTGCGCCTCCAGACCGCTGTCTCTAACGCTGCGCTGCGCCGAGTGAAAAGGCGTCAATGCGACCTCACCTGCGACCGCTGCCGTAATCGCGCCCCGGCGCACCAACGCCACAGGCAAGTAGCCGTGGTCGGAGCCAATGTCAGCCAGGCGCGCCCGGGCTGGGACACAGGCCGCAACACGCTCCAGACGCTGTGACAATGTCTGTTCGTTCAACTGCTTTTCCTTTTCACCATGAATGCCCGACGCCCGCCGCAGGGTGACGGGCAGCACATGATGCGTGGTGAGCGATACAGGGTAAAGCGTCTGTGCGAGCAAGCACTCGTTGCGTGAAAGAAACCTATCCACCGCTGGTGATGTCTGGATTCATGTGGCTGCAGGTCGCGGCACATCGACGTTCACGAGGCCCACCATGCACACGTACACCCTGGAATACCTGTTCAACGACGAGCAGCGCTCACACGTCTTCGAACTCAAGCAGCCCACCCTGCCCGTTCATGAGGCCGCGATGCATCTGCTGCAACTACATTTTGGCGATGGCGAGAGCAGCTTGATGATGCCGACAGCGGACGCGACGCCAGAGGAGATTCTGATGCAGGCGCAACAGCTGGGTTTGACGCAAATATGTGTTATCGATTGAGCACGTCGGCCCAGGTCTGAACGCAACCGACTCAGCCTGAATGATCATCCATCCAAGAGAACATCGTATTGCACACCCAAGCCCCCTGGCCAACTGATGAACGTGAGCTGGCCGAAGTTCAGCGTTACAACCAAAAGCTCGCGGCATGGCCACGCTTCAAAATCCGCAATCGTTTCACGCCCCGGCTGATCCAGTCCCTGTTGCGCATGAGTCAACTTCGCGGCGCCGCCAAGCTGGTCAGGCAAGGGCTCAAGGCCGAACGAAGAGTCGTCAGCCATGAAGGTGCACGCGTTCCCGTGCGGATCATACGTCCCAAGGGCCAGGCAAGCGGCGTGGTGCTGGACATCCACGGCGGCGGCTGGGTGATTGGCAATGCGCAGATGAATGACGATCTGAACATCGGTATTGTCAATGCCTGCAACATGACGGTGGTCTCGGTCGACTATCGACTGGCAGTGTCGACACCGGTCGAGGGCGTGATGGATGACTGCCTGTGCGCCGCGCGCTGGCTGCTCACTGAAGCCGGCGAGTTCGCGGGCCTGCCGGTCATTGTGGTGGGCGAATCCGCTGGCGGGCACCTCGCCGCCGCCACCCTGTTGCGGCTCAAGCAATGGCCCGACCTGCTCAAGCGGGTCATCGGCACCGTGCTGTATTACGGCGTCTATGATCTGACAGGTACACCCAGCGTACGCAAGGCGGGTCCCGAAACGCTGGTGCTGGACGGACCAGGCATGGTTGAGGCTCTTCGCCTGCTAACGCCAGGCTTGACTGATCAGCAACGCCAGCAACCACCGCTGTCACCGCTGCACGGCGATTTCACCGATTTGCCACCCGCACTGATGTTAGCCGGCGAGCTGGACCCGTTGCTGGATGACACCGTCGAAATCGCCGATCGCTGGTCGAAATACGCGCCTGTCGACGTGCATGTCCTGCCGTTTACAGCGCACGGGTTCATCCACTTTCCGACGGCCATGACCGGCAGGGTTCTGGCGCACAGCCATGCCTGGATAAACCGTCGAATCGAGACTTTCAACGGCTGACGCTCATGGGCTTGCCGGGTGCGACTCAAGCCCCTGCCGCGCTTTTTTGCTGCCGGCCAGCAACGCAACAATCGCAAGCCCCTGAATGCCTCCCGCCAGACACAGGATGACCCACTCACCCTCCTCGCCCGCAAGCAATGACCTGGCTGCGCCGAATGCCAACGGCGCAAACGCATAACAGCCCTGTGCCGTTGCAACGATCAGGGTCACCACCCGTTGAATCTGCTGGCGCGAGAACTCTGACTGGGCGATCAACGGTGGCAAGGACGTTGCGTTACCAATGCCCAGGCCGAACAGGATCATGCCGACCCAAAGCATTTCGGGAATTGTACTGATGCCCATCAGGCAGAGGCACCCTGCAAGCTGACAGGCATAGCTAAGGCAGGCAAGCAGGCGGCGATCAGTACCAGGCGAAATCAACGCGCCGGACAACAGCCTGCCGACGATGGCGCTGGCGGTGGCCAACCCCATCGCCAGACCTGCCGTTGCTGCCGAGACATGACCAGCCAACAACAGAAACAGCTGGCTGATCAATCCAATCTGCGCAAACAACCCGAGCGACATGGCGGTCGCCAATGTGAGGAACTGCTTATTGCCGCGCAAAGATGTCATTGGCATATCAGGCAATTGGGTCGTTGCAGGCGGCGCGTCAGGCGCGCCATCCGCATGCTGACCGATCTGCCCAGGCTGGACCCTGCATACCTTGATACACAGGGCCGCGATAACTGCCGTCGAAACAATCCCTACTCCGATCGCAGTCGCTGAGAACCCGAACCGGCCAATCAGATAGACCCACGCCGACGAGAACACGACGCCGCCGATACTTGCGCCGTTGTAAGCCATGGCCAACGCAGCAGGACGCTTGTTCACGAACCAGGGCGCGATAATCGCATTGACCGCTGCGGCGCCCATCGTCACCCACCCGAAACCGCTGAGCATTGCAGCAATGAACAGATGATACGGCTGAGTTGCAATCGACCATCCATATACACCCAGAGAAAGAACCATCGCACCTGACAGGGTCGTCAGTGGCAGACCAATCCGCTGGTACAAAACCGGGAGTTTCACGACTACCAGCGTGCCTGCCAGAAAGTGCACCGTCACCGCCGCAGAGCACAGCGCCACAGACCATCCGGTCTTCTGAATCACGGCGTACATAAAGATAGGGGGACCATAAAAACCAATGCCCCAGCCGAAAACGGCCATCAAAAACGTCGCAGCAACGACCTTGCTGCCAAAAAAGCCCACAGACCTCATTACCGTATTCCTTCACCTGTTTTTGCGTCAGTATGACGAGGACTCACGCTGACACTTCGGGAATGGCTGAACCATGGATGCAGAATCTGCTGAGCTTTCTCTCGCTGCGGTGGCAGGTGCAATTGCGGATCCCGCACGGGCGCGCATGTTGTGCGCCTTGCTGGACGGCTGCGCGCGCACCGCGACTGAGCTGGCCGCGCTGGCCGATATCGGCGCATCGACGGCGAGCGCCCATTTTTCCCGCCTGCGTGAACAGGGTCTGGTGGTGATGCATGTTCAGGGCCGTCATCGCTATTACCGTCTGACCAATGCACAGGTGGCCACTGCTTTGGAAGCATTGCTGTCGATTACCGATCGCTCGCTGACTGCGTTCAAACCGAGCACACCTTCGGCCTTGAAACATGCCAGGACCTGCTACGACCACTGCGCTGGCGAAGTGGCCGTCAGGCTGCATGACGTGCTGATGAACGAGGGTTGGATTCAGTTGCGCGGCAACGACTATGTGCTTGGTGAATCCGGCGCAGAAAAGCTGGCGAAAACAGGTATTGACGTAAACACCCTCTCGAATCAACGCCGACGTCTGGCGTATCCCTGCATGGACTGGAGCGAGCGCTCTCCTCACATCGGTGGAGCGTTGGGCGCTGCGCTGCTTGAACTCATGCTCAAGCAAGGCTGGATGACGCGGCACCTTGACTCCAGAGCACTCAACGTGACAGCGAGAGGCACTGTCAGACTGAGCAAAACATTTGGCGTTGAAGGCTGAAGACACGGCCTCACAGCTGGCTTGTCGAACAGCCCGGCATTGGCGCTACCATCATGCCGGACCCTTCGGAGCACGCACTGAGAAGTCGCGCACGTCCCGATAACCAGACGGCAGGATCACCGCGTATCGGGTGCGTTCAACGCTGGCGGCGGCCGGTATTGCTTCATGCACGACAGGTGCCGGACGATCTTCTCGACGGCCTGCTCGGGGGACATCGAGGCAGTATCCAGCGGAAACGGGGCTTGCGCCCATACTTCAAAGTCATGATCCAGCACAGACTGCCAGGTCGGCGGCGTCAGGCCTGGGATGTCGCTCACTCTGGTTTCAACCCTCTTACGGTGTTCGAGCACATCGGAACAGACCACTAAAACGTTGAGCAAGGAAACACTGGCACGACTGGCGATATCAGCCCATGCATTGCGGCTCTCCGCGACAGGGTTCACACAATCAATGACGACGGTATTGCCGAAACAAAGGTTGCTCAACGCAATCTCGTTGGCGACGTCATAGCCGCTACGCCCTACCTCATTCGCCAGCACGCGAGCATTACGAATCGCCTGTTCGATCGTATCGATCCGCACATAAAACGCACGTGTACGGTCTGCCAGCGCCTTGGCGATAGTTGTTTTACCGGTGCCTGGAAGGCCACTGAAGACAATGAGCATGCTGGACCTTCAACAATAGAAGCAGTGGTATCAAGGTTAGCAGCCCTGCAACCGCCATTCGCACAGTCACCTGCCCCACCTGTTGAACGGGCCCGAAAAGTGCCGGCCAGCAAGGCCTGCTTACTGCGCCGACACCTCAGACTCCCGGCGCAATCGGCTGGCATCCTTCGCGGGTGACTGGCCGAACAGACGCGCGTAGTCACGGCTGAACTGCGAGGGGCTTTCGTAGCCTACCCGGTATCCGGCACCTGCCGCATCAAGCGCTTCGGCCACCATTAGCCGGCGGGCTTCCTGCAGTCGCAACTGGCTGCGAAATTCCAGCGGGCTCATGGCGGTGACAGCCTTGAAATGCGCGTGAAACGTGGACCGGCTCATCCCGGCAACATCAGCGATGTCGTCGATGCGGCAGGGTTCACGATAATGACTGCGCAACCAGACAATGGCCTTGGCGATCTGACTCAAGCGGCTGTCGACCTGAACCATTTGTCGAACTGCGCCGTGGCCGCTGCCCGTCAGCAGGCGGTAAAGCATTTCTCTGACCGTCAACGGCGCCAGCGCCTCAGTGTCGGCCGGGGTATCCAGCAGCCCGGCAAGCCTGACTGCTGCGTCCAGCAACTCGGGTGTAGTCTGGTTGAGTTCGATGCCTGCACCGGAGGTTTGTTTGCCGCCATCGGGAACCGGATATCGCAACGCGAGATCACTCAGCGCGGACATGTCCAGATCGAGCACAAGGCACAGATACGGTGCGTCTTCGCTCGCCTCTATCACTGACCCCATCACCGGAATGTCCACCGACGCAACCAGGTAGGTGGCTGCGTCATAAACATAGGTCATGGTTCCGGCCATGACTTTTTTGCGGCCTTGCACGATGAGGCACAGCGTCGGCTCGTACACCACTGGCATGGGCACCGTAGGCTCACCCGAACGAACCAGGCTGACCCCGGCAATCGCTGTGCGATACGTACCGTCAGCCGGTGCATGACGGCTGATGAGATCAACAAGTTTTTCCAGAGAACCCATATCTGCTCCGCTTCGGGTATTCACGACCGTGCCCTGGGGACTCAACTCCCTGACCGGATAATCGTGCAAGAACGCCGGACGATCCGGCTACAGGCAAGTGCCCTTCAAAGGCCAGAATCACCCTTACACATCTGGAATACATTTCTGTAAGGAGATCATCATGCCCGCTATGACCGCACTCGACAATTATCGCCTGCTCGGACGATCAGGTATGCGCGTTTCCCCCCTTGCTCTCGGCACCATGACGTTCGGCGCAGACTGGGGCTGGGGTTCGGAGGAGGATCAGGCACGCCAGATCTTCGATACCTATGTTGATAACGGCGGCAACTTCATCGACACCGCCGTCAACTACACCAATGGTGCGTCGGAACGTATTCTGGGGCAGTTCCTCAAGGGCAAACGCGAGCGCCTCGTGGTTTCAACCAAGTACACCATGGCCCGCGATCCTGGCGACCCCAATTCGGGCGGCAACCATCGCATGAACCTGATGCGCTCGGTGGAAACCAGTCTCCGGCAGCTCGACACTGATCGCATTGAACTGTTGTACCTGCATGCGTGGGACTTCACGACCTCGGCCGACGAGGTGATGCGTGCTCTGGACGATCTGGTGCGCTCGGGCAAGGTGCTTTATCTCGGCATCTGCAACACCCCGGCGTGGAAGGTCGCCGAACTGCAGACCCTCGCCCTGCTGCGCGGCTGGACGCCCTTTGTCGCCATGCAGATCGAATACAGCCTGGTCGAACGCAGCGTCGAGCACGAACTGATCCCGATGGCAGAAGCCATGGGGCTCGGCGTGCTGCCATGGTCACCTTTGGGCGGCGGCATTCTGACCGGCAAATACAACCGCGATGACCTGCAGCAGGCCAGCGAAACCAACGTCTCGGTAACACGCAAAGGGGTGATCAGCTCATCAGGCCATATGACCGAACGTTCATTGAACATCGCCAGCGTCGTCAGCGCCATCGCCGGGGAAATCGGCGCGACGCCCTCTCAGGTCGCCCTCGCCTGGACACTGCTCAACCCGGCGGTTGTCGCCCCCGTCATGGGCGCCCGAACCCTTGCCCAGGCCCAGGACAACCTGGGAGCACTCAGGCTGCCGCTGGAGGACGAGCACATCGTCCGCTTGAATCAGGCCAGTGCGCCAGAGGCGATCTTTCCACAACGTTTCGTCTCACGTCCGATGGTTCAGCAGTTGATCTTTGGCGGCGCTCGCCTGCAGCGTCCGGCCTGAATGCTCAACCGGAAAATAGTCACCGACCAACGATGGGGCAGCAGTCATACCCATTGAGGAGCTTTACATGGACCTATCTATCTTGCGTACCACCCGCTCTGCAATTCTGACAGTCGCGACTCTGATCGGTGTCGGGTTGTTCTCAGGCACAGTCGCTGCCGGAGCAGAGACGGATCTCGAAGCACACAACACACAACGAGTCACCGACGCGTTCGACCGCTGGGCGGCCGGTGGTACTGAATTTTTCAGCGACATGCTGACGTCAGACATTACCTGGACGATCAAGGGTTCAGGCCCAAGCGCAGGCGTCTACCGTGGTATGGACCCGTTCATCGAGCGCGCCATCAAGCCCTTCGTGTCTCGCCTGTCCAGCCCGGTAAGACCGCTCAGCAAGCATGTCTGGGCCGACGGCGATCACGTGATCGTTCAGTGGGAAGGCGCAGGTGTTGCGCGGGACGGGCGAGCCTACAACAACAGCTATGTCTGGATCTTTCACATGCGGGACGGCAAGGCCTTCGAGGTGACGGCCTACCTCGACCTTGTGCCCTACGATGATGTACTGCGGCGCATTCCAGCGCCTTCAGCGGAGTGAACCTGGTTGGCCGGTTGCGGCTCTGCGGGACCGCCATCGGCCACTGTCGACGTTCTATTCTTCATCCAGCGAGCGACCAGAACGAAGATGATTACGCCTGGAGTCTCAGCGCACTGATGATGAAAGCATGAAGGCTGTTGACCGCCCTGGACCCGCGAGAAGCTCGGCTGCGCAGAATCGACACTTCCATGGGTTCAATGTGTCCCAGGCCATGTTCGCCACTGAGTACCTGAAGCGATGCCGGTACACAGCACTGCGTGATTACGGCAACAGCCAGGCCGCCCTCGACGGCGGCCACTTGGCCCGCGAGACTCGAACTGTTGTAGACCACCTTGAACTGGCGCCCCTGTCGGGTCAGCGAGTTCACCGCGTTACGCCGTGCCAGGCTTTCACTTTCGTAAACAGCAATGGGCAGCGGATCTCGTCGCCACAGCTCAAACTGCGGTGAACCGACCCAGACCATCGGTTCCTTGAAAAGAAAGGTGCCGCCTTGCGGTGAATCTCTGGAAACCAGCGCAAGATCAAGATCGCCGCTTCGCAAACGCGGAATAAGCGTGGTCGACTGCTCACAGGTCAGTTCTATCTCCACACCTGCGTAACGCGGTGCAAAACGTTTCAGGACAGGCGTGAGGTAACTGGCCGCGTAGTCCTCTGCAACCCCAAGACGGATACGTCCGGTCAGTTCTTCGCCGTGAAAAGCCGCCTGTGTTTCGGCATGCAGGGCGACCATGCGACGGGCATAGCTCAACAACGTCTGGCCGTCAGCGGTCAGCTGCAAATGCCTGGGGCCCCGATTCATCAACTGGCGCCCCAGTGCGGCCTCCAGTTTCTTCATCTGCATGCTGACGGCGGACTGCGAGCGATTGACCTCGTGCGCAGCACCGGACAGCGAACCTGCATCCACCACCGCCACGAAACTCTTGAGCCAATCGATCTGTAAATCGCTCGCAGGCATCGCGGTCACCTCTATTCGTTATTCGAATGTCAACGAGGTGAATAATGCGCTTTTCATGACCATAGTTCACCCCCAGGATACTGGCTTGAATCCGTTCATACTGGATCTGATCATGCCATTCGAGACCTGGTTGCTTTACCTTTTCACATGCTGCGGCATCGCGGTAGTGCCAGGGCCCAATGCATTGTTGGTGCTGACCCACGGCGCCATTCATGGGAGCCGCAAGACGCTGTTCACGATCAGCGGCGGCGTGCTTGGTTTCGCCGTCGTGCTGACGCTGTGCGCGCTGGGCCTGGGCGCACTGATTCAGGCCTCGGCCTCTTGGTTCACAGCGTTGAAGGTTGCCGGTGGGCTCTACCTGATCTGGCTGGGCTTCGGGCTGTGGCGGTCTGCACCGGTCAGTCTTGATGCTACCGACACAACGCGCTTGCGAGCCTGGTCGATGTTCCGACAAGGCCTGATATCGGCCCTTTCAAACCCCAAGGCACTGCTGCTGTTTACCGCGTTTATCCCGCCCTTCCTTGACCCTCAGCAGAGCCTCATCGCGCAGACCATTGCCATCGCGCTGACCTACGCCGTCGTGGAGTTCATCGTTGAATACACCGTGGCCAGCGCAGCACACCAGGTAAGGCCCTGGCTGGCTCGAACCGGGCGCCGGTTCAATAAAGTCTGCGGCGGTTTTTTCATTATCTTCGGGCTGGCTTTACCGGCCCATGCCTGAGGGCGCCCCGCCCCTGCCAGCCTGACAGGCCCGCTTTGGAGATTGAACGGCGGGCATGCGCTCAACCATTAACAACGCGATGACCGTTGCCTTGAGCAACCTGACCTTTCCACGGCTGTACTGGCCTGCGTACTTTTCTGCGTTGCGATAAAGGCAACAGAGTTACGAATCTGGAAATATTGTTGAAGTCTCTGCCGCGTGCCCATACTCGACCCATCAGCAACAGGCGATACATACCGGCAACTTTTTTGATGCAGCGGCGCTAATAAATGAGCGCTCACTGATTGAAGTCTGGTATTCGAGCCAACATAAAAACAAGAAGACGACCATGCCAAATAATAAAAAACAGTACAGCTCCCGCTGGGTTCCCTGACAGCCCGTTCCTGTTTCTGCCCTCCCGTTTTTGATGTTGAACACGACGCCAGTAAATCCGGCAAAAGCCCGGCTGCGCGTTGATTTGTCTCCAACTCGCCACCCACAAGAGAGCAACGTAATGAAACGAGAAAGAAAGCTGTTGAAACTGGCTTCAACCGTAGCGTGCCTGACCCTCGGGGCTGCGTTCACACTCAGTGCCCACGCAGGCGCTACGCTTGATAACGTCAAAAAGAAAGGGTTCGTGCAATGCGGCATCAGCGACGGCCTTCCTGGTTTTTCGTACGCCGATGCCAAGGGGGAATTCCGTGGCTTTGATGTCGACGTTTGTCGTGCCGTGGCCGCTGCAGTGTTCGGTGACGCACAGAAGGTCAAGTACACGCAGCTGACGGCCAAGGAGCGTTTTACCGCTCTCCAGTCAGGTGAAGTCGACATGTTGTCGCGAAGCACGACGTGGACTTCGTCTCGAGACGGCGCCATGGGCATTCAATTCACGAATGTCGCTTACTACGATGGACAGGGTTTCCTGGTCAACAAAAAGCTAGGCGTGAAAAGTGCGAAAGAATTGGACGGCGCCACTTTTTGTATCCAGGCGGGCACGGTAACCGAACTCAATCTTTCGGATTACGCCCGCAGCAACAACATCAAATACACCCCTATTACGTTTGATACCTCTGATGAGAGTTTCAAGGCGCTTGAGTCGGGACGCTGTGATGTGCTGACCACCGATCAATCGCAGCTTTACGGCCAGCGCCTGAAACTTGCAACGCCTGATGACTTCGTTGTACTCCCTGACGTTATTTCGAAAGAACCCTTGAGCCCTGCTGTACGCAGAGGCGACGAGGATTGGTTCACAGTGGTGCGCTGGTCACTCTCCGCAATGCTCAATGCCGAAGAGCTTGGCATTACCTCCAGAAATGTCGCCGAACTGATCAAGTCATCAAAAAATCCCGACATCGCCCGGCTACTCGGAACGGAAGGGGCGCTCGGCAAAGACTTGAATCTCCCTGATGACTGGGCGTCCAGGATCATTGCCCAGGTTGGTAACTACGGCGAGTCCTTTGACCGCAACCTGGGCGCGGGCAGCGACATGAAGATAAAACGTGGCCTGAACGCGTTGTGGAATCAGGGCGGTCTTCAATACGGTCCACCCGTACGCTGAACCTGACTTGCCCAGCAGCCATCTGCCGGGCATTGTTTTTCGGCTGTTTGCGCAAGGCGCTTCATACAAACCCTCACGCAAACGCCGACGTAATAAATGCCTCCAGTGCCTGTTCTTCAAGGATTTCGATGGAAAAGTGCCCGAAACGCTTGGGCAACCAGATAATGCGTGCACCGGACGGCGATTGCAGGTTCTCGCGGGCCAGCGGCTGGCCGTTTTCATCTTCCGGCTGAACGCCTGATGCGATCAGTTCGTCATACGCCGTCTCGATGTCAGGCGTCGAGTAGCAGTGACGGTAAATCATCCCCTCGCCCGAGGTGTCCAGCAACTCTCTGAGGTTGCCGGCAAAAGGCTGGACCAGCATGAAGCGCTCCTGCCCCATCAGCACAACTGCATATTGCACATGCAAACCGCCGCGTTCCCAGACCAGTGTTCGGGAGATTTTTGCGTTCAATGTCTGCGCATAATACGCACAGGCTTCTTCGAGATTCTTGACCAGTATGTCGACGTGACTGAACTTCAATTCCATGGCGCGCACTCCCTTGAGCTTGCATGCATCGTACCTGCCGCGCGCTCGAAACTCGATGTTTCAGGGATGTTTTTCGAGGGTACTCACAGCGCGAAAATCATCTTAGACTCACCCGACAGCTCACCACGGAGGATGCGATGTGCTGATCGCTCATCTATCAGACCTGCACATCAGACCCAACGGCGTTCTGTATCAGGGGCTGGTCGATTCAAACGCCATGTGCCGCCAGGCCATCGCGCACCTGAACGCCATTCGTCCACGCCCTGATGTGGTGGTCATCACGGGGGACGTGGTGGATGAGGGGCTGCCTGCAGAATACGAGATGGCCAGTGCTCTGCTGGCGGATATCGAACAGCCGCTGTTGATGATCCCCGGCAACCATGATGACCGGACGCGGTTCAGGGCTGCGTTTGCTCAGGCTGGTCAGGAACACGGCGACGGACCGTTGCATTTCATTGCGTCGGGGCTTGGCCCGGTGCGGATCATCGGCCTGGACATCACTGTGCCTGGCGAGCACCACGGCGACATGACCGAAGCAGCGCAGACCTGGCTTGACGCAGCGCTGGCGCAAGAGCCCATGCGCCCTACGCTGATCATGCTGCACCAGCCGCCATTCCTGAGCGGGATTCCCTACATCGATCTGTATGCCTGCCACCATGCCGATCGGCTCGTTCAAGTGGTGGAACGATACCCGGCTATCGAACGGATCGTGTGTGGCCACATTCATCGTTCCATGCAATTGCGCTTTGGTGGCTCCTTGCTGTGTACCGCCCCGAGCACCACCACCGCCATCGCGCTGGCGCTGGATGAAGAGGCAACAGAGGCGTCGTATATCGAGCCACCCGCCTTGCTGCTCCATCACTGGAAGCCTGACACCGGCCTGATTACCCACTGGGTGCCCATTGGAGATTTTCCGGGGCCGATGCCTTTTGCCTGATGGAATACACGGGCTGAACATGCAGAAGCAAAAGCGTTTTCAGATGCCTGCAGCAGCGCCTGAGTGCCGACGCATAGCCTCGATGGCAGCATTCAGATCGGCAATGGTGAAGGGCTTTTGTAACAATGCCGTCTGAGCGTTCATCACTGCGCGCAGTTGGTCGGTGTTTGAGTAGCCGCTGACGAACACGATGGGCATCCGCCCGTTCACACGGTGTATCTCTCGGGCCACCTCGGCCCCGTTCATGACCGGCATGGCGTAGTCCAGGAGCACCATGTCAAACCGTTGCTGCCCAATGGCATCTATGCCTTCCGGACCATTCTGGGCTTCGACCGCTGCATGCCCCAGCGCCTCAAGCATGTCCACCAGTGTACGGCGTACTTCGACATCATCGTCAATCACCAGCACCTGCAGACCAGTCGCAAAGCCTTCACCTGTCACTTCCACGCTGTCCTCGCGTGAAACAGAGCCATGGACACAGGGGAACGTGAGGAAGATCGATGTGCCTTGCCCTAAAGCCGAGAGCAATCTCACCGCACCGTTTGACTGCTGAATGATGCTCTCGACCTGCGACAACCCCAACCCCGTTCCCTGCCCCACATCCTTGGTGGTAAAGAAGGGGTTGAACGCGTGCTGGCGAGTCTCCTCACTCATGCCTGCACCATTGTCAGATACCCGAACCTCCAGGAATCCGACTGGTGAACTGAGGTATTCGTGACGCTCGACAAACGAAGTTGCCAGCGTCAATCGCCCGGCTCCGCTCATCGCGTCCCGGCCGTTGATGGCAAGGTTCAGAATAGCCAGCTCAAGCTGGACGGGATCGGTCATGACTTTGCGGTCGTCCGGATCCAGTTGCACATCAAGCTGAACGTCCGCGCCCAGCGTAGCGTTGAGAAGGTCGGACATTCCGGTAATGACCTGGTTGACCGAACAGACCCGCAGCTCAAGTTTTTGCGAACGTGAAAACGCCAGCAACTGTGAAGTCAGTTTCGCCCCACGGTCGGCAACTCGCAGTCCGCTCTCGGCCCATCGGCCGATTTTCTCGGACGTGGGGCGGCGTATGATCAGGTCAAAACTGCCCTGAATCGCTTGTAGCAGGTTGTTGAAATCGTGCGCCAGACCGCCAGTCAACTGGCCCAGTGCTTCCATTTTTTCCGCCTGATGCAACCGTGACTCCAGTGACTTCTGCTGGGTCAGATCGGTGATCACACCGCAGTAGATCGGCTCTCCCGAGAAGTCTGCGGGCAGTTTGCTGAAAGACAGATAGCCCGGCAGCACTCGGTCGTTGGCAGAACGCAGCGTCGCCTCGATTCTCAGTGCCTCGGTCGAGTCACTGGCGAGGTAGGTTTCGAAGGTGTGCGCATCGGCGGGCATGATGTAGCGCTGGAACTGTTCGCCGAAGATCTGCTCCAGTGGATAGCCCACGATCTCGCCGAACCGCTGGTTCGCGTAGAGAACAATACCGTTTGCCGTGATGGTGACAGCGCCCTCTTGCATCTGCTCGACCAGCAGACGGTAGGGTTTGTCTGCATTGTCGAGCGTGTAGACGCTCTCGCCCTGCTCGTTCTGTATGAGCAGTGCATCGACGCTGCCGGTTCTGATGGCCTGTATGACGTCGTCTGCTTCCTGCAATTGACGCGACAGGTAATCGATAAACTGGGCGTCCGTCAGGCCAGGGGGGCGCGTATTCAAGACTGGGCCTCGGCGGCTGGATCAATGCCCAGAAACAGTTTCAGCTTGCTCAGGTCCGACAGGTCACCAATCAGCCTTCTGGTGAAGTCTGGCGCCACTTTCACGAGGGTCGGTACAGCCACGATACGGTCATCGCGCGCCTCGCGGGGGTTCTGGTAGATATCAATGATCTCCAGCAGATAAGCGCCTGGCAGATACGCTTCGCACACCGCTTTCAACTGCTGAACGGCGAGCGAAGAACGGGCTGTGTTGCCCGATATATAAAGTTTGAGGTGCGTCTGACTCACGTCGTCTGTCACCACTGGTTGCGCGGCGCTGGCCGCAACGACCTCTGTCACGCGACTGTCGCTCGCGGAAGAATGTCGAGACCTACCAGCACCTTCTCGGTGTTGGAAAGATCGCCAATGATCTTCACCAATGGCGTGGGCAGATGCCTGACCAGTGTTGGCAGCGCAAGAATCTGATCCCCCGCTGCCAATTGCGGATGCTCACGCAGGTCGATCACTTCAATGCTGTAGATACCTGCGAGATAGGTCTCGCAAATCTTTTTCAGGTTGTTCAGGGCAAGCATCGATTTGGGGGTATGACCGGCCACGTACAGGCGCAGCGAATAGTGTTCGGAGTCACCCACTTGGGTCGGGTCTACTGCTTGAGGAGTATCACTCATTCTGTCAGGCCCCTTGCACTTGCCAGCTCTTGTCGAGTAATGCTGACAGCCACATCCTGTTCTGCTTCATCGTAGGTCAGGAATTGCTCATCCAGCTGAAGACCGTCGAGCTCGGCACGCATTGACGCGATCTGTCGCTCGACTTCCAGCCTGCGTTTTTCCAGCTCCCGCTTCCTGCGCTCGACCAATTCCTTGCGAGTCTGCTCGCTGCGTCGCTCGCGGGCCTCCTGCATCAAACGCGAGGTGCCTGTCAGCACGCCATTCGGGCCAATGTAAGGCTGGATCAGCGTGATGCCCTGTTCACTCATGTGGTATTCGCGCACCTGGTTTGAATGCCCCATGCCACGCGATTTCAATACGAACAACAACCGATTGTGCTCACCATCCGCTTCGACGTTGGTCAGCGAAACCCAAGCGTCCATCAACGAGGAAATCTCGCGCTCAAGGCCCAACGAACGATCCGCAACATCTTCCAGGCTGCAAAATATCGCCGTAACGCCTCGGGACTTCAACAGGTCGATCAAGCGCAGAAGAATCGCGTGCACTTCAGAATCCGGGCCGCGAAACGCAGAGATCGGGTCTATGACCACAGCATCTGGCTGGAACAGCTCGATTTCGCGATGCATTCTCGCCAGGTGCACCTCCAGGCCATACAGGCTTGGCCGTGCCGACTCAACCTTCAGCAGGCCGGAGTCGCGGTACTTGCTGAGGTTGATGCCCACCGACTCCATGTTGCGCATCAACTGGTTTTCGGCCTCTTCAAACGAGAAAAACAGGCAGCGTTCGCCGCGTGAGCAGCATGCGTCAACGAAGCTCGCAGCAAAGGTCGTCTTGCCCGTACCCGCCAAGCCGGAAACCAGCACGCTCGAACCCTGGTAGTAGCCACCTTTGGAAAGCATGGCGTCAAGCCCGCGGATGCCAGTGGGCACGATTCGCATGGACGCCTGATGATTGAGGCCAGCCGCCGTAATAGGCAGAACACTGATGCCATGTTCGTCAATGAAAAACGGGTATTCGTTGGTGCCGTGAGACGAGCCCCGGTACTTGACCACTCGCAAACGGCGCGTGGTGATCTGTTCCACCACTCGGTTGTCGAGCAGAATCACGCAATCAGAGACGTACTCTTCGATGCCGTAGCGCGTCAGGCTTCCATCACCACGCTCGCCGGTGATGATAGTTGTCACGCCACGATCCTTCAGCCAGTAGAACAGGCGTCGCAGCTCTGAACGCAGGATGGCGGTGTCTTTGAAACTGGAGAACAACGCTTCAATGGTGTCGAGCACCACGCGCTTAGCACCGACCGTATCGATGGCGTATCCGAGTCTCACGAACAACCCTTCCAGGTCGTAGTCACCGGCCTCTTCGATCTCGCTTCGATCCACATGCACGTGATCGATCACAATCTTCTGCTCGTCGACCAGCCGTTGCAGGTCAAAACCCAGCGAACCAACGTTCTGCACCAAGTCCCCGGCACGCTCTTCAAAGCTCATGAACACGCCGGTTTCGCCATATTCCATTACACCCTTCACCAGAAACGTCATGCCAAACAGCGTCTTGCCGCAACCGGCAGACCCGCATACCAGAGACGGCCGTCCCTCAGGTAATCCCCCCAGAAGGATGTCATCCAGGCCATTTATGCCCGTTGGCGCTTTCTGCAGCTGAATTGCATGGGACATCGGCGAAGTCGGTTCTGTGGTCAAGAGCTACTACTCGTATTAACAGGTTCTGGAGAAACGGCTGATGCGCCGAAGAGTTCGCCACTCGAATGCTGGCAACGTTCAGTTTGTTCAGGTCGGTCAGACTGCCTGTGTTGCAGACTGATCATGTCAGTTATGCCCCACGCCAAGGCGCCCAGCGCGGTTGGAGTATGCACTGGAGCGTAACACACCGGCTGCATCGTCGATTTTATTAATGGTGGCACAATTTCCGGGAAGTGAGGCGTCAGTCTGACCGGTCTCTGCGATGCTGAAAGGCTTGACGCTGTAACTGTTTAAACGAGTAATCTCGTACGCCGGAAATCCCCGTCTTCTGGCGCACATCTGCACATGACCGAAAACCCTTACGCTTCATCCCCGCGTTTCCGAAAAACAGCGCCTCCTGAAAAGACCTTGCGGGAAACGGTACCCATGCTTGAAAACGAACGGGCATGGGCGGCACGTTACGCCGCAACCCACCGTTTCAGCTGGATGCCGGTGCTGTTTGCGCCACTTTGCATCAGTCCTTTTCTATTCCCTCTGCTGTATGTAACAGGGCTCGGGTCTTATCAAAAACTGTTCGACCCACGCCTGGATGTCGACCACTTGGTGGTCGAGTACGCTGACTGGGTGATGTTTTCTTCGTTGTTGCTCTTCGTGGTCTGGGCCGCACGCAATGTCTGGCGGGCCAAAAATGATCCGAACATACGCTATTGGCAGTCCATGCCGAGTGAAGGGCTGGTCGAGATTGAGCGCCACACCTTGGTTGCCGCTACCAGCCTCTGGTCTGATGATTACACCGATGACTGCATTACTCAGGATAACTGGGCCGACGGCAGCTTCAATCAAGTGCGCCTCAATGGCATGACTCAGTGGGTCGTTGCACGTACCGCTGCCGGTCACTGGTTGATGCTGAAAAAGAAATACGTGGGCGACCGCCACGTCAATCATTACAACCGTGAAAAACAGATGCGAGACGAGGAAAAACGGCTGAAACCTGCCGAAGAAATAGTCTTCGCCTTTGCCCCTGGCACCCATGTTCTTTTAGGACAGCGCGACAGCGGCGCGCCGGTGCCAGTGGTCCACACGCCATATTGGGTCACCGATGAGGAGTATCGACGCCTGCTCACAATTTCAAACCATTACGACTGCCTTCCCCCTGACCGCTACGCAGTGGTCAAAGAACAGGACGTCGAATGGCTGGAGCGACTGCTTGACAAGGCGACTGAGCTTTTGAAAGTGCCTGCGCGCTGAAAATATCAGACGAGTAAACGGGTTGTCGCCAGCGACAGCAACGGTTCTACTGTCGTCACATCGGTGAGTGAATACTGCTTACGGTCGTCGGGTCGGATTGTCCACAAGGAGTCGGCATGAGTTTTATAAAAAAGTTCTTCGGATCGTTCAAAAAACCGGAAAGCGAAACCGCTCACTCACGCGAACAGTCAGAACACGTCAGCACATCCGCTGACAACGCCCCTTCAGCAGAAGCTGAGGCGGCACGTCTGGCCAGCGCTGAATGCCTGGACCGTCACTGGGAATCTGTTGGCACCGTTGAGCGCGACGTTCTTTCGTACCTCATCAGCCCAAGCTTCACCGGAGGCCCTCACTGGCCTTCGACCCGCCAGGCCTACCGCGTGGTTCGTCGTGGCGACAGTATTATTCTCGCGACCGAGGGTCTGTCTGATCCGTTCGACGATGTCGATGCGTCGGGCAATGGGTTCGAGATGGAGCTGTTTCTGGAAACGCGCGACATCCCCGAGCATGCCAAGGGGCGTCTGGGCGAGGTGGCTCCATTCAAAGAGAGCTGGGCATTCGAGCTGATCGAGCACATCGCAAAAACCGTGGCCGACGCTGGCGGCATCACGCATCAGCTTGAACAATATGGCGTGCTCTCTCTGGACCTGCCTGGGTTCAGTCAGTCACATCACATGAGCGACCAACTGCCACAAATCTTTGTTACTGATGATGATTGCGTAGGCGTGCTGCTGGGCGGTCCTGCACCGGACTTCTCGACTCGCCTGGAAGACATGCCGCTCTCGCCGGTCATGCTGGTGCCCATCGTGCTCATTACCGCATCAGAGCTCGAATACGTCAGATCGGGCGGGCGGGCAGCGCGAGAAGACCTGGTCAGCCGGTTGCAAACGGCAGGCATCGGGCACACCAGCGACCTCGGTCGCGCCAGTGTAGCCTGAGTATCAAGACGCCAGTTCCCAATAACGGTCCTGAGGTTTTTCTCGATGATGACAGACCCTTTCCGTATCCCCACAGATGCCGAAATCAGCCACGCCCAGCGCAAGCTCAACTTCCCCTTCCCTTCGGCCTATGTCGAGTTCCTCAAGGGCGGAAGTGAAGTCGCGAATGCCAGCTTCGAACCGGCCGTAATTCTGCCCGGCTCAACCCATCTCGACCTGTTTGAAATCGCTGACAGTGCATGGAATCAATCCGGCGTACCACGGGTGTGGCTGCCTTTTATCGAAGACAACGGCGACTACTTCTGTGTGGCGCAAACGGGTGAGGTCAGGTACTGGTCGCACAATGGCCCGACACCCGAGCGATGGCCGACGTTTGCGGCGTGGTTTGAACAGGTGTGCGTGAACGGCGGTTAGTGCGCCGGCCTTGAGCCCGGCTGCTGAGGGGTTGATGCGCGCGAAGATGGCCACGGGCACAGGCAACACCTCCCGGCCGAAATCACTCACGCCAACGTTTCTCGAACCTTCTGCCATTCGTTCCAGCAGTCTTCCGCGACGATATCTGGATAACCGCGTTTTGACTCCATCTCAAAAGCGACGCTGACAGTAAGGGCGATACAGATAGCCTTATCCCGGATATCGGTGACCTCGGCCTCCGTGAGAGCAGATCCCTTGTTGCTTTCTGCAGCATGAAGAACGCAGACCAGGGCGGGAACAAACACGAGACAGAGTGGCTCGGCGGACATCAATCACCTCGTTGACATGGACCTGAAACGTTACAGGCGGCTGCATCAGCCAACTGCCCAGTGCAGTGTCATGGCAAATCGGTGCCGAGTAAACCTGCGTGACGGCAAACGCGAAGCTGTCCGTTCGGCCCGATCAAAGAGTATGGGTTTCAAGAACCGGCATCAGGCAATCAGTCTGTTCATGTGTTCTGAACACGCTCTACGACGCCACCTCAAAACCTATATAACCCGCCTTTTAAGCGCCGATAAAACAGTCTGTTCAAATACACTAAACTCGAACAATTTTTTCGAACTTGCGTATGTGAACATCAGAACACAACACCCTTTAACGCGCCCTCGGATCCGCTGGCGGTGAATCTTAACAGTATTCTAAACCTAACATCAATTAGGTTTAGTTAAATGCAATATATAGCCATATTTTTCCAATAAATTGAGATATATACGACTATTTTCCGATTTAAAAGCAATTTATCACTCAAAAACGCCCAAAAACCTCGCAGCACTCCATAAAAAATTCCTTTATGCCATCATGCTTTTCGCGCTGTTTTCGCTATTTTCAACGTCTTTTATAAATATATTTCTCAATGTTGAACTTACGCTCTTTTTGTCACACTTAAGCATCAGCCTGACTTGCCCACTGCCTGTTTGGGCGCACTCATTTCCTACACCGCTCCTGATCGAGATTCAATCGATGAACAGACCCATGCTGTCTTTTTTCTGCGCCTTATTGATGGGTGCTTACAGCGTATCGACGCTGGCAGCCGATTCCAGATCGGCCGACGCAACTCCCTATGGGCAGGAAGTCCGTACGCAGGTAGATGCAAAACGCGATCAGATTTCCGGTGCGGCTCAGATTGCAGCTCCGGCCAAAAAGGGCCCGTCCGCGATGCTTGATGCGCCTGTCGATACCGACGACGCCCCGGCCCAGGTGCAGAAGCCATGAGCACACGTACGCACGCTTCGTTCAAACACACCATGGCACTCAGCTTGCTGGCGATCAGCGTCTCGCAGGCCGGCCTTTCTCAGGCGGCAACGCCCATGACCGGCAATGATGTCGAAGCTCGCGTCGGCGCGGTGCTGGACAACATGAACACGTCGGAAAAGATCAACTTCACCCGCGTCGATGACGGCCGCATGATCCCCAGGCTCGCCAAATGGGGCATGGAGGGCGCCGTCGCCTACGATTCATCCATGGGCGTACACGTCAACGGTGCCACCTTCGGTGCTCAGTACCCGGCTCAGTCCGCTTTGGCGGCGACCTGGAGCGTCAACCGCGCCAAGGAGTTCGGGCTCGCCATCGGCTACGAAACCCGTATCTCGGGCGGACAGCAAATGCTGTCACCGGGCGTCAACCTGTACCGCACGCCTTTCGGTGGGCGCTCTGCTGAATACGTGAGCGGTGAAGACCCGTTTTTGGGCGCGGTTCTCGGTCCGGCCATCGCCAACGGTATCCAGGCCCAAGGCATTCAGGCAGCGGGCAAGCACTACCTGGCGAACGAACAGGAGGCCAACCGCCACAACCTCGACATACGCGTGGACGAACGCACGCTTCGCGAGCTGTATCTGCCGGGCTTCGAATCGCTGGTCAAGAACGCCAACGTTGCCTCGATCATGTGCGGCTACAATAAGATCAACGGCGATTACGCCTGTGAAAACCATCACCTGCTGACCGACGTCCTGAAAGGCGAATGGGGCTTTCAGGGCTTTGTGATGAGCGATTTCAACTCCGTTCAGGATGCCTTCAAGGGCGCGTGGGCGGGCACTGACATCGACATGCCTTCGGGCCTGCAATTCACCGAAGCCAAGCTGCTGCCCTATCTGTGGAGCGGACAGCTGACGCAAAACGTCATTGATGACAAGGTACGGCGCAACCTCCGTGGCCTTGTGAGCTACGGCTTCGACACCAGGATCAACAAGGCCCAGCCACTGGAGCACCCTGAGTACGGCATGCGCGCGTCGCTGAACATGGCCCGTGAATCAATCGTGCTGCTGCGTAACGAAAACGCCGCCAACGGCAAACCATTGCTGCCCCTGTCGCGGGACGCAAAAATCGCTGTGATCGGCGACATGGCCTACCAGCCGCCGACCTCGCCATTCGGTACCGCCAATTCGCCACCCAATACCTACGTGACCGAACTGAGCGGGCTTCAGCAACTGGCCTCGAAAAGCACCAACGTCGAGTTTCTGCACGAGATGAGCCTGAACCCGAGCGCCGCTGTGTGGTATCAGCCAGCGACCGGTCAGAGCAACGTGAGCAACAGTGGCGTCAAGGCTGAATACTTCAACAACACCGAGTTGTCTGGCTCACCTACCCTTACGCGCGTTGAGCCAGGGGTCAACCTGAACTGGGCCACCAGTACCAATGTCACAGATAACGGTGTCACGGCGGTGTCCGGTTTCAGCCCGACACCGGGTGCGTTCTCTGCCCGATTCACCTCCACCATCAAACCGACCATTTCCGGCGAGCAGGTGTTCAAGGTGCGTGCCGACGGCGCGTTCAAGCTCTGGGTCAATGACGAGCTGATACTGGAGAGCGACGGCACTCCAAAATCGTCCGACCTGGTCATTGCGTTGGTCGCTTCGGGTAAAACGGCACGCCTGCAGGCCGGCAAATCCTACAATGTCAAACTGGAATACCGCCGTCTGCAAGGCAACTTCATGCCGGTGCTCGGTGGCTTGACCGGCGTGCAGATGAGCTGGGCATCGTTGCGTCCGCCTGCCGATCTGGCCAAGTACGACGCTGTGGTGATTGCCGCAGGGGAAAACTTTGAAAACGAAGGTGAAGCAACGGATCACGACTTCAAGCTGCCTGAATATCAGTCGGACATGATCACTTACGCAGCCAAAGCCAACCCCAATACCGTCGTGGTCATGCACAGCGGTGGCGGCATGGACATGCAGCCCTGGGCCAACAAGGTCGCGGCCAGCCTGCACGCCTGGTATCCAGGGCAACAAGGCGGTCAGGCCATTGCCGAGATTCTCTTCGGCAAGGTCAATCCGTCAGGCAAATTGCCGATAACCCTCGACAAGAAGATCGAGGACAACCCGAGCTACCCGAGCTACTCCGATCCCAAGCAGTACCTGGGTAACAACGCGTTGACCGTGATGGACTACAGCGAAGGCCTGTACCTGGGCTACCGTGGGTACGACAAGAAGCATGCGAAGCCGCTTTACCCATTCGGGTTCGGTCTTTCGTACACCACGTTTGGCTACAGCGATCTGAAACTGTCGAGCAATGTGCTCGCGCCGGGCAGCACCATCGACGTCAAGTTCACGGTGACCAACACCGGCACCAAGGCGGGCTTTGAAGTCGCCCAGTTGTACGTTCACCCGGTGGCCGCTGCGGTTGATCGCCCGGAGAAAGAACTCAAGGGCTTCACCAAGGTGTATCTGCAACCTGGTGAAAGCAAGACTGTGAGCATTCCTGTCGACTCTCGCTCGCTGGCTTACTACGTGGACAAGACCGACAGTTGGGATGTGGACGCTGGCAAGTTCAAAATCCTGGTCGGCCCTGACTCGGAGAACCTGCCCCTTGATCGCACGCTGATCACATTGTTCCCCGAGCACCTTACGACTCGCGACAGCAACCCGTTACCTCTGCCACTGCGTAAAGCGGTGCAAGTGACTGCCGCACAGACCTACTGAGGCAAGGTTTCAAGCTCACGGACGAGCTTGAATATCGGTCCTCAAGCGGCGCACATAATTGCCAAACACGGCTTTGACGTCCACGTCCTCAGGGCTTCTCAGCCACTGAATCTGCAAACCGTCCATGACCGAGAAAATCTCCTGAGCCAGCGCTTTGACGTCGATGTCTGCCCGGATCTCCCCTACGTCTAACAGCGCCTTCAGATGCCCTTGCGCATGCCCATGGGTCAGGTGAAACCGCTCCTTGTGCCATAACCAGGCAGGATGCGCCGGCGAAAGGCTTTCGGTGTTGAGCAACATTGATGCCTGACATTCCGCCGCATTTTCCACGCTGAAGCCCATGCTCATCTCGAGAAACCTGATGAAACCATCAAGGGTCATCTCGGTGGTCAGGTCAGCGAATCTGGACGTGACCCGGCTGTCTCTGCGCTCCAGCAGCGCACTCAGCAGTGCGCCCTTGTTGGGGAAGTGATGCAACAAGCCCACGGTAGTGATACCCGCCAGAACCGCCACGTCCTTCATCGATGCGTTGGAAAAGCCATCGCGCGCGAAAACCAGCGTCGCAGCGTCCAGCAAGGCTGCTCTGCGCATTTCACCCTTGGGTGCCCGCCGACGCTTGGGCCCTGTTGCCTGGCCTGATTCATTCCCTTGTTCGTCGATCGACATAAACTCGTCCGTGCTCTGGTTCAAGGTGTCCTGCCGCTGTCCGGCCGAGCCCTGCGTTCGAAAAAGCGCCTCGCGGTCAACGCGGCGATGGAAATGGACGTCACGGCGATCAGCGCATTGCCAGCGAACATGCCCAGCGGAGCACCACTGCCGCCCAGCAGGTGCACACCCGCCATGACAAAAGGCACGGTGCCCAGCGTGGCCCTGAGCCAGGCGAAGACTGCGACCAGCCATGGCTGCTCCATCGTCACGAATACGGCGATGGACATGAAGTCCAGCCCGATCAGGACCCACAGACCGCCCCCAACTCTGCAGAAGTCGAGAAAAAGCTCGCGCCCCACGCCGTCCAGTTCGTACAGGTCAGCGATGGAGGTGGCCAACAGTATCAATAAAACCCAGATCACTGAACCGTAGACCACGATCAACCGGCGACCAAAAACGATAGCGGACCGGACCCGGTCGTCCAGCCGCGCACCGATGTTTTGCCCCAGCACCGGCGCCAGGGCCGTCGGCAAGGCAAAAAACGCGCAGTAGGCAAACTGCAACACCCGATCCAGCACCGCCATCGCTGCCAATGCCGAGGTGCCATAAACAGCAACCGAAGAAACAAAGTAGGCCAGCCCGACCGGCGTCGCCAGATTGCCCACTATCGCAGGCAGAGCCACCTTGAGTGTTCGTCGCGTCTGCAGGCGCAAGAGCCTGGGACGAAGCCGCAGCGCGAGCCCGACTCGCCTGCGCACCCCATACACACCGACAGCCAGAGACACGCACGCTGACAAGGCATACGCCAGCCCTGCCCCCCTGAGCCCCAGATCACACACAAAGATCAACAAGGGATCGGCGAGCGCCAGGGTGACCGCACCCGACAGCACCACGCTCAACGCCCTGCGGCTGTCGCCCGCCGTGCGCAGGATCTGCGCGGACATCTGCATGGCCGATTGCAGCACACAAAAAGGCAAGGTCAGCCAGATAAAGTCATGGGCCGCAACATAGATTGCCGCGTCAGCACCCAACCATTCGGTTATCTGCACCACCATCGCCAGTTGCAGGGCCGCCGTCACGCCGCACGCAATCATCACCATCAGCATCAGGTGGGTCGTCAAATGCGCGGTGACTGCGCTGGCCCGCTTACCCATGCGCTGCGAGAGCACCGTCGCGCCGGCAATGATGAAACCTGAGCCCACTGCACCGTTGAAAAAGATCAGGACTTTGGCGATACCAACTGCCGCCAGCAGCAGAGGCGTGTGGAGCATGGAGACATAGACCAGCGTCAGGATGTCCACCAGAAAAACCGCCAGAAGGCTCAATGCACTGGTACTGCTCATGACCAGCACATGGCGCACTACCGAACCTTCGGTAAACGTCGCGCGGGCATCTGCCATTTTGAATCCCCATACAACCGTGGCCGTGCCCGAATGGGTGACGAAGCGCTGGCAAGCGCGAGAGTCTAGCGTTGTCGCCAAGGCGAAACCATGAAGATCCTTCATTGATTGCCTCCGATGCGGCAATTCGCACCCCCCTCGTGCAAGACCCCATTGTCATGCGCAGCGACGGCGCGCAAAAGTCCACAGACCTGCACAAAAAATCCCGCGCAGAGCCTCTGGAACGGCTCTCTTACGTCTTCGGCACGGAATGTGCTGTCGCACAAATCATCTTGTATACATGAATGAACACTGCCGGCATCACCGATTCCAACAGCGGGTCTGCCCGCCGCGCCGTGCACACCACATCGTCCAGAAGTCATTGATCAGGGGTAGCAGCAATGTCGAATGTTGATCGTCGCAGTTTCATCAAGTTGGCGGGCATTATCGGCCTCAGCGCGGCGCTGCCGTTCAGCCGTGCCTACGCGGCTGACGCACCGCTGGTAGTCGGCTTCATCTATGTCGGCGCGCGGGATGACTTCGGCTATAACCAGGCCCATGCGCAGGCCGCCGCCATCATCAAAACGCTGCCTAACGTCAAAGTGATCGAAGAAGAGAATGTGCCGGAAACCGTGGCCGTGCAGAAAACCATGGAGGCCATGATTCGACAGGACGGCGCGACGCTGATCTTCCCGACCTCGTTCGGCTACTTCGACCCGCATGTGGTCAAGGTCGCCAAAAAATACCCTGACGTGCGTTTCGCGCATTGCGGCGGGCTGTGGCAGAAGGATCGTGATCCGGTCAACGCCGGCAGCTTTTTCGGTTACATCGACGAAGCCCAATACCTGAACGGTGTGGTCGCCGGGCACATGAGCAAGTCGAAGAAGCTGGGTTTCGTCGCAGCCAAGCCGGTGCCCCAGGTGCTGCGCAACCTGAATGCCTTTGCTCTGGGCGCGCGCTCGGTAGACCCCAGTATCGTCACTACAGTGATTTTCACCGGTGACTGGTCGCTGCCCGTCAAGGAGGCCGAAGCCGCCAACAGCCTGATCGACCAGGGCTGCGACGTGCTCACTTGCCACGTTGACGGGCCAAAGGTCATCGTCGAAACCGCTGAAAAACGTGGCGCCATGACCTGCGGCTACCATGCCAGCCAGGCGGCATTGGCGCCCAAAGGCTACCTGACCGGGGCCGAGTGGAACTGGGAAACGCCTTACCGAGCGCACGTCGCAGCCATCCAGAGCGGCGCGCCAATGATCAATTTCCTGCGCGGCGGCCTCAAGGAAGGTTTCGTCAAGACCTCCGCCTACGGCCCGGCCGTGAGCGCTGCGGCCAAACAACAGGCCGACGCGATCAAGGCGCAGATGATGGCGGGCAGTTTTGTC
Source organism: Pseudomonas californiensis (assembly GCF_021147775.1). Taxonomy (GTDB): domain Bacteria; phylum Pseudomonadota; class Gammaproteobacteria; order Pseudomonadales; family Pseudomonadaceae; genus Aquipseudomonas; species Aquipseudomonas californiensis. Next base: position 36,324 of record NZ_JAGTPK010000027.1, read on the forward strand.
ATTTTCAAAGGCCCGCTCAAGAACAACAAAGGCGCCGTGGTGATCGCCGACGGTGTCTCCCAGAACCAGACCGACATCGCGCTGGAAAGCATGAACTACCTCGTCGACGGTGTCTTGGGTCAGATCTGAGGAGCCCGCATGAACACCCCTTACGCGATACGCCGCCTGATCTGTGGGTTGTTGCCCGGACTGCCGACGCTGTTGGCGGTGCTGTCTTCCTGTGTGTTGTTTCTGTTGTTCCTGGCGGTACAGGGCAAGCCCGCCTGGCAGGCTTTACAGTTGGTGGGCGAAGGCGCATTCGGTTCATGGTTCGCGCTGGAAAACACCTTGCAACGTGCGGCGCCGTTGATGCTCACGGCACTGTGCGTGGCGCTGCCGGCACGGGCCGGACTGATCGTCATCGGCGGCGAAGGCGCGCTGGTGCTGGGCGGTCTGGCGGCTGCGGTGACGCCACTGTGGTTGCCGCCTGTAGCGCCTTGGCTGATGCTCGGCTGCATGGCGATAGCGGCGATGCTGGTCGGTGCGCTGTGGATCGGACTCAGCGGGCTGATGCGCCAGCGTCGGGGCGTCAATGAGACCATCAGCAGCCTGTTGCTGTCCTATATCGCCCTCGCGCTGTTCCGGCAGTTGGTGGAGGGGCCGCTGCGCGATCCGGCGAGCCTGAACAAACCCTCTACTCCACCCCTGGATGATGCCTATCTGGTGGGCACCATCAGCGACAGCCTCGAGGTGCATTGGGGCCTGGTGGCAGGCGTTGTCGCCTGCGTGCTCGCTTACGTGCTGGTTCGTCACAGCGTCAAAGGCTTTGCTCTGGCGGTGGTCGGCGGCAATGTCCGCACCGCATTGATGATCGGCCTGCCGGTGGACCGACTGATTTTGCTGAGCTGCCTGCTGGGCGGCGCTGCGGCGGGGCTGGCTGGTATGTTCGAAGTCACGGCGGTGCAAGGCAGTGCCAACGCCGCACTGATTGCAGGCTACGGCACCAGCGGAATTCTGGTCGCCTTCGCTGCACGGCACCATCCCATTGCGATCATTTTCTGCGCCATTCTGCTCGGTGGTCTGGAAGCCAGCGGCGGGCTGCTGCAACGGCGTCTGGGCTTGCCGGATGCGACCACACTGATCCTCGAAGGGCTGCTGTTCACCAACCTTTTGCTCTGGGAAGCCATGAACGGACGTCTTGCGGCGTATCGGACCAGGCTCGCGCAACCGCGTGTGAGCGCTGATACAGGAGCGCTGCAGCATGGCTGACATCGACATCGGCACCTTTCTGCTGGCCCTGTTGGCGGGCTCGATTCGGGTCGGCACCCCCTTTCTGTTCGTCAGCCTGGGCGAATGCCTGACGGAAAAAAGCGGCCGCATCAATCTGGGTCTGGAAGGCATTCTGGTCGCAGGCGCGATGTCCGGCTATGCCGTGGCATGCCTCAGTGGTTCAGCCTGGCTTGGGGTACTGTCTGCCGCAGGCGTCGGTCTGCTGCTGGGCCTGTTGCACGGTATCGCCTGCTCGCTGCCGAGGGTCAACGACATTGCCTTCGGCATTGCACTGATTCTGTTGGGCACCGGCCTGGCGTTCTTTCTCGGCAAGGCGTTCATCCAGCCGCAGGCACCGATGCTGCCGTCTCTCGCACTGGGCGCCTGGAGCAGCGAAGAACGCGTGCGTTCGGCGCTGAATATCAATGTGCTGTTTTTCATCGGCGTAGCGTTGGCGTGGGCGCTGCACTGGGGCCTGCGCAGTACGCGCTGGGGCCTGATGCTGCGTTTGGTGGGCGACCATGCCGAAACCGCGCAGGCCCTGAGCTACCGACCGATCAAGGTGCGGATCATTGCCACGGCAGTCGGCGGCGCGCTGGCCGGCATCGGCGGCGCTTACCTGTCGCTTTACTACCCCGGCAGCTGGAACGAAGGGCTGTCCAGCGGTCAGGGCCTGATGGCGGTGGCGCTGGTGATTTTCGCACGCTGGCGACCGCTGTCATGCCTGTGGGCGTCCCTGCTGTTCGGCGCCGCCGGTGCCATCGGCCCGGCGCTGCAGGCCGTGGGGATCAGCAGCGGTTATTACCTGTTTGCGGCAGCGCCTTATGCATTGACGCTGGTGGTGATGTACGCCACTTGCCGACGCGGCCGCACCTTGAACGGTGCTCCCGGCGAATTGAGCCTGACCCGTTGAACTCATTCTTGAAGGAGGCATGACATGGCCAGTGGTCTTGGTGGTTTGAACAAGTCGCCCAACGGCGTGGTGATCGGTCTGGCGCAACTGGCGCTGCCCGATCCGCATACCCGCGAAGCCTTGTGGGCGCAGACGCAAAAAGTCGTGTCGATGGTGGCAAAGGCGCGGCGCAGCAACCCCGGCATGGACCTGATTGTCTTTCCGGAATATTCGCTGCATGGTCTGTCGATGAGCACCGCGCCAGAGATCATGTGCAGCCTGGACGGTCCGGAAGTCGCCGCGTTGCGCCAGGCCTGCCGCGACCACCGCATCTGGGGCTGCTTTTCGATCATGGAAGCCAACGCACACGGCAACCCGTTCAATAGCGGCCTGATCGTCGATGACCTCGGCGAGATCCGTCTTTACTACCGCAAGCTGCACCCGTGGGTGCCTGTCGAGCCCTGGGAGCCGGGTGACCTGGGCATTCCGGTGTGCGAAGGCCCACGCGGCAGCACGCTGGCGCTGATCATCTGCCATGACGGCATGTTTCCGGAAATGGCCCGCGAGTGCGCCTACAAAGGTGCCGACATCATGTTGCGCACAGCAGGCTATACCGCGCCGATTCGGCACTCATGGAAGATCACCAACCAGAGCAACGCCTTTACCAACCTGATGCAGACCGCCAGCGTTTGCATGTGCGGCTCCGACGGCACGTTCGATTCGATGGGCGAAGCCATGTTCGTCGACTTCGACGGCACCGTGATGGCTGAGGGCGGGGGTCGCGCCGATGAAATCGTCTGCTGCGAACTGCGTCCGGACCTGGTCCGCGAAGCGCGCCTGCACTGGGGCGTGGAGAACAACCCCTATCAGTTCGGCCACCGCGGCTATGTCGCCGTCAAAGGCGGCGCGCAGGATTGCCCCTACACCTACATGCACGACCCGACGGCAGGTCAGTACCGTCTGCCGTGGGAAAACGAGGTGGTGCACACCGATGGCAGTGCCTGCGGTTTCGATGCACCCGAGCGCGTTTTCACGCCCACCCCGACCACCTGGAAGGAATGACGCCATGAGCCAACGCTACGTCGCATCGGCGCCCTACCCCTGGCCGTGGAATGGCCAGTTGCACGCGCACAACACCGCGCTGATCGTGATCGATATGCAGACCGATTTCTGCGGCGTCGGCGGCTACGTCGACAGCATGGGCTATGACCTGGCGCTGACACGGGCACCCATCGAGCCGCTGAAAGACCTGCTCGCACTGATGCGTCCGCTGGGTTTCACCATCATTCATACCCGCGAAGGCCATCGTCCGGACCTCAGCGACCTGCCCGCCAACAAACGCTGGCGCTCCCAACGCATCGGCGCAGGGATCGGTGATCCAGGCCCGTGCGGCAAGATTCTGGTGCGCGGCGAACCGGGTTGGGAAATCATTGATGAGCTGGCGCCCTTGCCGGGCGAAATCATCATCGACAAGCCAGGCAAAGGCTCGTTCTACGCCACCGATCTGGAGCTGGTGCTGCGCACGCGAGGTATCGAAAACCTGATCCTCACCGGCATTACCACCGACGTGTGCGTGCACACCACGATGCGCGACGCCAATGATCGCGGCTTTGAATGCCTGCTGCTCGAAGACTGCTGCGGTGCCACCGACCCGGCCAACCATGCCGCGGCGCTGAGCATGATCAAGATGCAGGGCGGCGTGTTCGGTGCAGTCGGACATTCCTCGATCCTCCGCGACCTGCTGGAGGCGTAACCATGCGCGCCCCGAGTCTGGAAACAATCGGTGCCAGCAAAAGCTTCGGCGCGTTCCGCGCACTGGACGAGGTCTCGTTCAAGGTGCGCGCTGGCACAGTACACGCGTTGCTGGGCGAGAACGGCGCCGGCAAAAGCACGCTGGTCAAAGGCATCATCGGTTACAGCCCGCTGCAGTCGGGCAGCATCCTGGTCGATAACCGCGAACACGCCATTCGCAACCCCCGTGACTCTCATCAGTTGCAGATCGGCATGGTGTACCAGCATTTCACGGTCGCTCCGGGCCTGAGCGTTGCAGAAAACCTGGTGCTGTCGCGCGGCGACCTGCCGTGGCGCATCAACTGGGCCGCCGAACATGAGCGCCTTGAGGCGTTCATGGCCCGCATGCCGTTTCGTCTGGATATTCGACGCCCTGTCAGCAGTCTGGCGGCGGGCGAAAAACAGAAGCTGGAAATCCTCAAGCAACTGTATCTGGAGCGGCGCCTGATCATCCTCGACGAGCCGACCTCGGTGCTGACGCCTCAGGAAGCCGACGAGGTGTTGGGGTTGATGCAGCAGATGGCGCATCGCGGCGAGCTGACCGTGCTGATGATCACCCACAAATTTCGCGAGGTGAGCACCTACGCCGACGACGTCACCGTGCTGCGCAAAGGCCGATGGGTGGCAAGCAGTACCGTGGCAGACACCACGACTCAGGAAATGGCCACATGGATGATGGGCCATGCTCAAAGCGGCACGCTCAGCAGCGAACGCCCGGTTTCAGCAGAGCATGCGCCGCATTTGCAGATTGAAGGGCTGGATGTACCGGGCGACAAAGGCACGCTGGCGGTAAAGGGCCTGAGCCTGAATGTGCGCCCTGGCGAAATCGTCGTCATTGCAGGCATTTCCGGCAACGGCCAACGCGAGTTGACCGAAGCGCTGTTGGGCCAGCGTCCATTCAGCGCCGGCAAGGTCCTGATCGACGGCCAGCCGTACCATGCACGGCGCGAACAGATGCAGCGCTTGAAGGTATTCAGCCTGCCCGAGGAGCCGTTGCGCAATGCGTGCATTGGCGGGCTGAGCGTTGCTGACAACCTGGCCTTGCGAAATTTTGACCGTCCACCGCTGTGTCGCCAGGGCTGGCGCATCGACCGTCGTGCGGTGACGGCTCAGGCACGCGTCCTGATCGAGCAGTTTCAGGTGACCCCCAATGACCCGAGTCGACCGATTGGCACGCTGTCCGGTGGCAACGTGCAACGCGCCGTTCTGGCCCGCGAACTGACCCACGACATCGCCGTGCTGATAGTCGCCAACCCGGTATTCGGACTGGACTTTGCTTCGGTGGCCTTGATCCATCAACGCCTGATCGACGCTCGCAACCGTGGCGCTGCCGTGCTCTTGCTGAGTGAAGACCTCGACGAACTGCTGACCCTTGCCGACCGCATCGCGGTGATCCACGACGGTGAGCTGGTCTTCGAAACCCCGGCCACCGCCGCCGACCGCACAGAACTGGGTCGACACATGGCTGGCGCCGAACAGTATCACCAGGAGCCTGCATGATCACTGTCAATGCCCGTCCCGACCGCTTTGCCTTCGTGCCGTCCAGCACCGCGCTGGTGATCATCGACATGCAGCGCGATTTTCTCGAACCCGGCGGGTTTGGCGCCAGCCTGGGTAACGATGTAGCGCCCCTGCAAGCGATCGTGCCCACCGTTCAGCGACTGTTGGCGCTGGCACGTGCGCAGAACATGACGGTGATCCACACCCGGGAATCCCACGGCAGCGACCTTGCCGACTGCCCGCCCGCCAAACTCGAACATGGCGTGCCCGGCCTGAGGATTGGCGACCCTGGCCCCATGGGGCGGATTCTGGTGCGCGGCGAACCGGGCAATCAGATTATCGATGCACTCGCGCCCCTCGCCAGTGAATGGGTGATCGACAAGCCGGGCAAGGGCATGTTCTTCGCCACCGGCCTGCACGCGCGATTGACCGGGGCCGGCATCACTCATCTGATCGTTGCTGGGGTGACCACGGAAGTCTGCGTGCAGACCAGCCTGCGCGAGGCCAATGATCGCGGCTATCGTTGCCTGCTGATCGAAGACGCCACCCAAAGCTACTTTCCTGCGTTCAAGCAGGCCACACTCGATATGATCATCGCCCAGGGCGGCATCGTCGGCCGCGTGGCGCCGTTGTCCGCTCTGGAACAGGCGATACACACAAGGAGTACGCGCTGATGGACATCAACCTTCCCCACGTGGTCGCGGCGGTGACCGAGGCCTTCGTCGATTACGAGCGCGCGCTGCTGGCCAACGAACTGGCGACACTGGATGCCTGGTTCTGGAACTCGGAGCACGCCGTGCGCTACGGCGTGGCGGAGAACCTGCACGGAGCAGAGGCCATCGCGCGTTATCGGCGCCATTGCCAGCCTATCGGCCCGGGTCGGCAATTGCTGCGCACCATCGTCAGTACCTTTGGCGAGGATTTTGCCACCGTCAGCACCGAGTTTCATGACGGAGTGACGCAACGGCTGGGCCGCCAGATGCAAACCTGGGCACGCCTCGACGGTGGCTGGAAAGTCGTCGCGGCGCATGTCAGCATCGACTTGAGCAGCCTGGAGCCCGCCCCTTGAATTCGCCGCATTCCACCAACGCCCTGGCCGAAGACGTTTACCGTCGGCTCAAACAGGAGATCTTCGATTTCTACCTGTTGCCGTATGACCGGTTTACCGAAACCCAATTGGCCGACCGCTATCAGGTTTCACGTACGCCCATCAGGGATGCCCTTTATCGCCTGCAGCGCGAGGGTTATCTGGACGTCGAGTTTCGGCGCGGCTGGTCAGTCAAGCCGCTGGACTTCGAGAGAATCGACCAGCTGTATGATTTACGCATTGTGCTTGAGTGTGCCGCAATAGAACGCATTTGCGCCTCTGCGCAGGTGCATCCGGAGCTGAGCGCGCTGCGCGAACACTGGCTGGTCGAACCCGGCTTGCGGCACAGCGACATGCAAGTGGTCGCCGACCTTGATGAGCAGTTCCACACGCAGTTGGTGGCAGCGTCAGGCAATCAGCAAATGACCCGCGTGCACCACGAGGTGACCGAGCGGATCCGTATCGTCAGGCGTCTGGATTTTTTCAAAAGCGCACGCATCGAACACACCTACCTCGAACACGCCGCCATCCTCAACGCCCTTCAGGCCCGCAAGCGCGACGAAGCGCTGTTGCTGCTGCGCTCTCATGTCGAGATCAGCAAACTTGAGGTGCGCAAACTGACCATCTCCATGCTGAGCGATGCACGACGTCAGCACAAAGCCTGAACCCGGGCAGCAAGCGTTGGGCTGAGATTATCCTGGCTGCTCGACTGCCAGCGATGCACCGCAAGGCGATGACACAGGCGATATTTCGACGTTAGGATTCAGACAAAATGGATCGGGATATCCTCATGAACCTTGCGACCCTGCTGCTGTTTCTTCCCGCCTGCTTTGCGCTGAACATGGCGCCGGGCCCCAACAACCTGCTCTCCATCAGCAATGCCACACGGTACGGCTACCGCGCTTCATGCCTGGCGGGCATGGGTCGCTTGCTGGCATTCGCGGGGATGATTGCGCTGGCCTCGGCAGGCCTTGCGATCGTGCTGCAGACCTCGGAGCGGGTGTTCTACGCCATCAAGATCGCAGGCGCTGCGTATCTGTTCTACCTGGCTTACCAGCTGTGGAACGCAAAGCCTGAGCCTGACGACGCGGCATACGCAGCCAAGGCCAGCCTGTTGGCACTGGCCCGACAGGAATTTCTGGTGGCTGCCGGCAACCCCAAGGCGATCCTGATCTTCACCGCTTTTCTGCCACAGTTTGTTGATCCAACGCTGGCGATTGCACCCCAGTTCGCGTTGCTTGGGCTGCTGTTTCTGATCCTCGAATGGATCGCCATCGGCCTTTACGCCTGCCTCGGCCTGCACATGCGGCGCTGGTTCACCGAGCCCGGCCGCAAACAGGTTTTCAACCGCTGCTGCGCGGGGCTGCTGTCAGCGTCTGCGTCGGTGTTGCTGATGTCGCGCCGGGCTTGAACAAGGTTGCCTGGCGTGGCGATTATTATTCCAGCAGCTCGACGTAACTGGACTCCCCGCCCCCGGTCGCGCCTGACAACCAGCCCCACACGAAGGCCAGCGTCGTGCGTCCTGCGTGATCAACGCCTACCGTGCCACGAGACCAGCCTGCGAGCATCTCGCCCTCAGTGGTCAGGCAGTGATAAAACAACTCGATGGTCTCGGGCCCGGTCACGCGCCCAACCTGTTGACCGATGCGGATCCGCCCGCCCTGATACGTGCCGGAAATCGCATCGCCTTCAACGTTGTAATGAAAGACCGTGCCTTTGCCGGAAAGCCCTTGGGCGTTGTCCGCTACCGTGAATCGGCGGTTGTCCAGAAGCTCGTTGATACGGGAATACGTGTTGTCCATAAATAGCGCGTCCTTGGCGATTAAGTCAGAAGGCAGGAGGCCGAAATTACCATGAAGCTTATTAGGGTTTCACATGGCCGTGCTGAGCAAGGGCGGTGTCTCATGACTCCGTTTGCGAGCCCTCGCTGGCCTGGGCCTTGTTCGCGAGGCACCGGACCCATTCGGCATCCTGCGGGTTGATCACGCCGTAACGGTCCGGAGGGAAAAAGCACCAATGATGCGCCACTTCGCCCAGACGCTTGAGTTCGTTAGCGTCCATCCAATAGGCAGTGTGCGTTGTAGGCACGCACTCCCCCTCGAAACGCAGCCCCAGCGAGAGCTGAGTGCCAGGGGCAAAGGCAACAGCCAGTTCACGCAAAGGTTGCAGCTGCCTGTCGAGCGGGGGCATGCGCCCGACCCGCCCATAGGTGAAGCTGCCGGGGTATTCCTCTTTGAACACCAACCAGTGGCCCGCAGCGGTCAAGGCCAGTATCCATTGCGAAACCCCGCTGCTCTGCACAGCGCGCAACTGGCCGTCGCGCCAATGCATGATGGTGTTGACGTCCGGGTCAAAAACCGACGCCCACAGACTGACGACGGACAGCAGAATGTGACGCTCAAGCTCGACCTGCCCCTGCTCAGGCATGCGCTGCCAGTAGGCTTTGGTGGGATCGCGGGTATCCCGCCAGTAATTGCGCAATGCCCAGGCCGCCGTGAATAACAGCGTCGCCAAAACCAGCCAGCCAAACGAGGCGCCAATAACGCGGTCAATGTTCAGCTCGTGATCGATCAGCCCTTGGTAGAGCAGAAGTGAAACGAGAAACGCGAGGCCCGGCAAGAGCGGGCCGAACACCAGCGGCGGCATCAGCACGAAGAGCCAATTGAAACCATGACCCAACGCACGCTCCTGCGCCCAGGCCTTCTCCTGCGCAAGCATCGGCGCACGCTCCCGAGACGCGATGTCAGAGTTGGGGGTCTGGAAGCGCATCCACAGCGTGTGGGGATCGTCGGTCATGTGGGCATGAGTCTCAAGGGATCATTGGCTGGCGATGGCGGTCAGGGCTGGGCTGGGCTGGGCTGGGCGTCCAGCATCGGCCATAGTAGCCGAATTCCGTGGCACACCTGACTCAGCTCACCCCTCAGCGCCTCAGGCCTGCCGATTGTTGCGCAAGATAGAGAAATTCAACGCACCAGCCACGCAAAGCCACAGCAGATACGGCAACAGGATCAGCCCGGTGATGACATCCAGGCGCAGCGCCAGAACGACCATGGCAGCCACAACCAGCCAGAGCACGGTGATGATTACCATGCCGGCGAGAACCTTGTGTGCGCCAAAAAATACCGGTGTCCACAGGGTGTTCAGCGCAATCTGCGCAGCCCACAACGCCAGCACTTCCTGACTGCCCGGCATCTGGCTCAAGCGGTAACCGGCCCAGGCGAGCAGCAAGTAGATAACTGTCCAGGCGACAGGAAACAACCAATTGGGTGGCGTGAAGCCTGGCTTGGCAAGCGACTCGTACCACTGGCCGGGTTTGAAAATGATGCCGGTACTGGCCGCTGCCGCACAGGCTATGAGGAAAATAAAGAAGGTCATCGTCAGTCCTTGGTAAAAGTCCGCACCTGACAACGGTACGGTACATCTGAGTCTGCAAGCGTAGCGCCGCAGGCTGCAACGCACGCTACTTTCAAAGACTCAAACCACGGCCTGTTAATTCAATGCAAACCAGGCCTTGCGCCAGCTGCCAGCCAGGAGTCGACGCATGTGAACGCTGAATGCCCTGATCAGTGACAGGTTTTAGCGGCGCTCAGCGACGCAATACAAGGCGATACAAACAGATTGCCTCGATAAGCGCCCGCTGCGGTTCTGGCGGCGACCACCAGCCACATGGCGGCCAGTACAACGACGAGAACACTGCCCAGCCCGTCAAAGAAGGACAATTGCAGCATGGCGCCCAGTTTGAGCGTGGTCACGGCGTAAACACCCAAAGGAAAGGTAAAGGCCCACCAGCCCAGATTGAACGGAATGCCGGTCCTGAAATAGCGCGCAGTGATCAAGACAGCCAACAGCATCCACCACAAGCCCAGCCCCCAGAACAGAATCCCGGCGATCAGTCCAATGCCGGCTGCGACTTCGCCGACGCTGGCCAGACCATGGCTGGCAAAGATCGCAGGAGCATCAGAGCCCAGTACCAGCATGCCCAACGCGCCAGTGCCAATGGGGCCCAGCGACAACCAACTGGATGCGGCCATGTTTTCGTGGGGCAGTTTATGCAGCGCCAGGCGCAGTATCAGAATCACCAGAATGCTGAACGCAACAGGCACCGAATAGGCCCACAGCACGTAACTGGTGATCAGCATATTGAATTGCTCACCGGCGTCGCTCAGATGCGGAGCAATGACGCCTCCACTGACGGCAGCCACTTCAGCGGCCACTACCGGCAATAGCCAGACCGCCGTCATCTGATCGATGCTGTGTTGCTGGCGGGTAAACATCATGAACGGAATGAGCACGCCGCAGGCTAGCGCCATCGCCACGTCCACCCACCACAGCGCATGCGCCCAACCGATGACGGACTCTCCCCACGACGGTAAACCGTACTGCACCAGCCCATTGATGATCGTGGCAAGCCCCATCGGGATCGTGCCGAAAAACATCGACACCGTAGAGTGGCCGAAAATCTGCTTCGCTTCGTTGAAAAACATAATCCAGCGGGCGGCGTACATGGCAGAGAACACCGTGAACAGCGCGCAGTTGAAGAGCCAGAGCGCATGGCCAAGTTGTTTCAAAACAGCTATGTCGCCCGGCAACTGACCCAGCGCCAAAGCCAGAATGCCGGTGCCCATCGTCGCAGCGAACCAATTGGGGGTGAACTGCCGGATCGCTTCTTTGGGGTCACTGAGCGCCGCAAGCGGTTGGCCGCGCCCCGGGAATCTGACACAACGTGCGTCGCGCATGGCGTTTCCTGCCCTTGATGCCTATCGAATGACTGAAGAATAACGAGGTGAAACTAACGATTAAAACGGGTAGTTTCGCTATGACTTAGCCATTTCATAGGTAAACCGATGAGACTTACGCTTCGTCAGTTGGATATCTTCAGGGCCATCGCCCAACACGGTTCGACAACGAGCGCGAGTGTGGCGCTGGCGTTGTCACAGTCGGCAACCAGTGCAGCCCTTCAGGAACTTGAAGCTGCGCTGGACGTCAGGCTGTTTGATCGAGTTGGGAAACGTCTGGTCATAAACGATAACGGTCGGACGCTTCTGCCTCAGGCAATTCGGCTTCTGGAAGCCGCCGCGCAGATAGAACAAGGATTTCAACGCACCGATACTCTCAGGCGTTTACGGGTGGGGTGCAGCACTACAATCGGCAACTACATCATGCCGCTGCTGGTCGAGCTGCTGAGCAGACAGGCACCAGGTGTACAGATCGACGTATCCATGGGCAACAGCGCCGATATTGCCCGTCAAGCCGCGCAGCTTTCCATCGACATCGGCCTCATCGAAGGCCCCTGCCACTTGCCTGACCTGACCGTACGACCATGGTTCGAGGATGAACTGGTAATCGTTGCCGGTGCCGCTGATCCGCTGGCCTGCAAAGACAGCGTCACGCTCGACGAACTGCGCGACGCGCCCTGGCTGATTCGCGAGAGCGGCTCCGGGACGGCCGAGGAAGTCCTCCGACTGCTGCTGCCACATCTCGGGCGGTGGGGGAACACACGTCAGGTCGGCAGCTCAGAAGCCATCAAACGCATGGTTGCTGCGGGTGTCGGCATCAGTTGCCTGTCTTACTGGGTGGTTGGCGATCTTATTGCCCAAGGCCATCTGACCGTCCTCAAGCACGATATCCCACCCCATAGGCGACAGCTCTATACCGTGCATCATCGCGACAAATTCATTTCACAGACACTGATCGAGTTTCAGAAGGTGCTCGAGGGTTTCGCCTTGAATCAATCCGTACAGCAACCTCGCCGTTAAGCGGCCTGCCTGCGGCCGCCAGAATCGCGCCGCCGAAAAAGATGCAGCGCGATCGACTGGTCAGTGAATGCAACCGAGTCATTGCGCAACGTTCAGAGATGCCTGAAAACAGCGGCCATGGCGATTCCCGCAGCAATGGCCGGCAGCGGTTTTTTCAGCAGCAGCATCATCACGGCAGTGGTCAGCAAAGCCATCCGTGCGCCGATGTCTCCGGTGATTGCCAGCGGTGTGAGAACAGCGACGAGCACCGAACCGGACATCGCACTGATGAACTGCTGTACGCGATAGTTGATAGGGACGAAGGACATGATAAAGACACCGCCCCACCGGGTGGCCAGCGTGACCACCGCCATGATCAGGATGATGAGAAACGTGCCGTAGCCTGCGCTGTCGATGTTCATTTCTTTTTCTCCATCCACACCGCACCCAGTAAACCACCGGCCAGGGCGCCGACGACCACATGACTGTTTTCGGGCAGGTACCAGTACGCAAGCAGCGCCGAGCCGGCCGCCACCGCCCAGATGACCAGCATTCGTAGATTCTTCTGCCCGCCGACCACCATCGCCAGCAGAAAGCAGCCCATCACCATGTCCAGACCGAAGCTCACCGGGTCCTGAATAGCGCTGCCAAAATACAAGCCCAACCAACTGCCCAAACCCCAGGCCGCCCACAGGGCAATGCCACCGCCCAATATCAGTCCCATACCCGGCTTGCCGTTGTTGAGCGCCTGCATCGACATCGCCCAGTTGGCGTCCGACACCACCAGCATCACGCCATAGCGTTTGGCACGTGGCAGCTCGCGCAACCACGGGTACAAGGTCGCGCCCATCAACAGGTGTCGGGCATTGATGGCAAAGACAGTGATGATCAACGGGACCAGCGGAACCTGTGCGCCCCACAGATCGAGCACTGCAAACTGCGACGCACCGGCAAATACCAGAACGCTCATGAGCAGGGCCGATGTGCCGTCAAGACCGGTCTGGGTGGCGGCAAGACCGAACGCACCGCCGAACACCACCACGAACAAGGAAATCGGCAGCAGTTGCTTGAAACCCTGCCACACCTCATCAACACTCAGCTCGACTGAGCCTTTATCCGTACTCGACACCACGCTTGCTCCCGTTATGGCTCTGGCTTGCAGCCGTCCTGACAGTATTCTGCACGTCGATACCAAATCCGCAAAAGCGAATAAGTATGATGGGAGCCATTCGATTCATGAATGGATGAAGCTCGCATGCCTTGACCCGCGCATCGTGTCGATTCGATGAGGTGATGTGCAGTTCGTTTATGCCCATCAAGTGCTGAGTTACCATGGCCTGCTTCGCGCAGGCACTGGTCCGTCCAAAGAAGACTTCGCCTGCACCGCCCTTCTCTGCCCAATGACTGAATATGTCCAATTCTGCTGACCACCAGAAACCGTCCAGAACCTCACGCGTCAATCGACTGCGGGCATTTCTGCGCGCGCTGTGGCCTGCGCAGCAACCTATCAACCATCGAGAGAAACTGCGCGCCAGCATCGGCGCGGCACTGGGCATTCTGTTGGTATCAGTGCTAGCCGCTGGCTGGATAGAAGGCTCGCTGGCTCATCAGCACACCTTGCTGGCGTTGGCGCTGGTTGCGCCGCTGGGCGCCAGTGCGGTATTGATCTTTGCTGTGCCGTCCAGTCCCTTGGCGCAGCCCTGGTCGGTGGTGGGCGGCAATACGCTGTCAGCACTGGTCGGCATAGCCTGTGTGAAATGGATACCGGACGCGTCGGTCGCTGCCGGATTGGCCGTGGGCTTGTCGATTGCCGTGATGCTGGCGATGCGCTGCCTTCATCCGCCAGGCGGTGCCTCGGCATTGCTCATGGTACTGATGGGCTGTGATCGCTTTGGATTCGCCTTGTCGCCGGTACTGCTCGATTCGGTCCTGTTGGTCGCTGCCGGGCTGCTCTACAACAACCTCACCCGGCGCCCCTGGCCGCATCTGAACCGCGCACCAGTGCAAGGTCCGATAAAACGGGAAGCCGAGACGCACCTGCATCGCAGTGATCTCGACGCGGTACTGGCGCGCTACAACGAAGTGTTCGACATCAGCCGGGATGACCTGGAAACCCTGCTTGAGCAAGTGGAGGCGCTGGCCTATCAGCGCACAATCGGCGAGGTGCGCTGTGCCGACGTCATGACCCACGACCCCAAAACTGCACGTGTGGAAACATCGCTGAAAGACGCGTGGGAGCTGATGCGCAAACACAAAATCAAGGCCCTGCCAGTGGTGGACGACAGGCATCATCTGTTGGGCATCATCACTGTCGCAGACTTTATGGACCAGATTGATCTGGAAGTGCACGAAACCATGGCGTGGCGCTTGCGCGCACTCGTGCGGCCAAAAGAGCAGGCACGCAACGTGGGCACAATCATGACCCGCACGGTGCGTGTCGCCAGTTATGACCGGTTGCTGATCGATCTGGTCCCGGTGTTTTCCGAGAACGGCCATCGACACATTCCGATCATCAACGAACATCAACGCCTGGTGGGCATCATTACCCAGTCCGACCTGGTGAAGACGCTGTACAGGGCCGTGCATGGCTGACCTGCATCACGCCACTGCGCCGGATTCAAGAACGCTATTCAAGCTCTTCCACATGATCGAGCAGCGTTGTGCCGTATGAGTTATCCACAACGCATAGCCACCGCTCTGACAATTGCCGAAAGACATAAGTCGCTCGACGCTCAATGTCGGTTTTTACACCTGCCGCGCTGGTCACCTGAAGCAAGGTTTCCATGACCACCAAAGCGACGTCACCGCCAGGTATCACCTGCATCCTGCCCTGCGTGACGACCATGCTGTGATTGAAGTGCTCGGCGATCGCCACAAACGCCCGACGAATATTTTCCTTGCCTGTGACGTTCAGGCCCGGCTTGACCACAAGGGTTGCGTCTTCAGCGTAAAAATCCATCAGTGCATCGTAGTCTTGCGCCGTGATTGCACGATCCGCTGCTTCGATAGTGCTTTTTAGTGCAGTGGCAAGTGCGTCCATTCGTGTACTCCTGGTTCCAGTGCTCCTGAATGCGTTCAGCGCATGTTTTGCAAATCTGCGAAAAACGCATCGGCGTGCGCGACTGCTTCTTCAGACAAGCTCATGACTGCGGATTATGTCCGGTTTTATCAGACCACTACAGACCAGTCCAGAAAATGGATGATCCGGGATGACGGCCCATTGTCAGGCTGCTTTTTTGCGCCTATGGTGTTCAAAACCTATACAGGTCATAAAACATGTACAAGAAAGAGCAGTGGCCACTGACCCTTTATTTTGACGGTGAGTGCCCACTCTGTGCCCGGGAAATCAAGCTCCTGCGCTCGCGGGCTGCGCCGAGTCGGCTGCTTTTTATCGACATCAGTGACGAAGGGTTTGACGCCACATCACTGGGTCTGAGTTTTGAGCACATGCAGTCCTCGCTGCATGCCAGATTCAGCGATGGAACCTGGGTTACCGGGCTTGACGCGACACTCTGGAGCTGGAGAGCAGCCGGTCTGGGTGTGTGGGCGGCACCGCTGTCATGGCGCGTGCTGAGGCCTGCCCTAAATATCGCTTACCGGCTTTTTTGCCGCTGGCGCCCTCACCTTTCGTGGTTACCCCATCCTGACGGAAGTCGTCGCTGCGGCGATGACAACTGCAGCGTTGCACCAGGCAAACAGCCCTCTGGCAATCGTCGTCCGTGAGTCGTCGCAGCCGGGGCTGCGCCTGACCGCGTCATACGCAACGGTACAAATCAGACGGGCTTGAGCCAGAAGGACAGGAGTTGTCGGCACATGTCGTGATGTTTTCTGTGGTTGACCCAGTGTTCAAGGCGCAGGAAGAAGGGCCTGGAAAAGGCCCTTTCGACTGAGTGGAGGGTCCTGGAAAAACACTCTCTCGCTGGTCAGAATTGTCCGAGCAGCTTGCGGACTTCGGCAACGATCAATGCTATGTCGAACGGCTTTGCCAGCACGACATCAAACAGATCAGACCGCTGCATGCCGATGTGCGCTTGCGCGCCGCTCATCAGGATGATCGGCAAATGACTGATGGAAGGCAGCGCTCGCACAGCCTTGGCGAACTCAAGCCCGTCCATGACCGGCATCATGAAGTCGGTGATGATCAGAGCCGGCCGCTCTCTGTCGAGTACTTCGAGCCCTTTGCGACCATTGCTTGCCTTCACGACCATGAACCCCTCGTCCTCGAGCGCGTAGCTCAGGATGTCAGCGATCAAGTATTCGTCGTCGACGACCAGGATGGTGGTCATGTCAATTCAACCCGCACAAAGACTTAGGAGAGTGAACCGGACGATGACCCAGTGGATACTGACGGTTCATTTCTTGAAGCCTTTTTCAGGAAAACATCGTGGTCACGTATAACCACCTCGAATCGCGAGGGGTCATAGGAACTGTCTCGTACCTTAAGAATGGAAAGTGTCCTGCTTAGTTCAGCGTGATTCTCGACGAAACGCATAAGCATCAAATTATCGACGATGCTGGAGAGGTCCGAATTGGGCGAATTGAGTTGCGTGCCAAATACATCGTGCATCTCCCAGGACGCAAAAACCGTCACGCCTCTGGCGCGCAACTCGTTCATCAACGCGCTGTAAAAATCAGTCACCCGCGCAGGATTTGTCGAAACCCGAGTCATACCACTCAGGCTGTCGATGAAAAGCCGCTTGATGCCCTTCTCCTCGACGATGTTCAACAGCCTGGCGCCCAGGCCATCCAACAAGCCCTCGGTGGTTGGCTGCCAGACAATGTTCAACGCCCCGCTTGCCTCCATGCGCTCAATATCGATGCCCAGAGACTGCCCTTTCAGGCGAAGGCGCTGCGGGCTTTCATAAAAGCCGAAATGCAGCCCAGGGGCGTCAACGGTCGATTCGCTGAGAAACTTGAGCCCCAGGGTGGTCTTGCCAATGCCTGATGGCCCCATGACCAACGTCACGCTTGAGCCGTAGAGACCGCCACCCAGCAGACCATCCAGCGAATCGATGCCACTGGCGATACGGGTCATGTTCGCGCTGTCACATGACGATGGGCGACTGTAAAGACTTTCGATGCGCGGATAGACAACCAGACCGTTGTCGGTGATTTCGCACTCGTGAAGGCCAGTCAGTGCACCGCTGCCTCGGGTTTTACGCAACTGGATACGCCTGACCGAACGAGAGCCAAACAGCTCCTCTCCCATTTCGATCACGCCATCGACCATCGTGTGTTCGGGACTGCCATCGTCAAGCCGCGAACTGGTGAGAAACAGAACCGTGCAGCCAGCGAACGCTGCATGGCCCTGCAGCTCAGAGATGAATTTCTTGGTGTCGATCGGAGAGTCTGCCTTGGAGCGGGCATTGAGCAAGCCGTCGACTACCATCACCGTGGCCTTCTGCCGGCTGATCTCGCGCCTGAGCAACTTGACAACTTCACCCAGACCCTCGTTTTCCAGGGTATCGAATGCGCTGACAAACTGGATTTCTGCGCCGACTCGTGACGAGTCGAAGAAGGTCATTGTGGAAAGAAACTGAAAAAGACGGTCGTGGGATTCAGCCAGTAGCGTAGCGACCAGTACCCGACCTCCATGGCTCGCATGATGGAAGCCAAGTTGGTTGGCAAGAATGGTTTTACCGGACCCTGGACGGCCTTGAATAATGTATGAGGCACCCGCAACCAGGCCGCCCTTCAACAGAGCGTCCAGTCCTTCGATTCCGCTTTGAAGGCGTTTTAGCTTTTCCACAATGTAACCCTGACTTGAAAATAAGGCTGTCTAAGCCAAATGGATGTAATGCTATCGCCATTCCAGCTCTAGAGCCATTCACACTCAAAGCAAAGTTAAGACGGGCAATATGGATTCTGGTTCAACGCTTTCCGCTGTGGGATGACCAACATGCTCTTCGATCAAAAGTCGAACGGTTTTGCGAAACAGGTGGCTGTCCGCTGCGCCACGCGCGTGCGCAGGCTCGGAAGAAGAAAACCATGAAAGGAGTGGCAGTCGTTGCTGCAAGCCTTATCGCCAACGGCAGCTTCCAGAACGCACCGGGAGATGTCCCGGCACCGGAACCTGGCACCATTGTCATCAGGGCACTGCTGGAACAGACCGGCCTGGGTTTTGCCAGGCGCGGTTGTCAATTCTACGTGGGTACCTCGTGCGACAGGCGCTCGAACCCTTGACTTAACAGGCCCTGGACAGGCCCTTGATGGGTGAAAACGGGCAGGCAGGCAATCAGACTGTGATCGCCTGCCTGCCCGGTTTCTTGAAGGTCAAGCCGTAACGGCTGACTTATCCAGCCTGGACGCAAACACACTGACAGCCTCGACCGCATTGCTGGTTCCGCTGCGAATCTGAACAATGACCTGCCCTGCCTGGTCAGCCAAATCCACACCTCGCTGCGCACCCTCACGTGTGGAATTCATGCTGACGACTGCGTTGCGGGTTTCGGACAGAATTTTGCCGATCATGTCAGCGATTTCAGCCGTGGAGCGACTGGTACGCCCAGCCAGTTGCCTGACTTCGTCCGCAACTACTGCAAATCCGCGGCCTTGGTCGCCAGCACGAGCGGCTTCAATCGCAGCATTCAACGCGAGCAGGTTAGTCTGCTCCGCAATCCCCCTGATCGTGTTGACGATGGTCGTTATCTGTTCCGAGCGGTCTCCCAGCTGTGCCACAAGTTGCGCAGAGGCCTGAATACTGTCGGCAATTGACTTCATCTCAGTCGCGGTGTCACGGATAACACTGGCGCCCTGCTCCGCCAGCTTTTCTGTTTCAGCCGAAATATGGTAAGCACGAGAAGCCCCCAGTGAGTCGCTTTCGAACTTCTCTACACGCTCCGTGATATCACTGGCAAATTTTATTATCTTGCTCAGCCTTCCTTCCGCATCGTAAACAGGGTTGTAACTGGCTTCGAGCCAGATAACGCGTCCGTTCTTCCCTATCCGCTTGAACTGATCACTGAACGCCTGTCCTTCGTTGAGTCGACGCCAGAAATCCTTGTAATCATTGCTTGCGACCAGCCCAGGCTCACAAAAGAGACGGTGATGTTTGCCCTTCAATTCCGCCTGACTGTAACCGACCGTTTTGAGAAAATTCTCATTTGCAATAATGATGTTGCCCTGCAGATCGAATTCTATGACGGCAAGCGCTTTATCAAGGGCCTGGAGCTTCGCGCCTGTTTCTGCTTCACGCGTAACCTTGTCAGTCACGTTCAATGCATACTTCACAATTCTGGTGACGCGGGACTGACTGTCCAATACAGGACAGTAACTGGCTTCAAGCCAGACCGGCTGACCCTTTTTATCCAGGCGCTTGAATGTTCCCGATGCACACCGCCCGGACCTTAACTCTTTCCAAAAGTTTTCGTACGCTCGGCTATTGATCTCGCCCTCCGTGCAAAAATCCTGATGACCAAGTTTCACCGCTTCCTCAATACGATAATCCATTATTCGTAAAAAATTGTCATTGGCTCTAAGCACTTTGGCATTGACATCAAACTCTACAATTGCCATGGACCTGTCAAGCGCGCCAAGACCTCCCTTCAGTTCAACAATGTCGGCTATCCTGGCCGCCAGTTCACGTTTAAGATCATTATTGAACATCGTAAAAGCCTCGAAGAAATTCATGAAAAACAACCAGGGGACCGACGGTCTGCTCTTTCCAGGCTGGAGGACTGTAAAACAACGTCCTCTCTGATGAACCCAACACTGCGTTAAGAAGCATTACCCATCAGGCCTGCCCTGGCTTGCGCCGCCATCATCTGACAGGTCGTTAGCCTGTCTTGGCTGCCATGGCTTCTAATGTGCCAGATCGCCGAGGTGCTGATCGTTTCCCTTAGTCTGGAGGCGAGAAAAACCTGCGTTTTAATTTATTCTTGCGCTTTTTCTTAAGGCGTATTTATGGGGTGGGTGGTAAAGTCAATCCTGCGTGTCCGCTTACAGCGTTTTGCGAAGCTTTCAAGGTTAATCAGGGAGGCGAAATGGAAATTTACCGCTCAGCCAAACTTCATATTACCGACATCGACGTCGCGTCAGAGCACTTTATCGCCCACGATAGCTTCATCGCCTTGAGAACAGGAGAAAATGGAAACTTCGACTATCAAAAGCAGATTTGTGTCATCGGTAGCTCGTTTGTAAGCCTGTCGTTCAGTTTGTCAGGATGGGGGTATACATCATCTAACGAAATAGATGGATTTCTGATCACGATCCCGCACGCTGAAAGTGTAGAATGGCGCACGAACAGGGGGCGCCACAAGATCGCACTTGGTACAGTAGCACTGATTGATCAACGAGAAGTACTGGAATCCACCTACGCCTCCAATGTGAAATATACAACCCTTTATATCGCCAACATTGACCTGGTTCGCTACCTTGCGGTCGTGCTGGGCGAGCCTCCCAAGACAAGGGTGTACTTCCACAAGAACAGAGGCGAAGCGTGGCAAATTCAGATCATTCAAAGGCTGGCAGAAACGATTCTAGAGGTTTCTACACGATCGTCAGCCGACATTAAAAGAGTGACCGAGAGCCTCAAGGAGTCGCTGATCGGTTTCTTGCTGTATAACTTTCCGAGCAATTACACTCAAGTACTGGTCAGGTCCGAGAGCAAACTGACACCGACCTCCCACTCGATCAATGTTGCCGCTGACTACATGGCCGCAAGTGTCGACCCTCATCTGACTGTCTGTCAGGTTGCGACACATGCAGGCCTGAGCGTACGGTCCCTTCAGATGGGGTTCAAACGTTTTAAACAGACTACGCCCATCGCCTTCCTGCGTGAGCAAAGGCTGACGTTGGCCCTGGACAAACTGGGCGACCCGCACAGCTCGTTGACGCCCAAGGAAATAGCCTATTCCTGTGGCTTTACGAACTTTCAGCTGTTTTGCAAATATTATATTCAACGCTTCGGTGAGCACCCGAACATCACGCTTGCGAGGTTCAACGCCAGACACTCACACGTTGCGAAAGCCAAGCCCATTGAATCGGAAGATTAATGATCGACACATCATCGGCGCGCTCGGCGTCGACCAGGACCATCTGCCTCATCGAAAAGCACAGCGGGTAAATCGGGGCGACTGCTCCCGACAAGGCGGCTTTCATCAGATATCCCGATTGGTGCAGTCAGAAATCGCCATCTTGCAGTACCCACCCCCAGCGAGCTTCCTCTGGTAACAGAACCCTTGAGAGTCATTGTCACGCTCTGGTGGACAGTCAAACCCTTTTCAAGCCCTTTTTCAGTCGGCAACTCAACATTAATCTGAGCCCATGTTGAACGACAGCCACTCACCACATAGAAAAGGGATTCCATAATGACAAACGCAACCTACAACCGCCTGAACAAAGACGACGCCGTGGTTCTGCTGGTCGACCACCAGACAGGCTTGATTTCACTCGTGCAAGACTTCAGCCCTAACGAGTTCAAAAACAACGTTCTTGCCTTGGCAGATGTGGCAAAGTTTTTTGATCTGCCGACCATCCTGACCACCAGTTTTGAACAAGGCCCCAATGGTCCGCTTGTACCTGAACTCAAAGAGATGTTCCCGGATGCGCCTTATATCGCCCGACCAGGTCAGATCAACGCGTGGGACAACGAAGACTTCGTCAAAGCGATCAAGGCCACTGGCCGCAAGCAGTTGATCATTGCCGGCGTGGTAACAGACGTTTGCGTTGCGTTCCCGACACTGTCAGCACTGGCGGAAGGGTTTGATGTCTTCGTAGTGACCGACTCCTCCGGCACTTTCAATACCGCTGTTCAACAGGCTGCCTGGAACCGTATGACCCAGGCCGGCGCGCAAATGATGAACTGGTTCTCGGTAGCCTGTGAGTTGCAACGTGACTGGCGCAACGACATTGAAGGCCTGGGCAATCTGCTGTCCCAACGCATTCCCAACTACCGCAACCTCATGAACAGCTACTCAGCCCTGACTGCACGCTGAGCATTGATTCGCTCTCATTGATACCGTGTTCGGTTACAAGCGCCGTCATGAGCAGGATCGACGGAGTTGGCCACCGATCCCGTTTCGAGCCTTTCGAAAAAGCTTGCCAGCGTTTTCGAGTAATACCGGCCAAAAAAAAACGCCTCCACAAATGGAGGCGTTTCTGGGACTTACCACTAAACATCAATTCAGATCGAAACGATCCAGGTTCATCACTTTGGTCCAGACCGCCACGAAGTCGTTAACAAACTTCGCCTGTGCGTCCGCGCTGCCGTAGACCTCGGAAATCGCACGCAGTTGAGCGTGTGAACCGAAGACCAGATCGACACGGGTGCCGGTCCACTTGACTGCGCCGGTCTTGCGATCGCGTGCCTCGAAGGTGTCGTTGGCACCCGAGGTCGCTTTCCACTCGACGTTCATGTCCAGCAGGTTCTTGAAGAAGTCGTTGGTCAGGGTTCCGGGCTGTTCAGTGAACACGCCATGCTTGCTCTGGCCAACGTTGATGTTCAAGACCCGCAGGCCGCCCAGCAATACAGTCATCTCCGGTGCAGTCAGGGTCAGCAGTTGCGCCTTGTCGACCAGCAACGATTCAGCCGAGACCTTGTAATGGCCCTTCTGATAGTTGCGGAAACCATCGGCAATCGGCTCCAGGAAGCTGAACGACTCAACGTCTGTCTGCTCCTGGGAAGCATCTGCGCGGCCCGGTGTGAACGGAACCGTCACGTGCTGGCCTGCATTTTTTGCAGCCTGTTCAACACCCGCGTTACCAGCCAGGACGATCAGATCGGCGAGTGACACTTTCTTGCCGCTCGACTGAGCTGCGTTGAACCCGGTCTGAATACCCTCAAGGGTCTTCAGTACACCTGCCAATTGCTCCGGCTGATTGACAGCCCAGTCCTTCTGCGGAGCCAGGCGCAGACGCCCGCCATTGGCACCGCCGCGCTTGTCCGAACCACGGAAGGTCGAGGCTGCTGCCCATGCCGTCGATACCAGTTGCGGGACCGAAAGCCCAGAAGCAAGAATTTTACCCTTGAGCGCGGCCACGTCCTGGTCGTCGACCAGCGCGTGATCAACGTTCGGAATCGGGTCTTGCCACAACAGCTCTTCGGTCGGTGTTTCCGGACCGAGGTAGCGGGCAAGCGGGCCCATGTCACGGTGAGTCAGCTTGAACCAGGCGCGAGCGAACGCGTCAGCCAATTGATCCGGGTTGGCCAGGAAGCGGCGGGAGATCTGCTCGTAAGCCGGGTCGAAGCGCAGTGCCAGATCCGAGGTGAGCATGCTGGGCGCATGACGCTTGCTTGAGTCATGAGCGTCCGGAATCCTGCCAGCGCCTGCGCCGTTCTTCGGCGTCCACTGATGCGCGCCTGCCGGGCTCTTGGTCAGCTCCCATTCGAAACCAAAAAGGTTTTCGAGGTACTCGTTGCTCCATCGGGTCGGCGTCGACGTCCAGGTCACTTCCAGACCACTGGTGATGGTGTCGCCACCCTTGCCGGTGCCGAATGTGTTGCTCCAGCCAAGCCCTTGCGACTCAAGGCCTGCTGCTTCAGGCTCAGGCCCGACGTTGTCGGCGGGACCTGCACCGTGCGTCTTGCCGAAGGCGTGACCACCGGCGATCAGCGCCACGGTCTCTTCATCATTCATCGCCATGCGACCGAAGGTTTCGCGGATATCCTTTGCCGAAGCCACCGGATCAGGAACACCTTCCGGCCCTTCAGGGTTGACGTAAATCAAACCCATTTGTACGGCGGCGAGCGGGTTTTCCAGATTGCGCTCGCCCTTGTCGGTGCGGCTTTCCTCGTTGGCATGATTCTCAGGCTCGGCCACCAATGTGCCGTCGCCCGGTTGCTGCATTTTCTTCTGCGCGCCGTAGCGCTCCTCGCCACCCAGCCAGGTGGTCTCGGAACCCCAATACACGTCTTCTTCCGGTTCCCAGACATCCGGGCGACCGCCCGAGAAACCAAATGTCTTGAAGCCCATCGATTCCAGTGCGACGTTGCCGGTCAGTACGATCAGGTCAGCCCAGGAAATCTTGCGGCCATATTTCTGCTTGACTGGCCAGATCAGACGGCGTGCCTTGTCCAGACTGACGTTGTCAGGCCAGCTGTTGAGTGGCGCAAAGCGTTGCTGACCAGCACCCGCGCCGCCACGACCGTCACCCGTACGATAGGTACCGGCGCTGTGCCAGGCCATACGAATGAACAGCGGGCCATAATGGCCGAAGTCTGCTGGCCACCAGTCCTGGGACTGAGTCATGACATCGCGCAGGTCCTGTTTGACCGCGTCAAAATCAAGGCTCTTGAATTCCTTGGCGTAGTCGAAACTCTCGCCCATCGGGTCGGAGAGTGCGGAATGCTGATGCAGAATCTTCAGATTCAGCTGCTTGGGCCACCAATCACGATTAGTGGTGCCGCCGCCAGCAGCGTGGTTGAAGGGGCACTTCGATTCAGTTGACATGCTTGATACACCTTTTTTCATTGCATGCGGCCATCCAGTCCACTCGGGGGACTTCAGACGGTAGTGACGGAACTCAACAGCTCAGGATTCATACCAGCCGCTCAATCAACGATCAGGCCGGATCCGCAGACACGTTGCTTGGCGTTGACCAGATTGCCAAGAGGCTGGCTCACAACGTGCAACGCAAGCGCGAGCTCATTCTTGTCTCTTCATCAGGGTAAAACCGCACGGCTTTCGCCGGCGCTCTGCCAGATTAGCCTTCTTCGCGCAGATCTCTAATAGAAAGAATATTAATGTTCGATAGTCAGATTGTGGCGGGCATATCCTGTGAGACTCCATACGCATCAAGTCTTCGCCCGAGGAGCCAATCATTGCTGCGCACAGGATTGCCGGTGAAGCGTTCAACCAACCGATCCGGGGCCGCGCTGACTCGTCACCTGTATCAAATCCCTGTCAGCGGCGACACTTGGTGGTCTTGAAGGCAAGCGTCCGTCAAATACAGAGTACGCCCCGTCAATTGGCAATACGCCCTTCGTTGCCAGTTGGCGAATCAGGGTGGGTCGATATAGTCTTCTGATGACTCACTTCATCTCGCCCAAGCGTCAACCAGCGCTCGGCGCGGGCCCGAACATAAAACAAGAATGAGGAAATCACAGTGAGAAAAAGGCTCGCGTGCCTGTCAATGATTCTGATCTCTGCATTGACTCCGACAGCGTCCCAGGCTCAAACCGGTGAGAGGTGGGTCGCTGCCTGGATGGGCGCAGTTCAAGGGCCTTACCCAATAGGTAACCCCTCCGCGCAGCCAGACCTGAGCCTCGCTTTCCCGGTGCCTGAGCAAGGTGCGCAGGATCAGACCTTTCGCTTGATGGTGCGACCGGACATTTGGGGGACGCACGTGCGGATACGTCTGTCCAATGTGCTGGGCACCCGGCCTGTCACGTTTGATGGTGTTTACGCGGGGTTGCAGCAAGGTAGCTCAGCCGTGTTGCAGGGCACCAATCAGCCGGTTTCCTTCTCCGGAAAGTCGAGCGTTGATATTCCGGCAGGAGCGTCAGCCTGGAGTGATCCTGTGGCACTGCCCTTTGTGCAGGACAAAGACGCCTCATTACTTGTCGGGCGCAGGCTGGCGGTGAGTTTTCATATCAATGGTCAGAGCGGGCCGATGACATGGCACGCCAAAGCACTCAATACCTCTTATATAAGCCGGCCCGGAGCAGGCTCTGTCGGCCGATCCGAGGCCGAGGAGGCTTTCCCTTTCAGCACGACTTCCACTTACTTTCTGGATGCGGTGGACATGATGGCGCCAGAAGACACCAAAGTAGTGGTTGCCTTTGGAGATTCAATCACTGACGGAACCGGTACAACGTTAAATGGCGATGATCGCTGGCCAGACGTCCTGTCGAGAAAACTACATGCTGTTTATGGAAACAAGGTATCGGTTGTCAACGCAGGCATTGGCGGCAACCAGGTTGTTGGCCCAAGCAGCTATTCGGCACAGACGCCGTTCCCTGGTGGGCCTTCTGCGCAAATGCGCGTTGAAAGAGATTTGATAGGCGTATCCGGCGTCACCAGCATTATCTGGATGGAAGGAATCAATGATTTCAGCAAGAACGCCAATGCTTCCGTCGACGCGGTGAAGCAGGGAATGAAGGATGTTGTTGGCCGAACAAGGTCTCAGCTTCCGGATGTCAGAATCATTGGAGCAACCCTTACGACAGCCCTCGGAAGTACCAGTGCTGCACACGGTCACGCCGAGCAGAACTCAAAGCGGGAAGAGTTGAATCATTTCATCCGTACTTCGGGCCTTTTCGATGATGTAGTGGATTTCGATGCGGCGACACTTGACCCTGCAACAGGCGGCATGAAGAAGGAATACGTAGCGGACAGCACAACAGGTGGGCCCGGCGACAGATTGCATCCCAATAGAGCCGGCTATCAGGCGATGGCCGAAAAAATAGACGTTTCGCACCTGTTCAAGCCCAAGGCGAACTGAGTCCTGATTGTGACCAGGACGTTCATTCGGCTGCTGGCGCGCCAGTAGCCGATACGCTGTCGCCAAACATGTTTTGATCGCGAGTCAGAAGCTTGCCGATAATCCTAGAGCATCAGTTTTACTTTCTGCTCTATCGGTCAGGTAGTTGAAGTCCCTGGTAGTCCAGCCTTGTGTCCTGGAGAGCTGAAGCGTGCAGAACAGAGGATAACGAAACGCCTCGATTCAAGCTCAAGCCACGGTCAGCGCCTCCAACTCCTGCGGTAACGGGTATCGATCACATGGTTATGATGCCCGGTTACTCGCAAGCGGAATCCATACATCCACATACCCTTTACCTTGGGCCGGTTCGAAATCGGAACTGTATTGCTCGAACTCAGGGGCGTCGGCAAGCTCGTAACCGGATCCAGGCAGCCAGTGATTGAAGAGGGTAAAAAACGTCTGATGAATTTTCGAGATATGGCCCAGGTGCCGGAACACAGCATAGTTTTGCTGCGGCACTTTGAAGTACCTGAAAGCGGGTGGCAGATCGTCGACGCAGGAGACCTCGGTGCCGGCAATATACTCAAAGCTGCCATCCTCTGCAGGATGACAGCACAGCCCATAGGTACAGCTGCCTACTTGAAAGGGTACTTGCCCGATGTAAGGTGCGAACGCTTGCCACAAGCTGACGATGCCTTCGTTTTTATCAATGGTAAAACGATTCCCCTTACCGGCAATTAAAAACTCGGGTCTGGTTTCAAAGCGCGGTTCCGAGAGTGTAATCAGCTTCATTTCTTTCATGCGTAAAGGCTCCACCAACGAGAGAAGTTCGTCCTCATGCCCACGAACCTGCCTGGGAGTGAACCCAAACTGATCGCAGAAGGCACGCGTAAAGGCTTCATGGGAGCTGTAGCCAGCGTCCAACGCAACTTTCAGAATGTCCGGTGCTCCATGCCGCAAGGTCAGTGCAGCCTGGCTCAACCGCCTCGCCCGGATGTAGCGCATGACCGACCAACCCGTTGACAGCGCAAACAAGCGGGCAAGAGCAAAAGGAGAGATGTTGCAATGGCGTGCGACACGTCCAAGATCCAGAGGGGATCCAAGCTCCACCTCGATGTACCACAGGGCCCTTTCGATATTTGGCATTACGACGCTCCTTGAAGTCAGAGCAACGTTACCAAACGAAAGGGGCAGGCATTTGATCGTTCTTGCGGTTTCTGCACAGGCACATCGCCTGATAAAGCGCTGAACTGGGAGCCGCGCTTCTCGGCCAGAACAAGGCTAAAGAATGGACCATCAAGCGTCGTATTGTGATGAGCCATAATGACCTGGTGGGTCAACGACTATTACCAATAAATACAGAGGTCACGATGTCACCTTTTGATCTACAGCGAATGCTGATCGACGAGTTCCCACTGTCGTTTTTGCTGGAAGTGGCCTTCCGCACGACCTTCGCTTTCCTGGCTGTTTTCCTCTTCTTGAAGTCGAGTGGCCGACGGGGGATCAGGCAACTTTCGCTGTTCGAACTGGTGGTCATATTGACCCTCGGTTCCGCAGCCGGGGACGTGTCCTTCTACCACGACGTCCCGTTACTTCCAGTGACTGTCGTTTTTCTGTCTCTGTTACTGCTCTATCGACTCACGGTCTGGGTCATGACCAAGAGCAAGAAATTTGAAGCAATCATTGACGGTTTGCCTGTCACCGTCATCAACGACGGTCTTTATGAGCTGAAGTCCCTGGGAAAACTAAACATCTCATCCAGCGAATTGTTGATGGAGTTGCGGCAACAGGGCGTTGAACACCTGGGGCAGGTAAGGCTGGGACTGATAGAGACGGACGGCGATATCAGCCTTTATTTTTACGACCCGCAAGACGTGCGCCCCGGGATGTCTGTACTGCCATTAGAGCACCGTGCGGAGTTCCAGATTGCACCGGAGTCAGCATCGTATTGCTGCGTGAACTGCGGTTTCAGTCAGCACATTCTCGAACAACAAACGGCAGACTGCGCCCGTTGCCACGAAGATATATGGTCAAGGGCCTTGAGCACTCGACGCAGCCGATAGACCTGACCAGCCGTTGCTGTGGACGTCTCAAGCTGACCGGTTTGTTGCGCCATGACGCCGCTGCACCTCGTACTCTCAGACGAACAATCCATGAGAGTACAAGGGCGAGCGACGGCAGCCATTTCCAGCTGCCCTTCTGACTCAGCGGCGCAGGAGACGGTTCAGCACCAGCAGAGCTACTGCACCGATTGCAAATGCGGCAACGGGCTTCTCTTTGACGAACGTCGATACGCTATCCAGCGCATCGCCATAGGTTTGGGTCAGTTGACCGGCAGCCTGGCGACCCGAACCTTCTGCTTCCAGCTTCGAATCACCCAGCAGCCTTCCGACGGCACTCTGCGCCTTGCCAGCCAGCTTGTCTGCAATACCTTCTACTTGTTCACTTTTCATGGGGCACCAAACGTTCGCGATATAGGGAAACCCAGGATTGACCTGAGCTACAGGCTAGCTGCGGAACATTAGGGGCGTGGCCGTCTCGATTAGTTCAACTGGATGAGCCTTGAAAATTGTCCGCGATTTTTTCTGCAATTGGGTGGCTTTGTCAGGGTCATCTGGGTTCCGGACTGCACAGTCCTGACGCGCGCTGGAAGAAACAGTTGAGCATGGGATGGCATCGAATCAGTCGTGGTTATGCTATCCACGTAACTCATTCCACATAACGCAGCCAGAGATGCGTTCGACCGTAAATCGCCTGTGCGACCGCAGAAATCCGTGCTGACAGGTTTTCACCGCTCATGTTGTAAAGCGCACAAAAGTCTCTTGCAACGAGGTTAGCCACGCCTGTATCGGGGGGCTCAGCACGAATGAAGCCGATGTAGGACGCGCCTACGCCCATCAGCTCAAAGCCATGCACTTCTGAGAAGTGGCGCGCAACCGCGAAGTTTTTTGCAGGATCAAGGTCGGAAGCAAAATAGCCATTTGGAAAAGCAGTGAGTGCCTGAAAAGAGTGCTGAACGGGCACCAAAAGTGCTGAAAGAGGCTGATCAAAGAGTGAAACAGGATTTTCCTGATAATCCATCCATTCTTTTAGGGTCTGCTCATCAAGCGTCAAGCCATGCGCGCAAGCATCCTGGAAAGAAACGGCTCCTACCAGTTTTACGAAATTGCGAAAGCAGAATGCAAACTCCGCTTTTGTAGTCGGATAACCCAGGTATTGACCATTCTCGAAGCATTCTGGAGGCAAGTCGGCTATGTCCTGTTCCGATGCGTCGTCCATCCCTAGATTATTGCGCGCATGACCGGAGGTGTATCGTGCTTGGGCCAGATCATCAAGCGAGAACAAAGGCGTATACCCCGGATGCAAATCAGCAATCTTGCGGCGGGCCTCGGTCAGATCGTCAAAGCTCCTGATTCCGCTTACGCTGTACTCATCACATGTGCCTACTGACGGGTTCTGGGGCATGCCGCTACCGCGAAATTCAATATCCATAAAGCCCTTCGAGCCCTCATTCATGAACTGTCTTCAGCTCAGCGATTTTCTCTGCCAGCATTTCCGCCTGTCCAGACAGGACTGAGCGACCTTCGACGTAAATCGTATCGTCCTGCACGCAGTAAATCCCAAGCGGACCGTCGCCACCCCCTGTGCAATCCAAGGCCAGTACATTTCCCAGACGTGAGGGCGCCGGTACCCACGTATGTCCAATGCAGACTCGCCAGATACCTGATACACCCTCTCGAGAACGGTTTTTAACCCTTCCTCGCCCCCAGAGCGCAATCGCTTCCGTCTGTGGATTATCCAGGCTATCGACAAAGGTTCGCCAGGACATACCTGGCGGGACGTCTGCATGCACTACACCGACAACGCCTCGCGGCGAATCGATTTCGATCACGGTTGGAAGACTTTCCAGCTTCTGAATGATCATTTCTTTTGATTCGTCAGCGATGGTGAGCCACCACCCTGCGCCATGGGCGGTGTACCTGACATGAGGGTCTTGCCGGTAGGCCTGGGTCAGCATCTGCTCGTGATTACCCATGACGGTAAAAAACCAGGACTCGCCCAAGAGTTTCAGGCCATCAAGCATACCTGGGCCACGATCAATCAGATCACCGACGGCAATAACACGGTCTACGGTGCTGTCGAAGCCGAGCGCCTTGAGCCCTGTGTGGAGATCGACAGTCTTGAAGTGAATGTCTCCCACGACGAAGTCACGCCCGGCGTCGTTCTGCGGGAGCCTTGCCACCTTCCTGTCTGTGTGCACACAACCTCCTGAGGCAGCCATATGACGTTGATGCAGACATGCATTGTCTGCTGAAAATCGACTCAAGCAAACTGCCAATGGCCCGCTGGCTTCAGCCTGCCAGGGGCACGCAATGTTTGAGTTATCGGGTGCACTTCGCTGTGAGCTCTACGCTGGAGTCGGCCTAAAATCGCCATCGTGAATAATCGCAATGAGTTCGGGTGAGAAAGATTTCCGCCACACACGCTTTGTGAAAAGTGGGCGTCATTGGACGAAATACCCCCAGCAATGAGGCGAGGGTTTAATAGCGGAATATGGGGAAGCATTGACTGATCGCTGATGACTGTTCCTGCTATTCCTCCGTTCAGTTCACGTAAATCCATTCCAGAATCAAGTCAAAATGACAATTAGCAAGACAACTACCAGTCATTAAGACACAGTCACTATGACTCTTAAATATTCAACCCATTGATTAGTATTGTTTTTTTCTGGCATGGGTGTTGCTCCAAGGACTGCGTCAGTCAAAAGATGGAGCCACCATGCTCAGCCTTGCCTCTCTACACCTCTTCAGAGCGGTAACACGTTTTTCAGAAACGGCTGTTGCGGCGTCCACTGCGCACTTTTTGGAGGTGCACTATGGCGCCCGATTCTAGGATGGGTTCAAACACTGGAAGTCGTTCCCTGTTTTGGTCTGCCCTCGCTGCAGCGGCTGTCATGGCGGTAGGGATGGGGTTTGGTCGATTCGCCTACACGGGTGTTTATCCGGTAATGGTCAGCGAGGGTCTGTTAACCGTTCACGACGGTACGTTGGCCGCCTCTGCAAACTATGCGGGATACTTGATAGGGGCGCTGCTTGCAGCTCGGTTGCTCAGCCATCAGGCGCATCGTTGGGTTGTTGTTTCGATGGTGATGAGCGTGCTGTGCATGCTGGCCATCGCCCTCCTCCACTCCCTCTGGATGATCATTGCGATCAGAGGGGTGGCTGGTCTCTTCAGTGCCCTATCCATGATAGCTGCGTCGCTGTGGCTGCTTCAGCACAAAGGTCATCATCAGGGTGCTCCCATTCTCTTCGCCGGTGTCGGGTCAGGCATTTTCATGTCGGCCGAAATACTTGCCGCGGCTCAATCCGGGGGAGTCGGCAGTGCTGGCCTCTGGCTCGCACTGGGTTTGAGTAGCGCTGTTGTGGGTGCGCTTGCTCTGTTCAAGCTCGACAATAGTTGCTGCAGCACAAGCCACCGTTCAAATGACGATCTGCATGGACATCACATGCCGTTGGGCGCCTGGGCACTTATCTTCGCCTATGGCTTGGCAGGATTCGGCTACATCATTACCGCCACGTATCTTCCAATGCTGATCAAAGACAGTCTGGGCACTATGAACCCCGTCCACGTCTGGGCATTGTTCGGGCTGGGCGCAGCGCCGTCGTGTTATGGCTGGCACAGGTTCCATATGCGGGTTGGCACACATCTCGCCCTTCGTACCAATCTACTTCTTCAAGCATTTGGAGTAGCACTGCCCGTCATCTTGCCCCATGCAGCAGGGTATATCGGCAGCGCGCTGATCGTAGGCGGTACGTTCATGGGCACAGTCACGATAGCCATGCCAGCGGCGAAACGTGTCTCACACACGCTGAGATTCAATCTCATTGCAGTCATGACAGCCGCTTATGGCGCAGGGCAAATCGTCGGCCCTCTGCTGGCAAGTCACCTTTACGCTCGCAGTGGCTCGTTTACATCGTCTCTGATTGCAGCAGCCGTCGGACTGTTACTTTCAACCGCGCTGACCCTGCGCATCCCAGCGCTTAGTGAAACTTGAGGCAGTCAACCATGTCCCGAACAGGCTTATTATCCCTACTGGGGATCGAATACCCCATCATCCAGGCCCCCATGGTCGGGGTGTCTACTCCCCAGCTGGCTGCAGAGGTATCCAATGCCGGCGGGTTGGGATCTATCGGCCTGGGGGCCAGCACACCCGATCAGGGACGAGACCTGATCAGGCAGACAAGGACACTGACCAGCAAGCCTTTCAACGTCAATATGTTCTGCCACAAGCCCGCAACATTTGACCAGGCAAGGAATGAGGCCTGGTCAGCACACCTGTCCAAAACGTTCCTGGAGTTTGAAGCCGAACCGCCACTCGCCTTGCGGGAGATCTACACAAGCTTCCTTGATGACCGCGCGATGCTGGAAATGCTGCTGGAGGAGCGGCCTGCGGTGGTCAGCTTTCACTTCGGCTTGCCGTCCAGAGAGTGGATTACTGAGCTCAGGATGGCGGGCATCTTCACCATGGGATGTGCGACAAGCCTGCTCGAAGCCAGACAGCTGGAGAGCGCAGGTATTGACGCGATCGTCGCCCAAGGCTTTGAGGCGGGGGGCCATCGCGGAGTATTCGACGATACGCCCGGGCAAGATCATGAGATGGGGCTTTTTGCCCTGTTGCGAATCCTCAGTTCGTCAGTGGCTCTGCCGGTAATCGCTGCTGGCGGAATCATGGACGGCGCCGGCATTGAAGCAGCCATGAAGCTCGGTGCAAGCGCCTGCCAATTGGGTACGGCTTTTATCCTGTGCCCGGAATCTTCAGCGACAAGAGAGCATCGCGATGCACTCAAGACAGCCAAAGCCCATGAGACGCGCGTGACCCGCTGCATTTCGGGACGCCCGGCGCGCGGGATCAGCAACCGTTTTTACATGCAGGCGCTGGACGGCAACATACCTCGTCCGGCTGAATACCCGCTCGCCTACGATTTAGCCAAAGCACTGCATGCCGCCGCCGCTGCAAAGGGTTGCCATGACTTTGCCGCTCAATGGGCTGGACAAGGAGCACCGTTGGCACGAGAGCTGGCCGCTGCAGTGCTTGTCCAGACACTCATTCTAGAAATGCATGACCATCAAACTTCACCGCTACTCAAAAGGTAATCGATATGCCACTGCTCAAAATTGACCTGATCAAAGGCCGCTCGGACGAAGCTCTGGCGACCCTACTGGATACCGTCCACAACGCCATGGTTGAGGCGTTCCAGGTTCCTCAAAGAGACCGGTATCAGGTTGTGAGCGAACATGAACCGTCACGGCTGATTATCCAGGACACAGGGCTTGGCCTGACCAGAACAAACAATGTGGTCGTGATTACCGCGATCAGCAGGCCGCGGTCGGCTGACATGAAGCAAAAATTTTACACGCTGGTTGCAGAGGGTCTGGAAATCAATTGCGGCATCTCACCCCAGGACGTGATGATCTCGATGGTTGTAAACAGCGACGAAGACTGGAGTTTCGGCCTTGGACGAGCGCAGTTTCTGACTGGAGAGCTTTGATCCTGATGCAAGGGACAACTGATCCGCGCAAGCCATTCTTCGCCCAGTGCCGGGATATCCGCAGTTGAATGGTTCGATCTGGCCCCGTCGTACCGATGCGTCAGCCGACGGTTAATGTATCGGTTCGCTTTTGGGCCGTCATCTCCTCCACGGCGGGTATCCATTATTTTTCGGGCTGGAACCTGGCGAGCATCTGAACGAAACAGAACCAGGTTCAAAAGTCGCGGACTCCAGCGGTGTGCGAGTCAAGGCACAGCGCCCCTCCGGACTGGCTCAAACTATCAAACTGCACTTTGGCACCCAGAGGAAATGGATAAGGCCAGGATGATAGTGAGAGCAGACGCGGCGAGCGCTGGCAGATGTGTCGGGTCGACGAAACGCTTCTTTGACCCATCCTCACATGCCGGCGCCGGCGCCTGCCTTGCGGTCTGGGGTATTTAACGCAAGACCGGGAAGCCTTCCCAAACCGTATCCGAAGGAATGTTTTTATCCCGTTCACGATTCCACAAGCGCACTTCCAGACCGTTATGCACGGCGGTAGCACATATGGCCGCCTGACCGGTGTTGAAAGATATCAAAACAAAGCGTTTCACCTTCGCAAGTGCGCATATGGACTTTTTGATCGCGGACCTCGATGTGCTCGACGCGGTCGCTGATCAGAAGTATCCCGGAGTGCCGCGCCAGCGCAATGGCTTGTTCGCAGGCCTGGGTACCTGTGCGCCTGTTTGATGGTTATCGTGAACATGTCATGACCGATGATTACGCCGGTTACAACGCGCTGGGCGCAAAGCCTGGAGTTAAGCGTCCGGGATGCTGGGCGCATGCTCGACGCAAGTTTGTTGAAGCACAGAAAGTGCAGCCCAAAGGTAAAACGGGGCGTGCCGATATCGCGCTGAACCAGATCAACAAGCTTTACGGCATCGAACGCGACCTAAAGGCTTGCGGCGACGCTGAACGCAAGATCGGCCGTAACGAACATAGCCTGCCGATACTGGCTCAGTTGAAAAGCTGGATCGAAAAGACGCAGCCACAGGTCACCGCTCCGAACGCCTTGGGCAAAGCCATCAGTTACATGGCAAGCAGTTGGAACGAGCTGGAAAGTTCAATAGCTTTTACGTTAGAGGACTGTGCATACAAGCTTTGTCGGAAGATATCCCAACCTGATTGCTGAACGAGCCCCATGAAAGACAGGACACCGTTTCCCCCTTACGATAAGGGATAGGCAAACGGTTATGTTTATGACTAACAGCAACGATAAGAGTGGGGA
>NZ_JAGTPK010000028.1 GCF_021147775.1 Pseudomonas californiensis
GTCGCCGAGATTCCTGTCTTGCGTGTCCGGCTGTTTGTAAGGCGCTTCTACCGCTGCCGGCTCGGTCGGGGGCCATAGCATGGCGTGCAGCGCTGACTGTGTATCATCGGCAATACGCGCCAGAAATTTCTGACCCTGGCTGACTGTCGATTCCCACTGGCTCACTTCGGTGACGGCGTCTACGATGTCGCCGCTGGCCGCGAGCGGGTCGACGCCGGATGGCTTGAGGACGATGGCGGCCAGCGTCCGGCTCAGGTCGAACATCGCGGCCACGTACTCAAAGCCTTCCAGGCTCAGATGATCAGCCAGAGTCTGGACCGTTCGGTTCTGTTCCAGCGTTTCAACCAAGGCGTTCTGTGCGCTGAGCATGTGCTGCCAGACCGTGATGCGTTCCACGGCGGCGGTGCAGCGGTTGATGGTTTGCCGGCCTTCCAGCTTGAGCTTTTCAGCAGCCTTGTGCAGTGGGTTCTCGCTGCCGCGAATGGCGCGAGGTATCACCAGTTGCTGGACGAGCAGCGCGCTGGCGTGGTGCGGGTGTTGAATCGCAAGACGGGCGCACAGGCCCAGCAGTTGCTGGTGGGTTTCGAGACGTTGACGCAGGTGACGGATGCGATAGCAGGCATCGTCCAGCAGGACGCCGTACACCTGCCGATGCCGGGCCTTGCTCAACACATCGACGACACTGGGCTGGGCGTTCCACAACGCGGTCGTATCGTTGGGGGGCTGCGGTTCCTGTTCGGTGTCTGACGGCAAGGTGGCGAGCAGCGCGTCGGACACGGCCGTCAGTTCAAGTGCCAGGGTGTTCGGCGGAGCCGTTCCTTCATCTGCCTGGGCAAGGAAGGCCTTCGCCTGTTCCAGTGCAGTGACTGGATACTGGCCCGACAGGTCGCACAGATAAAGCGCCGGATGATCCAGCAAGCGCTCGTAACCGGGTTGTCTGGTGCGCTGAGGGGCGGCCAGTGCGACGGGGAAGGCGTGCAGAACCAGGCTCAGTTTTACCGCGCTGACCGGTGCCAGCAGTATCTGCGCCACCGGGTCCTTGCCATCAAAGCGGGAAAACGCCTTGAGCATGGCGTCGCCTTCCGGCTTGCCTTTGTAGAGGTCGTTGAGGCGTTCGTTCGAGCAGATCAGGTCAGGATTCTGGCAGCGTTGGGCTCGCAAGGTAGCATCCTTTTCCAGGCGCTCAAGGCGCGGCGCGCTGAGCTGTATCTCGGAAAAGCACAACTGCAGGTCCTGCAGGCGGTTGTTGTCCCATCGTGCAGGCAGCCAGATGTCATCAAGTGCGACTCCGCGCGCAGGGCGCTCGTCGTTTGAAAAGCCGTCCTCACTGCGATGCGCGGCCACGTCAATGTCGTGGTAGGTGGTACCGGTCTCGGTGACTCTCACTTCAAGCTCGCGCCAGAGTGTCTGGCGATAAAACACATACACGTAACCGGCGCGGGCCAGCACGGGCGTGCCGAGGTCGTAGACGGTCTTTGAACCGGGCAGTGACACGAACGGCAGCACCGGCACCAGCTGATTGAACTGCGCGCCGATCTGGCGAGGCGTCACGCGCGTGTCGCTCAATAGGGGCAGCCTAAGCGTCGCGCCGTCGACCGTCGCAATGTCCAGATGCAGCTGCGCACCGGCCACGTGGTCCCAGACTTCCAGCAGACAACTGAACCGTTCGTGCTCCAGCGTCTCGGGTTCGGAACGGTAAACAGTTGAGCCATCCGGGCTGGTCAGGATGAGTTTCTGGCTGTCGTCATGATCCTTGCCGACGACCTGAACGATGAACTTGTCGATTTCGCAGCATGGCCCGGCGCTCAGGCTTCCGATTCTCATTGGGTGGACTCGGCGCGGCGATGGTGTCTGCGTGGCGTGAGGTAGCGATCTGTCAGTGATGAGTCGTTGACAAGGCTATGGCTCAGAATGAAATGAACATGATTGATGGCTGCGAACATCCCGATTCCCTTTCGTCTTGACGAGCAATCGCGCTCGTTGAAAGGGAGGGCATAACAAGAACGGTGCCATGTTGTTTTTAACCATTTGAATCAGGGGGTTGTGGTTTTTTAAAGCGTTGGAATGGGGGCTTTTCTAAAAGCGTCTGTCAGCATTGCGCAGCGTTTTGCGCAGTTCGACGAAAGCTTGCGCAGTGTGCTGAAAGTATCGTGGGGCCGCCTGGATGAGCTGCCGGTGGAATGCAGACGGGTAGGTAGGGTGCGCGTTTTCTGCGCACCCACGTACAGGTCTGGAAAGCTCTTTGCCAAGGTCAATCAGCGGCTGATATATCGAGGAGACTCATCGGCGTCTTCGTCAGCACGCTGACCCCAGAGGCTCTATGGAAGTCAGCTTGCTGACGAAAACTTCCGCGCAACCGCGAAATGCCTGGCGGATCTAGCAGCCCTTGCTAAAGCAACAGGAACGCCCCGACAGACTCCTGCATGGAGAGCCCGTCGGCAGGCCAGGACTCAACCCAGCAGTTCTGAAAACGCCTTGTCTGCTTCCAGCACCGCTGGCAGTCCGGCGAACAGCGTGTTCAGGTCGATCCCTTCCATCAGCGGGCCATCGGAAGCCTTCTGGGCTTCAGGGGTTGCGCCACCGTGGGCTTCCAGTGCATCGGAAATCACGATGGCCTGCGCAACAATGCGTGGCAAGGGTGGAGCGTCCGGAGCTTGCATAGGGTTGGCCTGGTAGGCAATCGCCTGCTGAATCACATTTGGCAGGTGCCAGCGGCGCGCCAGTTCGGCGCCGACTTCCGGGTAGCCGAAGCCGAGTTGCAGTGTTTCGCTGGCCACGCGCCCAGGGGTCCCGGCTTTCGCCGCACTGTTCAAGCGTTCGGCCACTTCGGGCGCGCCGGTCTGGATCAGCAATTCACCGATGTTGTGCATCACCCCGCAGGTAAACGCGATTTCCGGATCGGTGCCGGTCTGCTTGGCCAGCATTCTGCAAATGCCCGCGACCTGAAAACTCTTCAGCCAGAAGCCCTTGAGGTCGAAGCTCGGGCCAGCCTTGAAGGCGCCAGTTACCGCTGAGGCCATCACCAGTGTGCGCAGGGTGTTGAAACCCAGACGCATGGCAGCATCTTCGATACTCGATGAATCACGAGAGCCGCGAAACCGCGCCGAGTTGGCCAGACGCAGCACCTTGGCGGCGATTACCGGGTCCTTTTCGATATTTCGGGCAATGCCTTCAACGTTGGAGGAGGGGTTATCGAACTGCAGCATGAGATCCTGAGCGACTTTGGGGATGCTCGGAAGACTGTGCAAATCGTCAAACAGCTTTTCAATGCTCATCATGATGGGGACCATCCTCTACACGGCGGGATGAATTGACCATAGCCAGTTTTTTCCACTCTGCACGCCCGATGATCAATTGTGGGAGATGCCTCTCATCGGGACGAAAAAAAATAATAAAAGGCTGTCGGTTTCTGGCCGATATAGCGTTTTGAGGACATTCGAAAGTAACGGTGCCGGTTTAAAAAGGGCCTGAATAACCGTATCGGATTGGTGGATATTATGGATCCCATCGTTAAACAATACCGGGATTAAAAAGGACAAAGGGTATTCGTTGATTTACTTGTACGGTTCCCACAAGCGATTGATAAATACCGTTGATCATTCCTTTACGAACTTCGTGTACTCCTACTGGATGATAGCTTTATGATATCTGGTCTGTAAGGCTCGCCCTAGAGGGCTGCAGCGGCACGGAAGTGGGTGTTGTGTGCGTTTTATGTTCTGTTCCGTACAAAACGGTACAACCTTTTGAAGTGTGTCTGTCGGTCCTGGGATCGTCCCTGTGCGTTTTTACCGTGGAAGTATGATTGATGATGAAAAACCTGGGTTTCAGCAAAAAAATTCTTTTGGCCGCTGCCCTGATCGTAGTGGTCGCTTTCAGTGTGTTTATTGTCATAAACGACTATCGACAACGTCAGTCATTGAAATCCAGTGTGTTGTCCGAGTTGCAACAACTCGGTAGCCTGACCACGCAAAATATTCAGACCTGGCTCGAAAGCCGCATTCAGTTGCTGCAGTCCATGTCCCAGCAGGTTGCGCTGGATGGCAAGGAGCTGCCGCAGTTGCAGCGCGCCATCGGTCTGGCGACTTACGCCGATAACTTCCAGCTCAGCTATTTCGGTAGCACCGAAGGCGTGATGTTCTCGGTCCCTGCAGGTAACCGCGCGGCTGACTATGACCCTCGAGCGCGTGGCTGGTACAAGGCTGCGCAGAATGCGCCGGGCACCATCGTGACCGAACCCTACATCGCCGCATCTTCCGGCAAGCTGGTGATGACGCTGGCGACGCCGGTCAAGATCCAGAACCAGTTTGCCGGTGTCGCCGGTGCGGATATCTCGCTGGACAGCGTCACCAAAATCATCAACTCGCTGAATTTCGGTGGTCATGGCTACGCGTTTCTGGTGAGCGCCGAAGGCAAGATTCTGGTGCACCCGGACAGCAAGCTGGTGTTGAAGAACATTAGCGAAGCCTATCCGACCAATACGCCGAAAATCGCCACCGGGGTGACTGAAATCGATTCCGGCAACAAGCCGGAAATCATCTCGTTCACTCCCGTGCAGGGCGTATCGACCGCCAACTGGTACGTGGCACTGGTGCTTGAGCAGGACGCCGCGTATTCGATGCTCAGCGAGTTCCGCGCTTCGGCCATCACGGCGATGGTCGTTGTGGTCGTGGTGATCATTCTGCTGTTGGGCTTGTTGATCCGAGTGCTGATGCAGCCGCTGCACCAGATGGGCCGAGCCATGCGCGACATCGCAGACGGTGAAGGTGATCTGACCAAGCGTCTGGCGATTACCTCTCAGGACGAATTCGGCGCCTTGGCCGAGTCCTTCAACCATTTTGTCGAGCGGATTCACACCTCGATTCGCGAAGTAGCATCGACCGCTGCACAACTGGGTGAAGTGGCGACCCGTGTGGTCAAGGTGTCGAACGCGTCAATGAGCAACTCGGATCAGCAGGCCAACCGCACCGAAAGCGTGGCGGCGGCGATCAACGAATTGGGCGCTGCGGCGCAGGAAATCGCCCAGAACGCGGCGCGCACCTCGCAACAGTCCAGTGACGCCAGCGAGCTGGCCGGTGACGGTCAGAGCGTGGTGCAGCAGACCATCAAGGCGATGAACGAGCTGTCGGGCAAGATCAGTGAGTCGTGCGTGAACATCGAGAGCCTGAATGGCAAGACTGCCAACATCGGACAGATCCTTGAAGTGATCACCAGCATTTCTCAGCAGACCAACCTGCTGGCGCTCAACGCTGCGATTGAGGCTGCGCGTGCAGGTGAAGCAGGGCGCGGATTTGCAGTAGTAGCCGATGAAGTACGTAACCTGGCGCACCGGACTCAGGATTCGGCGCAGCAAGTGCAGACCATGATCGAAGAGCTGCAGGTCGGTGCTCGCGAGGCGGTGATCAACATGACCGAAAGCCAGCGCCAGAGTGAGGACAGCGTGGGCATTGCCAACCGTGCAGGCGAGCGTCTGGGCAGCGTGACGCGTCGTATCGACGAGATCAACGGCATGAACCAGTCTGTGGCAGCAGCTACCGAAGAGCAGACGTCGGTGGTGGAATCGATCAACGTCGACATCACCCACATCAACACCCTCAACCAGTTGGGTGTCGATAATCTGCGCCAGACCCTGGAAGCCTGCAATTCACTGGAAGAACAGGCTGCACGTTTGCAACAACTGGTGGGCAGCTTCCGTATCTGATGTAACGAGGCAGCACCACGGCCCCTGCCAGTCAACGCTGGCAGGGGCCGTTGCGTTTCTAAGATCCTGTTGTTTGCCCCTTGCGGTTTTCAGCTGCGTTGCGCCATTGCAACAGTCTCTGCGAAAAACTGTTATGGCTTCGTCATGACCGCTTCATGCGTCTGCAACAACACCGGTCCAGTCTGGCTGACAACCGAATACGACCTGCACCGGGTTGTGTAAAGACCGAGAACGTCCATGAACGCAGCGATTCATGTTGAGGGGTTGAACAAGACCTTTTCGCGCAAAAGCGCTTTGGTTGACCTCGCGTTGTCTATACAACCCGGCGAAATGGTCGCACTGATCGGCGCGTCAGGCTCTGGCAAGTCAACCCTGCTGCGGCATCTGGCCGGCTTGGCCTGTTGCGACCGCAGCAATGGCGGTCAAGTGCGAGTGCTGGGTCGTGAGGTTCAGGCATCGGGCCGTCTCAATGGTCAGGTTCGCCGATTGCGTGCTGACATTGGCTATATATTTCAGCAGTTCAATCTGGTCAATCGGCTGAGTGTTCTGGACAACGTGCTGTTGGGTTGCCTGGGGCGCATGCCGCGCTGGCGCGGCAATCTGGCGTTGTTCAATCGTGAAGAAAAGCAGCGCGCAATGGCCTCGCTGGATCGTGTTGGACTGGCCGATCTTGCCGCTCAGCGCGCGTCGACGCTCTCCGGTGGTCAGCAGCAACGGGTGGCGATTGCCAGGGCACTGACCCAGCGCGCCGAAGTGATTCTTGCGGACGAGCCCATTGCTTCGCTGGACCCGGAGTCCGCGCGCCGGGTGATGGAAATCCTCGCTGACATTCATCGCCGTGATGGCAAGACCGTGGTCGTGACCCTGCATCAGGTCGACTACGCGATGCGCTATTGCCCGCGTGCCGTGGCCCTCAAGGACGGACGGATTCACTTTGACGGGGCGGCGAAACACCTCACGCCTTCGTTCCTCAATGACCTGTATGGCGCGGATCAGGACATGGGGCTGGTCAGCGTCGACAAGGCGCTGCCTGTTGCGAAGGTCTCGCGACTGGTGCTGGCCAAGGCATGACGCCTGTTTTGTCAGCCCGCTGCTATTGATACCCAAAAAAACACACACAGCCATCGCATGAACCTCACCTCAGGAGTGCTTGCATGTTCAACCGTATCGGTCGCGTCCTCGCGTCTGCCGCTTTGCTGACCGCCTGTGCGCTGGGCTCTGTCCACGCAGAAGAGAAAGTCATCAATTTCGGCATCATGTCCACCGAGTCGTCGCAGAACCTCAAAAGCATCTGGCAGCCGTTTCTCGACGACATGAGCAAGAAAACCGGCCTCAAGGTCAACGCCACGTTTGCGTCCGACTACGCAGGCCTCATCCAGGGCATGCGCTTCAACAAGGTCGATGTGGCATGGCTGGGCAACAAGGCGGCCATGGAAGCGGTGGATCGCTCCAACGGCGAAATCTTCGCCCAGACCTCGGCTGCCAACGGCGCTGCCGGTTACTGGAGCCTGCTGATCGTGCGCAAGGACAGCCCGATCAATTCAGTCGAAGACATGCTCAAGAATGCCAAGAGCCTGACTTTCGGCAACGGCGACCCGAATTCGACATCCGGCTATCTGGTGCCGGGCTATTACGTTTTCGCCAAGAACAACGTCGATGCGTCCACTGCGTTCAAACGCACGCTGAACTCCAGTCATGAGGTCAATGCACTGAGCGTGGCCAAAGGACAACTGGACGTGGCGACCTTCAATACCGAAAGCTGGGACCGTCTGGCCGTGACTCAGCCGGACAAGGTCGAGCTGCTCAAGGTGATCTGGAAGTCGCCATTGATCCCGGCCGATCCCATGGTCTGGAGCAAAGCGCTGTCGGAGGAGAACAAAGCCAAAATCCGTGAATTCTTCGCTTCTTATGGCAATACCGATGAAGAAAAGACCGTGCTCAAGAACATGCAACTGGGCAAGTTCCTGACCTCCAGCGACGACCAACTGTTGCCGATTCGCCAGCTTGAACTGTTCAAGCAGCGCACCGAAGTGGTGGCCAGCACGACCCTGGATGCTCAGGAGAAAGCGGCGCGTCTGAAAACCATCGACGCCAGCCTCAGCAAGCTGCAGGACCGCATCACCGAGCTGAACCAGAAGACGGCTAGCAGTACCGCCGGCTGATACCTGAGCCCGATCGTCCCGGGCGCGATCAGTTCGGTCGCGCCCGCCCAGCCGCTATCAGGACACTGTCATGAACACTCACGTTGCATACGTCGACCCCATCGGCAAGCGCACCTGGCCTCAATACCTGGGCTGGGGGCTGTTTCTGGCGGCACTGGCCTGGGCCTGGCAGGGCGCCGAAATGAACCCGATGACGCTGTTCCGCGACTCGGCCAACATGGCGACCTTCGCGTCCGACTTCTTCCCGCCGGACTTCCGCGAATGGCGCAGCTACCTCAAGGAAATGCTGGTCACGATCCAGATCGCCCTGTGGGGCACGGTGCTGGCGATCGTCTGTTCGGTGCCGCTGGGCATCCTCTGCGCCGAAAACATCACGCCCTGGTGGATTCACTTGCCGCTGCGTCGCTGCATGGACGCCTTTCGCTCCATCAACGAAATGGTGTTCGCCATGCTGTTTGTGGTCGCGGTCGGTCTTGGGCCATTCGCCGGGGTGCTGGCGTTGTGGATCAGTACCACCGGGGTGCTGGCCAAACTCTTCGCCGAGGCTGTCGAGGCCATTGAACCGGGACCCGTCGAAGGCGTACGTGCCACCGGTGCCAGCGCCTTGCAGGAAGTGATCTACGGCGTGATTCCGCAGGTGATGCCGCTGTGGATCTCCTACGCTCTCTATCGGTTCGAGTCCAACGTGCGCTCGGCAACGGTGGTGGGGATGGTCGGTGCTGGGGGGATCGGCGTGATCCTCTGGGAAAACATCCGCGCTTTTGCCTTCGTCCAGACCAGCGCGGTGTTGCTGGTAATCATCGTCGTCGTCAGCGTGATCGACATTGTCTCGCAGCGCTTGCGCAAGCAATTCATCTGACCGGAGAGGGGTGTCCCGCAGGGCACTTTTTTTAGCCATGCAGTTGTCTAGACAAATCGAACCGATGTACCGCGAGCTGGCGCACACACTGCGCGCAGAGCTGGCGGCCTATCAACCGGGTGATTACCTGCCCGCC
The DNA here is from genome assembly GCF_021147775.1 of Pseudomonas californiensis. Taxonomy (GTDB): domain Bacteria; phylum Pseudomonadota; class Gammaproteobacteria; order Pseudomonadales; family Pseudomonadaceae; genus Aquipseudomonas; species Aquipseudomonas californiensis. The sequence continues at coordinate 8,856 of NZ_JAGTPK010000028.1, forward strand.
GAGTTTCAGCTTGCCGAGCGCTTCAGCGTCAACCGTCACACCTTGCGCCGCGCCGTGGACGAACTGGTCCGCGAAGGCAGTGTTTTACGCCGCCAGGGTAAGGGCACGCAGGTGCTGGAGCGTCCGCTGATCTATCCGATGCAGGCGGACAGCGCTTACAGCCAGTCGCTGTCGGCGCAGGGCATTGGCGTCGACGCCATCCTGTTGCTGCGTCGCGAAAGCCTGGCGGGCGCTGAGGACATCGAGCATCTCGGCCTGACCGAGCGTATGTCAGTGGTCGAGCTACAGACCTTGCGCAAGCTCGACGGCCAGCCGGTCAGCCTGATTCGCCATCGCTACAGCGACCATTACCGCGCGCTGTTGGCCGATTACCACGGCGGTTCGTTGCGCCAGTACCTCGCCGAGCGTGACCTGCCATTGACGCGCAAACAAAGCCTGATCGGTGCACGGCTGCCGAACCGGGAAGAGGCGGGGCTGTTGCTGATGCCCCGGCATATGCCCGCGCTGACCGTGCTGACGGTTTCGTGTGACCGGTCCGGGCACCCGGTGGAGCTTTCCTGGTCCACCAGCCGCAGCGACCGATTCCAGTACCAAGTGACCATCTGATGCAGAGGTTATCCATGCAAATAAATCCTGAAACACTGGCGCGACAGCGCTGGATGGGCGTGCTCGCCCGCGCTCATGTCGATGAGCCGAGCCGCGAGCGGTTGAGTCGTCACGAAGCCGCCCTGCGCGACATCGACTCGCAGATGATCCGCGCCCCGGAAATCGGCATGAGCCTGGTGCGCGGCCGCATGGGCGGTACCGGTGCTGCGTTCAACCTGGGTGAAATGACCGTGACGCGGTGCGTGGTGCGTCTGGCCGACGGGCGCACCGGTTACAGCTACCTGGCCGGGCGCGACAAACGACACGCCGAACTGGCAGCTCTTGCCGACGCCCATCTGCAAGGCACGCAGCAAGCCTGGTGGCTGGCCGAGCTGATCGAGCCGCTGGCCGAGGCTCAAGCGCTGCGCCAAGCGCGCAAGGACGCTGAAACCGCTGCCACCAAAGTTGAGTTCTTTACCCTGGTTCGAGGAGAAGACTGATGAATGCTGCCCTGTTACAACCTGCCTTCGCTGACCCTGTCCTAGATGCCCAGCGCAGTTTTCGGACGGCCCTGAAAGCACTGGCCGGGCCCGGCGTCGTCCAGGTGCTGCAGACCGCACACCAGCCGCCCGCGTTGGCGGGGCTGGACAGTGCGACCCATGCCCTGTGCCTGGCGTTGCTGGATCTGGACACGCCAGTCTGGCTGGCTCCTGCGTTCGATACGGCGGCGATCCGCGCCAACCTGTCGTTCCATTGCGGTTGCCCGATAGTCGGCGACCGACACAAGGCCCGCTTTGCGCTGCTTGATGCCTCGGTGGCGCAAGACCTGGACGGCTTCGACCTGGGCAATGACCGTTACCCGGATCAGTCGTGCACATTGTTGATTCAGCTGTCTGGGCTGGTGGGCGGCCCGGCGTTCACGTGGAGCGGGCCCGGCATTGAACATCAGCACCGGGTCGCCTTGCCGCTGGGTGCCGGTTTCTGGGCCGAGCGTGAGGCGCGCAACGATTTTCCGCGCGGTCTGGACGTGTTTTTCCTGGCCGGCAGCCAGCTACTGGGCCTGCCGCGCAGCACTCGCGTGCAGGAGTGTGCCTGATGTACGTCGCGGTCAAGGGTGGCGAACAGGCCATCGACAATGCACACCGCCTGCTGGCGCGCAAACGCCGTGGCGACACAGCGGTTGCCGAACTGGACGTTGAACAGATCCGCCAGCAGTTGCCGCTGGCCGTCGCACGGGTCATGACCGAGGGTTCGCTCTACGACGAACAACTCGCCGCGCTGGCGATCAAGCAGTCGGCCGGGGATTTGGTAGAGGCGATCTTTCTGCTGCGTGCCTACCGCACGACCCTCACGCGTTTCTGCGCCAGTCAGCCGATCGAGACGTCTGATATGCACCTCAGTCGCCGCCTGTCTGCCACATTCAAGGATGTTCCGGGCGGTCAGTTGCTGGGGCCAACGTTCGACTACACCCATCGCCTGCTGGACTTTGCCTTGCTGGCTGAAGGCGAGCATTCAGGACCGCCCGTGAACCCGGCCGCGACACTGGAGCCATGCCCGCGAGTGCTCGGCCTGCTGGCCAAGGAAGGGCTGATCAAGCCCGAAGTCGATGACGGCGAACCTGTCGCCGACATTACTCGTGAACCCCTGGAGTACCCGGCCAGCCGTGCTCAGCGCTTGCAGGCGCTGGCGCGCGGCGATGAGGGGTTTCTGCTGGCGCTGGGCTATTCGACCCAGCGCGGTTACGGCCGCAACCATCCGTTCGCTGGCGAGATTCGCATCGGCGACGTCGAGGTCTGGATCGAGCCAGAAGAACTGGGCTTCCCCATCTTGATCGGCGACATCGAAATCACCGAGTGCGAGATGATCAATCAGTTTGTCGGCTCGGCCACTGAGCCGCCGCAATTCACTCGCGGCTACGGTCTGGCGTTCGGCAACGCAGAACGCAAGGCCATGGGCATGGCGTTGGTTGACCGGTCGTTGCGCGCTGAAGAATTCAACGAGGAAATCCAGTCGCCTGCACAACAGGAAGAGTTCGTGCTGGCGCACTGCGACAACGTTGAAGCCGCCGGTTTTGTCTCGCACCTCAAGCTGCCGCACTACGTGGATTTCCAGTCCGAACTGGGACTGATCCGCACGCTGCGCAAGCCTTCAGCGCCCCCGGAGAATACGCAATGAACGCCCCAGAACAGCCGCTTGCGCGGGACACTGCCTACAACTTCGCTTACCTGGATGAACAGACCAAACGCATGATCCGCCGCGGCCTGCTCAAGGCTGTGGCAATCCCCGGTTATCAGGTGCCGTTCGGCGGGCGGGAAATGCCGCTGCCTTATGGCTGGGGCACTGGCGGCATGCAGCTGACCGCAGCGATTCTTGGCGCTGATGATGTGCTCAAGGTCATCGATCAGGGCGCTGATGACACCACCAATGCGGTCTCGATCCGACGCTTCTTTGCGCGCACGGCGGGCATCGCCACCACCGAACGCACGCCCGAGGCGACTGTGATCCAGACCCGCCACCGCATCCCGGAAACGCCGCTGCATGCGGATCAGATTCTTGTGTATCAAGTGCCGATTCCCGAGCCGCTGCGCTTCATCGAACCGTCGGAAACCGAAACCCGCACCATGCATGCGCTGGATGATTACGGCGTCATGCACGTCAAGCTTTACGAAGACATTGCCACCTTCGGCCATATCGCCACCAGTTATGCCTACCCAGTGATGGTCGACGAGCGCTACGTGATGGACCCGTCGCCGATCCCCAAATTCGACAACCCCAAACTGCACATGAGCCCTGCGTTGATGCTGTTCGGCGCGGGACGTGAAAAGCGCCTTTACGCGGTCCCGCCTTTCACCCGCGTGGTGAGCCTGGATTTTGAAGATCACCCATTCGAGGTACAACGCTGGGAGCATTGCTGCGCAATCTGTGGCAGCCATGACTCCTACCTCGATGAGCTGATCCTGGATGATCTCGGCACCCAACGTTTCGTTTGCTCCGACACCGATTACTGCGCCCAACGGGTCAACCAGCAGGAGAACGGCCAATGATCAGCGCGTTGTCAGTCAACCCCGTGCCCGATGCACATGCGCAGCGAGTCGAACCACTGCTCAAGGTTCAGGGCCTGACCCGGCTGTATGGCCCGGAAAAAGGCTGCCAGGACGTCAGCTTCGAGCTGTATCCCGGCGAGGTCCTGGGCATTGTCGGCGAGTCCGGCTCAGGCAAGTCTACGTTGCTTTCACTGCTCAGCGGCCGTTGCCCGCCCGATCGGGGCCGTATCGATTATCGCGGCAAGGACGGTGAATGGTTCGACCTGTACAGCGCCAGCGAAGCCCGGCGGCGTACCCTGTTGCGCACCGAGTGGGGCTTTGTCGAACAGAACCCGCGCGACGGGCTGCGCATGGGCGTGTCGGCAGGGGCCAATATCGGCGAGCGACTGATGGCTCAGGGTGTACGCAATTATCAGCAACTGCGCGGCGCGGCGCTGGACTGGCTGAGTCAGGTGGAGATCGACCCGCTGCGCATAGACGACCTGCCGCGCAGCTTTTCCGGCGGCATGCAACAACGCCTTCAGATTGCCCGCAATCTGGTGTCTGGTCCTCGGCTGGTGTTCATGGATGAGCCCACCGGTGGCCTCGACGTATCGGTGCAGGCGCGATTGCTCGACCTGTTGCGCGGGCTGGTGCGCGAACTTGATCTGGCGGTGGTCATCGTCACCCATGACCTTGCGGTAGCGCGGCTGCTGGCTGACCGCCTGATGGTCATGCGCCGCTCGCACGTGGTAGAGGCGGGCCTGACCGATCAGATTCTCGATGACCCGCAGCATCCATATTCCCAATTGCTGGTGTCCTCGGTATTGCAGCCATGAACCGACCAGAGATGAGCCCGATGACTCCCTTGATCGAGGTCCGTGACCTCTCTAAAACGTTTACGCTGCATCAGCACAGCGGCGTGGTCCTCAACGTGCTGCGCGGTCTGAATTTTTCGGTTCGCAGCGGCGAATGCCTGGTGCTGGCGGGCGCGTCGGGGGCTGGTAAAAGCACGCTGTTGCGCACGCTCTACGGTAATTACCTGCCGGCAGCGGGCAGCATCCGTGTGCAGCACGACGGCGAGTGGACCGAACTGGTTGGTGCCACACCGCGTCAGGTGCTTGAAGTGCGCCGCAGCACGCTGGGTTATGTCAGCCAGTTCCTGCGGGTCATTCCAAGGGTGTCGAGTCTGGACGTGGTGATGGAGCCGGCGCTGGCACGCGGCTGGCCTCGCGATCAGGCGCTGGCACGCGCGCAGTTGCTGCTGACCCGGCTGAACATCGCGCAACGCCTCTGGCCACTGGCGCCGAGTACCTTTTCCGGGGGCGAACAGCAACGCATCAATATCGCGCGGGCGTTCATGGTGCCCTGGCCGGTGTTGCTGTTGGACGAGCCGACCGCTTCGCTGGATGACGCCAACCGTCAGGTCGTGCTGGAACTGATCGACGAGGCCAAGCAGGCCGGTGCCGCCCTGATCGGCATTTTCCATGACCGTGATGCTCGCGAAGCAGTCGGCAGCCGCCAGTTGGACATGACCCCCTCAGACCTGACCGCCAAGGAGTTGCTGCAATGCTGACTGAACAGATATTCACCAACGCCCGCGTGGTCACTGCCGAACAGGTATTTGTGGGCACGGTGGTGGTGCGCGACGGGATGATCGTCGAGGTCAATGCCGGTCGCAGCCTGTTGAGTCAGGCTGAAGATTTGCAGGGCGATTACCTGCTACCGGGGCTGGTCGAACTGCACACCGATAATCTGGAAAAACATTTGTCGCCGCGGCCCGGCGTTGACTGGCCGTCGACGTCTGCGGTCATCAGCCATGATGCGCAGATCGTCGCGGCCGGTATCACCACCGTGTTCGATGCGCTGTCGATTGGCGATGTGAACCCCAAGGGCAAACGCATGCAGCAGTTGCCCGCCATGCTTGAGGCCATTGCCGTCGCCAACGCGGCGGGTCTGACGCGTGCCGAGCATTTACTGCACTTGCGCTGTGAAGTCAGCCACCCTGACACCCTGAGCGTATTTCGTGATCTGATCGAGCAGCCGCTGGTGCAACTGGTGTCGGTAATGGACCACGCGCCCGGCCAGCGGCAGTTCGCGCTGGAGTCCAAGTACCGCGAGTACTACATGGGCAAGTACCATATGAGCCACGCAGAAATGGACCGGTTCATTGTCGAGCAGGTGGCCAACTCAACGGAGTACGCCGACCGTTACCGCCGCGCCATTGTCGAACTGTGCCTGGCACGTGGGCTGTCGATCGCCAGTCACGATGACGCGACCCTGGCACATGTCGAGGAGTCAGCGGGTTATGGCATGAACATCGCCGAGTTTCCGACCACCCTCGAAGCGGCGTCGAGTTGTCGCCGATTGGGGATGAGTGTGTTGATGGGCGCACCAAACATTGTGCGCGGCGGCTCGCACTCCGGTAACGTGGCGGCAGCATCGCTGGCGAAAGAAGGCCTACTGGATATTCTCTCCAGCGACTACTATCCGGCGAGTCTGCTGCAGGCCGCGTTCATGCTGGCCGAGCAGGACAATGAATGTGAACTGCCACAGGCGATGAACATGATCAGCCGCACCCCGGCCCTGGCGGCCGGGCTGGCTGATCGTGGTGAAATCCGTGTCGGCTTGCGCGCTGATCTGATTCAGGCGCGCACTCATGGCAGCCTGCCGGTTATCGATAAAGTCTGGCGACAAGGCAAGAGGGTATTTTGATGGCAGGCAGGTTGATCTATCTCATCGGGCCGTCCGGTTCAGGCAAGGACAGCCTGATGGACGCGGCCCGCGAAACGCTGGCGCAGCGTAATTGTCGCGTGGTGCGGCGGGTTATTACGCGCTCCGCCGAAGCGGTGGGTGAAGCGGCGCAGGCGGTGGACGTCGAGCAGTTCGAGCACATGCGCGAGAACGGCGCCTTTGCCTTGAACTGGGCGGCCAACGGTTTGCATTATGGCATTCCGATTGTCATTGACCAATGGTTGCTTGAAGGCCATGACGTATTGATCAATGGCTCCCGAGCTCATCTGGAAAGGGCGCAACGACGTTATCCAAACCTGATGGCGGTGCTGCTGACTGTCGATCAGGACGTATTGCGTGAGCGGCTGCTGGCCCGAAATCGCGAAAGCCTGCCGGAGATCGAAGCACGACTGGAGCGCAATCAACAGTTTGCCGGCAACCTGCTGGCTACCCATCCCGGAGTCTTCGCACTGGACAACTCCGGGCCGCTGGAGCAGACGGTTGAAGCCCTGGTGCTGTATTTGAAGAAACACCCTGCGTGCGCTTGACCCTGCTGGGGACCGGGGATGCGCGACAGGTTCCGGTCTATGGTTGTCGGTGCCCGGCTTGCCAGGCTGCGTCGACCGATCATGCACTGAGGCGACTGCCATGCAGCGCCTTGATCGAATGCGATGACCAGCGTTGGCTGATCGACAGTGGCCTGATTGACCTTGCCGAGCGCTTCCCGCCACACAGCCTGAGCGGCATTCTGCAAACGCACTATCACGCCGATCACGCGCAGGGCCTGCTGCACTTGCGCTGGGGCCAGGGCCTGATAATACCGGTACATGGCCCTGCGGACCCGGAGGGCCTTGCCGACCTCTACAAGCATCCCGGCATTCTGGACTTCAGCCAGCCTTTTTCAGCCTTCGAAACCCGCAGCCTGGGCTCGCTGCAGGTCACCGCGTTGCCACTCCAGCATTCACGACCTACATTCGGCTATCTGCTGAGCAGCGCAGGGCGGCGCATCGCTTACCTGACCGACACGGTAGGACTGCCTGATGCAACCCGCGAGTTTTTGCAGGGTGATTCGCTGGACGTATTGGTTGTGGACTGCTCCATGCCGCCGCAACCCCAGGCGCCACGCAACCATAACGACCTGCCGCTGGCGCTGGAAACGATCGCACAGCTGCGCCCGTCGAGCGCTGTGCTGACCCACATTGGGCACACGCTGGACGCCTGGCTGTTGGAGCAACCGTGCACGTTGCCGCCAAACGTAGTGATCGGTCGGGAAAACATGGTGCTTTGAGCACCGCCAGTTACCCGCGTTTGCAATGTCTGCCCAGCTGCCTGCTCGGCAAGTTCGTACCTCCTGTTTGAAATTCTGTTCGCTGATCGCCCTGAAACTGCCGAGCCAGACGCTTCGCTGTCTGGACCGTTGGTGAAGTTGCGTTGAACGCTCCTCAAGGTCGCTGCTCCGAGCAGAAACACGGTGCGACAATTTGTCAGAATGAACTGTTTGGTACATTCTGCGCGGCTGAAAAAATCTGACGGGTTCCAGACATGACAAACAGACAATCGATAGGGGCGGGCAGCAGGGTGCTTCTGCTTGGGCTCGGGGTGCTGATCGCGCTGATCGGGCTCGGCCTGGCGGGCGGTGGCGGTTACCTGGTAACGCTGGGCGGCAGCTTTTTCTTCCTGCTGATGGGGCTGGCGATGTTGGTCAGCGGTGTGCTGATCGCTGCACGTAAACCCAAAGGTGCGCTGCTGTATGGCGCGGCATTGATCCTGACCGCGCTTTGGGCGGTGTGGGATGCAGGCCTGCATTACTGGCCATTGGTGTCACGCGTACTGACCTTCGCTGTGATCGGACTGGTCGTCGCGTTGATCTACCCGACGCTGGTCCGCGCTTCTGGCGCTCGGTCCGGGCGTGGCGCGTACGGTCTGGCCGGCTTTCTGGGCGTGGGCGTGGTGGCGACCATCGGCTACATGTTCGTGCCAACCCATGTAGTCAGTGCCAGCAATGTACCGACTATCGTACCGGTGGCGCCAGGCACCGAGCAGAAGGACTGGGCGCACTGGGGCAATACCCCGGCGGGCAACCGGTTTGCCGCGCTCGATCAGATCAACAAGGGCAACATTGACAAACTGCAGGTCGCCTGGACCTTCCACACCGGCGATATCCCGCAGAGCACTGGCGCGGGCGCTGAAGACCAGAACACGCCACTACAGATCGGTGACACGGTCTATACCTGCACCGCGTACGGCAAAGTATTCGCGCTGGACGCTGACACCGGTACCCAGCGCTGGAAGTTCGACCCGCAAGGTACGGCGCCGAACTGGCAGCGTTGCCGTGGCCTCGGCTACTTCGCCACGCCGACAAGCGACGCCGCCGCGCAGCCAGCACCGACTGCGTGTGCCAGGCGTATCTTCCTGCCGACCGGCGATGCGCGTCTGATCGCGCTGGATGCCGAGACCGGCCAGGCCTGCCAGGAGTTCGGCAATCAGGGTGTGGTTGACCTGAAGACCGACATGGGCGAAGTCAAGGAAGGCTACTACCAGCAAACCTCGACGCCACTGGTGGCGGGTAACGTTGTGGTGGTCGGAGGCCGTGTTGCGGACAACTATTCCACCGGTGAGCCACCGGGAGTGGTGCGTGCCTTTGATGTACACAGCGGCGAACTGGTTTGGGCCTGGGATCCGGGTAATCCGAACACCACCAAACGGCCGCCGGCAGGCGAAACCTACACGCGGGGTACGCCGAACGTCTGGTCAGCCATGTCCTACGACGAGAAGCTGGGCCTGATCTACCTGCCCACCGGTAACGCCACGCCAGACTTCTTTGGCGGTACGCGGACCGAGATGGATGACAAATGGTCGTCGTCTGTCGTTGCCGTCGATGTGAAGACGGGTCAGGTGCGCTGGAACTTCCAGATGACTCATCATGACCTGTGGGACTTCGACATTCCTGCACAGCCGCTGCTGTATGACATCCCGGACGGCAAGGGCGGCACCCAGCCTGCACTCGCGCAGGTCACCAAGCAGGGCGAGATCTTCCTGCTGAACCGTGAAACCGGCGTGCCGATCTCGCGCGTCGAAGAGCGCCCTGTGCCTCAGGGTAATGTGCCGGGTGAGCGTTATTCAGCCACACAACCGTTTTCGGTCGACATGCCGTCCATTGGCAATCAGACCCTCGAAGAGTCCGACATGTGGGGCGCCACGGCATTTGATCAGTTGATGTGCCGCATCGCGTTCAAGGGCATGCGTCATCAGGGCGTCTACACGCCACCGGGTCTGGACCCTGCGTTGCAATTCCCCGGTTCGCTGGGTGGCATGAACTGGGGCAGCGTGTCGGTCGATCCGACCAACAGCTACATGTTCGTCAACGACATGCGTCTGGGCCTGGCCAATTACATGATCCCGCGTGACAAGATCGGCGCCGGTGCCAGCGGCATCGAAATGGGTGTCGTGCCCCAGACCGGCACGCCGTTCGGCGCCATGCGCCAGCGTTTCCTGTCGGCGGTCGGTATCCCATGCCAGGCGCCGCCATTCGGCACCCTGTCGGCGATCGACCTGAAGACCAGAAAAGTGGTCTGGCAGGTGCCGGTGGGTACCGTGAAGGACACTGGCCCGATGGGCATCCGCATGGGCCTGCCGATTCCGATTGGCATGCCGACGCTGGGCGCTTCGTTGTCTACCCAGTCAGGGCTGTTGTTCTTCGCAGGCACTCAGGACTTTTACCTGCGCGCTTTCGACAGTGGCAATGGCAACGAGATCTGGAAGGCTCGCCTGCCAGTGGGCAGCCAGTCCGGACCGATGACTTACGTGTCGCCGAAAACCGGCCGTCAGTACATCCTGCTGACCGCAGGCGGGGCGCGTCAGTCGCCTGATCGGGGTGATTACGTGATTGCCTACGCGTTACCGAAGTAAACGCAAGGCTGCGTCAGTTCAGGGTTGTACCCGATGTGTGTCAGAGGGGCAGGTTCTCATCCGAGAGCCTGCCCCTCGTCCGTTCAGATGCACATTCAAGCGCTCAGGTGTTTTCCAGCAGGCTGACCAGCCACATCCACAATGGCAGGGTCGCGGCCGACAGTACGGTGGTCAGGCAGATGGCCGAGCTGGTCTTCTGCACGTGCGGCGTACTGCGCGCAAAGCCAAGGACATTGACGCCGGACGGGCCGGCGGCCATCAGCACCAGCACCGCACGTGGCATGCCCTCTATCCCCAGCACGATGCACGCCAGCAGCACCAGAAACGGCATCAGCAGCAGTTTGCCGAAGGTCATGCCCAATGCCTGCCCACTGGGTGTCAGCTTGAAACTGGAGAGGTTGGAACCCAGCACAATCAACGCGCACGGCAGGGCGGCCTGCGCCAGCCAGGTCGTCAGGTGATCGGCCCAGTCCGGCAGGTTCAGGCCAGAGAGGTTCACCGCCACGCCCAACAGCAGGCCGATAATCAGCGGGTTCGCCAGGCTGGCGATCAACGAGCGAACGTTGAACGGTGCGTTACCGGCCAGGCTGTCGTACAGGCTCTGAAAGCTGAACAGCAACAGGCTGTGAACCGCGATTACGGTAAACAGCAACACCAGCCCTGGATTGCCGAACAGTCCTGCAACCATGGGGATGCCGATCAGGACGTTATTGGAAAAGCTGGCGGTGAGGCCGAAGGGTGTCGGCCCCCCGCTGTACCTGTGCATGATCAGGTTGACCAGCAGGAACACCATGAGCGCCGGAACGAAATAGGCGGCCAGCACGCGCAGGTCCAGCCCGTCATGCAGCGGGGCATGCACCATGCCGGTAAACAGGACCATTGGCAGAGACAGTTTGAACGACAGGTTGCTCAGGGCTTTGGTGCTGTCGGCGCTGAGCGCCTTGCGTCGGCCCAGCACATACCCCAGAACGACCAACAAAAAGATGGGCAAAATGGCTTGCGAGACGGCCACGGGCTCTGGCTCCTTGAGGACATGGCCGCGCAGTATGAACCAGCGCAGCCACTTTACCTATCCAGACGCGACGCCTCGAGCTGCGTATTGTCTTGTCTTTTCACATGGCGCCGATGTCCGGCTTGGGGGTGTTCGAACCACCATAAATTGGCGGATGCGTGACGATGTGCGTCAGGTCGACCGCCGAGCTCAGCAGCGTTTGCAGGTCCGGGCGCGGGCGCGACAGGCGAGGGTCGGCACCGGTAGCCTGCTCCAGCGCGTGGGCACAGGCCAACAGTCTCGCGTCAGCCCGGAACCCGCCAATCATCTGCAGCCCGAACGGCATGCCGTTGTGGTCAGTGCCGCATGGCAGCGACAGCGCCGGGTTGGTGGTCAGGGTGATGGTGTAGCAGAGCGCCAGCCAGCGGTAGTAGTTGTCCAGCTGCACACCGTTGACCTCGCGCAGGTACAGCTCGCTCCACGGGAACGGTGAAACGGGTGTGGTGGGTGCGAGGATCAGGTCGTACTGTTCGAACTGCCGCTGAAAACTGCGGAAGATGCGGCTCTGCTCGCTGTGGGCCTTGACGCAATCCTGCAATGACATGGCAGCACCCATGTCGAAGTTGGCCCGGGTGTTGGGCCCCAGCGCATCCGGGTCACGGTCATGGGCGTCCTGCAAGCCGGCGACGAAGGCCTCAGCGCGCAGTACGTCGAAGGTGCGGTTGGCACTGCCCAGGTTCAGGTCGATGGGTTCGCAGGACTTGAACAGCGATTTCAAGCCGCTGATTTTTTCGCGGAACACCGCCCGGATCCGGTCATCCACTGCGCAGGCGCCGAAATCCTCGCTGTAGCCGACGCGCAACGTGCTGAGGTCGACCGTGCGCGGCGCGAACTCGTCGTTGGCCACGGCGTAGCTCAGCGGGTCGGATTGCCCCAATCCAGCGCTGGCTCGCAGTTGCAGCAGGGTGTCGGCCACGTTGCGGCCCATTGGCCCGACCACCGAGAGCGGTGTCCAGCCCAGTTTTTTGCGCTCACTTGGCACCAGCCCCGGCGAAGGGCGCAAACCGACGACGCCACACAGCGCTGCGGGTATGCGCAGCGAGCCACCGGTGTCCGAGCCACTGCACAATGGCACCATGTCAACCGCAAGCGCCGCAGCCGAACCGCCGGAGGAGCCCCCGGCATTGAGCGTTGGGTTGAACGGATTTCCCGTTGCGCCCCACACCACGTTGCGTGTGTTGGCGCCCGCGCCGAGTTCCGGCACGTTGGTCTTGCCGACCATGATGGCGCCGGCACCGCGCAAGCGCTCGACAAACAGGTTGTCCTGGCTCGGCACGTTGTCGCGAAACAGCTGCGAGCCATAGGTGGTCAGCACATCGGCGGTTTCTTCCAGGTCCTTGATGCCGATGGGGAGACCGTGCAAAAGGCCCAGCGGTTTGCCCTGCATCACGGCCTGCTCGGCCAGTACCGCCTCTTTGCGGGCTCGCTCGAAACAGGTCGCGGCAAAGGCGTTGATCTTCGGATTGAGTGCCTCGATGCGCGTGATGCACGCCTCCAGCAGCTCCACAGGGGAAAGCTGCCGGTTGCCGATCAGGGCGCGCAGTTCAGTGGCGGATTTGCCGGGCAGGTCGGACGATGTGGCCATGAAATGTTCCTCAATCAAGTGCATGAAGATGGCTTGCAGTTCGCGCGTTTTCGCTGCGCCAGTTGGGCTGCGAACCTGAGACGGACAGGGCGGTCAATCGTGCCGCTCGGCCAATGCCAGTATCGTCGCTACCAGTGCCTGCCCTCTGGGAACCAGAGTATCGAGTTCCAGGTATTCGCTGTCAGTGTGCACCTTGCCGCCGACAGGCCCCAGACCGCACAAGGTCGGAATGCCAAGGCTGGCGGTGAAGCCCGAGTCGGCGCAACCGCCGGTAAACTCGCCCTCGACCTTGAAGCCCAGTTCCGTCGCGATACCTTGATAGATGTTCAGCAAATCGGCGCTGTGCATCGCCTCCATCGGCAGAAAGGTGGTGGCTTCCAGCAGTTTTGCTGAAGTGCCGGGCAGTTCTTCTTCGGCGACGATGGTCTGGATAGCGCGCAGTATGGCGTCCCATTGTTTGAGCTCGACAAAGCGCACATCGAGTTTTGCCGTGGCGCTTTGGGCCACGGTATTGCTGGAGGTGCCACCCGACATCAGCCCGACGTTGGTGGTGATGCCCGCGGCGTAATCGGTCAAGGCGTGGAGCTTGATGACCTTGTGCGCCAGGGCCTGGACAGCGCTGGCGCCGTCGGCATGGTTGACCCCCGAATGCGCAGCGCGGCCGCTGACTTCGATGATCAGCGTGGCGCCGCCTTTGCGGGCGCTGACCACGTTGCCGCTGGCCCGGCCCGGCTCCGGGTTGAGCACAGCGCGAGCCGCCCGTGCATGGGTTTCGATATGGCTGCGGGCGCTGGCGGAACCGATTTCTTCGTCGCCGGTGTACAGAATCTGCACGGGAAACGGCAGCGGCCCGGCGCGTTTCAGCGCCTTTAGGGCGAAGCAATTGAGCACCAGCCCGCCTTTCATGTCTGCGACGCCGGGGCCATAGGCTCGTTCAGCGTCTCGGGTGTAGCCTCGCGTGGTAGTGGTGCCCTTGGGGAATACCGTGTCTCGATGACCCAGCAGCAACACCGGCTTGCCTGGGCCGCCGGGCAGTTCGGCGAGCAGCACGTCGCCGAAGCCTTCGACCGGCATGCGCTCGACGTGGATGCCGTCGGCACGCAGTTGCGCGGTCAACAGCTCCCCCACGGCATCGACACCGGCCTTGTCGTAACTGTTGGAGTCGGTATCGACCAACTGCTGCAGCAGAGATTCCATCGCCTCAAACTGGCCTGCGAGCCAGTGCGTGGCGTGTTGTTGTGCGTCATTCACTGCGTGCGCTCCTGTGCGTTGTGTTCGCGGGCCAGGCGGATGCCATCGCTGCCCAGGTCCCAGAATAGACCGGCCATGATCTGCAGGCTTTCTTTGACCACCGGGGCGAGCAGATGCTCGTTGGGCGCATGCTGCGAACACGCGGGGTAGGAGTGTGGCACCCAGACCGTGGGCAAACCGAGCACTTCGGCGAACACGTCGTTGGGCAGCGAACCGCCGAGGTTGGGCAGCAATGCAGGCTTCTTGCCGGTGGTCGCGGCCAGCGATTCCAGTGCCCAGCCGACCCACGGGCTGTTGGGCGAAAGGCGAGTGGCGTGCATCACGTCCATGCGCGTCTGCCTGACCTCGACCTGCGCAAAACCGTGTGCGTCCAGATGCGCACGTACGGCGGGAATGAAGGTCGTGTAATCGCTGTCGACCACAAACCGCATGTGGCACAGCGCATGGGCCTTGCCGGGGATCGCGTGAACCGGGGCGTCGGGGTTGCCGGTCTTGAACGCCAGAATATCCAGGGTGTTCCAGCCGAAGACTTTTTCACTGAGCGAAAGGCCTGGCTCGCCCCAGTGCGGATCAATGTCCGGGTCGCCGGGCCCGCCGCCCACTTCAATGTCGGCCAGCGCGCTGCGCACTGCGTCGGGAATGGCCGTGGGCATCAGCCCGGCAACCTTTACCCGACCGTGCTCATCGACCAGGCTGGCGATGGCATTGGCCAGAATGATTCCGGGGTTGGCAAGCAGCCCGCCCCAGTTGCCGGAATGGTGCGCGCCGTCGCGCAGATTGACCGTCAGCTCGAAGTTGAACACGCCGCGCGAGCCGAGAAACAGGGTCGGGCGCGCGGCAGCCAGACGCGGGCCGTCCGATGCGATAAAGATATCGGCTGCCAGCTCTTCGGCGTGGGCCTGGCAAAATGCACTCAGGCCGGGCGAGCCGTCTTCTTCACCCATTTCCAGCAGCAGCTTGACGTTGAACCCCAGCTTGCCGTCGCGGGCCTTGAGCGTCTGTTCAAGGGCGGTCAGGTTGATCAGGTGCTGGCCCTTGTTGTCCGCCGTGCCCCGGCCGTACCAGCGCTCACCGCGCTCTACCACCTGCCACGGCGACAGGCCCTCCTGCCACTGCGCGTCGTAGCCACGCACCACATCACCGTGGCCATAACTGAGCAGGGTCGGCAGGGCGGGGTCTTCAATGCGCGTGGCGATCAGCAGCGGGCCGCGTTCGGCGACCGGGTTGTCATAGACCTTGACGCTGAAACCCAGGCGCTCGACATGCGGGGTAATGAATTCATGCAGATAACGGTAAAGCTCCGGCAGGCTCTCGGCCTCCTGGCTCTGGGTCGGATACGCCACGCTCTCGCCAAGCAGGGCGAAGAACGCGCCGTTGTCGAACTGTTCAGCGGCGTTGTCGATGGCGTGAGAACGGCTACTCATGAGGGGATCAACTCCAGGGTCTGTGAGGTGTCGCGCAGATGGCAGCGGACGGTGCCGCCTTCGGTGCTGTCATTGGCCGGGTACTGGTCCTTGCACACCGCCATGCAGCTGGGGCAGCGCGGGTGAAAGGCGCAACCTGACGGCGGCGACATCGGGTTGGGAAAGGTGCCCTGCAGACCCAGGTCAGGAATACCCAGATGCGGGTCCGGGGTCAGTACCGAGTCGAGCAGTGCCTGGGTGTAAGGATGACCGGGCCGTGCGAACAGCGATTCGCGGCTGCGTTCTTCGACGATCCGACCCAGATACATCACCGCAACCCGGTCAGCGAGTTGTTCGATGACTGCCAGGTTGTGGCTGATCAGCAGATAAGTCAGGCCGAACTCCTGCTTGAGGTCTTGCAGCAGGTTGAGAATCTGCGCCTGCACCGAGACGTCCAGCGCCGAGGTGGGTTCGTCACAGATCAGCACGTCCGGACGCATCACCAGTGCGCGGGCAATCGCCACACGTTGACGCTGACCACCGGACAGCTGGCTGGGGTAGCTGTCGATGACCCGTTTGGGCAGACCGACCACGTCCATCATGTCTTCGGTGCGCTTGCGGCGTTCGGCATTGCTGCCGATGTCATGCACGATCAGCGGCAGGGTGACGATTTCCCGCAGGGTCTTGCGGGGGTTGAGTGACGAATACGGGTCCTGGAAAATCGGCTGGATGCGTCGCGCCATTTCCTTGCGGTCGGTTCCGGCCAAGTGCTTGCCATTGACCAGCACATCGCCGCTGCTGGGCGCCAGCAAGCCCAGCAACATTTTTGCCAGGGTGCTTTTGCCGCAGCCGGACTCGCCGACCAGCCCGAGTGTTTCGCCGCGCATCAGACGCAGTGATACGCCATCGACCGCCTTGAGCGTGGCGGCCGGTTTGAAGAAGCCCCGGCTGATGGTGAACTCGCGGCGTATGTCGCACAGCTCAAGCGCGATGTCCTTTTTGGTTGACTGGGCTTTCAGTGCTTCACTCATGACAGTGCTCCTCCGTGGCGCAGCGCCGTGTGGGCTGCGGGACCGGAAGTCGGCGTCGCGAACAGGCAGCGGGTCATGTGGTCGGTACTTTCCACGGGCGGAACATCCTGCGCACACGCAGCAATGGCCTGCGGGCAGCGGTTGCGAAAGGCGCACCCGTGTTGCTCGCCCACCAGGCTGGGCACCAGCCCCGGAATCGACCCCAGTGGCTGGCCCGGTTGGGTGCGTCCCGGGATCGGAATACTCGCCAGCAGACCACGCGTGTAAGGGTGTTGCGGGTTTTCGAACAGCTCGACCGCCGGCGCGGTTTCGACGATTTGCCCGGCGTACATCACGGCGACCCGGTCGGCGATACGCGCCACCAGACCCAAATCGTGAGTGATGAAGATCACGGCGAGGCCGAACTCCTTCTGGATGTCGCGGATCAGGCGCAGGATCTGCGCCTGAATGGTCACGTCCAGCGCGGTGGTTGGCTCGTCGGCAATGATCACGTCCGGCTCGCACATCAACGCCATGGCAATGATCACCCGCTGACGCAGGCCGCCGGACAACTGATGCGGGTACTGACGCAGGCGCTCGGTAGCGTTGCTGATGCCGACTTTTTCGAGCATCTGCGCGGCCCGCAGCATGGCGTCCTTGCGGGACACCTTGCGGTGTCGGGTGAGCACTTCGCAGAGCTGATCGCCAATGCTGTAGGCCGGGTTCAGCGAGGTCATGGGTTCCTGGAAAATCATTGCCAGCCGGTTGCCGCGCAGGTCACACATCTGCCGTTCGCTCTGGGTGAGCATGTCGATGCCGTCCAGGCTCAGCCGCGTCGCGGTGCGTCGGGCCTTGCGCGGCAGCAGGTCCATCAGCGCCAGCGAGGTCAGGGATTTGCCACAGCCGGACTCGCCGACGATGCACAGCATCTCGCCACGCTCGACCGCAAAGTCCAGGCCTCGTACCGCGTGCAGCGTGTCCTGACCCAGCGGGATCTCGACACGCAGGTTTTCAACATGCAATAGCGCCATGTGCGGATCTCCTCTGTCAGTTGCGCCCGTCGGGCAGGATCAGGTCACGCAGGCCGTCACCGACCAGATTGATGCCGAGCACCAGTACCATCAGTGCGACGCCGGGAATGGCGATGACCCAAGGGGAAAAGAACATGTAGGGCTTGCCCTCGGCGATCATCAGCCCCCACGAAGGAATGGGTGGCTGCACCCCGACGCCCAGAAACGACAGCGCCGACTCCAGCAGGATGGCGTGGGCCATTTCCAGGGTGGCGACCACAATCAGCGCGCCCACCAGATTGGGCAGGATTTCGCTGGCCAGAATGCGCAGGGTCGAACAGCCCAGTGCTTGCGCCGACGCCACGTATTCCGCGTCACGAATCTGCTGCACCGCAGCCCGGACCACCACGGCAAAGCGGTCCCACAGCAGGCAGCCGAGCAAGATGATCACCACTTTCAGCGAACCGCCGATCAACGAGGCCGATGCCAGCGCAATCATCACCACGGGCATCGCCAGACGTGTCGTGATCAGGTAGCTGATCACCGCGTCCACCTTGCCGCCAAAATAGCCTGCCAGCAGGCCCATGATGGTGCCGATGATGCCGGAGATCAGCGCTGCCGAAAAACCGATGAACAACGAAATCCGTGCACCGTAGAGCAGTCGCGAGAGGTAATCGCGGCCCAGTTTGTCGGTGCCCAGCATGTATTCCCACGTGCCGTTGGCCATCCACACGGGAGGTTTCATGCGCAGCATCACATCCTGGGTGTAAGGGTCGTAGGGCGCAAGCCAGGGGGCGAACAGCGCGGCGAACAGGATGACCATCAGCAGCACGGCGCCTATGGCAAAACCGCGGTGGCCGAAGCTGGCGCGCAGCGTGCGCCAGACGCTTTTGGCCGGTGGCTGGTAATCGTTGATGACCAGCGAGGATGAGGTAGTTGTGCTCATGGGGCCTCCTATTTCACGCGGATGCGCGGGTCGAGCAGTGCGTTGAGGACGTCTGCCAGCAGCGTGAGGACGATGTAGATCACCGCAATCAGCAGCACCACCGCCTGCACCACGGGAAAGTCATCACGGGCAATCGCGTCCCAGGCCAACTGACCGATGCCTTGCAGCGAAAACACCGTTTCGATGACCACCGAGCCGCCCAGCATGAAGCCGAACTCCACTGCCGCCAGCGCTACCACGGGAATCAGGGCATTACGCAGCGCGTGTTTGAACAGCACCGTGTGCGGTCGCAGGCCCTTGGCACGTGCGGTGCGGATATAGTCGGAATTGAGCACGTCGAGCATGCCGGCGCGGGTCAGGCGCATGATTGCCGGGGTGGCGTAGTAACCCAGCGCAATCGCGGGCATGACAAAATGCGCCCAGGTCGAATTGCCCGATACCGGCAGCCATTTCAGGGTGACCGAGAACACCACGATCAGCATCAGCGCAAACCAGAAACTCGGCATGGCCTGGCCCAGCACGGCGATACTCAGCGCCAGCCGATCAATCCATGTGTCGCGCTTGACCGCTGCCAGCACGCCCAGCGGGATGGCAATCAGCAGCGCGATGCCCAAGGCCATGGCACCGAGTCCGAGGGTAATCGACAGGCGCGAAGCGATCAGGTTGTAGACCGATTCCTGAAAGAAGAACGAGTCGCCCAGATCGAGGCGCACCACATCGCCCAGCCACTCGAAGTATTGCGTGACCAATGGCTTGTTGAGGCCGTACTGGACCCGAATCTGTTCGATCTGTTCGCTGGTGGCTTCCGGTCCGCCGATGGCGGTTGCAAGGTCACCCGACAGGTGGAGAAGGGAGAAGCTGATCACCGATACGGTAATCGCCACGCAAAGAGCGATGGCCAGACGGCGCAAGAGAAATCCAGACATGGCAAGTCA
The DNA here is from genome assembly GCF_021147775.1 of Pseudomonas californiensis. GTDB lineage: Bacteria > Pseudomonadota > Gammaproteobacteria > Pseudomonadales > Pseudomonadaceae > Aquipseudomonas > Aquipseudomonas californiensis. Next base: position 28,297 of record NZ_JAGTPK010000028.1, read on the forward strand.
CCTTGTGTCCATGGAGTGGCTGGAGGATCCCGGTGCCAGACGCTATGCGCGCCCGGCAGTCGGTCTCACCGGGTGATGCACACAGCTCTACTTCCAGCTCGACAGCACGAAGCGCGGCAACTCGTCGGGGTAGGGCTTGAAGTTCAGGTCCGACACGTAGGCGTAGTTCATCGAGTAGTTGAACAGCGGCGCCCAGTAGGCCTGTTCGCTGATGCGCTGCAATGCCTTGCGGTAGTTGTCCTTGCGCACTTGCGGGTCCAGTGCGTTGTCGGCGGTCTGCAGCCAGCCCTGGACTTGCGGGTCCTTGATGTTGTCGTCAGGGTTGCCCTTGAACCAGGTCCCGGCAGAGGCCGAGGTGTCGAGGATCGAGAATGAACCCCAGGCCTGGAACGACATCGGCACCTTGCCGCCACGTTGCTGGTCACGCAAGGCGGCGTACTTCAGGTAGCGCAATTTGGCGTTGATGCCTACAGCGCGCAGGTTGCCGATGATGGCTTCCACGTAGTCACGGTCGCGGTACGCGAATATCTCGGTTTCGAAACCGTTCGGGTAACCCGCTTCAGCCAGCAGCGCCTTGGCTTTTGCCGGGTCGTAGTTGTAAACCGTGGCAGCCGTGGTATCGCAGCCGAACTGGCCGGGGTAACAGGCCACTTGCAGCGGCTTGCTCTCGCCACCGACCAGTTGCGAGGCCAGACCTTCACGGTTGATCGCATGGTTGATTGCCTGACGCACCTTCAAGTGCTTCATCGGCGAGTCAGCGGTGGAGGTGCCGCGTGCATCGAGGATCAGAAAGCCGATGCGCATGGTGGCGCCGCTGGTGACCACCAGATTTGGCATGGCCTTGAGGTTTTCAGCCTGATCTGGGGCGACACGCCAGGTCCAGTCGATACCACCCGTCATCAACTCGGCCAGGCGTGTTTCCGCATCGGCGATGACCCGAAAGTTGATGTGCCCAATCTTCGGTTGGCCTTGTGGGCTGCCCTGAAAGTAATCGGCGTTCTTGTCCAGCTTCACGCCTTCGCCCGCCGCGATGGCCGTCACTTTGTAAGGGCCGGTGCCAATAGGCTTGCGGCTGAAGCCCGCCAGGCCGACTTGCTCGAAATACTTTTTCGGGAACATCGGCACCGCGTTGGACAGGTACTCCAGCGCAGGTGGGAAGGGCTTCTTCAAGTGCAGGCGGACGCTGTAGTCGCCGAGTTTTTCGGCGCTCTTGATCCAGTCGACGTTTTGTACCGTGACCACCTTGGACTCAGGCGACACCACATAATTGAGCGTGAACACCACGTCGTCGGCGGTGAACGCGTCGCCGTTGTGGAACTTCACGCCTTCACGCAGCTGGAAATCGATGGTCGTGTCATCGACCTGCTTCCAGCTGGTTGCCAGCATCGGTTCGTACTGACCGCTGTCGGGGTTGCGGTAGACCAGGTTGTCCCAGATCAGGCGACCCAGAATCACGCCTTCTCGCAGGTCATTGTGATAAGGACTGATGTTTTCCGGCTCGCTGTCGGAGGCGTAAACCAGTGTGTCGTCGGCTTTGCCGGCGAAGGCGGAACAGCTGCTGAACAGGCCCAACAGCGCGATGCTGCGAGCGAAACCCTTGATGCCCATGCCGTTGTCTCCAAGGCGAAGTGGTTGTATCAAAGGGCAGTGGGTCGCAAATGCGAGAAGAGGAGGTGTTACGCAGGGCCGTTTTTCTGTTGATCGAATGTTTGGCCTCGACACGACTCTAGGCAAAGCGTATCAATGCCGCAAGCACAATATTTCGAACCTTTCATTGCCTAAAAGGCAACGCAGGAGCGGCAATGCAACTTTACGGCGTGCAATCCACGGCCTTGCGCTACTTCCTTGAAGTGGCGCGATGCGGCTCCATCAGCGAGGCATCAATCCGGCTCAATGTCGCGTCGTCAGCGGTCAGCCGGCAGATCGGCAAGCTTGAGCGCGAGCTGGACGCGGTGCTGTTCGAACGCCAGGCCCGCGGCATGATGCTGAGCGAAGCGGGCATACGTCTGGCCGCGTACGCGCGCAAGTCGCAACTGGAGGCCGAGCAGGTGGTGCTGGAGATCACCGAACTGCAAGGGCTGCAACGCGGCCACGTACGGCTGGCGTGTTCAGAGGGTTTTGCCCTGGATTTTCTGCCGCAATGCATCGCCCGGTTTCGGCGGATCTATCAGGGCATTCATTTCTCGCTGGAAGTCTGCGCGCCCGCACACGCTACCGAACGGGTGCGTTCCGGTGATGCAGACCTTGGCATGACGTTCAGCCTCACGCCGCAAAACGAAATCAAGGTCGAACACATTCACAGCGGCGCGATCTGCGCGGTGGTAAGCCCCGACCATCCATTGGCAGCGCGCGATGAGGTATCGCTTGCAGAGCTGCAACCCTACGCCATTGCCCTGACCAACACCGATACGACGCTGCGCCAGCTGTTCGACATCTGTTGCGGTGTTCAGGGGCTGATGTTCGATCCGGTGCTGACCAGCAATTACATTGGCGCGCTGCTGCGATTTGTCAGTGAGGAGGGCGGCATCACGCTGTCCAGCGAAATGACCCTGACCACGCGTGTTCAAGAGCAACAGCTTATATCCCTGCCTATCAGTGACGAAGGCATGAAGGCGCGGCGCATCGAGCTGCAAAGCATGGCCGGGCGCAACTTGCCAGCAGCGGTCGCGGCGTTCCGCGACTTCGTGATTGAGGCGTTGTCCAGAACCTGATGCACGCCTGGCTTCAGGCAACGCATCCAGATTGATCCTCAGATGAATTATAATGTTATAGTGTAACAAATTTGCAGTGGCGTTCACGGGCGCTGTAAACCGCTTACATCAGCTTCGCCTCTGCGGCGAAGTTCGCTATCGAGACGACCGACGAACATGAACAGCCCCCTCCCTGATGTTGCTCTGACGGAAGTTTCCTCGGCCCTGATCGCGCTCGACTGGGTCGGTATGCAAGGCGTTGAAGTGCCGATAATGCTTGGCGAGCCGGATAGCAAGGCACCGGTACATGCTTACGTGGATCTGCAGGTCGATCTGGCTGATCCGAGCGTCAAGGGCATCCATATGTCACGCCTGTACCGCTTGCTCGACGGTTTCGCCGAGCATCAGGTGCTCAGCCCCGATACCTTGTCCGCATTACTTGAAGCCATGGTTGAAAGCCATGCGGATTGTCGCTCGGCGCAGGCCCGAATCAAGATGGCGTTCAATCTGTTGTGCCGTCGTCCGGCCCTTGTAACCGAAGGGCTCAGCGGATGGAAGTCCTACCCGGTCACGCTCAATGCCACGTGGCAGGCAGGCCGCCTGTGCCTCGATGTTTCGGTGGGTATCACCTACTCGTCGACCTGCCCATGCTCTGCAGCGCTGTCGCGGCAATTGCTGGAGGAGGCGTTCGCTGCACGATTCGGCCGGCAGACATTCGTCGACCCGATGCAGGTCGCGATCTGGTTGCGGGAAAACGGCTCCTTCGCCACTCCTCACAGCCAGCGCAGCCTGGCGACGGTCCAGGTGCGTGTACCGGAGCAGGCGGGCGAACTGGGGCTGATGGTGTTGATCGATGCCGTTGAAGAGGCGCTGGGCACACCGGTGCAGACCGCCGTCAAACGCGCCGATGAGCAAGCATTCGCCCGGCTCAATGGCCAGAACCTCATGTACGTCGAAGACGCGGCCCGCAAGATCCAGCAAATGCTGAAAGGTCGCTATGCAGCATCCAGCGTGAGCGTGCGCCACTTTGAAAGCCTGCATCCTCACGATGCGGCCGCACAGACTTCCAACTACCTGTCCTGAGGTTAATACCGTGATCCGTAAAAATCCGTCTGGCCACCTGCCGGTGATTGCCGAATCTGCCTATATCGATAAAACCGCGATCATCTGCGGCAAGGTCATCATCAAGGACAATGTGTTTGTCGGGCCCTACGCGGTGATTCGCGCTGACGAAGTCGATGCGAGCGGCGACATGGAGCCGATTGTCATCGGTGCCAATTCCAATATCCAGGACGGCGTGGTCATCCATTCCAAGTCCGGCGCGGCGGTGACGATTGGCGAGTTCACCTCCATCGCGCACCGTTCCATCGTGCATGGTCCATGTCAGGTCGGCGACCGGGTGTTCATCGGCTTCAACAGCGTGCTGTTCAACTGTCAGGTAGGTAACGGCAGCGTCGTGCGCCACAACTCGGTAGTCGACGGCCGCGACCTGCCGGAAAACTTTTACGTGCCGTCCACTACCCGGATCGGGCCTAATACCGACCTTTCGCAATTCCCGCCAGTGAGCATCTCTGCGTCGGAGTTTTCCGAAGACGTGGCCCATACCAACATTGACCTGGTGCGCGGCTACAAGGCGCTTCAGAACGAGTTTTAACCCTCGATAACGCTACGGACCCTGACTTCCATGACAACAGCTGTTCATCAACCCCGCGCGCCGGCTTCCCGGCTGCGCTCGATCGATGCTCTTCGCGGCCTGATCATTCTTTTCATGCTGCTGGACCACGTGCGGGAAACCTTCTTCCTGCACCGTCAGGTTCTGGACCCGATGGACGTTGCCACCACCGCGCCAGAGCTGTTTTTCAGCCGCCTGCTGGCGCATGTCTGTGCACCGCTGTTCGTGCTGCTGACCGGACTTTCGGCTTATCTGTATGGTGAAAAATACAGCGGCAAGCGCGACGTTTCGGCGTTTCTGCTCAAGCGTGGCCTGTTTCTGATTGCGCTCGAGTTCACCCTGGTGAGCTTTGCCTGGACCTTCCAGTTTCCGCCGACGGTCATTTACCTGCAGGTGATCTGGGCCATCGGCCTGAGCATGGTGGCGCTGTCGTTGATGGTGTTCCTGCCACGCTGGGCGCTGGTCGTGATTGGCGTGGTGATCATCGCCGGTCACAACCTGCTCGACTCGCTGCATTTTGGTGTGGAGTCGGCCATGCACATCCCATGGGCGATCCTGCATGATCGCGGCTGGATCGAAGTCTCAGACACATTGCGTTTGCGTACCTCGTACCCGCTGTTGCCGTGGATCGGCATCATTGCTCTGGGTTATGCCGCAGGCCCATGGTTCGCCGCCGGTTTCGACGCCGCGACGCGCCGTACCCGATTGTGGATGTGTGGCGCGGGCGCGTTGGTGGGTTTCGTGGTGCTGCGCTTGATCAACGGTTACGGCGAAAAGCCGTGGAGCGTCGGCGAGACGGGCCTGAAGACAGCGATGAGCTTTCTCAATATCACCAAATACCCGCCGTCTTTGCTGTTCATCAGCCTGACGCTGGGCCTTGGTCTGCTGACATTGATCTGGTTCGAGCGCAGCCAGGAAAAGTCCTGGTTGCGGCCGCTGGTAGTACTGGGCTCGGCGCCGATGTTTTTCTACCTGCTGCACCTCTACGTGCTGAAGATTCTGTACCTCATCGCCGTCGCGATCTGGGGCAAGAATCAGGGCAGCTACTTCGGTTTCGATTACATGTGGGGTGTCTGGCTGACCGCAGCGGTGCTCGCCGTGGTGTTGTTTCCGGCCGTACGCTGGTTCGCGGCGCTCAAGGCGCGTCGCCGTGATATCACCTGGCTCAAGTATCTCTGAGCCTGGAAACACGCTGCACAATGAAAATCGCCTGCATCAGCAGGCGATTTTTTTGTGCTCAGATAAACCTTGAATCTCATCGCCGCCCATCAATCGTGGTGTTCTTCACCCACGAACGTCAGCGAGGTAAACAGGCCTCGTTCGGCAATGTCAGCGTTGTCCTTCACCGGCAGCGTCACTTCGGCGGCAATGATATTCAACCCTTCGTTGCGCACGACCACGTTGGCCAGGCCCTGGGCATCCGTTTCGGCACTGACCACGTCGGGCGCGCTGCGGTAGTCGCCGATCAGCTTGATGCCCGCAGCCGGTTTACCGTCGAGCAGCACCCGCACCGCCAGCGTTTTGCCAACGCCTACCTTCAACGGATCAGCTTGCGGCACGATGACGAAGTTGAGCTTCTCGAACGAAGGCAGCTCTGCGCCTTCCTGGTAGATCGCGACACTGTATTTGAAGGTGTGAATAGAATCGGTGCCGTTAGGCACCTTGCTGCGGCCTTCATTGATCCACTTCTTGTCGGCATTGCGCGTCCACATACCGTTGTCCAGCGCAACGGACATGACGGCGGGCGGCTTCAGCGGAACCAGACGCGCATGGTCGTCGAGGCGCTGTACGGTCACTGGAATCATCTTGCCGTGAGCGTCATAAGCCCAGGCACCGCTGATTTTCTGAGCCTTGAAGGCGTTGTCTTCGGCGCCGTGGCCGTAAACCACTTCGATGTTGCCACGGCGTTGCTCGGTCCACAGGCCATGCGCGCTGACCTGGGCTGCGAACAGTGCGCCAAGCAGACTAAGGGCCAGAACAGGTTTTGATGAAAGCATGATGCATCCTTGTTGTTGTGATCAGTGTTCGGGTGAAGGTGAAGATCAGAGATTCAGTGTCAGGCTGACCGTGAGATTACGCGGTTCGCCCGGCGCTACCCAGAAATTGCTGAACGAGCGCTCGTAGTATTTTTCGTCGAAAATGTTGTTGAGGTTCAGGCCCACCGTGACGTTATCGCTGGCCTTGTAATGCGCCAGCAGGTCTACGGTCTGATAGGCCGGCAGCTCGAAATCCGTGCCCGATTGGCCAGAGCGATCACCCACATAGGTGTAGGCCGCGCCAACGTCTGAGCCGCGCAGCACGCCTTCCTGGAATTCGTACACGCCCAGCAAGCTGCCGCTGTGTTTGGCCACGCCCAGAATCCGGCTACCGGCCGGGATGGTGCGGTCGCCCTTGGTCACTTCGGCATCGATATAGGCAAAGGCGCCGATGACTCGAACGGCATCGGTGAGCTGCCCAGTGAATTGCAGGTCCAGACCCTGGCTACGGGCCTTGCCCACGGCACGATTGGTGTCGGTGGCCGTGTCCAGCGCCAATACATTTTCCTTCTCGATATGGAAAGCGGCGAGGGTAGTGCTCAAACGGTCATCGAACAGTTCGCTTTTGATCCCGGCTTCATAGCCGACGCCTTCTTCCGGGTCGAATGTCTTGCCCGCCGCATCCAGGCCGTTATTGGGCTTGAATGATGTCGAGGCGTTGGCGAACAGACCGACTTGCGGCGTGAGTTGATAGAGCAGGCCTGCGCGCTGAGTGAACGCATCATGACGCTGGCCAGAGGTAGCGTTGGTGGTGAAGTCGTCGATCTGCTGGTCGAAATGCTCGTAGCGGGCGCCAATCATGCCGCGCAACTTGTCGGTAAACACAATCTGGTCCTGCAGGTTCAACGCGCGGCTTTCGACGTGCTCATAAAAATCAGTACCTGAGCGGGCGCCGTTTGGTTTGGGCTGACCATATACCGGGTTGTAGATATCGATGGCGTAAGGCGTACCCGCAATGGTGGTGACCCGCTCGTTTTTGCGGTAGTTCTCGTACTCGGTGCCGATCAGCACTTCATGCTCGAGGCCCACCGCATCGAAACGGCCACGCAGTTCCAGCTGAGTGATGCTGTCGTGCCAGTTGTTGTCTCGTTCGCGATAGCGGCGATTGACGGTGTGTCCGTCGGCGTTCAACGCGCGCGATTCACTGGCAAAACCGGACAGTTCGCCCTGCTTGTAATGGCTGGCCAGACGCAGCGACCAGACATCGTTGAGCTGATGGTCCAGCGCGAACTGGATCATGTTGTTGTCGTTGTCGATAGTGTCGTCCGGCTCGCCCAGAAACGTCGAGCGCGATACGCCGCTCCACTTGTTGTTGGGCGCAACGATGCCGCGGTCGAAGGTCGACTTCTGGCGCACAAACTCGGTTTCCACCAGCAGGCTGGTGTCCGGGTTCAGTTGCCAACTGATGGAGGGCGCGACGAATACGCGTTTGCTTTCAACGTGGTCGCGAAAGCTGTTGTTGTCCTCGACCGCAAGATTGACCCGCGACAGCAACGTGCCGGCTTCATCCAGTGGCGTGTTGACGTCCAGTGCAGTGCGGTAGCGGTCCCAACTGCCAGCGCTGGTTTGCAAGGTGGTAAAGGCTTCACGCTGAGGCTTTTTGGTCACGATATTGACGGTGCCGCCGGGGTCGCCACGGCCGTACAGGCTGGCGGCAGGGCCTTTGAGTACTTCGATACGTTCGATGTTGGACGCGTCCGGTGTAGCAGGGTAGCCGCGGTTGGCGCTGAAGCCGTCCTTGTAGAATTCCGAGGTGGTGAAGCCGCGAATGCTGTACTCGAACAGCGTCAGCCCGCCGAAGTTGTTCTGCTTCGACACACCCCCGGCATAGTCGAATGCGCGCTCGACATTGTTGCTGCCCAGGTCCTTGAGGACCGAGGCAGGGACCACGCTGATCGATTGCGGGATGTCCTTGATGGCCGTGTCAGTCTTGGTCGCCGTCGCAGAACGCGTGGCCCGATAACCCTGAACCGGGCTGGTGGCGGTTTCATACGAATAATCCGAGGTGACGTTGACACTTTCCAGCTCAATGGCTTTGGGTTGTTCTTCTGCAAAGCCGGTGTTGCTCAAAACCCCGATTGCGAAACCTGCCACGGACACGATTCTACGAGACGACATGTGAGACTTCCTGATAGTTGTAGTTACAATATAACATCACTGATGAGAATTGTTTCTATATGGATACGTAGAAATTCAGGCATTTCCGGGTATCAGGCTGCGTGAGCTGTTGGCGCGTCATGAGGGAGGCAGGTGCCAGTCGGTTTTAGCGCGGATGAGCGGCAAGCTGCGAGAGCGCGAACGGACAGAACGCCGTTCGCGTTGTTGGGGATGGGAGGGCGTTACTTGACTCGGCTGTTGAGGCTGTTGACCGTGCTTTTCAACCAGTTCACGTCGTTTTTCGTGTCGCTGATATCACGTTTGATATCAGACAGGTCGCTGCTGTTGGCGGTAGAACCCGAGCTTCGCTTGAGTTCATCGATCAGGCGGGCCTGGGCATTGACGGTTTCTTTCAGGCTGGCCAGCTCTGCGGCGTTGCGTTTTGAGTCGTTCAGCAACTGCTGCAGATCCGCCAGTGACACGTTTGAACTGCGCACCGAATACACGTTATTGGTTTCGTAATGAGTCGTGGCAAGCTTGTCCTGACCATCTGCGGCGTACGTGCTGACTTCCGCCGCCTGCGCCTGTGACAAGGTCATGGCGCCGGCCAGCAACGCGGCAAGCTGGAAACTGAACTGCAATGAAGAAGACGGACCGGCCATCATCATGATTCCTGTGAAGTGCCGGAATGGCACATTGATCAGACTTCAATGTGCCATTCCGGTTCGTAACACAGCTGCAAGTTTTCCGGCGTTGGCCAGCACCTGCACAGTCATGCCAGCAGTTCGGTACCCAGCTGGAAAGCCACCCACAATGCCAGCCCTGTTGCGAAGGTCAGCGCGATGTTTTCGAACAGGTTGTTGCGGTATTCCTTGGCCAGCAGCGATTTCTGGTTGGACATGATCAACAGGCCCAGCGAGATGATCGGCAGCCCCACGATGTTCAGCGCGTTGACGCCCAGGGTCAGGGTCACGAAGTCCGGCATGCCGGGCAGCGACCAGATCAGCGGCGTCACCAGGATGAACAGCATGAACCATTTGTGCATCGGGTCGCGGTGGAACTCCTTGCCATAACGGGCGCGGCGTTTCGGGCGGATGTGCTGGAAAGCGTCGGTGATCAGCATCGGGAAAGCCGTGGTCTTGCCCGAGATGCTGGCGAACAGAGTGGCAAACACCCCGATGAAGAAGATGTACCAGCCCAGTGGCCCGAAGAACAGTTCCAGTGCTTTGCCCAGGTCACCCAGCGTGTTCACCTGAATACCGTTGGGGCGCAAAATTTCAACACCGACCACCCAGATTGCCAGGTTGATGATGATGCCGACGATCACTGCAAACAGCAGGTCGTTGCGCTGGATGCGCTTGTGCTCCGGGCCAGTCCAGCCTTTTTCGCGCATTACATACGGGTGGACGAAGTTGGCGATGGAACCGGCTACCGCGCCGATCACCGATACCGCCACCAGCAGCGCGCCATGGACGCCTTCATCCGGCGGAATACTGAAGCCAATGGTGCCCTTGATGATGCCGGAAACGTCCGGCCCGGACATGATTGCCAGGGTCAGGAAGGCCAGGGTCATGATCGCCAGCAGCACTTTCATCACACCTTCGATCATCGTGTAGATATTGCGTCCTACCAACAACCACACAGCGATCACCACCGCGACCGAGCAGAGCAATGGCTGATTGATGTTCAGCAACATCGCCAGCGATTCACCGGCACCCTTGATCATGTAGGCGTTGATCAGGTGACCCATCAGCAGCGCGTAGGCGAGCATGAACCAGGCGAAGAACGGATGCAGTTGCGCGTAGCCCTGCAGGATCGTCATGCCCTGGTTGTTGCACAGCTGAAAGCGGGCAATGATGTTGACGATCAGGAATCTGAGCAGTAGAGAAATCGCCAGCACCCACATCATCGCGTAGCCGTAACTGGCGCCAGCGACCGACGAAGTGATCAGGTCTCCCGCGCCAAGCCAGGACAAGACAGCGATGATGCCGGGGCCGAGCAGCTTGGCCAGTTTTTTGAGGCGGGGCTCGTTTGCAGACGTCACTTTTTCTTCGGCTGAGGGAGTGCTGGGCATGTGTTGATCTCCATTGTTATTGTATTGAGACATGACTCACTAATTGACAAGATAGGACGTCGTACAACGTTAGTCTTCGATACATATGTAACTATGTATGACGCATTAGTGGCTGATTAATGGCCCGTTAGTACGTGGCGAATGTGTTTCAGATGCGTCGGCGGCACAGCCGAAGTTGCTGCGTTTGACAGGTTCTGCAGGTAAAGTCTGCCCGCGCTTTCACTCTATGGACGACCTCATGGCCCCTGTCACACTTGCCGCTGCGCAGTTTTGCTCTGCCCCCGGAATGATTGAACACAACCTCGCCGGGCACCTGCGTTTCATGCAGCATGCGGCCGACGCCGGGGCGAACTACGTGATGTTTCCCGAGCTGTCGTTGACCGGTTACGAGCCGGATATCGCCGGTGAGTGTGCGATGACTGCGGATGATGAGCGCCTCGAACCGGTACGCGCGCTGGCCAACCACCTGGGCCTGGTCACGACCGTGGGCATGCCGCTGAAGGGTGCCGGGGGCAGGGTTTACATCGGTGCGCTGACGTTCACGGCGCAAGGTGAAATCATCGCCTATGCCAAACAGTATCTGCATCCAGGCGAGGACAAGGTGTTCACGGCTGGTAGTGGCGATTGTCTCGTGCCACTAGGCAATCGACAGCTGGGCATGTGTGTATGCGCCGACTTCAGCCATCCCGAGCATGTACAGCGGATGGCAGAGGCGGGCGTCTGGGTGTACGCCGCCAGTGTGCTGATTTCGCCGGGGGGTTACGAAAACGACGCGGCCTTGCTTGAGCGTCATGCCCGGCGCCATGGGCTGCCGGTGCTGATGGCCAACCATGGCGGACCGACTGGCGGCTGGGACAGTGCCGGGCGCAGCGGGTTGTGGGACGCATCAGGCCGCTGGGTGGGCGGCATGCAAGGGCCGGGCGACGGCCTGGTGATCGCGACCTGCCACGCAGAGGGGTGGCAGGTGCGGGTCATTACGCTCGCTCAGGTCGAAACAGCGCTGCGGTGATCCGGTTCAGGTTGTCAGCGCCGGTCCGGTTTTGTCTATCTCGCGCTGATCGGCCACCAGGGTCTCCGGCACTGCCAACCACAACAGACAAAATGCTGCCGCCGCCACGCCCGCGAGGGTCATGAATGCTGCGCTGTAGCCTGCAGCCTGTACCACGAAGCCAGCCAGGCTGTTGCTGAGTGCGGCACCCAGACCGAACATGGTCGACAGCGCGCCGAGGCTCACATTGAAGCGCCCGGTACCTTGAGTCAGGTCCTTGACCATCAGCGGGAACAGCGCGCCGAACAGGCCGGCACCGATGCCGTCGAGCATTTGTACGGCAACCAGCCAATACGGGTCATCAGACAACGTATACAGCACGCCGCGTATCGGCAGAATCAGAAAGCCCGCCAGCAACAGCGGTTTGCGTCCCCAGACATCGGCTTTCATGCCGACCAGAAGCGCGGCGGGGACCATGACCAGTTGCGCCGCCACGATGCAGGCCGACGTCAAGGGCGTCGCCATCTGCATATTGATCTGCGAGAGCTTCTGGCTGACCAGCGGCAGCATCGCAGCGTTGGCCAGATGGAACAGCGCGCAACAGATGCCAAACAGCAGAAGCGGTTTGTTGCTCAGCAGGGCCGCGAAGCCGGACGGATGATTGTCATCATGCACATGGTTGGCGTCAAAACCCCTGGCGACGTCGTGGTCGATTGCGCTGGCGGATACAAAGCTGATTGCGACGATGCTCGCCAGGGCCATGGCGGCCATCAGGTAAAACACCGCCACCGGGCCAAACAAGTACGCGAACCCACCCGCCAGCAGCGCCGCACATGCGTTACCCGCGTGGTTGAAGGTTTCGTTGCGGCCTGTACGTCGGGTAAAGGCTTTAGGACCAGTGATGCCCAGCGAGATCGCCGCGATGGCGGGTGCGAACACCGAGGCTGCGACGCTGCTCAGTGCCTGGGTCAGAGCCACCAGCGTGAACGAAGAGGTGAAAGGCAACACCAGACAGCTCAGCGTCACCAGCAGGGCGGCTGCGCCGATCATGCCGCGTTTATAAAGTGTGCGGTCGATCAGGGCGCCCGCTGGCGTTTGGGTCAGCAGGCCGGCAATGCCAGCAATCGTCATCACCACGCCAATGCTGGCAGGGTCCCACTTGTGGACGGCCAGCAGATAGATAGCAAGGTAGGGACCGAGCCCATCGCGAACGTCCGCGAGGAAGAAGTTCAAGCTGTCCAGAGACAGTGTATTGCGGCGATCTGCATGACTGGCCAAGGAGACTATTCCCGTAATACGTCAGACTCCAACCCCGCGAGCCACGGAAAATACTGACACGACTATGTTTCAGGAAGTTTCACCCTCAGCCATCTATATATTTACGTCTCAGACGGTCTTTTTCTGCAGGCTTTTCATCCGTTGCGTTGCGCGCTGTACCGCCGCCATCTTTTCGGGACGTTTCATTCGTTTCCATTTGCGGATGTCGTCCTTGGTGCGGCCGCAACTCACGCACAGATCGCCGCTGAGTTGGCACACTGAAATGCAGGGGTTTTCGATGTCTTTTGCCATGCCTCAGCCTCGCTTGACGTAGGTGCGCAGGATGCGCTTTTGCCAGTTGCCGTCATGGTCACGCTGGCACTGCTCTTCACTGTCGAAATACACGCAGCCGGCGATCTGCGCCACCTCCAGGCCTGCATCTTCCAGCGCTTGGGCGGTCAGTTGGACCATGCGTTGATCCTGTCCGCCGGCCATTGCCTGATCCTTGCTGGCCTGTGTGTCGAACACCCAGATGATCTGCAGACTGTCGGCGAACCTGGCGTAATCGACCTCGTGGGTCAGCCAGCAGAAGCCAACTATTTCGGACTTGGCTGTTTCGCACGCCCGGGTCAGCGCTGCGATCAGACGCCTTTCGATTCGAGCCTGTTCGCGCTTGCCTGAAGGCATGGATGAGTCCTTGGATAGACTGTTGCAGGGAGCCGCGCACGATACCGCAAACTCGTCCCGAGCCCCAGCCTGAGTGGCGGATTGTCATGTGCCGGCCGCACTCAAGCCGGGTTGGTGCTGTCTGAAAACCCGGGACAGCGGTGGGACGCTTGCCCCGACAATCTCTTCCAACAACAAGCAATGGAGATGCACCATGGATTTTTCGCAGTCAGACACATTGAGTGATCAGGGGCGCAGAGGGTTTCTGAAAAAGTCCTTCGCGGTGTCCGCGACGGTTGCAGCCATTGGCGCGCTGCCACGTTTTTCTTTCGCCGAACCGCTTACTCAGCGTTACCCCGACCCTCTGATCAGTGTGCTGGATGACAGCTTCAAGGACCTGCGCATCTTTAACGCCAGTGTGGAGAAGCTCGCCACGGGCCTGCGCTGGGCAGAAGGGCCGGTCTGGATCGGTGACGGCCGTTATCTGCTGGTCAGCGACATTCCCAACAACCGCATCATGCGCTGGGACGAGGTGACCGGCAGACTGTCGGTCTACCGCGAGCATTCGAATTTTTCCAATGGCATGTGCCGTGATCGACAGGGTCGGTTACTGGTGTGCGAAGGCTCGAGCACGACAACTGAAGGCCGCCGCGTCACCCGCACGGAATACAACGGGCGCATCACGGTGCTGGCGGACAGCTTCGACGGCAAGCCTTTCAATTCGCCCAACGACATTGTCTGCAAGCGCGATGGCTCGATCTGGTTCACCGACCCGATGTTCCAGGCCAACAGCGATTACGAAGGGCACAAAGTCCCTCAGTCCCAACCGTTCGGCGTGTATCGGATCGATCCCGCGGACGGTAAGGTCGGTCGGGTCATCGACGACCTGAACGGTCCTAATGGCCTGTGCTTTTCACCGGACGAGAAAACCCTGTACGTGGTCGAAGGACGAGCCAAACCGCACGGGATCATCTGGGCCATCACGGTCAACGACGATGGGACTCTGGGTGCGCGTCGCAACCATATCGAAGGTCTGGAGTACGCCGCTATCGACGGCATCAAATGCGATGAAGGTGGCAACCTGTGGTGTGGCTGGGGTGGCAACGGTGACGCGAAAGCCGATCTGGAGAAGCTCGACGGCGTGCGTATCTTCAATCTTCAAGGCAAAGCCATCGGCCATATCACATTGCCGGAACGCTGCGCCAACATCTGTTTCGGCGGACGAGAAGGCAACCGCTTGTTCATGGCGAGCAGCCATTCGCTGTATTCAGTGTTCGTGAATGCCCGAGGCGCTACCTTCGCCTGACATCTCCGTTTGCGGTACGCAGGCACACGCTTCGCTGCGTACCGTCAATCCGGTCGAACCCCCAGGGATATGGCGGGTCTGCTCATGCACTACTTTCAAGGAATACCTTTTTATGTCGGCACAACGCGGCCTTGTTTTGTTGGCACGAGGTGGTTATGCCGCCCGTGGAGTTGTTTATCTCATCATCGGTCTGTTCGCCGTATTGGCGGCGCAGGGCTCTTCGCAGCCCACCGACAGCCACAGCAGCCTTGAGGCATTGTTGAGTCAGCCCTTCGGCAGCGTGCTGGTGGGGCTGGTGGTGGTCGGGCTGCTGGCGTTTGCCGCCTGGCGTGTGCTGCAGGCAACCCGTGATGTCGACCATCACGGCAGCACGCCCAAGGGTTTGATTATCCGCGGCGGTCTGCTGGTGGGTGGCTTCACCTATGGCGCACTGGCCTTCTTCGCGCTGGGCCTGCTGGTCAGCGGCCTCAAGACCTCGGGCGGTTCAGGTGGCGGTCAGACGCAAGACCTGCTGTCGCGCATCCTCTCCTGGGATCACTCCAATCTGCTGGTGTATGTCGTCGCACTGGTGCCGCTGGCGCTGGGTATCGTGCACATCATCAAAGGCTACAAGGCGTCGTTCGAAAAGTACTTTGAAGCCGACGAGGATGTCATGCGCTACGTGCGTCCTGTCTCGCGCTTCGGGTTGATCGCCCGCGGCGTAGCGTTCATCGAGATCTCGGTGCTGTTGGCGGTCAGCGGCTCAAGCTATCAGGCCATGCATCCGCCGGGGATGAAAGACGCACTCAATGGGTTGCAGAGTCTTCCCGCTGGCGGCCTGGTGCTGTTGATTGTCGCCCTGGGCCTGATCGCGTTTTCGGTGTACAGCTTTGCCCAGGCGGCCTGGCGCCGGATCAACATGGATGTGCCCAGCGCACCGGATGCCGTCGCCCGTCATTTCCGCTAAGCCATTGCTGCAAAAAGGAATTGCCTGACACGGTTTCAGGCAATCACCGATTACCTCGAAATAATGCCTGTTTCGCCTCAAGTCGCGCCTGTGCACGCCGACATTCTCTCTTGAGCTCCGACCGATTCCGCGCTGCCTTCTCCGCAGCTGCGGACCAGGCAGCGCACAATAAAAACAAAGAGGACAGCCATGACCATTCTTCAGCGAGTGATCGGCGGGTTTGCCGTATTGGTGGTGGTGTTGCTCGTCATGGTAGGCATCAGCTACCAGAGTACCCACTCGATCAGCGACCGCCTTAGCATTATCACCGGCCAGTCTGCGCCGTTGAGTCGGGCCGCAAGTGAGCTTTATGTGCATGTTCTGCGCGCCAACCAGGCGTTGCTGGGTGTTCTCGTGAGCACTGAACCCAAGCAGATTGACGACGGCAAGCAGCCGTTCAATGACAGCATGGCGCGTTTCAATCAACTGCTCGACAGCATTCCCGCCTACATCGGAGATCGCGCCGAGCTGCGTGACAACCTGGCTCAGGACCGGCAACTCAGTGCTGCCTATGCCGAACAGGCGCAGACGTTGATCGCCAGCCATCGACAGCATGTGCTGCAGATCCTTCAAGCCCGTATTTTGCAGGGCTACAGCAACAGCCAGGGTGTGCAACTGAGCAGCTACCTGCGTGATTACATTGCCCGCGAACGCAATGCCGGTGCCGCCGAGAACGTCGCCGCAGCCGAAAAGCTGCTGCTGGAAATCGGTAAATCCTATGAGGGACTGGCCGCGCATGCCGCCACGCCCGACATTCAGACATTGCAGCGCGTGCTCAATCTGCAAGACGAGGTGATCAACACACGTGCCCGTGAATTGACAGCAGTTGACCCGCGCGCTGGCCGTATTGCCGGCGTGATGGTCAACCGGCTGCTCAATGATCTGACAGGCAGTGACGGGGTCTATCAGGCTTATCGCCAGGAGGCGGCACTCGCCGACCAGGTCAGCAAACAGCGTCAGGCCGTGGAAGCCCGCCTTCAGGCGACCCTGGACAAGATCGGCGAGTTTGGCAATCAGTCCCTTGCAGTGGCCAATGAAGCCAAGGCCGACGCCGATTCAACCATCGCCACCAGTCTCAGCCTGTTGTTGATCGCCTGTGTGCTTGCGGTCCTGGCTGCAGTGGTGATCGGTACCTGGGTTGCGTTCAGTCTGCGTCGTCCGCTGGCGGCGTTCCGCGAGGTGCTCAAGACGCTGACCACCGGCGACATGCGTGTGCGTTTCGATGTCAGCCGCAAGGATGAATTCGGTGAGCTGGGTGGCCATCTGAATGAATTCACCCAGTCGTTGCAGCAAACGTTCCGCGAGTTGATCGGCTCGGCCGACACGCTGGCGGAGACCGCCAGCCAGAACGCCCGGATCAGCGAACAGACCACTCGGGTGGTGGACGAGCAGAAAGACCGCCTGCACTCGGCGGCCTCGGCGATGAACGAGATGGAGAGCACCGTGGAGGAGGTTGCTCGTCGGGCTCAGGACACGCGCAGCGCGGTGGATAACACCAGCGAACTGACGGACAAGGTGCAGAAGCGTGTGGCTGAAACCATCGTCAATATTCGTCAGCAGGCAGAGCAGGTCAACAAGGCCTCGGCCGTGACCGACGAGTTGCAGAAATACGGACAGAACATCGACGGCATCGTCGATGCGATTCGCACCATCGCCGAACAGACCAACCTGCTGGCGCTCAATGCCGCGATCGAGGCTGCGCGTGCCGGCGAGCAGGGGCGGGGCTTTGCCGTCGTGGCCGACGAGGTCCGTTCGCTGGCCAGCCGTACCCAGACATCGACCAGCGAGATCCAGGAAATGATCGGCCAGATGCAGAGCAAGATTCATTCGGCGGTGCAGGTCATGAATGAAAGCCAGGTCCAGTCCAACCACTGTGTAACGCTGGCCTCGGGCGCTGACGAGTTGTTGCTGGAAATGGGTGAGGCGGTCGGCACCATCCGCGACATGAACATCCAGATTGCGGCCGCCACTGAGCAACAAAGTGCGACGGTGCAGGAAACCAGCCGTATGGTCACGCACATCAACGATTCTGCCCAGCAAGCGGCCGATGGTGCCGAGCAGACTGCCAGCAGCAGTCAGGGGCTGTCGAAAATGGCCCGAGATCAGCGCGAGCTGCTCCATCATTTCAGCGTTTAACGCCCGGGAGTCAGAACATGAAGCAATGGTTATCGATTTCCCTGAGCGCCAGCCTGCTGGTTGCCAGCATCGCCCAGGCCGCTACGCCGCTGGTTGGCGTGGGCATGGCCAAGTTCAACGACAACTTCCAGACCATTCTGCGCCACGGTGTCGAGAAGCAGGTTGCGCTGCTGGACGCCGATATTTTCATGGAAAACGGCCAGGATAATGTGGAGCTGCAAATGCGCCAGTTTCGCAATCTGGTCAGTTCCAGAGTGGACGCGATAGTGGTGGCCATGGTCAACGGCAAGAGCGCTCCGGAAATGATCCGGCTGGCCAACGAAGCAAAAATCCCGCTGGTGTTCGTCAACCGTAATCCTGAACCTGCCAAGTGGCCTGCGCAGACCGCATTCGTCGGCTCCGACGAGCTTGAGTCCGGCACCCTGCAAATGGAAGAGCTCGCCCGTCGCGCCAATTACAAGGGCAACGTGGTCATTCTGGTGGGAGACCCAAGCAACAAGTCATCGGTGATGCGCACCGAAGACGTGGAAAAAGTGGTGGCCAAGTACCCGGACATGAAAGTGGTGCAGAAGAAGATCGGCAACTGGGAGCGCAGCCAGGCTGCCACCATCGTGATCGACTGGGTCAAGCAGGGCGTGGACTTTTCCATTATTGCCGCGAACAACGATGAAATGGCCATTGGCGCAATCATGGGGCTCGAAAAGGCTGGCAAGAACGCCCAGAGCTATCTTGTGGGCGGCATCGACGGCACGCCGGACGGCTTGAAACTGATGGCCGACGGCAAGATGGCTGTCAGCGTGTTTCAGGACGCGATTGGCCAGGCCAACGGCGCCGTGGACGCGGCGTTGCAGATGGCGCGTGGTGAAACGCTGGCGTCTCCTGTGATTTGGGTGCCGTTCAAACTGATCACTCCGGAAAATCGCCAGCAGTTCGAGTGACGTGGCCGGAGCGGGGCATCGGGCTTGTGCGGCCGGAAGTCCTGCGGTCCGCGGATCTTTACTTCGGTTCGCGTGCCAGTCAGGCATTGCTCTTGAATTCAAATAACTGACGAAGGGCGTCGATACGCTTGGTACCACAGTAATCCGCAGCTCGCGTTATTCCATTGACCGCAGGGGGCTTCAGGATGTCG
The DNA here is from genome assembly GCF_021147775.1 of Pseudomonas californiensis. GTDB lineage: Bacteria > Pseudomonadota > Gammaproteobacteria > Pseudomonadales > Pseudomonadaceae > Aquipseudomonas > Aquipseudomonas californiensis. The sequence continues at coordinate 47,333 of NZ_JAGTPK010000028.1, forward strand.
ATAAAGCTACGTTTGTTGTTGCTGATCTGTACCAGTGTCCTCGCCGCCGTGATCATCAGCGCGGTCAACTACCTGGGTAACGCCCGGATGGAAGCCGCCATGCAGGACAATGAAGTCAGCATGGCTGCGCTGAGCAACCATCTTGAGGCGGACATGATGCACGATGCGCTTCGCGCGGATGTGCTGTCAGCCATGCTGGTGGGGCTGGGCAAAAGCGACACCTCACGCGAAGAGGTGCTGGCCTCGCTGAAAGAGCATGCGGAGCATTTTCGCAAGGTCCTTGGCGACAATCTCAGTCTTCCCGTCAACGACGCCCTCAAGGCTGAGCTGAACCGGATCAAGCCCAGTCTCGACACGTACATCAGCACTGGCGAACGTATCGTTGGCCTGGCAGTGGACAACCCGGACCGTGCTCAGCAGGAACTGGGTACATTCTCGACCGCCTTCACCAAGCTGGAAGACCAGATGTCCAGCCTGAGCGAGCTGATCGAAGGCAATGCCAAGGCCGGCGGTGAGGGGACCCGCGAGGCAATTCGCAGTGCCAATGTCACACTTGGCGTGGTGCTGGTGATCGCGTTGTTGATGGTGATCAGTCAGGGTCATTGGGTGACGCGAAGCATCATGAAACCTTTGCAGACCGCCAGCCGTATTGCCGACAGCATTGCTCATGGCAACCTCGGTGAGCGTATCGAAGAGCCTGTCGGGCGTGATGAGGCCAGCCAGTTGATTCGCAGTCTGGCGACCATGCAGCGCGATCTTCGCGGGATGATCGAGGTCGTGCGCGGTAATGCTCATGGGGTCAGTGGCATGAGCCAGCAATTGAGCAGCGGTTGTCATGACATTGCCAGCAGCAGTCAGCAGCAAAGTACCGCAGCAGGCACGATGTCGGCCGCCGCGAGCGAAATGACTGCGAGCATCGAAGAAATCACTCGTCACGCCGAACAGGCGCTGGAGATGGCCAACCAGGCCGAGAAGCTTGCCCAGAACGGCGGTCGCGTTATCCATCAGGTAGTAAGTGACATGGACGGCATTGCCCGCTCTGCGCAGCAGTCCGCGCAGGTAATCCGCACACTGGACAAAGAGTCTGAAGGGATCTTCAACATCATTCAGGTAATCAAGGGGATTGCTGACCAGACCAACCTGCTGGCGCTCAACGCGGCCATTGAGGCCGCGCGTGCGGGCGAACAGGGCCGAGGTTTTGCTGTGGTGGCCGATGAGGTTCGCAGCCTGGCAGGTCGCACCAGCGCTTCCACGCAGGAAATTGCCAGCATGGTTGCCCGAATTCAGAACAGCACCCGCGAAGCGGTGACCAGCATGGAGGCTGGCGTTGCTCAGGTGGACAAGGGCATGGCTGTCACGGCAGAGGTCGAGCGCGCCATACGCGAGATTCTCGATGCAACCTTGAGTACCACGCAACTGGTCAACGACATCACGCGCACCATTGGCGAGCAAAGCCTGGCCAGTAACGAGATTGCCCATCAGGTGGAGATGATCGCGAACATGTCCGAAGGTAACAGCCGAGTCATCGGTCAGACCGCCACCACTACAGATGAATTGTCGGCATTGGCAGGGCAGCTCTCGCAGTCAGTCGATCGCTTTACTCTTTGATATCAAAAGGCCTTGACCTCTAGTATTCTTGCGCGCCAAAGCTTGACGTCAATTTAAGGTCGCTGCGCGGCTCCCCCTTCGAAGGACCTACAGGTGTTCGAAGAGAGAGCCGCGCAGTTTTTGCATCGCTGATTAAAGCTTTTGCACTAATCGACGTTAACCAAGTGAACAACTTTCACGCCCAGGAGCAGCGGCATGCAGACGTTAAAGGACTTGTACGAGTCGGTCGAAAAGCAATTTTTTGACACCCTGACCAAAAAGCTCTCAAGCCTTTTTCTACTGGTGGTCGTCAGTGGTCTGCTGTATTGGTTCGCCCTGAGCATTCGCGCCGACATTCTGTTGCAACTGCGCGGCGCACAGCTTGAAAGCGTCGCGCTGGCCGCTGTCCAGAGCAAGCTGGACGTGCTGAGCAACGCCATTCTGATCAGCACGCTGTTCACCCTGTGCATGATCAGCTTCATGGTCTGGTACTTCCGCCACCTGATCGTACGACCAGTAATGTTCATGACCCGGGCGCTTGAAGAGATCGCCAACGGCGAAGGCGATCTGTCGAAGGACCTGCCGCTGCTGACCCACGACGAAATTCGCGTGTTGGCCAGCACCTGTAACCGCTTTCTGGCCAAGCAGCGCGAAGTCATCAGCAGTATTCAGGCGTTGACCGTGCAAATCGCAGTCGAGTCGGCACGTTCGTTGAAGAACATCAGTGACTCCAGCGACAGCGCCACCGATCAGGCGCGTTTTTCCAAGGAAGTCATGGACCAAAGCAACATGGCCGTGGGCAGTATCGAAGACGTATCCCAGCAGACCCAGGGTATTTCCATTACCACCGCGCACAACCTGAGCATGGCGCGTGACTCTTACGCAGAGCTGCTGGAAGTGACCGGCAATATCAGCCAGATATCCAGCAGTCTCAACGAGTTCGGTGCGCTGGTAGCAGGCTTGAATGAACGTTCATCGAGCATCAAGGCTATCGTCGGGTTGATTCAGCAGATCTCTTCGCAAACCAACCTGCTGGCGCTCAACGCGGCCATTGAAGCAGCGCGCGCCGGGGAAAGTGGTCGCGGCTTTGCCGTGGTGGCCGACGAGGTACGTACGCTGGCGCAGAACGTCAGCCGCGCCACCGACGATATCTCCCAAAACATCGATGCGATGCTGCAAGAAGTCAGCTCGACGCACCAACAGACGACCCAGATCAGCCAGAGCGCGCGGGAAACCCAGATGGTGGTCGAACGCGCTTCCGGCCATTTCGAAACCATGATCGGTGACTTCGAGTCCACCAACGGCAAGCTGGCCGACATTGCCTCGCACATCCAGCAATTTGCGAACACCAACACCGGCATCAATGATCGCGTCACGCGGATTTATGCCGACAGCCAGGCGATTGACCAGCGCATGCAACATTCCGCCACTGCCACTCGCGACCTTTCAGGCGTGGCAGAGCGTGTGCAGGCGTTATTGGGGCGCTTTGTACTTGGGCATGGCGAGCTGGACGCCGCAATCACTCGGGCCAGCAATTGCCGTGACATTTTGCAGGAGCGTCTTGGCGCACTGCACAAAAGTGGCGTCAACCTGTTTGATCAGAGCTACAAACTGATTCCGGGTACCGACCCCAAACAGTACACGACCACTTACACCGAGCGCTTTGCCCAGATCTGTCAGGAGGAGTGCGACAAGCTGACCAAAGGCACACGCGGTGGCAAGGTGTCGTTCATCGTCGACAGCAAAGGCTATTGCCCAGTCAACAACAGCTGGGTATCCAGGCCTCCCACGGGCGACCGCGCAGTCGATCTGCCGGTGTGCCGGAACAAACGGATGTTTGCCGACCCTGTCGGCCTGCGTGCAGCGGGTAACAAACAGCGTTTCCTGTTGCAGACCTATCTGCGCGACACCGGCGAAATCATGACCGAGATTGATGTTCCATTCTTCTTCGAGGGGCGCCACTGGGGCAATCTGCGGATGGGCTTCGACGCTGCGCAGCTGTTGGCCAAGTGATCTGTCGAGTGGCAGGTCATTGCCGAACGTTTGTGCATGCAAAGCAGGCCCGCTGCGATAAACACAACGGAACGTTCGCCGTCCCGGACGCTCAACTTCTGTAAGGCACTGATTCCCAGACTGCCCACGGAGGTGTGACTTTGAACATTCAAGATTTGGCCAGTCGTGTGAAAGCTGGCGAGATTCGCGAACTCAATCTGGTCTCGATGGAAGGCGGTTCCTACGTCCTGCACGCGCAATTTGACGGCAAGTCTTTGCCCGTGCATGACTCACATGGTGAGCCTCTTCATGTGGCATCCGTTGAAGAGGCACGCAAAGTGCTCTCATCGGTACCCGACGTGAAGTTGTTCCTGACCCAGAGCGTTGTCTACGACGAAATGGTCGGGCTGGACGATACGCAGACCGAATCCTCGCGGCATGAAATTCCATTGCGTTCCAGCCTGTAACCTCGACCAGACCGTTCAACTCTGCTTCTTGCCCACGTAAACACATGACGTGCAAGCACAGGTCATGATTTGAAAAGGGTGCGAACACCGCTCCGTATGCCGGAGCGGTAATACATTCCGACGCCAGTTCCTTGAGTGGATTGCCTGTGCAGCTTACGTTTCTCTTTCCCCTGCGGTTCAAATGTCAGGAGCCCCCATGTCCTTTCAAAAACTTCCCCGAATTCTGATCACCAATGATGACGGCATCGACGCGCCGGGGCTTCTGGCGCTTGAAGACGTCGCTCGTGAATTGGCCGATGAGGTGTGGATCGTCGCGCCTGATCATGATCAGAGCGGCATCTCGCATGCGTTGAGCATTCACCATCCGTTGCGCGTCACGGCGCGTGGCGAACGCAAGTATTCGGTTTCCGGCACACCTGCTGATTGTGTTGCGATGGCCCTCAAGCAGTTGATGAAGCAGCCGCCGCAACTGATCCTGTCTGGCATCAACAAGGGTGCCAACCTGGGGGTTGAAACGGTATTTTCCGGTACAGTCGGCGCGGCCATGGCAGGGCTGCTATTGGGCGTGCCATCGATTGCGTTGAGTCAGGCTCTCACGCGCCGGGACTCGGTGCGCTGGGATACCGCGCGTCAACTGGCGCCAGATGTGATCCGCAAGGTGTGGGGCACGGGCTGGGAGCAAGGCAGTTGTCTGAACATCAACTTTCCGGACGTTGCTGCGGCAGAAGCAGGGCCAATGCAGTTCACCACACAAGGAGCGGGTCGGATCGACGCTCTGGAGGTGACGTCACGTACCGACATGCGCGAGCGTGACTATTTCTGGCTGAGCATACATCGCCATGACCTGGCGGATGCTCCCGGCAGCGAAACCCATGTCGTCATGAATGGCGGTGTTTCAGTCACGCCGCTGCGTTTTGAACGCACCGATACCGCCATGCTGGAGCAGTTGAAGACCCGTTTTGGTGGACAGCTGAAATGAGCAGGCTGCTCAAGGCCGGTTCAACGCGCTTCAGCCGGACGTTTCACGGCGATGCATTTTATCTCCAGCAGTAAGCCTGGATGCGCGAGTTCGGCGACCCCGATGCAGGTCCAGGCGCATTGGCCACGCGGGAACAGCCGATTCTTGACGTCGCGAAACACAGGCATGTGTTCGCTCATCGAGACGTGATAGGTGGTCATGTCGACGATGTCGTCAAACGTGCAGCCACCCTCGGCCAGCACGGTCCGCAGATTCTCCCAGCAGGCGATGAACTGCGCCTTAGGGTTTAGGATGACTTCCATGTCGCGTGTACGGCCAACCTGGCCGGAGCAATAAAGCGTGTCGCCCACGCTGACCGCAGGTGCGTAGCCTGCGCGGTCCATGATGGGCGCCATAGTGGGCGGGACGATGATTTCGCGGTCTGACATGCTGGTACACCTGAATGTGCAATTGCTGATCTGATTCTGCCGTTATGAAAGCGCGTCGCACGATGGGCGCTATCTCTTGGCGGCAGGCCTTGCGGCACGGCGCGGTTTTTTCGCGTCAGCGCCTGCCGCTTCGCCGGACGCCGCACTGCGTCTGGTTGTCTTGCGCTTTTTCTTCCAGGGCGGCTTGACGCCTGCCGGGCCGGCCGGGCCGGTGATACTCATGCGCATGCCGACACAGCGACTGACCTGTTTGCTCATCCACGCAGCCTGTTTGGCGACGAACTCTTCAAGGCTCATCTCGCCACTCTGCACCATGTCCAGCGCCTGCTCCCAGATTGCGGTTGTGCCTGGGTCGGCAATGGCGCGTGGTACAGCGTCGATCAGGCTGAATGCCGCAGCGCTGGCGCACAGCGCCTTGCCTTGCTTGGTCAGATAACCCCGGTCCAACAGGCCCTGGATGATGCCGGCGCGGGTGGCTTCGGTGCCAATCCCGGTGGTGTCCTTGAGCTTTTGCTTGAGCAGCGGGTCTTCCACCAGTTTTGCGACGTTCTTCATGGCCTTGATCAGGTCGCCCTCGGTGAATGGCTTGGGCGGCTGGGTCCACAGGTCCTTGAAGACTACCTCGGCAGCTGCGCACTCGCAGCCCTGATGCAAGGCTGGCAGCGGCTGAGGCGCAGGCGCTTCACGGCCCTTTGCCGGCGCCAGCGCCTCGGGCATGGCGCGTTTCCAGCCCGGCTCGACGATTTGCTTGCCCACTGCACGCAATGCCTGGCCCGCACAGTCAAAATCGGCCTGGGTGCGATCATATTCATGGTTGGGTAGAAACTGCGCCAGATAGCGCGCTCTGATCAGGGTATACACCGCTTTGTATTTGCCGGTCAGGCGCTCGATATTGCGCGCCGCTGCAGTGGGGATGATGCCGTGGTGCGCGCTGACTTTTGCGTCATTCCAGGCCCGTGAACGGCGTTGTGCATCGAGGTATGGCAGCAAGTCGCCCAACCCGGGATCAGCCTTGCCCAGTGCTGCGATGATGCTTGCCGCTTCGGCATGCTGGCTGTTGGGCAGGTAGCCGCAATCGCTGCGCGGGTAGGTGATGACCTTGTGGGTTTCATACAGCGCCTGGGCGATGTCGAGGGTCTCCTGCGCGCCAAGGCCGAGTTTCTTCGAGCAGATTTCCTGCAGGGTTCCCAGGTCAAAGGGCAGCGGAGCTGCTTCACGGATGCGTTCGGTGCGCAGCTTGATCAGCCGGGCACTGCCCGCATTGCGCATCGCCTCGGCTGCCTGCTGCGCAAGCGACTGGTTGAGACAGCGGTCCTGGTCGTCACAGGCATCAGACGGTGCCCGCCATTGAGTGATGAATGTCTGATTGTCATGCAGCAACCGGACGTCGATGGCCCAGTAAGGGACAGGGATGAAGTTGGCAATGCTGCGATCACGGTCCACCACCAGGCGCAGGGTTGGCGTTTGCACACGGCCTACCGGCAATACGCCCTGATAACCGGATTGACGCCCGAGCAAGGTGAACAGGCGGCTCATGTTCATGCCGATCAGCCAGTCCGCGCGCGATCTTCCCAACGCCGAATGGTACAGGCTGAACGTTTCGGCTCCGGGCTTGAGCGCTGCCAGCGCCTTGCGAATGGAGGCGTCATCCAGCGCCGACAGCCACAGACGTTGAATCGGACCGCGATAACGGCAATGCTCGACCAGCTCGCGGGCAATCATTTCGCCTTCACGGTCGGCGTCGGTGGCGATGACCAGCTCCCTGGCTTCGCCCAGCAGGCGTTTGACCGCCTTGAACTGGCTGGCGGTTCTGGGCTTGACCAGCATCTTCCACTTTTCCGGCACGATGGGCAGGTCTTCCAGTACCCAACGCTTGTAGCGCGCGTCGTAGGCGTCGGGCGGTGCGGTTTCCAGCAGATGACCGATGCACCAGGTCACGGTGGCATTTGCGCCCACCCAGCAGCCATCGCCACGTCGGGTAGCGCCGAGCGCAGCCGCAATGTCTTTCGCCTGGGAAGGTTTTTCGCAAAGAAACAGCCGCATGACTACCGTCTTCAATAACCGGTGTGAGGGCTGAAAGGATGGACTTTGATGGGATTGATGGCAAGTTTTATCTGTATGGATATACAGATAAAACCGCCTGTGAACCGGCTGTACGGGAAAACGCCCTCGCGGTCAGGTTCCGCGAAGGCGTTGTGGTGCGTGCTTAAACAGCGATTTCCACGCTTGGGCCATTGAAGCGTACTGGCCACACATCGAGCTGCTGCTCTGGATATTCGATGCAGCTGCCGTCCTGCAGGCGGAAGTGCTGTTTGTACAGCGGCGAGGCAATCACCCATTCGCCGCCGATCTGGCCGATCAGCCCACGGCCGATCACGTTGGCACCCGACTTGGGGTCCCGGTTGTTGATGGCATAGAGCTTTTCACCGTCAGTTGAATCCGGCAGGTAGAACAGCGCCACTTGCGTGCCGTCGAGCCAGGCCACGACGCCGGAATTGGCGACCAGGTCCTGACGCCCACACAAGGCCTGCCAGTGCAGGTCAAGCGCAACCTGGTTGTTGTCAGTCGCAACTGCTGAGTCGGACGAATTCATCAGACCACCTCCTTGAACAATGGGATAAGCGTGAGTTCTTCAGGTTTGGCAGGGCGACGCTGGGCACGCTCCTTGACGAAGTGCACGTCCGGATCGCCACGACCGTCGTTGACGAAGGTACGGAAGCGCTTGAGTTTTTCCGGGTCCTTGAGGGCGTTGGCCCATTCGCATTCGTAGCGATCCACGACCAGCTGCATCTGCGCTTCCAGCTCGGCGGCGAGACCCAGGCTGTCATCGAGGATGACGGCTTTGAGGTAATCGAGACCGCCTTCCAGCGTTTCGCGCCAGACAGAGGTGCGCTGCAGCTTGTCAGCGGTGCGGATGTAGAGCATCAGGAAACGGTCGATGTAGCGGATCAGCGTTTCATCATCGAGGTCGGTGGCAAACAGCTCTGCGTGGCGTGGGCGCATCCCGCCGTTGCCGCACAGGTACAGGTTCCAGCCATTCTCGGTAGCGATCACACCCACGTCCTTGCTCTGGGCTTCGGCGCATTCACGGGTGCAGCCGGACACGGCAAATTTGAGTTTGTGCGGGGAGCGCAGGCCCTTGTAACGGTCTTCGATTCGCAACGCCATGGCGACGCTGTCCTGCACGCCGTAACGGCACCAGGTGCTGCCGACGCAGGATTTTACCGTCCGGGTCGATTTGCCGTAGGCATGGCCGGTTTCGAAGCCTGCCTCGATCAACTCGCTCCAGATGTCCGGCAACTCGTGCAGTTGAGCGCCGAACAGGTCGATTCGCTGGCCGCCGGTTATCTTGGTGTAGAGGTCATACTTCTTGGCCACTGCGCCAATCGCAATCAGGCCGTCCGGGGTGATTTCGCCACCTGGGATGCGCGGTACCACCGAGTAGGTGCCGTTCTTCTGCATGTTGGCCATGAACGTGTCGTTGGTGTCCTGCAACGGCACCAGCGAAGGCTCAGTGATCTGACGGTTCCAGCACGACGCCAGAATCGATCCCACCGCCGGTTTGCAGATGTCGCAACCGTGGACGCCTTTACCGTGACGATCCAGCAGCTCTTCGAAGGTTTCGATACCTTCGACGCGTACCATCGAATACAGCTCCTGGCGAGTGTAGGCGAAGTGTTCGCACAGGCTCTTGTCGACGGCGACGCCACGAGCGATCAATTCGTGCTCGAAGACTTGCTTGAGCAATGCCGTGCAACCGCCGCAGCCGGTGGCGGCCTTGGTGCAGGCCTTGATGCCCGCAAGGTCAGTGCAACCGTTGTCGATGGCCGAGCAGATGGAACCCTTGCTGACGTTGTGGCATGAACAGATGGTCGCGGTGGCGGGCAGCGCGTCCGGGCCCAACGTTGGCGCGCCTTCACCGCGAGGCAGGATCAGGCTCGCAGGATCAGCGGGCAGAGTAATGCCATTTTGAGCGTATTGCAGCAGCGTGTCGTAATAGCTGTTGTCACCGACCAGTACCGCGCCCAGCACCTGTTTACCGTCGGCGGATACCACCAGGCGGCGGTAGCTGGCAGTGGCCTCGTCGATGTACCGGTAGCTGACGGCACCCGCCAGCGCGCCGTGGGCGTCGCCAATCGAACCGACGTCCACGCCCAGCAGTTTGAGCTTGGTGGACATGTCGGCGCCGAAGAATGACTCGGTGTCTATGTCACACAGTTGCGCAGCAACGCCTCGGGCCATTTGGTAGCCAGGCGCGACCAGACCGAACACGCTGCCGTTCCAGGCTGCGCATTCACCGATGGCGTAAATGTCGGCATCACTGGTGCGGCAGTGTTCGTCAATCGCAATGCCGCCTCGTGGACCCAGTTCCAGCTCGCACTGGCGGGCCAGCGCGTCTTGCGGGCGAATACCGGCAGAGAAGACGATCAGGTCGGTTTCAAGGAATTCGTCGTTGGCGAAGTTCATGCGATAACGGTATTGCTTGCCATCGCTGATCGACTGCGTGGCGCGGGACAAATGCACGCCGACGCCCAGCGCTTCGATGCGGGCCTTCAAGGCCGCGCCTCCCAGCTCGTCGAGCTGCACTGGCATCAGGCGTGACGCAAATTCGACCACGTGCGCTTCCAGTCCGAGGGACTTCAGTGCGTTGGCCGCTTCCAGCCCCAGCAGACCGCCGCCAACCACCACTCCGCGACGGGCCTTGGAGGCTGCGAAACGAATGTTGTCGAGGTCTTCCAGTGTGCGGTAGACCAGGCGGGAATTGCCCTGTGCGCCTTCGATGGGCGGTACGAAAGGGAATGAACCAGTGGCCAGAATCAATTTGTCGTAGCTGAAGCAGCCGTCTGCGGTGATGATCTCGCGACGGTCGCGGTCGATCTCCAGTACCGGCACGCCAAGGTGCAGTGTCAGGCCTGCCTGTTCGTACAAGGCCATTTCGCTCATTGCCAATGACTCGGCATCGCGACCGGTGAAGTATTCGGACAAGTGCACGCGGTCGTAGGCACGCTGTGCTTCTTCACCGAACACGTGAATGCGATAGCGATCAAGCGCACCGCCTGCGATCAACTGCTCGACGCAATGATGACCGACCATGCCATTGCCGACGACGATCAGGTTTTTTACATCGTTGAGGGGTAAGACTGTGGTGTTCATAGCAAGTCCCGGCCGAGGCCAATCAGGTTTTTTGAAGCAAAAAAAAAGCGCCCGGAACCTTTCGGTTCCAGGCGCCTTTGCCTGTTCTCTTATGGGTGTTCATGGGCGCGATCTGGCCACGTTGCCGGATGCGCCTGGGTAGCCCTGTGGTCTCAGCGAGACTGGCGATCGACGTCGATCAACCAGGGCGGCCCGACCACATTGAAGGTGGGGTTGATTGAACCTATGCAGAGGTTGTGCCAGTCAGGGTGAGGATCGGTTCGATTGGCCGCAGGCCGCGTGTTACAAGGGGTATCAGCCTTGACGCGCACTGCCGCACCCCGAATGGGATGATTCGCCACGCTGCTTTCAATTGGTGCGTCTGAACGGTGCGGCGCTGTAAAGGTGTGCATCTGCTCTGCTGTCAACGACACCCGTGCGTCAGTTCATGAACAGGTCAACCGCACGGCATCGTGCCGGCGCAGCAAGTGTATTAATCTGCAGGCCCCAGTCAGGTAAGCCGCCATGAATATCCGTTTTACCGAAGTGCTCCCCAGCGAAATCGAACAGACCGTCGAGTTTGTCATGTCTGCCAGGGCCGAGATATTCCCGCTGCTTGACGCCGCTGTTGTTCCTGCCGACCTGGCTGGTTTTGAACGCGTCTTTATAGAGGGTCAGGACGGCAAGTTTCTGATTGCCCGCCACGACGGTCGGATCATCGCTGCCGTTGGCTATCTGCCGTACGACCACCGTTTTGCGCAACTCGACTACGCAGGCCGCAGGACAGTCGAAATTGTCCGGCTGTATGTACTGCCATCGTACAGAGGCGACGGGCTTGCCAGCCGCTTGTGCGAGGCACTTTGGGCACATGCTGACGCCGAGGGCGTAGAAGTGCTGTACCTGCACACGCATCCCTTTCTGCCCGGCGCAATCCGCTTCTGGGAGAAGCAAGGGTTCTGCGTCATCGACGTGGAGAACGACCCGGTATGGCAAACCACGCATATGGAGTGCGTTCGTCGCAAAGCCTATTCAGTCGCATAGTCTGGGCAAGAAAACTGCATAGCCATTAAAGCGGGTGATGGCCAAATAGAATCGGGATGGTCGATTCAGTCTGAGCCGGACGCATCGATACGCTTGCGCCATTGCGCAGCGGTCATGAAAGAGGCTTGATGGATTATGCTTGGAAACGCTCCTTTGCGGCTCAAACTCCTGATGATTCTGCTGTTCCCCTTGCTGGGTTTCCTGTGGTTTGCGGCTCTGTATGTGGTCGATAGCTACAAGACTCTGGAAGACATGAAAGGCGCGGTCACGGCCAGTGCCGACGCACAGAAACTGAGCCAGTTGATTACGGCCCTGCAGCGCGAGCGAGGCGCCAGCGGCGTGTTCATCGGCAGCAAAGGACAGTCGATGCGCGACAGGCTGCAGACCATGCGCGCCGACAGCGATGCGTCCGCCAGCGCCGTACGTGCCATACCCGCAACCAATAATCCGCAGATTGCCAAGGTGCTGGGTGCGCTTGAGCGCCTCAAACCCACGCGGGAACAGGTCGATCAGTTGGCCATCAACGGTACCGAGTCTGGCGCGCGTTACACCGAAATGCTCCAGACGTTGATTGGCTATACCCACGTGCTTGAGGCCAGCGTCAATGATGTACCACTGATTCATGCCCTGGCGGCACTCAACCAGTTCATCGAGATGAAAGAGCGGGCAGGGCGTGAGCGTTTCATTCTCGGCATCGTGTTCACCCAGGATCGTTTTGATGCCGCACTGCTGTCGCGCTTCAGTCGCAATCTGGGCGAGTTCTCTGCCTACTCCGACGGTTTTCGCCGTCAGGCTTCCGAACCGTTCCTGAAACTGCTCGACGGCAAGTTACAGGATGCTGCAGCGCTTGAAGTCGGCAAGCTGCAACGATTGGCAGTCGAAAAACCGCTGGGTGAGGCGCTGGGGGTCAAGCCCGAGGCCTGGTTCGAGTTCGCGACCCGGCGCATCGACCTGATGGGCGAAGTCGAGACCGCGCTCAGTCAGGACGTCGGCAACCTGGCGGCGCAGGCACGCGATGATGCCAGCCGCAATCTTTGGGTGACCCTGGGCGCGGTCATCGGCGCTTTATTGGCAGTGTTCACGTTGTCCTGGCTGATCATTCGCAACATCAACTTCGCAGTCGTGATGTGAATCGCACTTTGCTTTCGCTGTCACGCCGAGACCTGACGGCCAGGTCCGAGTATCAGGGTAAGGATGAGTTCGGCCAGATCGCAGACAACCTCAATGCCATGGCGCATGAAATCAAGGACATCATGCAGGAGATCGGCAGCGCAACCGCTCAGGTGGCCACGGCGGCTGAAGAGTGCTCGGCAGTGACCCTGCAAACCAGCAAGAGCCTGGCACAGCAGCGGCAGGGAACCGAACTGGTAGCAACCGCTATCAATGAAATGAGCGCAACGGTCCGGGACGTGGCGCGCAGCACCACTGACGCTGCGCAGGCATCCCAGCAGGTCAATCAAAGTACCCATGAAGGCCGAGCCGAAATTGACAGCACCATCGTGCTGATTCAGGAGCTCTCGGGTCAGGCAGAGCAGACCTCCGGGATCATTGCTGAGCTCAAGCACGAAAGTGACGCGATTTCTTCGGTGCTGGAAGTCATTCGCGGGATTGCCGAGCAGACCAATCTGCTGGCCTTGAACGCGGCCATCGAGGCAGCAAGGGCAGGGGATCATGGGCGCGGTTTTGCCGTGGTTGCCTCGGAAGTGCGCACCCTTGCGCAGAAGACTCAGGAATCCACTGGCAACATCCAGCAGATGATCACCAACCTGCAAACCGGCGCTGATCGCGCCACTACTTCAATGCAGCAGACGCTCGACAAGGCTCAGGAGGGTGCGCGCAATATTGTGCGTGCCGGTACCTTTCTGGCAGAGATTGCCGAGGGTGTGGCCAACATCAGTGACCGCACGCTGCAGATTGCCTCGGCAGCGGAAGAGCAGACGTCTGTGGCCGAGGACATCAATCGTAATGTCACCGATATCAATGACATGGTGATCCAGGTCAGCGCCGGAGCTGAGCAGACTGCCTCGACGAGCCTCGAACTGGCACGGCTGGCCGAGCATCAGCAGGAACTGGTCAGTCGTTTCAAGGTGGCGTGAACGAGCAATGCCGTTGCAGGAATGGAGCAGGCTGGCTGGCCTGCTCCATTGGGGACTCAGCGCGAAGGGCGCTGGCGTGCGGTTTTCATCAGGTCTTCCGGCGTGATATGCCCAACCACTGATTTGGCCGCCGCGCTGCCAGGCAGCGGAAGGTCGAGAATATGCCCCTTCATCTTGCCCACCACATGCATCTCGCACGGCTTGCAATCAAACTTCAGCGTCAGCACTTCATCGCCATGCACCAGCTGCATCGGCGCGACCTTGGTGCGCACGCCCGTCACACCTTTTGCCTGCTTGGGGCACAGGTTGAACGAGAAGCGCAGGCAGTGCTTGGTGATCATCACCGGCACTTCACCGGTTTCTTCATGGGCCTCGTAGGCTGCATCGATCAGCTTTACGCCATGGCGATGATAGAAGTCTCGTGCCTTCTGGTTGTAGACGTTGGCCAAAAATGACAGATGCGAATCCGGGTAGACCGGTGGCGGGGTGGTCTCAGCCTTGCGACCGCCTTGAGGATGCACTTTTACACGCGCCTCGGTCAGCGCTTCGATAGCATCACGGCGCAGTGCCTTGAGCTGGGAGTTGGGTACGAAAAACGCCTGAGGCGCGTCCAGTCGGATGTCCTGAGCGTGATAGAGCGTGGTGCCCAGTTGGCTCAACAGGTCGCGCAATTGATCCAGCGCCTGCTCGGGCTTGTTGGCTGCTCCAAACGGTCCGTCCAAGTGTACGTCAACGCTCACGCCTTCTTCGCTGGTTGCGGTCAGGTCCAGACGTTCTTCGCGCAGGGAGACTTGCCACTGGATACCGATACGGCGTTCTGCAGAAGTCTTGAGCAGGGCCTGTTGCCAGTTGTGGTCCAGGTTACGGTTGAGCGGATGGTCAGGACGCAGGCGAGACAGACCGGCGGGCATCTCGTTGGGCTCGACGCGATAGCGCCAGCGCTTCTGACCGTCTTCTTCGAACTCGCCCTTGAGCTCGGCAATGTTGGCGCGGAAACCCACTACTTCGCGCTTGATCAGCACATTGAGGCCGTCGCCGTTGGACAGAGGTTCGTGAGTAACGGCGATCAGGTCGCGTTTGCCCAGTTTCTCGACCGTACCGACTGCCAGGCCGGTAAAGGTCGGCGTGTCGAACGCGCCGATGTCGATCTTGCGGTCGCTGACGAAATAGTCGGTGCTGCCGCGGTGAAAGGTCTTTTCCGGGTCCGGTACAAAGAAGTGCGCTGTACGGCCGCTGGAAGCCGGTGCAAGGTCGGTGCGGTCTTCCAGGATCTCGTCCAGACGCTGGCGGTAGTAGGCGGTGATGTTTTTCACATAACTCGCGTCCTTGTAACGGCCCTCGATCTTGAACGAGCGCACACCAGCATCGACCAGCGCGCGCAGGTTGGCGCTCTGATTGTTGTCCTTCATCGACAACAGGTGCTTTTCGAACGCAACAACGCGGCCCTGATCGTCTTTGAGCGTGTAAGGCAGACGGCACGCCTGTGAACAGTCGCCACGGTTGGCGCTGCGACCGTTCTGGGCGTGCGAGATATTGCATTGGCCGGAAAACGCCACGCACAGCGCGCCGTGAATGAAGAACTCGATGGCCGCATCGGTGGCATCTGCGATTTCGCGGATCTCTTGCAGATTCAGCTCACGAGCCAGTACCAGCTGGGAAAAACCGGCCTGATCGAGAAATTTGGCGCGCCCCAGCGTGCGGATATCGGTTTGCGTGCTGGCGTGCAGTTCGATGGGCGGAATGTCCAGTTCCATGACCCCGAGGTCCTGGACGATCAGCGCATCAACGCCTGCGTCGTAGAGCTGATGAATCAGCTTTCGGGCTGGCTCCAGCTCGTCGTCATGCAGGATGGTGTTGATGGTGGTGAAGATTCGCGCATGGTAGCGGTGGGCGAATGTCACCAGCTCGGCGATGTCGCTGACCTCGTTGCAGGCATTGTGCCGGGCACCAAAGCTGGGCCCGCCGATGTACACCGCGTCGGCGCCATGCAGAATGGCTTCACGGGCGATGCTGACATCCCGGGCAGGGCTGAGCAGTTCCAGATGGTGTTTGGGTAAGGACATGGCAACGAGATCCGACGCGGGCAAAGCGCGCATTGTAGTGTCACTGGCCGCGCGGCGCACCTTTGCTGAGCGCGCCGGGCACAATTACTGACTGTCGGTGCTATTTCAGGTGTTGGCGCAAGCGCAGAAAACGGGTGCCGTCGAGAGGGTCCGTCAGCCAGTGGCCGATCACGCCGAACGTTTCGAGCAGCCGCTCAGGCGTCAGCACATCGCCCGGCGCACCCAGTGCCACCATGCGGCCTTTCTCCATCACCGCGACCCTGTCGCAGTCCAGTGCCTGATTCAGGTCGTGAAGGGCAATGACCGTGGTCACCGGCAGCGCCTTTACCAGCCCGAGAATCGTCAACTGATGCTGGATGTCCAGATGGTTGGTGGGTTCGTCCAGCAGCAGAATGCCCGGTCGTTGCGCCAGCGCTCTGGCGATGTGCACGCGTTGTCGCTCGCCACCCGACAGCGTATGCCATGCGCGGTTGAGCAGGTGCAACATGTCGACGTCACGCAGCGCTTGTCGAACTATCGTGTCGTCGGCCTCGCTCCATGGCGCCAGCGCTGACAGCCAGGGTGTTCTGCCCAATTCGACCGCGCCGAGTACGGTGACTGCATCGCTGGTCTCGGCCTGTTGCTCGACCACTGCGAGCACGCGAGCAATGTCGCGGCGGCTCATCTGCGTCAGCGCGCGCTCGCCGAGCATGACGTTGCCACTGGCAGGCTTCTGAATACCCGAGAGCAGCTTGAGCAGGGTGGATTTGCCTGAACCGTTGGGACCGACGACGGCCAGCGTTTCACCCGGCGCGATGCACAGCTCGACGTCGCGCAGAAGGGTTGCACCTCTGACCGCATAGCCGAGTCCTGTGCAACTGAGTGTCGGGGCGTTGACAGCAGACGAGACGGCGTTCATCGACTGCGGTTCCCCCGGATGAGAATCAGCGCGAAAACCGGCGCGCCGATCAGCGCCGTAATCACCCCGATCGGCAGCGCCTGACCCTTGATCAACGTCCGTGAAAGCACGTCGGCAGCAATCAGAAACAGTGCGCCGCTCAGCGCACTCAGAGGCAGCAGTCGAGTGTGGCGCACGCCCACCAGCATCCGTACGGCGTGCGGAATGACCAGCCCGACAAAGCCGATCGAACCCACCAGCGAGACCATCACGGCGGTGACCAGCGCTGCCGTGGCGATCAAGATGATCTGCACCCGTCGCACTGCAATCCCCAGCGAGGCCGCCGAGTCGCTGCCGAAAGTAAAGGCATCCAGCGCGCGTCGATGCCACAGGCACACCAGCAGGCCGACCAGTACCACTGGGACCGCCAGCCAGACTGAATGCCAACGCACGCCGCTGAGGTTGCCCAGTAGCCAGAACATGATGCCGCGCGCCTGCTCGGAGCTGGCGGACTTGGTGATCAGGAACGAGGTCAGGGCGTTGAACAGCTGCGAACCGGCGATGCCCGCCAGAATGATCTGCCCGGCTGCCGTGGTGCCACGCGAAGAATGGGCGAGCAGGGCAACCAGTGAAAACGCCATCAGAGCACCGGTGAAAGCGCCCGCCGACATGGAGATGGCACCGGCACCAAAGCCCATGATCGCCACCAGCACCGCGCCGGTCGATGCCCCCGCGGAGATGCCCAGCAGGTAGGGATCGGCCAGCGGGTTGCGCAACAGCGACTGCAACACCACGCCGCTGATGGTCAGCCCGGCCCCGCAGGCGGCGGCCACAATCGCGCGGGTCAATCGGTAGTTCCAGACGATGCCTTCATCGATGGGGTCAAGCACGTAGCCCGCGGCCCACAGTTTGTTGGCGAGGACCTGAAACACCACCTCCATGCTGATCGAAGTCTCGCCAATGGCGGCACCAGCGATCACCGCCAGCACCAGTACTACCGAGACCCAGAGCGCATGGCCCAGCGCTACCGAACTTTTCACTGCGCGGCGTTGAAGCGATTGGCGGCGTTGGCGAGTTCTTCGATACCGCTGAACAGACGCAGGCTGGCCTGCATGCCATCGGCGTCGATAATCACGATCCGGTTGTGCTTCACCGCGTCCATATTGCGGGTGACGGGGTCCGCCTTGAGAAATTCGATTTTCTTCAGGTAATCATCGGCCGGGAAGCGGCGACGGTCCATGCGCGCGATGACCAGAATGCTCGGATTGGCCTTGGCGATGGTTTCCCAACCCACGGTTGGCCATTCTTCGTCGGACTTGACGATGTTGCGCATGCCCAGACTGTTGAGCATGAAGTCCGGTATGCCTTTGCGGCCTGCTACATAAGGGTCGCTCGCGAGGTCCGAACTGGAGAACCAGAACACTGCAGACACATCCCTGGACTGATTCTGGCTGACATTGGCGATGGCGGCTGCCAATCGCGCCTTGAGGCCAGCGACCAGCGCATCGCCCCGGTCCTGCACGTCGAAGATCTGCGACAGCTGCTCGATGCTTTTGTAAATGGTGTCGATGCGGAACGGTTCGAGGCGGGTACCGTCTGCGCCGACCAGATTGTCCTTGCCTTCGCAATCCGAAGGCATCAGGTAGGTCGGGATCTTCAGATCATGGAACTGTTCGCGAGTGCCGACCACGCCCTGTTTGCCGACCATCCATTCCAACTGAACGGCTACCAGTTGTGGGCGCTTGCCAATCACGGCCTCAAAGCTTGGGTCGTTGTCGGCCAGGCGCTCGACCTTGTCGTTCTGGGCCTTGAAGCGCGGCAGCACGTCGTTGAACCACAGTGATGTGCCCACCAGTTTGTCGCCCAGGCCCAGCTCGTAGAGCATTTCAGTTCCGGACTGACCGATGGTCACGGCTTTTTGCGGCGCATGCGCAAATGTCAGCGGATAGCCGCAGTTTTCAATCGTCAGGGGGTAGTGCGTGGGCGCAGCCAATGCCAGATGGGGCAGGCTCAGGCAGGCAGCAAGAACGGCAAGGCGGGGCAGCGACATGAAATGCGATCTCCATTCGAACGGGTTCGAGGCGCAATGCATATCAGGAAAATACACCCCGGCCGCGATAGAGGGCAGGGCACAGCAAAGGTATGCCGCGCTCAGGATGTCCTTCCCGGACACCCCGCCGGTTAGTGGTCTGCAACGGGTCGGCAGGTCTCCTGACTGGCATGTCATCGCCTGGCCCCGGCCTTCCCGGAGCGTGTCCAGTGGCAGTCATGGGGCAGGCTCGATGCCTACAGTTGCGGGGGCAGTTTCGTTTGGGTCACGTTCTCGCGACGCCTGCGAATTCCCTGTTAGTTCCTCTCGGAAACCGACGGGCGGCATGGTAAACGATAAGGGTTTGGGTGGCTAATGCTTTGCATGGTGGCGCTGCAGGCTGTTGATCAGATGCAGGCGCATTGCTGCTCGCGCCGCATCGCGGTCCTGATGGGCGATGGCCTCGAAAATCTGCTCCTGCTCGCGCTGCTGGGTAGCTGGATCGTCTTCGACCTGCATGGACGCGATATTGCCGAACCCGCTACGGGTCCGCGGCAGGATGCTGCTGCCCAGTTGGTTCATGGCGTCAGTGAAGAAACTGTTTGCGGTACACAGTGCAATGCGCCGATGGAACTCGAAGTCGGCGTTCAAGGTGTCGCGTCCCGCGCCAGCGCAGCGGTGCAGCTCGTCAAGGGCCTGACGAATGGCACTCAGTTGCTCTGGGGTACGGCGATGCGCAGCCAGAGCAGCCGCTTCCGGCTCCAGACTCAGGCGCAACTCGATGATCGACACCGCGTCACCGGGCGAACCGATGGATGGCTCGTCCTGGCGGGCGTCATCAGGGTGTGTTGAATCGACCACAAACGTGCCGATGCCATGCCGGGTTTCGACCAGGCCTTCGGCCTGCAGCCGCGACATTGCCTCACGTACCACGGTGCGACTGACTCCGTTTTCACGGATGATCACTTGTTCGGTAGGCAGCTTTTCGCCGCTTTGAATCTCGCCCTCACGTATCTTTCGCGAGAATTCGGCGACCAGTTGCTGAGTCAGGCTCGACCGGCGGCCTTTGGGAGATGCGGGTTGTTCCATGGCGGGGAAATCAAGTCCGTGTCGGGGCGCTGAGTATAACCTCAGTCAAGGCGTGTTTTGTGTCGGTATCGCAGCCTATACTCGCGTATTGGACAGAACTGAGGCTGCAATGTCGGACAACGCGCTTTCCTCACAAAAGAATCATCGACGCCTGGCTGAAACACTGGTCGACCGGTTTGCCCAGCGCATGCGTGACGGCGTGCTTCAGCGTGGCGAGAAGCTGCCATCCGAAATTCACATCATGGAAGCCGAAGGTGTGAGCCGCACCGTCGTCCGTGACGCGCTGTCACGCATGCAGGCGGCGGGGCTGGTCGAGACCCGCCATGGCGTAGGTACGTTTGTGCTCGACATGCCACCACCCGAAGGTTTTTCAGTGGGTCCGGCAACCATTGCCACCGTGTCAGATGTCCTGAACCTGCTTGAATTTCGCCTCAGTCTTGAGGTAGAAGCCGCAGGCCTGGCGGCGCAACGTCGCAGTCCCGAGGCCCTGCTCGAACTCAAGCGTGCATTCGACGCGTTGCTTGAGGGTCCGCAGAAATCCGGAACTACCATCAATGCCGATTTCCAGTTTCATCTACGAATCGCCAAGGCATCAGGCAACGCCTACCTCATCGATATCATGAAGCACCTGGGCACCAAGCTGATCCCACGTACCCGCATGAATTCGGCTTACACCGGCCAGAGCGACCGAAGCGCCTACCTCGCGGGCATCAATGCCGAGCACCGGCAAATCTACAACGCCATCGCCGAAGGCAACGTAGACGCCGCGCGCGCAGCAATGTACCTGCACCTCAACGGCAGCCGCATGCGCCTGCGCCGAACTCAGGCGCTGTATAGCGACTGAATGGGCGAACTTAACCTGCACGCTGGAAGTCTCGCTCCGGATTGATCTGCTGGTCAGCGCAAACCGGGCTTGAAACGCTCAGACCATGTCTTGTCTTCCCGTCAGCCTGCGCGAGCAAGCTCGCTCGAGCAGGCACTTCATACGTCATCAACCTGTGGGAGTCAGCTTGCTGACGAAAGGGCCGGTCTGTGCGCTGGAATTTGAGCGCACTGTCCAGTTCAGCGCCAGGGCCAGGATCAAAGATCCCCGGTCACACTGTTTGGCAGGTTGGTGCCCATGCCCTCGGGTAAATGGGGGGCTATCTCTTGCAGTTCGGCCTTGCTGAGCCGGATCCTGGTCGCATCGAGCAATCCATCCACCTGTTCGGGGCGGCGTGCGCCTACGATTGCCCCGCAGACTACCGGGTCTCTCAGCACCCAGGCGATGGCCACTGCTGCCGCACTGGCGCCATGTCTGGCACCGATATTGGCCATGACTTCTACCAACGCCAGGTTCTTGCTCAGCCGTGGTTCCTGAAAATCGGCACTGCGCGACTTTCGCCAGTCGTCGCCTGGTAGCTGTGCGATGCGCTGGCGGGTCATGCTTCCTGTAAGCAGGCCGGACTGTAACGTCGAGTAGGCGATCACTCCGGTCTGAGACTGCGCACAATAAGGAAGTATCTGAGCTTCGATATCGCGCATCAACGCTGAGTACGGCGGTTGAAGGGACGCGATCTCCGTTACTGATCGGGCTCGCTCAAGTTGCGCAACGTCGAAATTCGAAACGCCGATTGCCCTGATTTTTCCTTGTGCCTTTGCCTGGGCCAAGGTGGCCAACGCATCTTCGATACCCTCGCTGTTCCCGTCAGCCGGGAACGCTGGCCAATGAATCTGATAGAGATCGATCTGCTCAACCTGCAAGCGACGCAGACTGTTCTCGATTTCGGTCATCAATGACTCAGGGGCGAGCGAATGAGCGATCTTGCCGGTCGTTGGTTCCCACACCAGGCTGCCTTTGGTGAACACCAGCGGGCGACGCGAAGCCGGGACCTGACGCAGCAGCTGGCCGGTCAGTGTCTCGGCATGACCGAGTCCATACACCGCCGCCGTGTCTATCCAGTTCACGCCACGCTCCACCGCATATTCCAGCGCCGCGAGGCTGTCGCCGTCATCTTGCGCGCCCCAACTGAACTCCCACCCTTGTCCGGCGATGGCCCACGTGCCCATTCCGATGGGCGATATCAACAAGTCGGATGTACCCAAACGATTCTTCTGCATGAAAACCTCACGGTGATTGATGCGCAAAGTATCCGTTCAGGTGTTGCTGAAGATAAGATAGGCAATCGTATTTGAGCTGCTGAATATCATTCATGAAAACCCATTGCGATCTTTCTGAACTGG
Source organism: Pseudomonas californiensis (assembly GCF_021147775.1). Lineage (GTDB taxonomy): Bacteria > Pseudomonadota > Gammaproteobacteria > Pseudomonadales > Pseudomonadaceae > Aquipseudomonas > Aquipseudomonas californiensis. The sequence continues at coordinate 69,337 of NZ_JAGTPK010000028.1, forward strand.
ACGCCTTTGCTGCTGTGGCTCGGCATCAGAGCTTTCGTAAGGCAGCCGATGAGCGTGGGGTATCAGCCTCGGCGCTGAGCCATGCCATGCGTTCACTGGAGAGCAGGCTGGGCGTCAGGCTCCTGAACCGCACCACCCGAAGCGTGACGCCCACCGAAGCGGGCCACCAATTGCTTGCCACACTGGTGCCAGCTCTGGGAGATGTCGCCAAAGTCTTGCAGGAACTGGCCTTCAAACAGCAGGTTCCGACGGGTGCCTTGCGACTGAACGTATCGCGACCTGCTGCGCGGCTCGTTGTCGCGCCAATGCTCGCGCCCTTTACAGCGGCTTACCCGCGCATCAGTGTGGAGCTGGTGGTTGACGATGGATTGAGTGATATCACCGCCAAAGGGTTCGACGCGGGCGTGCGCTTTGGTGAGAGCCTGGCTGGAGACATGATCGCCGTTCCCCTCGGACCGCCCCAGGCGTTTGTCACCGTCGCCGCCCCTGGTTATCTGGCGAGACACGGCTTGCCGGAAACGCCGCATGGGCTGCTTGATCATCATTGCATCGGCAGGCGCTTTCCCAGCGGCAAAATGTACAAATGGGAGTACCTCGCTGAAGGGCAGCCCGTGCGCCTGGCCGTCACCGGACCGCTGATCCTGGAGGATGATGCAATGATGATACAGGCCGCGAAGGACGGCGCCGGAATCGCGTACGTGTACGAAGAAATGGCTAGAGACGCCATCGCTCAAGGCCATCTGCAGGAAATTCTGCAAGGCTGGAAAGCCCTGCCAGGCAGGTTTTTTCTCTACTACTCCAGCCGTCACCATGTGCCGCCCACCTTGCAGGCACTGATCGAGTTCGCGCGTCAGCGGTAACCCTCACGAAGAGGCCAGTATGTTCACTGGAAATTTACAACAAGGATCAAAGCAAGTGCCAGCCCGGCACACTCAAAAACAAACCGCGCTTCTCCACCGCTATAGCCGTCACACCGCCGAACGCGACGTAAGGTGCAGGCTGAGTGCTGGCGCTGATCCGGGGGGCAATCGGCAGGGATGCCGATTGAGCTGCACCGGGCCATGGATGGCCCGTTGCAGCGACCGCCGGATCAGTGTCAGGACCAAGGAATCCGCCGCAGGCGGACCCAACCGGAGCCTGGGGCTTTGCCCACTTTGGCCCCATCAAAGTGGGTCGCCGAGGGGCGAAAAGGTGACCTGGGTCGGGCACGCGGATCATTGAGTCCACATTCCAGAACTTCCGGAAAAAAGCCATCCAGGTCAGTCGGGCGGCGTTCCGTTTGCCCACGAAGAAGCCAGTATGTTCACTGGAAATATCGGCTCAATGTCAAAAAATCCAGGATCAGAATCAAACACTCCAAGCCACAGTACACCCAAAAACAAACAGGGCTTTTCTCCCCCAATAGCCGTCAAACCGCAGAACGCGACGTAAGGTGCAGGCTGAGTGCTGGCGCTGATTCGGGGGGCAATCGGCAGGGATGCCGATTGAGCTGCACCGGGCCATGGATGGCCCGTTGCAGCGACCGCCGGATCAGTGTCAGGACGAAGGAATCCGCCGCAGGCGGACCCAACCGG
>NZ_JAGTPK010000029.1 GCF_021147775.1 Pseudomonas californiensis
GCTAGCGTGTAATCGCGCTGGCTACGCCTTTTGCCTGAGTCCATTGAATCCTCCTGAGGAAAGGTCAGAAGGTGTAAACCTTATTCAGGACGGGACACAATACACAAAAAAGCCCGGCATGCCGGGCTTTTTGCTGAGCGTTTTTCGCCTAGCGGGACTCGGTATTCAGAGGTTCCTGAGTCGGAACCGGGACTGTCTCGACACTGTCGACGTCCTTCTGGATCTGGTCCAGCAGAGAGCCGGGTTTGGCGGGCTCTTCAGGCTTCTGCTCCGGCTGGGCCTGGGCCGGCTCGGTGGTATCGCTGCCTTTGCCGAGAATCGCCTCGTCACGGCTTACGCCTGGCATGAAGTCGCCGGACAGGCTGACCAACTGATCATTGCCGTTGAATATCAGGCTGACACGTTCCTGCTGACGCTCGCCGCCACCTGGCTGCAAGCTGTACAGGTAATCCCACCGATCGGCGTGGAAGGTGTCGGTCAGCAACGGGTTGCCCATGATAAACCGTACTTGCCGCCGGGTCATTCCGGGGCGTAACTGGTCTATCATGTCCTGCGTGACGACATTACCCTGCTGGATGTCGATTTTGTAAACCCCGGGGAATGAACAACCGGCGAGTGCGAGCAGTCCCACGAAGGTGAAACTGGTTAGCAAGAGCTTGGTGTTTTGCATCGGTGGGCGACTTCCACTATCTTGGCTGGGACAACGTAAACCCCGATCATACCTGCATTAAGAGAAGCTGCGAAGCAGCGTCTGCGAGAAAGCTGACCATGGTTGAAAATAGCGAACTACGTAAAGCAGGACTCAAGGTAACTCTACCGCGGGTCAAAATACTTCAAATGCTCGATTCTGCCGAGCAGCGTCACATGAGTGCCGAGGATGTTTACAAGGCACTGATGGAGGCGAGTGAAGATGTTGGGCTGGCCACGGTCTACCGTGTTCTGACTCAGTTTGAAGCAGCCGGACTGGTGGTTCGCCACAACTTCGACGGCGGTCATGCTGTGTTTGAACTGGCTGATGGCGGTCACCATGACCACATGGTCAACGTGGAATCGGGGGAGGTGATCGAGTTCTTCGACGAAGAAATCGAGAAGCTTCAGAAAGCCATTGTCGAAAGACACGGCTTTGACCTGGTGGACCACAATCTGGTGCTTTACGTCCGTCACAAGAAGGCGTAACCCAGCGGCAAAGGCGACTTCAATGTCGCCTTTGTGCTTTCAAGGCCTCAGTTTTTGGCGGTGACGACCATTTTTTTGGCGTGCGCCAGAGATTCCTTGGTCAGGTCAATGCCGCCCAGCATTCGGGCAACCTCTTCAATGCGCTCGTTTTTGCTGAGCTTCGACACTGCTGTGCGCGTTGCGTCATTGTCCCTGACCTTGTGCACAAACAGGTGCTGGTGACCTTGCGCTGCAACCTGAGGCAGATGCGTGACGGTCATTACTTGGCCGCGCTCGCCCAGACGCCTCAGCAACTGGCCGACAATCTCTGCCGTCGGCCCGCCAATACCCACATCGACTTCGTCGAACACCAGTGTCGGTACGCGAGAGGTTTGCGCAGTAATAACCTGGATGGCGAGGCTGATTCGTGACAACTCACCTCCCGAGGCGACTTTTGCCAATGCCTTGAGCGGTTGGCCCGGGTTGGCGCTGACCAGTAGCTCAACGTGTTCAAGCCCGTGCGGATGCGGTTCAGGGCTGGCATTGGGTTTGAGTTCTATCTGGAAGCGACCGCCAGGCATGCCCAGGCGATGAATTTCCTGTTCGACCGCGCAGGCCAGTTGAGTCGCTGCGTTCTGGCGCAAATCGCTCAGTTCACGCGCTTTCTCCTGATAGTGACGAGCAAACGCCTTTACTTCGTGCTCCAGACGCTCGATTGACTCGTCATTGGCATTGAGTGTTTCAATCTCATCCAGCAATTTCTGTTGCAGCGTGGCGACTTCGCCGGGCTGTATGCGGTGTTTGCGTGCCAACGTGTAGATGGCATCAAGCCGTTCTTCCAGATGCTGCAGCTTGCCTGGGTCGGCGTCGAAGTGATCGAGAAAGCGATTGAGCTCACCTACGGCTTCTTCGACCTGGATCTGCGCGCTGGATAGCAGATCAGTGGCTTCGCTGAGCGCCGACGGCGAATTGTCCACGCTGCCAAGCCGGTGCAGGCTGGCAGTCAGCGCGTTGAGCACATTGCCGGAATCGCTTTCACTGCACTGCTCGACAACTTGACGGCAAATACTCAGCAGGCTTTCCGCGTTGGTCAGGTTCTTGTGTTCCTGCTCAAGCTGCTCGAGCTCGTTTTCACCCAGGCTCAGACTTTCGAGCTCTTCAAGCTGATAGCTGAGCAGTTGATGCCTGGCCCGCTGCTCATCGCCGGAATTCGACAGCCGTTCCAGTTCCTGGCGGGTCTGGCGCCAGCGTTGGGCAGCCAGTTGAACCTGGCGCGCCAGGTCCGTGGCGCCTGCGTACTCGTCCAGCAGGCGTCGATGGGTGTCGGTCTTCAGAAGCGACTGATGCTCGTGCTGGCTGTGAATATCGATGAGCAGCTCGCCGAGCACTTTCAGGTCGCCTTGAGGGCAGGGCGTGCCATTTATATAGGCGCGCGACCGTCCTTCGGCGGTGATGACCCTGCGCAGGATGCACGGGCCGTCGTTATCGAGGTCGCGCTCCTTGAGCCAGGTCTGTGCTTCGGGAATATCGATCAGGTCGAAGGTCGCCAGGATGTCTGCCTTGTCGGCACCGGGCCGCACGACGCCGCTGTCTGCACGGTCACCCAGCGTCAGGCCCAGGGCATCGAGCATGATCGATTTGCCGGCGCCGGTTTCGCCAGTGATTACGCTCATACCGCGATCCAGTTCGAGATCGAGATGTTCGACAATGGCGTAGTTGTGTACGGAAAGGTGCACCAGCATTGAGCGGCTCCCGAGCTATTTGTCTGGTTATTTATACAGTGTTTTATTTGCTTCTGACAATGCCTGGTCTTAGCTCGATTTGGTTGGTTCTTGCGATTTTTTATTTCGGCATACGTTTGGTGGCCTTCAGCAAGCCCTGTTGATGTCCCGAATTTTTGTGAGGTAATACGCATATCTGCATGTGTTGACCCTTGAAGCCAGAAAATCCGATCCCATATAGGGGGCAGAAGCGCGAGTTGGGTTCGCGGACGTTTTTAGAGGAGAACACTTATGGCTGACGAACAGAATCTGGATGCGCAGGCCCAGGACCAGGCTGCCGATACCGGCGCCGGTGATGAATTGGCGACGCGTGTGCAGGTGCTCGAAGAGCAACTCGCTACTGCGCAAGACCAGTCCCTGCGTGTGGCTGCGGATCTGCAGAATGTCCGCCGCCGTGCAGAACAGGATGTTGAAAAGGCGCACAAGTTTGCGTTGGAAAAATTTGCCGGTGATCTGCTGCCGATCATCGACAGTCTGGAGCGAGGCCTCGATCTGTCCAATCCGGACGACGAAAGCATTCGCCCGATGCGTGAAGGTATCGAGCTGACCTTGAAAATGTTCCAGGACACACTCAAGCGTTATCAGCTCGAAGCCATCGACCCGCACGGTCAGCCATTCAGTGCCGAACAGCACCAGGCCATGGCCATGCAGGAAAGTGCAGAGGTAGAGCCCAATACGGTGCTCAAGGTATTTCAAAAGGGTTACCAGCTTCATGGTCGCCTGCTGCGCCCGGCTATGGTCGTGGTCAGCAAGGCGCCGTCGCCTGTAACACCGTCTATCGACGAGCAGGCTTGAAATCAGCGGTAAGGCCCCCATTTATAGGCCAAGCGTTTAAGAGCTACCGCAATTTGTAAACGCAGTTGCGGCAACCAAATCAAAGTTTCGGGAGAGTCAAAGATGGGCAGAATTATCGGTATCGACCTGGGGACCACCAACTCCTGCGTCTCCATTCTGGAAAACGGCAAGGCCAAGGTCATCGAGAACGCCGAAGGCACTCGTACCACACCTTCTATTGTTGCTTATGCCAACGACGGTGAAGTTCTGGTCGGTCAGTCCGCCAAGCGTCAGGCCGTTACCAACCCGCATAACACCCTTTACGCAGTAAAGCGTCTGATCGGTCGTCGTTTCGACGAGCAAGTCGTTCAGAAAGATATCCAGATGGTCCCTTACAAGATCGTCAAGGCTGACAACGGTGATGCCTGGGTCGAGGCGAACAACCAGAAGATGGCGCCTCCTCAGATTTCCGCTGAAATCCTGAAGAAGATGAAGAAGACTGCCGAAGACTACCTCGGCGAGCCTGTGACTGAAGCGGTTATCACCGTTCCGGCCTACTTCAACGACAGTCAGCGCCAGGCCACCAAAGACGCGGGTCGTATTGCCGGTCTGGACGTCAAGCGCATCATCAACGAACCTACTGCGGCCGCACTGGCTTACGGTATGGATAAAGCGAAGGGCGACCACACCGTCATTGTTTATGACCTGGGTGGCGGTACGTTCGACGTCTCGGTTATCGAGATCGCTGAAGTGGATGGCGAGCACCAGTTTGAAGTGTTGGCTACCAACGGTGACACCTTCCTGGGCGGTGAGGACTTTGATATTCGTCTGATCGACTACCTCGTCGACGAATTCAAGAAAGAAAGCGGTATGAACCTCAAAGGTGACCCGCTGGCCATGCAGCGTCTGAAAGAAGCTGCTGAAAAGGCCAAGATCGAGCTGTCTTCGAGCATGCAGACCGACGTCAACCTGCCTTACATCACTGCAGATGCAACCGGTCCAAAGCACTTGAACGTGAAAATCTCGCGTTCCAAGCTGGAATCGCTGGTTGAAGACCTGGTTCAGCGCACTATCGAACCATGCCGTCTGGCCCTGAAAGACGCTGGCATCGAAATCAACTCGATCAACGACGTGATTCTGGTCGGTGGTCAGACTCGTATGCCGCTGGTACAGAAGCTGGTAACCGAGTTCTTCGGCAAAGAAGCACGTAAAGACGTCAATCCGGACGAAGCTGTTGCAATGGGTGCTGCCATCCAGGGCGCGGTACTGGCTGGCGACGTGAAAGACGTTCTGTTGCTCGACGTCAGCCCGCTGACTCTGGGTATCGAAACCATGGGCGGCGTGATGACTGCGCTGATCGAGAAAAACACCACGATTCCTACCAAGAAATCGCAAGTGTTCTCGACAGCCGATGACAACCAGAACGCGGTAACCATCCACGTGCTGCAAGGCGAGCGCAAGCAAGCCGGTCAGAACAAGTCGTTGGGCAAGTTCGACCTGGCTGAGATCCCGCCAGCACCACGTGGTGTGCCACAGATCGAAGTGACCTTCGACATCGACGCAAACGGCATCCTGCACGTTGGCGCGAAAGACAAGGCTACTGGCAAGCAGCAGTCCATCGTGATCAAGGCCAACTCCGGTCTGTCCGAGGAAGAAATTCAGCAGATGGTTCGTGATGCTGAAGTCAACGCCGAGGAAGATCGCAAGTTCGAAGAACTGGCCGCTGCCCGTAACCAGGGTGACGCGCTGGTCCACTCGACTCGCAAGATGATCGCTGATGCAGGCGACAAAGTGACTGCGGAAGAGAAAACTGCGGTCGAGGCTGCACTGGTTGCGCTGGAAGCTGCCGTCAAAGGCGACGACAAGGCTGCAATCGACGCCAAGGTCGAAGAGCTGTCCAAGGTTTCCGCTCCTATCGCTCAGAAAATGTACGCCGAGCAGGGTGAAAATCCGGAAGCAGCCGCCAAGCCTGCTGAAGAGACTGCAAAGGCCGACGACGTCGTCGATGCCGAGTTTGAAGAAGTAAAAGACCACAAGTAAGCGCAGGCTCACTTGAAAGCTGGTTGACCTCTTTCGAGTGGCGGCTGGTAGGATGTCGCCGCGCGGGAGCTTGCTCCCGCGTTGGCGTGTCTGGAATACGCAAAATTTCGGCGTGCAGGTTCGTGCCTGTTCGCCCTCGTGGCAAGATCGCGACGCTCCTGCGTGGCGACTCGTTCTGCCGCTTTCTCGGTCAGTTGATCTGGCTGGTGAACGAAGACCAGGATCGTTGAATTGACGTGAGTTGGGTCCCGGCCTGGCTGGGGCTCAACGAGTTTGGCAAGGCTCAGGAGGGCTTTGCCGAACGTCCTCAAGAGTGCGGAAGAATTTATGGCAAAGCGTGATTACTACGAAGTGTTGGGAGTGGAGCGAGGCTCCAGTGAAGCGGAGCTGAAGAAGGCTTATCGCCGCCTGGCGATGAAGCACCACCCAGATCGCAACCCTGATGACAAAGCGTCGGAAGAGCTGTTCAAGGAGGCCAACGAGGCCTACGAAGTTCTTTCTGATGCAAGCAAGCGAGCTGCCTACGACCAGTACGGTCATGCTGGTGTCGACTCAAGTATGGGTGGCGGCGGTGGTTTTGGCGGTGGCGCCGGTGGCGCGAACTTCTCGGATATTTTCGGGGACGTGTTCAGTGATTTCTTCGGCGGCGGTCGTGCGGGCGGCGGCGGAGGTCGAGGCGGCGCTCAGCGCGGCAGCGATCTGCGCTACACGCTTGAGCTGAACCTCGAAGAAGCGGTCCGTGGCACGACCGTCAATATCCGCGTTCCGACGCTGGTCAACTGCAAACCGTGTGATGGCAGCGGCGCCAAGAAGGGTTCTTCGCCTGTGACCTGCCCAACCTGTGGCGGTATTGGCCAGGTGCGCATGCAGCAGGGTTTCTTCTCTGTGCAGCAAACCTGCCCGCGCTGCCATGGTCACGGCAAGATCATCTCCGATCCGTGTGAATCGTGCCACGGTGAAGGTCGAGTCGAAGAATACAAGACGCTGTCGGTCAAAGTGCCGCCTGGCGTTGATACCGGTGATCGAATTCGTCTGTCCGGCGAAGGTGAGGCGGGCGTTCAGGGTGGGCCTACCGGCGACCTGTACGTTGTGATCAATGTGCGTGAGCACGACATCTTCCAGCGCGACGGCAAGCATCTGTATTGCGAAGTGCCGATCAGTTTCACCGATGCTGCATTGGGTGGCGAGCTTGAGGTGCCGACCCTGGATGGTCGCGTCAAGCTGAAGATTCCGGAAGGCACTCAGACAGGCAAGCAGTTCCGCTTGCGTGGCAAGGGTGTGGCTCCAGTGCGTGGTGGTGGTGCAGGTGACTTGATGTGCCGTGTTGCTGTGGAAACTCCGGTGAACCTCAGCAAGCGTCAGCGTGAACTGCTTGAAGAGTTCCGCACCTCGCTTGAAAACGACGAGTCTCACTCCCCGAAAGCCAGTGGTTGGTTTGAAGGTGTGAAGCGTTTCTTCGGCGATCTGTAAGGCTGACAACAGGAGCAGGGCATGCGACGTATTGCCGTAGTAGGCGCCGCCGGGCGTATGGGTAAAACCTTGATCGAGGCCGTTCAGCAAGCACCGGGCGCCGGGCTGACTGCGGCCGTTGCTCGTCCCGACAGCACGCTGGTGGGTGCTGATGCGGGTGAGTTGGCGGCGTTGGGTCGGATCGGCGTTCCCTTGTCGGATGATCTGGCTAAAGTCGCTGATGAGTTCGATGTGCTGATCGATTTCACGCATCCATCGCTCACGCTGAAGAATCTGGCGTTCTGCCGCAAGGCGGGCAAGGCGATGATCATTGGCACTACGGGTTTCAGCGCCGAGGAAAAGCAGCGGCTGGTGGAGGCCGGGAAAGACATTCCGATTGTGTTCGCGGCCAACTTCAGTGTCGGCGTGAATCTTTGCTTGAAGCTGCTTGATACCGCTGCGCGAGTGCTGGGTGACGAGGTCGATATCGAGATCACCGAGGCTCATCACCGGCACAAGGTCGACGCGCCTTCAGGCACCGCGCTGCGCATGGGTGAAGTGGTTGCCAATGCTCTGGGTCGTGATCTTGAAAAAGTCGCGGTATATGGTCGTGAAGGCCAGACCGGCGCGCGTGATCGTCAGACCATTGGCTTTGCGACCATTCGTGCTGGCGACGTAGTAGGTGATCACACCGTATTGTTCGCTGCAGAGGGTGAGCGGGTCGAGATCACCCACAAGGCGTCCAGCCGCATGACCTTTGCCAAGGGCGCGGTCAGGGCTGCAATGTGGCTGGATGGCAAGGCGCCTGGGCTTTACGACATGCAGGACGTGCTGGATCTGCGCTGATCGCTGCTGGGCCGGGTAACAAGCCGGATTGCACGTTTCTCGTGTGATTCGGCCAACTATTGACGTTGTCCCGCATGGCAGTTGCGCAAAACTGTCGCATTTCGCCGTGTTTCAGGCTCATTGGTGGTAGACCAAAATGAGCCTTTTCTGTAAGCTACAGCTTTAGTGTGTCCACTAAAAGCGCGCAGATGATTCTATAAGAAAGCGGGGTGACGTATCTACGTCATTCCGCTTTTTTGCAAGCTGCGATCGCCCTTTCAGGCTTTATTTACGGGAGGTCTTCTTGACTAAGCCAGCCATACTCGCCCTTGCTGATGGCAGCATTTTTCGCGGCGAAGCCATTGGAGCCGACGGTCAGACCGTTGGTGAGGTGGTGTTTAACACCGCAATGACAGGCTATCAGGAAATCCTTACCGATCCTTCCTATGCCCAGCAAATCGTTACCCTGACTTACCCGCACATCGGCAACACCGGCACTACGCCTGAAGACGCTGAATCGGATCGTGTCTGGTCCGCAGGGCTGGTCATTCGCGACCTGCCGCTGGTTGCCAGCAACTGGCGTAACAAGTTGTCTCTGGATGATTACCTGAAAGCCAACAACGTCGTTGCCATCGCTGGTATCGACACGCGTCGCCTGACCCGCATTCTGCGTGAGAAAGGTGCTCAGAACGGCTGCATCATGGCCGGCGACAACATTTCCGAAGAAGCGGCGATTGAAGCAGCTCGCGGTTTTCCTGGCCTCAAGGGCATGGACCTGGCCAAAGAAGTCAGCACCAAGGAAACCTACGAGTGGCGTTCCAGTGTCTGGAACCTGGCAACAGACAGCCACCCTGAAATCGCGGCCGCTGATCTGCCTTATCACGTCGTTGCTTTCGATTACGGCATCAAGCTCAACATCCTGCGCATGCTGGTTGAGCGCGGTTGCCGCGTGACTGTGGTGCCAGCGCAAACGCCTGCCAGTGATGTGCTTGCCTACAACCCTGATGGCGTCTTCCTGTCGAACGGCCCTGGCGACCCCGAGCCGTGCGACTACGCAATCAAGGCAATCAAGGACGTACTGGAAACCGATATCCCGGTATTCGGTATCTGCCTGGGTCACCAGCTGCTTGCACTGGCCTCTGGCGCCAAGACGGTAAAGATGGGTCATGGTCACCACGGTGCCAACCACCCTGTTCAGGATCTGGACACCGGTGTTGTCATGATCACCAGCCAGAACCACGGCTTTGCGGTCGACGAATCGACGCTGCCTGGCAACGTGCGCGCCATCCACAAATCGCTGTTCGACGGCACCCTGCAGGGTATCGAGCGCACAGACAAGAGCGCGTTCAGCTTCCAGGGTCACCCTGAAGCGAGCCCAGGCCCGAACGACGTAGCTCCACTGTTTGACCGCTTCATCGAAGCCATGGCCAAGCGACGCTAACCGGTTGCCTTGAGATGAGTAAGCAGGTAACCCAGGGTGGACCCGGACCATGCGTCCGGTTGCTGCCACCGGGGTTACCTCAAAGAAATGTTCAAGACGGCTTGCCGACTGACCTGCGGATTTGAGTGACAACCCATGCCAAAACGTACAGATATTAAAAGCATCCTGATTCTCGGCGCCGGCCCGATCGTGATCGGCCAGGCCTGTGAATTCGATTACTCCGGCGCCCAGGCCTGTAAGGCTCTTCGTGAGGAGGGTTACCGCGTCATTCTGGTCAACTCCAACCCGGCGACCATCATGACCGACCCGGCCATGGCCGATGCGACCTACATCGAGCCGATCAAGTGGCAGACTGTTGCCAAGATCATCGAAAAAGAGCGTCCGGACGCTCTGCTGCCAACCATGGGCGGCCAGACCGCACTGAACTGCGCACTGGATCTTGAGCGCGAAGGCGTTCTGGAGAAGTTCGGCGTGGAAATGATTGGTGCAAACGCCGACACCATCGACAAGGCTGAAGACCGCTCGCGTTTCGACAAGGCGATGAAATCCATCGGCCTGGCGTGCCCGCGCTCCGGTATCGCGCACAGTATGGAAGAAGCCAATGCCGTGCTCGAAACGCTGGGCTTTCCGTGCATCATCCGCCCATCGTTCACGATGGGTGGCACCGGTGGCGGCATCGCTTACAACCGCGAAGAGTTCGAAGAAATCTGCGCCCGTGGCCTGGACTTGTCTCCAACCAAGGAACTGCTGATCGACGAATCGCTGATCGGTTGGAAAGAATATGAAATGGAAGTTGTCCGCGACAAAAAGGACAACTGCATCATCGTCTGCTCCATCGAGAACTTCGATCCGATGGGCGTGCACACCGGTGACTCCATCACCGTTGCGCCGGCACAGACCCTGACCGACAAGGAATACCAGATCCTGCGTAACGCCTCGCTGGCGGTACTGCGTGAGATCGGCGTTGAAACCGGTGGTTCCAACGTTCAGTTCGGTATCTGCCCGGACACCGGCCGTATGGTCGTGATCGAGATGAACCCGCGTGTGTCGCGCTCCTCGGCGCTGGCCTCCAAGGCGACCGGCTTCCCGATCGCCAGGGTCGCTGCCAAGCTGGCTGTTGGCTACACCCTCGACGAGCTTTCGAACGACATCACCGGCGGCAAGACTCCGGCTTCGTTCGAGCCTTCCATCGACTACGTCGTAACCAAGCTGCCACGCTTTGCGTTCGAGAAGTTCGCCAAGGCCGATGCCCGTCTGACCACTCAGATGAAGTCGGTCGGCGAAGTCATGGCGATCGGTCGTACCTTTCAGGAGTCCCTGCAGAAAGCGCTGCGCGGTCTGGAAGTGGGCGTCTGCGGCCTTGATCCGAAGCTGGACCTGAGCCATCCGGAAAGCATGAGTACGCTCAAGCGTGAGCTGACCGTACCGGGCGCCGAGCGTATCTGGTACGTCGCTGATGCGTTCCGCGCTGGCATGACGGTCGAAGAAATCTTCGCGATGAACATGATTGATCCCTGGTTCCTGGTTCAGATCGAAGATCTGATCAAGGACGAAGAGAAGGTCAAGACGCTGGGTCTCTCTGCGATTGACCGTGATCTGATGTTCCGCCTCAAGCGCAAGGGCTTCTCCGATGGGCGCCTGGCCAAGCTGCTGGGTGTGACCGAGAAAAATCTGCGTACTCATCGCCACAAGCTCGACGTTTTCCCGGTCTACAAGCGCGTCGACACGTGCGCCGCCGAGTTCGCGACCGATACCGCGTACCTGTACTCGACGTACGAGGAAGAGTGCGAAGCCAACCCGTCGACACGTGACAAGATCATGATTCTGGGCGGTGGTCCAAACCGTATCGGCCAGGGCATCGAGTTCGACTATTGCTGTGTTCACGCGGCACTGGCACTGCGCGATGATGGTTACGAAACCATCATGGTCAACTGCAACCCGGAAACCGTCTCCACCGACTACGACACCTCCGATCGTCTGTATTTCGAGCCAGTTACGCTGGAAGACGTGCTTGAAATCGTCCGCGTCGAGAAGCCGAAAGGTGTGATCGTTCAGTACGGTGGCCAGACGCCGCTTAAGCTGGCTCGTGCCCTCGAAGCTGCGGGTGTGCCGATTATTGGCACCAGTCCGGATGCGATCGACCGCGCCGAAGACCGTGAGCGTTTCCAGCAGATGGTTGAACGTCTGAACCTGCGTCAGCCGCCCAACGCGACCGTGCGCAGCGAAGACGAAGCCATTCGTGCTGCTGCGAAGATCGGCTATCCGCTGGTTGTGCGCCCGTCCTACGTATTGGGCGGCCGTGCGATGGAAATCGTTTATCAGGAAGACGAGCTCAAGCGTTACCTGCGTGAAGCGGTTCAGGTGTCCAACGACAGCCCGGTGCTGCTGGACCACTTCCTGAACTGCGCCATCGAAATGGACGTCGATGCGGTCTGCGACGGTACTGACGTGGTGATCGGCGCGATCATGCAGCACATTGAGCAGGCAGGTGTTCACTCCGGTGACTCCGCATGCTCGCTGCCGCCATACTCGCTACCGGCTCACATCCAGGACGAGATGCGTGAACAGGTCAAGAAAATGGCTCTGGAGCTGGGCGTTGTCGGTCTGATGAACGTACAGCTGGCGCTGCAAGGCGAAGACATCTACGTCATTGAAGTGAACCCGCGTGCCTCGCGTACCGTACCGTTTGTCTCCAAGTGCATCGGTGTTTCGCTGGCCATGATCGCTGCACGCGTCATGGCGGGCAAAACCCTGAAAGAGCTGAACTTCACGAAAGAAATCATCCCGAACTTCTACAGTGTCAAAGAAGCGGTCTTCCCGTTCGCCAAGTTCCCGGGCGTTGACCCGATCCTTGGCCCGGAAATGAAGTCCACCGGTGAAGTCATGGGTGTCGGCGATACCTTTGGCGAAGCGTTCGCCAAGGCTCAGATGGGCGCCAGCGAAGTACTGCCAACTGGCGGCACTGCGTTTATCAGCGTGCGTGACGACGACAAGCCCCTGGTGGCAGGCGTTGCGCGTGACCTGATCAGCCTTGGCTTCGAGGTGGTTGCAACAGCGGGTACGGCCAAGCTGATCGAAGCGGCCGGCTTGAAAGTGCGTCGCGTCAACAAGGTGACCGAAGGCCGTCCACATGTAGTCGACATGATCAAGAATGACGAAGTCACGCTGATCATCAACACCACCGAAGGTCGCCAGTCGATCGCGGATTCCTACTCCATCCGTCGTAACGCCTTGCAGCACAAGATCTACTGCACCACTACCATTGCAGCAGGCGAAGCGATCTGCGAAGCGCTGAAGTTCGGTCCCGAGAAGACCGTACGCCGCTTGCAGGATCTCCATGCAGGATTGAAGGCATGATCAAATACCCAATGACAGTCCAGGGCGCTCGCGCCCTGGAAGAAGAGCTGACTCACCTCACCAAGGTGATTCGTCCCAAGCTGAGCCAGGACATCGGCACAGCGCGGGAGCTGGGCGACCTCAAGGAAAACGCCGAGTACCATGCTGCCCGTGAGCAGCAGGGTATGGTAGAGGCGCGTATTCGTGACATCGAAGGCCGTATGCAGAACGCCGTGGTGATTGATGTCACGACCATCGAGCACACCGGCAAGGTGATTTTCGGGACGACCGTAGAGATCGCCAACGTTGAAACCGACGATCGCGTGACTTACCAGATCGTCGGTGAGGATGAAGCCGAGATCAAGAAGGGCAAGATTTCGGTGGGTTCACCTATCGCACGTGCCCTGATCGCCAAGGAAGAAGGTGATGTGGTGACGGTGAAAACGCCCAGCGGTGTGATCGAGTACGAAATCATCGAGGTTCGCCACATCTGACGTCAGTCGCCCGCTGATGATATTGGCGGGCGCAGTTGCCCTGTCTTCCGTGCGATGGCGCGGATGAACGGGCGGTAGCGTGTGTGAGGGTTTGTTTGTGGCAGATGCTGCCGAGGCAGCCGGGAGGGAGCAGGGCACGCTGCAAGCGGCCCTGACTTCTTTTTTAGTGCGCGCGGTGGGCGTTGGACAGTAGCTTGTTTACCTTTGGGTTCTTGCGATAGATCAGTGCCATCTTGCCGATGACCTGAACCAGATCCGCTGACCCGGCCTTGCAGAGTTCTGCAATGGCTTGCAAACGGCTCTCGCGGTCGAGGATGTTGAGCTTGATCTTGATCAGCTCGTGATCGCTCAATGCGCGTTCCAGTTCTGCAAGCACACCTTCAGTCAAACCATTGTCAGCCACAATCAATACCGGTTTCAGATGGTGGCCAATGGATTTGTATTGTTTCTTCTGCTCTTGAGTGAGCGGCATAATCTGACCCCTGCGTCTGATCTTGTAAAAAGCGGCGGCCAGTTTACCCGAGCGAGTCCGGGACCGCCCAGTTAATCACGACTCGTTTATTTTGAGGTGCCCCGTGGCCCGTTCCAAGACTAGCCATAACTGGCTCAAAGAACACTTCGACGACAAATACGTAAAAATGGCCCAGAAGGACGGTTATCGTTCCCGCGCCAGCTACAAGCTTCTGGAGATACAGGAAAAGGACAAGATTATCCGTCCGGGGATGACTGTGATCGACCTGGGTGCTGCGCCCGGTGGCTGGTCCCAAGTGACCAGTCGTCTTATTGGTGGTCAAGGAAGGCTGATTGCTTCCGACATCCTTGAGATGGACAGTATCCCGGACGTGACCTTCATTCAGGGCGACTTCACCGAAGACGCTGTGCTTGGACAGATCCTGGAAGCGGTAGGGAATACACAGGTAGACCTTGTGATTTCCGATATGGCCCCCAATATGAGTGGATTGAGCGCTGTGGACATGCCGCGTGCAATGTTCCTCTGTGAGTTGGCGCTTGATCTGGCTGGTCGGGTCCTGCGTCCCGGCGGCGATTTCCTGATCAAGGTCTTTCAAGGCGAAGGCTTTGATGTGTATCACAAGGACATCCGCAAGCTGTTTGACAAGGTACAGATGCGCAAGCCGTTGTCATCCCGCGACAGATCGCGTGAGCAATATCTGCTGGCGCGTGGCTTTCGCGGTATCGAAGGTGCAGCCAGCGATGAGCGTCTTTGATTGCAGGCGATAGCTTTTTTCAAATGGCTTTGTCGATGCAGCATAACTGAACATTGCGTAGTCAAAGTTTCACAAAGGGTTACAGACGTTGCCTGCCACATCTGTGGGTTCTGTAGTAAGTTAGGCCGGTGAATATCATGCGAGGCACGCTTCCTGCGTGGAGCTTGCTTCAGAGGGTAGCTAATTGAACGATATGGCAAAGAATTTGATCCTGTGGTTGATCATCGCGGCTGTCCTTGTGACGGTGATGAACAACTTCTCCAGCCCGAACGAGCCGCAGACCCTCAACTATTCCGAGTTCATCCAGCAAGTGAAGGATGGCAAGGTTGAGAAAGTTGCCGTCGACGGTTATGTCATTACTGGCAAGCGCAGCGATGGCGACACCTTCAAGACCATCCGTCCTGCGATCCAGGACAATGGCTTGATCGGTGACCTGGTTGATAACCACGTGGTCGTCGAAGGCAAACAGCCTGAGCAGCAAAGTATCTGGACCCAGTTGCTGGTGGCCAGCTTCCCGATCCTCGTGATCATTGCTGTGTTCATGTTCTTCATGCGCCAGATGCAGGGCGGAGCCGGCGGCAAGGGCGGCCCGATGAGCTTTGGCAAGAGCAAGGCTCGTCTGCTGTCCGAAGATCAGGTCAAGACGACCTTGGCTGACGTCGCTGGTTGTGACGAAGCGAAGGAAGAAGTAGGCGAACTGGTCGAGTTTCTGCGCGATCCTGGCAAGTTCCAGCGTCTGGGTGGCCGCATTCCTCGCGGTGTACTGATGGTGGGCCCACCGGGTACCGGTAAGACACTCATCGCCAAGGCCATTGCTGGCGAGGCGAAAGTGCCGTTCTTCACCATTTCCGGTTCCGACTTCGTTGAAATGTTCGTGGGTGTGGGTGCGAGTCGTGTTCGCGACATGTTCGAGCAGGCCAAGAAACACGCGCCGTGCATTATCTTCATCGACGAAATTGACGCCGTAGGTCGCCATCGTGGTGCCGGTATGGGTGGTGGTCACGACGAGCGTGAGCAGACACTCAACCAGTTGCTGGTGGAGATGGACGGTTTTGAAATGAATGACGGCATCATCGTCATTGCTGCAACCAACCGTCCTGACGTACTTGACCCGGCGCTGCTGCGTCCAGGTCGTTTCGACCGTCAGGTAGTGGTCGGTCTGCCGGATATTCGTGGTCGTGAACAGATTCTCAAGGTTCACATGCGCAAGGTTCCGATGGGCGAAGATGTGAATCCGGGTGTTATCGCTCGCGGCACGCCTGGCTTCTCGGGTGCCGATCTGGCGAACCTGGTGAACGAGGCTTCACTTTTCGCTGCCCGTTCAGGCAAGCGCATCGTCGAAATGAAAGAGTTTGAACTCGCCAAAGACAAGATCATGATGGGCGCCGAGCGCAAGTCCATGGTCATGTCCGAGAAAGAAAAGCAGAACACTGCCTACCACGAAGCGGGTCACGCTATCGTCGGTCGTCTGGTGCCTGAGCATGATCCGGTCTACAAGGTTTCGATCATCCCTCGTGGCCGAGCGCTGGGCGTTACCATGTTCCTGCCGGAAGAAGATCGTTACAGCCTGTCCAAGCGTGCGCTGATCAGCCAGATCTGCTCCCTGTACGGCGGACGTATCGCAGAAGAGATGACGCTTGGTTTCGACGGTGTCACCACCGGTGCCTCCAACGACATCATGCGAGCCAGCCAGATCGCCCGGAACATGGTTACCAAGTGGGGCCTTTCGGAAAAGCTGGGTCCGCTGATGTACTCGGAAGATGAAGACTCGGGTTACCTGGGTCGTGGTGGCAGCCAGAACTCGAACTTCTCTGGCGAAACCGCCAAGTTGATCGACTCTGAAGTGCGCAGCATCATTGATCACTGCTACGGCACTGCAAAACAGCTGCTCACCGATAACCGTGACAAGCTGGATGCAATGGCCGATGCGCTGATGAAATATGAAACCATCGACGCTGACCAGATCGATGACATCATGACCGGCCGTCCTCCGCGCGAACCGCGTGACTGGGATGGTGGCTCGGGCACCAAAGGTACGCCGATCCCTGATCTGCGTCCGGAAACGCCAATTGGCGGCCCGGCTGCAGAACTTTAAGGTCTGACATGACATCTGCGCTGTACCCAACCCGGTTGCCTTGCGGCAACCGGGTTCTTGATTTGGCCCGGACGCATGTCATGGGTATCCTCAACGCAACCCCGGACTCATTCTCGGACGGCGGACGCTTCAGTCAACTGGATGCCGCCCTGCGTCATGCAGAGGCGATGGTGGCTGCGGGTGCGACCCTGATCGACGTGGGTGGAGAGTCCACACGCCCTGGTGCGCGCTCTGTTTGCGCAGCAGAAGAGCTCGAGCGTGTCGCGCCCATCGTCGAGCGCATTGCTTGCGAACTCGATGTGATCATTTCGGTTGATACGTCAACGCCTGAGGTCATGCTGGAAACGGCCAGGCTGGGTGCGGGGCTCATCAACGATGTTCGCTCGTTGCGTCGCCAGGGCGCGCTTGAGGCCGCCGCCAGCACTGGTTTGCCAGTCTGTCTTATGCATATGCTGGGTGAGCCCGGCGATATGCAGGATAATCCTCGCTATCACGACCTGATTGCAGAAGTGAGCGGCTTTCTGGTTGATCGCGTCAATCAGTGTGAGGCAGTGGGCATTAGCCGGGACCGAGTTGTGCTTGATCCCGGCTTTGGCTTTGCCAAGACGCTGGAACACAACCTCAGCCTGTTCAGGCATATGGAGCGCTTGCTCGCTCTGGGTCACCCATTGCTTGTAGGCGTGTCTCGCAAGAGCATGATTGGTGCGGTGTTGAACCGTCCGGTGGATGAGCGTTTGTTCGGTGGGCTGGCGTTGGCTGCCTTGGCGATGACCAAAGGCGCGAGAATTTTACGTGTGCATGATGTTGCCGAGACGGCCGACGTGGTGCGCATGATTGCAGCTGTCGAAGCAGCTGAATAACAACAGTGGGGCATCCATGACTACCAGAAAATATTTCGGAACCGACGGCATTCGCGGTCGTGTAGGACAGTTCCCTATCACTCCAGAGTTCATGCTGAAGCTGGGCTGGGCTGCTGGCATGGCATTCCGCAAGCTTGGCGCATGCCGAATCCTTGTCGGCAAGGACACGCGAATTTCGGGCTACATGTTCGAATCGGCGCTGGAAGCAGGGCTTTCTGCGGCAGGTGCAGACGTCATGTTGCTCGGCCCGATGCCGACGCCCGCCATTGCCTATCTGACGCGCACGTTCCATGCGGAAGCGGGTATCGTCATCAGTGCTTCGCACAATCCTCATTACGACAACGGCATAAAATTCTTTTCCGGGCAGGGCACCAAGCTGCCCGACGAAATAGAGATGATGATCGAAGAGCTACTGGACGCACCCATGACCGTTGCCGAGTCAGAGAATCTCGGCAAGGTCTCGCGTATCAATGACGCTGCGGGTCGTTACATCGAATTCTGCAAAAGCAGCGTCCCGACCAGCACTGACTTCGCAGGCCTCAAGGTAGTGATCGACTGCGCGCACGGTGCGACTTACAAGGTCGCGCCCAATGTGTTCCGTGAGTTGGGTGCGCAGGTGGTGGTGCTTTCCGCTCAGCCTGACGGGCTCAACATCAACAAGAACTGCGGCTCGACCCACATGGAAGCGCTTCAGGCTGCCGTATTGGCAGAGAAGGCCGACATGGGCATCGGCTTTGATGGTGACGGCGATCGGGTCCTGATGGTTGACCATACCGGCACGATCGTCGACGGCGACGAGTTGATCTACATCATTGCAAGCGATCTGCATGAGCGTGGTCGCCTGCAAGGCGGTGTTGTCGGTACATTGATGAGCAATCTGGGTCTTGAACTGGCACTGGCCGAGCAAAATATTCCATTTGTCAGGGCTAACGTGGGCGATCGTTATGTGATTGCCGAATTGCTTGAGCGCAACTGGCAGATCGGCGGCGAGAACTCAGGTCACATCGTGTGCTTCCAGCACGCGACGACTGGCGATGCGATCATTGCAGCCTTGCAGGTCATTCTGGCGCTTCGTCGCAAGGGCATCAGTCTGGCCGAGGCGCGTTTGAAGTTGCGCAAATGCCCGCAAATACTCATCAACGTACGGTTTGGCGGTGCGGGTGTTGATCCTGTGAATCACCCGTCGGTCCAGGACGCGTGTGCCCGGGTGACCGAGCAGATGGCAGGTCGCGGGCGGGTTCTGTTGCGTAAATCCGGTACCGAGCCACTGGTTCGCGTGATGGTCGAAGGCGAGGATGAAGCGCAGGTCAGGGCCTACGCAGAAGAACTGGCAAAACTGGTTACTGAAGTTTGCGCCTGATTTCGGCTTGCCAGTCTCGAAACTGTTGGGTAACATCTGCGCCCACTTTGACCCACGAGGTGTAGCATGCGTCGTCCAATGGTAGCTGGTAACTGGAAAATGCACGGTACCCGCGCCAGCGTCGCGGAGCTGCTCGCGGGTCTTGAAAAGCAGACGCTGCCTGGCAGCGTCGATGTGGCGGTATTTCCGTCGACTGTGCATGTAGGTCTGGCTGTCGAAGGCGTACGTGGCGGGTCGATCGCTGTAGGGGCGCAGAACTGCGCGCATCAGGCAGGGCAGGGCGCGTTGACCGGCGAAGTGTCTTCCGGTCAATTGCAGGACGCCGGTTGCAAGCTGGTACTTGTTGGGCATTCGGAGCGTCGCCAGATTCTGGGCGAAAGCGATGAAGTCCTGATTCGCAAGTTCGCAGCGGCCCAGGAAAGCGGCCTTGTGCCGGTACTGTGCATTGGCGAGACGCTTGAAGAGCGTGAAGCTGGCAAAACTCTCAAGGTTGTCGGTCATCAGCTTGGCAGTGTCATCGCGAAGCTGGGCATCAACGCTTTCGTGAATGCGGTCATCGCCTACGAGCCCGTCTGGGCTATTGGTACCGGGCTGACCGCTTCGCCGCAACAGGCGCAGGATGTGCACGCAGCCATTCGTGCGCAGTTGGCAAAAGAGAATTCTGAGGTCGCACAAGGCGTGCGACTTCTTTATGGCGGCAGCGTCAAGGCGGCCAATGCGGTCGAACTGTTCAGTATGCCGGATATCGATGGGGGGCTCATTGGTGGAGCTTCCCTGAATGCAGATGAGTTCGGTGCGATCTGTCGCGCCGCGGGAAACTGAGAAAATGCTGGAAACAGTCGTAGTCGTTTTTCATCTGTTGGGTGCTCTGGGCGTTGTTGCCCTGGTATTGCTGCAGCAGGGTAAAGGTGCGGATGCAGGCGCATCGTTCGGAGCCGGTGCTTCAAATACTGTCTTCGGAGGTCAAGGAACCTCTACCTTTCTTAGTAAATTTACTGCTATACTTGCGGCATGTTTTTTCATAACCAGCTTGGGGTTAGGATACTTTGCTAAAGAGAAAGCTCAACAGCTGACTCAAGTAGGGTTGCCAGATCCAGCGGTGTTGGAAGTGAAGCAAAAGCCGGCTACAGATGATGTTCCGGTGCTCGAAGGGCAAAAGCCAGCAGTTGTTCCTGCTGACGTACCTCAAGCCCCACAGCAGAAGTAATACAGAATTCGGCGATGTTTTAGAGGTCGCCAAAAAGAGTTGTAATGCCGAGGTGGTGGAATTGGTAGACACGCAACCTTGAGGTGGTTGTGCCCATAGGGTGTAGGGGTTCGAGTCCCCTTCTCGGTACCAATTAACAGGAAAGCCCGCACTAGCGGGCTTTCTTGTAGGTGGATGTTCGATTGACCGCGCAGGTGATCAGTCGTATACTTCCGCCCCAGCTTTGTCGCGGGGTGGAGCAGCTTGGTAGCTCGTCGGGCTCATAACCCGAAGGTCGTTGGTTCAAATCCAGCCCCCGCAACCAGTTTTAGCGGAGCCCCTTTTCAGGGGCTTTTTGTTAGCTGGACAGTACATGACGTCGATGTTCAACGGCGTTTTCAGGGATGGGCTTTCGCCCATTTTTTTATTTTTAAAGCATGCACGAGGGGGTTCAGGTGTCGAGCAAGCTAGAACAGTTGCAGGCCTTGTTGGTCCCGGTGGTCGAGGCTCTTGGCTATCAATGCTGGGGAATCGAGTTTATTTCCCAGGGCCGACATTCACTGCTGCGCATTTATATCGACAAGGAAGGTGGTGTTCTGGTGGAGGACTGCGAAATCGTCAGTCGCCAGATCAGCGGCGTATTGGATGTAGAAGATCCGATCAGCGCTGAATACACCCTTGAAGTGTCCTCTCCCGGCATGGACCGCCCGCTGTTCACTCTTGAACAGTTTGCTTTGCACGCTGGAGAACAAGTGAAAATAAAGCTGCGCTCGCCCTTCGATGGCCGACGCAACTTTCAAGGTCTTCTCCGCGGGGTGGAGGATCAGGATGTCGTGGTGCACGTTGAAGACCACGAATACCTGTTGCCGATCGACTTGATCGACAAGGCCAACATTATTCCCACGTTTGACTGAGACGTGCCAGATACTGCGGATCCCGCGGATCCAATGGCTTGCGAAAGGCGAGGCGTACGATGAGCAAAGAAGTACTGCTGGTTGTTGAGTCGGTGTCCAATGAAAAGGGCGTTCCGGCAGGAGTGATTTTTGAAGCACTGGAGCTGGCCCTGGCCACTGCTACCAAAAAGCGCTTTGAAGATGAAGTTGAACTGCGTGTGGAAATCAACCGTCAGACGGGTAACTACGAGACTTTCCGTCGCTGGACAGTGGTCGAAGACGAAGATCTGGACGATCCAGCTTACGAGTTGGCAGTTGATCAGGCCCAGGCCAAGAAGCCGGGCGCGGTTGCTGGCGATTTGATCGAAGAAAAAATCGATTCCATCGAGTTTGGCCGCATCGCTGCACAAACCGCCAAGCAAGTCATTGTGCAAAAGGTTCGCGAGGCTGAGCGTGCTCAGGTCGTTGATGCCTACCGTGAACGTCTCGGCGAAATTATTTCTGGTACTGTTAAAAAGGTTACACGTGACAATGTCATCGTTGACCTTGGTAACAATGCCGAAGCTTTGCTTGCGCGTGAAGACATCATTTCCCGGGAGACTTTCCGGGTCGGTGTTCGCGTTCGTGCATTGCTCAAGGAAATTCGCACCGAAAACCGTGGTCCTCAGTTGATCCTGTCGCGTACTGCGCCAGAGATGCTGATCGAGCTTTTCCGTATTGAAGTACCGGAAATTGCCGAGGGTCTGATTGAGGTGATGGCTGCCTCTCGTGACCCGGGTTCGCGTGCAAAAATCGCTGTTCGCTCCAAGGACAAACGAATCGACCCGCAAGGCGCCTGTATCGGCATGCGTGGTTCGCGAGTTCAGGCTGTTTCCGGCGAGCTGGGTGGCGAGCGTGTGGATATCGTGCTTTGGGACGATAACCCGGCACAGTTCGTGATCAACGCAATGTCTCCTGCTGAAGTAGCGGCAATCATCGTAGATGAAGATGCGCATGCAATGGACATCGCTGTTGGCGCGGACAACCTGGCCCAGGCTATTGGCCGTGGTGGTCAGAACGTTCGTCTGGCGAGCCAGTTGACTGGCTGGACCTTGAACGTAATGACCGAATCGGACATCCAGGCCAAGCAGCAAGCTGAAACCGGTGACATCCTGCGCAACTTCATCGAAGAGCTCGAAGTCGATGAAGAGCTGGCTCAGGTGCTGGTTGATGAAGGCTTCACGAGCCTGGAAGAGATTGCCTACGTACCGTTGGAAGAAATGCTCAACATCGACGGCTTTGACGAAGACATCGTCAACGAGCTTCGCGCTCGTGCCAAGGATCGTTTGTTGACTAAAGCCATCGCTACTGAGGAAAAGCTGGCAGACGCCCATCCGGCCGAAGACCTGCTCTCGCTTGAGGGTATGGACAAGGATTTGGCGATGGAACTGGCGGTGCGCGGCGTAGTTACCCGCGAAGACCTGGCCGAGCAGTCTATAGATGACCTGCTCGACATCGACGGCATTGACGATGATCGTGCCGGCAAGTTGATCATGGCCGCCCGAGCCCATTGGTTCGAGTAAGTAGGCGCGGCCTGAGGAGAGAAGTGCATGACGCAAGTCACGGTGAAAGAACTGGCCAAAGTGGTCGACACACCGGTAGAGCGCCTGTTACAGCAGATGCGTGAGGCAGGTCTGCCGCACACCGCCGCCGAGCAAGTTGTGACCGATAACGAAAAACAGGCTTTGTTGACGCATTTGAAAAGCGGTCACAAGGCCAAGGTGGAAGAGCCTCGCAAGATTACCTTGCAGCGCAAGACCACCAGCACCCTGCGCGTTGCTGGCAGCAAGAGCATCAGCGTTGAAGTGCGTAAAAAGAAAGTCTTTGTGCAGCGTAGCCCGGAAGAAATCGAAGCCGAGCGCAAGCGCGAGATGGACGAACGCCGTGCGGTAGAAAATGCCGCTCGTCAGAAGGCTGAAGAAGAATCCAAGCGTCGCGCTGAAGAAGATGCGCGTCGTCAGCCTGCTGCCGGCCAGACCGAGCAAGCCGCATCCGCTCCTGCCGAGGCAGTTGCTTCCGAACCTGTGCGTGAAGCACCGGCCGCTGCTGCTCCGGCACCTGCCAACGCAGCACCTGCTGCTGATGCCCGCAAGCGTGATGAGCAGCGTCGCCCGGACAAACCGCGCGCCGATGATCGTAATGCACGTGGTGGTGACGGTGAGCGCAAGAATGCTCCGCATCGTGCGTCTGTCAAAGAGAAAGCTCCGGCTCCACGCGTTGCTCCTCGTACGACTGACGAAGAAAGCGATAGCTTCCGTCGCGGTGGTCGTGGCAAGTCCAAGCTGAAGAAGCGCAACGCGCACGGTTTCCAGAGCCCTACCGGTCCTGTGATTCGTGATGTTGCCATCGGCGAGACCATTACTGTCGGCGAGTTGTCGGCACAGATGTCGGTCAAGGCTGCTGAAGTCATCAAGTTCATGTTCAAGATGGGCACTCCGGTGACCATCAACCAGGTTCTGGATCAGGAAACTGCCCAGTTGATCGCCGAAGAGCTGGGCCACAAGGTCACGCTGGTCAGCGACAACGCACTGGAAGACTCCCTGGCTGAATCGTTGAAGTTTGAAGGCGAGACATTCTCCCGTGCTCCGGTTGTGACCGTAATGGGCCACGTTGACCACGGTAAGACTTCGCTTCTCGACTACATCCGTCGTGCCAAGGTTGCTGCTGGCGAAGCCGGCGGTATCACCCAGCACATCGGTGCTTATCACGTTGAAACCGAACGTGGCATGGTGACCTTCCTCGACACCCCTGGTCACGCCGCGTTTACCGCCATGCGTGCTCGTGGTGCCAAGGCGACCGACATCGTGATTCTGGTTGTTGCTGCCGACGACGGCGTGATGCCGCAAACCATCGAAGCTGTTCAGCATGCTGTTGCAGCTGGCGTTCCGCTGGTAGTTGCAGTGAACAAGATCGACAAGCCAGGTGCTGATCTCGATCGCATCCGCAGCGAGTTGTCAGTCCATGGCGTGACGTCCGAAGAGTGGGGCGGTGATACGCCGTTCGTTTCGGTATCCGCGAAAATGGGTACTGGCGTAGACGAGCTGCTGGAAGCTGTTCTGCTGCAGGCCGAGGTTCTGGAACTCAAGGCCACTCCTTCGGCTCCGGGCCGTGGTGTGGTTGTCGAGTCCCGTCTGGACAAGGGCCGTGGCCCGGTTGCAACTGTTCTGGTTCAGGACGGTACGCTGCGTCAGGGCGACATGGTTCTGGTTGGATCTAACTTCGGTCGTATCCGCGCCATGCTCGACGAGAACGGCAAGCCGGTCAAAGAGGCAGGTCCTTCGATTCCGGTCGAAATCCTGGGTCTTGATGGCACGCCGGACGCTGGCGACGAGATGTCTGTACTGGCTGACGAGAAGAAAGCCCGTGAAGTCGCTCTGTTCCGCCAAGGCAAGTTCCGCGAAGTCAAACTCGCTCGTGCTCATGCCGGCAAGCTGGAAAACATCTTCGAGAACATGGGTCAGGAAGAGAAGAAGACGCTTAACATCGTCCTCAAATCCGACGTCCGTGGCTCGCTGGAAGCATTGCAGGGCGCCTTGGGCGGCCTGGGTAACGATGAAGTGCAAGTGCGCGTAGTCGGTGGCGGTGTCGGTGGTATCACCGAGAGCGACGCCAACCTGGCACTGGCCTCCAACGCTGTACTGTTCGGCTTCAACGTTCGTGCCGATGCCGGCGCGCGCAAGATCGTCGAGCAGGAAGGTCTGGACATGCGTTATTACAACGTGATCTACGACATCATCGAAGACGTCAAGAAAGCCCTTACCGGTATGCTTGGCAGCGACGTTCGGGAAAATATCCTGGGTATCGCTGAAGTCCGCGATGTGTTCCGTTCGCCGAAGTTCGGCGCGATCGCGGGCTGTATGGTGCTGGAAGGCGTTGTACACCGTAACCGTCCGATCCGTGTTCTGCGTGAAGACATCGTTATCTTTGAAGGCGAGCTGGAATCCCTGCGCCGCTTCAAGGACGACGCTGCCGAAGTGCGTGCTGGCATCGAGTGCGGTATCGGCGTCAAGAGCTACAACGACGTCAAGGTCGGTGACAAGATCGAAGTCTTCGAGAAGGTCCAAGTGGCTCGCAGCCTCTAAATCGCGAGCCTCAGGAGTCATGTCGGGAATGTCGCATGAAAATGCCATGTTTCCAGCATGGGCTCTAAACGCAACGCCCGGTCCGACATTTGTCGGGCCGGGCGTTTGCCGCTTTCAGACTGTCAGGGTTTGGTCCCGGATCAGTAACAGGTAACAAGCATGGCAAAAGAATATAGCCGTACCCAACGCATTGGCGATCAGATGCAGCGCGAGCTGGCTCAACTGATCCGTCGCGAAATCAAGGACCCACGCGTGGGTCTGGTCACTATCACCGCCGTAGACGTCAGCCGTGATGTCGGTCATGCAAAGATCTTCATGACGGTCATGGGCCAGGACAGCGCAGAAGAAATCGCGCAAAGCATCAAGGTGCTGAACTCGGCTGCAGGCTTCCTGCGCATGCAGTTGGCGCGTGAGATGAAATTGCGCAGCGTGCCTCAGTTGCACTTCCACTACGACGAAAGCGTCGTTCGTGGTGCCCATCTCTCGGCCTTGATCGAGCGTGCTGTTGCCGAAGACGGGCAGCATCAGGAAGGTCAGGCATCGCAAGGCGTCAAGCCTGACAGTACCGAGGAGTAAAGGGTGGCTCAGGTCAAGCGTATACGCCGCGATGTCAGCGGGATCATCCTGCTCGACAAGCCACTGGGTTTCACTTCCAACGCGGCCCTGCAAAAGGTCCGTTGGTTGCTCAATGCAGAGAAGGCCGGGCATACCGGCAGCCTGGATCCACTCGCAACGGGTGTGCTGCCGTTGTGCTTTGGTGAGGCCACCAAGTTTTCGCAATACTTGCTCGATTCCGACAAGTCCTACGAAACCCTGGCGCAACTGGGCAAGACCACCACCACAGCCGACTCCGAGGGCGAAGTTTTACTGACGCGTCCGGTGACCGTTGGTCGCGACGATATCGAAGCCGTTTTGCCTGCTTTTCGCGGGCAAATCAGTCAGATACCTCCGATGTACTCGGCTCTTAAGCGTGATGGTCAACCCCTTTATAAACTGGCGCGTGCAGGTGAAGTAGTGGAGCGCGAGCCTCGTTCTGTTACTATTGCGCGCTTGGAATTACTGGCCTGCGAAGGCGAGACTGCACGTCTGTCAGTCGATTGCAGCAAAGGCACCTACATCAGGACACTGGTCGAAGACATCGGTGAAAAGCTGGGGTGCGGTGCTTATGTCGCAGAGTTGCGTCGCACGCAGGCAGGCCCTTTCAGTCTGGCCCAGACGGTCACGCTGGAAGAGCTCGAGCAAGTGCATGCCGACGGTGGCAATGAAGCAGTTGATCGCTTCCTGATGCCATCTGACAGCGGATTGCTTGATTGGCCGTTGCTGAAGTTTTCGGAACACAGCTCGTTCTACTGGCTGCATGGTCAGCCGGTTCGAGCACCGGACGCGCCGAAGTTCGGCATGGTTCGGGTACAGGATCACGAAGGTCGCTTCATCGGTATTGGTGAAGTCAGCGAAGACGGGCGCATTGCGCCGCGTCGTTTGATTCGGTCAGAGTGACCGAAACCAGTTCATCGGCAGGCCAGCCTGTCGATGAGGTGGAGCGAGGATGGCTGTCAACAGGCACGGTCACGCCTCATTTTTTAATACGAGGATTTGTCCTCGGCCTGTTGGAAACGTTTCTCCGGAAGCGCTTCCTTGAATATAAGGATTGCCCACATGGCACTCAGCGTTGAAGAAAAAGCTCAGATCGTAACCGACTACCAGCAAGCTGTTGGTGATACTGGTTCGCCAGAAGTGCAAGTTGCACTGCTGACCGCCAACATCAACAAACTGCAAGGCCACTTCAAGGCCAACGGTAAGGACCACCACTCGCGTCGTGGTCTGATCCGTATGGTAAACCAGCGTCGCAAGCTGCTGGATTACCTGAAAGGTAAGGACGTTAGCCGTTACAGCGCCCTGATCGGTCGCCTGGGTCTGCGTCGCTAATAACGACGTTGCTAGAGGTTGGTTGTCTGTCGCGAACCACCGGGCTTGCCCGGTGGTTCGGGCAGGCTCCCAGCCTCAAGTTTTATCTGGACTGTGGAAGGGGCCGATTCCCCTCTCTGCCCAAGAATTCGCAAGAAACCAGTTCCCCAAGAGCCACAAAGAAAGGTAGGAAACCGTGAACCCGGTAATCAAGAAATTTCAGTTCGGTCAATCGACCGTAACCCTCGAGACTGGCCGTATCGCCCGTCAAGCTTCCGGCGCAGTATTGGTCACCGTTGACGACGATGTCAGCGTGTTAGTGACTGTGGTCGGCGCCAAGCAAGCTGACGCTGGCAAGGGCTTCTTCCCTCTGTCCGTGCACTACCAGGAAAAAACCTACGCTGCCGGCAAGATTCCTGGCGGTTTCTTCAAGCGTGAAGGCCGTCCTTCCGAGAAAGAAACCCTGACCTCGCGTCTGATCGACCGTCCGATCCGTCCGCTGTTTCCGGAAGGCTTCATGAACGAAGTGCAGGTTGTCTGCACCGTCCTTTCGACCAGCAAGAAAACCGATCCGGACGTCGCTGCGATGATCGGTACTTCGGCTGCTCTGGCAATCTCCGGTATTCCGTTCGACGGTCCGGTTGGCGCTGCGCGCGTTGCTTTCCACGAAAGCACCGGCTACCTGCTGAACCCGACCTACGAGCAGTTGCAGGCTTCGAGCCTGGACATGGTTGTAGCCGGTACTTCCGAAGCCGTTCTGATGGTTGAATCTGAAGCCAAAGAGCTGACCGAAGACCAGATGCTGGGCGCGGTCCTGTTTGCTCATGACGAATTCCAGGTTGTGATCAACGCCATCAAAGAGCTGGCAGCCGAAGCCGCCAAGCCTACGTGGGCCTGGCAGCCGAAGCCTGAAGCCACCGAACTGCTGGGCGCTATCCGCTCGGAATTCGGCGACGCTATTTCCCAGGCATACACCATCACCATCAAGGCCGACCGCTACGCGCGTCTGGGCGAGTTGCGTGATCAGACCGTTGCCAAGCTTGCTGTCGAAGAAGGCAGCCCGTCTGCCAGCGAAGTCAAAGCTGCTTTCGGTGAAATCGAATACCGCACCGTTCGCGAAAACATCGTTAACGGCAAGCCGCGTATCGATGGCCGCGACACCCGCACTGTTCGTCCTCTGAACATCGAAGTCGGTGTTCTGCCAAAGACCCACGGTTCGGCATTGTTCACCCGTGGCGAAACTCAGGCGCTGGTCGTGGCCACTCTGGGTACTGCGCGTGACGCACAGCTGCTCGACACCCTTGAAGGCGAGAAGAAAGACCCCTTCATGCTGCACTACAACTTCCCTCCGTTCTCGGTGGGCGAGTGCGGTCGTATGGGTGGCGCTGGTCGTCGCGAAATCGGTCACGGTCGTCTGGCACGTCGCAGTGTTCAGGCCATGTTGCCGGGCGCTGACGTTTTCCCGTACACCATCCGTGTTGTGTCGGAAATCACCGAGTCCAATGGCTCCAGCTCCATGGCTTCGGTCTGCGGTGCTTCGCTGGCACTGATGGACGCGGGCGTTCCGATGAAGGCACCGGTTGCCGGTATCGCCATGGGTCTGGTCAAGGAAGGCGAGAAGTTCGCGATTCTGACCGACATCCTGGGTGACGAAGACCACTTGGGCGACATGGACTTCAAAGTAGCCGGTACCTCCAAAGGTGTTACCGCGCTGCAGATGGACATCAAGATCAAAGGCATCACCGAAGAGATCATGGAGATCGCTCTGGGCCAGGCCCTGGAAGCTCGCCTGAACATCCTCGGCCAGATGAACCAGATCATTGGTCAGTCGCGTACCGAACTGTCGGCCAACGCTCCGACCATGATCGCGATGAAGATCGACACCGACAAGATCCGTGACGTTATCGGTAAAGGTGGCGCGACCATCCGTGCGATCTGCGAAGAGACCAAGGCTTCGATCGACATCGAAGACGACGGCTCGATCAAGATCTTTGGCGAAACCAAGGAAGCGGCCGAGGCAGCACGCCAGCGCGTTCTGGGTATCACCGCTGAGGCCGAAATCGGCAAGATCTACGTTGGCAAGGTTGAGCGCATCGTCGACTTCGGCGCATTCGTCAACATCCTGCCTGGCAAGGACGGTCTGGTTCACATCTCCATGTTGAGCGATGCTCGCGTAGAGAAAGTGACTGACATCCTTAAAGAAGGTCAGGAAGTTGAAGTACTGGTACTGGACGTGGACAACCGCGGCCGTATCAAGCTGTCGATCAAGGACGTTGCTGCTGCAAAAGCATCCGGCGTCTGATTGATCAGACCCGCGATGTAGAAAAGGGCCCCTCGGGGCCCTTTTTTTATGTGGTTAATTAACAGGTTATGAAAATACCGGCCATCAGGCCAGACAGGAACATGCATCTTGCAAGTGTTAATCAAGCGTAACGGGCAATCTGCACGATAACGGGAAAATACTAAAATCATAAGCTATTGATTTGCTTGAGTATTATCAGGTTATGGTTGTTGGCACACGCCTTGCGATATACCTGATAACCCTGCCGCCACTCACCCTGGCGCAGATTTTGAGAAAAACAGGAGTTATCGTATGAAGAAGTTCGCTATCGTTGCTGCCACCGCTACTGCCCTGACTCTGTCCCTGGCGGGTACCGCGTTCGCCCAGACCTCGGCTCAAGCCCCGATGGTCCTCGCAGCAAACACCACGACTCAAGAAGTCAAAGAAGATACTTCTGATACCTGGATCACCACCAAAGTCAAAGCTGACCTGCTGACCGAAAAAGGCATCCCAGGTTCGGACATCAAGGTTGAAACCAACAAAGGCGTGGTTTCCCTGTCTTCGATGGTAAAAGTGACCGAAGCTCAGAAAAGCACTGCCGTTGCTATCACCAAGAAGATCAAAGGTGTTAAAGACGTATCGGCTGCCGGCTTGAAAGCTGAGTAAGCAATAGAACGTTGCACATGGACACCCCAGTCATCTGATGATGGAAGGTTCATGCGAGGCCACAAGGATGTGGCCATTACAGGCCCCGACTGAAGAGTCGGGGCCTGTTCTATTGTGGGCGGGAAATAATCATTGGAAGATTCAGAAGGTCGCGCTATAGGTCAGCTACGACGTTTGCTTTCGATCCTGACCAGCCGACCGCCTTCGAAGCGCAAATACTGATACATGCCGTGATCAGGCCCGTAGATCCATTCTTCGATTCTGACCGCAGGAGCGCTGCCATAGCGACGGCCGTAAGTCTCTCCGGTGCTCAGGACTTCCTGGCTGACCGGCTCTCCACACTTTTCCTGAACCCCGAAAAGTCGGTCTCCGGTGCTGATCAATTGGCTGCCGCAACGCAAGGTCGAGGCCGCATTGGCCAGGACAGCCGCTGACCCTGCCGAGACGGCGAGGGTCATGCAGATCAACAGCTTTAAGGGTGACTTGGCCACGTCGATTATTCACTGTCCAGATGGAGCGGGCTGATGACTCTACCATCCGGCTGCGCCTGGCCCAATCGGGCATCCACAAAGTAAACGCGCTCGTCTTCAAGCTTGCCCTTTTCCACCAGATAATCCTTGATGCTGCTGGCTCTGTTCTGACCCAGTTCACGCAGCAGAACTTCGTTGCCACTCCAGAATTGAAGCACCGCTGTGCGCATCTGACGGGTACGTTCTTCCTTGCCCAGATTGGTCCACTCGGCCGGCGGCTGCTGTTTCAGGCGGGTGCGGTAGATCCCTTCAAGCATCGGTGCCTTTTCGTCGTCAGGTACCTCAAGCAACGCAGCCCTCGCAGGCACCTTGTCGCCACGTCGTTGGAGGATCTTGTAGTAGGTGGCCTGGTATTCACGTTCAAGCCGTTGCTGGGCAATCAGCGGGCCGTCACTGCTGGCAGCGCTGGTGCCTTCGATCTCAAGCTTGAGGGCCGGACGCTCCTTAAGGGCTGCCGAGAGCGTATCCAGGGCTTTTTGCGTCTCTGGGCTCAAGTCGCTTGAGCCAGGTGCGAAACTCACGCTGCCAAGGTCCTCAGAGCCGCCACCTGAAACCAGGCCGCCCAGCATCTTGAAGGGCGCCTGTGCGGCACGCAGGACAAGATTGCGCAAGGTTTGCCAGACAATGGGCATGACGCTGAACTGGGGGTTGTTCAAATCGCCTTCCACGGGAAGCTCCAGGGATATCCGGCCCTGAGTGTCCTTGAGCAGCGCGACCGCCAGGCGGATGGGAAGGTCCACCGCGTCGGGACTGTCGACTTTTTCACCGAGTTGCAGTTGCTCGACCAGTACCTTGTTCTGAGCCTTCAGCTGACCTTTGGTAATCAGGTAATGCAGGTCGAGATTGAGGCGGCCCTTGCGGATTCTGAAGCCGGCGAATTTGCCGGAATACGGCGTCAGGTTAGTCAGCTCGACACGTTTGAAGCTGGCGGCAATATCGAGGCTGGCCATTGGATCGAACGGGTTGAGGCTGCCCTTGATGGTGACTGGCGCGTAGCGGTCGACCTTGCCTTCGATGTCGACAGGGGCAGGTTTGGACTGACGGTTGTCGATGGTGCCCACCCGGCCGTTGAGTTGCTGCACGGCGGTAGCGAAATTGGGCGTCAGGGTCATATCGGCAAAATTGGCCGATCCATCCTTGATGTTCACCTCGCCCACGTAAATGGCCAGCGGGTTCTCCTTGGTGGATTTATCCGTCTTTTTGGCTTTTGGCTGCGTGTCTGCGGGTTGAGGAATCAAAAGGTCGTCGACGTTGGTGGTGCGGTCGTCGTTGATCATGAAGCGTGCGTAAGGCTGGGCCAGATTGACCCTGGTAATCGAGAGCCCTGTACCGTGCTGGTAATCAAGCCCTTCGAGCTGCAGCTGCTCCCATTTGAGAAAATCACGTTGCTTCAGGGTATCCAGAGTATGCAACTGATCGACCTGCGCCTTGCCGGTGACGCTGAAAGCCAACGGTTCAGTGTTTTTAAGATTGACCGCCAGGTCGCTTCCGAGCATGCCGCTGCGCAACTCAAGCTTGATGAACGGGCTGATATAGGCCTGGGCGATTCGCAGATCGATGTCGCGGGTCGTGACGTTCAACCGAGCGCTGACTGGGGCAAGATTGACCTCGCCATTGGCGGTGAGCTTGCCCTGCTTGCCCACGCCTGTGTCGAGCTTGACTGTGAAAGGGGTCTTGTTGAGGCTGTCGAAGTTCTGCATGTCCAGATTCAACGGACCGACATCCAGGAGCACCGGTTCTTGCGGTACGCGGTCTGCCAGGTGAACGCTGTAATCGCGCAGTTGAACGTCTTTCAGCACAACCTGCCAAGGTTTGCCAGGCGGCTGGCTCGGTGTTGATGCTGCTGTCGCCTTGGCCGACGCGTCGGTTACCGGAGCAGGCGCTGCGGCCTTTTCATCGATCGCCGGCTTTTTCGGGGCGACCTGCTTGGCTGGTTGGCTGGCAAACAGTTTTTGCCAGTCCAGTTGACCGTCCGATTCTCGCGCGGCCCAGGTCTCGAGCTTTTGACTGCGAATCTTGCCGACGACTACTTGTTGTCTGGCCAGGTCCACTGACGTGTCGCTCACCTCCAGGCGTTGCAGCCGCACCAGAGGGCGACCATCGGGGGTATCAAGTGCAAAGGGCGCGACGCTGGCCGACAGCTTGTCGAGCCTCAGTTCGGTGTCTTTGGACAAATCAAGTGTGTAGGCAGTGCTGAAGTTCAGCACGCCGTCCTTGAGCGCCAACGGCAGCGCATCACGCACGTAAGGCCACCACAGTTTCATCTTGCCGTCGGTGATTTTCAGCGTGCCCTGCGACGTGATCGGCACAAGACTGATTCGACCCACCCAGTCGATCTGTCCGCCGTCCGGGCCCGCAGCGACCAGGGTCATGTCCGCGTTGTCTTCGGGCAAGGTGCTGAGGTTCTTGAGTTCGAAATTCAGCTTGTCGTAAAGAAACTCGATAGGTTCGCTGGGGCGCATGTCCTGAAAATGTACGTAGCCCTCAGACAACTTGATTTCGCCGATACGCAGCGGGAATGGCTTGCCTGGAGCTTCGTCCTTGGCGGGCTCGGCAGCGGGCAGCTTGAACAGTTGTGCGAGGTTCAGCTTGCCTTGTTTGTCGAACAATAACTCGGTTTTTGGCTGGATCAGCTCGACACGCTGCAAGTGCAGTGCGCGGGTCCACAGGCTGTCGATCTGCAGGTTTGCATACAGCTTTTCGAAGGCGATCTGTTCGTTGCCCGGTGTGCCAATATTCAAACCCCAGAGGGTAACCTCCAGCGTGTACGGATTGAACTCAAGCCGTTCAAGCTTCGCCGGAACAGTGGAGTAGGTCGCCAGTTGCTGGTTCGCGACCCGCAGGGCAATGCCGGGAAGAATGAAAAACCCCAGCAGGCTGTACAGCACGAACACAGTCAGCAGGGAGCCAAGCGTGATTTTCAATCCTCTGGACATGGGCAACTACGTCTCGCTCTTTAAGAGGTCCTTGGAGTATGGCATGCCTGTTCGGTTCCCAAGGCACTGCCTTCCTGACATGTAGGAAGTTTCCGATAATCTCGTGCGGATCAAAGCTGCAGGATCAAGGTTTTCAGCGGTGGCTGATTGTCCATTGACGGAAAGTCCTGAGCTGGCTGCATTACCTGCCAGTCGCGGACCGGGCGACCGGTCTTGGTCGCACAGCGCAGCACTTGCTCGCGCCAGTCTTCCATGCTGACCTTTGCCAGGTTGTTACAACAGATCAATACGCCATCGTCGGCAGTGCTCAACAGCGCTGGTTTGAGCAGGCTCTGGTAATCGCGTAACAGGTCGACGGTGCCAAACGCACTCTTGGCCCAGGCATGCGGGTCCAGCAGCACCAGATCGTACTGACACGGTTGCAGTTTCGTGTAGTCAGGCAGCTTGTGATTGCGTCGTGACGCGACCGGCAGACCGGCCAATTGTCGAATCGCCGGGAAGTAATCGGACTGGATGAATTGCATGGCAGGCAATTGCGGGTTGAGCGCGCCGTTCTCACGCCCCAACGCCAGGTTGCTTTCGGCAAAGTCCAGATTGCACACCTCGCGCGCACCTCCCGCTGCCGCGCTCAGACCGACACCACAGGTGTAGGCGAAGAGATTCAGGACGCTTTTACCCGCACTGTGCTGCTTGACCCAGCCGCGCGTGTTGCGCAGGTCCAGAAACAGCAGCGGATCCTGGCCCGCATGACGGCCGCGCACTCGGTAGTTCAGACCCCACTCGTGACCGATCAGGTCTTCCAGTGCAGCGTCCTCAGCCTTGTAGACGGCGTCCTGGCGGTCAATGCGCGAGTTGCCTTGCGAGCGGTCGTTGTACACCAGCAGCGTTTCCAGGCCCAGATGGCTGTTGACCTGCGCATGAAGCTCAAGCAGCGCGTCGCGATCAAGAGGCGTATGAAAGCTCTGAATCAGTAGCTGCGGGCCATACCGATCAATGGTCAGCCCGCTGGCGCCTTCCTGACTGCCGTGGAACAGGCGATAGCAGTCGGTGCCTTGCTGGTGGAGTTCGGCGAGCAGTGATTGACGATTTTCGAGGGCGACGCTGAGCGCCTGATTCAGGGAAGACATGCAAAGCGCCTCGGGCTGGAATGAGGCGCGGGAGTTTAACAGCTACCGACAGGTTGACGCTTGTTGTGTGGCCAGCCGCGGATCAGCAAGTGACGACTGCGCAGACGGTGTGAAAGCCACTCACCCCGTCTGCAGGGCGCGATCAGCGTGCCAACGCCAACGCCACACCTTGACCGCCGCCGATGCACAACGTGGCCAGACCTTTGTGAGCATCGCGCTTGATCATTTCGTGCAGCAGTGTCACGAGTACGCGGCAGCCTGATGCACCAATCGGGTGGCCGATGGCGATAGCGCCGCCGTTGACGTTGAGTTTTGCCGGATCCAGGCCCAGTTCCTTGCCAACCGACAGCGATTGCGCGGCAAAGGCTTCGTTGGCTTCGATCAGGTCCAGTTGCTCAAGGGTCCAGCCAGCTTTGGCGAGGCAGCGACGTGTTGCACTGACCGGGCCGATGCCCATGATGGCCGGGTCTACGCCAGCATTGGCATAACCTGCGATGCGTGCCAGTACCGGCAGACCGAGCTGTTCAGCCTTGGCCGCGCTCATCAGCATGACCGCAGCCGC
Source organism: Pseudomonas californiensis (assembly GCF_021147775.1). GTDB lineage: Bacteria > Pseudomonadota > Gammaproteobacteria > Pseudomonadales > Pseudomonadaceae > Aquipseudomonas > Aquipseudomonas californiensis. The sequence continues at coordinate 35,044 of NZ_JAGTPK010000029.1, forward strand.
GCCGTCGTTGAGTGACGAGGCATTGCCTGCGGTCACCGTACCGTCTTTTTTGAAGGCTGGCTTGAGCTTGGCCAGTGCCTCGGCAGTGGTTCCGGCGCGTGGCTGCTCATCCGTCGCGAACGACAGCGGATCGCCTTTGCGCTGAGGAATGAGGATTGGTGTGATTTCGTCGACGAAACGCCCGGCCTCGATGGCGGCGACCGCTTTTTGCTGGGAGGACGCGGCGAAGGCATCCTGTGCTTCGCGGCTGATCTCGTATTTCTCCGCCAGGTTCTCGGCGGTGATACCCATGTGATAGTCGTTGAAAGCATCCCACAGGCCATCGCTGATCATGGTGTCGATCAGCGTTGAATGACCCATGCGCAACCCCGTGCGTGCTCCGGGCATCACATAGTTGGACAGGCTCATGTTCTCCTGGCCGCCAGCGATGATGATTTCGGCGTCCCCACAGCGGATGGCCTGAGTGGCCAGATGCAAGGCCTTGAGGCCCGAGCCGCAGACTTTGTTCAGTGTCATGGCAGGGACTGCGAACGGCAGGCCAGCCTTGATGGCGGCCTGACGCGCCGGGTTCTGGCCAGCACCTGCGGTCAGTACCTGGCCCATGATGACTTCGTCTACCTGATCACCTGGTACGCCTGTCTGCTCCAGGAGTTGACGAATGACTGCCGCGCCCAGTTCGACAGCGGGGATGGTGGCCAGAGAGCCCTGGAAACTGCCCACGGCGGTACGGGTGGCGGCAACGATAACGACGTCCTGCATGGTGCTGATCCTCATTGTTATTGGGGCGCTGAACCGAAGGTGTGTCGGCGCGCGGCGATCAAGTGGCTGATGGTGTCATAGATGGGGATCAGGATTCCAACTGCGAACCCGTTGGTCACTTTCTGGCGGGTTCAAAGCCCCATTCGTCGTTTGGCCCGGTGTGACGATCCATCCCTGACCGCCCAGCGCAATATCGGCGCGGTACGGTTGACGCCAAGGCGGATCATCTTGCGCCTGGCAGCGCCTTGATGGACCCCGAGCATGTCGCTGGCCCAGGTCGGCAACAGGTCTATGCCAGCTTGCATCATCAGCACGCCAAATGGTTTGGCCAGCCAATTGGGCGCGGGAGCATCCAGCAGCAGACGCAGCACTTCCCGGCTGCGCTCGTCACACAGCAGCTGCGTCCGGATGTTGGTCAGGTAGTCGGCGATGGCGAGTCTTGATTGCGGTACCTCGCGTGCGCCCAGGCGCTCGGCGATCAGCGCGGTCTCGGCGTAGTACTGGTCCTGGTCTTCCAGCGAAAGCCCCGGATTGAGGTAGCGCATGTGCGCAGCCAGAAAACTGCTGACTTCCGCCACATGCACCCATGTCAGCAGGTCTGGATCGCTGGCGGCATAGGGGCGCCCGTCGGGCGCTGTTCCAGTGACACTCAGGTGGATGTTGCGCACCTTGTCGATCAGCCAGTTGGCGTCCCGCGTAGAGCCGAACGTGGTGCCGGACAGAAACTGCCCGGTACGGCGCAGACGCCCGAGCATGTCCTGACGAAAATTGGAGTGATCCCAGATACCCGCCAACGCCAGAGGATGCAGGGCCTGCAGCATCAGCGCGCTGATGCCGCCGACCAGCATGCTGGTGAAATCACTGTGCACCTTCCAGCACACCGCCTGCGGACCGAACAGGCCTGGATCACCCTTGGGGTTTTCCAGGTCCAGCTGGCCCAGCGACAGCCCGGTCAGGCTGATGACCTGCGTTTCGATGCGGGTACGAATGAATTCCATGGGTTCTCATTATTGAAACAGCGGGCACGGCGCTGACCATGCCTCGCTTGCCTCAACGATTCAAGCGTTTGTCGACAAGATCCTCGACCACGCCAGGGTCTGCCAGTGTGGAGGTGTCCCCCAGACTGTCGAGTTCGTTGCACGCAATCTTGCGCAATATGCGGCGCATGATCTTGCCCGAGCGGGTTTTGGGCAGCGCAGGCGCCCATTGGATAAGGTCAGGCTTGGCAAAGCTGCCAATCTCCTTGCTCACGCGGGCGATCAGCTCTTTTTCAAGCGCTTCGCTGGGCTCGATGCCGTTGACCGGTGTGACGAACGCGTAGATGCCCATGCCTTTTACGTCATGGGGAATGCCCACCACAGCGGCCTCGGCGATGCTGTCATGCAGCACCAGCGCGCTTTCGACTTCGGCGGTGCCGATGCGGTGTCCGGATACATTGATCACGTCGTCCACGCGGCCGGTGATCCAGTAATCACCATCCTCGTCACGACGGGCGCCGTCGCCGGTGAAGTAATAGCCAGGGGCAGGTTTGAAGTAGGTGTCGACCATGCGCTGCGTGTCGCCGTATACGCTGCGAATCTGCCCCGGCCAACTGGCCTTGATTGCCAGCAAGCCACTGCCGGCCCCATCGATTTCATTGCCTTTGTCGTCCAGCAGAACCGGCTGCACACCAAACAGCGGACCCGTTGCGCAACCCGGTTTGATTCGCTCGGCGCTGATCAGCGGCGTCAGCATGATGCCGCCCGTTTCGGTCTGCCACCAGGTATCGACAATCGGGCAGCGCGCCTTGCCCACTTGATGGAAATACCATTCCCATGCTTCAGGATTGATTGGCTCGCCGACGCTGCCAAGCACGCGCAGACTTTCACGGGAGGTGTTCTGAAGAGGCGCAGCCCCTTCACGCATCAAGGCCCGCAACGCCGTGGGCGCGGTGTAGAAGATGTTGACCCGGTGCTTGTCGATGACCTGCCAGAAGCGTGACGAGTCCGGGTAGCTGGGGACACCCTCAAACATCAGGGTGGTTGCGCCGTTGGCCAGTGGCCCGTACACAATGTAGCTGTGCCCGGTGACCCAACCGACATCCGCCGTGCACCAGAACACTTCGCCATCGCGATAATCGAATACGTATTTGTGGGTCATGGCTGCCTGCAGCAGGTAGCCGCCGGTGGTGTGCAGCACGCCCTTGGGTTTGCCGGTACTGCCTGAGGTATACAGGATGAACAGCGGATCTTCTGCGTCCATGGGCTCAGGCGGGCAGTCATCGCTGACGCCGCGAAGGGCTTCGTGATACCAGAGGTCGCGATCTTCCACCCATTCGATTTCGGCTTGCGTGCGCTGGATCACCAGAACCGTGCTGACGTCCGGGCAGTTGTGCAGCGCCTTGTCGACATTGGCCTTGAGTGGGATGTATTTGCCACCGCGTACACCTTCATCTGCGGTGATAACGGTGCGGCAGTCAGCGTCCAGAATCCGGTCGCGCAGAGCATCAGGGGAAAAGCCACCGAACACCACCGAGTGCACGGCACCGATGCGCGTGCAGGCGAGCATGGCGTAAGCGGCTTCGGGAATCATCGGCATGTAGATGCACACTCGGTCGCCCTTTTTTACACCTCGCGCTTTCAGCACGTTCGCCAGGCGGGCGACGTTGTGGTGCAGCTTTTTGTAGGTGATTTCCGCTGACTCGGACGGATTATCGCCTTCCCAGATGATCGCGATCTGCTCGCCTCGATCGGCCAGATGGCGGTCGATACAGTTGTTGCTGACGTTGAGTTTGCCGCCTTCGAACCAGGTGGCTTTCCCGGTCTTGAGGTCTGCGCGATGAACTTGGCTCCAGGGTGCCGACCAGTCGAGAAAAACCTTGGCCTGTTCGGCCCAGAACTGATCGGGGTGGTCCACTGACTGGCGATACAGGCGATGATAATCGGCTGCGCTGAGCTGTGCGGCCTTGCGCACGGCGTCGGCTTTGGGGAAGGCGCTGATGTTGAACATGTTGGCTTCCTTATTCTATGAACTTCAAGAATAGGAGCTTCTGGCGACACAGCAGGTTCAATGAGCCCAATGTCTGCGCCACTCAGGAAAATTGGCAAATAAAAACCCGTCGTCTCTTGTGAGGCGACGGGTCGGGATGCTGCTTGATGAGGCGATCAGCCGCGGTGACGACCACGGAAGTAATTGATCAGACCTTGAGTCGACGCATCGTCTGCTGCCTCTTCGGTGCCGCCAGTCAGGCGCTGGTAAACAGCCTTGCCCATTTCCTTGCCCAGCTCGACGCCCCACTGGTCAAAGGCATTGGTGCCCCAGACCACGCTCTGGACGAACACCTTGTGTTCATACATGGCGACCAGCGCGCCCAGGCGGCGAGGGCTGATGCGCTCTACCACCAGGGTGTTGCTTGGGCGGTTGCCCGGGATGACCTTGTGCGGCGCAAGTTTCTGCACTTCGTCTTCGGCCAGACCTTTTTCACGCAACTCGGCTTCGGCTTCAGCGCGAGTCTTGCCCATCATCAGTGCCTGGCTTTGCGACAGGCAGTTGGCGTACAGCCACTGATGGTGGTCGGCGACCGGGTTGAAGCTGACGATCGGCACGATGAAGTCGGCCGGGATCATTTGGGTGCCTTGATGCAGCAGCTGGTGATAAGCGTGCTGGCCGTTGGCGCCTACGCCGCCCCAGATGACCGGGCCAGTGTCGGTGGAAACCGGTGTTCCGTCCTGACGCACGCTCTTGCCATTGGACTCCATGTCCAGTTGCTGCAAGTGCTTGGTGATATTTCGCAGGTAATGGTCATACGGCAGGATCGCGTGGCTTTGCGCGCCCCAGAAGTTGCCGTACCAGACACCCAGCAGGGCCAGCAGCACCGGCATGTTCTGTTCGAACGGCGCGCTCTGGAAATGCTGATCCATGGTATAGGCGCCAGACAGCAGTTCCTTGAAGTTGGACATGCCGATGGCCAGCGCGATAGGCAGACCAATGGCCGACCACAGCGAGTAACGACCGCCGACCCAGTCCCACATCGGGAAGATGTTTTCTTCGCGGATGCCGAACGCGACGGCGGCAGCGTTGTTGCTGGAGACCGCGATGAAGTGGCGATGCAGCTCCACTTCAGAGCCGCCCTGTGCCAGGTACCAGGCGCGGGCGGCCTGGGCGTTCTTCAGGGTTTCGAGGGTGTTGAACGACTTCGACGAAACGATGAACAGCGTAGTCTCGGCGCGAATCTTCATCGACAGCTCGTGGAACTCACTGCCGTCGATGTTTGCCAGGTAATGGCAGCGCACGCCTTTATGGGCGTAAGCGACCAGCGCCTCGGATACCAGCTCTGGACCGAGGAACGAGCCACCAATGCCGATGTTGACCACATCAGTGATCGGCTTCTCGGTGTAACCGCGCCACAGACCATCGTGGATTCGTCCGACCAGCTCGGTCATCTGATTCAGCACGCGGTGCACATCGGGCATCACGTCAGTACCGTTGACCTTGAGCTTGTCGCCTACTGGACGACGCAGCGCGGTGTGCAGGGCAGGACGGCCTTCGGATGAGTTGACCAACTCACCGTCGTACTGCGCCTTGATTGCGTCTTTCAGGCCCACTTCACCGGCCAGGCTGACCAACAGGTCGCGAGTCTCGGCGGTGATGAGGTTTTTGGAGTAGTCGAGAAAAAGACCGCAGCTGCTGAGAGTGAATTGGTTGAAGCGCTGCGGATCTGCATTGAATGCGTCGCGCATGCTGAAATCCTGCATGGCTTTGCGGTGCTGACTCAACGCCTGCCAGGCGGGCAGAGCGGTCACATCGGAAGGATTGCGGTAGTACTCCATCGCTGCGGGTTTCCTTTAGCTGGATCTGTCTTGGACGTTTTGGAGCGAGGTCGCAAACTGACTCATGGGCCACAGAATGCAGACTACCCCTCGCTTGCCTGTTTGTCTGCGCTTCGCTGTACCTGAGCCCGGTACTTTTTCACACGTGAAACCCGGGGTTTTCGTTCGAATGCTGCCGTCGGTCAATTACGCAAACTGTACCGGTATGGCATTACTGGTATGGCTTAGTTCATTGCCAGGCCCCATGTACAGCATGCGCGGCTTGAAATTGACCAGCTCGGCTTCGCTGTAATGAGCATAGGCACAGATGATGACGCGGTCGCCGACCTTGGCTTTGTGCGCGGCGGCACCGTTGACCGAGATCATGCGCGAACCTTCCTCGCCACGGATGGCGTATGTGGTGAAGCGCTCGCCGTTGTCGATGTTGTAGATCTGGATCTGTTCGTACTCACGAATGCCGGACAGGTCCAGCCATTCGCCATCGATGGCGCACGACCCTTCTTAGTCGAGCACCGCGTGGGTGACTTCGGCGCGGTGCAGTTTGGCTTTGAGCATTACAGCGTGCATCTTGTTGTTATTCCTTGATCAGGTGCAAATTGTCGATCAGTCGGGTCTTGCCCATGAACGCAGCGGCCAGGATCACCAGATCTCGATCTGTTGTGGTTGCCGGGCGCAGGCTGACGGCTTCGCGTATTTCCAGGTAGTCGATACGAAAGCCTGCCGCTTCCAATGAATGCCGGTTGCGCTCCAGCACGCCTTCAAAGTCCTGCTCGCCCTGTTGGACTGCATCGGCGATCTGGCGGATGGCACGGTACAGCGCGGGCGCTGCGGCCCGTTGTTCGTCATTCAGGTAGCCGTTGCGTGAAGAAAGCGCCAGACCATTGGCAGCGCGAACCGTTGGCTCGCCGATAATCTGGATTGGCATGTTCAAGTCGCGAACCATGGCGCGGATCACGGCAAGCTGCTGGAAGTCCTTCTCTCCGAACACGGCCAGATCGGGCTGCACCATGTTGAACAGCTTGCTGACTACCGTCGCGACGCCGTCAAAATGGCCTGGACGACTTGCGCCGCAGAGGCCTTCCGACAGATGCGGCACGCTGACCAGGGTCTGGTCTGCCATGCCGTTGGGGTACATCTCTTCAACGCTCGGCGTGAACAGCAGGTTGCAGCCCGCCTGCAGGAGTTTTTCCTGGTCGGCGGCGAGCGTGCGAGGGTAGGTCGCCAGATCTTCGTTGGGCCCAAACTGCAACGGGTTGACGAAAATGGTGGCGACCACGAAGTCTGCGCGCTGAGCGGCTTTGGTGACCAGTGCAGCATGGCCGCTGTGTAGATTGCCCATGGTCGGTGTCAGGCCGATCCGCTTGCCTTCGCTGCGCGCCCGCGCAACGGCTGCACGCAGTTCCAGTACGGTTTTTACAGTGTTCATGCCGAGAATCCGTGTTCAATTGCCGGGAAGCTGACGTCTTTGACCGACGTGACGTACGCTGTGATGGCCGACTGGATGTCAGGCTGGCCAACCATGAAGTTTTTCACGAACTTGGGCACACGACCGGTGATCGACAAACCGAGCATGTCGTGCAGCACCAGCACCTGTCCGTCGGTGGCGCTGCCCGCGCCAATACCGATGACCGGAATCTTGACCGCCTGAGTGATCTCTTCGGCCAGTTCGCTGGGCACGCACTCCAGCAGAATCATCGCCGCACCAGCCTGTTCCAGCGTAATGGCGTCGGCACGCATCTGACGCGCCTGTGCTTCCAGGCGTCCCTGAACCTTGTAACCGCCCAGTACGTTGACTGATTGAGGCGTAAGGCCCATGTGTGCGCACACCGGGATGCCGCGTTCGGCCAGCAGACGTATCGACTCGGCCAGCCAGGCAGCGCCTTCGACCTTGACCATATGTGCGCCGGCTTGCATGAGCGTGGTGCTGTTGATGAAGGTCTGTTCCAGCGTGGCGTTGGCCATGAACGGCAGGTCTGCGAGGATCAGGGCGCCCTGATTGCCGCGTTTGACGCATGCAACGTGATACGCCATATCAGCTGTCGTAACAGGAAGGGTGCTGTCATGCCCCTGCAGGACCATGCCCAGCGAGTCGCCTATCAGCAGCACTTCGACACCTGCCTGACTGGCCGCGTGGGCGAAGGTTGCGTCATAGCAGGTCAGCATGGTGATCTTCTCACCTTTCTGTTTCATACCCAGCAACGACGTAACGGTTATGTTCGGCATGTAAAGTCCTCCATCAGGCGCTGTGCGAGCGGCGATGCTCAACGCGTGAGAGTCATCTCTGGAAAAGCAGGCACACCGTCGTGTCGCGGTGTTTTGCAAAGGCCTGTTTCGCGCCCATTCACCAACGGGGTGGCGGCGGGAGGCCTATCTTCGTGAGGAGGGGGCATGAAGTCAATTGCGGGTGTTACCCGTTTGCCGGGTCGGTTACAGACTGGCCGTAACAGGTGACAGAGCGTTACGCCTTTACGGTAAACGTTCCAGCCCGACAAAAGGGCATTCGCTCAGCAGGCGGTTCAGCGGGCGACCGTCGGCCAGTGTCAGCTCCGGTGCCAGCTCGGCCAGCGGATAAAGAACGAAGGGGCGCGCGTGCATGTGGTAATGAGGGACTTTGAGGCGCGGCTCGTCCAGCAGGCGATCACCGAACAACAGGATATCGAGGTCCAGCGTACGGGGCCCCCAGCGTTCGTGGCGTTCACGCCCCTGATCCAGCTCGATGGCTTGTAATGCATCGAGCAACGCCAGCGGCGCCAGCGATGTGTCGACGACCGCCACGGCATTGGTGAATCTGGGCTGGCCGGGCAGCAGGGAGTCGCTTGCATAGAAAGACGAAACGCCAGCCAGCTTGCAACCTTGCACATTGTCCAGCGCCTTGAGCGCGTTGCGAAGTTGCTCGGCCGGGTCAGCAAGGTTGCTGCCCAGACCGATGTAAACGCGTTCGGTGATCAAAACGGTTTACTCACTCGACGCGCCTGAAGCATCAGAGCCGCTGCGCTTGCGCTTGGCTCCGCTGTTACGGCGACGCTTGCGAGGAGCTGCACCGGCTGCTTCAGGCTTGCTGCCAAGGTCGCGAATCATGTCGCGGCGCTCGCTGTCGTTGCAATCCTGATAGTCGGTCCACCATTGGCCCAGGCCATCGGTCTGCTCGCCAGCGGACTCACGCAACAACAGAAAGTCGTAACCGGCACGGAAGCGCGAGTTGTCGAGCAGCAGATCGGCACGTTTGCCGGAGCGACGTGGCAGACGCTCCTGCATGTCCCAGATCTCGCGGATCGGCAGGGTAAAGCGTTTGGGAATCGCGATGCGTTGGCACTGCTCGATAATCAACTCGTGAGCTGCGTCCTGCATGGCGGCAATCGGTGGCATGCCACGCTCTTGCGCGCGCAGCACCTTGGCCGGCAGGGCAGGCCAGAGCAGGGCGGCGAACAGGAACGCAGGCGTCACCGGCTTGTTCTGCTTGATTCGCAGGTCGGTGTTGATCAAGGCGTTGCTGATCAGTGTGTGGGTGTAGGTCGGGTTGTATTCCAGCGCCTTGGAACTGGCAGGGAACAACGGCTCGAACAGCTCCAGGTCGACCAGCATCTCGAACGTGGAGGCGGCATGGCCGGAAAGAAACAGCTTCAGCACTTCTTCAAAAAGGCGGGCTGAAGGGATATCGCGCAACATCGCTGCCAGTGGGCGAATCGGCAGCGCGCTGTGCTTCTCGATGCCGAAATCCAGCTTGGCGGCGAAACGCACGGCACGCAGCATGCGCACCGGGTCTTCCTTGTAGCGCTGCTCAGGGTCGCCGATAAGGCGGATCAGACGATTGCGAATGTCGTGCACGCCGTTGGCGTAATCAAGCACACGCTCGCTGACCGGATCGTAGTACAGCGCGTTGATCGTGAAGTCGCGACGCTGGGCGTCCTCTTCAAGCGTGCCGTAGACGTTGTCACGCAGGATGCGGCCGCTTTCGTTACGCGAGGACTGGTTGCTGTCCTCTTCTTCATCGTCTTGCGGATGATTGGCGCGGAACGTTGCCACTTCGATGATTTCACGGCCGAAGTGAATATGGACCAGCTTGAACCGGCGGCCAATGATTCGGGCGTTGCGGAATTCGGCACGGACCTGCTCTGGCGTGGCGCTGGTGGCGACGTCAAAGTCCTTGGGCGTGATGTTGAGCATCATGTCGCGTACGCAGCCACCGACCAGATAGGCCTGGTAGCCTGCGTTCTGCAGACGCTCGACGATATTGACGGCATAGCGGCTGAACTGACTGCGCTGCAGCGAATGCTGGCTGCTATTGAGCACTTCAGGCGTGGTACGCGTATGTTGCTGCGGCTTGCGCAGTGGAGAGCGAAATGACTGGAACAGCTTCTTCAGCATGGGATGCACTGTTTGAAGGAATATTCGGCCAAAAACGTGGAATGACCGCATGATGGGCGGGGATTCTAGCATTTAGTCGAGGGATGGTGTAGGAAGCTGTCGCGGAAGGGCCAAACAATGGCTTGGGAAGCTACTGGGGGAGCCGAAGCTCCCCCAAAGTGTGTGCTCTTTATTATTGTTTTGTCTTCGGGCTTCTTGTTTTTGTTGAGTGCCCATTCACGAGACCTTCGTCTGTGAAGCCTCCCAATCGGGAGTCAAGAGCAAACGGATTGCTTTGGTCGCTGCGTTGCAATGATCATTCGATCCAACCAGTTCAGGCGCTACCTAAGGGTAGTTTTTGTTGTTCTCAGCCTGGTTGCGGGGCAAGCCCCAAATACAACTCCTCTCCAAAAGAATCAGTTAGCTGCGCCTCCGCCGTGTTGTTCTTGTTATGCGTGAGTCGATTCGTATTGTTCTTGTTATGGGTGTCGTACTGCTTGTTGTTTTTCTTGTACTAAGCATATAGCAGAAGCTGTGCCAACTTTTGCAAAGGCCCGTATTCCGGGGGGTTGACGGAAAAAGCAGTTTTTGTGGGCACAAAAAAGCCGGGGCTTCGTTACCGTAAGACCCGGCTTTTGTTACGTTGAAGCGCTGAGGTAACAGTTTGCGCAAAGCCCGGAGCACCGCGTGCCAGAGCCTTGCGCAGGTTTCATGTCTCGCTGGCGACGCCCTTGCGACGCGGGATCCCCAGACGTTGGCGGCGTTCCCACAGACACTTGCGGCTGACACCCAGTTTGCGCGCCAGCTCGGTCTCGGTCATGTGGTCCTGATGCTCCAGAACGAAATGCTGGAAGTAATCCTCCAGCGACAGGTCTTCGGTCGGTTCATTACCGCTTGAACCCGATCCGCCAGGCAGCGGCGCCAACCCCATGTATTCGTCGTCAGCCAGGCCGTCCAGTTCGATATCGATGCCCAGCAGGTCCGCGGTGATTTCCGGGTTCTCACAGAGGATCACCGAACGCTCCACAGCGTTCTCAAGCTCACGCACGTTACCCGGCCAGCTGTAGTGACGGATGGCCTGTTCGGCATCCGGCGCAAACTTCAGGTCATCGCGGCCCACCTTGGCGCTCTGGCGTACCAGAAAGGCGCGGGCAATTTCGAGTATGTCGCTGCCCCGCTCGCGCAAGGCCGGAAGCTTCAGGGCGATGACATGCAGGCGGTAGAAAAGGTCTTCGCGGAACTCGCCGTTCTTGGCCAGGGTTTTCAGATCGCGGTGTGTCGCGGCAATCAGGCGAACATCAACCTTTTGCGATTGCACCGAACCTACCCGCCGAATCTCGCCTTCCTGCAGAACGCGCAACAGGCGCGCCTGAGCCTCAAGTGGCAATTCGCCGATTTCGTCGAGAAACAATGTGCCGCCGTCTGCGGCTTCCACCAGGCCGGCACGGCCGGCGCTGGCACCGGTAAACGCGCCTTTCTCGTGGCCAAACAGCTCGGACTCGATCAGTGATTCCGGGATCGCCGCACAGTTGACGGAGATCATAGGTGCCTTGGCGCGGCGTGACAGGTTATGCAGTGCGCGAGCGACCAGTTCTTTACCTGTGCCCGATTCGCCTTGGACCAGAACGTTGGAGTCGGTGGGCGCCACTTTGCGGATCTTGCTGTAGAGATCCAGCATGGGTGCGCACGAGCCGATGATACCGATTTCGCCATTGTTGTTTGGGCCTGCGCCTTTTTCTGCGCCGCTTGCCTTGGCCATGGCGCTGCGCTCGGCCTGCAGACTTTTCACGGTCTGGCGGTCGCGCAGAATGCGAGAAACAGCCTGAAGCATTTCGTCATGATCGAAAGGCTTGGCGATGTAATCCACGGCGCCCATCTTCATGGAATCGACCGCAGATCGCAGGCTGGCATAACTGGTCATGATCAGCACAGGCTTGCCTTCGCCCAGCTTGATCAGCTCAGTACCTGGCGCACCGGGCAGTCGCAGGTCGCTGACGATCAGGTCAAACGACGCGATGCTGAAACGTTCCTGAGCTTCCTGGACGGAGCCAGCTTCGCTGACTTCATACTGGTTGCGTTCAAGCAGGCGACGCAGGGCTGAGCGGATAATCGTTTCGTCTTCGACGATCAAAATATGCGGCATTGATTCAATTCTCTCGACGGTCTCAGTTCACGGTGGACGTCGCGTCGACGTGGCGTGGCAAGGTCACCCTGATACGGGTACCACGCTGTAGCTCGGGGTCGGCCGGGCTGTCGATAGTGATTTGTCCATAATGCTCTTCAACGATGGAATAGACCAGCGCGAGGCCCAGTCCTGTTCCTTCACCAGGGTCCTTTGTAGTGAAGAAGGGCTCGAACAATCGGTCCATGATTGCTTTGGGAATACCACTGCCTTCGTCTTCGACGATCAGATCCACAGTGTGTTCGGAGGCTTCGCTCTTGACCCTGACAGCGCTGCCCGGTTGGGAAGCATCGCGGGCGTTGGACAACAGGTTGATCAGCACCTGGGCAAGCCGTTGCGGATCACCATCGACCCAGTGTTCCGGATTGCACAAGTTGTAGAACTGGACTTCGAAATTGCGTCGATTCAAGGCCAGCAGACCAATGGCATCTTGAGCCACTTCGGCCAGACAAACGGCTTCGTCACTGTTCTGGTGCGCGCCCGCATGGGCAAAACTCATCAGCGACTGAACGATGCGTGACACGCGCTTGGTCTGCTCAAGGATCTGGCTGCTGATTTCTTTCAGCTCGTCATCCTCCTCACGTTCTTCGCGCAGATTCTGTGCCAGGCAGGCAATGCCGGTGATCGGGTTGCCAATCTCGTGTGCGACACCGGCTGCCAATCGACCAATGCTTGCCAGACGCTCGGAGTGCACCAGTTTGTCTTCCAGCATCTGCGTGTCGGTCAGGTCTTCGACCAATACCACCAGCCCACTGTTGCCCGGGGCAAGCGGCTCGTCGATGGCGGCCTTGTGCAGGTTGAGCCAACGGGTCTGGCCGTCCAGCCCGAGTCTCTGTTTGTGCAGATGCTCATCAGGGACGGTGATGAAACCGGTCAGCAGACCTTTCCATGGCTCAGCGATGGTTTCCAGGCGTGAGCCGACCACTCGCTGCGCGATGATGCCGGTCAGCTCTTCCATGGCACGGTTCCACATCAGGATCTCCTGATCTTCGGCCAGCGAGCACACACCCATAGGCAACTCTTGCAGGGTCTGACGATGGTAGCGGCGCAAGGCGTCGAGTTCAGCGGCAAGGCCGGTCAGGCGCGAGTGGTAATCTTCAAGCCGGCTTTCGATGAAGTGAATGTCTTCGGTGACGTACTTTTCGCTGCCGGACTTGTACGGCAGAAACGTTTCAACCATGTCCTGCGCAACGCTTGGACCCATAAGCCCTGAAAGGTTCGCTTCTATCCGGTCACGCAGACGACGCAAAGCGTAGGGACGACGCTCGTCGAAGGGCAGGTAGAGGTCGCGCAAGGCCTGTTCGACTTCCTTTTGCGCAGCTTTTGCGCCCAGCGGTTTGGCCAGTTGCGTGGCGAACTCCTGAGGCGACACGGCATGCAGCTCGCGGCGCTGCGGGCGGCGGACGTTATCCACGGCACAGGCTTCCGCGGCGCTGACTTCTTCGGGGCTGGCGTTGGTGAACAGCGATATCAGTGTGAACAGCAGCACGTTGGCCGCCAGCGAAGCGATGGCTGCCATGTGCCAACTGGTGTCATCCAGCACATAAATCATGTTCAGCAGCGGAATGTAGAAGCCCTGCAGATTGCCGACCAATGGCAGCAGCATGCTGACTACCCACACGGCAATCCCGGCAAGCAATCCGGCGATGAAGCCACGCCGGTTGGCAGTTGGCCAATAGAGTACCGACAACACGCCAGGCAGGAATTGCAGTGTGGCCACAAAGGCAACGATGCCCAGGTTGGCGAGGTCCTGCTGGGCGCCCAGCAACAGATAGAAACCGTAGCCAGCGGCAATGATTGCGACGATCAGGCCGCGCCGGGTCCACTTCAGCCAGCGATAGATATTGCCTTCGGCCGGGGGTTGATACAGCGGCAACACCAGGTGGTTGAGTGCCATGCCCGATAGCGCCAGGGTGGTAACAATGATCAGCCCGCTGGCTGCCGACAGCCCGCCAACGTAGGCGAGCAGTGCCAGCGATTTGCTATTGGCGGCGATGCCGATACCCAGCGTGAAGTATTCAGGGCTGGTCGTGGCACCTAGCTTGAGCCCGGCCCAGAGGATCAGCGGCACGGCGAGGCTGATCAACAGCAGGAACAATGGCAGCCCCCAACTGGCGCTGACCAGTGAGCGCGGGTTGAGGTTCTCGGTAAAGGTCATATGGTACATGTGCGGCATGACGATGGCTGAGGCGAAGAACACCAGCAGCAGTGTTCGCCACGGGCCTTCCTGCAGCGGAGTGTGCAGCGAGGCGAGCGCGGTCTGGTTCTGCAGCAGCCATTGCTCCAATTGCTGCGGGCCATCGAAAACCCCGTACAGGGCGTACAGCCCTATGCCGCCGAGTGCGATCAGTTTGACGAGTGATTCGAAGGCGATGGCGAACACCAGCCCCTCGTGCTTTTCACGCGTCGCAATGTGGCGGGAGCCAAAGAAAATGGTGAACAAGGTGATCAGTACGCAAAACGCCACAGCCACCCGATCTTGCACCGGTTCGCGCGTCAGGATGCCAATGGAGTCGGCCACGGCCTGAATCTGCAGCGCCAGCAGCGGCAGCACGCCAATGAGCATGAACACCGTGGTAAGCGCACCTGCCCAAGTGCTTCGGAAGCGGAAGGCGAACAGATCGGCCAGCGATGAAAGCTGGTAGGTGCGGGTGATCTTCAGAATCGGATAAAGCAGTACCGGAGCCAGCAAAAAGGCCCCAGAAACCCCCAGGTAGCTGGAGAGAAAGCCATAACCGTACTGATACGCCAGGCCAACGGTGCCGTAGAACGCCCATGCGCTGGCGTAAACGCCGAGCGACAGGGTGTAGGTCAAAGGGTGGCGAATGATTGCGCGCGGGATCAGGCCGCGTTCGCTGACCCATGCCACGCCGAACAGCACCAGCAGGTAGGCGGCGCTGACCAGCAGCATCTGCGTCAGGCTAAAGCTCATCGGCATCTCGCTGGCTTTGCAGTATGAACGTCACCACGATCAGGATCAGCCACAGCATGTAGGGCCTGTACCAGGCGCCGGTCGCGTCGATCCACCAATCCATGATGGCAGGGGAGAAAAGGTAAATACCTACCACCAGGAGCAAAACCAACCGGTATATGTACATCTGGTCTCCCTGAGCTGGTAGATGAGGAGCGGCATGTTAACGGATGCCGGGCAACCTGCAAGTGTCCTTGAACGGCAGTTTTTCATAACTGCGCTGTAACCGCTCTGGATCAGTCTATCCGGGCTTCTTCAATGTTGCGTAGCCGGGGGATCAGGTCGGCGTTCCAGTGCTGGATGCCCCAGGTCAGCACATCCTGCGGAGTGGCCTCGGCCAATTGCGGCTCTGTCGGTTGACCCAGCGCTCTCAAGGCTCGCAACAGCAGCGGTGTAGCCTGATCGGCAGGCAACGGTGGCGAGCGATAGGACTTGCCGAGTTTATGGCCATCAGGCTGAGTGATCAGCGGCACATGCAGGTAGCGCGGCTGAGGGAGGCCCAGCAGCTCCTGCAAGTAAAGCTGGCGAGGTGTCGAGTCCAGCAGGTCGGCACCGCGCACAATGTCGGTAACGCCTTGCCAGGCATCATCAATGACCACCGCCAGTTGATAGGCATACAGGCCGTCGCGACGCCGTATCACGAAGTCTCCACTTTCGCGCCCAAGGTGCATGTGGAACGTGCCCTGAACGCGGTCCTCGAACCGGTATTCGAGTTCAGGGACGCGAATCCGGATGGCTGCATTCTCGGGCGAGTGTCCCAGGTTGCGGCAGAAGCCCGGATAGATACCGTTAAACTCTTCAAGCTGTTTGCGCGAACAGGTGCAGGCATAAGCCAGTCCATGGTTGAACCAGCGTTGCAGCACCTCTGCATAGGCAGCGTGGCGGTCGCTTTGCCGGACCAGATCGTCATCCCACTCGAAGCCATACTGTTCCAGCGTGTGCAGGATCGCCGCCTGGGCACCAGCAACTTCGCGGGGAGGATCAAGGTCTTCCATGCGCATCAGCCATTTTCCGCCCGCCGCTCGGGCGTCCAGATAGGAGGCGAGGGCGGCGACCAGTGAGCCAAAGTGCAGGTAACCACTGGGCGTTGGCGCAAAGCGCCCGATGTAGGCAGGTTTTTTCATGGGCAGGATGTTACTGGCGGTGAGCTTTGCGGGGCAAGCGCTACCCGGTTCTGCCCTTGTGTCGATCGCTTGATAAATGAAGCGCAAAAAACAAAAAAGACGCCGAAGCGTCTTTTTTCATTCAAGGCGGGCCCCAGGTCATTTACCGACCTGTTTTTCCTTGATTTCAGCAAGCGTTTTGCAGTCGATGCAAAGGTCAGCGGTCGGGCGCGCTTCAAGACGACGGATGCCGATCTCGACGCCGCAGGATTCACACCAGCCATATTCTTCGTCGAGGATCAGTTGCAGCGTCTTGTCGATCTTCTTGATCAACTTGCGCTCGCGGTCGCGGGCACGAAGTTCCAGGCTGAACTCTTCTTCCTGGCTGGCGCGATCCGCCGGGTCAGGAAAGTTCGCTGCCTCGTCCTTCATGTGGTCTACCGTACGGTCGACCTCTTGCATCAAGTCCTGTTTCCACTTGTTCAGGATCTTGGTGAAGTGCGCGCGCATCGGCTCGCTCATGTACTCTTCGCCCTTCGTTGCCACGTAGGGTTCAAAGCCGCTGATTAGATGGTTCTGTTGCTTTTCTGGGGTGGGCATGTATGGACCGCCTCTCACTCTTCTAATCTATTGCGCAGGATTGTTCCATCACCGACACCCGTCGGCCCTGCAGCTGCAAGCGGGCGAACTTACCAGATCAAATCAGACTGCGCTACTCCCGGTTGTCGAGCATGACGACCCCGTCTGCTTGCAGAGACGAGCCGTAACGAAACCGGTCCTCACCTAAATGAACTCTAGTCTTTGTGCGTCGTCGTAGCTTTCTTTTATTCAGGATTTTGCGACATGGGCGACGGGTTGATTAAAACGCGCCGTCCGGCATGGCGTTGGTTAGAATCATGCTCCGTTTTGACGACAATCCTGCTTCCCACGCCTGCTTGAATAAAGGAAACCCAATGGCCCAGCCCTACAGTGCGCGCAGCCGCGCCATCGAACCTTTTCATGTGATGGCGTTGCTGGCGCGGGCCAATGAGCTTCAGGCCGCAGGCCACGATGTCATCCACCTTGAAATTGGCGAGCCTGACTTCACCACGGCAGCGCCCATTGTGGCGGCCGGTCAGGCTGCACTGGCCGACGGCAAGACCCGTTACACGGCGGCCCGCGGGCTGCCGCAATTGCGGGAGGCGATAGCCGGTTTCTACAACCAGCGATATGGCGTTGATGTTGATCCGGAGCGGATCCTCATCACGCCAGGTGGTTCGGGCGCGCTGTTGCTGGCCAGCAGCCTGCTGGTTGACCCGGGCAAGCACTGGTTGCTGGCCGATCCAGGCTACCCGTGCAACCGGCATTTCCTGCGTCTTGTAGAGGGCGCCGCTCAGTTGGTGCCAACAGGGCCACTAGAGCGCTATCAACTCACGCCCGAGCACGTGGCGCAGCACTGGAACGAAGACAGTGTGGGGGCGCTGGTCGCCTCGCCGGCCAACCCGACCGGCACTTTGCTGCACCGCGATGAGCTGGCTGCACTGTCTCAGGCGTTGAAAGCACGCAATGGTCATTTGGTGGTCGACGAGATTTATCACGGTCTGACTTATGGGGTTGAGGCCAGCAGTGTGCTCGAAGTCGACGACGACGCTTTTGTGCTCAACAGTTTTTCAAAATATTTTGGCATGACCGGTTGGCGCCTCGGCTGGTTGGTCGCCCCGGCAGACGCGGTCGCGGATCTGGAAAAGCTGGCGCAGAACCTCTACATCAGTGCACCGAGCATGGCGCAATATGCCGCGCTTGCCTGTTTCGAGCCACAGACCCTGGCGATTCTGGAGCAGCGACGCACCGAGTTCGGCCAGCGTCGAGATTTTCTGTTGCCAGCCTTGCGTGAGTTGGGGTTCGGCATTGCCGTGGAGCCGGAAGGTGCGTTTTATCTGTACGCCGACATCAGCGCCTTCGGTGGCGATGCGTTCGCCTTTTGCCGGCACTTTCTGGAAACCGAGCATGTGGCGTTCACGCCAGGCCTGGATTTCGGTCGCTATCAGGCGGGGCATCATGTGCGGTTTGCTTATACGCAAAGCCTGCCTCGACTGGCGGAAGCGGTTGAGCGAATCGCTCGCGGCCTGCGCAGCTGGAACGTCTGATGCGATTTTCTCCCGAACTTGAACAGGGTCGTCTGCTGATTCGCTACAAGCGCTTCCTGGCCGATATCGAAACCGACAGCGGCGAGCGCTTGACCATTCACTGTCCCAATACGGGCTCGATGCTCAACTGCATGATGCCCGACGGACGTGTCTGGTTCAGTCGCTCCGATGACCCCAGGCGTAAATTGCCAGGCACTTGGGAAATCAGCGAAACCCCGCAGGGTCGTCTCGCCTGCATCAACACCGGTCGGGCCAATACGCTGGTCGAAGAGGCGTTGCGTGCCGGTGTGATCAGCGAACTCAACGGCTTCACGGCGCTCAAGCGTGAAGTCGCTTATGGGCAGGAAAAAAGCCGCGTCGATTTTCGTCTGGAGTATCCCGAGGGGTATTTGTATCTGGAAGTCAAAAGCGTGACCTTGGGCTTCGACGCGTCACCTGTCGCAGCGTTTCCGGATGCCGTCACCCAGCGGGGTGCTCGCCATCTGCGCGAACTGGCGGGGCTGGCGCGTGAAGGCGTGCGTGCCGTGTTGTTGTATTGCGTCAATCTCAACGGCATCGAAGCGGTGCGACCCGCAGAGGAAATCGACCCGGCGTATGCCGCCGCGCTGCGCGACGCGATCAGTGCTGGCGTGCAGGTCCTGGCCTATGGCGTGCAGTTGACTCCGCAAGAAGTCCGTATCGACCGACGTTTGCAGGTCCTGGGTCTGGAGTGAGATTCGGTGATCTGGAGGGATGATCAGCCCTGGACATCCTCCATCGGCAATGCCACCCAGATCCCCTCACTGTCCTCATGGCACCTGATGGCCGTCAGTGATTGCCCCTCGCAGGGTCCGGCGACGCATTCACCGTTCTCGATCAGGAACAGCGCACCATGCGTTGCGCACTGAATCAGGCTGGCGCTGCTGTCCAGGAATTCATCGGGTCGCCATTCCAGCGCGATGCCTCGGTGTGGGCATCGGTTCTTGTAGATGAAAACCTGACCCTGGCGACGTGTTGCCAGCAGATTGAAGTCGTCCAGAACAAACCCCCGGCTCTTGGCCTCGGGCAGATGGGCTGAGTTGCAGAGGAATTTCAAGAAGCCTCCATCGTTTGTGATCGGTAGTCGCACGTTCTTGTCAGGCGGTGCTGTCTCGTAGCGTGGACAGTCTGGCAGCTTCGAGGCGATGCCGCTCTGCCTTCGAGGGAGCTGTCATTTGCATCCGCCACAACTCCGCGTTTGCGGGGGCTTTTTTGTCAGGTGCTTCCTGTAATGACGTAGTCCTCGTCTCTTACAGATTTCCTACGCGTACGCGAAGCGCCAGCTTCTATATCGTCGCGCTCACGTATTTATGGAGCGCTGCATGATGAACGCAATCACCGGGGATAACGAGGAGCTGGCGCGCGAGGCCATCGCGCTGCTTGAACTTCTCGCCCTCAATAATGATGACACCGAGCAGCGTATCGTGGGTATTTGCCAGCGTGCACTGACGCCCTTGGGGCCGGTTGCGGCGGTTTGTGTTTCCCCGCGGTTTGTCTGTCTGGCACGCACTACGCTGGACAGACTGCTGGCTACGGAAGTAAAGGTGATAGCAGCGGTCAACTTTCCCAATGGCGGATCGAATATCGAGTCCGCAGTGTCCGAGACGCGAGCGGCTTTGACATCCGGCGCCGATGAGATCGACCTCGTTTATCCATTTCGGGCATTGCTCGGTGGGGATCAGAAGACAGGTATGGAGATGATCGCGGCGTGCAGAGCACTGTGCAAAGGCCGGATCAAGCTGACGGTAACGCTGGAAACCGGTGATTTATGCGATCCGCAACTGATCCGCGTGGCATGCAGTTCGTCGATTGATGCGGGGGCCGACTTCATCAAGACCAGTACCGGCAAGGCAATCATCAATGCCACACCACAGGCCGCACGAATCATGCTGGCTGCGATTGCAGAGGTGGGTGGGCAAGTGGGTTTCAAGGCGGCGGGCGGTATTCGCACTTTTGAAGACGCGCAGCTGTTTATCCGGTTGGCTCAGGCGCGTTTCGGGCCACGCTGGACCAATGCTGAGCGCGTTCGTCTGGGTGTGTCCAGTTTGTTGGACGACTTGCTGACGCGGCTGGGCATTCAGGACTCAGGTTCTGCGGCGGGCAGCTATTCCCGCTGAGCGGGCTTTTCTCCGCGCAAAAAAAAGACCCGGCAAAAAGCCGGGTCAAAAACCGTGATTAGCCTGATGAGGAGATAATCTGAAAGTCCGAACCAAGGTCTTTCAGTTATCGTCCAGTCTCGCGACCGGATGTGATAATCATAACGATTCTCATTTGTAAGTCAACAGTTCTTTTGGAGGCCATTTTCGGACAGGAAAAATTGGCTGAAGAGGCGCGTCAGGCAGGGAAACAGTGCTGTGACTCGCATGTACAGTCCAGCGCGTGCATGCCTATGACTTGTATCGGGGGGGGGGCAAGCGTGGGGGGCATGAAGCCGGATCGAACAGCATCAGCCCTTCATGCATTGCGCATGCGGGCTGAAACCTTCTGAATTTAACGGGTGCGATAGCGCAGGCGAGTGCCGAAATTCACCGACATCAGGATCTCGTCAGCTGACAGCTCAACCGGGAAAAACGCCCCGGAAATCTGCGCGTGCGCGATGCTGGCGCCTTCCATCGGCGTATTGCGCAAGTCCAGGCCTCGAAGATCGGCAGACCGGAAGTAGGCGTCTGTGAAATCAATACCTGTGGTGTCCAGCGCCCGCAGGTCCAGACCGCGAAAATCTCCACCGACCATATCGATCGTGCCGGTTTTCGGTTTCTCCTGGTTGAAGCCATCGACATCATCCTGCCGGAGCAGCATGTAAAGCGGTGAGTCGATCTGTTTGGGCTGGCTCATAAGGGCCTCGTGGTGTGCGTTGGAATTATGGCGCCAGTATATCGCCACCATTGTCGAGCCGTGAAGCATTACCTGCCCAACGGCTCGACGTTCGGTTCAGAGGCCGGGCAAGCGCTGACGAAGGTTATCGATCAGACTGTCCAGATCGCTGCTTTGGTTGGTTGCGACGTGCTTGCTGCGCAGGATTTCATCGCCAGTGAGCGGCTCGCGGTTGGCCTGCTGGTCTTTGATGACGTCCAACGTCGCATCCGACGGATCGTTGTTCTGCGCCTGGCGCTGTTCCAGCCAGCCCGCAATGACGGCTTCCGGTGCTTCGCAATCGAGGATCAGGAAAGGCACACCTGTGGTCTCCGCGACTTTTGCAGCGGCTTCGCGCTGTTGGTGTTTCAGGTATGTGGCGTCGATTACCACTGAGAAACCGGCCCGTAATGTCTTGCCAGCCAACTCATGCAACCGTGCGTAAGTTGCGCTGCTGGCCTGCTCGCCATACAGGGCGTCGCCCTCACCGGCGAAAAGGCGTTTGCGCTCGATATCCGAACGCAGACGAATCGCACCCAACGCCTCTACAAGGCGCATGGCTACGTGACTTTTGCCAACTGCCGATACGCCATGCGTGATCACCAGAAAGCTTGACGGGATGGCGCTGTAGCTTTCGGCCAGATTGGCGTAATTACGGTACTGACGCAGCGTGGCTGCGCGCTGAACGCCGTCGGCGTCAGCGGGCTGGCTGAAGAGTGCCACTTTGGCACGCACCATCGCCCGATAGGCTTTGTAAAAGTTGAGCAGTTCCAGACCTTCGTAGTCGCCGGTCAGCTCCAGGTATTGGCTGACGAGACGGCGTGACAGCGACTTCAGGCCGCGATCTTCCAGGTCCATGGCCAGAAAACCGATGTCGGCATAGACGTCGGTCTTGCGAAACGGTTCGTTGAATTCGATGCAGTCAAACAACACGACCTTGCCGTCGATCAGGGTGGCGTTGCCCAGGTGGATGTCGCCATGGCATTCACGGATGAAGCCTTGCGCCTTGCGCTGAGCGAGCAGCGGTTTCAGGCGCTCGAAGCTAGACTCGGCCCAGGCCTGTAGTGCGTCCAGCTGAGTCAGGTCGGTTTTTTCGCTGATGAGCGGGCGAATCTGCTCGAAGTTCTGCAGAACTGGCGCCATCACGCTGTCCGGTGAGCCGAGTTCAGTCTCGTCAGTCACTCGCGGAGCGCCGAGATGGAAGTGGGCAATCTGCGTCGACAGCTCGTCTATATGCCCGGTGGTAAGTTCGCCATTGGCCTGTAGCGTACTGAGCAAACCGCTTTGCGGGAACTGGCGCATCTTCAGTGCGTATTCGATCACATCACCGCTGCCGCCCAACTGCGGCGCATCAACTGAGCCCGTCACCGGGATGACTTCCAGATACAGGTCATCGGTCAAACGCTGGTTGAGGCGCAGCTCTTCTTGGCAAAAGTGCTCGCGCAGCGCCAGTGTCGTGAAATCGAGAAAGCCGAAATTGACAGGTTTTTTGAATTTATAGACGTAAGGGCCGGTGAGCAGGACCCACGAAATGTGCGTTTCGATAACCTGAAACTGTTCAACCGGATGGGGGAAGAGGGCAGGGTTCTGCAGGGCTGCAATCAAAGACTGGCTCACGGACGATCCTTCAAGAATGGATTCGGGAATGTAATTGCTTGATGACGCCATTATGGCCGCTTGGCGCAAGGCTGCAAACCGTCGACTCGGGCGTCTGTTGAAGCCATGCAAAGTGCGTATAATCCGCGCCCATGACTCGATCCCGCACCTCTCGTCCCTCAAAAAAACAACCCTCCAGCAACCTGCGCAAGTGGCTGGGCTGGGTGTTGAAGCTCAGTATCGTCGGCGTGGTTATCCTCGCAGGCGTGGCTATCTACCTCGACGCCATCGTCCAGGAGAAGTTTTCGGGCAAGCGCTGGACCATCCCGGCAAAGGTCTATGCGCGGCCGCTGGAGCTGTTCGTCGGCCAGAAACTGACTCGCGATGACTTTCTCATCGAGCTTGATGCTCTGGGCTATCGTCGCGAAAGCGTTGCCAATGGCCCCGGCGCTGCTGCGGTCAACGGCAACACAGTTGATCTGAACACCCGTGGTTTTCAATTCTACGAAGGCACCGACGCAGCGCAGCAGGTACGCGTGCGCTTTTCCGGCGACTATGTGGCGGACCTTTCGTCTGGCAACGGCGCCAAGCTCGCTGTTGCGCGGCTTGAGCCGCTGCTGATCGGTGGTTTGTACCCCAAGAACCTGGAAGACCGGATCCTGATCAAGCTCGATCAGGCCCCGCCGTATCTGCTCGATGGGCTGGTGGCGGTCGAGGACCGGGATTTCTATCATCACTTTGGCGTATCGCCCAAGTCCATTGCTCGCGCGATCTGGGTCAACACGTCACAAGGGCAAATGCGTCAGGGCGGCAGTACGTTGACTCAGCAGTTGGTCAAAAACTTCTACCTGACCAACGAGCGCAGCCTCACGCGCAAACTGACTGAAGCCATGATGGCGGTGTTGCTGGAGATTCATTACAGCAAACAGGAAATCCTCAAGGCTTACCTCAACGAAGTATTCGTCGGTCAGGACGGCCAGCGCGCTGTTCACGGCTTTGGTCTGGCCAGCCAGTACTTCTTCAGTCAGCCTTTGTCGGAATTGAAGATTCATCAGGTGGCGATGCTGGTCGGGCTGGTCAAGGGGCCGTCCTATTACAACCCTCGTCGTAACCCTGAGCGCGCACTTGAACGTCGTAATCTGGTGCTCGACCTGTTCGAACAGCAAGGTGTTGCCACCGCTGAAGTGGTGGCAGCGGCAAAGAAACTGCCGCTGGGCGTGACCAGGACCGGTACGCTCGCTGACAGCTCGTTCCCTGGCTTCCTTGACCTGGTCAAACGTCAGCTGCGCGAAGACTATCGCGACGAAGACTTGACCGAAGAAGGCTTGCGGATCTTCACCAGCTTCGACCCGATTCTGCAGATGAAGGCCCAGGCCGCCATGGACGACACGTTCAAGCGTCTGGCCGGGCGCAAGGGTTCTGATGATGTGGAAGCGGCCATGGTCGTGACCAACCCGGAAACCGGCGAGGTTCAAGCGCTGCTGGGTGGCCGTCAGGCTGGCTTCTCGGGCTTCAACCGCGCCATTGATGCGGTCCGGCCGATTGGCTCGCTGGTCAAACCTGCTATCTACCTGACGGCACTGGAGCGTCCCAGCCAGTACACCCTGACCAGTTGGATCGCCGATGAGCTTTTCCAGGTCAAGGGCGCTGATGGCCAGATCTGGAAACCGCAGAACTACGACCGCAAGTCCCATGGCAATATTTTCCTTTATCAGGGTCTGGCGCACTCCTACAACCTTTCTACTGCCAAGCTGGGCCTCGAGCTGGGGATTCCAAACGTCTTCAAGACGCTTGCAAAACTCGGTGTGACTCGTGAGTGGCCAGAGTATCCGTCCATGCTGCTGGGTGCGGGCGGTTTGAGCCCGATGGAAGTCGCCACGATGTACCAAACCATTGCCAGCGGCGGGTTCAATACCCCCATGCGTGGTATCCGAAGTGTACTGACCGCCGAGGGCGAACCGCTCAAGCGTTACCCTTTCCAGATCGAGCAGCGCTTCGATCCAGGCGCCATTTATCTGGTACAGAATGCAATGCAACGGGTCATGCGTGAAGGCACGGCAAAGTCGGTCTACAACGTACTGCCGAGCTCCTTGAATCTGGCGGGCAAGACCGGCACCAGTAACGACTCGCGTGACAGTTGGTTTGCCGGTTTCAGTCAGGACGTCCTGGCGGTTGTCTGGATGGGCCGCGACGATAACGGCAAGACCCCGTTTACGGGCGCCAGTGGTGCCTTGCAGGTGTGGACCAGTTTCATGCGCAAGGCCGACCCGTTGCCGTTGGACATGGCCATGCCGGACAACGTCGTTCAAGCCTGGGTGAATTCCCAGACCGGGCAGGGTTCTGATGCCAGCTGCCCGAATGCAGTACAGATGCCGTATATTCGCGGCAGTGAACCTCAGCCCGGCGCCACCTGCGGCGGCGCTCCAGCACCGGCTACCGAGGTGATGGACTGGGTGAAGGGTTGGTTGAACTAGGCAATGAGGGTTTGAAGTGAATAAATGGTGGATTCCAGCTTTAACGGCTCTGGCGTTGCTCAACGGCTGTGCCAGCGTGCAACAGGGCTCGATTCCGGTCGTGGATTCGGGCTCCAAAGTGTCCAATAGCGAACGGGCTTCGGCATCGCGCAACGGCACCTACAGGACCAATACCGTCCAGACCCAGCAACCGCAAGCCGTACCGCAGGATTCGGGTGTGGTGGTCATGGTTCCGGGTGCAGGTGGCAATGGCGGCGGTCAGAGTTTTTCGGCACCAGCCAGCCAGGCACCTTTCAGCGTCGACGCGCCGCCCATCGACACCTCGCCGGTAAACCAGGCGCCGATGAACTCGGCGCCGGCCAACACGACCTACAACATGCCAGCTGCCTCGGCCCCGACCGGTATTCCGTCCAGTGGCGGTGGTCTGTCTGAGGACGAGCAGCTGGATGGCCCGGTACTCGCATTGCTCACTACGGCGCAGCAACAGCAGAGCGGTGGTGACCTCAATGGTGCATCGTCCAGCCTTGAGCGCGCTCAGCGTGTAGCGCCGCGCGAGCCGCAAGTGCTCTATCGTCTGGCGCAGGTGCGTCTGGCTCAGGGCGACGCCGCCCAGGCTGAGCAACTCGCTCGTCGCGGTCTGACTTACGCAAATGGTCGTGCAAGTCTTCAGGCAAGTCTCTGGGAGTTGATTGCTCAGTCCCGTGAGAAGCAGGGTGACTCTGCGGGCGCTGCCCTGGCTCGTCAGAAGGCACGTTGATGGACAAGCGCCTGCCAGAAATAGCCGAGCAGTTGCTATTGATCGAGCGTGAGTTGCGTGCGCTGGGCTGGTGGGATACCACGCCGCCCGGCGAACAGGCGCTGTCCAGTCAGGAGCCGTTCTGTGTCGACTCGCTGGAGTTCGAACAGTGGCTGCAGTGGATTTTCCTGCCTCGCATGAAAATCATTCTGGAGCGCGACCTGCCATTGCCCAATGCCTCAGGCATCGTGGAAATGGCAGAGATGGTCTATTCAGGTCGGCGAAACGAAGCCAGGTTGCTGCAAAAGCACCTGGCCCGGTTCGACCAGTTGATCGTCAACGCAGACTGAGACGATGGCTTAACGGCAAAACTCGGTAATAGCGCGTTCAGTCTCTTCGATGCGCGTCTTGCGATTCTCATCCGTAAGGCGCCTCGTTTCACCTTCTACCTGTTCGCGGACCCTCGGATTGAGCTGCAATTGCGCGAGATTGGTGCGCAGGGTCTGACAGTTCTTTGCCCGGTTCGCCTCATCCGCCTTTACCTGCTCCCTGACTTTTCTATCGATGTCGCGCTGCTGCGCGTCGCCGGTCGCTGCGGGTTCAACTGGCGAGGCAGGGGTCGAGCCCACAGGCTGTTTCTGCATGTTGATCTGCTGCGACTGCTTGTCGGCCGGCGGCTGGGCATCAAAATGGGTGACGCCCTGAGCATCTACCCATTTGTAGACGGTGGCCGCTTGAGCGGTCGCGCTTGCTGTCATCGCCAGTGCGGCTGCAAAAATCATCCAATGCATGGTGTTTCCCTGAAAGGTCTGTGCACCCGGAAATTACCATAACGATGCCTTTCAGTCCGAAACAGTGCAGTTTCAGCAGCTTGGTCACAAGAAAGCGCAACGATGACTTGACTTGAGGAGGGCGAATCACAACAATCCAAAGTTCGCTGTAGAAGGACTGCCAGAAGCAGGCCATCTCGGTAGATCATGAGGCGCACACCCGCGCCGACCTGTAACACCCGCAACGCGTTACCTCGCGCTGGGTGGGAATGTTCCGCAACACTCAGGGACATCCCAATACTTGCTCAGTCAGTGCTGACGTAGTCGGCGACCACCGTCGCTCATGCTCTGCTTGGCAGTAAACCTATTAAGACCCGTCCCGGAGTGGACGGTATTCTGGCGTTTTAGAGGTGAACAACGTGGAGCTTTTATCTGGCGCTGAAATGGTCGTCCGCTTTTTGCGTGACGAAGGCGTTGAGCATATCTACGGGTACCCCGGTGGTGCTCTCCTGCATGTCTACGATGCCCTGTTCAAAGAACCGGCCGTCAGCCACATCCTTGTCCGTCACGAACAGGCCGCCACGCACATGGCTGATGGTTATGCTCGTGCAACCGGTAAAGCGGGTGTTGTGCTGGTTACCTCCGGGCCTGGCGCAACCAACGCAATTACCGGTATCGCGACCGCCTATATGGACTCGATCCCGATGGTGGTTCTGTCCGGTCAGGTAGCGAGCACGCTGGTGGGTACGGATGCTTTCCAGGAGACCGACATGATCGGTATCTCCCGCCCGATCGTGAAGCACAGCTTCATGATCAAGCATCCGTCGGAAATCCCGGAAGTCCTGAAAAAAGCGTTCTATCTGGCGCAGTCCGGCCGTCCCGGTCCTGTCGTTGTCGATATCCCGAAAGACATGACCAACCCGGCCGAAAAATTCGAATACGTCTTCCCCAAGAAAGCCAAGCTGCGCTCTTACAGCCCGGCGGTTCGTGGCCATTCCGGCCAGATCCGTAAAGCTGTCGAAATGTTGCTGGCTGCCAAGCGTCCGATCATTTATGCCGGTGGCGGCGTGATCATGGGCAACGGCTCTGCACAATTGACCGAGCTGGCTCAATTGCTCAACGCGCCGGTGACCAACACGTTGATGGGTCTGGGTTGCTACCCGGGCACTGATCGTCAGTTCGTCGGCATGCTGGGGATGCACGGCAGCTACACCGCCAACCTGGCGATGCACCACACTGATGTCATCCTGGCTGTCGGTGCCCGTTTCGATGACCGCGTGATCAACGGTGCGAGCAAGTTCTGCCCGAACGCCAAGATCATTCACATCGACATCGATCCAGCTTCGATCTCCAAGACCATCAAGGCCGACGTGCCTATTGTTGGCCCGGTCGAAAGCGTATTGACCGAAATGGTTGCGACGCTCAAGGACATCGGCGAAACACCTGACAAGGCAGCCGTTTCCGCCTGGTGGAAGCAGATTGACGAATGGCGTGCCGGCGGTGATCTGTTCCCCTACAACCGTGGCGATGGTTCTGTCATCAAACCGCAGGCTGTGATCGAGACTCTGTGTGAAGTCACCAAAGGCGATGCCTACGTGACCTCCGATGTGGGGCAGCACCAGATGTTCGCGGCGCAGTACTACCGCTTCAACAAGCCGAACCGCTGGATCAACTCGGGCGGTCTGGGCACCATGGGCTTCGGTTTTCCGGCTGCGATGGGCGTCAAACTGAGCTTCCCTGACGAGCACGTTGCGTGCGTGACGGGTGAAGGCAGCATCCAGATGAACATCCAGGAGCTGTCGACCTGCCTGCAATATGGCCTGCCGGTGAAGATCATCCTGCTCAACAATGGCGTGCTGGGTATGGTTCGCCAGTGGCAGGACATGAGCTACGGCGCCCGTCACTCACATTCCTATATGGAATCGCTGCCCGACTTCGTGAAGCTGGTTGAAGCGTATGGCCATGTCGGTATGCGCATCACCGATATGAAAGACCTGAAGCCCAGGATGGAAGAGGCCTTTGCCATGACGGATCGGCTCGTGTTCCTCGATATTCAGGTTGATGTTGCCGAGCACGTCTACCCGATGCAGATCAAGGACGGCTCCATGCGCGATATGTGGTTGAGCAAGACGGAGCGGACATAATCATGCGGCACATCATTTCCCTACTGCTGGAAAACGAACCGGGCGCGTTGTCTCGTGTCGTCGGGCTGTTTTCGCAGCGTAATTACAACATCGAAAGCCTGACGGTTGCGCCAACCGAAGACCCGACCCTGTCGCGTCTGACGCTGACCACTGTCGGCCACGATGAAGTGATCGAGCAGATCACCAAGAACCTCAACAAGCTTATCGAAGTGGTCAAGCTGGTCGATCTGTCAGAGAGCGCTCACATCGAGCGTGAACTGATGCTGGTCAAGGTCAAGGCTACCGGCGCGCAGCGTGCCGAGATCAAGCGCACCACGGATATCTTCCGCGGGCAGATCGTCGATGTGACCGCCAGCGTGTACACCGTACAACTCAGCGGTACCAGCGACAAACTGGACAGCTTCATTCAGGCCATCGGCACCGCCGCTATCCTGGAAACAGTACGCAGTGGCGTGACGGGCATCGCCCGTGGCGACAAAGTGCTGAGCATTTAACTCATTAAGCAAATGGCCTGAACGGCCAAGATAACAGGGGAATTCCATGAAAGTTTTTTACGACAAAGACTGTGACCTTTCGATCATCCAGGGCAAGAAAGTCGCCATCATCGGTTACGGTTCTCAGGGCCATGCTCAAGCATGCAACCTGAAAGACTCCGGCGTTGATGTCACTGTTGGCCTGCGCAAAGGTTCGGCCACTGTCGCCAAAGCTGAAGCTCATGGCCTGAAAGTGACTGATGTTGCTTCTGCCGTTGCTGCTGCTGACGTGGTCATGATCCTGACCCCGGACGAGTTCCAATCCCAGCTGTACAAGAACGAAGTCGAGCCGAACCTGAAAAAGGGCGCAACACTGGCGTTCTCCCACGGTTTCGCAATTCACTACAATCAGGTCGTGCCACGCGCTGACCTGGACGTGATCATGATCGCGCCAAAGGCTCCAGGCCACACCGTACGTACCGAATTCGTCAAGGGCGGCGGTATCCCTGACCTGATCGCTGTTTACCAGGACGCCTCGGGCAATGCCAAGAACGTTGCGCTGTCGTATGCTTCGGGCGTTGGCGGTGGCCGTACCGGTATCATCGAAACCACGTTCAAGGACGAGACTGAAACCGACCTGTTCGGCGAGCAGGCTGTCCTGTGTGGCGGTACTGTCGAGTTGGTCAAAGCGGGTTTTGAAACGCTGGTAGAAGCGGGCTACGCGCCAGAAATGGCTTACTTCGAGTGCTTGCACGAACTGAAGCTGATCGTTGATCTCATGTACGAAGGCGGTATCGCCAACATGAACTACTCGATCTCCAACAACGCCGAGTACGGCGAGTACGTGACTGGCCCTGAAGTCATCAACGCTGAATCCCGTCAGGCCATGCGCAACGCTTTGAAGCGCATCCAGGACGGCGAATACGCGAAGATGTTCATCAGCGAAGGCGCTACCGGTTACCCATCCATGACCGCCAAGCGTCGCAACAACGCTAACCACGGCATCGAAGTCATCGGCGAGAAACTGCGCTCGATGATGCCTTGGATCGCTGCGAACAAAATTGTCGACAAAGACAAGAACTAAGCGTTTCCGGTTCATGAAAAAACGCGGCCAACGGGCCGCGTTTTTTCGTTATGGGGTTGAGCTCTGGTATAAAGCTGCATCGTTTGCCGACGAACCCTCGTCGCAGACACCTGTCGAACCTTTTCACACCGCTGCAAGGTAATGTCCATGAGCGAACGTCCTGAAGAGCCCAACAAGGCCTCTGACGCTGAAAGTCTGCTACCGATCGATGAACATGTAGAAGAAGGACATGATGCCGAAGGGCGTCAGGTCCGACATCGCGGGATCTATCTGTTACCCAACCTGTTCACGACGGCCAACCTGTTTGCAGGTTTCTATTCCATCATCAGTTCCATGAGCGCTCAGAGTGCCATGAGTGCCGGAGATACGGCGGGGGCGAGCAAGTACTTCGCTTTCGCAGCCATTGCAATCTTTGTGGCTATGGTACTGGACGGTCTCGATGGCCGCGTGGCGCGTATGACCAACACCCAGAGTGCGTTCGGCGCCGAATACGACTCGCTCTCCGACATGGTGGCGTTTGGCGTTGCTCCAGCATTGCTGGCGTTTGGCTGGGCGCTGGGAGACATGGGCAAGGTCGGCTGGATGGTCGCCTTCATTTATGTTGCTGGTGCCGCATTGCGACTCGCTCGCTTCAATACTCAGGTTGGCAAGGCTGATAAGCGCTACTTCATCGGTTTGGCCAGCCCTGCTGCGGCGGGTGTCGTCGCCGGTACGGTCTGGGCATTCAGTGACTTTGGCATCCAGGGTTCCAAGTTGTCCTTTCTGGTCGCCCTGTTGGTCGCGGCAGCCGGCATGCTGATGGTCAGCAATATCAAGTACAACAGCTTCAAGGAGCTGGATCTGAAAGGGCGTGTACCTTTTGTTGCGATTCTGGCCGTTGTGCTGGTGTTTGCAGTCGTGTTCAGCGATCCGCCGCGTATTCTGCTGTTGATCTTCCTCGGCTACGCGCTTTCCGGGCCGGCACAGTATTTGTTGCGCCTTCGTCGTCACAAAGCCAACAACTGATCCAATTTCCCCCATACTCCGTAGTCTATTGGTGCATCAGTTCCCCTAGGCTGCGGAGTCATCATGCTAATCAAGCTTCCTTCTGCGTCAGACTCCAAAGAGTCGGATGTCACGCCTGAATCCATTTACCTTTCTCGTCGTACCTTGATGGCCAGCTCGCTTGCCGGCCTGGCGGTGACTACCTTGCCGCGCTGGGCGCAGGCGGCCGATCCGTCCAGATATGCTGATGTCGAGGCTGGAAAGGCGCCTGGCTGGTTTGCCGAAAAGCTTCCCTCGACGCAATGGCAGGCGGTCAACGTCAAGGATGAGGCGATCACGCCTTACAAGGATGCGACGCACTACAACAACTTTTACGAGTTCGGAACTGACAAAGGAGACCCCGCCAAAAATGCAGGTTCTCTGAAAACCGAACCATGGAGCGTCGTGATCGATGGTGAGGTCGCCAAGCCCGGTCGTTATGCGCTTGAAGACTTCATGAAGCCCTATCAACTGGAAGAGCGAATCTATCGATTGCGCTGCGTTGAAGCCTGGTCGATGGTCATCCCCTGGATCGGATTTCCGATTTCGGCTTTGCTGAAGCAGGTCGAGCCCACCTCGAAAGCCAAATACATCCGCTTCGAGACGCTTGAAGACTCCAAGTCCATGCCGGGGCAGCGTTCGGACTTTGCCTTGATTGACTGGCCTTATGTAGAAGGGCTGCGTCTTGATGAAGCCATGCACCCGCTGGCCATTTTGGCGGTAGGGATGTACGGGCGTGAATTGCCGAATCAGAACGGTGCGCCGTTGCGGTTGGTGGTGCCTTGGAAATATGGCTTCAAGAGCGTGAAGTCCATCGTGCGTATCAGTCTGGTCAGTGAGCAGCCGAAAACGACCTGGCAGAGCATTGCAGCCAACGAGTACGGATTTTATGCCAATGTAAACCCGAAAGTGGATCACCCGCGCTGGACCCAGGCGCGTGAGCGTCGATTGCCCAGCGGCCTGTTCAGTCCCAATGTCCGTGAAACTCAGATGTTCAACGGCTATGAAGAGGACGTTGCTTCTCTATATACCGGCATGGACCTGAGGAAGGATTATTGATGCGTTACCCATTTTGGCGTCTCGGTGTATTTCTAGCCGCGTGCGTAGCGCCTGTGTTGTGGCTGTATCAAGCCTGGATATTTGCCTTGGGGCCTGATCCGGGAAAGGTGCTCGTGGATAACTTCGGGCTGGGGACCTTGATACTGTTACTGATCACGTTGGCCATGACCCCGCTGCAAAAGCTTACCGGTTGGCCTTTCTGGATAGTGGTCCGGCGCCAGCTGGGGCTGTGGTGCTTCGCCTACGTTGTACTGCACATGACGATGTACACCCTGTTTGTACTTGGGCTGGACCTGGGGCAGTTGGGTGTTGAGCTGGTGCAGCGGCCCTACATTATAGTGGGCGCGCTGGCCTTTCTCTGTCTGCTGGTGCTGGCGGTGACTTCCAATCGCTACAGCCAGCGTCGCCTTGGCGCACGCTGGAAGAAGCTGCACCGGATCATTTACGTGATCCTGGGCTTGGGTTTACTGCATATGTTCTGGATTGTCAGGGCTGATCTGAAAGAGTGGTCCTTGTATGCAGGAATAGGAGCGACGTTGCTTATCCTGCGAATCCCAATGATTGCTAGGCGAATCCCTCGTTTGAAGCTGGCGGGACCAACTCAATCGGCTAAATCGTAAATTAACTGTTGACGCCCTCTCTGAAGTGTCTATAATTCGCCCCACTTCCGGCGCAGACGGAAACGAAAAAGCCTTGTAGATCAACAGGTTGCAAGGTTTTCTCGAAGAGAGTCAGCGAGGAAGG
>NZ_JAGTPK010000002.1 GCF_021147775.1 Pseudomonas californiensis
AGTACGCAGCCCGCAAAGCAACGGCATGGCAGAGAGCTTTGTGAAGACGATCAAGCGAGATTACGTGGCGCACATGCCCAAGCCGGATCGAGAAACAGCATTGCGCAATCTGACGATTGCCTTCGAGCATTACAACGAGCAGCATCCGCACAGCGCTTTGAAATACCGGTCGCCAAGAGAATTTAGGCGCTTGGCAGCAGCATCAATTTAACGGGGAGTTGGTGTCCGGTTTTGTAGGGGCAAGTCCACGTACACGGCAGCAAAGGCTTCGCCATACAGTTTGTTGACCCACTCTCGAATGTCGCTGGCCCCACCACTGAGAATTGAGGTCAGTGCGCTATTACCACTGTTGTTAGTGACCCCGAAGGCACTGCCGCCCGAACTGATGACGCTGCTGTTGTTCTGTTCATTCCCGAGCAGGGCGGCGACGCCAGCACCGGCGGCAGTGATCAGAGTCTGACTGCCCAAGTACTGCTGAGCATTCGAGCGACGCTCGCCGGCAATGCAAGGAATGCCATACGGATCGGAGAGGTAACCGAGTCCACCGCGGATCTTGTCGGTGTTTGAGCTCTGGGTGGTGGAGGCATTGCGGCTGGAGACCGTCTTTGGCTGAGGCACCGTGCGGATGGTGCCATCCGTAAACACAAAGGTGATCGACTCGACCTGTCCGCGTACGCAAGACAAGGTCCAGTCACCGGAGGCTGTGCCGCTCATCACGGCCCCTGCGACGTCCGGCAGGTAGATGCCGTTGGCCGTTAGGTTCTCGGGGCCGACCAGCACCTTGAAGGGATAGGGATCATTCACGGTGCCGTCCACAGGGACTCGGCCGATCAGCGCGGTCATGGCGACCGAGCCCATCAATGTCGCATTTTCGGGAATGGTGTAGACAGGCTTCGCACCTTCGGTACGATCACCGGATCGCGTCAGGTCACGCTCACCCTTGGTGACCTCGCGTAACTGCTTTTGGCTGCGGTCGATGGCATTGTCCTTCAAACCCTCTAGTGAGTTGAAGGCAGTAGGCAGACTTTGGGCAGATTCGGTTTTGGTTTTGCTCTGTGCGTCGGTGGGCAGAGCATCCGAGGGCTCAATCCACTGCAGTGCATCATTGGCAGAGTGCTGCCCTTCGAACTGAGCGCTGTCGTCCGGCTCAAGCCCCAGTCCGATCGGCATATCCTTGCCTTTGCCGGTCAGCCCCGACAACTGTTCCTGCAATTGCGTCAGCAGGCCGCGAGCCTGACGACTGTCTTGTTCTGCTTTTAGTCGGGCCTCGTTGGCTTGTCGACGGCCTTCGTCGACCTGCTGGGTCACGCTGCCAAGCGCCGTCTGAATACGCGAATCAACACTGTTTTCCCGCTCACGTAGACGGCTGTTTTCCGTCTGCAGCGAATCGTTGTGCTTCTTCAAACCTAGCATGTCGCTGCGCATGGCCTTCACTTGGCCTACCAAGGTGGCGACAGTGTCGCGTGGGGTATCACCCGCAATGCCGAGCGACTTGGCTTGCTCGGCAGATAATTGAATATCGCCCTGATCAACTGGGTGCTCTGGAGAAGGCGTGCTGCCTCCCGCGACCCAGCTTTTCATGATGATCAGTACCACGGCCAGCAGCGCAGCCGGTACCAGCCATTTGAGCAAGGCGTTAGCCTTCATCGTCAGCACCTCGCGCAACGGGCGGAAGCATCACGGCGTGTTCGAGGCCGGCACCGCGAGTGATGAGGTAGGCAATCGTGGTGTCTTCCGCACTGCCGACCGGCCCGAGGAAAGCATGCTGGAAGGTCGCGGCGAACAGCTTTGCCTGAAGCTGACGCGGATCTAGTTGCACCATCGCCGTACCTCGATTGCGCAACTTCACGGCCGTCGCCCAATAGTCACCGAGCCGCCAGGCGGCGATGGGTGTGCTGGACACGTTTTCAGTCGGCAGTAGGGTTGGAAGTTCGGTATGCAGCTTGAGCGGAGTGCGGCGTACACCGGGCAGAGACTCCACAGTGCGCAGCGGCGCGTACAGGCACTGTGCGGCGTAGCGCGTCAAAGCGACCGGGATCGGTGTACGTTCTGGAACCGGGACGGTGTTGGGTTCAGCCTCGGTAGTTTGCACCTGAGCATTCTTAAGAATACGCACAGGCTCCAGCGGTTGATCACCGGGAGTGGCCGCGATATCCAGAAGGATGATCTCGCCCGTCGTGACTGATTGCAGTTGCAGTCGGGTCGGGGCAATGGCTTCCGACGCGCGCAGGTACAGTGTGCCTCCGGTGGATTGCACGCGCAGCTTGCCC
Organism: Pseudomonas californiensis; assembly: GCF_021147775.1. GTDB lineage: Bacteria > Pseudomonadota > Gammaproteobacteria > Pseudomonadales > Pseudomonadaceae > Aquipseudomonas > Aquipseudomonas californiensis. The sequence continues at coordinate 2,271 of NZ_JAGTPK010000002.1, forward strand.
GTCAGGGTTGAGGGGACGCCAACTCGCACATCCTCATCGACAAAGACCACCCGCTCCTGATTGATCACCAGTGGGACCGCGAGGGGGAGGCGTTCCCAATGCATCAGCTCGACGGCCTGCGCTGCAGCTCCCCATAGCATCAGTGCGACGGGGAGTCCCAGGTTCGACATCCGCTTCATGGCTCACCTCCAGGCAGGGAGATTTTTTGCGGCGTGCCTTGATAACAATCCAGTGCCAGCCCCCACTTGTTGCGTTCGGGATCCTGGTCGAAACGCACTACGCGTAATGGATAACGCACCACCACCCGTTTCACCGGTTCGGCGGCGTAATATTCATCGGCATTGAGGTCGAGTTTGACCAACCAGCTGTCGCGATCGAGTTGCTTCACCCTGAGTTCCGGATCTTCGCTATAGCCTCGGCCCAGAATTTCGTAGACGCCACGCACCCGCTGGCGCAGTTCACCAGCGGCCTTGCGGTACTCGTAGTCGCCGTCGAGGAAGGCCTTGCAGGCGGGTGTCAGGTAGGACTGCAAGCCATAGATGGCGCGGCGATAATCCTGCTCGCCATCCGAGGGCCAGCGGTTGAGTTGACCAAAGATGTAGAGGGCAAAGGCATACACATTCTCTGAGGGAATATCCCACCACTTACGAGTACTGCCTGAGCGCAGATCCGGTGGCACATGTACGGTCAGATCGGTCGGTGCCGAGCGCCAGCCGTACCAGAGCCCGGCACAGACTAGAGCAAGGATAATTACCGCCAGACGCAGGCTGAATATATGGGCCTGTTGGGCATCGACCTTGTTCCGAAATCGACTCATGGTTGCCACCGGGACAGGGCAGGGCGTAGTCGACGCGAACGGCGAACCGCCCAGGCGCCGGAGTGCAGGATCAAACTTCCGCGCCCCAGGCGCCAGCGGCTGGCGAGTATCCATTCGAGCTTGCGGTACAACCACGTCTCGGGACGAGCCCGTTTGGCCCGACGTAGTAGCGTGCCCCCGACCAATAACACCACTGTAATGCCTGCGATCATGCTGGTCGGCGCCACGGCAATCGAGGCGGTGACGATCGCCAGAGGAATGCCCAGAAGCAGGCCAATGACGGCGCCGGCGCCGAGGGCTACCCACATCTCATCATTGGTTAAACCGCGCAATACGGCAGGATCACGATTGAGTCGCTCTGGCAGAAAGACCAAAGTGCCGTCGGCAAGACGTTCGATAGCGTCGTTCATACCAACCTCACAGAATCGCGGCAGCCTTGGTGAGGAACCAGATGATGATCACCACCAACAGGGCGCCGATACCCACTACCGCGCCGAGGTCTTTCCAGGTCTTGCGCTGGTTTTGGACGTCGGCAAATACGGTCAGGGAATGCCAAGCCACGCCGAGAAACGCGAGCAGGGCAATCAGTAGGCCGAGCAGAATGCCGCCGTCGTAGGCGTAGTTTTTGATCGTCTCGATCAATCCGGAACCTTCACCACGTGAAGGAGCTTCCATGGTCGGTAGCTCGGCAAAAGCTAGGCCTGGACCAAGCACAAGCAGCAGACCGATCAAGCGTTGGCTTGCGCGATCACGCAGGTTGTTTTTAAGGGGGACAAGGCACTTGAGCATAATGGCGATCTCCGGTGTTAGGACAGGGTGAAGAACATCAAAATCAGCAAGGTGAGCAGTGCACGCGCGGCGCTGCCGCCCAAGGCACCAAAGCGCACGCTTCCTGTCGCCCAGCCCCGGTAAGCCGCCCACATCACCCAGGCACACCACAGCAAAGCCAGGACGAGAACCAAGGACAGCCACAGTGTCGAGCTGCCCTGTGCCGAGAAGCCGGAAGCGTTTTGAAAGGCGGCGGTCTGGGCGTCAGTCATGCTCATGGCGAAGGCTCCGCATGCGGAGTGTCGAGGCGGTAATTGCCCACCAGTTCAGCGGGATCACGGGGTTGGGCGCGGGAGGGGGACAAATAGCCCTGTACACCTTGACGAATGCGCTGGATGTCATGAATTAGACGGGGATAGTCGAAGCGATAGCGTTCGTTTGGTTCAGAGGTCCTGGCTACCTTAGCCCGGGCTGCAAGGCGCTCGATAGTGTCGAGCTGCTGCTGAACTAGGCTGAGCTGTTCGTGCTCATGAGCTGATGCGGCATAGCAGCTGCCGTGAAAGATAGCCAGTGAAAGGAGTAAAAAACAGTGAACGGCAGTAGTCGACATAATGTTGCCCCATATTTAGATGGGGCCAGAGTAAAGTTGAAGTTCGGATTATTAAGTACTAAATGCGAGAAGGGGTGTATCGCTTTTATGGGGCATATCGATAGAGGCCCTGCAGGAATTTGGAGTGCTCGAAGAGCGTTCCTTCGGGCTCGGCCTTAGATTTGCACGCAGTATTATCGTAAATACGCCCCAGTTCTGCTCCTGTCACAGGTGATTCGCTTATCATCTATAACCGGCCGTTGAAAATATACTTCAGCTCTTCGGCATAACTGAGGTGTCAACATCCCTGCTGCTGGAGTACAAAATGTGGTCTTTCAGGACGGTGATTTTTGAGCCCCCCAACAACCACCTTTGGTCATTCCCTGGTTGCTTCGTTCTGCAAAGCCTCGCGCATAGTTTGCATCTTCAGATCGCTTTCCCGATATTCGCTTTCCGGCTCTGACTCGCTGACCAGCCCGCACCCTGCGAACAGTGTGGCTCTGCTGTTTGTCAGCAGTGCCGAGCGCAGGGCGACGGCAAATTCACCGTTGCCCTGATCGTCCAGCCAGCCAACCGGAGCGGCATACCAGCCCCTGTCCAGTTGCTCGTGGGTGCGTATGTAATCGAGTGCCGCAGCACGAGGCAGACCGCCAACCGCCGGCGTCGGATGCAGACTGTGCACTACGCTGAGCAGGCTTGCTCCAGGGGCAAGGGTGCCATGAATCGGAGTCAGCAAATGCTGGATGCGCGGCAGCTTGAGCAGCAGGGGCTTGGCCGGGATTTGCAGAACCATGCAATACCGGTCTAGGGATTCCCTGATGCTGGCGACCACCATCGCATGCTCGCTGTTGTCTTTTTGGCTGCTAAGCAGTTGCTTGCCTAGACGTGCATCGTCAACGCTACTTTTTCCGCGCGGTGCGGTGCCTGCCAGGGCCATGGTCTGTAAACGATTACCTTGCACGGTCAGCAGGCATTCGGGCGAAGCGCCGACGAAGCAACTGCGGCCACGAGCGAATGCGAACAGGTACGCACCGGGCTGCTTGCGATTCAGGTGTTGTATCACTGCCTGCAGGGGCTTCGAAGCAGGCACATTCTGCGATCGGGCCAACACCACTTTTTCCAGACCTCCGCGTTTGATTCGGGTTACTGCATGCGCCACATCTTGTTTCCAGAGATGTGCCATGGAAAGGCGCACAAACTGATCGTTTTCCGTAGGTGCATTGGGTAGAGGGCGGGCGAGGATGGCCCCCCATTCGCTTGCAAGCATCTCGGCCAGTTTTTTGCACTGGCTGCGCTGCTCGACCAGTACATTGACTATCAACAGCGTCTGGCCTTCGCGTCCGTGGAGTTCGAAGCGCGGCAGGGTCAGGGCTGCATCGGGAAAGTCGCACCACAACCTTGATCGGGGTTGCTCACGATCAAAGGCGAAGCCGCCTAACAGTGTCGGACGATGTTCGCCGTGAATTACGGCAGTCGCCGTCATGTTCTGCCAGCGGTCTTCAAGCATCCGCCAGCTGTCCGCAGGCTCAGCGTTGAATTCATGGGCCAGGCCGAAGCCGATACGGTATTGCCCTTTTGCCTGAACATGCCACAGACAAGCGGGTTGAACCTGCTCTCGATTGGCCGAGAATAACGTGTGCGGCTCGACCTCCGGTGAGGGGGTGGAGAACGAAGCCAGTATCTGTGGCTGGCATGCGCTGACCCGAGCCTGAGCGTTTTGCAGGCATTCTGTCAGGTCGCTGAACGATGGCAGTCGGCTCATGACTCATTCTCCGGGTGCAGCGCTCGCCAATGCGTGATTTGCTGGTTGATGAACCAGTGGATCAAGTCTTTGAAGAAGTCCTCCGTTTCATCGACCGGCAAGCCCGCATCGCCAGCCCATTGACGCCGCTCTTCGAGCATTGCGCGTACCCGCTCGGGTGCCGGAATGGCTTGCTGGCTGGCCTTGAAGCGGGTAGCCGCCTTTACATAGGTCAGGCGCCGGGCAAGGACTTGCACAATCTGCCGGTCGAGCTCATCAATGCCCTGGCGTATGTCGCCGAGGTTTTCGCACTCAGGTGCAGACTTCACAACACTCATGGGTTACTCCCGGGTTCACTGGGCCAGAACGGCCAGTTGGCGTTTGTCGATCTTGCCCACGGCGGTCAGCGGCCATGCCGCAAGCCACTCGAACTGATCGGGCAGCTTGTCTTCCCCCAACCCCTGCAGGCGCAGCTGGTCGCGAATGTAGTGGGCGGCACCTGCCGGCTGGTTGCCGAGAATGAACGCGCAGATGCGCTCGCCCAACAGCGGGTCCGGTACGGCCACTACCACGGCAGAGTCAATGTCGGGCAAAGCAGTGAGATGATTTTCGATGTGTGCCGCGGAGATCTTTTCACCGCTGCGCTGGATCTGTTCCTTGATGCGTCCTTCGACGATCAGGTTGCCTTCCGGCGTCCAGCGCGCAAGGTCACCGCTGCGGTAATAGCCGTCGTGGGTGAAACTGCGCGCGTTGTGCTCTGCCGCCTGGTAATAGCCGGTAATGGTGTAGGGGCCGCGGGTCAGCAGCTCACCGGTCTGGCCGGAGGCAACCTCGTTCATGTCGGTGTCGACCAGACGAACCTCGTCGAACGGCGACAGTGGCCGTCCTTGCGTGTTGAGCACGATCTCCAGCGGGTCGTCCGGACGGGTGTAGCACAGCAGGCCCTCGGCCATGCCGAATACCTGCTGCACGCGGCAATCCAGCGCTTCGAGCACGTGTGTGGCGAGCGCCGGGTCCAGTCGCGAGCCACCGACCTGCAGCAGCTTCAGGCTGGACAGGTCACTGTCTTCCCAGTCGCGCCCCTGAGCCCAGAGTTGCGCCAGTGGCGGAACCAGCGCCACATGGGTGACGCCTTCACGTTCAATCAACGGCATGGCCGCATCACAACTGGCGCTGTCGCCCAGCACCACGGTCGCACCTGCGGCCAGGCTGCCGAGCAGGCCGGGGCAGGCGAGGGTGAAATTGTGTGCGGCAGGCAATACCGCCAGGTAGACGCTGTCGTTGTCCAGTTCGCAGAGTCTGGCTGAATGGGAAAAATTGTAGGTGTAGTCGGCATGGCTGCGCGGTATCAGTTTCGGGGTGCCGGTGGTGCCCCCTGAAAGCAGCAGCAAGGCCATACCGCGCGGGTCTGCCAGCGGGTCGGCCGGGCAGGGGCCGTCCAGCGCCGACAGCGCTTTGAAAGGCCCTGGCTCGCCGTCGACGATGACATGCGTCAGTGACGGCTGGTGCTCGATAATCCTGGCGGCCATGTCGCGGAAATCGAAGTCCCGAAGACGCTCAGGGATCAGGTAGGCTACCGGTTCGGCCAGCCGGCAAAGTGCTGCAATGTCTTCTGCACGCTGGGTAGGCATGGCCAGCACCGGCACCGCGCCGATGCGCATCACGGCAAACAATGCGCAGACAAAACCGACGCCGTTCGGCAGTTGCAGCATGACCCGGTCGCCGGCCGTGATGCCCAGCTGCGCAAGGCCCCCCGCCAGGCGATCAACCCGCAGGTCCAGTTGCGTGTAACTCATGCGTACTGTGCCGCAGACCAGCGCGGTATGTGCGCCGTGCTGGCTCGCCCATCGGCGCAGGCGTTGAGGCAGGGTCTGGTCGGCGAAGGGCTGTAGCGGGTCGTGAAAGGTATGTTCGGTATGCATGGTCGTTTCCCGTTACGGATGGAAAGGGCTGATGCTCTGTTCGATAAAGTTCAGGACCTGTGCAGCGAAGGCTCTGGGGCGTTGCGTCAGATAGAAGTGGTCACCGGCCATGACCTGCTGCCGACAGTCGCCGCACAGCCATTGCCGCCAGGCGCTGACTTCCTCCTGATCGGCTTCGGGGTCGTGGCTGCCGTGCAGCAACAGGGTTGGCATCCGCAAGCGCTGCCTATTCGCGTGCAGCGGGCGGTGATAGCTTTCTGTGGCTTGAAAATCGGCACGCAGCAAAGGCATGAACAACGCCAGCAGGTCCGGATTTGCCAGCAACGCGTCGCTGACACCGCCGATGGCAACCAGTTGTTCGATAAAGCGTTGATCGTCCAGATGGCTGAGCAGTCGTCTGCCCGTCAGGTGCGGTGCATGGCAGGCTGACAACACCAGACCTGCGGGTGGCGTGCCTGCCTGTTCCAGCACCAGGCAGGTCTCGAAGGCAACCTGCGCCCCCATGCTGTGACCGGCCAGTATCAGAGTGCGGCGCTGTGTGGCCGGCATTGCCTGAATGTCTGCGGCAAGGCTTTCGGCAAGCGGCTGGACATGACGCAGGCAGGGCTCGTGCATGCGCTGGTCGCGTCCCGGATAGATCGCCAGCGTCAGGTCCAGGCCCAGTTCGTCGAGCCCTCGCCAGTTGTGAAATGCACCGCCGCTGGCCCCGGCAAACGGGCACAGCAGCACATGGTTCTGGCACTGATCGGCGTGCAGAAAGGGTCGCAGCATATTCATACCCATGTCCATGCGCTCAAACCTCCGCCCGCAGGTGCCCGGCATCGATGACAGGCGGCGCACTTGCGATGCGTTGCTCGGCAGGGCCGGCGCAACGCAGTATTTCTTGCCAGAGTCTGGCCACCGCCAACTGGTAATCAGCCTGCAGACCGTCGGCACGGGGCTGGCCTTGCAGAACTGCCAGCAGTTGTTGCAGCAGCCAGCCGACACCGGCAGGCCCTTCTATTTCATGCGCGCTGCGCCAGTGACTGGCTGCCGGGTGCAACGGCATGGCGGTTGCTTGCTGCAAATAGTCGGCGTTGCTGGTGTACAGGGTATGACGATCATCGTCATGGGCCTCGGCGTGCAATGCGGGTGTCCAGTTCACCGGCCCGTAGCTGGCGTCCAGCGAAAGGTAGCCACTGGGCCAGGCCAGACTCAACTGATGCATGACCAGGCTGTGCAGGTCCGGATCGTCGACCGCCATCCAGCTTTGCAGGCGCAGCAGCACGCGGCTGTCCGGCAGGTTCAGCGACAGGGTATGAAAGTCATCGTCGCAGTCGAGCAGGCTGACGCTGACCTGTCCGGCCAGATCACAGCCCAGCGCCTGAAACAGCAGGTCGAGGCCCGAGTAGAGCAACTGCCGACTGGTGTTCAGCTGTGCCAGACTGGGCGTACGGCCGCCGAGCAGTCGCGAGATGCGCTGCGCGGTGCCTGTCCAGCAGCGACCTGCCTCGGTATGCGGGTAGAAGCTGTTGACGATGTACTGGCGGCCCATCTGTGTGGCCAGTCGCTGATGCCGGACCATTTCGTCCGGGTGCACGGGGTGCTCCTGAATGACATGCAAGCCTCGCCGCAGCAGGCGTTCGGTCAGTTGCCCACCGGCTCCGCCGACTACGGTCGAGCGCACCACCACACAGGCGATGTCCAGATCGTCCGGCAGTTGCTCGACGTCGGTGTACAGCGCTACGCCAAACGCGTTGGCCAGCGCTCTGGCGCGCGGGCTGCCGTTGGCCAGCAGCCCTGCCAGCTGCAAACCGGGCTGTTCGAGCAGAAAACTGTTGACGTACAGCTCCCCGAACTTGGCCCCGACAACAAGAACCTTCAGTGGCATGTTCATGGACGACTCTCCTTGTGGGTAGCGGCCAGCCAGGCGCTGATCGACGCTGCAGTACGCCGTGCCTGATCGGTGTCGAGCAACAGTTGCCAGTGATCGCAGGGCATCGATTCGCGCTGCGCCACAGCGGCCCATTCGTGCCAGTCCCGCTCGGCGGGCAGCCAATGCTGCGGACGCCGCTCGGCGCTCAGCCACAAGCAGGGCAGGTCCAGCTGTCGTGGTTGCGAATGTTGCGCCAGCAGCTTCATCAGGTGCTCGATGCGTTGCAGCCACTGTTCGGCCTGTTGCGGGGGCTGAGGGTTTTTCAGCACACCTGCCTGCGTGGCGTTGTCCATGAACAGGTTCAATTGCTCGGCAGCTGGCAATTGTTCCAGGTCGTCAGGCAGTGCGATGCTTTTCGCGCCCTCGGCCATCAGGCGCAACAGGCCTGGGCGATCATCGAACCGGAAGTCCTGGCGGCAGACCGGGTCGAGGAGAATCAGCCGGACCTGTTCGCCCTGACGCATCAGCAGCCGCGCCGTTTCTTCGGCTACAAAGGTGCCGTAGGACCAGCCCAGCAGCACATAGGGCCCACTGCGCTGCTGCCGACGAATAGCCCGCAGATACCCGTCGGCCAGCGCTTTCAGCGAATCAACGTCCGGCGCATTCGCCGCCTGCAGCCCGAACACCTGCATGTCCAGCGCCTTTGCCAGCGGCAGATAGGCGCTAACCTCGCCATCCGAGGCATGGAACACGAACAGCGACAGCTGATTGCGACCTCTGGCCAGCGCCAGCGGGTTGTCATCGGTCTGTGCGCTGTGCTCAGGCAAGGTGGCGCAGAAATCACTCAGCCGTGGGTTATCGAACAGGTTGCGCAGGCTGCTGCCTGAATGCCCCATACGGTTCAGCCGGGCGATCATGCGCGTGGCGATCAGGCTGTCGCCGCCGCTGAGGAAAAAGTCGCTGTCGGCGTCGATGCCTTGCCCGAGCAGTTCCTGCCAGAGTTGCGCGACGGCGCTCAGTAATGCCGGATCAACTTCCTGACGCGGCCTGGTTTGCTTGGCCTGTTGCGGGTTTTGTCGGGCTGCAGGCGCTGTACACAGTTGTTCCACCTGATGCAGTGCCAGAGGCCATTGCGCCGGGTGTGGCTGCAGTTGCTCAGCCACCGCCGCAAGGTCCAGATGGCTGATGCCTTCGGCACGCGCAAGCATGAAGTGCTGACGCATACTGTCGTCGGCCTGTTGCGGCCAGTTCATCACCCAACTGAAGCCCGATGCCTGTACGGCGGTGCGCCAGCGCGGCAGATCGCGCATCGCCTTGTCGTCTTCGCTGCGCTCATCTTCAAAGTTGCTCAGCCCTTCGATAAAGCCGATGCTCGCCAGTTGCAGCGCGCTATCGCGTTCGGTGGCCTCCAGCAACAATAGATGCCCGCCACTGCGCAACAGACGGTGCAGACGCTTCAGTGAGCGGGTGACATGCGCGGCGTCGTGCATCACGTTGACCGCCACAATCAGGTCGTAGCCTTGCGCCGGGTGCTGGCTGAAATCCACCGGTTGGTTGACGTCGAGAATCGAGCTGGTCAGTTGCGGCCAGGCCGCGAAGTTGTCCCGAGCCTGAGTGAGGAACAGGCTGGACACATCTGTGAAACGGTACTCGCTCAGGTGGCCTTCGAGCATCGGCAGTAGATGCCGGGTTGTCGCACCGGTGCCTGCACCGACTTCCAGCACTCGCAGGTCGCGACGCGTGCCTGCCAGGGCTTTGGCAGTCTGTGCCAGTGCACTGTTCAGGCAGTGCAGCACCGGATTATTGCTGTAAAGGGCCTGCACGACGGCATCGCTGTTACCGAACAGCAGGCTCAGCGGCGAACAATCGCCACGCAACAGTTGCGCATGCTGCTCGATACAGGCATTCAGGTAGGTGCCGAGCGTCTGGCTCCACGCCGCAGCAGGGAGCGTTTCGCCGTGGATGTGCACTGCTTGAGCTGGCAGTGCCTGAAAGTGCTGACCGTTCTGTTGCAGGTAGCCTTGCTGGCAAAGCATCGCCAGCCACTGGCGCAGCAGGCCGGCAAATTGCGGCAGCGCTCCCAGTCGTGTCATCACCTGCGCCAGGTTATGACGCTGTCCGGCTTCGCAGAACAATCCGTGCGTTTGCAGGGTGCTCAGAATGCCTTCGCGAGCACGGCGTTCCAGCGCCTTCCAGGTCAGGTCGACTTCCTCGCGTTGCGCGTCGCTCAGTTGCGGCAACTCGCTCAGGGGCAGCGGCAGAACCGCGCAGAGGCTGTCATTGACGGCACCCGGCGGCTTGCCGACCAGTTCGCCAACCAGGCCTCTGGCGTCGCGATCGATCCTGAGGCGTGCGGTCTGCACGCCCGGTGCACGACGCAATTGCGCTTCGATCAGTTGCGGGTCGAAACGCTCGCCGTCCAGGTTCACCGACCAGTCGTGGCGTGGCAACTCGGGCAGGCGGTCGAAGCCTTGCGGTTGCTCGGCCAGGGTCTGTAACAGCACGCAATAGGTCTGGAACAGGCTGTCGATCAGACCGTCGGCGAGCACCTCTTCCATGCAATACCAACTGAATACCAGCTCACCGTCGATTTCCATCACCTGATGGTCCAGCCAGACATGCGGGGTCTGAGTGAAGACATGCACCGGGTCGCCGAGGGTCGAGGTCATGGCCTGATCAATGGCTTTGCCGTCCAGCGACATGCCGAGCATGCTGGTGAAAACTACCGGCATGGCCGGTTGACGCGTCTGCCCCTGACGGCGGCCGAGTTCGCGCATCAATTCCACGCCGTTCACAGCAGTGTGTGCCAGGCGCTGCCAGAGTCGTGCCTGCGTGTTTGTCATGACCTGGCCCGGACTTTCACCGCGCCCCAGCTGGAAGTCGATCAACAGCACTGACGTGAAGTCGCCGATCAGTTGCTGAACCTGCGGGTGCAGCGGCCGACGGTTGAAGTAGGTCAGGTTCAGGGTGAATTCCGGGGTACGGCTGACGCTTTCCAGGGTCTGCGCGAACAACGCCAGCAACGCAGCAGAAGGCGTTACGCCCAAGCGCTGACAATGGGCCTTGAAGTGCTTCCATTGGCTCGCGTCGAGGTTGCCCTGAACGGTCCGAAAACGTGGCTGGCCCTTGGGCAGGCTGTCCGCCACCGGCAACTGCGGCGCGCCAGGCAACTGTTCCAGCGTGTCCTGCCAGTAGCGCCAGGACTGTCGCCATTGCAGGCTGTCGCGCTGCGCAAGGTCAGCCATCACGTAGTCGCGGAAGGTCAGCTCCAGCGGCTTGAGTGCCTGACCTGCGTAGGCGGTGGCCAGATCGTCCATCATCACCTTGAAGCTCTGCACGTCGAACAGCAGCAGGTCGAGGTTCATGTGCAGGCGGCAATGCCCGGCGTCGAGTTCACTGACGGTGACTTCAAACAGCGGCCAACGATCGCTGGGCAGCACGCGATAGGACATGTCTTCACGGATGCCCAGCAGGCGTTGTTGCTGTTGTTCCCTGGGCAACTCGCGCAGGTCGTTACGGGGCAGGCGATACCAGGGCGTGTCTTGCAGAATGCGTTGACGGCCGTCACTGTCGATGACCATACGCAGCATGTCATGGCGGGCGATCAGTGCGTTCCAGGCGTGCTCGAAACGGGTCAGGTCAAAATCGGCGTAGGCTTTGTCCCATTCAAACAGCACATGGCAGGCCACGCCGCCGTAATCGATCAGGTCAGTGCGGCCCAACCAGTAGGCGTGCTGGATCGGCGTCAGCGGGAATGGCTCGAAGCGGTTATCGGGCTGCGGCACGATCAGGGTGTCGCTGCCGGCGACCGGCGTTTTCACCGCGCTGGACAGCAATAATGCGCTGAGGCCGCGAATGCTCAGGTCGCGATAAGCCTGTTCGGCATCCAGACGAATGCCCAGTTGCCGCTGGATATCGCTGCTCAGCTCAAGAAACAGCAACGAGTCGAGGCCCAGTTGCATCAGGTCCTGATTCAACGCAGGTGCAGCGTCGCGACTGAGGCGCAACTGACGGCAGATAGAAGTGCTCAACCACTGGCTGAGCGCTTGCTCATCGACCTGCTGATCCCCCGTCATACCGGGTGCCGGAAGGGCAGTGCTTTGAGAAGGGCCTTTTACGGGCGGGCGACCGACCGGTTGCTCGATGTGCTGCGCCAGCAGACGCCGGCGCGGGTCAATGCGCTCGGGGTCCACACGCATCGCAAGGCGCCACGGCGCGCTACGCATGACTGCCTGTTCCAGGTGCCACAGGCCCTCGCCGGTTGCCAGCGTGCCCATGCCGCCCTGCGCCAGTCGGGCGTGCAGTTGCTGATCGGCTGCGCGTCCGGTTTCACCCCAGGCGCCCCACGCAATACTGACGGTGTGCAGGCGGGCGTCGACTTGCGATTCGGCCAGCCCGTCCAGATAGGCACTGGCCAGCGCATGTGCCCCTTGACCCGATGCACCGAGGCTGGCGGCCGCCGAGGAATACAGCAGCAGGTAGCGACCCTGGTCTGTAAGCGCCACCTGCAACTGGCGGGCTGCCGAACATTTGACCTGCAACAGCGCTTGCATGCGCGCAGCGTCGAGGTTGCTCAGCGGCGTGTCGTCGAGCAGGCCGGCGCTGTGAATCGCACCGCTCAGGCCGCCATCGGCCCGCAGCTCGTCGAGGCAGGCTGCCAGCGCAGTCTGATCGCTCACATCGCAGGCCACCCAGCGTATTTCACAGCCGTATTGCTGTTGCAAGGTGTCGATCCATTGCTCGCCGTCCTGCGGACAGTGCGGTGCCAGCAGGGCCAGGCGCGAGGCACCCTGAGCGGCCAGCCAATGGCTGCTCAATCGACCCAGACCGCCGAATGCGCCGGTCACGATATGCCAGCCAGAGTCCTTGAAGCTTTGCGCGGGCAGGCTGACGCTCTGGTGAGGCTGAACGCTCAGCGTCTGCACTTGCGCGACCCCCTCGCGCACGGCAATCCAGCGTTCACCTTGCTGGGCAGCGCTCAAGCCCGGCAGCAGCGCCTGCCAGCCAGCGCTGTCGTCCAGGTCGCCGCCTTCCAGGTCAATGATCGCCAGGGCGCGGGTCGGTTGTTCAGCACAGGCGACCCGCAGCAAGCCCCACAATGCTCGTTGCTCGGGATTCACAACGTTATCGCCAACCGGTGACCAGGCGTTGCGGGTTACCACCAGCAGAGGGTGTTCGCTGTCGGCCTTCAATGCATCGAGCACCTGGCTGGCGACCTCTGCCAGTCTGCCGTCCTGCACAATCAGCAGGCATGCCGAGGCTTGCGGGTCATGAGCCACGCCAACGGCGGCGAGTGCCGCCCGGACGCGGGCCGGTTCGACGCGAAGCTTCGCCAACGGGGCATCCTGCGCGTTCACTGGCGCCCATTCCCAGACGTAATGGGTGCCAGAAGCAGTGTTCAATGCCGGCAGAGTGGTGCGGTAGCCAGGACGGTTATCGGCACGGCCCAGTAGCTGCCATTGCCCTTGATCATTGCACTGTTTGAGCTCGACGCAGGCGACCCCGAATGCTTCGGCGCTCCAGTGCAGGGTCAGGCCGGTCAGAGCTTTGGGCAACGGCACATCGCGGATAAATACGGGAGGTCTCCGAACATCGCCGTGGCGCGTGGCCAGTTGTCCGCACGCTTCCTGCAAGCGTGTCTGCCAGCGTTGCGGCTGGCCTGCGCAATCTGTCCAGTCAGGTTGATAGAGGTGTTCGCCGAGCTGCCTGCCCAGTACCGCGCTGCCACTGTCGTGACCGACATTGAGCGGGCCGAGCGCACTGTTCGCTGCCTGGGTGCGTGCCAGCAAGATGTGCTCGCTGATACCCGCGGTAGCGCTGCCATCTTCAGGCAGCCAGTCGAGACGTTCGAAGCCGCTCTCCCGGCATTGTTGCTGCCAGTGTTCGGTGGACAGAAACAGTTCTCCACCGCGTGCCTGCTGGTCATGCAGCGGCAATACCAGCGGGCCGAAAACAAAGTCGAACAGGCGCATCGGACGGGTGATTTCACGCATCAACAGTGCGCCGCCGGGCTTGAGCAGCGGGCGCAGGTTTTGCAGGGTATGGCCTACATGCTGGGTGGCGTGGATCACGTTGGCAGCGACGATCAGGTCGTAGTGCGCGGCCTTGAAGCCCTGTTCGCTGGCGGGTTTTTGCAGGTCGAACTGGGCGTACTCGACAAAATCATAGTTGCTGAACTTTTCTTCGGCGCGACGGCTGAACAGCGCTGAAATATCAGTGAAGCAGTAACGTACATCGGCGACATCGCTCAGTTCCGGCAGCAGCCAGGCGGTGGTGCTACCGGTCCCGCCACCGACTTCAAGAATTCGCAGCGGCCCGCGTCCGGCGTGCTGATGTTCGCGGATCAGTCCGCTGATCACACCTGCTGCGATCTGATTGAAATAGCGCCCGAAGCTGAATTGCTGATACAGCACTTCAACACCGCTGGAAGCGCTTTCCGGGAAAATCACCGACACCGGCTCCACAGCGCCATTCATCATGGCGAAGAGTTGCTCGCCCGCCCGTTCGACGGTGTCGGCGATCACGTTCAGCCCTTCGCAGCAACTGCGCAGTTGCGCGAGCAATGCCGGGCGTTGCTCGTAGGGGATTGGCCGGGCGCTGCGGTAGCGGTTCTGATCAAGCGTGTAATAGCCATCTTCGACGCAGGCATCGAGCAGGCGCACCAGCAGTTGCCGATGGCGCGGCAACAACCGGCCTCCACGTAGGATACTCAGCGGCTCGGCGCCCTGGTCAATACCGTCGTGCACACACTGACGAACCATCTGGTCGACATAGATCGCGTGCAGTTGGGTCACACATTGATACAAGCGCTCCAGGCGCGGCAGGTCCAGACTGGCACCTTCCTGTAACACCACCTGGCGACCGCCTTCCAGTAACAGATCCTGCACGGTCGCGACTGGCTGCTGCGCGGCATCGCACCAGTAGCGCTGCTCGTCGAAAACATACAGAGGGGCATGGATGCGTTTGCCGTTCGAGGGCAACAGGTTGCGCCAAGGCAAGGCCACGCCGGCGGCAAACAGGCGCAGCAGGCTGTCCTACAAGACGGTGGCAGCCGGTTTGTGGCGGCGGGCACTGGCGATCCAGTGCGCACCGGTCTGCTCCAGACGCGTGCCGATACCGGTCAACGGTGCATCGGCACCCAGTTCCAGGGCGATCTTCACGTCCGTTTGCAAGGCGTGAGTCAGTGCATGGTGATAACGCACCGGGTCGCGCATGTGCCTGCGCCAGTAATCGCCGCGTTCAAGTTCGGCATGGGTCAGCGGTTGGCCAGTCAGGGTCGAGATCAGCGGTATTTTTGCCGCCGCCGCGCGCAGACCTGCGCTGGCTTGCTGGAATTCATCGAGAATCGGCTCCAGCAACCGAGAATGCGCCGCGCCTGCCACGCTCAGGTGATTGTGCCGCAGGTGCCGCTCTTGCAGCGTTTGCGCAAGTGCGTTGATGGCGTCACGGTCACCGGAGGCCACCAGATGCTGTTCGGCGTTGTGCACGGCGATCTCCACGCCATGTTCGAGCGCCAGCGGTTGCAGCGTTGCCGCGTCGCAGAACACCGCCAGCATCGATCCTTGCGCCGCGCACTGATTCATCAGTCGGCCGCGGATGATCACCAGCGGCAGGATGTCTTCCAGTCGATAGATCCCGGCGATGACCACTGCGGCGAATTCACCCACCGAATGGCCGATCAACAGGTCCGGGGTCAGACCTGCCTCACGCCAGTGGGCGGCCATGGCCACTTCAAAGGCGACGATGGCTGGCTGTGCATAATCCATGCGGTCGATCAGCCCCTCATGCTCGCCGAACATGACCGACTGCAACGAGGGTTGCAGGTGGGCAGCACAGGCTGCAAAGCTTCGGTCCAGACTTTCGCTGAAGGCTTTCGACTGGCCGTAAAGGCTTTTGCCCATTCCGGCCCACTGACTGCCTTGACCACTGCATAGCCATAGCTGCGCGCCCTGGCTTGCCTGTCCTTCATACAGCAAGGCGTCGCTGCCGCCCTGGGCAAACGCCTGCAGCGCGGGGGCGGTTTCTTCGTGCAACGGCACCGCCAGACGAAACGGCAGGTCCAGTTGCCGGGCATTGAGCGCCGTGTGCGCGAGGTCGGCACCAGCGTCTGCAACGTCTGCGGTTTGCAGACGGTCGGCGTAAAGGCCTGCCAGCTGGCGTAGCGAGTGTTGACTGGCGGCACTGAGCAACAAGGCGCTGGCCTGCGCGGCCGGGCCTGTCGGGCGCAACGTGTCGGGCAAGGCTTCGACAATCATGTGGCAGTTGGTGCCACCGATGCCGAATGACGACACACCGGCGCGGCGTGGTCCAGCGGGCCACGGTTGGTCTTGGCTCGGGACGTAAAACGGGCTGTGTTCCAGTTGCAGCGCCGGGTTGACCTGCTCGACATTGATGCTCGGCGGAATGCGCCCGTGGCTGACCGCCAGGACGGTCTTGATCAGGCTGGCGATGCCAGCGGCGGTATCCAGATGGCCAAGGTTGCCTTTCACCGAGCCCAGCGCACAACCACTGATATCGGTGCGTTGCGCGAAGGCATCGCGTAGCGCCTGAACCTCGATGGGGTCGCCCAGTGGCGTACCGGTGCCGTGCGCTTCGAGCATGCCGATGCTGGCGCAATCGATGTCGGCCAGCAGCATGGCATCCTGGATGACCTCACGCTGACCGACCACCGAGGGCGCGGTATAACCTACCTTGTGATGACCGTCGTTATTGATCGCGCTGCCGCGCAGCACAGCCAGCACCGGGTCGCCATCGCGCAAAGCGTCTTCCAGGCGCCGCAAGGTCACAGCACCGACGCCGTTGCCGGCAAAGGTACCCTGGGCGCGCGCGTCAAACGGGCGGCAGCGACCGTCCGGCGAGAAAATCATCCCCGGCTGGTACAGGTATCCGGCCTGTTGCGGAAACGACACGGCTACGCCGCCCGCCACGGCCATCTCGCACTCGCCGCTGCGCAGGCTTTCGCAAGCCATGTGCACCGCGACCAGCGAACTGGAGCAGGCGGTCTGCACGCTCATGGCCGGGCCGCGCAGGTTGAGTTTGTAAGCTGCGCGGCTGGCCAGGTAATCCTTGTCGTTGCCCATCAGCGCCTGCAGGCCCTTGACCTGCGCCACTTCGGTGACACGAATATTGTCTCGGCCCGGATAAGTGCTCATGCGTCCCGAGGCAAACACCCCGGTTTTGTGCACTACCTGGCGAGGCGCGAAACCGGCGTGTTCCAGCGCGTGCCAGACGGTTTGCAGGAACAGTCGCTGCTGCGGGTCGATGGATTCGGCTTCCTGACGCGAGTAACCGAACAGTGCAGCGTCGAAGCGGTCCGGGTCGTCAATGATTGCTGCAACATTGACGAAGTTCGGGTTGTCGATCAGTTCCGCACTGAGTCCTGCGGCGAGCAGCTCTTCACGGCTGAAATGACGGCTGCACTCGCGACCGGCCAGCAGGTTTTGCCAGTACTGGGCGCTGTTGCGGGCACCGGGAAAGCGGCAGGCCAGGCCGATGACCGCGATGGGCTCGCTGGTGCCGTAGATTTCTTCAAAGGTGGGCATGGATGAACTCGTGTGCAGGCGTGGAAGACGGGCTGGCAGGCGCGCCGCGCTCAAGGCGGCGGCAGAGGCGCCAGGCGGGCCACAGGCAGATAAAGGCAATGCTCGCCAGTACCGCGAGCAGCGGCGGATAACCCAGGTAATGAGCCGACTGCAGGGCAGCAATCGACGCCAGCATGGCGATTGCGGCATCGACCGATTGCAGCAAGGCGTAATCAGAAGCCGGTTGATGCGGGCGAACCACGCCCATCAGCAGGTTGTAGAGGGTGACGAAGCCAATTGCGGCTGCAATGTTGACCAGGCTGAACAGCACCAGCCACGCGCCAAGGTCGTAGACACGTGCGCCAAGCGCGGCGGCCAGCGCAATGAGTGCGTGCAGCAGCATGGCCGGCAGCAGGCAGCGCCAGGCACCGAAGCGTCTGGCCATCCAGCCGCCGAGCAGCACGCCGAGGGCGCTGGCGACCGTGCTGTACAGCGTCGAAGCAAGGCCCAGTTCGGCAAGACTCAGGCCGTTGTCCATCAGCAATACGGTCTGGATCGCCATCAGGCCGCGTATCCCCAGGTAGTAAATGGCGGTCAGGCACAGCGCTGGCCATAGCGTGGTAAAGCTGCTGCGATCCAGTTTCGGCTTGACCGACGGCTCGGCAATGCTGTTGCTGGTCGGCAGTAACCCGGCCGGCAGCAACAGCAGCAGCGAGACCAGCGCCATACCGGTGAAACCGGCGCGCCAGCCCCAGCGCTCGGCCAGAAACAGGAACACCAGCGAGCCGAAGACGATACCCAGGTAGCTGCCACCCACTTGCGCGGTATTGGCGAACGGACGGCTGGCGGCGTCGCAGGTGGTGATGGTGATGCCATCGGCGTAGATATCATGGCTGGCCGATAGCAGCGCCAGCAGCATCAGCCCGGCCATGATCGGGTAAAGCGAGTGTTCCGGGGCCAGAAAGCCGATCGCCAGCAGTGTCAGCGCCATGCACAGTTGCAGCAGTACCAGGCTGCCCAGGTAATGATTGCCGCGCAATGTGAGGCTGTGACGCTCGCACCAGGGGGCCCAGAGAAACTTGCCTATCCAGGGCAGAAATGTCAGCGACAGCAAGCTAAGGCTGGCCAGATCCAGCCCCTGATGACGGAAATAACCGACCACACCCTGCAAAATCAGCGCGGTGAGCATGCCCTGATGCAGGTAGTAACACCAATAGGGCAGGTAGCGGCTCATGACCCACCTCCGCTGCGCCGTAACCTTCTGGCATTTCTTTGCGTCAGTTGGGCCTGCCGGGGTTGGTCACGGGGCTCGTTTGCCGGCTGCGTCTGGCTCAAGTGGCGCGCCAGTGCACGGGCATTCGGGTAGCCGAACAGGTCAGTGGCCTGCAAATGCCGATGGCCCTGCTGGGTCAGCTTTATATGCAACTGCACCAGTTTCAGAGAACTGGCGCCTGCGTCGAAGAAGTTCTGCCGGCAGTCCTGCAGCTTCAGGCCGACGACCTCATGAAAGGCATCCCGGATCTGCTCGACAAGCTGTTCGTCGGCTGGTTGCCCAGGCTCGTGCTGTTGTGGCAGCGTTGATGTACGAGGCAACGTTGCCACACTGGCGCCAGGCTGTGCAGGGCTAACCAGTTGGGCTAAAGGCAAGGCCCAGGCCTGGGGTTGCTCGGCCAGGCGATTGAGCAGCGCGAGGTACTGATCGAACATGCCGCGCAGGACTTTAGGCTCGAACAGTGCTTCTACCGCATCCCAGTTCAGGCACAGGTCGCCTTCGGACTCGTACACCTGATGATCCAGCCAGACCTGCGGGGTTTGCGAGATGCCCCAGACCGGCTTGAGCCACGATGACTGGGCCATGAAGCGGCCCTTGTCGAACCCCAGCGCACTGGTGAAGACCACCGGCATTTGCGCCGCAGCCATGCCGTGGCGGCTGGCCAGTTCACGCATGACGCGGATTGCCGAGTGATCGCGCTGGGCCAGATCGCGCCACAGCCGCTGCTGCAGACGCTGCGCACTGCCGAGCCAGTCAGTGCCGGGTTGCCAGGCCAGAAGCAACAGCGAGGTGAAGTCGCCCAGCACCCGGTCGATATGCGGGTGCAGCGGTTGACGATTAAACAGGGTCAGGTTGAGGCTCAGTTCTGGCTCGCTGCTCCATGCCGACAGCACTGCAGAAAATGCACTGAGCAGCAGCCCTGAAGGTGTCAACTGGTGCTGGTGAGCCTGAGCTTTCAAGCGCTCCCAACTGGCTGCGGGTAGACGTTCGGCGAGGCGCACAAAGCGCGGTGGGCCTACGTCGGCAGGCGCGCAGCGCAACGGCAGGCGCGGTGCTGGCGGCAGGTTGTCGATACGCCGCTGCCAGTATGCCTGGGCGCCGGGCGAGGGCGGCTGGCTGGTGCGCAGGCACTGATAGTCGCGAAAGCCGATGTCGATCGTTTCCAGCGCGTGTTCGGGTTGCAGATAAAGCGTCTCAAGCTCGGCCAAGAGGATCTGCATGCTCATGCCGTCGAGCAGCAGGTTGTCGAGACTGACGAAAATCCGGCTGTGCGGGCTGCCATCTTCGACTATCTGCGCATCGAACAGCGGCCATTGTCCGGCATCCAGCACTTGATGTGAGAGCCGCTCGCGCAGTGCAAGCGCTTCGCTGCCCTCCAGCGCCGTCACCCGGTGGCGCTTGGGAATGAAGGTTGGGACGTGTTGCAGGACCTGCAGCATGCCGTCACGGACTACGGCGCGAAGAATGTCGTGACGTTCGATTAGCCGCTGCCAGGCGGCTTGAAACAACTGGTTATCAAGTCGTTCAACGCTGAACTCGACAAAGAAATGCGCGCCCACGCCGCCCAGCACAAACCCTGGCTGACGCCCGACCAGATAAGCCTGTTGCACTTCACTCAGTGCGAACGGCTGATAACGGCCCGCCGGATCATGCTCAAGCCGTGCCGGTGCTGGCGCATCTTCTACCAATGTTGCCGCAAAGGTGTGCAGGCTCGGGAAGTTGAACAGGTCATCGAGCCTGGCGCCATAGCCACGCCCGGCCAGTTCGCCGATCAGCCGGGTCGCCAGCAGGCTGTCGCCGCCAAGCTGGAAAAACTGGCTGTGGCGGTGCACTGCGCCGGTCTGCAGGAGTTCCTGCCAGAGTTGCACGAGGACCTGTTCGCGAGCATTTTCAGGGGGCTGCGATTGATCGGGTTGTGCTGCGGAGGGTTTGCACAATTGCACCAACGCCTGGTGGTCGACCTTGCCGTTGGCGGTCAGCGGCAGTGTGTCGAGAAAATACAGGCGCTGCGGAATCATGTAGCCGGGCAGTTCGCTTTCCAGCGCCTTCGCCAGCCGGGCGGGGTCGGGGCGCTGCAGGACATCGGGTGCGCGCAGGATCAGGCGCTGCAGGGTACCCAGTCGATCCGTGCCGTGGACTGCCAGCCCGGCCTGCGCAAGCAACGCCAGCCAATGCTCGCTGTCACGCAACTGTTCTGCTGCGCTACGGCCTTCGTTGAGCAGGTCGGCGCTGATCAATGCCAGCACCGAGGCGTGCGCCAGCTCCATTACATGGATCGCAGCGCCTGGTGCACAGAGTTGCGCCCACTGCCGTACAGTCGCTTGCGGCGTTTCAAGACGGTGCAGTTGGTTGTTGATCAGCAGCACGTCGGCGCTGTGAACAAGCACCTGGCGCTCGCTGTCGGTATCGCGCCGGGCGCTGCCATGCGCGAACCCCGCGAGGCGTTCGCGTGCCTTGAGGACCATTGCCTGTGAAGTATCGAGGGCCGTGTAGTGCAGTTGCGATGCGTCGAGTCGCCCCAGCAGAAATACACCGCCGACAGCGCTGCGGGCACTGACTTCGATCAGGCGTACCGGGCGTTGCAGGCGCTGGCTCAGATCCGCCAGCGAGGTCACGAGTGCACTGAGCGCTTCGCGACTGCCGGCAGCGTGCATCAGCAGCTGTTCGGGAGCCCAGTAAGGATGTTCGAGCAGGGTCTGAGGGCTGCGCTTGCCATGCAGCATGTCGCGCAGGGCGTCGTGATGCGCATGCAGGGCTTCCGTCAATGCAGCTGAAGCAACGTCGTGCGGCGTTGCCTGTGCGTCCGATTGGTTGAGTCGCCACGCACCTTCGGCGTCGCAATGCAGACGATTCCGGGTTGCCAGCCATTCCAGCCAGCGAGTCAGAAGGGGCTGCCAGTGTGCCTGGCAGTCGTAAGTCTGCAGCACCTTTGCGGTGCTCATGGCGGTGCTGAAATGCAAGCCGTTAAACGCCAGATGCTCAAGCAGGAAATCGGCCAGCAGAGCGTCCTCCGGCTCAGTCGCTACCGTTACAGGCGTCAGCCAGTCGGCGTAACTGGCCGGTGTACGCGGGTCGGCTTCGATGCTGCTGCACAGGCTGGAGCCGTACGGCACGACAAAGGCCACAAGGCTTTTTTCCCGCTCGCCCGGTGCCATGCTGATAGCGGCCTTGACACCTTCCAGGCGATTCAACGCTGCGTCTATTTCGCCCAGTTCAATACGGTAACCACCGACCTTGACCTGCTTGTCGCGCCGGCCGAGAAACTCCAGCGTCCCGTCCGGCCAGTAACAACCCATGTCGCCGGTGCGATACCAGCGCTCACCGGCCACGTCGACGAACTGCCGGGCACTGCGTTCGAGGTCATTGAAATAGCCTTGGGCAACACCCACACCGCCGATCCACAACTCGCCCGCAACCCAGTCCGGGCAGTCTCGTCCCAGCTCGTCGACCACACGGTAACGCTGGTTGGCCAGCGGCTTGCCATAGGGGATCGAGCGCCAGTGCGGCCCTATCTGGTTCACCGTGCAGGTGTTGGACCAGATGGCGGCTTCTGTCGCGCCGCCCATGGCGACAAACCGACCATCGCTGCGGTGCTGGTGATAGCGCTCCGGCAGGTCAAGGCCGATCCAGTCGCCGGACAGCATCACCAGTCTCAGGTTCGCCGGGCTGCGCAGATCGAAGCCTTCGCTATAGGTCAGCAGCATGTCCAGCAGGGCGGGCACGCTGTTCCACAAGGTAATGCGGTGTTCATCGATCAGCCTGCACCACAGCGCCGGGTCGCGCCGTTGCTGTTCGTTGACCAGCACCAGCGAAGCACCTGCACCCAGTACGCCAAAGATGTCATACACCGACAGGTCAAAGTGCAGCGCCGACAGCGCCAGCACGCAGTCGTCGGGCCCCACGCCATGCCGCTGGCTGATGTCCACACAGGTATTCAAGGCGCTTTGATGGCTGATCACCACGCCCTTGGGTTCACCGGTCGAGCCTGAGGTGTAGATTATGTAGGCCGGTTGCTGTGCGCTGACCGGTACCTGATGCTGAAGCGGTTCGCTGCAAATTGCCTGCTGCCAGGTCAGGGCATTGCCGATATCGTGCTCCTTAGGCTCATCGGCGCTGGTCAGCACGCACTTCACCCCGGCGCCTTGATAGATGCCGATACGCCGCGCCAATGGCTGGTCTGGCGGTACTGGCACATAGGTCGCGCCAGCCTTGAGAATGCCCAACACGCAGACAATCTGGCCGATGTCCCTGGCCATGCTGACAGCGACCGTATCGCCTGCTTCGACACCCCTGGCTTGCAGGCAGCCGGCCAGGCGACTGGCCTGATCGGTCAGTTGGGCGAAGCTCAGACGCCGCTGGTCCTGAATCAGTGCGATAGCCTGCGGGGTACGTTCAGCCTGGATGAAAACGGCGTCGTGCAGCAAGCCATCAGGAACGGCCTGCCCGGTGGCGTTGACCTGTTCGCGCACGGCAAGCTGGGCCGGGGGCATCAGTTCCGGCAAGGGTTGTGACCAGCGCGCAGGGTCTGTGACCAACGCCAGTACCTGCTCGAAATAGACGTCGAACAGGGTGTCGGTCAGCCCCTCGGGAAACAGCTGGTCATTGCTGTCCCACTGCAGATAGACCTGACCCTGATGCTCGAACGCCAGGTGGTCGATCCACACTTGTGGGGTCTGGGAAATCCCCCAGCCCGGTGCGCCCAGCGTGTTTTCTGCGGCTTCGCCAAACAGCGGGCGGCCCAGGTTGCTGGTGAACACCAGCGGCGCACCGTGCGGGTGACGCTGGCGCTTCTTCAGCTCGCGTAGCACCTCGACTCCCGACCACGCACTGTGTTCGTGAACCTCGGCAAACGATTGTTGATTGGCCCGTGCCAGTTCAGCGAAGGACTGCCCGCTGCAACTCACCGGCAGCGCGAGAATATTGGTGAAGTCGGCGATCATACTGGCGACCGCCGGGTTCAGGGGCTGGCGGTCAAACAGCGTGAGGTTGAGCAGTAGCGACTGTTGCCCGCTCCAGCGTCCCAGTACCGCACTGAACAGCGTGGCCAGCGCCATGGTCGTGGTTATGCCGACGGTTCCGGCGTGGTCCCTGAACGCCTGCCATTGCGCTGCGTCCAGTTGCCCGCGACGGCGGCTGATACGAACCTGCTCAATGCGCTCAGGGTCCTGCGCCAGCGGCAGAATCGGGGCCAGAGGCAGGTCGTCCAGACGTGCCAGCCACCATGTTCTGGCTTGCTCGATGCGAGCCTTGTCATCGCGTTTGACCTGAGTCAGGTAACTGCAAAAATCGTAATCGACGGGCGAGGGTGGTAACGGGCGGTCTTCGATCAGCGCGATCAGTTCTTCGAACAATTGATTGAAGCTGGCGGCATCCGCAACCAGCAGGTCGATGTTGACCAGCAGCCGGTTTTGCCCGCCGGGTAACAGGCACAGTTGGAAGTCAAAGGTTTCGCCGTTTTCGACGTCAAGGCGACGATGCCCCAACTGTTCGCGCAGGCCCGACAGGCGTTGCTGACGAAGCGTGTCATCACGGTCGCGCAGGTCATGAACCTTGAGGCCCGGCCACGCCGAATGTGCTTGCCACTGTTGACGACCGTCGGCGAGAAAACGCGTCTTGAGCATCGGGTGACGGTCGATCAGTCGATAAATAGCGACTTCCAGTACCTGCGGCTCCAGCCCGTGGCCGTCGAACTCCTGATACAGATGGCAACCCACACCGCCCAGCGGCTGTTCACTGGAACGTCCCACCAGATACGCATGCTGGACGCTGGTCAGGGCGAACGGCTGGCCGTCGCTCATGAGCGCAAGCGGCTCGTCTTTCTGCACTGCGTCGGCTTTATTGACCTGAACGCTCGCGCTGCGCAACAGGTACTGCCAGCCGTGCAGCGTAGGCTGGTCATAGAGGTCGCTGAGGGTCACTTTGAAACCCAGGCGTCGAAACCGGTTGAGCCAGGCCATCAGATGCATCGAATCCATGCCGAGTTTCAACAGGCTGGCGTCACCCGCCATTTGTTCCGGCGACAGGCGCAGTTGCCTGGCGATTTCCTCGCCCAGCAGGGCAGGGTCGAATGCTTCAGGTGGCGTACCGCGAGCAGTCGAGGCTTTTCTGGTCGATGTGTACATGGTGAGACTCCATCCAGACAAGTACTCGTGCCGCGCTCTAGGTGGCGCGGCGCAGGGGGGTCAAGTGTGCAGGTGCCAGTTCCGTGCCTGGCCCTGACGGTTCCACAGGCGGGCGTACAGCCCTTGCTGCGCCAACAGTTCATCGTGGCGGCCCTGTTCCACGATGCGTCCGCGGTCCATGACCAGAATCTGATCGGCGTGCTGGATGTTGTGCAGACGATGGGCGATGACCAGTACCGTGCGATCACGTACCAGCGCATCCAGTCCCCGTTGAATGGCGGCTTCCGACGACGGATCGACGCTTGAGGTGGCTTCGTCGAGCAGCAGGATCGGGCTGTTCTTCAGCAGTGCCCGAGCAATCGAAAGGCGTTGCCGTTCACCGCCCGACAGCCAGCCGCCACCTTCGCCGATGCGTGTGGCGTAGCCGTCGGGCAGCGCCTCGATGAACGTGTGCGCGTGGGCCAGACGTGCAGCGTGAATGACCTCCTGCTCGCTTGCGTCGGGCTTGCCGACCAGCAAATTGTCGAGCACCGTGCCGGAGAACAGCGTGACGTCCTGGAAGACCATCGATATCTGTTTTTGCAGCTGCTCGCTGCCGATGTCCCGTGCCACGATACCGCCAATCCTTAATTGGCCGCTGTCGATGTCCCACAGTCGGGCAACCAGATGCGCCAGGGTACTTTTTCCCGCGCCACTGGGGCCGACCAGCGCAGTCAGGCTGCCAGCGGCAAGGTGGCAGGAGAGGCCATCGATAACCGGCGCTTCGCGTTCGGCGTAGCTGAAACGCACATCTCTGAGTTCGATATCGAAACGTTCGAGGCTGCGTGGCCGGGCAGGCTCTGGCATCGGTTGCTGGTCGAGTAACTGCTCGGTGCGCGACAGCGCGCGATGGCCGAAACGCAGCAACAGAACGGAGAAACCCAGGTCGATGCTTTTGCGATACAGCGGCCAGGCCAGCACAGTGAAGATCATCAGGTGCTGGATGCTCATTTGCCCGTCGAGCAGCAGGTTGCAACCCAGCAGCACCATAAGGATGAACCCGGCCTCGATGACCAGACCGAACAGAGCCACCCACGCTGCCGGTCTCAGTTCGATATTGATCATGGCCTGGTGTTGCTCGTCCAGGGTTTGATTCAAACGCTGCAGGGCACTGCCGAAGCGGCCGAAGCTGCGTATTACCGCAATGCCCTGAATGTATTCCTGCAACGCCGCCTGAGTACGGTTGCTGGTGGCGAGCATGTGGTCGGCGTGCAGCAGCGTTTTGCGGATCGCCACGTAAATTGCCAGCGCAGCAAGCGGCAGCGTGAGCAATACCGTGCAGGCAAGAATGGGCTGTAGCCAGAACAGCAGCAGCAAAATAAATACAAGCTCCGCCAGCGACAGGGCAAACACCCCGAGAAAATGCGACCACAGGTGCTCGACCATGGCCAGGTCACTGGTGACCTGAGCGCGGATTTCGCCGCTGTTGGTGGTCGCGAACCAGCCGAGCGGCAGCTTCTGTAGATGGTCGACCAGACGCAGGCGGGCGTTGGCCATCATTGCGTAGGCGCCGGTAAATATCAGCGGTGTACCGAGGGCTCCGACGACGATTCGCGCCACCAGGCAGACAAGCATGCCCAGTGCCAGCCAGATCACGTTCCAGCCCTGAAGGGTATTGTCGAACAGGCTTGCCAGCAGCCAGTACAGCAGCAGGTATGGCGCTGCGCTCAGCAAGCCTTCAAGGACCGCCAGGCGCAGCCCTTGATTCAGGCGTGGGTCGCGTTGCCCTGCGAGGCGTTCGCCCGCGCGCATCAGACTGGAAATCATGCGGGTTCTCCACTGCTCAGTTGCCATTGACGAATATGGGTGTGGTCCTGCCAGAGTTGTTGATACAGCTCGCAGCTTTCGAGCAGTTGCTCATGGCGACCAATGCCGAGCACACGGCCCTGATCGAGGACGACGATGCGTTGCGCGTCGATGATGGTGTGCAGGCGATGGGCAATCATCAGGACGGTCCGGCCTCGGCACAGGTTGGCCAGCGCCTGCTGGATCAGCACCTCG
The DNA here is from genome assembly GCF_021147775.1 of Pseudomonas californiensis. Lineage (GTDB taxonomy): Bacteria > Pseudomonadota > Gammaproteobacteria > Pseudomonadales > Pseudomonadaceae > Aquipseudomonas > Aquipseudomonas californiensis. The sequence continues at coordinate 28,919 of NZ_JAGTPK010000002.1, forward strand.
TTTTCGCTGTCGGCGTAGGCAGTCGCTTCATCGAGAATCAGTACCGGCGCGTTCTTCAGCAAGGCGCGGGCAATTGACAGGCGCTGGCGCTCGCCACCGGACAGTTGCGCGCCGGCTTCGCCAATAGGCGTGTGGTAACCTTGCGGCAGGCGTTCGATAAAATCATGGGCGCATGCCGCACGGACTGCGGCCTCTACACTCGCCTGATCGGCGTCGGGGCTCGCCAGACGCAGGTTGTCGAGCACCGTTCCGTCGAACAGATGCACGTGCTGAAACACCGTCGCGACCCGATCGAGCAGCGCCTGCAGAGGCCAGTCGCGGAGCTCGGTGCCACCCAGCGTGATGCTGCCGCTGTCGGCGTCGAACAAGCGACTTACCAATTGCGCCAGGGTACTTTTGCCCGCGCCGCTGGGGCCGACCAAGGCAGTCAACTGACCCGCCTGAGCGCTGAAACCGACGTGATCCAGAACCTGTCTCTGGCCATAGGCGTGGCAGACGTTTTCCAGGCACAGGTCCAGCGGCGCGTCGGGAATCTGTGCATCGGCGTTTTCGCTCAGCGACGGGCTGAGCAGCACGCTGTTGATCCTCGCCAGCGCCGCATTGCGCTTGACCTGATCGCCGAGCATGTAGGTCAGGCGCAACAAGGGTAGCAGGGCGGCGGGTGCCAACAGCAGAAACAGCAGCAGGGTTTCCTGCGTGATACTGCCATCCAGCAGCAACCAGGCGCCCAGCGGCGCAACGATCATCAGGCTGGCGCTCAGCAGCCCGGAGAACACCACCCAGAACAGCGAACTTTTGCGCGCAAACCCGGCCACCCACGCTGCTGCACCGCGTATATCGGTGCTCAGCGAGCCGAAGCGCAGGCTGGTCAGGCCGAAGCTTTTGACCACCTGGATGCCTTGCAGGTACTCGCTGAAGCTTTGTGAAATACGTTGTTGCATGCCTTGCCACTGCGCCATGCGCTCGGCCGAGCCTTTTACCATCAGCATCTGCGCAAGAAACGCCAGCGGCAACGGGGCGATACAGGCCAGCGCCAGCCGCCAGTCGACGATGAACAGCACAACCAGCGTCAGCGGCGGCATGACTGCGGCGCAAATCGAATCGGGCAGTGAGTGAGCAAAGAACCCTTCAAGTGCACCGACATCGTCACTCATAGTGCGACGCAGGTCGGCACCGCTGTGCTGGCTGAAAAAACTCAGCGGCACTTCACCCAGATGTCGCGCAATCCGGCTGCGCAACTGACGCAGCAACTCGAAGGCCGCCAGATGTGCGGTCACATGGCTGAGGGTCATGATCAGCCAGCGCAGCAGCACTGCCGCCAGTGCCCAGAGGCCCCAGACCAATGCCGCATGTGTATCAGGTACGGGGCTCAGCAAGACCTGCGCGATCTTGTAGATGCACCACAGCGGCACAAGGCTCAGCAGCGTTGAAACCACGGCGCAACTGATTGCCAGGGCAAACATGCCCGGCGCCAGTCCGAGCAGTCCGGTATGGCTGAGGGGCCGGGTTGTGGCCGTGTCGGCAGCAGCCTGATCGCGCGTCATACAGCACTCCTTGGGTGTGCGTATCTGTTATTTCGCCATGCAGCGGCTGACGGGCGCCCGAAAGCTCGCCCGGCGTTGTTAGTGCTGAATGGGTGTGGTGGCTTTCTCGATGCGGTTGGTGCACCGCTGTGCACAAGCCGCGTCGAGCATGTTCAGATCAAAAGGTGATTTTGGTACTCAGCCCCAATTCCCTGCCTTGTCCCGGCTGGCTGAACTGCGCGCCGCCGGACAGATAGGAATAGGTGCGGTAGTCCTTGTCGCCAAGGTTATTACCGTAAAGCGCAAGCTCCAGATCAGGGGTGGGCAGCCATGCCAGTCGAGCGTCCACCAGGCTGTAACCACCTTGGGATACTTCGTTGTCGACGTCGAAATAGTGCTTGCCGGTGTAACTGATCCCGACGCTGGGCCGCACCTCACCCAGCAGGCCGTCAAAATAGAAGCTGTGCTCGGCCGAGGCGCGCAAGGTGCGTCCGGGGGTATACGTGAGCCTGTTGCCCTGGCGATCCGAGTCGAGCATGCGGTTGCGGTTGACGGTGCCCGCCAGGCGAATCAGGGTGGCGTCATCTGCATGCCAGTCCATGGACAGCTCTGCGCCTTCACTGCGGGCCTTACCGATGTTGCTCAGCGACTGAGTACCAGTGCCCGCCGCGCCAATGAATTGCTGCACGTCGTCGATGTCGATGCGGTACAGCGCGGCGTTGAGCCACAGGTGTTGGTCGAGCAGGCTGGATTTGACGCCGATTTCCGTGTTCAGGGACTTCTCGGGCGAATACGCCACGGCGTCAGGGGTGATGGCACCGATGCGGTTGTAACCACCGGCCTTGTAGCCCTTGCTGACCGAGGCGTACAGGCGCGTGTCCGGAGTGGCCTGGAAGCCCAGGGCAATCTTGGGCGTGGTGCTGGTGAAGGAGTCGTTGCCGCTGTAAACGAAGCCTGGCGTGAAGGCTGCATCGACCTGGGTGTAATCGGTTTCGGCTTTTTCCACACTGTGCCGTGCGCCCAGTGTCAGGTCCCAGCGCGGTGCAAGGTGCCAGGTGAATTCGCCGAATACCGCTTTTTCGGTGCTTTCGATGCGGCTGTCGGCCACGCCGTAAACGCCGAACAACGGGGCGCTGCGGTCAGGTTCGCGCTCTGAGTGGCTGCGGCTCTTCTGCCAGTACAGACCACCCACCGCATCCCAGGCACGATCATCGCCCTGAGTGGAAAGACGCAGTTCCTGGCTGACGGTGCGCTGGGTTTCGGGCCAGTGAAAACCCAGATCGCCGTACAGTCGCTCATGGCGGTAGTTCTGCAGGGAGGTAATGGAGGTGAATTTGAGCGCATCGCTGAGGTTCCAGTCCAGGGTCGCGCTGCTGGTTTCCACGCGCCGCACATAGACTGATTCCATCAGCGGCACGCTCGCCCGGCGCTTTTCATAGGTGGCGTCCGCCAGGTACTGCTCGTTATAAGAGGTCAGGCGATCCCGGGCATAGGCCAGCTTGAGGATGAAGTCTTCGTTGGGCTTGAAGGTCAGGCCGACATTGCCGCCACCGTTGTCGCTGTCGCCGTGGTGCTCGCTGCGGGTCAGTTCGCCGTCGGTGTCGTCGTGGTACACGGTGCCTTGAATGAACAGTTTGTCGTCCACCAGCGGCGTCGAGCCTGTCGCCGACACTTGTTGATGCAGGTTACTGAATCGGCTTTGCAGTGTGGCGGTCGGCGTGTTGTCTGGCTGACGGGTGAGGATATTCAGTGCTCCGGCGTGGGCATTACGGCCGTAAAGCGTGCCTTGCGGGCCTTTCAGCAGTTCGATGTGTTCGATGTCGAGCAACTGCTGATTGAAGGTGCCCAGATATTGCGGCACACCATCGACATAAATGCCCACGTGTGCGTTGTAGGGGTCCGACGATGACACGCCGCGCAGGCTCAGGCTGGGAAACACACTTGCCCCGGTATTGCGTATCAACAGCTCCGGAAATACTCTCTCGAGGTCGCCGCTTTGATAGACATTGGCGCGCTCCAGATCCGCCTGACTGGCCACCGACAGCGCCAGATCGGTCTGGTCCTGGGACTGCACACGCTTGCCAGCGGTAACCTGCATGTCCGGCAAGGTCATTACATCGTCGGCAAGCGCCTGATGGGAAACCGCGAGCATGATTGCCAGACTGAGTAGAGAACGTTGCATGGAAAGACTCGGGTGAGAAGGAATGGCCGTATTCTCTGGACTTAACCGTTTCGTCGCGCGTGCGATCAGGGTCGAAATGCGCGCAATCGGTACTTTAGTTGATAAGTGTTATCATTTGAGTCTGATTCCCAAACGATTGCATGCCAATGAGCCTCAATCATTATTGCGCTGACTATGAGCTGCCCAAGGTCCTTACGGATGAAGTGGGTGATGAGCTCGATATCCGGCTTATTGACTGGCAGGTCGACGAAGACCGTCATCTGAACGCCTTCTGCGAAGCGTCTTTGACAGTGTCGTACCACGCCAACTGCTCCGGTTGGCGCTATTTTGCCGACACCTCACCCCTGAGCTGGCGTGAAGATCACTGTTGCCTGTTCCATTCGACGGTTCCGGTCAGGGGCGAAGGTTTCGTTCCCGCGGGTACGTGCTGGCGCGGCGTGAATATCAGTTTTGCCGCACACCGGTTGGGCATGCTCGACCTGGCCGGGCAACTGTTCGACTATCAGGGGCCTTGGGAGAACACCCGTTCCCAGGATCGCACGGCACGGCTGGTGCAGTTCCCGGCGCCCCAGGTGATAAGGCGGATCGGCCAGGAGATGCTCGGTTGCAAGCTTGAAGGCGTGGCCAGGGATTTGCTGCTGCGTGGCAAGGCTTATGAAATGCTCGGCCAGTTGACGGCGCATATCCAGGACCTGGCGCATTTCACCGGGCTCAACGCCGGAGGCCGTGACCTGATGCGCGTCGAGCGGGCGCGCAAGCTGCTTGAAGCGCACCCCGAGCAGGACTGGACCATCGAATCGCTGGCCCAGTCCGTGGAGCTCAACACGAAAAAGCTCAAGCAGGGTTTTCGTCAGAGCTACGACAGTGGCGTTTACGGCTACCTCCAGAAAGTCCGCATCGAAAGAGCGGCGCAATTATTAAGGCAGCAGGGGGCGGTCAGCGATGTGGCGGCGGCGGTGGGTTATTCCAGTGCCAGCCACTTCGCCAAGGTGTTTCGCCGTTACTACGGCATAAACCCGCTGCATTTCAGCGCGAGGGCCGATGAAAATGTCCAAGGTCTTGCGGTCGGCAGCCCCCCTAGTTAACCTTTACAAGGTTCACTGGATAGTGTTTGTGCCGTGCTTCAAAGTGGCTTTCTACAAACTGCTCAGAGGCAATTCATTTCCGCGCTCTACAGATCGGGAAAATTGGTTTTTATCAGCGTAATTGCTGCTGTCACTTAGCGGTGATTGATAATCGCGGCCGCGGGATATTGTTGGTTTGTCTAGCATGGGGGTTACGTCGCCGTCGTGTGTTGGTTAAATTAGCTGGCATGGTTTACATACCATCAATGCATACTATTAGATGTATTTTTTAAACGTTCCGGCGGTGATAGCTGTCGTAACTCCGAGCATCACCGCACTCGGTAAAAAGACGGCCATGGGATCAAGCGAAACGGGTAGAGAAAGATAAATGATCCACGGCGCGATCAGCATCGGGATCAATGCCCGCTTGGCGCGGTGATAGACAAAACTACTTTCTCGCCCGGCTCCAAACTTACGAAGGTCGCGGCGCATCAAACCATCGACAAAACCGGTCAGCGCGGCCATAAGGAACAATGGTGTTGCCAGGACTAGAATGGTCAGGCGCATCACGAAGGTAAAGGTCACATACACCGCCGCCAGCACGAAGTCCTCAATACTCACGTAGAGCTGATTGATCCAGCTCCAGAAACCGTTGCCCTGGCCCGACACCCGCGCCTGCCGGGCAAAATCCGCAAAGCCAGTCTTGACCAGCAGCCACTGATTTAGAAAGTCCAGCCACTGGACAATCGTCTGTCCGGGTTGTTGAAGGATGAGTGACGCTTTGAAGTGCTCACTCAGCCAACCCAGTTCGTTCGTCAACATGGCTTGGCTGTGCCGCCAACCCTGATCGCTCCAGAACAGCAGCAAACCGGTGAACTCGATGAGGATCGAGAACAGCAGCGAGGCCATCAGCACGCCGATGATGCGCAGAACCAGGCTGGTTGCCGAGATAATCAATCCCGGGCGCTGGATCGGTTGTGACGGCGTATTCTGAGCGGTAGTCGCCATCGTTCACTCCATATTGCGCCTTGCCACGACGCCTGCCGAATACGTCTTTGCTGAATCGAAACCCATGGCGGAGCCGGGCTACCTCACCTGATCCAAATCGAAGTTTATTGTTGGACCGCCACCACTGGAGCTCCACCATTGTCCTGCCTGCTCGTTATAGGTGGCCCGCATTCGCTGGGTAAGTTCCTGCAGGTCTTTGGGCATGGCATCGTCGTTGGAGGGTTTTGGCAACGGCATGCGGACTTTCCAGAGCTGGCCGCCGGCCTGGAAGGAGAACATTTGCCCCTTGGGTAAACTGACGATGTGCGCAGGCTCGATCAGCGGCACGTTGGTGCTGCTGATACGGTCCTGTGAGGACGAGGTGAAGTCCGTGTTTGCCTCCGGATCGGAGGTGTCGGTCGCACCCGAGACCAAGGTTTTGGTCAGCACATTAACCTTGGGCAACTGCTGGGTGAGCAGTTCCGCGGTTGCGGTTTCGCGCACTCGCAGCATCTGTAGGGTGTTGAAGTTGCCGATCACCTGGCCGGCCTTGGCCCGGTTGCCGATTCGTGCTTCGATATCGCTGAGGGTTTGGGTGTAGGCGGTTACCTGGATACCGGCACCGCCCCCCTTGTTGATCAGCGGAATGAACTCATCGCCCATCAACTCGTTGAACTCATCGGCATGCAGGTTGATTGGCAGTTTGTCACCAGCGTTGCCAGATTGAGGCAGTCCATGGTCAATGCCATGTTTGTAGATATGTCCCGCGACCGAGACCAAGTCGGCGAACATTGAATTGCCCACGGCGGCGGCCACTTCGGCATCAGTCAGCGCATCCAGGCCAACGTAGACGATGCCGCGTTTTCGGATGATCTGCATCCAGTCGAAGATCGGCCGCGGGTCATCCAGGTCGGTATAGTTTGGCGCTAGTAACTGCGCTGTCTTGCCAGTGGTGAGTTTCTCCAGCAATGGCAGCAGCGAGGCGACGATTTTGTCGAAGTAAGTACGGTCATAGCGTACGGCCGAACGCAGCCCGTCCATGACCGGATCAAACACCCGTTTCGCCGCTAGGTATTGTTCGATGGCCACCACCCGCTTTTCACGCCCGACCATATGCCGGGGAATATTCTTCTCGGTGAGTTTACCTTCGAGTTGGACAATCACCTCCCAAGCTTTCGAATCGGTCTTGGCGAAAAAATGCTGGGCGTATTCGATGAACAGAGCATCGATGTTGACCACATGCCGCTGGATCTGCAGGTAGTCCGGACGGCGGCCCAATTCGATCAAAGCCCGCGCAATGATGTTGACGAAACGCCATGCGAACTCACGGAAGGCCGCGGAGTTACCTTCACCATTGAGCTGCCCAGCAATGCGAGATGCCACCTCAGAAATACGTCCGAAACGTCCCACCGCGTTGTAGCGGGCGGAGATTTCTGGCCAGCCCAGATGGAAGACATAAAACTCTTTCTCCCGACCGGCACGTTTGGCTTCGACGTACATGCGCTTGAGCAAGTCGGCATCGCCCTTCGGGTCGAAGACAATCACTACCTCATGTTCAATGCGGTGAATGTCCTGGGTGATGTACACCTCGGCGAGTCGCGTCTTGCCGACGCGGGTCGTGCCCAGCACCAGCGTGTGACCGACCCGTTCGCCCAGTGGCAGACTGAATTCCGTTTCATCTGGCTCGACTCCATGCAGCAGTGGCGAGCCTCCTACCGGTGGTAAAGGGCGCAACGGATTGACGGCACTGTCCCAGGCAGTGACACGGGCCAATGTCGAGAGCGTAAACGGTGCATGCTCAAGGGACCGTTCGAGTCCACGGGCTAGGCGATAACGGGCCGGTTGGTCGACATAATGGGCGACCGCTGGATCCTGAGCCTCGACCAAGCGCTGGGTATGCAGGCGGGTCCAGCGAAACCCGCGCCCCATAAACAGCCGCTTACAACTGACCGGAATCTGCCGACTGGTCAGCTCGTAGCGGGATAGCCGACGGATATTGCTCCGATAGCGCAACACCTCCCAGGCTTGTCGCAGGCGTATCAGGCCGAATAGGGTATAGGCCAGCGCCGCAACCAGCCCGATCTCGGGTGACAGGGCCACAGCCCAGGGCGAGTACACGCACAACACCGCGGCGGCGATGCAGATCGCTACGGTGTACAACTCCACCGCCGGCCGGAGCTTTGACTCCATCGCATGCTCTGCCATGATCTGGACTCACTGTTCCAGTGAGGTGTCAGTGATCAAGACGGGGTAATGCTCGATCTGCAAGCGGGTGGCGATGTCGTTACCGTTGACCGGCAGGATGGTGATGCCCGGCGCGGCGGCTCGAATCCGGGACAAAGCTTCGGTATCGGTTACTTCAACCGCTAGACCGGCTGCGCCCATTTCCTGAAGTTCAGGCGCGCGTTGACGCAACCAAGCCAGTGAGTGGGTATCCTCACCCACCAGGAAAAATGGCCGTAAGCCTGGAATGTTTAGGGCGCGAGACGTGATTTGGCCGGGGCTCAAGTGAGAGCTGCGAACGGGTAATGTCCAGGTTTCATCGGCAAACGTGGACAAGTCCGCATGCATGGCCCGACCAGGTTGGAGATTGTTGTTCATGGGCGGCCTGGCAACTTTAAAATGGGCGCGGGTTAAGTCGCTAGGCTGATCCCCGGCTAAAGTTAGTTCCGGCTGGGCTAAAGATGCCAAGAGCAGGATTAAACAGCAGGTAAGGGATATTCGTTTCATGGTGATATGCCTTGTTCGGAGGAAGTCAGCAGCCGTTCAAGCTGCCGGGAAAATCCGGCGCGGTAACGCGCCGCCGGCGTTCCTCCTGCCGATCGGTGATAGCGTCCGGCAGCCAACACCCAATTACCGGTGACAGCGTGATGCTCTTGCAGCAGTGCTGCAGTCACAGCCAGATTGCGGTAGGGTTCGAGAGCTTCGCAGGGACTGGAAAAACGTTGTCCGTGATAACCCAGGTTGGTTTGCCCTAGTCCGGCGTCGACCCGCTTAGCGTCATATAGTGTGAGCGCCTGGAGCAAGGCGTGGCATGCGGCCTGGCGAGTGGCGAAACGGTAGGGTGTTCCGGCGATATTCAGGGTCCAAGGCCACGGCAGCAGTCGACCACGGACGCGAATACCGCTCTCCTGTAAGGCAATTGCGAACAACACCGTAGAAGGGATGTTGGCGTCATGCGCCGCCAGTTGATAAGCCGGAGGCGGAAGTTCGTTAGCCTGAACCGCGTGCACCGTCAGCAGGAGCGCAATAGCAATCAATCGACACGTTGCCATTGTCCATTCACCTGTTGAAATGTGACGGGTAATGGTCTTGGGGCGCCCAGGCTGAACCAGCGACCACGGTCATGGTTCAGGGTGATCTGCCGGCGTTGAACCTTGGCTGGGTCAATGTCCGCTTGCCGAGCCCAGCTGCGGACGCGTTCATCCTCGCCTTGGCTGCCCACCAGGTAGATATCGAATGCCGTATCACTGCTTTGCAGACGCTGTGCTTCGGCGGTGCACGCAGAGCAGTGGTCTTCGACAAACAGAGCTCGGCGCGGCTCTACCGGTGAGCTAGCAGAGGGCGGGGATGCCATACCCTGAACCGGCAACAGCCCCGGAAACAGCTTGGCCCAGGCCGCTGTGTAAGCGTTTTGGTAGGCCAATTCACGCTCGGCGCGCTTGGCTTCCAGTGCTACCTGTAATTCGGGATATCGCTGGCGCTCTTGGTCGGTCTTGGACTCAACCCCGAGGGCGGTTAACGGATCGAGGTTCGGGCTCCAGAAACCGCGTGGGCCGGCTTGGATCTGTTCGAAGCGTGTCCATTCCTGCTCGGTCAGGCCCCAACTCGCCGCCTGTTTAGAGTCAGAGCGCCCCAAGGGCGCTACCTGCGTGTCCTGGTTCCTTGACGGTGTTGTGATGGGGTTGCCCATCGCAGCGCCTATGGCCAGTAGCGAAGCGAGACAGACTATGGGGAGTAGTGGGGCTCTGCTCATGATCGCTTCTCAAGGGAGTTGCACTGTCTGGTCTGGCTGAGCAGCCACTGCGAAGATGGCCGCCTTCGGCTCCAGCACTTTCAGTCGCCATGTGCCAAGCTGCTCGCCGGTGTGCAGCAACCGGGTATCGTTGAGCGAGCGACTATCAGGAGGCGCGACCGCCAGAAAGCGCTCGCCACCACGGGACTCGACACTCAGCACTGAGAATGGCGGCGGGAGCAGGGCAGACTTGGGGCGAGAGGTTTTCTTCGGTTTGGCCGGGGAAGATGTCGGTGGGGGAAGTGTTGGCTGTGGCTTGAGGTCCAGGAGTTGCTGCTCGACGTGCTCAAGTCGTGCGCGTAGCGCGTTCATGTCGGCTGTGGCGGCGCGGTCTGCCAGACCGTCGCGTAGCTCCTGTATCTCTTGTGCCCATTGATCCAAAATCGGGTCGAGTGTGTTGGCCTGTTGTTCACCGGAATCCACAATCTGCTTCAGGTCCTTCAGTGCATGCTGCAGCTTCTCCTGCGCGTCTTTGAGATCGCTCGAATCACGTTGCAAGGTTTGCAGGATCTGTAGGTGTCGGGCGTTCGCATTTCCCAGCTCGGTCACGCGTTGATACTGGTTATACAAACCACCACTCAGTCCGGAGACCGCCAGGCAAAGTAAGCCAACAATGATGGTTTGAAACGTCGAGGCTTTCATGGCCGAGCCTCCGTCTGATGGGACGAGTCTGGTTTAGCCGGCACGATGCCGACATCAGCTTTCTGCTGTTCGAAGCAGACCGAACGGCTGACCTCATCGGTCGTGAGTTGCCAGGCGGAGCCAGTCAATACCTGTAGTGCGCTGCGTAACGGAACCGGACCGAGCCGGTAATGGGCTGCAGGCAGAGGTCGAGTGAAAAGTGTCTTTACTGGTTCGGTGGCAGGGCAGAGCGAATAACCCGAGCGCTGCAGCACGTAGTGCATCGTCTCCTGTACCGAGGGATTAAAGTTGGACGGTATGTTCACATCAATGATTTGAGCGAGAAGATCACGTTGCTCCGTGGTGGGCTCGGTGCTCACCAGCGTATAGCGACCGTAACGGATTTCCGCCGGATGGCTTGCTTCGGCTGGGCTCCTTGATAACTGGGTCCGATTGGAACCACTGTCGATCTTTGGATTAGTCGGCAATGGGGTGGGGATTTGCGCGCTGCAGGCACTCAAAAAACCCAGCAGGCAGACAGGCGTGAAAAAGCGCTCCATGGAAAAGCCTCATGTCAGATTCAGTGCAGAACCTGACATGAGGTGAAGGAGCGATTCAGTGAGAAAGTCGATTCAAGGCGTGTCGTGTTAACGCTTAACGCGTTGCTATTCATCAAAAATGGCGAGCGTGTCCAAGACGGCAGCGTCGGGGTCGAATCAACAAGCGCACATCCGCCAATGCCGCCAGATACAATACGTTGACCAAGGCTGCCGGCATACCGGCGATTTGACCAGGTTATCGTCGGTCCAGGGCGTGCCGATCAGCTTACACCCGACGCCATTGCAGTCCTTCTGGGCAAAGGGTTGGAACAGCAGACCGGATGGTCTGGAGTCGAAATTGCCAGCCCGGCGCTCCAAGTAACGCAATGCTTCTTCAGTGAGGTGTGTGGTACTGATCTCCCAGGTTCGACTGTAGTGTCCCGTCTCGAAGCTCAAGCGACGGATCACGGCTTGGGCATCTTCCAGGGAGTATAGATCGCCGACATGATGCCGCTCGTTGAGCATTTCGCCCATCACGGCGTAGATCACTTGGCGCACCAGTCCGGTGGACTGACAGCATTCATTCAACTCATCCGGAACGGGTTGACCTTCGTTGATCAAGGCGAAATCTTCATTGAAGATGCAGGGGAACAACTGCAGTTCATCGTCGGGCAAATGGACCTGTGAGTAGTGCAGGGGGCGAAAGCAGGGAGGGTAGTTGTTTTCGTAGGTGATCAGTAGCAGCCGTTCGATATGTAAGTTTGTCGTAACCGCGAGCAAACGGGTTTGAAGCTGGGAGCAGGGCTAGGGTTTGGTTCATGAGGGTTCTCCAGAATTGAAATGAACAAAGCGCCCGGAGGCGCCTGTGAGGGTTAAAGCCAGCCGTATTCGGCAAGGGAGAGCGGGCGACCTTCACCCACTATGAAGTGATCCAGTACGCACACGTCGATCAAGGCCAAGGCCTCTTTCAACCGTGCGGTCAAAACACGGTCCGCCTGGCTGGGCTCCGTGCACCCTGAGGGATGGTTGTGAACAAAAATGACGGCTGCAGCGTTATGCGCGAGGGAGCGCTTAACGACTTGGCGGGGGTAAACGTTGGCGCCATCAATGCTGCCGTGAAAGAGGATTTCGAACGCCAGCACCCGGTGCTGGGCATCAAAAAAAACCACACCAAAGACTTCATGTTCTTGGTGCGCAAGACGCAGTTTTAGGTAAGCCGCTACGGTGTCAGGCGACGTCAGGATAGGCCCGCGGGCGAAAAGCCGACGATCCAGAATATGCAGCGCTTCGTCGATCAGCTGGTTTTCTTGGACAATGCGATCAGCCTCGAAATCCGAGATCTCAATCAGTGTGAGTTGGGGGCTCATGGCGCTACCTCCGAAGGGAATAATCAGGGGGTACACGCCCAAGGGGAGTGGTATCCCCGAGGTGGATGGAGAATTGCGGGCATTAGCCGATGAAAAGCTGTTTACAACCGAGTAAACCGGCGGCGTTGACCCTGTAGATGTGAATCACAGCCGTCGCAGGGCAACGAGGAAAAGGCTTCTATTCCCCAGCCGGCGTCGGGATCGAAGTCGGCACTGAAGGGTATTAACCGCACCAGCCCACTATGGATGTTGGCGATGCGTTTCTCGATTTCATCCGTGGTGTAGTAGAGCGATAGCGTACTGAAGTCCTCATAAGCCGCAGCGAACAGGCAGTCGTCGCAAAGCCAGAAGTATTCCATGAGGGTTCTCCTGTGCGGGTTGAAGAAAAGGCGCTCCAGGGAGCGCCTTGATGAGCAACATCGTGGACTGTTCAGGCGGACTGAACGGTGCGGGTGGCAACACGGCGGGCCGCGCGGGGAGTCGATGGAGATTCAGGTTCGTCCCGAGCCTCTGTTGGGTTATCGGTCCTCTCAGCGTCGGTATCAGCCGACGGAGAGGACGGTTCACTGTTTGGCGCTTGCTCAGCAGGTGCTGTTGCTTCCTGCCTGGCGGGCGCTTTGTACTCAAGCATGCCATTGACCTTGATCCAGTCGATGAACAGCAAACGACCTTTCAGGCTGGCACCTGGTTGACCTTGTTTAGCGCCTTTCTCGTAGAGAAACGGATCGATCCACAGGTCGCCGATACGGAACGACAGCAAGACCTTTTTCTCGGCGTTGACAGCGTCCATATAGAGACGAACCAAACGTTCAGCTTCGCCGCCCGCGACTTTGCAGTCGAAACGGGTGTATTCCACTGCATCGCTGGCACCGTGCAGGGCTGCAATATCGCAAGCCATGAACGGCTGGCCGCGGCGGACTTGTACTTCACGAACACGGTTGAGATAACCGATACCGACGGTGTGCAGATTGAAGTAAGTGATCGCTTCTTGGGAGTGGTTGGCGTAGGCCATGGTGGTTCTCCTGTTTCAAGGGAAACGGCGACGCACAGCCCCTGACGGGAAAGTGAGCCCCCGTCAGGGTGGGTAAGATGAAGTCGAGCGATGAACGACTCGCCACCGGCAAGCCGATGACTATCAGAATGAAGCTTCTGGGTTAGTAGCTGTGCAGCAGAGGAGAGTCTGCAGTGGTAACCCGCAGGCATGGAGTAGTCGGCATTCATCACCGCTTAAGCGGCAACCGCGCGAGCTTCCGAACGCTGATCGCACTTGGGTAAACCACCACGAACGTGGCGTAGCCTTGAAGGTTTTGGCTACCTGGGTTGGGCTGTCAACGACAGCGAACCACGCCCTTTGTATAAGCCTGTCACCCGGGCGCGTCAAGACGCTACAACCCGATTTTTTAAGGCCGGAATACGGTGGTAGTCACTGAATTAAGAAAATGAAAAAAAGAAGAGTGGGCCTGGCGGTGTGCCAGGCGAGGAAGAGAAAAACCACCTTTGACGGTCTTACGCAGTCGACAAGCTCCTCGCAAAATTTGGTTGAACTGCGCAATGATTCGCCAACCGACCCTTGTCGTGGCCTGGGTCGGAATATGCTGGCACGCATCCGCGCATAAAGGGTGCCCTGTGTTTCCCCGGTGGGCTCCGGGACTGAATACGATCGCCGAAGCGGATGACCGCTATTGCCGGGTAGAGGCAACAGTGGTCATCCGCCACCACAATCATGTCGAGCAAAAAACGGGAATTAAATTCCGCAGAATAGGAGGCTCCGAACTCGAAGAGTTTGACCGAACTGCGCGGAGCTAATCGGTCTTGGGTCGCCGTTGGCGGTTATCCGAAGCTACTACAGCAGAGAGGTCAACACGACGTCAAGCCTACAGGCCCCCTTCATAAGACGCCACGTTGAGCACGATGAAAGAAGTTACTTACTGCCGAGATGTGCGGCTAATTGTTCGACGGTTGCCAAGATAAAGGCACGGTCGCTTTCTTTCAGTCCACTCAGCAGCCCCGCGATCATCTGGGCTTGGTCATTGGGGCGATTGCTCGACTCCGTCAGCAGTTCATCCATCCGGCAATCGAAAATGTCCGCCAGTTGCATCAGTTTGACCACAGAAAGCTCCACTACACCCCGTTCCAGGCGCGAGATGGCTTCACTACCGATCCCTAAACGTTCAGCCACCTCTTCCTGAGTCAAATTACGCTCGCTGCGGTGCTTCGCGATCATGCGCCCGATTTGGGCTTGGGTTGGATGTTTATGTGCCAAGTGATGAGTTCTCCAGTTCAACCCGAATGGTTGAGCAAAGACCCGTTGACATGAACATCCTTAAGGGTTGAGTATCGACTCATTGGGTTGTTATAGTGACTGAAACAGCTGAGTATCGCGACGTGGTTTCTGTCCCTCCAGGGATCAGAGTCCAGAGTGATTAGTAAGAGCGACGGTCTGAAGGGACCATGTTGAGGGATGGTTGAACATGGAAGATGAGAGAAAGGACGTTATGGATCTGATTTGGGATCGAACACTGGAGCTGTTCATCAAGATTCATGATTGCCCGGATAATCCCGAATACTTCGAACGCCTTGTTCATTGGCTCAACGAAGATCCTGCCCACCTAAAAGCCTTCAACGAACTGGGGCAGATATGGATTTCGACAGGCATCGCTTTGGCCCGTGAGGTCGGACAACCTTTGATCGACTTGGAGCAGGATCAGGCGCCGCTGATGATGCACTGAGCTGTGCACCACCCTAACTTCATGTTGATCTCATCGAACTGTCATGGGCGGCGCGTCTCTTTTCTGAACTGCGTAGTGCCCTTGCAGTTCGGATACTGCGAGCATGACCAGAACGGCCCAGATTTGCCCTTCCGCTTGATCATTGAGGCATTGCAAATGGGGCAGGCCGGGCCAGCTTCGACCGGTATCGACAAGGTGAGCGCTCCATAGTGTTCGACCAACTTAGCAATCCAGTTCGCCTGCTTTGCGACGAACGCCTCCAAGGTCAGGCGTCCCGCTTCGATTTCGTCAAGCGCCTGCTCCCAGATCGCGGTCATGCCAGGATCCGCAACTGCAGCGGGTACCGCCTCGATCAGGGTATGGGCCGCCGTCGTAGCTATTAACGCGCGTTTTTTCTCCAGCAAATAACCGCGATCAATTAACCCTTTGATAATACCGGCTCGTGTGGCTTCGGTTCCGATACCGGTGGTGTCCCGAAGTTTCTGTTTCAGGCGTGGGTCGTTGACAAGCTTGGCGACGTTTTTCATCGCCTTGATCAGATCACCCCCGGTGAGAGGTTTAGGAGCGGCAGTTCGCATGGATTTGAGTTCAACATTGTCCACTGCGCACTGCGTGCCCTGTTGCAAGATGGGTAAGACTTGGGATTTGTGACTGGGCTCATCCTCCTCGGTGTTTTCGGAGAGCGAGCTTTTCCAGCCCTCGACCAAGATCCGTTTGCCCACAGCGGTCAATCGTTCTTCGCCACACGCCAGTTCGACCTGGGTCCGATCAAACTCATGATGCGGAAGAAACTGCGCTAGGTAATGGCTACGGATCAGTTCGTAGACATGGCGTTCTTGTTCGGACATCCGCACCAGGTTTGCCGGTTCGGTGGTGGGGATGATGCCGTGGTGCGCAGTGACCTTGGCAGTGTTCCATGCGCGGGAGCGCAATGATTGATCGAGGTCCTCGAATGCAGGTCTGAGTGCAGGATCCGTTTTGAGCAGGGCGTCGAGTACCGCGGGAGCCTCGTTGAACATATTCTCTGGCAAATAGCGGCAATCGCTGCGCGGGTAGGTGGTGGCTTTGTGGGTTTCATACAGAGCTTGGGCGATGTTCAGGGTTTCCTGGACGCCGAGCCCTAGCTTACGCGAGCAGACTTCCTGCAACGTGCTCAGGTCGAAGGGCAGGGGCGGCGGTTCTCGGAAATGCTCAGTCTGCAACGAGAGTACCGTGGCGGACTTCTCGTCGGTGATTGTTTGGACCGCGTGATGGGCAAGCGCCTGTTGCAGGCAACGCCCCGACTCGTCCCGTCCTGAGCATGGCGGTAACCACGACGCGATGAATCGCTGGCCCATCGACGATAGGTGTAACTCAATGTTCCAGTAAGGTACCGGGACGAAGCCGGCAATCGCACGATCCCGATCGACCACCAGACGTAAGGTGGGTGTCTGGACGCGCCCCACTGACAAAACGCCGTCGTAGCCTGCCCGCCGACCAAGAAGGGTAAACAAACGACTGAGGTTCATGCCGATCAGCCAGTCGGCACGGCTGCGGGCGAGGGCCGAGTGATAGAGCGGGAAGGTCTCCTGACCAGACTTCAGCGAGGTCAGCGCCTTGCGAATCGATGCTTCGTTGAGTGCGGACAGCCAGAGGCGCTGAACAGAGCCTTGGTACTGGCAGAGCTCCAATAACTCGCGGGCAATCATCTCACCTTCGCGGTCGGCGTCGGTTGCGATGACAACGGTGGTGGCTTCGCTGAGCAGGTGTTTGATGATTTTGAACTGCGCGGCAGTCTTGGGTTTGACCTCCACTTGCCACTGCGCCGGAATGATCGGTAGATGATCCAACGACCAGTTCTTGTACTGAGTGCCGTAGGCTTCAGGCGGGGCCGTCTCCAGTAGGTGCCCGATACACCAGGTGACAGTTGTCTCGGGGCCGATCAGGCAACCATCGCCACGCCGAGTGGCTCCGAGAACGTTGGCGATGTCACGACCCTGGGAAGGTTTTTCGCAGAGGAAGAGGCGCATATAACTACTCCGGATTGAGTTCGGAGCAGCGTTGTTCGAATTAGCAGGGGCGAGATATGAGAAACCTGAATGGCAGGTTCCTCATATTAGTCGGTGAGGGCGGCCTTGAATGAGCTGAAGCTGCTACCTTAATGGAGCGTTCGTAGCTGGGTGGGGGGCTTCATGAGCAGCGAGCAATGGCAGGCCTGGAACTTCGCGCAAAGGCGCAATTTTTATGCCTGAAGTCGTTCAGGCCTTAGGTGATTGCCCTCTGTTTTTCTTGGGTTTCGACGTCGGCGAGCTGGCCTGCTCAGTATTTTGAGAGGCCGTTGGTTCACTGGAGCGTTCCCGCATGACCACGCTGTGCAAACGGTGAGGCAGGATGCCAACTCGACGGGCTTCGATCTTGAAGGTTACCCGCGCATTGTCTTCGCTGTCCTCCCACTCATCGCGCACCGTACGACCTTCGACCAACACGCGCATGCCTTTCTGGTACAGCGTGCTCCAGTGTTCAGCCTCACGGTGCCAGAGCTCAACCGGTGCCCAATAGCCGCCCCGATCTTCATAGCTGCCCTCGCGTGGTATGGGGTTGTCGAAGTACACATTCAGCCGTAGCAAACGCCGTGGTTCATCATTGCCAGAGGCGAACTCCTGGAACTCTGGTGCACTACCGATATTGCCTTCGCCGACGAAAAAAGTGCTCATCGTGTTTTCTCCACTGCGGGTGTGAACTGGCGCAGCAACTGTTCGCCACTGGCCATTTTGATCGCGCAGGTCGTAGCCTGGCGGTAGAGCGAATGCACCACACTCATCTGAAGGTTTAGTGCGATACGCGCGCATTCGAAACGGTGCAATCCCTCACGTACGGCCTGTGGCAGGGCGTTGTTGCAGACCTGGCGTTCCCAGACCGCTGCGCCCATACGGGCAAAGTCACGGGTGCGCCAACGCAAAAAGGTGCTGCCAGCGCTGGTGTTTTGCAGCACCAATCGAATATCCACCAGTGAGTAGGGGGGCTGTCCGGCCTGCTGCACCACAGCCTCCATCAGGCGACATAACTGCGCCTCGATTTCCCTCGCCACCTGCGCCAGATGCTCCAACTCCCCCTTACCCTTAAAAGGTTTTAAAAGGCCTTTTAGGGAGGCAGCGTGTTCGAGCTGCCGATAGGCATCCGGTGTCAACGCTTCGAAGGGCATTGGTTGAATAGGGATCATGGGATTCATGCGTCAGCCTCCGGCTCATCCACGGTCGCAGACGGACCATCCACGTCCTCTGCCAACGCGTCGGAGTCATCCACTGCTACAGCACCACGGCGAATGATCGGCGGCGCAAACTGAGAACGGCGATGACCCTCGAGGATGTCCATCGGGGGCAATCCATACTTCTCCACGGCCGCCAGGGCGCGGGCATTATTTGCGGCCATATCATCGCGTGTAACGCCAGCATGTCGATAACGTTGCGCCTGACCGAACAGGCTGCGTAACAAGTGGGCACCGTCGTCGATCCAGGCTTCCATGTCTCTTCGGCCAATCAAGGCGGTGTGATGGGCCAAGAGGGTATGGCGGACCAGCGTGTCGTAATCGGTCAGCAGGTAGACGGCCAGAAAACCCAGTTGGCTGCCGATATACAACGGCAAAGTGACGGGGTGGATGTTGAGGTTGTCCCCCATGTCGATCTGTGTTGGCAGGTCCTGTCTGATTCGGTCCAGCTGTTGGGTCAGTTCCAGCATCCCAGCCTTGGCCTGCATCAGTTTTTCTTCGAGCTGCACGATGGCCCAATCGGCATAGGGATCGTCCTGGGCCGCCGTTTGTTTGATCAGGTTGGTGACACTGATGTAGCCGGCCATGCCCATGATCGAGTGGACGCCTTCATGTGCGGCCCGACCCTGCCATATGCGGGCTGCATGGTGGGTATGCAGGGTTAAGGTGATGCTGCTGCGCAATGAACCCAGATTGAGTTGATAGTGATCGGCCATGGTGTTGTCCTCGCATAGGCTTGGACGGGACGTTGCGCCAGATGAGGAGCAAGGGCAGCCAAAAAGCTGAACGCGGTCTGTTCCGTTTGGTGAGAGAGGGCAAACGCCTCACGTTTACGTTCATTGGAAGGACAATCCAGCGTTCCCATAAAAGCACCATGGTTCCGTCTGGTATTTTTGTAGATTGGAACTCTATGGATTTGATGCCACTGGCATCAAATCTACTGACGTCCACTGCCTCCACGCAGTTGGCGCAGCTCATTTAGGCACGCTTGGGCGAGGGCTGATGCAGGTTCGCCCTTTTTTCGAGATG
This sequence comes from Pseudomonas californiensis, assembly GCF_021147775.1. Taxonomy (GTDB): domain Bacteria; phylum Pseudomonadota; class Gammaproteobacteria; order Pseudomonadales; family Pseudomonadaceae; genus Aquipseudomonas; species Aquipseudomonas californiensis. The sequence continues at coordinate 48,219 of NZ_JAGTPK010000002.1, forward strand.
GCCGCGAGGGGGCGGTTGGGGGCGGTTCTGCGATGGGTGATGGTTCGGGCTGACTTGCCCAAGGACGAAAGTCGCCTTTCAGCGCACGCTGGATCAGGCCCATCAGATAGGCCGCCGGCTTGCGTATACCACCGGCCGCACAGCGTGCCCCCGCTTCGTTAAGCACCGCCTGCTGATCTGCAGGGTTGAGCTTGTTCAGCGCCACGGCGATGGCCTGACGTTCGCTTGGGCTCAGGTGCAGCGAAGTGGGCCAGTGCAGGTTATCCACAGTAGAGGTCGCGCGCGGTACTGTACATTTACTTTCTTTTAATACAGTACAGGCGGCGTTCGGATTCCGAACGGTGCTAGAAACGTTAGGGTTCAAGCCTGATTCGGAATCCGAACGAGGGCCTGCACGATTCCGAACGCGGTGATCTTCCCCATGTCCGGAATCGTGAAATGCATCACCGGGTGGCTGATCCAAGCCTTGCTGCGCCCACTGTTCGCCCCAGCTGTCGAGCCGCGTCGGTAACCGACCCCGATCGATATTCGTGTCCTGTCGGACCTCCTCCACAATGTGCTGAGCGACAATACTCACGGCCTTTGTCGCATGACCGAGGGCATGTGCGACCAGCTTTAGGTAATCCTGATCGAGCTCCATGGCTTCGGCGGGGGTTAACGGCTCATCGTGCAGAACGTACACAGAACCTTGTAGCTGCCCGCTGATTTGATCGCGACCACGGCTAACCAAACTGATCCAACGAGTGAGCCTGAGCATCGTCAACACGCGTGCAATGGTTTCACGCGAGGCTGACGCACCATAGGGCACGCTCGAGAGGTAAGGCTGCAAATCCTCATAGCGCGGCGTGACCACGCGCTGGCCTTGCAGCATGATCCGAAATACTTGCCAGGCATTTCGCTCCAATGGCGTCAGCCGATTATCCAACAGCAGCCTACGTGGCACGACTTCGTGTGATTGGCCACTAAATAGAAAGCCAGCCTGTAGAGCCTGGTTGGAGGGCTGTTCAGTGGTAGGGCGTGCGGGCCATCGTTCATGCAGCTGCTGTGTGCATTGTTGCAGGACACGTTGCCAGCGACTGGCGGGAATAGCATTCATGCTTTGCTGCTGTACTGGTCGATTTGCTGCCAAACGATCGTCAAGCTGATCTGCTGTTCTTCGGCAAGCATCATCATAGCGTCGAGTTTATCCTCGGTGCCGTCCTCTGTTTGTATTTGGCACCAACGTTGCCACAACGCATGCTCCTGCGCTTCGCTCAAATGTTGGGGGCGGCCTTTACGGGTTTCTATCTTGAGTAGACGCCGGCGCATGGCTGTTTCCGAATGCGCCAAGCCAAAGCATTGGTACATTATGGTGCTGCTGGCGCCAAGCTTGAGTGCTCGGTTGATCAACCGTTCGTTCTGTTCATCGCGTTCAGCTTGCTCGATCAAACGATGCAGCACGGGCGAGTCAATCTTGACTTCAAGCCAAGGGACAGTGGCATGGGCCAGGCGCGATAGCGTCGTCGGCGGTAAGGATTGCAGCACGAAGATGTCATCCTCACTCAGTCCAAGTGCCTTGCAGCGTTGCAGGTTGCCCAGGCGTAGTTCGTGCAGTACCTGCGTTAGCATGGCTTGATTGAGCATATTGAAGGACAAGTTCATCTCAGCTCCTCCGGTGAGTTTTTGTCTTCAGAGATGAGTGTTAAGTCGATTAAACGCCGGGCCAGGCGTATCAGGCGAAACAGCTTAATTAACAGACTGTCAGGCAGTCGCTCCAGACCCACGTCCGTGACGGGTCGATCTGGCAGATAGAGTTGATAGACCCCTAACAACAGTTGCCCGAACAGTGCGGAAGGTATTTGCTTGCGATCTTCCCAGTTCACCTCGTCTTGAGCACGTAGCAGGGCCAGGAGCATTAGGTGAACGCCGGTCGAGCGAGGCGCTGAAAGATCGAGTTGCTCAATGTCCAACGCGAAGCCCAAGCCAAGCTCTTGATCAATGATGCACTCGGCATCTCCGGCATAGGCCGCCATTTCCCGAGCCAGTCCTGCAATGGCTAAACGCAATTGTTCGGGCGTATCCAGCGTTGGTGCGATGGTCCAGAGGTCGTCGATTGTGCAGGTTTCGAATGAAGACTCCGCTTCGGTAACGATCTCGCGATCGATTTGCTCACGAATCTGTTGAACGCGTGATAGAGGACCGACCGCAGGTAAAGTATTTGTTTCGGGTGCTGTGAGCCGTTCCTCTGAAATAGGCTCTATCTTGCTCTTGGCATCAGTTGATTCGGGTTTAGTGTCGGAGGAGGGCGACTCTGCCGCAGTTTCATGCACGCTTGGCCGATGGCTGCTTTCTGAAGGCGTGGTGGTGATAGCCCCAGGCGTGGGGGCGACCCGTTGGGTATCGCTCAGCTCCAGGGCCAGCATGCGGTAGGACTGTCCGAGCAAGTGGCTCATGCGTTCGAGCAATTCGTCCTGGATCTGCTCAAGATCAAAGGATTCAGGATCGCCATCGAAGTAGCCCATGGTCTCCAGCCAGAACTCTGCAAACGCGACTGTGGCGGTTGGATAACGGTTCCAGGTTCGCTCAACCTGACTACGTAGACCGATCAGGCGCTCTACCTGAGGCTTACCCAAACCGGCATACAGAGTTTGTGGAATGGCGGGTAGTAAGTGTTCGAGGGTGTCCAGCATCCGGCTGATATGCGACTGCGAAACCGGATAGCCTCCAGCGGCAAGACGTCGAGCCAGCTCCCGTTGTGAGAGCTCTGGGCCATCCGACTCAAGCATGGTTTTGAGTTTGGCTACTGCCAATGCCCTTTCGATGAACGTGAGTTGGCCGTGCAGGTCGCTTTCCGCCAGATGGCCGAGTAGGGCGTTGGTTTCGTTGCTCCAAGGTCGGAACAGGCAGTGAATCCGAAAGAAACGCTCATCGCGCGTTTCCTGCCACAGCTCGCCGAGAATTGCTAAGCGCGTATTACCGCCGTTGCGGATGATGAAAGAGGTTTCACCCGGACGGCGGGTAATCGGTGGCGGTTGATCCAGCCCGCGTTCACGGATCGATGCCTTGATATCGTCATAAAGCGGATTACGGATGAAGCGTGGGTTGTGTTCGTAGGGACGTAACTGTTCCAGAGTGACCAGCATGGGAGTGTCGATGACTGGATCGGACAGTCGCTCCAGTCCAGGACCTTGAGTGAAGTGGTCCTGGTGCAGCTTGTCTGTGATTTCCTCCTGACTGAGCTTATTCATCGCAACCGCCTCGGTTAACGTCGGCTACGTAAATGGTCACCGACCTCGAATTTTACGATTTCGGCAGTCCCTGAACCTTCGAAATGTTGGGAGAGTTCTGCGAGGAACCACACCATCGCCGAGCGCCCCCCTTGCAAACGAAAAACCACCGTGCAGTACTCCTCGCAAGCCGCGTCGCTTGGTCGAATGGAAGGCTGAACAACGATAGGAAACTGATCCAACATTAGAAAACTCCTTACCAAGCTGTGTTGGCTTCAAGGTCGATCAAACAAAAAAATCGGTGAAATGCTGATTAGGCGATTTGTTTTATCGAGGCTCCGCACACCTCATTACCGAAGAGATCGCTTCACGCCATTCAGGGAATAATTCGATGGCCAGCGCTTGCATGATTTCTAGCGCAGACTGCGAGCGTCGGCGTTTACTCGACGGGCGTGTATCTATTCGGTGGACCGGTAAGCCGAGGGATGCGGCATTGAGATAGGCCACCCGGTCCGGGATCACGGTGTCTAGCACCGAGATATTGCTAGCCTCTGCGAAAGTCTCGCGCAGGCTTCGGATGATCATCCGGGTGTCCACTCGATTGACGTTCACCTGGTTCAGTAAGAGCCGTAAGGGCGGCGGGTAGATGCCTAGGTGGCGATACGGTTCGAGCTCACTCAGTAGCTTCAAGGTGCCACGGCGCATTTCGCGGGCAGCGAGCATTTCCGGCGTGATGGGAGAGAGGGCGAGATCTGAGGCCAGGATGGCCATCTCCAGCAATACACTGCGTGCTCCCTGAGTATCGATCAGAAGCAGGTCATAATTGAGACTCAACTCATTGAGCAAATTGTGCAGGCGTAGCCGCCCATCAGGTGCATGCAGCAGCAAGCTGCTCAGTCGACCTTGATCGTCGTTGGAGAAAATCAGGTCGAGACCGACGACTGCAGTCCTGGAAATTATTCGCTCAGGTATTGTTAGATTGAGTGCAATGAGCTCGTACGTCCCCGCATGAGCTTTCTGGCTCAATGAGTAATAACTGGAGAGGGTGGGTTGGCTGTCTAGATCCAACAGCAGAACACGCAGGCCAGCATCCGCCAACAGGCCGCCGAGGTTCGCCGCTACTGTAGTTTTGCCTACCCCACACTTGGTGGAAACCACCGAGACCACGTGCATCACCCTCACTCCTGTCGCGAAAGGCGTTCTGCAATCCAGTGTTCGATTTCCAGAGAGTCCCAGCCGACTGCGCGCAGCCCGATACGCTTCGCCCGCGGAAACTTTCCTTCCTTCATCAGGTTGTAAATGTGCGCACGTTTGAAGCCGGTTTTTTGCTCTACCGCATCACGTCGCATGATATGGCGTTGGGGTTGAGGTGCTTCGACTGCGGGTACCGATGGGTTGGACATGCTAGTCACTCCTGGCGCCAGTTGGCGCGTGGTGGGAAGTGACTTGGATTGAATCGCACTAGGGCGGCTGAGTCATTGCGTTGCAATCAAGCGTATTGCAACGCAATTGACTCGATCATTTATTTTTTTTGAGGCTACGATTAGCCACGGCAAACTTTTCATCCAGCGTGCGCTTGCTGAGGCCGGGCACATCTTTGTGGCGTGCGACAATGGCGTCAACAATGGCTGCTTGATTCGTGAATACCGAAAGAGGTTTTCCGGCGGGCGAATGGTCCAAGAGAAGGCTGACCAATGCCCCAATGATGTTGTGATAGGTCAGTTCGCTGCGCTCGCTGAGTTGGCCATTCGTTTTGGCCAAGGCTTTGAGATCATCTCTTTCAAGCCCAATCGACTGGAGTTCTCCCAGGATTTCTTGAAGGTGCTGCTGTTGAGCTTTCAACGCCCTCGATAACTCGTCTCGATCTGCTTTCACTGAAAGAAAGGTTTTGAGGCTGACCTTTGCAGGTGCATCCTCACCGGACTCGAATAAAAAGCTGGGCTTATGGTCCGGATAATGGATCTCCATCCAGCGGCGTAAGTCTGAATGGCGGATGGTCAGCTGATAGGGCTCTACATAGCTTCCCAAAGGAACAGAAATGCCTAGGCAGCCGTACGGCAGCTCACCATTGCGTATGGCGTCTAAAATCCTTTCGAAGGCAATGTGAAGACTGGGCCATTGGGGATATAGGGTTGCAAGATTCTCGGGACGAGACCAATCCGCCTGAACTATTTCGGCTTCGTAGCGAGTGAGATTGCACCAGCGTAATGCTGCGTCTATAGGACGATAGAAGCTTTTGCTATGCGGGTTGAAAACATAAAAAGTCATAACGTGATGGACCTCCATTCCCGCGGGGAAGGGGCCGCAGATGTGGATTTCGCTCAGATACGCAATTTCCAGTCCTATTTTGAGTGCCTGTCGCGCTCAAAAACGTTTTTTACACACCCTCGGAGATTAGCAGTCATTGGCATCAAACTGTCGGTAAAGGCTAAGAGGAAACTTCGACTGCTATTTTCCGCCGCGTGTTGGCTGTGCAAGTCGGATGGTCTCGACAATATCCGCTTTCTTGAAGCCCACTCCTTCGACCACACGGCGGAACATGCTTGGCAACCAGGCAACTGAAGTATCGCGCTTCGGAATAATCACTGTGTTCCAACGACGCTCGATACCCTTGACGATGTTGACGACTTCATCGAGCCCAATCGTTTTCCAAAGTCCCTTCTCTTTTCCGTTCCAGACGTTGTTCCCGATTGGATCAGCTTTTACAGCATCCATCATTGGGGTCTTGAAGAATTTCGGGTACACGGTTCCGACACCGACCCCAAGATGACGCACTTCAAGTCGGACGCGATCACACAGTGCCCAGACTCCCGCTTTATTCGCCGCATAGTGACCGTTGAGCGGACCGTGGATGAATGCAGCCATCGATGAGATCGCCATCATATAGCCCTTACGTCTTTCACGGCAGCGCCGCACGTAACGTACGGAAGACGCCGTTGAGGTTGATGTCGGTGTGACGCTCAACTGACAAGGATCCATAGTGGCCATGTAGTCGAGGACGTAGACGCCTGCGCTGGCAATCGCCACATCGATCCCCCGAAATGCTGAACGACCCGAAGCCATGGCTGTTTCGACGCTTTCCAGAGTGCATACATCTGCTTGCCAGCAAGCAGTGATGTCGGTTCCGCCCAGCTCACGAGCCTGCTCTCCTACAACTGCACCATTTAGGTCAAGCAACGCGATCCGGACATCTTTGGCTCGAATCGCCTTGGCCATGGCCAACCCACGACCGCCGGTACCGCCTGTGATAGCCACAACGCATTCTTTGAACACGTAGGTTTTCATTGCTACTCTCCTGAGCGAGGCAGCCGCCCCCGCGCAAACTGCTTATGGCCTGTAGCGCATTTGCCGCTGAACGCAGGTAGAACGCTTGCAATTGAAAGACGTGCCACCGCGTCATGTAGATTTCCACACGGCAATCGACTCCGCTACAGATTGCGTGCTCGCCTAAGCGAGTGGAGTCGGAGAGCAGCAACTCATCGTCGCCGACCTGAACCACCATCGGCGGTAGCCCTTTCAGGCTGACCTGCAGCGGCTGTTCCATCAGTTCACCGGCATACCACCTCAACCCCTGCTCCAGCCAGCCTCGACTGATCATCGGATCTTGCTTTTTGCGCGAGGACATAGAGGTGCCGCTAAGACGTGGGTCGACCATCGGCGACATCAATAACAGCGCGCCGGCAAAGCGAACGTATATGTCACGCAGTTTTAGCGCCAGGCACAGCGCCAACGAAGCTCCGGCTGAATCACCAGCTAGGAAAATCCGAGAGGGTGTATAGCCCTGAGCCCTGAGCCCTGAGCCCTCAGCGCCTCGTAGCAGAGCAATGCATCATCGAGCCCCGCAGGACACGGATTCTCCGGTGCCAATCGATAATCAACCACCCACACCGACATATCCGAGTTCCTGGCCAGACGGCTTGTAATGCTCCGGTGAGTATGCGGCGACCCCACACAAAACGCCCCGCCGTGCAAATACAGGATCACCCCACCGTTTTCGCCTTTCTTAGGAGCAACTACTTGCACCGGTACGTTATTGACCAATTGACGATACTGAAACACACCTTGCGTCCCCGGCATTGATGCCGACAACACGCGCACCACTTTACGCTGCGCCGCAGCGCTCAAGCCCGGACCGATCAGCGAACGGAATGTGGTGCGCAAAAAAAGCCTTAAAAACCCCGCACTCAGCTTTTCCTTTAGCCCCGTGGGGGCTGCTATGGTCGAACCACCCTCGAACGGACGGCTGAAGCGATAAGCGTGCAAGCCTGAAAAGCGAGTTAACCCTCGATAGCTGAGTGTGAAACCTGGCCAGTTGGTGCTGTTGTTTACCGGCGGCATCGACGTACCAGCTTTTGCAGCCGCTCCAAACCGTCGCGGCTAGGCGTTGCTGAGTACGCCTGTGGAAGCGTTGATACACGCTCGAATCAACTTCCACAGTATTGGTATCCGTGGCCTGGAGCATACGCCAGCAACGCATAACATGAGCAATCTGACTCTCCAGCATATAAACGATCGAGTTGTGCCCCAAATTGGTGTTCGGTCCGTACAACATGAAGAAGTTCGGAAACTCGGGCACAGTCAACCCAAGATAGGCACGTGCACCATTGCGCCAGGCGTAGTTCAGGTCCACCCCCCACGTCCGACGATACGCATCGGCGCCAGGAACTCGGTTGCCGCAAAACCGGTGCCGTAGATGATCGCGTCCACCTCATGTTGCTCACCGTCAACGGTCTCCATACCGCTCTCATTGACCCGAGCAATGCCCTGCGTCACCAGCTCCACATTGGACCGGCTCATGGTTTTGAAGTACTCGCTGGACAGTAGAATACGTTTGCAGCCGTACGGATAATCCGGCGTCAGCTTCTGTCGCAATGACGGATCGAGCACTTGCTCGGCCAGAAATCGACGAAACGGCACACCCACCGCCCACTTCATCAGGCCTTTGAAACGGGTGAATGCCAGCGCGCGTGACTCGTAGCGCAGATAGATTAGCGTACGGTAGGCGCGCATAAACCCCGGCGTTCTGAGAAAAAGCGACTTTTCCCGTTCAGAGTAGGCGCGGTCCGGCCGCGGCATCAGGTGCGCCGGTGAACGCTGGAAGACCTTCAGGTGCCCGACAGTGGCGGCAATCGCCGGTACGAACTGAATCGCCGAGGCACCGGTACCGACCACCGCTACCCGTTTGCCCGCCAACGGATAATCGTGGTCCCAGGTCGCCGAGTGGAACACATGACCCTTGAAGCGCTCCATCCCCGCCAGCGCGGGGAATGCCGGACGGCTGAGCTGGCCGGTACCACTGATCAACAACGACGCACTCAGCACCTGGCCGTCTTTCAGGGTTACACGCCAGAGAGAGTTGGCTTCATCGAATTCAGCAGACACCACTTCAGCGCCAAAACGAATGGATGGATGCATCCCGTACTTCTCTGCGCAACCACGTAGATAAGCGTGAATTTCAGCCCGGGGCGCGAACACCCGGCTCCAGTCCGGGTTCGGTTCGAACGAGAACGAATACAAATGTGAAGGAACATCACACGCGGCACCGGGGTAATTGTTGTCCCTCCAGACGCCGCCAAGATCGTGTTTTTTCTCCAGGATCAGAAAGTCCTTCACCCCGGCCTTTTGCAGGGCCACGGCTATGCCTATACCGGCAAATCCCGTACCGATGATAATGGCGCTCAGCGGCTTGTCCGCCGCGCGATCGGCTTGCGCTTCAGGCTGTGACATGAGGCACCTCTTTATTGTTTTTAGCAGCGACGGCGTTTTCGAAACGGGCGCACGAATGCGTCTGTGGGAGACCACAAATCAAGTCCACGGCCTTCTCGGCGATCAGGATCGTGGGCGCATTGGTATTACCGCCAATCAAGGTCGGCATGATTGATGCGTCAACGATGCGCAGAGCTTGCAGGCCGTGTACACGCAGTTGAGCGTCGACCACGGCCAATGGATCATTGCCCATACGGCACGTGCCCACGGGGTGATAAACGCTGTCGGTGCGCTCACGCAGCAGGGTGCGAATCTGCTCATCGGTTTCGGCCCCTTCGGTGTACAGGCTCCATGTGATCCGCTTGGCCAGTGCCGGAGCTTGCATCAGACGGCGGGTGGTTTGAATGCCGCGACCATGTCTTCGAGATCCTGCGGGTCTTTCAGAAATGCCGGATCGATCAGCGGTGCCGCTTGTGGATCGTTGCTCGCCAACGTGACGCTGCCGCGACTACGCGGGCGTAACTGACAGACGTGGCACGACAGCCCGTGCCCCATGCGCAAGGTGCGCGCATGGTCTTCGACCGGTGCAACGACAAAATGCAATTGGATATCCGGTTTGTCCAATGTGTCGCAGGTTTTGAGAAATGCTCCGCCTTCGGCGAAGTTAGAGGTGAGCATGCCGCGGCGCTCTTGGCGAAATCGCCAGATTTCCTTCAGTATTTTCAGGCCGCCGCGCAGGGAAACCCCCATGGCGTCCAGACTGTTGGTCTTGTAGACGAAGACAAAATCCGGATGATCCTGCAGGTTTTGCCCGACCCCCGGCAGTTCGTGCAACAACGGGATTCCATGGCGCTGCAACTCCGCCTTCGGCCCCACGCCGGAGAGTATTAATAATTGCGGGGTCTGAAGGGCCCCTGCGGCAAGGATCACTTCACGTCGAGCTCGAAGGACGTAAACCTGCCCGTGTTGTAACACCTCTACACCCACAGCACGAGTACCTTCGAACAGAATGCGTTGCACCTGGGCGCGGGTTTCAACGCTCAGCTTATCGCGCACGCCGACGTGGGGCAGCAGGTATGCGCGTGCCGCACTGTAGCGCTCGCCGTGTTTTTGCGTGACTTGATAGGCACCGACTCCCTCCTGCTCTGGCCCATTGAAGTCGTCGTTGAGCGGCAGTCCGGTCTGGCGGGCGGCGTCCAGAAAACGTTGCAGAAAGGGATTGTCGGAGCGTAAATCGCTGACCCATAACGGCCCGTCTCTGCCATGCCAGGCATCGTCAAGGCGCTCGTTATGTTCACTGCACAGGAAATACGGCAAGACGTCCTTGTACCCCCAGCCAGGATTGCCAAGAGAGGCCCAATGGTCGTAGTCCCACTGATGTCCACGCACGTAAATCATGGCGTTGATCGCCGAAGAGCCGCCCAATGCCTTGCCCCGAGGTTGATAACCTTTGCGCCCTAGGTTCTGTACGAAAAGTCGGTGAGCGAAGGTCAGGCAAGGCAAAAACATGCGAGGAAGCGGAGTCTACTGGTTGTAAATGAGCATTCAGAGCCTGTTTTTAACGCAGTATCACCGAGCGCAGCCACTTTTCGTACAGAGCCTAGCAGCGCGGCTTGCGCAACAGTGTCAAAGGCGCAGTTGTTCACCTTAGTTGGCACCATAGCCACTGTGGCGGCAGGAATATTGACCAGACTGGACCGTCCATCCCCTCCAGCTTCCAGCAAGCAGACGCTGATATCTGGATCTTCGGACAACCGTCCGACAAGCACGCAACCAGCAGAACCTCCGCCGACGACGATGAAGTCAAAATTTTTTTTTAATGGTTGTTATTCCTTGGGCAAGGCAAAGCGACGTTTACGACTCCGCAAACGCGCAACCTGGCTTGACCACGCGCTGCAGTGACCTTTTTATTGTTGTTGGAACGGCGAACCGTGCGACTCAATGGTGACGCGCCTTGTTAAAAATCCGAATGCTGCAACGGGACAACTACTTTATTATTTGGGCCAATCTTTTTATCGAGGCACATCGGTATGAGCTTTAGAGATTTTCTTCGGGGTCCGACCAGTGCCTTGCTGATGGTGGAGTTCGGCGAGGAAAAGGGCTTTCCGGCTGAGAAGATTTTGCTCGGTTCGGGACTGAAGTTGGCGCAATTGGCTGATCCGAATTTGGAGCTAACTGCCGACCAGGAGCTGCGCGTTGCCGAAAACCTGTTGCGTTTATCAGGCCATCCCACAGGGCTAGGTTTCGAAATCGGCACGCGCTATCACTTCTCGACCTACGGCCTATTCGGTTACGGTCTGATTAGCAGCGCAACCATCGGCGATGCGTTAGGCTTGGCGCTGCGCTTTTTGCCGTTGACCTACGCGTTCACGGTGGTCTCCTATGAGGAGCAAGGCAATGAAGGGGTGTTGACCTTTGCCACCCCAGGATTAGCACCAGACCTGCGCGAATTTCTATTAACTCGTGACATGTCAGCGGCTGCACTGTTACTGAGGGAGCTGGGCGGCAATGACTTTTCGTTATCACGCTTCTGCCTGAGTAAGCAGCCGCCGCCTACTCCTGACAATGTGCAAGTGCTGGGGTGCGCTCCTTCCTACGCGGCTAATAGCAACAGCTTGGCTTTTGATCGCTCTTTTCTCAGTCTCCCTTTACCTCAAGCCAACGCGGTGACTGTTTCGATGTGCGAACAGATGTGTACGCAACTGATGCAGCGTCGCATCGCCCGCACCGGGATGACGGCATTGGTGGAGCACTACCTGATCACCCCGGATAATGGCCCTCCTGACCTCTGCAGCATGTCCGAACTGCTACATGTGACCACGCGCACACTCCGGAGTATATGCATCGCGCGCTCTTACGAGCCTATCTGCAATCCGCAGCCCATCAGCCGTTATCCGCGCAGGCCATGGACATCTATTCGGCGCCTTGGTCAGGGCCGATTGGTCAGGCCGCTTTCTATCGGCAACTTGCACAGATGGATCAGATTTTTACGGATGAGGTCGAGGTGCTATACGACCGATTCGATTGCCCTGTGACCGTTCTTTGGGGGCAACGTGATGAATGGATCCCTCATGAGAAGTGCGATGTGCTGGCCAATCTAATCTCCGGTCAGGAATGCATCGTCATTGAAAATGCAGGCCACCTCGTTCAAGAGGATTGTCCGGAGGCTATCGTGGCGGCGGTGCTCAACACGATCAGCGACAGCATCAGGGCTGATGACGACTTCGTAGTTGACCGGCCGCAACGGGTCGATTTCTGCCTGTCGCCACCGTTTGCTTTGGGTCGAATCTAGCCAGTCATGGAGGTCATGTGCACTGCTCAAGTCGGATGCAAGTGGGTGGTCAATTCCATCCAATTACTCACAGTTCGTGGGACAGGCGTATTTCACCAGATTTGGAAGTCTTTTTCAGAGTTTCTCTAAGAGTTGATCTACACCTTTTTCTGCAAACCGATGAGCGCCGAAGCCATTCGGGACGCCTCAATGGCGTAAAAAAGGCGCTCGTCGAACGCGCTCTGGTCTGGAACTGGGCCACTGTGCCTATCCTCAGGGGGGCGAGCCCTAGATACGGATTACTCAATGTGCTCTCCGCTTTTAAGCCCATACGTTTCTTCAATCGGTTGATTTACAGCGGCGAGTCTTGAGTACACAATAAAGGCCACAGAAATAGTCATAAGTAATAAAAACTTCGATTTATTAATTGGTTAGAGGGTGAGTCATGGTCCCGTCCGCTGCGCCATATTCAGCTTCAAGGCCCTTGAACTCCTTGAAGCAAAAAAAGAAAGCAGCCATTGGTTGCTTTTTTTTCGTCCTGAAAATTTCATTTGGATTTTCGCTTGTCGCATTGTCGCTGCGGGCTGAAAAATTACCCTTCTTGTCAGTCAGTCATGGTGCCAGCGCACTGTGCTGGCTGAATGTGCCTGCAATCAAGTAGCCCCAAGCCTGCGCTACGGTTGTGTGGCTGCCCGCGCCTGGTCATTGCTGAAGCGCGCGGGCAGGGCTGTGTGGCCAGTCAGTCAGACGATGATGTCGGTTGCCTGCAGGCTCTGCACTCCGGTGAGCTGAATTTCGAAGTCCGGTTCGATATCGTCGTCAATATTGCCGTACAGCACACCATCGGCAAACCGAAGCTCCCCGCTGTTGTTGGTGCTGAATCCGGCGTTGCCGATAAAGACGAATGGGTCCTTGGTGCTGGTCTGGGGGCGAGCGTCAATGGCAGAAAAATCCAGCTTGTCGCCTTCTGCGGTCTTGAAGCCGGTGATGATATCGCGCGGTGCACCCAGTCCCATCTCGTTAGGGTTGTTGAACGCGTAGCGATCAGCGCCTGTGCCGCCGACCAGTGTGTCAGTACCCAACCCGCCAACCAGTACGTCGTCGCCTGCGCCACCGAAAAGGGCGTCGTCACCGTCGCCGCCCAGCAGGATGTTGGCGTTCTTGTTGCCGGTCAGTGAGTCTGAAAAGCGGCTGCCAGCAAGATTTTCAATACCTTTGAGGGTGTCCAGACCAGATCCGCCGGTGGTCTGTTGTGCGCTGGTATTCAGAGCCACGGTGACGCCTGCGCTGGCGAACAGGTAGGACGCCGTATCGTTGCCGTCGCGCCCGTCCAGGATATTGTCGCCTGCGCCTGCATAAAGCACGTTGTCCAGCGCGTTGCCTGTTGCGTTGGCGACGCCTGTGCTGGTGATCACCAGATTTTCCAGGTTGGCGCCCAGGGTGTAGGCCGTTCCGGCGCTGTAGACGGTGTCTATGCCGCCGGTCCGTGGATCGGCATTGGTTTCGACCACTCGATCTGCCGCATCATCGACGTAGTAGCTGTCCGAGCCATCGCCGCCGGTGAGCAGGTCGGCCCCCGCGCCGCCGTCGAGGATATTGTTGGCCGCATTACCGGTGATCACGTTTTTCAGCGCGTTACCGGTGCCATTGATTGCAGAGACTCCGGTGAGCACCAGGTTTTCCAGATTGGCGCCCAGCGTCCAGGAGACCGAGCTCAGTACCGTGTCGATCTGTGAGGGGGAATCGCTGCTCTCGATGACCGTGTCCAGAGCGTTGTCGACCACATAAATATCGTTGCCGTCCCCACCAGTCATTTCGTCTGCGCCCTGATCGCCGTCCAGCGTGTCATTGCCAGTGCCGCCCACCAGGGTGTCATCGTCACTGGTGCCAAAGATATTGCCACCTTCGTTCTGGCCGCCGTCAGTAATGTCCGCAGGATCATTATTGTCACTGGCGTTGCCGCGAAAGCCCTTGTCGTCTGCAATGAAGTCCGCAAGCCGTTGGCCCACGATTTCCGCGGACTCTTCGTGCAGGTGCCAGACGTCGTCGGGATAGACCAGCGGATTGACCTCGTAGCGCAGGGGTAGATCGGTGTAGTCGACGGCCAGTTTGACGTCGACACGCTCGCTGGCCATGGCTTCCTGAGCGGCCCTCACGTAGCCGGTGCCTTCGACGATGGCGTCTATTTTTTCGTCGGTGTAACCGCGCGCTTTGGCGGCTTCGGTCTGATAGTGACCTGTCTCCATGAGGTACACATCGAAGTCGCCTATCTGCGAGTGCAGGTAGTCGAACACCTTCAGGGTCGAGGCTTTGTAAAGATCTGCGGCGGCTTGTTTGTCGCTGGCGCGGGCGATTTCCTGGGCGGCCTCTTCGCCCTGACCCCAGATAATGCCGGTGGTCACCTTGTCGATGGCGGTGAGGGTGGCCAACTGTGCCTTGAGCAGTTCGACGGCGCGCAGCAAGGCTGGGCCGGGCTGGTCAGTGTCGGTCAGCCACCAGGAGACTCGTTGCTCCTCAAGGGTGCCGGTCGAATAGCCGACAACCGTGCTGCCGCCGACCGCCAGGTCGATACCATCGCCATTGGCGTCGGTGAACTGACTGCGTACGTCGTAAGGGGTGTAATGAGTCAGGTCCTTGACCAGTTCCGAGGTTCCCGATTGATCATCGTCTTCGGTCATGCGCAGCAGGCGAGCGTTGGACTGGCCCAGCGTTGGCAGATAAAGGATCTCCTGCGGTGCGCGCTGGCCGAATACGAAATCTGCCTCGGTCAAGGTGTTGAGCAAATTGCCGCTGAGGGCGATTTCGAAGCGATTGCCGTCGGCGTCCGGCGTGGCGGATTTGATGTAGGTTTTGTCACCGGTTTCGTTGAGGGTCATGTACAGCGTGTGATTTTCACCATTGCCCAGACCGAGGAAACCCAGAGCCGATACGTCTATCCGGTCCTGGCCGGGGGTGAAGTCGTAGATCGTATCGGTGGCGGTCAGGCCGTCAGTGTCGTAGTCGCGGTAACTGTCGCTGAGGGCGCCGTAGATAAAAGTGTCGTTACCGGCCCCGCCGTACAGGCTGTCGCGACCCTCGCCACCATTGAGGACGTCTGCACCGGTGTCGCCACGCAGCGAGTCATTGCCGCCCAGACCCAGAATCGTGTCATCACCTTCGGTTCCGAACAGTGAATCGCCGTTTTCGGTGCCGGTGAGCACGCCTGGAGTTACGTTGCCGACGGTGATGGCGAAACTGTCAGCCACCGAAGCGCCGGTTGCGTCGCTGGCGGTCAGCAATACCGAATATATCCCCGATGCGGTGCCGCCTGGCGTGCCGCCGAACGTCAGGCTTTTGCTGTCGAATGTCAGCCAGTCGGGCAGGGCGCTGCCGTCGGAAAGTGTTGCGCTGTAGCTGAGTACGTCGCTGTCCGGATCGCTGAAGCTGCCCGGTTGCACCGTATAGAAAAACGCAGCCAGCTCGCTGACGTTCTGGTCCATCAATGGCGTATTGAGGGTCGGCGCCTGATTGGTGGATGAGACTGTGGAAAAGATAAAATTGGATGCGCTCAGTTTGCCAATCAGGTTGCCTTCCAGAGCGATCTCGAAGCGATTGCCGGTGGTGTCGAACGCATCGGTCTTGACGTAGGTTTTGCTGCCGCTGGCATTGAGCGACAGGTAAACGGTATTGGCACTTCCATCACCCAGCCCGCGCAGTCCGATGCCGGACAGGTCGATGCGGTCCTGAGTGGGGTCGAAATCGACAATGGTGTCGCTCTGTTTGCTGCCGCTGGCGTTGTAGTTGCGGTAACTGTCCAGGCGCGAGTTGTAGATGAATACGTCCGCCCCTGTGCCGCCGCTGAGTGTGTCCGCGTCGGCCCCGCCATTGATGACATCGGCCCCAGCCCCGCCGTTGATGCGATCAGTCCCTGCGTTGCCGTTCAGTACATCGTTGCCATCGGTGCCGGTCAGCGTATCGCCATCGTCGGTGCCTTCGATCACGCGCTGGAATGTGAAATGGCTGGCGTTCAGTGTGTCTTTCAGGTTGCCGCTCAGGCCCAGCTCGAAGCGATTTCCGCTGGCATCAGCGTCGAGCGATTTGATGTAGGTGCGGTCGGTCGTCGCGTTGTAGCTGACGTTCAAGGTCCCGTTCTTGCCGCTACCGAGCCCGGTGAAGCCCAGATCTGACAGGTCGATGTGGTCCTGGCTGATGTCAAAGTCGGTGAGCAGGTCGGTGGAACTGGTGCTGGCGGTGCGAAAGCTGTCGGTCAATGCGTCGAAACGAAAGACGTCTGCGCCTGCACCGCCGCTGAGTTTGTCCGCGCCTGCACCGCCGACCAACGTGTCATTGCCCGCACCACCGCTGAGGGTGTCCTTGCCATCCAGGCCGAAAATCAATTCATTCGCGGCGCCGCCGTTGATCGTGTCGTTGGCAGCGGTGCCCTGCACAGTGATCAGCGGGAAATCTGCGCCAGCAAAACTGCCGTCGCCATAGATCAGGGTCAGGCCTTTGCTGGTGTGGCTGATGGTATTGCCGACTACGCTGTTGCGGTCGGTACCGTCTTCGTTGCGCTCGGCGACACCGTAGGTGGACAGATCGCTGCCGGTAATGACGTTGCCGCGTATCAGGTTGTCGCTACCGTTGAAGTACTGGCCCGATACACCCGACCTGTCGTCATAAGACTGGATGATGATTTCGGGTACCGGTGCTCCCAGCGAGTTATTGCTCAGCGTGTTGTCAACCAGGTCCACCCTGGAGCTGCCGTAGATGCGGACACCCGCGCTGCCATTGTCGTGAATATCCACACCACTGACCGAGATCTGGCTGGACAGCTTGATCAACACGCCTTCGGCGCCGTTACCGTAGACTTCGCCGCCGATAATCGTGATGTTGGCGGGCGACGGAATGTTTTCGCTGCCCCGCTGGATCACGATGCCGGTGCTGCCATTGTTGTAGGCGACGTTGTTGCTGAGGGTGAAGTCATGGGTGCTGGTCACCACGTTGAAGCCGTGGCGATCGTTGTTATAGGCGACGTTGTTTTCAAACACGCTGTCGCTCAGGTAATCCGCGACGAAGCCGTCCAGCCCGTTGCCGTGAGAGACGCTGTTCTTGATCACCATATTGACGGTTTGCTCGTGGGGATCGAAGCCATACCCCGAACAGTCCTTGATCTCGACGCTGTCCAGGGTGACGTTCGAATCCTTGCCGGTCGAACCCGGGATGTAGCCGTTGAACCAGCCGTCCACCTTGCCGGTGGTGGCGTCACGGTTGCCATCCAGTGTCAGGTTGTTCATGCCGAAATCATGCGTTTCCTCGCCGTAGGCGGAGCGCACGATTCCGGTGACCTTGGTGTCCGAGCCATCCTTGAGTTTGATAGTTGTCTCGCCCATGCCCGCGCCGGACAGGGTGACGTTGCTCTTGAGCATGAGGCAGCCATCGGACGGTTCCTCGCCACCCGAGACAATGTAGGTTCCGGCGTCCATCACCACCTGCCCGCCACCTGCTGCCGCAGCCGCATCGATGGCTGCCTGTATAGCTGCTGTATCGTCCGTGACGCCGTCGCCCAAAGCTCCATAGTCTTTTATGTTGAATGTCATGGACTTACTCCGGGCCGCGAAGATGTTAGGTAATGAAGTCAATGTTGCAGCGCCCGGATGTATATGACTCTCATAATAAAAAAAGTTGCGTGATATGTACTATATTTTCGGAGAAAATGCGGCTATCTGCGTCAATCTTATGGCTGCCGTATTTGTGGCGGTCGGTTGCGGGGGGGTCGACAGGCTGGCGTCAAAAAACAGAACCTTGGCCCTGGGGGCTGGCGAAAGGGTATTTGTCGGGATGGTGTTGAGGACGGTGAGCTGCGGATCAGTCTTCGATCAATTGAACGCTGTCGAAGACAATCGCCGGGCTTAGAAAGCCTGCACCGGTCTTGCCCGATGCAACGCCGATGTCCAGAGAGTTCAAGCCCGACTGTAATGCCGAACCCGGAATGCTCACTTCAAATAGCGTGTTGTTGCCTCGATAAGTCCCGCGCGTTATGCCACGACTCTCAGGCTGGTTCGGTGCGGGCGGGACAGGGGCCGTCCAGCGCTGATTGACCGTTAGCCGTGGGCGACCTCCGGCTTGGGTGAGGGAAATGAACATACGCAGCCGGTAATTGCGCACTTCATTTGTGTGCAGCTCAAAGTTGATCCGTGTCGGTGTGTTGACGTCACGCCACTGCACCGCTGGAAAATCGTTCAACGGGCTTGAGCCTACAGAAAACGTAGTGGCTTCCCATGGGGCCATTCGTGAGTCGGATGGGTGGGCGGATGCCAGCTGGCCGGCATTACGAAAACCTGCCGGTGTGCCATCGGGTGTCCCGATCTGCCATTTCACTCGGCCCGCGGGCGGGTCAGCCTGCAAATTGGCTTCGCGGTCGCTGCCTGCGACAACGTCCACGGTGGACTGAGCCACCTCCAGTTCGTTCTGATAGAGCGTGATCCGGTAGCGGCCAGGTCGTACACCTGTCAACTGAAAGTCACCGCTGGTCTTTGGCTGAGTCCAGTATTGAGCGGTTGCGTTGCTCAGGCCTATGAAGGCCGGCAAGGTAGCCGGTACGCCTGAACTGTGTCCCGATACCGAACCTCGTCCGGCAGCGTCCAGGTATCCCTCCAGTCCCAGCGCATTGGTGACAAACCCCAGATCTGTCAGTTGCGCCGATGGCTTGCCACCTGTAGTGAACAGCAAGCCGTACACACCGTGCAGACCAGCTCGATACGGCTCGGTCTGGGTGTGATTGGAGTACATGTAGTTGTACAGCTCATGCGTCTTCGCAGTCTTTTGCGTGGCGACGTCCTTGAAAAAGGGGCCTCCGGAACTCCGCTCCCTGTTGCCCATAAGCATATAGACGGCGACACCCGGGCCACTCACGCCGTGCACAGGGTCATCGATCATCGGGCGTGCGGAATAGAATTTTGAGCTGGTTCGGCCGTCTGGCAACAGAAAGACATCGTTGCCTTCGATGGCCTGACCGACGTTGGAGTCGGTGCCTCGGTCGGCCTTTGGCAAAGCATTGACGTTCAGCCTTGCGACAAACCGCAGCTCGCCTACCGGCGGTAGGGTCGGAGCATAAGTCGCCATGTAAATGGCGTCGCGGCCCTTGTGAGCCATGTAGTAGTGAATCAGATCGCCGTGTCGTACGCTGACTACCATCACATCGCCCGCAGTGCGCACATCCACTTGTGCGGTCCCAAGGCCCGATGCAATCTGCGACGCCTTTGGCTCGGTGGTCTGCAGCTCTTCGCCCTTGAAGCGCATGGACGTCAGGTCACCGTTACGGGTATCGACGCTGAAGACCAGGTCGGCGCCGGTATCGACAACCGCCTGGGTTTCCGTTCGTATGAAACCGAAGCTGGCGCTGTACGCGCAAGGCATCATGAACGCTCCACACAGCATGCCAAACACAATGCTCCCCCGACGGCCTGGCAGCGGCGGTTTCTGTGGAGTACACATCTGGCGTGAAGCACCGATCATTTCGACACGCTCATGTCTGATTTGCCAGCGCCCGCGTCTCGAAGCACCAGGGCGCGCGCCTGATCGGCGGGCAAGGGCGTGATGAGCCAGCGCCCGTAAGGGGTGAAGGCGTTGAGGGCATCCCTGTCCTCAGGCCGGTAGTCGGCTCCGCTTTGTTGCGCCTGATTGCTTGCGCACGGTCTGCCTATAGCCGTCTGGCATGCGCTGTGGGCCGATTCGGAAGCCGTGCTGAAGGGAGCAAAGGCAAGGCCTGGCTGATGGGTGTCATTGAAGACCGGGTGGATCACGTTCTGGAAAACGTTGCCCTCAACCAGCAGACGTGAAGTGTCTGTCCTCGACATGATTGCGCCCTGGTAAGTCATGTTCGCAAACACGTTGTTGACCAGTTGTGCAGTGACTTCGGCGTCGCCCATACCTCCCGCATGAGGGGCGCGTCCGGACGTATCGTGAATGTAATTTCTCTCTACAGTCAGGGTGTCGTGATGGCCGAGAAACAGCCATACCCAGTAATGATGTCCGTCGCAGGTCGCGGAGTAGGGCGTGCGTCCATCAAAGTCATTGTTGGAAATGGTCACGTGAGACGCAGTTCCCCAGCCGGTCACTATCATCTGCCGACCGATACGGGCGAACGTGTCATGGTCAATCCATACGCCGTCTGCGTCATCCAGCGTCAGCGCATCGCCGCCCCAGACCACGCGTGGGTTGATATCCGACAGGGTCAGGTTGCGAACGATGACGTTATGGGCTCCGCCGCCTATGAGCAGCCCCATTCCCTGTATGCCAGCGTGATTGCCCAGCCCCGTCAGTGTCTTGTTTGAGCCTACCTTCAGGCGTTTCAACCCGGCATTGTCATACGTCACGGTGGCCGGCGGCTTTGACTGACAGAAGTTGTTTGCGCCATTGAGCGCCCATTGTCCGCCACCTTGTGGGCAAGGGTTTGCCATGCAACCGGCTTCGGTGGTGCTGGCGCTGCCGTTGGACATAACGCTGCCGCGAAAATCGAAGGTGTGATCGAGCTCAATCACTCGCGGTGTATCGTCTGTGCAATTGCCGCGTTGATCGTAAGCATCACACAAGGCTTTTTTCAGGTCGTCGAGTGTCGCCGGATGCACCACCGTAGCACTCCCTCCACCTGTGACTCCCGTGGCAAAACCGTCTGGCTGGTTTGCTGCATGGGAAAATTGAGGCACCAATAACAGAGCGCTGAGGGCAAGTATCCAGCATGACGAAAGTTTGATGGTTTTGTTGAGCGAGTGGTTAACCTGAGCCTGTAGGAAAGACCGTATACCCAGCGATTGAAACTTCATGTTCTGGCTCGCGTTCTGTGGCTCGTGGGTGTTGAATGTCGTTGAAACAACTCCGATGCAATGTCTTGATCGTACGTCGTCATGTGCTTGCTTCATGCGCTTACAAGCGTCTGAAAGGATCTTGCTTGATTTTTAACACGCATAGGTCTTTGCCGCCTGAACGCCGCCTGAACACGTCCCAGTGAGCCTCGATCGCCAGGATCCCCGTTTTTTTTACAGGGGCAGTGATACGTTTGATCCTCAGGCAACTGAGCAAGTATCAGCTCTTGTTTGAGTCGTTAAATAGTCTGTTTTGTAAGTTGGGCACTATTTACGTGTCAGCGTTTTCTTATTGAGGTGTCACTCTTTTCGTATTTATTATTTGATGAGTAGAGTTGCTTGAGTTTTTCTAGTAGTTGGTCTTAGCTGCGGTTGTCAGTCGAGCGTGGCTCTTTTCGGATTTAAAGCGCTCGCGATAAACAAATAACTTTCCATGTCGTTGGCGTGTTGTTGACGATGTATATATTGATTTCGTTAAAGGACTATATGATGAAAAAGCGTTTCAGTGTGACGTTGATAACCGCAGCCTTGTTGCTCTCTACTCACGCAATGGCCAGCTCCGTGCTGCACACCGCCACGGTCGATCAGGACGGTAACATCGTTTCTCAGTCCCCGCAGTGGATCAAGGCTGTGCGTTTCACCAGTCAGAAGGACTACTTCGCTACCTACGAAGTGACCTTCAAGGAAGGTCAGTTCAATGAGGCGCCAGGTTTCTGTTCTGTGTCGTCCACCGATACCAGCGACTACGAGCGTCTGCTGTATGGCCACGCCAAGTTGGGCGGTGCTGCGACCACCGAAAAACTTAACGTGCTGGGCCTGATGGTCGGCAAGGACGGCGCATCAGGTCACTCTTCAATGAGTTTCCAATTGATGTGCAGTAACTGATTTGCGGGTGCGTTTCCTGTAACACGTGAAGCATTTCCAGGGTGCGTCCGCAAGGATGCATCCTCTCCACTGCCGCGCCGAGAACCGACGCTGACTTTTAATCTTCGTCATTTGCGCCGATTATCTACCTCCACTCACAACCCGTACGGACGTGTCATGAACCTACCTCTTCAGGGCATCAAGGTGGTGGAGCTCGGTCAGCTCATTGCCGGACCCTTCGCCGCGAAAATGCTCGCCGAGTTCGGGGCTGAGGTCATCAAGGTAGAGCCGCCATTGACGGGCGACCCGTTGCGCAAGTGGCGCCTGCTGCATGACGGCACGTCTGTCTGGTGGGCGGTACAAGCGCGCAACAAGCAATCGGTCACTCTGGATCTGCACAAACCCGAGGCGCAGGAAATGGCTCGACGCCTGATCCGGGACGCGGACGTACTGATCGAAAACTTCCGTCCCGGCACCCTCGAAGCGTGGGGGCTGAGCTGGGAGGAACTGCATGCGCTCAACCCGAAACTGATCATGTTGCGGGTGTCGGGCTTTGGACAGACTGGCCCCTATCGTGATCGCCCCGGTTTCGGCGTTATCGGCGAAGCCATGGGCGGGCTGCGTCATTTGTCGGGCGAGGCAGGGCGCACGCCGGTGCGGGTGGGTGTTTCGATTGGCGATTCGCTGGCGGCGCTGCACGGCGTCATCGGTATTCTGTTGGCCTTGCGTCATCGCGAGCAGAATGCAGGTGAAGGTCAGCAGATCGACGTCGCGTTGTACGAGTCGGTGTTTAATACGATGGAAAGCCTGATCCCCGAATATTCGGTGTTCAACGTCGTGCGCGAACCCGCAGGCAGTAGCATGCCCGGTATCGCGCCGACCAACGCTTATCGTTGCAACGATGGCAAATACGCGTTGGTTGCGGGCAATGGCGACAGCATCTATCGCCGGCTGATGGAAAAAATCGGCCGAATGGATCTGGCCGACGACCCCGAACTCAAGCACAACGATGGCCGGGTCAGGCACGTCGCACGCATCGACGCGGCGATTTCAACCTGGACAGCCGAACGTTCACTGGACGATGTGCTGACTGCGCTCAATGAGGCGCGCATACCGGCTGGCAAAATCTACGACGCAGCCGATATCGCCGCTGACCCGCACTATCAGGCGCGCGACATGCTGCTGCAAGACACGCTGGACGACGGCACACCTGTGACGGTGCCCGGTATCGTGCCCAAGCTGCAGGCCACGCCTGGGCAACTTCGTTCGAGGGCGCCGACGCTTGGCGCGGATACTGATTTGGTCCTTGAAGCGCATGGCATCGATGCAGCCACTCGCGCCGAATGGCGTCGGCTTGGCGTTATTTGATCCAGAGTGTGGTCTGTAACGTAAAGAGACTCATATTCTGAACGGAGCTGATCCCGTGATCGATCATCTTGACCATCTGGTACTGACCACCGTAGACGTCGACGCCTGCAAGGATTTCTATGTCCGGATTCTGGGCATGACACCTGAGCGGTTCAGCCAGGGCCGACTTGCGTTTCGCTTCGGCAACCAGAAAATCAACGTCCACGAGCGTGGTCGAGAATTCGAGCCCAAGGCACATCTGCCGGTGCCGGGTGCGCTGGACCTGTGTTTCATCGCCAGCATTCCGCTTGAAGCGGTTATCGAGCATCTGCGGGAACAGGAATGGCCAATTGTCGAAGGACCGGTGAAGCGCACGGGAGCGACCGGGCCGATTTTTTCGGTCTACGTGCGCGACCCTGACCTGAACCTGATCGAGATTTCCGAGCAGATCCGCGTGGGGGGATGAGCTGCCGGTAGAGGGGCTGATGGCGCATGCTCTGGCATCGGTCGGATCGTGCGTTCAACGGATCGAGGGCTGAAGGTCAGCCCTTGGAAGCTGACCACCATTGAGCCAGACAGTATGGGTTTACTCACTGGTCAGCAGGGCTTGGCTGGACCGCCGCTTTTGGCAATGAACCCATCACCTGTGCCTGGCTTGAGGATGATGTAAGCCCGGCGCCAGGGCTGGTCATCAAGCAGCTTCCAGCGATGGCCTGGGCCGGTGGTGTCCTGGGCGACCAGTACGTCGCCTGGGTGAAGGACAAAGTTTTCGCCGCCGGTGGTCGAGAATTCCAGGGTGCCCGACAAGGTGATGACGTATTGCGCCTCAGGTGCGGGATGCCAGTTGTAGGTGGAGTGCGCAGGTGTTTCTGTGAAATGCAGCGTGCTGACATCGGTCATTGCCGTCTGATCAATCGACCCTTCGACCACGTGGGAGAGGTTGTCCGGACCAGTGCACAGTTTGAAGGCCTTGATGCCTTGCGTCACCACGGCAGGGGGTGTTGAGGCATAAGTCGTCTCGGGCGCAGCGCTGGTGGCCGCAGCCACAATCACAGCCAGGCCTGCGCTCCATCGAGTGAATGGGCGAGCTGTCGAGGCCTTGAAGTCAGAACGCGGGTTCGGTGACATAGTGTTTTCCGCAAATGGCAAGCTGCGTAAAGCCTCGGTATCAGGTGGAGCACCGTGGCACGTCATGGGTGCGATTACCCTCGCCGTGGATCGAACCACATACGGGACGCGTTAAAAATTATCTTTAATTTCATCCAGGTGGTCATCGACACCAGTGTCATAGCGGGACGCTGTCAGGTCCTGAGGACGCTACGCCCGATCAACTGCGTGCGGCATCGATGCGACACTTGTGACAGGCAGCCTGCTTTCTGTGTCTTCCCGGCGCGCAATCCTGCGTTTGCCCAAAGCCGCGCCGGCAATCCGATAATCTGAACTTCGGCTGAACAGCGTGACGTCGCGCCGGGAAAACCTTTGGATACCTGAACTTATCGGCGTTTTGCCTCTCTCATGCCGGTAGCCATTGATCGCGGCGGCCTGATAAGCTCGCGGCTTTACTCGTTTGCCCTTTTGGCGCATGAACAAGGAATTAGCATGAAACAGCATCGGTTGGCAGCGGCGATTGCCCTGGTCGGTCTGGTACTCGCAGGTTGTGACAAGCAAGCCAGCACCGTAGAGCTGAAAACCCCGGCACAAAAAGCGTCTTATGGCATCGGTCTGAACATGGGCAAAAGCCTGGCTCAGGAAGGCATGGATGATCTGGATTCCAAAGCTGTGGCATTGGGTATCGAAGACGCTGTCGGCAAGAAAGATCAGAAGCTCAAAGATGAAGAGTTGGTAGAAGCCTTCTCGGCGCTGCAAAAGCGTTCTGAAGAGCGTCTGGCCAAGATGAGCGAAGAGTCGGCAGCTGCTGGCAAGAAATTCCTCGAAGAAAACGGCAAGAAGGACGGCGTAGTGACCACTGCGTCCGGCCTGCAATACCAGATCATCAAGAAAGCTGACGGCGCTCAGCCCAAGCCGACCGATGTGGTGACTGTTCACTACGAAGGCAAGCTGACTGACGGCAAGGTGTTTGACAGCTCCGTCGAGCGCGGCAGCCCGATTGATCTGCCGGTTGGCGGCGTGATCCCTGGTTGGGTCGAAGGCCTGCAATTGATGCACGTTGGCGAGAAGATCAAGCTCTTCATCCCGAGCGATCTGGCTTACGGTGCTCAGAGCCCGAGCCCGATGATCCCTGCCAACTCGGTTCTGGTTTTTGACCTGGAACTGCTTGGCATCAAGGACCCGGCTGCTGCGCCAGCACCTGATGCTGACGAAGAAGAATCGGCTCCAGCTGCATCGGCTCCAGCCAAGAAGTAACGTTACACCCGGCTACTGAAAACGCCCTGTCTCGACAGGGCGTTTTTGTGTGTGGTCTATTTCCCGAACGCTTGGCCATCTGCACAGTCCCACTACTATCGTGAGCCTGGTCATGAAGTTCAGCGGGCTTGTCGGCAGATTGTCCGACAGTCTGACTGGATAAGCGATACAGCTCAACGGGGCGTCCAAGTCAACGATTTGATGGGTTTTTTTTGTGAGTAAAAAACGCCCGATTTGACTTCGAGCCCCGTAAAACGGGCTGTTCATGAACAAAAAAGACGGCTGTTCACAAGGTTATCCACAATTAATGTGGATAACCTTGAGACGAACCTTGTCCCTGGCCCTCTTATGGAAGGTCACTTGAAGTGAAAAGGCCTTCAAGGACTTGATCCTCAAGACGGCTGTGTATCGTGCCCTGCATCGAAACAACCTTTGCTCAACGGGAGTGAATATGAAAGCACCGTGGAACCTGATTCGTTACCTGCCTGGTGCCCGGCGCTTGATTGCGGCGGGACGGCTTCCGGGCCTTTTGTTTGCCGTGGCGCGCAAAGGCTCCAGCGAGGGCAGCCGGTTGGGCAAGTTCAAAGACGACTTGCGTCTGCTCCAGTCGCTGTGCCTGGCGTACTGGCGCGGCGAATACCGGGACATAAGCCCCAAGGCGATTGTGTCCATCGTCGCAGGTCTCATGTATTTCCTCAGCCCGCTTGATGCCATACCTGACTGGATTCCAGGGCTCGGCATGTTTGACGACATTGCGGTTCTGGCCTGGGTCATGAAGCATCTGACGGATGAGCTTGATGCGTTTCGCGCCTGGCGCGAGCAGCAGCCGCCGGAAAAACTGGTTGTGGTCGAACAATTGCCCGAAACGCAGGCGTTGCTGGAGAAAGAGAAGGGAAGGGCTTAAGTGTTACAGGTTTGACACAAGCCGTAGCGTTCCGCTGTTAAGATGCCAGCATATGGAGTAAGCACATCCAGCATTTGGCCTTGGCGTGAAAGGGGAGTCTATGGATCTTCAAGTGATATCTCGTGACGGAGAACCGGAATACGCGGTGCTTCCCTGGGCCCAGTATCAAGCCCTGCTCAAAGCAGCAGGTCTTGCTGAAAAGCCTCGCGCGGCCGCTCAACCGGGCGCTCCGGTTGCAGAGGTTGAATATCCAGGCTTCGACCAGTTGGGGGCATTGCGCTCCGCCAAGGGCCTTGAAGTCGCCAGCCTGGCGCGCGCGGTCGGCATCAGTCCGTCTTACCTGGAGTTGATTGAAAGCGGCACCCGTCAGCCTGACGCCGCGATCAAGCGCAGCCTTGCATGGGAGCTGGGTGTACCCGGCTGGAAGAGTGAGTCGTGAGCGTGCGCATCAGCCGACAGCACTGGGAAGGGCTGTTGGGTGAGCTGAATCATGCACGCCGTCAACGTCATCTGGTGACCTATCGAGCCTTGCTGGAGCGACTGCAACTGCCCAGCCCTGCCATGCAGACCCTGACGGCGGCCCTTGAGCATTTGGCCGCCCTGGACGCTCGTGCCGAGCAGCCTCTGCGCAGCTCGTTGGTGATCAGCCAAGGCGCGAGCCGTCTTCCACGTCCCGGTTTTTTTGAATGTGCCGAACGTCTGGGCCGATTTTGCGGCCCATCCGATGGTGTGGCCGCTGCCTCCTGGCATGCTTCAGAAGTGGTGCGGGTGTTCGAATACAGCTATCCCGAAGTAGAAGTCCAATAGCGAGTTACTGACTCAGTGCGGTCATCGGCCGACGCTCTCAGGCGCTCGCCAGCAAATCCAGCCGGGTTGAGTCCAGCACGTGGATGCTGGCACCCGCGACATCCTTGGCGAAGTGTTTGGCCTGTGATGCCAGGTCGGCGAGCTGGCTGGCGTTGACCTGGTTACAGCTTTCTTCGCGCAGGTGCACCACGCCAATCGACAGCGAGAGCAACGGGAACTCCTGACGTTGTCCCTGGCGATTCAGCCCCACAAAACAACCTGCTTCCAGATGCTCTGCGCGATAGAAGCGGCGGCACTGGTTCTGGAAGTCATCGAGCAGGATGTGCAGGCGCTTTTTCCACTCATCAAAGCCCAGCACCATCAGGAAATCATCTCCGCCGATATGTCCCACAAAATCCCGGCTGGGATCGACTCGGTCGTTCAGACATTGCGCCAGGCACAGCAATACTTCATCGCCCCGGGCATAGCCGTAGATATCGTTGAAAGGCTTGAAGCTGTCGATGTCCACGTAGCAGATCATCGATTCGCGCTGTTGCTGCAGCAGGCGTGTCAGGCATTGCTGAATGGGCACATTGCCAGGTAACAGGGTCAGCGGATTGGCGTAGCGCGCCTGCTGAATCTTCAGTTCGGTGATGAGCTTCAACACATCGATCACCCGTCCCAGGCCCAGGTAGGCACCATTGAGCGTGATGATGAAGTCTTCTTCGATTCGCTGACGCGCACGGCTGGTGAGCAATCGGCTGACCTGCTGCAACGACTGGCTGACTTCGACTGCCAGAAAATCTTCACTCATCAGGCGGCTGATCGGTTTGCGGGCAAACAACTCGGTGCCAAAGGGCTTGAGCAGCGCCTCGGACAGTGAATGCCGGTGCACGATGCCGCAAGGCCGTTCGTGCTCGTCCAATACCGCGAGCGAATTGAGGTTGGCCTGTTTGCGGAATGCTTCAAGCACCTCTGCAGTGGGCGTGTTCTGGCTGACCGACGGCTGCGGGTTGAGCAGGGCGCTCAGGTCTGCAACGTCTTCATTCAAGGAGGCAATGGCGGCCTCGGTATCGGGCAGCATGTTACGTGTGTCGCGTGGCGGGCGTTCCTGAGGACGAGCGAGCAGATAACCCTGCACCAGGTCCACGCCCATGTCTTTTAGTGTTGCCAACTCTTCAGCCAGCTCAATGCCTTCGGCAATGACAATGGCTCGGGATGCTTTCGCCATGTGCAGCATGGAACCGACGAACTCGCGTTTCACCGCATCCTGATGAATGCCGTCGATAAAGTGCCGGTCGATCTTCACGTAGTCGGGCCGCAACTCAGACCACAGGCGCAGCCCCGAATAACCCGCGCCCAGATCGTCCAGCGCGATGGAAAACCCCATATCACGGTAATGATGCAGGGCTTTGTACAACAGATCGAAATCATCGGTCGGCATCTGTTCTGTCAGCTCGATCACCACATTGTTTGGCGCGATGTTGTAACGACGCAGCATTTCAAGCGTTCGGCCTGGCGGGTGTGATGTTTCGAGCAGCGATTCGGGCGAGACATTGAGGAACAGTTTGCCAGGCAGCTTTTGCTGGCTGAAACGACGACAGGCACTTTCTCTGCAGGTCAGCTCCAGTTCGCTCAGGCGACCCGCCTGGCGGGCCACGGCAAACAGATTGAGCGGCGAATGCAGTGCGCTGTTGGATGGGCCACGTGTCAGGGCTTCGTAGCCCAGGATGCGTCGCTCCGACAACGAGACGATGGGCTGGAACAAGCTGTGCAAGTCACGACGAGCCAGAATGGAACTCAGTGCGCTCAACTGTTCGGCTGCGGTCATGGTCATCTCTATGGCAATAAAAAAGGGCTGAACGCAAATGCGATTCAACCCCATATTTCACGACAGCTTCATGACTGTTTGATGACGGTTGCTGCTAATTAGCCACCCCATCAGCCTGTCAGTTTTATTTCTTGGCCACCGATGCGCTCAGGCCCAGGTAGTCGATCAGGATTCGACCTGTTTCAGCGAGATACGCATCGTCCTCTGGCTTGGTTTTCTCGTCTTCGACCGGAAGCGCGTCCTCGTCTTCTTTCTTCAGCTCTTTGAGCGGTTCTTCGCCCTTGGCTTTGCGACGGGTGTTTTCCAGTGCGAGTTGCTTGCCTTCGATGGATGCATGTTCGGCACGGCGATCGGCTTCATTGAGGCTGACGGTTTTCTCGCTCATCAGCTTCTTGGCCAGCGCAAGACGGTCTTCGATGAAGACGAACTCGGCATCCTTGGCAGAACGCGACTCATGGCGTGCCTGCAACTGTGCCAGGAACGGCTTGAACGGATCGACCGCGGGCTTGATGGCTGGCTTGATGCTGTCCCATGGCATGGCTTCAGGCAGCGCGCTCTCACCGATTTCCTTGGTGTCGATCAGCGACGGATAAGTGATGTCCGGCACGACGCCCTGATGCTGGGTGCTCTGTCCGGAAACCCGGTAGAACTTGGCCAGTGTCAGTTTCAGTTCGCCGTGGTTCAGCGGCTGAATGGTCTGCACGGTGCCTTTACCGAACGTTTGACCACCGATGACCAGAGCACGATGGTAATCCTGCATGGCGCCCGCGAAGATTTCCGACGCCGAGGCAGAGAGGCGGTTGACCAGCAGCGCCATCGGACCTTTGTAGAAGGCGCCCTTGGCTTCATCTTCGAGCACATCGACCTTGCCGTCCGCGTTACGCACCAGCACGGTTGGGCCGCGGTCGATAAACAGGCTGGTCAACTCGGTGGCTTCCTGCAACGAGCCGCCGCCGTTGTTGCGCAGATCCAGCACCACGCCATCGACCTTCTCGGCCTGCAGCTCGGTCAGCAGTTTCTTCACGTCACGCGTGGTGCTCTTGTATTCAGGATCGCCAGCACGGTAGGCCTTGAAGTCCAGATAGAACGCCGGGATATCAATAACGCCCAGCTTGTAGTCCTTGCCGTCCTGCTTGAGGTGCAGGATCGATTTCTTCGCTGCCTGCTCTTCGAGTTTCACCGCTTCGCGAGTGATGGCGACAATCTTGCTGGTCTGGTCGTTGGGTGCATTGCTGGCCGGAATGACTTCCAGACGAACCACGGAGCCTTTCGGACCACGGATCAGCTTGACCACTTCATCCAGGCGCCAGCCAATCACATCGACCATTTCCTTGTCGCCCTGGGCGACGCCGACAATCTTGTCAGCCGGAGCGACCTGCTTGGTCTTGGCGGCGGGACCTGCTGGCACCAGACGCACGATCTTCACGTTGTCGTTATCGCTCTGCAACACGGCGCCGATGCCTTCCAGCGACAGGCTCATGTTGATATCGAAGTTTTCCGCGCTGTCAGGCGACAGGTAGTTGGTGTGCGGATCGTACGACATGGCGAAGGTGTTGATGTACGCCTGGAAGATATCTTCGGCGCGTGTCTGATTAAGACGGGCCAGTTGATTCTTGTAGCGCTTGGTCAGCGTTTCCTGAATCTTCGCCGGGTCTTTGCCCGCGATCTTCAGGCGCAGAACTTCATCCTTGACGCGCTTGCGCCACAGTTCGTCCAGTTCGGCGGTGTCTTTGGCCCAAGCGGCGTCCTTGCGGTCGACCAGCAGGGTTTCCTTGGTATTGAAGTCGAGCTTGTCGACCCCTTTACCCAATTCGGCCAGGGCGAAGTCCAGACGCGCCTTGATGCGGTCCAGGTAACGTTTGTAGATGGTGAAGCCCGGGTTCAGATCGCCGCTCTTCAGGAAATCATCAAACTGGAACTGCCACTTGTCGAATTCGGCAATATCGCTGGCCATGAAATAGCTTCGCGAAGGGTCCAATTGCTTGATGTAGCTCTGATAGATGATCGCTGACCGCTTGTCGTCAAGGGGCGGCTTGCTGTAGTGATGTCGCTTCAGCAACTCAACGACGTTGAGGCTGGCAATCACTTCATCGCGGTCCGGCTGAAGGTTATCCCAGCTGTTGGCGGCAAAAGTGCTGGCTGACATCGGCAAAACGCTCAGGCCGACAAACAGTGCAAGGGCGGTACCAGGGAATAGTTGCTTCATGCTGATTCGACGCGAGGACAATTGATAACGCATATTAGGCCGTCTTTGAGGTCGCCGGTTCCTTTGGACCCGGCCGCATAATGCAAAAGCCCGGGCAAACAGCCACGGGCTCAGTCTGGACTCACTATGGAGGCACTGTGAAGGCATTGCAAGGCGTTGAAGGACACGTGGAATGGGTCGAGGAGCCAAGTCCGGCCCTTGATGTGGGGCAGGTTCGTATCAAAGTCGCTGCGGCGGGTTTGAATCGGGCCGATCTGTTACAGCGTGCAGGCATGTATCCACCGCCTGCAGGCGTTACCTCGGTGCTGGGGCTTGAGTGCTCGGGCGTGATCGCGGAAGTCGGTCCAGGCACGTCCTGGCTGGTCGGCGACCGGGTTTGCGCGCTGCTGGCGGGCGGGGCGATGGCCGAAGAAGTGGTGGTCGATGCTCGCCATGTGCTGCCCGTTCCGGAAGGCCTGTCGTTGCACGAGGCAGCAGCTATTCCGGAGGTGTATGCCACGGCCTGGCTGAATCTGTTTCAGCTCGCAGGTTTGAAGGCGGGTGAAAAAGTCTTGCTGCACGCGGGTGCAAGTGGAGTTGGTTCAGCGGGTATTCAGCTTTGCAAAGCGTTCGGCAACCCGGTCTGGGT
Organism: Pseudomonas californiensis; assembly: GCF_021147775.1. Lineage (GTDB taxonomy): Bacteria > Pseudomonadota > Gammaproteobacteria > Pseudomonadales > Pseudomonadaceae > Aquipseudomonas > Aquipseudomonas californiensis. Next base: position 80,172 of record NZ_JAGTPK010000002.1, read on the forward strand.
CAGTGTCGGTTCGACTGAGCGCTTGAACTACTGCGTTGCGCTGGGTGCCCAGGGCGGAGTGGTACGCAGCGAAAGTCTTGAAGCGCTGAATGACTTTGCCCCGTTCAATGTCATCCTTGATCCGGTCGGCGCTAATTACGCGGAGTTGAACGTCAAGCTGCTGGCTCTGGACGGCCGCTGGGTGCTGATCGGTGTGATGGGCGGTCGGGACGCGAAGGTCGATCTGGCGCAGGTGTTGGGCAAGCGGATACAGCTGATGGGCTCGACGCTGCGCAGCCGCGACGAAACGTTCAAGGCTGATTTGCTGCGTGACCTGGGTCAGCACGTCTGGCCGTTGTTCACGGAAGGCCGCCTGAACCCCCAATTGGCGAAAACTTTTTCGATCAACGACGCCGAAGCGGCGTTCGAAGAGTTGGCCACCAATCAGGTGTCGGGCAAGATTGTGCTGGTGATCGACGAAAGTCTGGTGTGATCAGCGCCTGAAAAAAAGATAGCGGTCCCCGGGGTAATCCGAGGGGCCGCTTTTTTTTGGCGCGCGCCTGTTCAGTTCCAGCTGTGCACCGGCCAGCCAGCCGTCTCGGCGTGCTCGCGCAGCACGGCGTCCGGGTTCACGACATGCGGGTGGTCGACCCTGAGCAGCAGCGGCAGGTCATTTCGCGAGTCCGAGTAAAAACTCGCACCTTCAAGGTTTTCCCCTTCGGCATCCAGCCACTCCATCAGGCGGGTGATCTTGCCTTCGCGGTAAGTCAGCACGCCGACCGTGCCGCCGGTGTAAACGCCGTGTTGCACGTCCAGCTCGATCCCCAGCACTTCGTCGATGCCCAGGCGCTCGGCGATGGGTTTGACCAGATGCACACCCGACGCAGATATCACCAGGATACGATCGCCCTTGGCACGGTGCTGCGCGATGGATTTACAGGCATCGCTGTAGATGATCGGTTCGATGAAGTCTTCAACCCACGGCCCGACCAGATGATCGATTTCTTCCGGCGTGCGTCCCGCCATGGGTTCAAGGCTGAACGCCATGTAGTCTTCCATCGCCAGTTGACCTGCACTGTAGGCGGCCATCAGTTCGTCATTGCGTTGCATGAACGAGACCGGATCGACCCAGCCCAGGCGGCCCATCTGCTCGCTCCACAGCGTCGCGCAGTCGCCGCCGATCAGGGTTTCGTCCAGGTCGAAAATTGCTAGAGCCATTTGCTCCTCCTAGAGGTTGTTGAATCAGGTGGAGGCCAGCCGGCCTTGCTCAATCCAGGGCACAGAGCGCCGAGGGTTCAATGTTCAGCGTCACACGGCGGCCATCGGGATGCAGATCATCCGCGCTGCGGTTCAGTACGTCGACCACCAATTCCACGCCTCGGGCCTGAACCCGGTAGCGGATGACGTTGCCGAGCAGGCTATGACTGCGCACTTCACCTTCCAGTTCGCCTGTCAGGCTCAGTTGAATGGATTCGGGGCGGATGGCGATGCGGCTGTTGATCGGGCGCTGCATCAGACGGGTCGCGGCGTCAGGTTCCAGCAAGTTGTAGTTACCGATGAAACCTGCGGCAAAAACGTCCACCGGTGCGGTGTACAGGGTTTCAGCGTCGCCGCTCTGGACGATACGGCCCTGGTTCATCAGGAAAATGCGGTCCGACATGGTCAGCGCTTCTTCCTGATCATGGGTGACGAATATCGTGGTCAGGCCCAGTTCGCGCTGGATGGCGCGGATCTGTTCGCGCAGGTGTTTGCGAATCCGTGCATCCAGCGCCGACAGAGGTTCGTCGAGCAACAACAGGCGCGGCCGCGTGACCAGCGAACGGGCAAGGGCAACACGCTGGCACTGTCCGCCGGACAACTGATGCGGGTAGCGTTTGGCGAAATCGTGCAACTCGACCATCTTGAGAATTTCGGCAACACGCGCCTGACTCTCTTCGGCGCTGACCTTCTGCATGCGCAGGCCAAAGGCTACGTTCTGCTCCACAGTCATGTTGGGAAACAGCGCATAGCTCTGAAACACCATACCGATGCTGCGTTTTTGCGGAGTAAGCGGTACCAGGTCCTGGCCATCGAGCAGAATGCGTCCGCTGTTGACCGAGGTCAGGCCAGCGATGCAGCGCAGCAGCGTGGATTTGCCGCAGCCCGAAGGGCCGAGCAGGGTAACGAACTCGCCTTTCGCTATGGTGCAGTTGATGTCACTGAACACGGCGGTGCTGGCGTAGCTTTTCTGCAGGTTTTCAATGCTGACAAAACTCATTTCAGTCTTTGTCCTTGTTCAGTCGGTTGGCGGCCCAGGTCAGCACCAGCACAAAGAGGAAGTAGGAAATCACCAGCGCACTGTTGAAGTGCCCACTGCTGTTACGCATGTTGTTCAGGTAGACCTGAAGGGTTTCGTAGCGGGTACCCACCAGCAGGTTGGCGAAGACAAATTCGCCAAACAGAAAGGAAAACGACAGCAGCAGGGCAATCATCAGACCTTTGCGCAGGTTCGGCAGCACCACGATGAAGGCAGCCTGCCAGGTGCTGGCGCCGAGCAACTGGGCAGCGTCCATCAGATCGGTCAGGTTGATTGCTTGCAGGTTGTTGGTAATGGCGCGGTACATGAAGGGCAGGGCTACCGTGAAGTAGCAGCCGATCAGAATCCAGGGTGTGCCGACCATCGCCATCGGTCCTGAGCCGTAGAGCTGCAACAGACCCACCGAGGACACCACCGGTGGCACCGCGAAGGGCAGCAGAATCAGGATGTTCATCAGCCCGTCGAGGCGCGGAAAGTGGTAATGCACCACAAACAGCAGTGGCAGGATCAGCACCACCGAGAGGATCAAGGCGCCCACGCAGACCAGCAGCGACTGGCTGAAAGCCGCCAGGAATCGCGGATCGCTCCACAGCGCCACGTACCATTTGAAGGTCAGGCCGCTGGGCAGAATGGTGGCCGACCAACTGGTGGAAATCGAATACAGGAAAGTGCCAGCCAGCGGCAACAGCAGCACCAGGAACAGCAGATACACCACGGTCTTGTGGTAAACCCCAGCGGGCCCTTTTTCAACGCGTGACATGGTAGCTCCTTCTCAATAGCCACTGATGGACCACTGTGACCAGTGTCATGAGCCCCACCAGAATCATCGCCAGAGCGCTGGCCATGTTTGGATCGAGGGTGATGTCGCCCGCAACCATGGCTGCGATGCGGATTGGGAGGACGTTGAAGTTGCCGGTGGTCAACGCATACACCGTGGCATAAGCCCCCAGTGCATTGGCCAGCAAAATCACGAAGGTGCCCAGCAACGCCGGGGTCAATACCGGCAGGCCGATGTACCGCCAGAACTGGAAGTTGCTGGCGCCCAACAAGGCAGCCGATTCGTTCCAGTCCTCGCGAACGGCATCGAACGCCGGGTAGAGCAGCAATACGCCCAGCGGGATCTGAAAGTAGGTGTAGAGAATGATCAGGCCTGTTTTGGAGTACAGGTTGAAGTCGTCGATGATCCCGACATCCTTGAGAATCAAGGTCAGTGCGCCGTTAAACCCCAACAGGATGATGAACGCGAACGCCAGGGGGACACCGGCAAAATTGCTGGTCATGTTGGCGAACGAATTGACGAAGTCGCGCAGGCGCGAGTTCACCTTGCGCAGTGAGTAAGCACCCAGAATCGAAATAATGATCCCGAACAGACTCGACCAGAAACTGATCTCCAGACTGAACTGCATGGCCTGACGGTAAAAGCGCGAACTGAACGCCTTGCTGAAGTTTTCCCAGCCCCAACCGCTGTCGCTTTGCAGGCTGTGGATCGCCACCCAGCCGAGCGGGGCGATCTGAAACACGATGAAGAACAGTGCAAAAGGCACCATGCACAGCAGCGCCAGCCATTTGCCACGAGTGAAGGTGGTCACTTGAGTATCCCCCGGCACACGGGTTTATCGTGAGGCACGCCCAGCAGCTCGCAGATCGTGCCGCAGAGTTCGGTCTGTCGAGGCTTGGCATCCACGTTGAAGTTGAATGCATCGCCGAATACGAACAGCGGCACCTCGCGTTCCTCTGGCAGCAGACCATTGTGCGAGCGGTCGTTGTTCATGCCGTGGTCAGCGGTGACCAGTACCTGATAACCCGCATCCAGCCAGCGCTGCAGGTAATCGGCCAGGATGATGTCCGCGCTTCGGGCGCTGTTACGGTATTGCGCCGTGTCGAGACCGTGCTTGTGCCCGGCGTCGTCGATGTTCATGGGGTGGATCAACAGAAAGTTTGGCGCATGCTTGAGCCGCAAGCTCTCGGCATCGGCAAACAGGTGCGAGTCCGGGTAATGGTCGACCCAGTAAAACAGCCCGTGCTGGATAGCCAGTTCGGGTGCGTCTGTGTGCCGGTCGCGGGCAGCGTCGAACGGGGTGCGGTTGTACAGCTCGCTGATCCAATGGTAGGCCGCGGCAGCTGTGGTCAAACCTGCGTCGCGTGCGTAATGAAACACGCTGCGCTGGTTCGAGAGGCGTGAAACGTTGTTGTGAACGATACCGCTGTCGATCGGCGCGACGCCGGTCATGATGCATTCGTACAAAGGGCGGGAAAGCGCTGGCAGCTCGCATTCCAGCTTGTATAGCGCGGCACGATTGGCATCGTGGTACGCCTGAAGATGGCCCATTGCATGGCGTGCCACTTCGTAGTTCAGGCCATCGAGCACAATCAGGATGACGTTGTGTTTCATGGGCGACTCGCTTGGGCGAAGGTTATGACAGGACCCTTGGTGGGCAGAGCGGCTCGCCCGCACAGACTGCGTAAGGGGTTACACAACCTGTGGGGGCGACTTCATCCATGAGGCGCTGGAGGAATCAGTTCATCTCGATGATGACTTGCTCGTTCCACTTTTGAGGCAGGGACTTGGAAGTCTTTTCCCAGGCCGCCGGGTTCTTGATCGGCGTCACGTTCTTGTACTGCTCGTTTGGCAGCAGCTTGGCCTTCACGTCGTCAGGCAGCGTGACGTGCTCGGCACGGATCGGACGCGCATTGCCTTTGGCCAGGTTGATCTGACCCGCGTCGCTGAAGATGTATTCGCGCGTCAATTTGGCTGCGTTCGGGTGCTTGGCGTATTTGTTGATGATCGTGGTGTAACCGGAAATCACCGAGCCGTCCGATGGGATCAGCACCACGTAGTCATCCGGGTTAGCCATCTTGGCCTTGTAGCTCAAGCCATTGAAGTCCCAGACCACGCCGACTTCCACTTCACCTTTCTCGATGGTCTGAATGGTCGGGTTGGCCAGCGACAGGCGTTTCTGTTTGGCCAGTTCGGTGAACAGTTGCAGGCCCGGTTCGATATTGGTTTCGTCGCCCTTCATCGCGAAAGACGCGGCCAGCACGCCATTGGCCGCTTGTGCCGCTGTGCTTACGTCACCGATCGACACCTTGTATTTGCCAGTCTTGAGGTCGGCCCAGCTTTTAGGCACGTCAGAGCCGTGCAGCAACTTCTTGTTGACGATGAACGCAATGGTGCCAGTGTAGGCCAGCGCCCAGTGGCCGTCCGTGTCCTTGGCCCAGGACGGGACTTGATCCCAAGTGCTTGGCTTGTAGGGTTGGGTCACACCTTTGGCCGCGGCGATGGGGCCGAAGGCTGCGCCCACGTCACCGATGTCGGCGCTGGCGTTGTCTTTTTCCGCATCGAACTTGGCCACTTCCTGCGCCGAACTCATGTCGGTGTCCATGTGCTTGAGACCGTACTTGGCTTCCAGGTCGGTCCAGGTGCCTTTCCAGTTCGCCCAGTCATCCGGCATGCCGACGCTGTTGATTGCGCCTTCAGTCTTGGCAGCTGCTTCCAGTGTCTTGAGGTCTGTGTCCGCAGCCATGGCTGCCGTGCTCATGGCAATGGCTGAACCGAGGAGTGATGCCAACAAAAGATGTTTCATTCGAAGCTCCTAGTGCACTTCTTTACTGAAGTGTTCGTTGCGGATGGTTTGGTCTAGATCAGCAATACCTGAGCCAAGTTAGGCCAGTTGCATGACATTTTCGTGTCGCGCGTGGAAATTGATTCCAATCTGCCTGCATTTCTGGCGGGTTGCGGGCTAAGCGTAGACCATTGCAAAGTGCCTGTATCTCAAGGGCTTGCGCGGTGTTTTCGAGGGGGTTGGCATGGATCGTGAAGCACCTTGTCACACGACAGTCACACAGCCGGCCTAGGCTTGCGACGACAGCTGAAAGGGCGTTGGCGGCATCAGGGCATGCCACGAAGGTGCACTGGTCTAGACCAGATAGGTGCGAACATGCGCGAAGATGTGCCACGAGCGGTAACAACTATTTGTCATGCGTTGCAGGAGCAGATCGAACACGGTCTGTTGCCACCGGGCAGCAAGCTGCCTGCCGAGCGCAAGTTGAGCGAGGTTTTCGACACCACCCGCATTACGCTGCGTGAGGCACTGGTGCAGTTGGAGGCGCAAGGGCTTGTGTATCGAGAGGAACGGCGCGGCTGGTTCATATCGCCGCCGCGACTGGCGTACGACCTGATTCGTCGCAGTCATTTTCACGCCATGGTGTCGGCCCAGGGGCGAGTTGCGCAGACCCAGGTCCTGTCGGCTCGCTTGCAACCGGCGTCAGCGATGATCTGCGAGATGCTTGGGCTACCGGCGTTGTCCAGCGTGATTCAGATTTGCCGGGCCAGGCGTATCGATCAGCGGTTGGTGTTGTATGTGGAGCACTACCTGAAACCGGAATTCTTCCCCGGCATTCTTGAGCACGACCTTAATGAGTCGCTCACCGAGCTGTATGCGCGCTGTTATGACCTGCGTTACGGACAGGTACGTTTCGATGTGATGCCTACCGCCTTGCATGCCGACGCGGCGTCAGCCCTCAAGGTGTCGCTGGGCAGCCCTGGCCTGCGCATTGCGCGCATCAACCATGACCAGAACGAGCGGTTGATCGACTGCGATCTGGAATACTGGCGCCACGACGCGATTCACGTCAGCGCGATGGTGCGCGATATCTGACGGCGTCAGACAAGCCTTTCGAGAATCTTGAAAGCAGCCTGTTCCCGATAATTAAAGCCGACCGTCTACATCAACTCGACGATGATCATCAGCATCGAATGGAAAGTGTCCATGACATTCACCACCATGACTCGGACACTCGTGAGTCTGGACGGGTTGGGTCATGGCACTGGAGGAGCTGACACCCTTGACAGGCTGCCGATATCGCTCGCACACAACAGACGTGTCTGCGAGCGTTCTGCCCGGCTTCAGTGGCTCAAGGCAGCTCGTGGCTGGCGTAGAACGCGCTCAATACCTTGACCAAGTGCGCCAGGTCGTGGCTGCCGGCCAGTTCGCGGATCGAGTGCATGGCAAACGTCGGCAGGCCGATGTCGACCGTACGAATACCCAGATGGCTGGCGGTGATCGGCCCTATGGTCGAACCGCAGGCCATGTCGCTACGCACCACGAAGCTTTGTACCGGGACTTCTTCAGCCATGCACAGGTGGCGGAAGAAACCGGCCGTTTCGCTGTTGGTGGCATAACGCTGGTTGCTGTTGACCTTGATCACCGGCCCGGCGTTGAGTTTCGGGCCGTGGTTGGCATCGTGCTTGTCTGCGTAGTTGGGGTGTACCCCATGCGCGTTGTCGGCCGAGATCAGCAGTGATTTCTGGATGGTGCGTACGTAGTCCTCGCTGCTCGGCAGCAGGCGCTGAACGATCTGCTCCAGCATCGGGCCATCTGCACCGCAAGTGGACGACGAGCCGACTTCTTCGTGGTCAGTGCAGACCAGCAGCACAGTTTCGTCGCTGTCAGTGTTCAGTAGGGCTTGCAGGCCAGCGAAGCATGACAGCAGGTTGTCCAGGCGGGCGCCGGAGAGGAAGTCACCGTTGAGACCCACCACCGCAGCGCTCTGGGTGTCGTAGAAACTCAGCTCGTAATCAAGCACCACGTCGGCATTCAGACCATGCTCGCGGGCCAGTTGGTCGGTGAGCAGCGCGCGGAAGTCCGCTCGCTCATCACCGGCTACTTGCGCAAGGATCGGCGGCAACTCGTTCTGGGCGTTGATGGCCCAACCTTCGTTGGCGGTGCGGTTGAGGTGAATGGCTAGGTTGGGAATGATCGCAATCGGCAGCTTGAAGTCGATCAACTGACTTTCTACCTTGCCATCACGACGGAAAGTCACTCGCCCGGCCAGCGACAGGTCGCGGTCGAACCACGGCGCCAGCAGTGCGCCGCCGTAGACTTCGACACCCAGTTGCCAAAAACCCTGACGCTGCAATTCCGGTTGCGGTTTGACGCGCAGGCACGGGCTGTCGGTGTGGGCACCGACCATGCGGATGCCGCCGGTCAAGGGTGACTGTCGGCCCATCCGGAACGCGACGATGGAGGAGTCGTTACGGGTAACGTAATACCGGCCGCCGGTTTCAACCGACCACGTGTCACGCTCGTCCAGACGCTGAAAACCAGCGGCTTCGAGGTGTTGCACCAGAGTGGCGGTGGCATGGAAAGGGGTAGGGGACGCCTTCAGGAAATCGATGAGGCCTTTGTTCAACTCTTCGCGCATAACTAGCTCCAGACAGCAGTGGCGCGAGTTTACCGCATTGGCCTCATCGCTGCCTCACGCACTCGGCGAGACAGCACGCAGGTGGATCAGAACGGCGCGGGGCAATTGAACGTCAGGCGCTCGCCCGAGACCGGGTGAGTGAAGCTCAGCATGCTGGCGTGCAGACACAGACGCGGGTAGGCCGCGAGCGCTTCAGGATGGGCATACAGCCCGTCGCCGAGTAAAGGATGCCCGATCGACAGCATGTGCACGCGCAATTGATGCGAGCGACCGGTGATCGGCGTGAGCTCGACCCGGCAATGGGTATCGTAACGTTCGACAATCTTCCAGAACGTCAGGGCGTGCTTGCCCGCCTCGTGATCAACCACGTGGCGCGGTTTGGTCGGCGGGTCGTAGCGCAACGGCAGATCGATACTGCCGCTGTCCAGCGTCGGATGGCCCCAACACAAAGCGGTGTAGGCTTTTTCGGTTTCGCGGTCATGAAACTGGCGCGACAGTTCACGGTGCGTGTCAGCATCGCGAGCGAGCAGAATGATGCCCGAGGTTTCCCAGTCCAGCCGATGGACGATCCGGGCTTCGGGGTAACCGTTTTCCTGCAGGCGGGTAATCAGGCAATCCTTGTTGTCATCGGCACGGCCGGGGACGGAAAGCAGCAGGGTTGGCTTATCGATCACCAGAACAGCAGCGTCCTGATGAATGATGCGGATGTTCGACAACGGCATGCAACGGCCTCGAAACGCTAGAAACGCCAACGGCGGTATGGGCGCCACTCCCGCAGGAGCACGCCGATACCGCCGCAGACGATTGCCTGATCAGCGATCGGGCAGGGTGATATTGAGTTCCAGAATCGAACAGCTGCCCTGGCTTTCCAGAGCGACCTGTACCTGATCAGACTCGATATTGACGTACTTGCGGATCACTTCCACCAGTTCTTTCTGCAAGGCAGGCAGGTAGTCCGGGGTACTCCGCTGGCCACGTTCGTGGGCGACGATGATCTGCAGACGCTCTTTCGCTACCGAAGCTGTGCTTTCTTTTTTACGGTCACGAAAGAAGTCAAAAATATTCATTAATTACCCCCGAACAGACGTTCAAAGAATCCTTTCTTCTGCACATCCAGGAAGCGATGTTCCCGGTCTTTGCCCAGCAGGCGGTCAACAGCATCGCTGTAGGCCTGACCGGCGTCGCTCTGATCATCCAGAATGACCGGAACGCCCTGGTTGGAGGCCTTCAGAACGGCCTGGGACTCAGGGATAACGCCCAGCAGGGTGACTGCGAGGATTTCCTTGACGTCTTCCACACCGAGCATTTCGCCCTTGCTGACACGTTCAGGGTTGTAGCGCGTGAGCAGCAGGTGTTCCTTGATCGGGTCTTCGCCGTTTTCTGCGCGGCGCGATTTACTCGCCAGCAGGCCCAGCATACGGTCGGAGTCGCGTACCGACGACACTTCAGGGTTGGTCACGACAATGGCTTCGTCCGCGAAGTACATGGCCAGATGCGCGCCAGTCTCGATGCCTGCAGGTGAGTCGCAGACGATGTATTCGAACGACTCTTTCAGTTCCATCAGAACTTTTTCGACGCCTTCCTTGGTCAGTGCGTCCTTGTCACGAGTCTGGCTGGCTGCCAGCACGAACAGGCCTTCGATCTTCTTGTCCTTGATCAAAGCCTGTTGCAGATTGGCCTCGCCATTTACCACGTTGACAAAGTCATACACGACACGACGCTCGCAACCCATGATCAGGTCGAGGTTACGCAGGCCGACGTCGAAGTCGACGATGACTGTCTTGTGGCCGCGCAGTGCGAGGCCGGTACCGATAGCGGCGCTGGTGGTGGTCTTGCCCACACCACCCTTGCCGGATGTAACAACGAGAATCTTGGCCAAGGTGAATCACCCCTAGAGGAAAAGGACGTTTAGTCCCTGAAGAGCATCCCTTGACGCGGCGTTAGTCGAAGAGTTTCTGGAAACCGGGAGGCTGATGATCGAAAGCGTGGCCATAAGCTACTGCTTTCTTGTCAATAACCTGCCAAGAAGCAACACTTCTCGGGATTTCCTACAACCTTTGCTACGTTTTCGCGACGAATCAGAGATGCTTTGAAAATTGCGGCAGTATCCGTTAAAGACGAATGATGTTCAACACATCACCGGACAGGCTGACTTGTACCGGCGAGCCCCACAAAGGGTCTCTGCGCAGGTCCTCGGACACCTTGTATTGCCCGGCAATGGAAATCAGCTCGGCACTCAACTGCTGGCAGAAAATCCGTGCCCGCGTGTCGCCCTTGATGCCTGCCAGTGCTCTGCCGCGCATTGGGCCGTAAACATGGATGTTCCCATCGGCCAGAAGTTCCGCACCCGGACTCACAGGGGCGACCACAACCAGATCGCCACCCTGGGCATAAATCTGCTGGCCACCCCGTACCGGCGCCGTAATGATACGGGTCGGCTTGATGATCGGCTCGGGTGGTTTTTCAGGAATTTTCGGTGCCTCGACCTCGACCGGGTCGATCACGCGTTCGCGCGCGCCCGAGGGCGGCAGTACCGGCAGGTCGACAGCGATGGCTGCGGCGATGTCCTCAATGCGGTTGGCGCGGATTGCCAGCGTACGCAAACCGTGCTGACGGCAGATGCGCACCAGGCCCGGCAGGTCGACAGGGCCTTCGTTCGGCGCGAGCTTGTCCAAAGCCAGAATCAACGGTGTGTTGCTGAAAAAATTCGGGGCCTGAGCCACCTTCGCCGCCAGTTGACGGTCCAGCGCTTCAAGATTGGTGCGGGCCAGCTCCATCACAGTGATGGCAAGCATGCTGCCCTTGAGCTGAAATACGGGATCAGGGTTCTGCGATTCAATCTGGCTCATGGTGGGTATACACAACAGCTTGTCGCTAAAAGTGCCGAGACTTATAACGAGAACGCCCGCAGGCCGCAAGCCGGTCGAACCGTTGTAGAATGCGCGGCCTTTGTTCTGACGGAAGCCCAAATGGATCGCCCGCGCTTTAAAGCCCGTTTCCTTCACCCCCGTTTCTGGCCGCTGTGGCTGGGGCTGGGGCTTCTGTGGCTGATCGTCCAGTTGCCGTTTCGTGTTCTGATGCTCATCGGTCGGCTGCTGGGCGCACTGATGTACCGCGTAGCCACTGATCGAAAATATATTGCCTCGCGTAACCTGGAACTCTGTTTCCCGCACGTGTCGGCGGCCGAGCGCAAGCGATTGCTCAAGGAAAACTTCGCCTCCACCGGCATTGCCTTCTTCGAGATGGCCATGAGCTGGTGGTGGTCCAGAAAGCGCCTGGCAAAGCTCGCCCACATCGAGGGGCTGGAGCACCTGCAGCGTGCGCATCAGCAGGGTGAGGGCGTCATTCTGATGGCATTGCATTTCACTACTCTGGAAATCGGCGCGGCCCTGCTCGGCCAGCAGCACACCATCGATGGCATGTACCGTGAGCACAACAATGCGCTCTTCGATTTCGTACAGCGTCGCGGTCGTGAGCGCCATAACCTGGATTCGCTCGCGGTGGAGCGCGAGGACGTGCGCGGTATGCTCAAGCTGCTGCGCGCTGGTCGCGCTATCTGGTATGCGCCGGATCAGGATTACGGCGCCAAACAAAGCGTGTTTGTGCCGTTGTTTGGCATTCAGGCGGCGACGGTTACCGCGACCAGCAAGTTTGCCCGGCTCGGGCGCGCACGGGTCGTGCCGTTTACGCAGCAGCGTCTTGCGGACGGCAGCGGTTATCGCCTGGTCATTCATCCGCCACTGCAGGATTTCCCGGGCGAAAGCGATGAAGCCGATTGCCTGCGCATCAATCAGTGGGTAGAAAGGGTTGTTACTGAATGTCCTGAACAGTATCTGTGGGCTCATCGACGTTTTAAAAGTCGACCAGCCGGTGAACCGAAGCTATATAACAAACATAAATAAAAAGCGTCGTTGATCACCGAGGTCAGTTGTAGATGCCAGATCCTGCCGTAGCGATTCCCATTGCAAGCGATGCAGAGCCCGTTACCGGGCTCATTCTGTCAGGTGGTGGCGCCCGCGCTGCTTATCAGGTTGGCGTGCTGGCGGGCATCGCCGACCTCCTTCCGCCTGGCGCACCCAATCCGTTTCCAGTCATCGTCGGTACGTCCGCCGGGGCCATCAATGCCGTGAAGCTGGCCAGCGGTGCGCTGCATTTCCGTATCGCCATCCATCAGTTGACCGAGTTCTGGCAGTCATTTCGCAGCCATCAGGTGCTGCGCAGTGACTGGCCGGGTGTCATCCGTCAGGCAGGTCGATTTTTTGGCCGCAGCCTGACCGGGATGGGCCGCAACATCCCTGTTGCGCTGCTCAACAGTTCGCCGCTGCGCGACCTGCTTACCGAGCGGCTGGACCTGTCCGGTATCGATGAAGCCATTGATGCTCACCATCTGCGCGCGGTTGCGGTCACGGCGTTTGGTTATGAGTCGGGGCAGGCAGTCACGTTTTATCAGGGCCGAGGCACCATTGACCCATGGCTGAGACATCGCCGTATCGGCCGGCCGACACAGTTGACGGTAGAACATCTGCTGGCCAGCTCGGCCATACCTTTGCTGTTCGCGCCGATCAAGCTTGAGGATGAATACTTCGGTGACGGCGCGGTACGCCAATCGGCGCCGATCAGCCCGGCGCTGCACCTGGGGGCCAACCGTGTACTGGTGGTCGGTGTCAGTGGCAACCCACGCGGGCTGCAAGCCAAGCGACCTGCGCCGCGGCCACCCACGGGCGCACAGCCGAGCCTGGCGCAGATCAGCGGCCACATGCTCAACAGCACGTTCATTGACAACCTGGAAAGCGACATCGAACTGCTTGAGCGTCTGAACATGGCCAGTGCGATGCTGCCCGATGATCAGGTCAGACAGCCAGGGATGGCACCGGTGGACGTGCTGGTGATTTCCCCGAGCCAACCCCTTGATGAGATTGCCGCCCGCCACCGCCGCGAATTGCCTCCGGCGTTGCGTACCTTTCTGCGCGGGCCGGGTGCAACCAAGACCAGCGGCGCAAGCGTGCTGAGCTATCTGTTGTTCGAATCGGGTTACTGCAGCGAACTGATCGAACTGGGTCGCCACGATGCCATTGCCCAAGGCGCGGAGTTGAAACGTTTTCTGCGCCTTGACTGACCCACGCAGTGGCGGGTTTCGAATGGCCAGATCGGCAAGGAAGGTGCTGGCGGTCCTTGCGGATCTGGGGCTGCGTGGGGTAACGGCGTTACGCGGTCAGACGATCATTTCTGAAATCACGCAGAGCTTCTTCAATTTCTTCACGGGTATTCATCACGAATGGCCCGTATTGCACGATTGGTTCACGCAATGGCTTGCCGGCAATCAGCAGAACACGTGCGCCTTCGGTACTGCTGATTTGCAGCTCGCCTTCATCGGCGAGGCGCGCCAGGCGGCTGGTGCTGACGGACTGGTCGCTGCCTGCAACGTCGATACTGCCTTCATACACGTATAACAACGCACGATGCCCTTCTGGCAGGCGTGGGCTTATCTGGCCGCCAGCAGGCAAGTGAAAGTCGAAGTACAGCGGCTCGGTATCCGGACGCTGCACTGCGCCTTGCTGTCTTGTCTGACCGTCGTCGAATTCACCGGCAATCACCACCACCTCGACGCCCGCCTGGGTAGTCAGGCGCGGGATGTTTTCGGGCTGGATGTCCTGATAGCCGGCATCGCCGAGTTTGGTCTTGCCCGGCAGGTTCAGCCAGAGCTGGAAGCCACGCATTGCGCCTGCTTCCTGTTCGGGCATTTCGCTGTGGATCACGCCGCGAGCAGCGGTCATCCATTGCACGCCGCCGCTTTGCAGCAGGCCGACATTGCCCATGTGGTCTTCGTGACGCATGCGCCCTTCGAGCATGTAGGTCACTGTCTCGAAGCCGCGATGCGGGTGAGGCGGAAAGCCTGCGATGTATTCGTCCGGGTTTTCCGAGCCGAATTCATCGAGCATCAGAAACGGATCGAACTGCTCTACACCCTGGCCGCCGAATACTCGAGTCAGACGCACACCAGCACCATCAGAAGTGGGGCGGCCCGCGTGGACAGATAACACTTTACGAAATTGAGTCATGAAAAAAGCACTCCCGGTCAGATGACAATGGACACCATGGTATGCCTGTAGAATCGATTGATGGGTTCGAATAGTCGGGGAAACTGATCGTAATAGTCGATGTATCGCTATCCGGAAGGGCTATGGCTGCTTCAAGCTACAAATTATTGCCGAAAAAAAGGCCAGCCCGATAACTCCGGCTGGCCATTTTTTGATGCGTCTCGCTTACTCGGCGATCTGCAACTTGCGTGACTCGGTGTACACGTAGCGGACTTTTTCGTATTCGAATGGCGAGTTCAACTGACCGTAGCGGAAGCTGGTGACATAGCGACGGTCAATGGCCCGCAGGAGGGTGATTTCCGGGTGGTCGCTGCTGACCTGAGCGACGTTCAGGAAATTGATCGCCGTCTCGGCGGTGTAGTCGAACAACAGGCCGCCTGTATCACGCAGGTTCGACGGACCGAACAGCGGCAGCACCAGGTAAGGACCTGCAGGCACGCCATAGAAGCCGAGCGTCTGCCCGAAGTCTTCACTCTGACGCGGCAGGCCCATCATGGTCGCCGGGTCCCAAAGACCCGCGACACCGATGGTGGTGTTGAGCAGCAGACGCCCCGTTGTCTCCAGCGAACGCTCGCCTTTGAACTGGAACAGGCTGTTCAGCAGGTTGGGCACATCACCCAGGTTGGCGAAGAAGTTGCTCACGCCGCTGCGTACGAAGCCAGGGGTGATGTATTTGTAGCCATTGACGACTGGCAGGAACACCCACTCGTCGAAGCGATAGTTGAAGTGGTAGACCCGGCGGTTCCAGGATTCCAGCGGATCGTAGACTTCCAGCGCGTTGATGGACGCACGTTCGAATTCGCGCTGGTCCAGCCCCGGGTTGAACTGCAACGACTTGAGCGGTTGGGTGAACCCGTCCGCGTCCGTCTGGCGGGCCACGGTAGCCGGATGTTGTGCTTTGTTGCTGGTATCCGCGTCAGCGGCATTGACCGTACCGGCGCAGAGCAGGGCGGCAAGGAGTAAAAGACGTTTAGCCACGGAAGAACTCCAGCATGGCGTCGCTGTTGACGCGGTAATTGATGTTGCCGCAATGGCCGCCGTAAGGGTAAACGGTCAGGCGATCGCCAAAGGTCTTGCGCAGGAAGCCCAGATCACCGGAGCCCAGAATCACATCATCAGCGTTGTGCATGACGGAAATCTTGGTGTTGTTGTGCAGGTAATCCTTCAGTGCATATAGGCTCACCTGATCCACAAGTTGCAGCAGGCTGCCGCCATCTGTGCGGGCGCGCCACATCGGAATCACTTGTTCGGTGAGGTAGCAGTCGAAATCACACTGCAGGGCGCGTTTCAGGAACGGCGTCAGGCTGGTGCCTTCGGTGATCGGAAACTTCGGCGGGGTGATCAGGCCACGACGGTTGATCAGGTCGGACGTGAACGCAATGTCAGCCGAGGAGAAGCGGAACGAGGTACCGATCAGCATCGCCATCTGTTCGTTGGTCAGATGCTGCTTGGACTGCTGAAAGTCGAACAGCAATGCATCGTTGAGGTCGATGTAGCCCTTTTGGCGGAAGTAACGCGTCAGCTTGGCCAGCACCAGTTCGTAGAACGTCGTGGTGTTGTTGATGCCCTTGACGTTGGTCTGCACCAGTTTGTCGAGGTTGCTGATCGAGGTGTAGAGGTTGACCGGAGGATTGAGCAGCAGCACTTTCTTGAAGTTGAAGCTGCGACGGGTTTCGTCAAGCTGGCTGACGAACGCCGCGTTGAGTGCGCCAAGGCTGTAACCGGTCAGGTAATAGTCGGTGACAGGCAGTTGCGCCTGCTGGGCTCGGATGGCCTGCATTACGCGGTACAGGTCTTCTGCGTCATCCTTGGAAATGCCGGGTGTTGCAAAGCGTGAAGCCGAGCTCATGAAGTCGTAGCTGGTAGGCGACGATAACTGCACGACGTGATATCCCGCGCCGTAATACAGTTTTTTCAGGAATTCATTGATGGTGCTGTTGTACGGCGCGCCTGTGCCTGCGATCAGAAAGATCAGTGGCGCGGCGTGGTCCTGCTTGGCCAGACGGTAGTGCAGTTTCTTCACTGCCCAGAAGTTGTCCGGCAGCGTGAATTCACGCTCAGGGTGCAGATTGAGGGTGTAAACGTCCTGGTCGATGTCTTCATCATCGGGCAGGTCGGGGCGCAGATCGGGCGGTGTGGTCGCAATGGTCGCTTCAAACGGGTTAGTCAGCGGATAGCCATAAGTGGCGGGGTCGACAGTGGTCGCCAAAGCGGACGCACTTAAACACAGGCCACCTATAACGGTAGCGAAGCGCAGAAAACGGAGCATGACTAAATCCCTTGGGAAAGAAGTGCTGATGAGGTACGCAGGCTATGACCACTACTGTAGTGCCAAAGTGCCGCATTGACCGGCGAACCTTTGTAAACATGAGCGAACAATACACGTTCTGTGGAATTTACAATGCAGATCTGTGCCTTTTTTTCTGAACTGAACGTTTTGGCCTGCTTTTGGTGCATGACTTCCTGATTCGGGCAGGATTGGCTCCTGTCTGCGGTCAGTCAAAAGGGATTGCGAAAGCCGGGCTGAACGCCAGAAAGCACAAAGGAGAGCCTGAGCTCTCCTTTAATGTGGTTCACGTGCTCTTTTTATTGTTATAGGGCGGCCTGTTGTTGTTTTTGGCGACCTGTCCCTTTACAGCGTCTTGTGCGACCCCCATACGGGGTCAAGAGCAAACGTATTTTTTTGAGCGCTGATTCACTTTGATCCAATGCCTGCACAGCATTACGATCCAACCGGTTCTGCAGCTACCTTAAGGTAGTTTTATTGTTCTCTGTCCGGTTGCGAGATTCTCCAGGGAGAGTCTCTGTAAAGCGGGTCCACTCCAAAAAAATCTGTTAGCTGCGTCTCTGTCCGTGTTGTTCTTGTTATGTCAGAGCCGTTACGTTTTGTTTTTATTGGGTTGCTGCATGTTTTTTTATTTTTGTTGTGCAAGAGAGATAGCAGAACCTGTGCCAACTTTTTAAATGCCTTGAAAAACAATGGCTTGATTGATTTGTGGCGAAAGTGCGGTTCAGGAAACAGACAGGAATGTTCCCGTGTTACCCGACTTGGGTGTTCCCCATGGCTGAGCGGTAACACATCTTGTTTCTCTTTCAGGTGAGCGCCAAAACAGGGCATCGGCAATCACCTTGTGGCAGGCGAACACAGGGCCGTCGCTGTCGAGGCAGCGCAAGCAGGTTTGTCTGGCATGCAATATCCAGACGGCGTTCGAGCGCTTTTTATCAGGTGTTGTCGCTGATGGCTGTGTGATGTCGTTCAGCGTTGTCCCGGTGTCGCAGACAGAGCATGTCTGATCCCCGCGCAGGTTGATGATCAGGGTGGCGCTGCGGTGCGAGTTGTCGTGCGCAAGACTGATCAAGGCGTGCAGGGCGCGGGCTGCCCCAATGTCGGGCGTGCAAGCGGTCTTGGAAAACAACGTTAACGATGCCCGACATCCGTCGGTGCATGACTTCCGGGGAAGTGACGATGAAGATTCGAAATATCCTGGGCGCGGGTGCCGCCCTGGTACTTGCTGCCAGCTCTACACTGGCCATGGCTGAAACAAAGACACTGACCATCGGTTATGTAGAAGGCTGGTCCGACAGTGTCGCCACCACTTTCGTGGCATCCGAGGTGCTCAAACAAAAACTCGGTTATGACGTCAAGCTGCAGTCTGTGGCTGCCGGGATCATGTGGCAGGCAGTCGCCACCGACAAGCTGGACATGATGCTCTCGGCCTGGTTGCCGGGTACTCACGGTGAGTACTACACCAAGTACAAGGATCAGGTTGTCAACTACGGACCCAACTTCAAGGACGCCAAGATCGGCCTTATCGTGCCGGAGTACGTGAAAGCCAAGACCATCGAAGACCTGAAGACCGATGACTCCTTCAAAAAGAAGATCACCGGTATCGACGCAGGTTCGGGTGTGATGATCAAGACTGATCAGGCCATCAAGGATTACGGTCTGGACGGCTACAAGCTGCAGGCCAGTTCCGGCGCGGGCATGATTGCCGAGCTGACACGCGCCGAGAAACGCAACGAATCCATCGCCGTAACAGGCTGGGTGCCGCACTGGATGTTTGCCAAGTGGAAGCTGCGCTTCCTGGAAGATCCAAAAGGTGTTTATGGCGCCGCCGAAACGGTCGACAACGTCGCCAGCCTGAGCCTGGAAAAGAAAGCGCCGGATGTCGTCGCGTTTCTGAAAAAATTCCAGTGGGCCTCCAAGGATGAAATCGGTGAAGTCATGCTGGCGATTCAGGATGGTGCCAAGCCCGAGGCAGCCGCCAAGGAATGGGTAGCCAAACACCCTGATCGCGTCGCTGAGTGGACCGCCAAATAGTCCAGCCAGGCTTCTGAAACAGGCTTTTGAAGGCCGTCCGGTTTTAATATCGGACGGCCTTTTTCGTTTCAGGCATGACTGTTTTTGCGTTTCGACTACTGTTCAGTTTGCCGCGTTTGCAACGTGGCCTGTGTCTACGACTAATGTCGTTCTAATACTAAGGTCGTCTGGAGTGCGCGCCGGACCCGACTAAAGTGGATTGCGTGACATCTCATCTGTGCTGCGAGGACAAAAACAATGAACGACAGCATTTACCTCTCGATTCAAAACAGCCCGCGTTTCAAGGAGCTGGTCTCCAAGAGAGAGCGTTTCGCCTGGATTCTCTCGGCGATCATGCTTGGGCTTTACGCCGCATTCATCCTATTGATTGCGTACGGACCTCATATTCTGGGGGCCAAACTGAGCGCAACATCTTCCATTACCTGGGGAATGCCGATCGGGGTCGGCCTGATCATCTCTGCATTCATTCTGACGGCCATTTACGTGCGCCGCGCCAATGGCGAGTTTGACGATCTGAACAATGCGGTTCTCAAGGAGATTCAGCAATGATCCGTCGTCTATCCGCGGCCCTCGGCCTTTCAGTTTTCGCTCCGGCCCTCATGGCGGCAGATGCACTCACCGGGGCTGTGCAGAAGCAACCCTTGAACGTGTCGGCTATCGTCATGTTCGTGCTGTTCGTAGGCTTTACCCTGTACATCACCTACTGGGCATCGAAGAAGAACAAGACCGCGTCGGATTACTATTCGGCAGGTGGCAAGATCACCGGTTTTCAAAACGGTCTGGCGATTGCGGGCGACTACATGTCAGCCGCCTCTTTCCTGGGTATTTCCGCGCTGGTATACACCTCGGGCTACGACGGTCTGATCTACTCGATCGGCTTTCTGGTCGGCTGGCCGATCATTTTGTTCCTGATCGCAGAGCGTCTGCGTAACCTGGGCAAATACACATTTGCGGACGTTGCTTCGTACCGTCTCAAGCAAAAGGAAATCCGGACACTGTCGGCTTGCGGTTCGCTGGTCGTCGTGGCGTTTTATCTGATTGCGCAAATGGTTGGTGCCGGCAAGCTGATCCAGTTGCTGTTCGGTCTGGACTACACCGTTGCGGTGATTCTGGTCGGTATCCTGATGTGCCTCTACGTGCTGTTCGGCGGTATGCTGGCCACCACCTGGGTGCAGATCATCAAGGCAGTGATGCTGCTGTCCGGTGCGTCGTTCATGGCGCTGATGGTCATGAAGCACGTCAATTTCGACTTCAACATGCTGTTCTCCGAGGCGGTCAAGGTTCACCCTAAAGGTGAGGCAATCATGAGCCCGGGCGGTCTGGTAAAAGATCCGATCTCGGCGTTCTCGCTCGGCCTGGCACTGATGTTCGGTACCGCTGGCCTGCCTCACATCCTCATGCGCTTCTTCACTGTGAGCGATGCCAAGGAAGCCCGTAAATCGGTTCTGTACGCGACTGGTTTCATCGGCTACTTCTACATCCTGACCTTCATCATCGGTTTCGGCGCCATCCTGCTGGTCAGCACCAACCCGGCGTTCAAGGACGCAGCGGGTGCCTTGCTGGGTGGTAACAACATGGCGGCGGTTCACCTGTCCAATGCGGTCGGTGGCAGTCTGTTCCTGGGCTTCATCTCCGCGGTTGCATTTGCCACCATCCTGGCAGTGGTTGCAGGCCTGACGCTGGCGGGTGCTTCGGCGGTGTCTCATGACCTGTACGCCAGTGTGATCAAGAAAGGCAAAGCCAACGAGAAGGATGAAATTCGCGTCTCGAAGATCACCACCATCGCTCTCGCGCTTGTGGCCATCGTGTTGGGCATCGCCTTCGAAAGCCAGAACATTGCGTTCATGGTGGGCCTGGCGTTCTCCATCGCAGCCAGCTGCAACTTCCCGGTTCTGTTGCTCTCCATGTACTGGAAAAACCTGACCACCCGCGGTGCCATGATTGGTGGCTGGATGGGGCTGATAAGTGCAGTGGTGCTGATGATCCTGGGCCCTACCATCTGGGTGCAGATCCTGCACAATCCTAAAGCCATTTTCCCTTACGAATACCCGGCGCTGTTCTCCATCGCCATCGCATTCGTGGGTATCTGGTTCTTCTCCATCACCGACAAGTCGAAAGCCGCAGAGGGCGAGCGCGCCTTGTTCATGCCGCAGTTCGTACGCTCGCAGACTGGCCTGGGTGCCAGCGGTGCAGTGTCGCACTAAGCGTTGCGCAGTATAAAAAAACAGCCCTTCAGGGCTGTTTTTTTTTGCCTCGGTTTTCTCAAGCGATAAAGTTACAGGCAATAAAAAGCCCCGCTTCAGTAGCAGGGCTTTCATATCGCTGGAAACTGGTTATATCCTGCCGAGCAGTACCAGAATCAACAGGATGACCAGGATCGTGCCGATGATGCCCGATGGACCGTAGCCCCAGCTGCGTGAGTGCGGGAATACCGGCAGACCGCCGACCAGCAGCAGAATCAGAACGATGATAAGAATAGTGCCGAGGCCCATGACGAGTTCCTTCTTTTAATGTCCAGTTTGATAGCTACTGCAGTTGAAGCCAGCACCCAATGGCGTCGGGTTCGACTGCCTGAAATATCCGACCCCGGTGTTTATCAAAAGGTTCGTTCAACTTAATACAAATGCTTACAAATTTAAAAAATGAGTCTGATCAGGAGCTTGGATTTTAAACATTCATAGCAAGTGGACATTTTAGAGGCATATCTGTACCAAAACGGCTTGAGAAAGATTGAACTATTGAGCCAGTAAAGTATCCCGCATTACTTGAGCGTTAATGGCAGGCTGATGATTTAATGCGTTGCATGGGCACGCAGAAGGAGCATGACCGTGGTCTATCGATTGGCAGCCGATGCAGTCGTTTTGTTTCATCTGTTCTTTATCGTCTTCGTATTGGCCGGTGGTCTTGCCGTCTGGCGCTGGCCCAGGGTTGCGCTGGTGCACGTACCCGCCATGGCATGGGGCATGATCGTGGAATTCATGCACGTGTATTGTCCGCTGACACCCCTGGAAAACGCGCTGCGTCTCAAGGCCGGTGAACAAGGCTATGAGGGCGATTTTGTCGAGCATTACCTGATTCCGCTCATTTATCCCGCCGCGCTCACTCCCGCCATACAACTGTGGCTGGGCGCCATCGTCGTGTCGATCAATGCCTTGGTCTACGGTGTTCTGCTGTTTCGTTGGCTGCGCCGCAGCAACGCGGGATGAGGTCCGGGTTTGCTCCAGGCATTCAGCGTCTTGATGGTGGGGTTACAGGACCTCGGCTGTGATTACACTTCAGTTACTCCTGCACATCACAAGGCATTCTGTTATGCAAAATCGCATCATGGTTACTGGCGCAGGCTCAGGTCTGGGCCGTGAAATTGCACTGCGCTGGGCACGCGAGGGCTGGCGTCTTGCGCTGTCTGATATCAATGATGCCGGTTTGCAGGAAACCCTATCACGGGTTCGCGAAGCCGGAGGTGATGGCTTTGTTCAACGCTGTGATGTGCGCGATTACAGCCAGCTCACCGCTTTTGCCCAGGCGTGTGAAGAGCGCTTCGGCGGTATCGACGTGATCGTCAATAACGCAGGCGTGGCTTCAGGTGGTTTCTTCAACGAATTGTCGCTGGAAGACTGGGACTGGCAGATCGCGATCAACCTGATGGGCGTGGTCAAGGGCTGCAAGGCTTTTCTGCCGATGCTCCAGGCCAGCAAGGGCCGGATCATCAACATTGCCTCAATGGCAGCGCTGATGCAGGCACCGGCAATGAGCAATTACAACGTGGCCAAGGCAGGTGTTGTAGCGCTCTCGGAAAGCCTGCTGGTCGAGCTGCGTGATCAGGACGTGAGTGTGCACGTGGTGTGTCCGTCCTTCTTCCAGACCAACCTGCTCGATTCCTTTCGCGGCCCGACACCCGCCATGAAAGCGCAGATCGGCAGGCTGCTGGAAAAGTCGCCGATCACTGCCAGCGACATCGCTGATCATATCTTCGAGGAAGTCGCCAAAGGCGAGTTCATGATCCTGCCCCATGAAGAAGGCCGATTGGCTTGGGAAATGAAGCGCAAGCAACCGCAGGCGATGTATGAAGAGATGACGGTAATGTGCGGGAAAATGCGCGCCAAGGCGCGTCAGACACAGTAACGCTGACGTCGGCAGCCGCAGCGCTGGCGCTGAAATCTCTGGTAGGGTAGCGGGCCTGTATCGTTACCCCTGAAGAGAGTGGCTGTGCTCAATTATCTGTGGTTTCTGCTCGCGGCCCTGTTCGAGATTTTCGGCTGCTATGCCTTCTGGCTATGGCTGCGGCAGGGCAAGAGCGCGTTGTGGATCATCCCGGCGCTGGTCAGTCTGACCGTGTTCGCCCTGTTGCTGACCCGCGTTGAAGCGGCCTACGCCGGGCGCGCTTATGCAGCGTATGGCGGGATCTACATTGTGGCGTCGATCGCCTGGCTGGGGTTGGTCGAGCGGGTCAGGCCTTTGACGTCCGACTGGCTTGGGCTGGCTTTTTGCGTGGTGGGGGCGACGATTATTTTGCTCGGACCTCGCTGGTCTGCCAGCTGAACGAACAGCCGCTGCAGACGATTTATCCTACGTAAATGGCTGTTAAGTAGGATGCTTCCGTCGGTATATTCCGATGGGCCTGAAGGGTGTTACTGATTTGTCATCCGCACATTGAAGCGTGCGCTTCTGCGCTGCACCCTGCCTCTTTTCTCATAACAAGAGAGGCGGGAAGCATGCTGGTATTGACGCGGGAAATTGGCGAAACCTTTTCCATCGGTGACGACATCACCGTGCAGATTCTGGGTGTGAACGGCAATCAGGTTCGGCTTGGCATTGACGCACCCAAACATATCAAGATTCACCGTGCCGAAGTCTTCCGGCGTATCGCTGCCAAATTGGCGGAACAGCCGATGTCACCTGCCTCGTGAGGCTCAGTCGAAGAATTCCTTGGGCACGTCGTGTTTGAGCATCAACTGGCACTGTTGGCTTTCTTGGTCGAAAAAAATCACCGCCTGGCCTTTGGTCAGCGCATGCCGTACGCGCAGTACGCGAGTTTGCAGTGGCGTCTCGTCACCGTTGTCGGTGCCTTCACGCGTCACGAAGTCTTCGATCAGGCGAGTGAGAGTGTCGGGTTCAAGTTGGTCGTAGGGGATCAGCATGGCGGTTCTCTTGTCGATAGCCGGCGATGATAGTGCTGCGGTGGCGAGCATCGCAATTTATAACGGGGCGCAATGCCGTTCTTCAGCGGCAGGCAAACGACTGACCCTGTATGCAGGAGCAGACCGGGCAGTGCCCGGCTGCTTTGAGCGGTATCAGCTTTCTTCGCGATTCTGTCCGATCAGGCTGTCGACCGGTGGTACACGGGTGTCGGACTCCATCTGAGCGTCATGCTCGATCTGATGGCTGAAACGCTCCAGTGAGGTCTGCGCGGGCTTGGCGTCGCTGGCAAATACTGGCGGGCTGAGGATGTAGGCTCCGAGCAGCTTGCTCAGCGCCGCCAGGCTGTCGATATGGGTACGCTCGTAGCCGTGCGTCGCGTCACAGCCGAAGGCCAGCAGCGCCGTGCGGATGTCGTGGCCCGATGTTACGGCCGAATGGGCGTCACTGTAGTAGTAGCGAAACAGGTCGCGACGCACAGGCAGCTCGTTCTCGACGCCCAGACGCAACAGGTGCCGGGACAGGTGATAGTCGTAAGGGCCACCGGAATCCTGCATGGCGACACTGACCGCATGTTCGCTGGAATGCTGACCCGGCGCGACAGGTGCAATGTCGATGCCGACAAACTCACTGACGTCCCAAGGCAATACACCTGCCGCGCCCGTGCCGGTTTCTTCGGTGATGGTGAACAGCGGGTGACAATCGATCAGGGGCTCGGCGCCGCTGTCGACGATGGACTTCAGGGCCGCCAGCAATGCAGCCACGCCTGCCTTGTCGTCCAGATGACGCGCGCTGATATGGCCGCTCTCGGTGAATTCCGGCAGGGGATCGAATGCCACGAAGTCACCAATGCCGATGCCCAGTGATTCGCAGTCGGCGCGTGTGGTGCAATAAGCATCAAGGCGCAGTTCGATGTGATCCCAACTGATCGGCATTTCATCAACGGCAGTATTGAACGCGTGGCCTGAAGCCATGAGCGGCAGTACGCTGCCACGGATGACGCCGGTGTCGGTGAACACGCTGACACGGCTGCCTTCGGCAAAGCGGCTGGACCAGCAGCCCACTGCGGCCAAGGCCAGACGGCCGTTGTCTTTGACTTCCCTGACGCTGGCACCAATGGTGTCTAGGTGCGCAGACACGGCACGGTCAGGGGTGTTCTGCTTGCCCTTGAGCGTCGCGCGAATGGTGCCTCGTCGCGTCAGTTCGAACGGAATGCCTATTTCCTCAAGGCGCTCGGCAACGTAGCGCACGATGGTATCGGTGAAGCCGGTCGGGCTTGGGATCGCGAGCATTTCCAACAGAACTTTCTGCAGGTACTTCAGATCCGGGTCGGGGATATTTGCAGGGGTCATGGAAGCTCCTCCAGGAATAGTTACAGGCCAGGTCTACAGCCTGCACACGGGTCGAAAGTCCCATGTGCAGGCTGTCCCTCAAGCGTGTAACTGCGGTCAAATATGCACAGGCAAACTGTGCGGAAACAGCAGATCGACGAATCTTTCGGCGGTGGGTTGAGGTTCGTGGTTGGCAAGCCCTACGCGTTCATTGGCTTCAATGAATACGTACTCGGCCTGATCGGCGGCAGGCACCATCAGGTCCAGACCGACAACCGGAATATCCAGCGCCCGTGCCGCACGCACCGCTGCATCAATCAGCACTGGATGGAGTATGGCCGTGACATCGTCAAGGCAGCCTCCGGTGTGCAGATTTGCGGTGCGGCGTACGGCCAGGCGCTCGTCCAGGGGCAGCACAGTCGAGTAGTCGTAACCGGCTTCGCGCACCGTGCGCTCGGTTTCCTCATCCATGGGGATCTTGCTCTCGCCGTCAGTCGCGGCGGCACGGCGGCGACTTTGGGCTTCGATCAGTTGCTTGATGGTATGGCGGCCATCACCATTGATTTCGGCTGGGCGTCGTATGGCAGCAGCCACCACTTCAAAGCCGATCACGACGATGCGCAGGTCCAGGCCTTCGTGAAAGCTTTCCAGAATCACGCGGGCGTCAAATTGGCGAGCACGCTCGATGGCATTCTGCACGTCTTCAAGCGTACGCAGATCAACCGCCACACCCTGGCCCTGTTCGCCGTCCAGCGGCTTGACGACAACCTGGCCATGGGTTTCAAGAAAAGCACGGTTTTCCTCTTCGCTGCCCGCGCGCTGTTGGGCAGGCAGGCGTAGGCCTGCAGCTTTCAGCGCTCGATGTGTCAGGCTTTTGTCCTGACACAGCGTCATGCTGACCGCGCTGGTGAGGTCGCTCAATGATTCGCGGCAGCGTACGCGACGGCCGCCATAGCTGAGCGTGAACAATCCGGCGTCGGCATCGTCCACTTGCACGTCGATACCTCGACGATGCGCTTCCTCGACAATGATTCGCGCATACGGATTGAAGTTCGCCTGAGGGCCGGGCCCCAGGAAGAGCGATTCATTGATGCCGTTCTTGCGCTTGATGGCGAAGGTCGGCAAGTTGCGGAAGTTGAGCTTGGCGTAAAGCGCCTTGGCCTGATCGTTGTCATGCAGCACCGACAGATCCAGGTAGCTCAGGCCGCGGCTCATGAAGTGTTCGATCAAGTGACGTACCAGCACTTCACCGACGCCTGGGCGGGTGCACTGCGGATCGACTGCCAGACACCAGAGGCTGCTGCCTTTTTCCGGATCGCTGAAGGCTTTCTGATGATTGAGGCCCATGACGCTGCCGATCACGGTGTGAGTGCTCTCATCTTCCGCCAGCCAATACACCGGTCCACCCTGATGACGGGGGGTCAGCAGGGCAGGGTCGATCGGCAGCATGCCGCGCGCCAGATACAGGTTGTTGATCGCCTGCCAGTCGGACTCGCTCTGCGCGCGACGAATGCGATAGCCGCGAAACACACGCTGCGCCGGACGGTAATCGCTGAACCACAGGCGCAGAGTGTCGGACGGGTCGAGAAACAACTGCTGGGGTGCCTGTGCCAAAACCTGTTGGGGTGCCGCCACGTACAACGCGATGTCGCGCTCACCGGGTTTCTCGTTGAGCAGGTCCTGGGCCAGCGCCGCCGGGTCAGGAAACGTATGCCCAATCAGCAAGCGGCCCCAGCCGCAGTGCAATGCCAGAGGCTCACCTTCCGGCTGACTGCCGTCCTCGGCAAAACGAGCCTGCAGGCGTTCATAGGTGGGCGACTGCCCGCGCAGCAGGCGCTGGCTGTAAGTCGTCGCATTCTGTTTCATCGGTCACAGTCCTTGTTCGCTGAGCCACAGGTTCAGCGCCGCCAATTGCCACAGCTTGGAGCCGCGCAATGGCGTGAGTTGTCCTTGCGGATTGGTCAACAGCTTGTCGACCATGGTCGGGTTGAACAGGCCGCGGTCCTGGCTCGGATCGGTCAGCAATTCACGAACCCAGTTCAGGGTGTTGCCTTCCAGATGCTTGAGGCCCGGCACCGGGAAATAGCCCTTCTTGCGGTCGATCACCTCGGAAGGAATCACCATGCGCGCTGCTTCTTTCAGTACCTGTTTGCCGCCGTCGGGCAGCTTGAACTTGCCGGGGATGCGCGCCGACAGCTCGACCAGACGGTAGTCCAGGAACGGCGTACGCGCTTCAAGGCCCCAGGCCATGGTCATGTTGTCGACACGCTTGACCGGGTCATCCACCAGCATCACGGTGCTGTCCAGGCGCAGAGCCTTGTCGACCGCCGCGCTGGCGCCAGGCTGCGCGAAGTGATCGCGCACAAAATCACCGGCGGCGTCATTGGCCGTCAACCATTTCGGTTGTACAGTCTCTGCATATTCCGCATAGCTGCGGTCGACGAACGCGTCCCGATAGGCAGCCACCGGATCGCTGGCACCGTCCACTTGCGGGTACCAGTGGTAGCCAGCAAACAGTTCGTCGGCGCCTTGGCCGCTCTGTACCACTTTGCAGTGCTTGGCTACTTCGCGTGACAGCAGATAGAAGGCAATGCAGTCATGGCTGACCATCGGCTCGCTCATGGCGCGGAACGCCGCAGGCAGTTGCTCGATGATCTCGCTTTCCTGAATGCGCAACTGATGATGGCGCGTGCCGTAATGCTTGGCGATCAGGTCTGAATACTGGAACTCGTCACCGCGCTCGCCACCAGCGTCCTGGAAACCGATCGAGAAAGTCGACAGATCTTCGACACCCACTTCGCGCAGCAGGCCGACCAGCATGCTGGAGTCGACACCGCCTGACAGCAGCACACCAACATCGACCGCGGCACGTTGGCGAATCGCCACCGCTTCGCGGGTGCTGTCGAGTACGCGGTCACGCCAGTCTTCAAGGGTGAGGTTTTTCTCGTCGTCATGCGGACCGTAGGGCAGGGTCCACCAGACTTTCTTCTCGACGTTGCCACTGGCGTCAACCCGCATCCAGCTGGCAGGTGGCAGTTTTTCAACACCGGCCAGCAGTGTACGAGGCGCAGGCACCACCGCATGAAAATTGAGGTAATGGTTCAGCGCAATCGGGTCGAGCATCGAGCTGATGTCGCCGCCCTTGAGCAGCGCAGGCAGCGACGACGCGAAGCGCAGGCGCTTGTCGGTCTGCGACAGGTAAAGCGGCTTTACGCCCAGACGGTCGCGAGCAATGAACAGCTGCTTGCTGTCACGTTCCCAGATGGCGAACGCGAACATGCCGTTCAGCTTGGGCAGCATGTCTGCGCCCCAGGCGTGGTAGCCCTTGAGCAGTACTTCTGTGTCGCCGCCGGAATGGAACTGATAGCCCAGGCTTTCCAACTCGGCACGCAGTTCCGGAAAATTGTAGATCGCGCCATTGAAGGCCATCGACAGACCAAGGTGGCTGTCGATCATCGGCTGCGCCGAGCCGTCTGACAGATCCATGATTTTAAGGCGGCGATGGCCCAGGGCAACTGGCCCCTGGCTGTGGAAGCCCCATGCATCCGGGCCGCGAGGCGCCAGCTCATGGGTAATGCGTTCAACAGCCGCGAGGTCCGCTGGCTGATGGTCGAAACGTAATTCACCTGCTAATCCGCACATAAGTCCTTACCGGGTTTCCGTTGGGGAGGTGACTGAGAAAGTGCAGTCACCCAGAAACTGACCCGAAGGCATCGCGGTAGTTTTAGATCAAAAGGTTATAAGCGGGCAGGGCACGTGCGTCTCATGGCGCCCCATTTTGCGCTTTATGACTAGCAGAGTTGCCAGTAGTTGTCGTCTGTAGGGACGCGCATTGTTGTCGCATCCAGGAAAGAGTCGACGCAAATAACAGGGTGAGGTAGACGCTATGGACGGTAAAAGTGGCTGGTTTGCTTTGGGCACCATTCTTTCTGATCGTGCCCTTGAAATTGGCGAGAGGCTTCAAATCAGCCTGATAAATCGCGGTTCAGGAACAGTTATTGAGGTCATCGAGTACAGCCCACCCGCTGATAGGTTGGGTCATTTTGACTGGCCCAAGTATCTGTCAGATCACGTCAACGCTTCAGCCACGCATCTTAGAGCGGGCATAAAGCAGGCAGATGGGACATTCAAGACCGAGTACAGCCAGTACCTGAATCAATTGTGGACAGACAGCGGCGTGGACAGAGCCCTGATCAGCAGTGCCTGCGATCTTGCGGGTTGGTCGGATATGAGTATTTTCAACGCTGCGGGTTCATTGCCTTTGGGTACTGTGATCACCTGTGAGCTGACCAGTACGAACGAACACTGTGTGTATGAGACGTTCAGCGTCCCGGTACCTGATGCACAGACAGGACGTTTTATCTGGCCTGCTTTCGTTAGCCAGTTAGTCAATCGGTCGGCCGCGCTGTTGAGAGCAGGTGAAAAAGACGAGCCTGGCAAACGTTTTGTTCCAATTGGCAGCAGTTACAGAAATCATTTGTGGGCGCCAGCGGGTACGCCATTGCGGGCGGACTGGCGGGTTACGCTTTCAGAAAGCGCGCGCGTAACAGCGAACACTGTTTTCGAGTCGCTGTGCATTCAAGCCTCGGTCACACCCCCCGTTCAGCAGGTGATAGATGAGTGGCTGGCCGGGTTCGCCGATGGCAAATTTCCGGACGTGATTTACCCACCTGATGGGCAAGTCGTGGAGGACGTCAGCGGGCTGACAGAGCACCTGGATCGTATCGTCAAGATTGCCAGTTACTTGCTGAAACTGCCGGCCTCCGCTCCAGTGCTGTATGTGAACAAAGCATTGGAGGCACTTGATTTCTATGCCGTACAAAATTATGACATTGCAAGTTGGTGGTCCAGGCAAATCGGTTTGGCCAAGAAGGCCGCGCGTGCTGCACTCTTGCTGGCTGTGCATCTCAAGGGGGGAGAGTTGCTCAGACTCTATATTCCTTACGCCATGAAAACCACTACGACGTATGCTCATACTCAGACGGGGGCAAACCTGGCCGACTTCGCATCTATTCAGATTCTTTGGAGTGCAAGCGCCTGGAGTAATTCTGGAGATGATAAATACACGTTATACCTGCGCGCGGCGGCAGATGTCTTATCTGAACTGTGCCTGCCGGTAGAGCGAAGCGGCACAGAGCACGGAGAGGGTATCAGCGTCGATTATTCAATCAGCCAGCACAACCCTAAATACGGCGCTGTTTATTGCACCCAGCTCTACTCGGGCTCGTACGGCGCTGAACTGGTTGGAAGAATAATCGAAAGTCTGGCTGTTCTGATCAATGAGTTTTCACTTTCTCCAGCGGCCAGAATCGAGTTGGTAAAACTGGTCGCCGGTGGCATGGGTTGGATGGGATATGCAAACCATCTTGATTTTCAAGTCAATGGCAGAGCTATCAGTCGCGGTATTGCATTCAGCACACACTTTGGAGCGTGGGCCACAGCCCTCCTGCCTTCAGCGGATGAGGACAATAAACCAGTACTCGAAGAATTGATCCGTCGTTCCGACGGCGATGAGGCCCACAACACGTACTACCAAGGGGCACGTTTCTTTTGGGTCAATGATTACATGTCGTATATGGGAGCGGGTTTTTGTCTGTGGGCCAAGGTGATATCCAAACGCACGGTAGGTGGAGAAAGCGGCAATGGTGAAAACCCCAAAGGCTACTACATGGGCGCAGGCACCTATTTTCTTACCCGCCACGGTGAGGAATACGCAGGCATTCAGCCCGTATGGGACTGGCAGCGTTTGCCTGGCACCACGGTCGAGCAGAATCCCGACTTTAAATGGCCCAACACTACGTGGGGTACGAACATGTGGGGAAGTCATGATTTTGCGGGAGGGGTCAGCGATGGGGCGAGAGGTCTGCTGTCCATGGAGTTATCCAGGGGAAACGTAACACACGCTTACAAGACTGTGATGACCTTCGATAACCGTATTGTCTGTATCGGGACAAAGATCGAGTGTAGCAACGCTGTCCATCCTGTTGTCACGAGTGTCAATCAATGCATCGCAAACGGTACGGTTCGATACAGGACAGTGAATGGCGACGAACATGAGGTCAGGCTGGGGGAGTCAGTCACTGGATCAGATATAGATCAAATTCATCACGACGTTTTTCTATACCGTCTCGGTATGATCTGGCGGCGACCAAGTGTAACTATCAAGGTCGAACGCCGCAGCGGTGCGTGGAAAGATATCAATGTGAACGGCTCCCCAGACGTGGTGACACAACCGGTGTTTTCAGTCTGGATCAATCATGATCTTGACGCATCCGGATCTTATTTTTATGAAATTCGGCCTGCTGAAGACTTCTTGGACGAGACTACGTTGCTGACCGCACACCAATCCACTGCGGACTTTCATTATTGGGTCGACGAAGATGTGGTGATGGCCAGTTGTTTTGACCCCCGACCTTTGCGTCTTGACTGCAGCGAAGGAACCCCGACGTTCTATCCCGAGCAGCCGTGCTCTTACATCTATAAGCGAGAGGATAGGACGGTTCAACTGACGTGCTCTGACCCGACACAGAAAAAGGATAAGCTTTCCTTTACTGTTCGCACGGATGATGAGGGCAATGCGGTCTCCAGCCGCTCGTTCCCGTTGCCTCAAGGTGACGAACTGGGCCGACCCGTGACAGTGGAATACCCGCTGGATGAGTGATGTCGCTCTGGAAATGGTGGGCTAATACCCCGTCATTTCCAGATACCCGACACCTTTGTCGCTGCCGCTGAAGGTCACCGGGCCTTCCCAGTAGGGAATGCTCAGGCCCATCCAGGCGTTGGGGTTGAGCGCTTCAGTGATGATGTCGAGGTTCTTGCCGGGTATCTTGATTGACCAGCGCGTTGGCATTCGGTGATCGCCAATTACCGTCTCCTCCAGCGGCTGGAAGCTGACATCGCTGGCGTGCAGCATGTGCGTGCTGCCATCGGCGCTGATCCAGTTACCGGTCACGTAGGCTTCGCCATTCTTCTGGCGGATGCGGTACAGCATCAATCGATCACCGCCCGCCATTTGCAGGGAAAACCAGTCCCAGCCGGTCTGTTCAACGGTCAAGGGCTGACTGCTCCATTCCCGGTCCAGCCATGCCGTACCGGTGACCTGATAGTTTTTGCCTTCGATCTCGACACTGCCTTTGGCATCGAAAAATGGCTGGCTGTAATAGTAGGACGCCTGACCGACATCCGATTTTCGGCTGTAACCCTGATCACCCTGCAGCACTACCGGTTTGCTGGCGCTGAGGTGCAGGTTATAACGAAAGTCGTCACTGCTTGCTTTCAATTGCAGGCTTGCCAGAGGATCTGCTGCTGTGGAATCGCTGACCAGTGACCAGTCGTCGATCCAGGCGGCAAAGGGGCCCAACTCAACGTTCGCTTGCCCGATACCGCCACGTGCATAGCGCTGTGCCGCGTAATGACGGTTCGCCGACGTTGCCGCCGCATGCCCGAGCCAGATAGTCCTGTCATTCCAGCCGTTTCCTGTTTGGGTGCCGGCACGCAGGGCATTGCGAAACAGCGTCCACTGCACGCCGAATTGCTGGCCCTTGTCGTCCATCAATGTGGCGGTGATGTACCACCATTCGATTCTGAAACCGGGATGCTGACCATGGTCCTCGGGGAATGAAAAGGCCCGGCCCGGCGTGACTTGCGCGTAAGCCTCGGCCGGGGTGGCCAGCCCGGAGAAACCGCGGCCTGAGCCGGCCTTCTCGTCACAGGCCGCCAACATCAGTGCGAGTGTCAGGATCAGCCACTTATTGATCATTGGCAAAAGTCCTCAGCAAATCGGCAGGACGCGTGCGATACAACCTGATCAGCGGCCAGGCGGAGGCCAGCAATGTAGCCACCAACGCAAGGCCGGTCAGTTGCAGCAGTTGCAAGGGGAACACCTGCAACGGCAAACGCCAGCCGAAGGCGAGCACGTTGATCACTGCATTCAGGCACCACGCCAGGGCGATTCCCAATGGCAAGGCGAACAGAAGTGTCAACACCGCCAGCAGCCAGGTCTGCCCCAGATTGAGCAACATCAGTTGCCGACGTGTGACGCCCAGCGCCCAGAGCGGCGCAAGCTGACCGAGACGGCTCTGGCTCTGAGTCAGCAGGCTGATGAAAAGCGCCACGCCCGCGACACCCAGGGTCAGGCTGTTGAGCGCACCGGTAGCGGCGAACGTGCGTTCGAAGACCTGTGCCGACCAGCCTTTCAACTGGCTTTGATCAATGATGTGACGGTCGTCCAGCGCGAAATGCTGCTGTAATCCGTTGATCAACGGAGCAATGTCTTGCGCGGCGATTCTCAGATTGAAACGGATGGGTGTCAGGTGAGGCCAGTGCTCAAGCAAGTGCTCGGCATTGACCAGCAAGTGACCCTTTGGGTTTCCGTAGTCGGCATAGATGCCCACGATCCTGAGTGGCCATGGCCCGCTGGCTGCGGGCAGATTCAACGTGTCGCCCAGGCCGAGTTTCAATCGACGGGCCAGTTGCTCGCTGAGCATCACGGTGTCCTCATTTGCCAACTGATCCCAAGGGTCGCCCGCAGCGGACTCCAATAGCTGCCAGTGTTGACGATAGGTCGGGTGGTCAATGACCCCGTACAGGTCGGCGGGCCAGCCCTGAAGCTGGACGGGCACTTCCCAGTTCGGCAACACTGCGCTGACCTCGGGTTGCTGGCTCAGCCAGGTTTGTAAAGGTTGGGCCTGCTCCGGGTTTTGCGGCGTTATGTACAGCTCGGCGGTCAGGCGTTGTTCGAGCCAGTGAGTGAAAGTCTCGCGAAAACCCGAAGTCATGCTGCCGGCACCAATATTGGCAGACATGGCCAACAGCAAGGCCATCAATGCCAGGCTCAGGGCGGGCAGCTGTTGTCGGCAGTCCGCCAGAAACCATTGGCCCATGACCGAGCGGCTGCGTGCCAGCAGACCACCGAGCAAGGCGTCGAGTAACACCGGAAGGCCAAGCGCAGCGCTGAGGAGCAGCGAGGAAATCAGCACGAAGCCCCACGTCAGCGTATTGCCGAACAGCAAGGCCGCCACTGCAAGGACTGCCGCTGCCGCTGCAACCCAGCCCTGGCGCCGCAACCAGCGGGCGTGGGCCTGTTGCCAGGCTTGAGCATTGGCCAGCGCGAGCAACGGCAGACGTGCCGCACGCAACAGGCTGTTGGCTCCCGCCAGCAACGCGCCCAGCAGGCTCAAGCCGATGCCACTGATCCACCAACCTAGGCTCAGGTTCAGCGTCCCCGCGACTTCGGCGCCGTAAAGCCCCCGCAAGCTGGCCGCCACGTCGGGTAATAGCAGGCCGGCCAGCCAGTACCCACTGATCACGCCCAACAATCCGCCGAGTAACGCCAGCACACCCAATTCGATACTCAGCGCTGTGATGAGCAAACGGGCACTGACGCCGCAGGCGCGTAGATTGCGCAGCAGGCCACGGCGCTGCTCCAGCGCCAGGCCGATCGCGGCATGCACGATGAACAGCCCGACGATGAATGACAGCACGCCGAGTGCGTTCAGGTTCAGGTGAAAGCTTTCGGTCAGGCGTTCGAGGTTGTTGTCTTCACCACTTTTACTGATCACCAGTTTCCCGGTCAGATCGGGCGGCAGTGCTGGTAAGCGGGCGGCGAAATCCTTGGGCAGTATCAGCCGTGACAGCTGGCCAGGCACGTTGAGCAGTGACTGTGCGAAGCCCACATCGGTGAGCAGAGCGCCCGGCGCCATGTCAGATATGACACGCAAAGGGGGCAACGTCAGCCCCTGATCAGTTACTGGCTGCTCGCCTTCTGCCAGGCCAAGGCTTTGCAGGGTTTGCGGTGCGATCCAGGTCGCCCCTGGTGGCATCAGGAAATCGGCCACCACTTCAGGTCCCAGTGTCTGACCGGCCAGGTTCGAGTCCACCGGGAGGGTCACCGGTTCGACGCCTGTCAGTTGCAGTCGCTGGCTTTCATGCCCTTTGAGAACTATGCGACCCTGGACGACCGGCGACACAGGCCAGCCCGAGCGGCGCAACTGGATATACAGATTCTGGGAAAACAGATCGCCCGTGGCGGATTTCAAGCTGGTTTGCGGTTCACCGCCGATCAGCTGGCTCGCCCGCTGGTAACCTTCACGTGCCTGATTGTTAAGTGCCTGCACACCGGTCAGCAAGGCTGTAGCCAGCCATAAACCGGTCAGGACGCTGAAGAACTGTACGGGATGTCGCCGCCAATGGCTGAGCAGGGCACGCAACATCCAGTAGAAAACCTGCATTTCAATGTCCGTCCTGGTCAGCCAGCCGACCCAGATGCAACACCACTTTGCGCATCAATCGATCGGCGACACGCGGACTGTGGGTCACCATCAACAGACTGGTGGGGCTATCGGCGAGCAGTTCCAGCAACAATTGCAGCACGTCGTCACTGGTGGCTTCGTCAAGGTTGCCGGTGGGTTCGTCGGCCAGCAGCAGGGCCGGGCGTGAGGCAAGAGCTCGACCTATGGCGACGCGTTGTTGCTGGCCGCCGGACAGCTGCTCCGGGTAGCGGTCGAGCAGTTCGCCCAGCCCCAGTCGCTCTACCAGCGTTGCCTGCCATACAGGATCATGGCGTCCCGCCAGGCGCGCCTGAAAGGCAAGATTGTCTGCCACCTTGAGGCTGCCGATCAGGTTGAACTGCTGGAAAACGAGCCCGACTTCGGTGCGCCGCCAGTGGGCCAGTTGACGTTCATTCATACGGTCCAGACGCTGCCCGGCAATGTCTATCGTGCCGCCGTCTACCTGGTCGAGGCCAGCCACCAAGTGCAGCAATGTGCTCTTGCCACTGCCTGATTCACCCATCAACGCCAGGCTTTCACCCTGCGCCAACTGCAGATCCACACCCCGCAGCACGGCCAACGGACCCTGTGCCGTCGTGTAGCTTTTGAATACGTCCTGCACCTGCAACATGAGCGGCCCAACTGTACTGAACTGAAGTAGAAGAGTAGCGGCTGGCGGTCCGCACGTCGCGGGCTAATCCGACAGGGCGACGTGCAGACCGATCAGTTGTGCGATTATTTCCCTTTGCCGCGAATCAGATCGCGTAGGCCGAACCGATTGGGGTGGCAGGCTTCGGCAACGCTGCGCGGCACAGGCAGGGGTTCATCGTCCAGCCACGCGGCGAGCAGTTCTGCGGACAGCGGTGCGGTGATCAGCCCCCGTGAGCCATGGCCGCTGTTGACGTACAGCCCGTCAAGCCACGGGCATGCAATCTCCGGCAC
Organism: Pseudomonas californiensis; assembly: GCF_021147775.1. GTDB lineage: Bacteria > Pseudomonadota > Gammaproteobacteria > Pseudomonadales > Pseudomonadaceae > Aquipseudomonas > Aquipseudomonas californiensis. The sequence goes on from NZ_JAGTPK010000002.1 coordinate 116,747, forward strand.
CTGCCGCGCATCCTTGCTCAGCGCTGCATATGCCTGAGCGAAGGCGTCACGCTCGGCCAGTGGGCCGACGATAGGGAGGTAATCGGGGCTGGTACAGCGAAAGGCTGCACGTCCCTCCAATTGTTCGGGCGGCAAGTCCGAAGCGCCCAGGCGAGCGGTGAGGTCGGGGGAGATTTCCTGAAGCAGTCCCAGGTTGTCGACATGGTCGGCAAGATTGGGCGTCAGATCGACACTGTTGAAATCGAAGCTGGCGCCCAGCGTGTGCTCGCCGAGGCGAGCCGGCGCGACGTAGCCTTCGGCGCAGACCACGGTGGCCAATGCGGCGCTGGCAGAGGTTTCTATCAATCGGGTGATCTGGCCACGGATGCGCTTGAGAGGCAGGTCGGCAGTTTGCGCGAATTGCTTGATGTCCGCCGCACCGGCCAGGATAACCACCGGTGCACTGGCAATCATTCGCTGATCGTCCCAGGCCTGCCATTGGCCTTCGACACGGCGCAGCGACAGGGCTTCGTGATGGGCGATCAACTGGATGTTCGTGTGCGCGACGTGTGCATGACACAGCGCTGGCGGATGCACCCAGCCGCCTTCGGGATAGAACAGCCCGCCGCTGGCGAGCGAAATCCCGCTGCGTGCTTCGGCGCTGTTTTTGTCCAGCAGGTGCAGCAGGGTTTGGGGAAAAGCGTCGGCCAGTTGATGCTGACGCTTGGCTTCTTTCTCGTCGAAGGTCAGTTGCAGGACGCCGCAGTTGTCCCAGTCGACCCCTCGTTGGAGTCGCTCGAGTAAACGTCGGGTATGGCCGAAACCACTCAGAACCAGCTGCGACAACGCAGTGCCATGGGCGGACAGTTTCAGGTAGAGCACGCCTTGCGGGTTACCCGAGGCTTCCTGTGCGGGCGCGGCGTGACGCTCCAGCAGGCTCACATGCCAGCCGCGATTGGCGAGGCTCTGCGCGGTGGCGCAACCCGCCAGCCCGGCGCCGATCACCAGCGCCGTGCGCTCGCCAGTGTGGGCCGGTGGCCGGGCGAACCAGGGTTTGGCCGCAGGCGCAGGCGCGACGCTTTCGGGCCAGGCGATGAAAGCACCGCGCAGTACTTCCCACTTGTGGCCGATGCCCGGCACACGCTTCATCTTGAAGCCAGCAGCGTTCAACGCACGTCGCACCCAGCCAGTGCTGGTGAATGTGCCGATTGTGGTACGGGTGGTCGAGAGTCGCGCCAGTTCGGCGAACAGTTCTGGTGTCCACATTTCAGGATTTTTGGCGGGCGCAAAACCATCGAGAAACCATGCGTCGATGTGCCCGTCCAGTTGCGGCAACATCTGCAAGGCGTCGCCGATCAGCAGCGTCAGGGTGACGCGACCCTGATCAAATACCAGCCGCTGGAAGCCCTGATGAATCGCCACGTATTGCTCAAGCAACTGATCGGCAAACGTCGCCAGTTCTGGCCATAACGCCAGCGCACGCTCCAGATCGGCGCGGTTGAGCGGATACTTTTCAACGCTGACGAAATGCAGACGCGCTTGAGGCGCGGCGCACGCTTCAAATAATTGCCAGGCGCAGAGAAAATTCAGTCCCGTGCCAAAACCGGTTTCGCCGATGATCAGCCGTTCCCCGGCAGCCATTGCGGTAAACCGATTACGCAGGTCGTTCTGGACCAGAAATACATGGCGTGTCTCTTCAAGGCCCGATTCGGTCGAGAAGTAGACGTCTGCAAAAGCGTGAGAATGCGGATTGCCATGTTCGTCCCAGTCGATCTGGGCGTAGTGGTTGGTGGTCATGTTCGGCTCAGCGTTGGCGGTCGCGGCATTTTAGCCTTGTGTGCCTTTAAAAGCGGTATTGCTGTGTGCCGATTGACCCATGGTGAGAAATGGTGGTCCTAATAGCCAACTGGCCATCACCTGCCAGGCTCAACCGAACCGCGAAGGGAGTTGTGCATGTTTGAATCCGCTGAAATTGGTCATGCCATTGATGACGAGACGTACGAGGCTGCCGTGCCCGCCTTGCGTGAGGCGCTGCTGGAGGCTCAATACGACCTGCATGAGCAGGCCGGGCGTCAGGTTATCGTACTGATCAATGGTATTGAGGGCGCAGGCAAAGGCGAAACCGTCAAATTGCTCAATGAGTGGATGGACCCTCGTTACATCGAGGTGCGCACGTTCGACCAGCAGACTGATGAAGAACTGGCACACCCACCGGCCTGGCGCTATTGGCGGCAACTGCCTGCCAAGGGACGCATCGGCGTGTTTTTTGGCAACTGGTACAGCCAGATGTTGCAGGGGCGTGTGCATGGTCGGTTCAAGAACGCGGTGCTCGACCAGGCCATCAGCGGTGCCGAACGCCTGGAAAAGATGCTTTGTGATGAGGGCGCGCTGATCTTCAAGTTCTGGTTTCATCTGTCAAAAAAGCAGATGAAATTGCGCCTGAAAAGCCTCAAGGACGATCCGCTGCACAGCTGGCGGATCAGCCCGCTGGACTGGCAGCAGTCCAAGACTTACGACAAATTTGTGCGCTTTGGCGAGCGTGTCCTGCGTCGCACCAGCCGCGAGTATGCGCCCTGGCATGTCATTGAAGGTGTGGACGCCAACTACCGCAGCTTGACGGTCGGGCGCCTGCTGCTTGAAGGCATGCAGGCTGCGCTGAACAAGGCAGAGTCGGAACCCAAGGCGCTGACTGTAGGGCCGATGGCGACTCATGACGACGACATGACATTGCTTGACAGCCTCGACCTGACGCTCAACCTGAGCAAGGAAGACTACCAGCAAGCGCTGATTACCGAGCAGGCACGCCTGTCTGGCAATCTGCGTGACAAACGTATGAAGCGTCATGCGCTGGTCGCTGTGTTCGAAGGCAATGACGCGGCAGGCAAGGGCGGTGCGATTCGCCGAGTGGCGGCCGCGCTGGACCCTCGGCAATACAGCATCGTGCCGATTGCGGCACCCACTCAGGATGAACTTGCCCAACCGTACCTCTGGCGCTTTTGGCGGCAGATACCGGCACGGGGCAAATTCACCATCTTTGACCGCTCCTGGTACGGTCGCGTGCTGGTTGAGCGGGTAGAGGGGTTTTGCAGCGAGCCGGACTGGAAGCGTGCCTACGCCGAAATCAACGACTTTGAGGAGCAGCTCACCGATTCAGGCATAGTCGTCGTCAAGTTCTGGCTGGCGATCGACGAGCAGACTCAGTTGGAGCGCTTCCAGGAACGTGAGCAGATCCCCTTCAAGCGTTACAAGATCACTGAAGACGACTGGCGCAACCGCAAGAAATGGCCCGAATATCGTCGAGCCGTCAGTGACATGGTGGATCGCACCAGTACCGCGATTGCCCCGTGGACCCTCATCGAGGCCAACGACAAGCGCTGGGCCAGGGTCAAAGTCTTGCGCACCCTCAATGAAGCGTTGGAGGCCGCGTTTGCCAAGGACCGCAAGGATTGATTGCGCCGGCGGGCTTCAAAAACGTGTGACAGATCGAGGCCAATGGGATGTTTGCATGATGCGTCTGTGCAGGTAGAAAACTTTCCCGGTTGGGCCTGCGCAGGCTGAGAAGGATTCAGGGGTTGCGCAGGGTTTTCTGCCGCAGGATGTAAACCGTCACCAGCACCGCGCTGATCAGCATGAAGGTGCGGGCCCAGATCAGCGGCACCAGATAGCATGAGAGACTGATGCTGGCCCACATCAGGCCGATCGCATAGACCTTGCCCTTGAGTGGAATGCCGTTGCCTTCAAGGTAGTCACGGACCCACGGCCCAAGCTGCCGGTGATTGATCAGCCAGCTATAAAAGCGTGGGGAACTGCGGGCAAAGCATGCAGCAGCCAATAACAGAAAGGGTGTGGTAGGCAGCACCGGAAGAAAAATACCGATGACGCCCAACGACACGCTCAGCCAGCCAACGGCCATAAGAAAGTAGCGCACCAGCCGGTTACGACTGGTGCGCGGCACATCATGCGCCATAGGCGCAGACTCAGTGGTGACGAGGCTTGAGGATCGCCGGTTTTTCGTCCGGTGCCTGGCACAGCAGGTACAGGGCAGTCAGCGCTTCCGGAATCTGCACGATCATGTCGTCCATCAGGTTTGCGTCCTGAGCGATATCGGCGAACTCGGGTTGCTCGTCGAACAGGCCCGAACCGACCATGATCGGCAACAGCATTTCGCTGACTTCTTCCTCGGCGCTTTCAAACCAGGCGTTTTCACGCAGGAACACACCTTCCATGAAGCCGATGCACCAGCCACGCAGGTCCGAATCATCCGGGTCGTCGCCCAGGTCCAGGTCGCACGGCAGCTCGAACTCTTCGTCCGAAGCCAGCTGACGTGCAATGTGGGCCTGAAGCAGAACCAGAGTGGTTTCGATCTCTTCGCGCTGGGCGTCGCTTGCGTAGTGCGGCGGCTCGGAGAACAGCGCGTCGATCCACTCACGCTCCGGCACTGGTTCGGAACAGATAGACAGCGCGGTCATATAGCCATGAGCGGCCACGTAGTCCAGTGCTTCATCGTGCAGTTCATCTGCATCGAGAAAGACTTGCAGGCGGGTTATTTGCTCAGCGAAGGACATGGACGCACTACCTTGAAAAATAAACAATGCTGAATTCTAGGCCCTGAGCGTCCGTGGCGCCAGCACGGAGGCCCATTACAGTTAATTTTGACCGCTCATGTCTCAGTCATCCTCTGCCCTCGAGTGCTCGGGTATACTCCCCCGTTTTGCAGTGCAGCAGGATATTCCGGGGTTTTTATGCTTGAGCAGGCGCAACGCGTACTTAAAGACATCTTCGGTTACGACAGCTTTCGTGGTCGCCAGGGTGCCATTATTGAGCGCGTGGCCGAGGGCGGCGATGCACTGGTACTGATGCCTACCGGTGGCGGCAAATCCCTGTGTTTCCAGGTGCCTGGCCTGCTGCGAGACGGCCTCTGCGTGGTGGTCTCGCCCCTTATCGCCCTGATGGACGATCAGGTGGCCACACTGGACGAACTGGGTGTGTCGGCCGCAGCGCTCAATTCCACGCTCAATGCCGAACAGCAACGCGAGCTGGCCAACCGGATTCGCCAGGGTGAGGTCAAGATGCTGTACCTCGCGCCGGAGCGGCTGGTCCAGCCGCGCATGCTGTCTTTTTTGCAGAACCTGAAAATTGCCTTGTTCGCGATTGACGAAGCCCACTGCGTATCACAATGGGGTCATGATTTTCGCCCGGAATACTTGCAACTGGGCCAGTTGGCCGAGCTGTTTCCGGATGTGCCGCGCATTGCCCTGACGGCCACCGCCGACAAACGTACCCGGGAAGAAATCGTCACGCGGCTGCACCTGCAAAATGCCGAACGTTTCCTGTCCAGCTTCGACCGCCCCAACATCTTCTATCGCATCGTGCCCAAGGAACAGCCGCGCAAGCAGTTGCTGGCGTTCCTGTCAGAGCGTCGCAGCGATGCCGGAATTGTCTATTGCCTGTCGCGCAAGAAAGTTGACGAAGTGGCGGTCTTCCTCAGCGATAACGGCTACCCGGCACTGCCTTACCACGCTGGCTTGCCCGCCGAGACGCGCGCCGCCAATCAGAAACGCTTCCTTAATGAGGAGGGGCTGATCATGGTGGCGACTATCGCGTTCGGCATGGGCATCGACAAGCCCAACGTGCGCTTCGTTGCGCACATGGACCTGCCCAAGTCGCTGGAAGCGTACTACCAGGAAACCGGCCGGGCAGGGCGTGACGGTCTCCCGGCTGATGCCTGGATGGCGTACGGCCTGCAAGACGTACTGATGCTCAAGCAGATGTTGCAGAATTCCGAAGGCGACGAGCGACACAAGCGCCTGGAGCAGCACAAGCTCGACGCCATGCTGGCTTTGTGCGAAGAAACCCGCTGCCGCCGTCAGACGCTGCTCGCCTATTTCGACGAAGACATGCCCAACCCGTGCGGGCATTGCGACAACTGCGTCGACGGTGTGCAGACCTGGGACGCCACCGAGCCCGCGCGTCAGGCGTTGTCCGCCATCTACCGCACCGGGCAACGTTATGGCGTAGGGCATCTGGTTGACGTACTGCTTGGCAAGTCCAACGACAAGGTCGAGAGTTTTGGTCATCAGCACCTGTCGGTGTTCGGGGTTGGCAAGGCACGCTCCGAAGGGGAATGGCGCTCGTTGTTCCGGCAGTTGGTGGCCCGCGGTCTGGCTGACATTGATCTTGAGGGTTATGGCGGTCTGCGCTTGAGCGATACATGCCGACCGCTGCTGCGCGGTGAAGTCACGCTCCAGCTTCGTCGCGACCTCAAGCCACAGACGACTTCCAAAAGCAGTTCCGGTAGTCAGGCCAGCCAGCTGGTGCGTGGCGAAGAGCGCGAACAATGGGAGGCCCTGCGCACCTTGCGCCGTAAACTCGCCGAAGAGCACGGCGTGCCACCGTATGTCATTTTCCCTGATTCGACGTTGCTGGAAATGCTGCGCAGCAAGCCTGGTTCAATGGCCGAAATGGCCAGGGTCGGTGGTGTGGGCGCACGCAAGCTGGAACGTTACGGCGAGGCTTTTCTTGAAGTGCTCAGCGGCAAGGCCGAGGCGCCTCGTATCGTCGCCGACATTCGTCACGAACTGATCAGCCTGGCGCGTGCTGGCATGACCCCGATGCAGATTGCCGGCCAATTGCAGTGCTCGGAAAAGAACGTTTACACCTTGCTTGCCGAGGCCATAGGCAAACAGCAGCTCTCTGTCGAGCAGGCGCTGGACCTGCCGGACGATCTGCTGGGCGAGGTTCAGGACGCCTTTCTGGATGGCGAAGGCGAGCTTCCGCCGGTATCGGCGATTGCCGAACAGTTTGTCGGTCGGTTTCCTGAAGGCGTGTTGTATTGCGTGCGCGCAGCCCTGCAATCCGAATTTGAGGTATAACGGCCTGCAATAAGACGTCAAGGTCAGGCGCTTGCCTGATCCCCGGGAGCATGCTTAGCTCGCTAATAATTAGTTTCAATCATGAGCTCTCTATGCCAATGACTGATGAACACCGCTTCGGGATGCAACTTGCGCACATCTCCCGAGGCTGGCGAGCCGAGCTGGATCGTCGCCTCGCCGACCTGGGGCTTTCCCAGGCCCGCTGGCTGGTCCTGCTGCACCTCGCACGCTTTGTCGAGCCGCCGACCCAGCGCGAGCTGGCGCAAAGTGTCGGTGTTGAAGGCCCGACCCTTGCGCGATTGCTGGACAGCCTTGAAGGTCAGGGTTTGGTCCAGCGTCTTTCGGTGGTCGAGGACCGCCGAGCGAAGAAGATTCTGCTCAGCGACACCGCATTGCCCCTGATCGAAAAGATCGAAACCATTGCCAATGTGCTGCGCATCGAGCTGTTCGAAGGCGTCGATGAAGAAGATTTGCGCGTGTCCATGCGAGTGCACTCGCAAATTCTGGCCAATCTCGAAAGATCCTGAGGTTGGTGCGCACGTTCTCCCCCATACTCGTGTAACGGTTGTTGATGCCCATCTGAACAGGTGAGAAGCCTGCTGTGGTTTCCATAAGGATTAGCATGCGGAAGATTTTTGAGGCAGGGACCCGACGCGCCGACCAGTCGGCGCAGGTCAGAAGTCGTTTGCGCACGGGCATGATCGCCGCCTCGGTTGTGGTGTCTTCGCTTGTGTATTCAACGATGGCGTCTGCGCTCGGTTTGGGCGGGATCAGCCTGCATTCGGCGCTCAACCAGCCATTGAATGCCGAGATCGAGTTGTTGGAGACCGACGGCCTCAGCCCGGAAGATATCGTGACGCGTCTGGCGTCACCCGACGCGTTTGCCAGGGCTGGCATCGAGCGCGTCTTCTTTCTCAATGACTTGCGCTTCACCCCGGTGTTGCGCGCTGGGCGCAGCGTCATCAAAGTCGTTTCGAGCAAACCGGTGACCGAGCCTTACTTGAGTTTTCTGGTCCAGGTGGCGCGCCCCAATGGCGACCTGCTGCACGAATACACCGTGCTGCTTGATCCCGCGACCTCGCCCGAGGGGCTGGCGGCCACTCGCAGCCGAAATCCGCAGCGCACGGCCCAGGCTGCTGTGCCGCAGACGCGGATGCCGGTTGCGCCGCCGCCTGCGGTGCAGGGCAAACGTTACACCGTCGCCAATGGCGACACGCTCAATGGTATCGCTGGCCGGTTGCAAGGTCCTGGCAGCAAGGTTTCAGCGAGTCAGCTGGCCGATGGCATCCGTTCGCTTAACCCTCAGGTGTTTGCCAGCGGTGCCAACTCAGGGCTCAGGATTGGTCAGGATCTGCTGGTCCCGGACTCGGCTGTTTTGCCAGGCACCTCGTCAGCTACACCTGCCGCTTTCGCCGCCGCAACGCCGAAGGCTGAAGTTCAGCCTGCCGATGCCCGACAAACGGCCGACCAACTGACGGTCGCTGCGATTCAGAATCAGCAATTGGTCAAGTCGCTGGAAGACCTGAAGACTCAGGCCAGCGAATTGCAAGAAACCCTGGCGGGCAAGGACAAGCAAATCATGGCCTTGCGCGCTGATCTTGCCCTGGCCCAGTCCTCTGCAGCGCCTGTTGCAGCGTCAGCGACTCAGGTCAGTGCGGCCAGTCCGGCGATTTCACCCCAGCCACCGGCTGCACAACCTGTTGTAGCCGCCAGTGCTGCGGACGAAAGCTTTATCAATATTCCGACGCTGCTGGGTGTGTTGCTGGTCCTGTTGTTGCTGGCGGCGTTGCTGTATGCCAGACGGCGTCAGAAGCACAAAAGCGAAGGAGCCATGACAGACACGCCCGATGAGGGCCTGATCAAACCTGCGCAGTCCTCGATCCTGCCTGTTTTTGAGGTGCCTGCCGTGGCGCCGCAACCTGTGGTCGCGCCTGTCGCCAGCAAACCTGTCACGTCGCAACGCCTGGCAGGCGCTGCGCCGGATGCTCTCGACGGGGTCAGCATTTATATCGCATATGGCCGTTTCAGCGAGGCCATTGGTATCTTGCGCGCAGCGCTGGAAAAACAGCCCGAGCGTGAAGATATTCGCGTCAGGTTGCTTGAATTGTTGGCCGAGCAGGGTGATAGCGCTGGGTTTGCCCGCGAAGAGCAGGCCGCGCTGGAGCAGGGTGTAGATCCGCAAACGCTCCAGACCCTTCACGATCGTTACCCGCTGTTGAAGGTCAGTGCGGCGGCGGCGCTTGCTGTTGCGCCGGCCGCAATGGCTTCCATGTCGCTGGACAAGAGCCAGCCTGACTCAAGGCCAGTCGCCAGCCCGGTTGCCGAGCCTGAGCCCGCTGCCCAGTTGGATGAAACGACTGCCGCTGCCTTGAATCCCGAGCCAGCCGATGAGTTTCAGCTGAATCTCGACGACCTGTCCATGGACGCCAACTGGGATCTGGTCGATCCGTTCGATAGCCCGCCTGCACGCGTCAAGCCAGCGCCCGAGGTCCAGGTGGACCCTGAGTTCTCGTCTGATCTGACCCAGTTGCCAGAAGTCATGGAGCTGTCTGATGAACAGTTTTTGAGTGACTTCTCTGAAACCGAAGAGATTGAGCCAATTGAGGTGATTGCACAGCCTGCCACCGACGATTTGAGTGACGACTTCCTCGACAGCTTCATGACCGATGATTCTGATTTCGACCTGCTGGACCTGGAAGAACCTCCGCTGACTCAGATCAACCAGGCGCAGGTACTGATAGAGGAAGGTGACATCGAGTCGGCTCGGGAAATTCTGTTGCAGATTCTGGAGGAGTCAGACGACGAGCATCGGCGCATGGCGCAGGAGCTGTTGGCAGGGATCAGCTGAGTTTGATCTGACAGTAGTTGTCAGGTCTGCCCAAGCGCCTGAGTCGCGTTGTTATCGACGCGACCCAGGGCAGAGGACGATTTTCTAGTGCTTGCTGCCCTGTGCTGACATGGCCAGCAATTGTTTTTCCTGATTCCAGTCGAACGGTTCGTCGTTCTGCTCGGCTTCGTAGCGACGCTCTTCGAGTGCCTGATACAGCTCGATTTCATCATCCGGCATGAAGTGCAGGCAATCACCGGCGAAGAACCACAACAGATCGCGAGGCACCAGATGGGCGATCTGCGGGTAACGCTGAATGACCTGACACAGAATGTCCTGGCCCAGGTACTGGCTTTCAATCGGGTCCTGTGGCAATTGCTCGACCAGTTCGTCGAAGCGCTCCATGAACAACGCATGGCTTTCTTCTGGAACCTGCTCGGCCTCGCCCAGCGCGACCAGAATGCTGCGCAGATGCGCCAGCAGGCCAAGATGGTGGTCGAGAGTGGCGTCGGCCATGATGTAATCCTCAAATGCAAAAACAGGCGCGAGAGTATAAAGCTCTGCGCGCCTGCTGTGGGGATGAGCTGACAGTTATCGGATCTTGCCCGGTGTCAGGGTCAATTCTTCCTTGTCGAAATCATCCACGTCGATCACCTTGCGGCGAGCGGCCTCTGCTGCCTGAAGCGTCTGAGCCTCTGCGGCCTGCAACACGCCGACACGCACCGCCGCGTCGATCGCGTGCTCACCCGGGGCAGGGCGAACCTCGCCGCCCTTGAGCGCCGCGCCCAGCTTCTTGTGCAGCGGATAAGCAGCGCTCAACAAGTCGCTGGCGTGCTGCAATGCTCCGACCGGATCGTCGGCTGACTGTGGTCGGTAGCAACCACCCAGCAACTCCTCCAGTGTCGGATCGCCTTTGGCGCGGCCCAGCACTTGTGCCACTTCAGCATCCAGCTTGTCTGATGGACCTTTGTGACGGCGGCCGAACGGGAAGACCACGGCACGCAACAGCCCGCCAAGCAGTCGGTTGGAGTTGCTGAGGATTTCGTCCATCGCGCGTTCCGAGTGACCCAGGCTCTCTTCCATGGCCCAACGAAACAGCGGGTCCATGTGATCAGGCGAGTCCAGATCGTGGTAGCGCTTGAGCGCCGCCGACGCCAGATACAAGTGACTGAGTACATCACCAAGACGCGCTGACAGCCGCTCGCGACGTTTCAGCTCACCGCCCAGCAGCATCATGCTCAGATCAGCCAGCATGGCAAACGCAGCGGCCTGACGGTTCAGTGCACGGAAGTAGCCTTGGCTCAGGCTGTTGCCCGGCGCTCTTTCGAAGTGACCAAAACCCAGGTTGAGGATCAGGGTGCTGGCCGCATTGCTTACGGCGAAACCGATGTGCTTGAGCAATAGCGTGTCGAACTCGGCCAGGGCCGCGTCGTGATCGGTGCGTCCGGCCAGGGCCATTTCCTTGAGCACGAACGGATGGCAGCGGATCGCGCCCTGGCCGAAGATCATCAGGTTGCGTGAGAGGATGTTGGCCCCTTCGACAGTGATGAAAATCGGCGCGCCTTGCCAGTTACGACCCAGATAGTTGTTCGGGCCCATGATGATGCCCTTGCCGCCGTGCACGTCCATCGCATGGCCGATACACTCGCGCCCGCGTTCGGTCAGGTGGTATTTGAGGATGGCCGACAGCACCGACGGCTTTTCGCCCAGATCCACGGCATTGGCCGTCAGCATTCGCGCGCTGTCCATCAGCCAGGCGTTACCCCCGATCCGGGCCAGTGCTTCCTGAATACCCTCGAACGCTGACAGCGGTACGTTGAACTGCTCACGCACCTTGGCGTACTGGCCTGTCACCAGGCTGGTGTACTTGGCCGCGCCAGTGCCCACGGCAGGCAAGGAGATCGAACGGCCGACCGACAGGCAGTTCATCAACATCATCCAGCCCTTGCCCAGCATCGGCTGGCCACCAATCAGGTAGCTCAGCGGCACGAACACATCCTTGCCTGAGTTCGGGCCATTCATGAAGGCCGCGCCCAGTGGTACATGGCGACGACCGATCTCCACGCCCGGGGTTTCGGTCGGAATCAACGCAAGGCTGATGCCCAGGTCTTCTTCCTCGCCCAGCAGATGCTCAGGGTCATAGGCCTTGAAGGCCAGCCCGAGCAGGGTGGCAACCGGGCCGAGAGTGATGTAACGCTTTTCCCAGGTCAGGCGCAGGCCGATGACTTCTTCACCCTGCCACTGGCCTTTGCAGATGATGCCAGTGTCAGGCATGGCGCCTGCGTCAGAGCCAGCCAGCGGGCCGGTCAGCGCGAAGCAGGGGATGTCCTGACCACGCGCCAGGCGGGGCAGGTAGTAATTGCGCTGCTCTTCGGTGCCGTAATGCAGCAGCAGTTCGGCGGGGCCGAGCGAGTTGGGTACCATGACGGTAGAGGCCAGATCGCCGCTGCGGGTTGCCAGTTTCATGGCAACTTGCGAGTGGGCATACGCCGAGAAGCCTTTGCCGCCAAACTCCTTGGGGATGATCAAGGCGAAGAAGCCGTGCTCCTTCATGTGCGTCCAGGCCTCTGGAGGCAGGTCCATGGCCTGACCGATTTCCCAGTCGCTGACCATCGCACACAGTTCTTCGGTCGGCCCGTCGATAAAGGCCTGCTCTTCTTCGGTCAGGCGGACTTTTGGGTAAGCCAGCAACTTGTCCCAGTCGGGACGACCGCTGAACAGTTCACCGTCCCACCAGACTGTGCCGGCATCAATGGCGTCGCGCTCGGTTTCTGACATCGGCGGCAACACTTTCTGGAACCAGCTGAACATTGGCGCGGTGAAATGTTTGCGACGCAGGTCGGGCAGCACGAGCGGTACGAACACCACCAGCCAGAGCAGCCAGAACACGGTCAGCAGCCAGCCCGGCGCATGGCTGAAAATACCCATGGCCAACAAGTAGACCGCCACCACGCCCAGCGCGGGAAGCGGGTCGAGGCGACGATGAGCCAGCCAGGCAATGCCGACGACCAGCACTACTATCCACAACAACAGCATAGGTATTCCTCCGTGATGAGCGCGGCGGTGGCCGCGTTCAAGAACTGGTCGCCAGGCAGTGTTGAGGCGACATCGATAGTGACCCTCGGCTGGCAAGTAAGTTGCTGCCTGATCAGGGTAGACTGGTGCCCGATCGATTTTCAAAACCACTGCGAGGGGAACGCAATGCTAAAAATCTGGGGGCGGAAAAATTCCAGCAACGTGCGCAAGGCGCTCTGGATTGCCGAAGAAGTAGGCGTGCCTTACGAAACCGAGGATGCCGGTGGCGCATTCGGGTTGGTCAACGAGGCCGTCTACCGCGCCAAAAACCCCAATGGCCGGATTCCCATGATTGAAGACGGCGATTTTGTACTCTGGGAATCAAACGCTATCGTGCGTTATCTGGCCGCTCGGCACGCCCCTGATTCTGACCTTTATCCCGCCGATGTCCAGGCCCGGGCGATTGCGGACAAGTGGATGGACTGGACCACCTCGACTATTGCGGCGCCGTTCAGCCCGGTATTCTGGGGTGTGGTACGGACCCCGGCCGAGCGTCAGGATTGGGTCGCCATCAATGATGGTGTTAAAGCCCTGCATGAATTATTGAAGGTCCCCGATGAGGCGCTGTCCCGCCAGCCTTATTTGTCGGGTGAATCATTCGGTATGGGTGATATTCCTTTGGGCTGCTTCGCCTACGGCTGGTTTGAAATGCCGATTGAACGTCCGCCGCTCCCTCACCTCCAAGCCTGGTACGAACGACTCAAGACGCGTCCCGCTTACCGCAAGGCGGTCATGAGCCCGTTGACCTAGCGCCTTAAAGGGTGAAGGTAGAAGGGCGGTCAAGAATGCTTGCCGCCCGCTATCCGCCCTTCGATATTTACTATTAACAAATGTGTCTGTACTTGAAGAGGTCATCCACGCACCATTGCGTGAGCGAGTGGCCACCCTCTGGTGCTCGCAGCTGATTCATCTCCCTTTTTCCAGATTGGTGCGTTTTCCGATATGTCTTCCGCTCTGTCCATCCGGCAGCTAACCAAAACCTACGGCAACGGTTTCCAGGCCCTGAGTGGTATCGACCTGGACGTTGCCGAAGGTGATTTCTTCGCCTTGCTCGGCCCTAACGGCGCTGGCAAATCCACTACCATTGGCATCATTTCCACGCTGGTCAACAAAACCGGCGGCACGGTCAATATTTTCGGCCACGACCTGGACCGTGAACCCGCTGCGCTCAAGCGCAGCATTGGCGTGGTGCCGCAGGAGTTCAACTTCAATCAGTTCGAAAAAACCTTCGACATCGTCGTGACTCAGGCTGGCTATTACGGCATCCCGAAGAAGATCGCCATGGAACGCGCCGAGCAGTACCTGACCCAGTTGGGGCTGTGGGACAAGCGCAACGTGCCATCGCGCTCGCTGTCGGGCGGCATGAAGCGCCGACTGATGATTGCCCGCGCGCTGGTCCACGAACCGCGGCTGTTGATCCTTGACGAGCCGACAGCGGGCGTGGACATCGAGTTGCGTCGTTCGATGTGGACTTTCCTGACCGAGCTCAACCAGAAGGGCATCACCATCATCCTGACCACCCACTATCTGGAGGAGGCCGAGCAACTGTGTCGCAACATCGGCATCATCGACCACGGGGTGATCGTGCAGAACATGGGCATGAAGCAGTTGCTCAGCACGTTGACGGTCGAGACCTTCGTACTGGACCTCAAGGCCAACTGGCAGACCGCGCCGCAGTTGCCGGGCTTCCCGTGCCGTCTGCTGGACAGCCATACGCTGGAAGTTCAGGTCGACAAGGACGTTGGTATCACAGCGTTGTTCAGCCAACTGGCCTTTCAGAACATTGAAGTGCTGAGTCTGCGCAACAAATCCAATCGTCTTGAGGAGTTGTTCGTGTCTCTGGTCGAGAAAAATCTCGCGAAGGTGGCGGTATGATCGACAAGACCGGCGAACTGCGCCCCAACCTGGTTTCCCTGAAAACCATCGTCAACCGTGAAGTCCACCGCTTCATGCGCATCTGGCCGCAGACTCTGCTGCCGCCTGCGATCACCATGGTCCTGTACTTCGTCATTTTCGGTAATCTGATCGGTCGCCAGATTGGTGATATGGGCGGCTTCACTTACATGCAGTACATCGTCCCCGGTCTGATCATGATGTCAGTGATCACCAACTCCTATGGGAACGTGGTCTCAAGCTTCTTTGGCGCGAAGTTTCAGCATTCCATCGAAGAGCTGATGGTGTCTCCGGTATCGCCGCACACCATTCTGATCGGTTACACCCTGGGTGGCGTTTTGCGCGGGCTGATGGTCGGTTTCATCGTGACCATGCTGTCGATGTTCTTCACCGACCTTCAAGTGCATCATCTGGGCGTCACCATTGTTGTCGTGGTACTGACCGCAACCATTTTTTCGTTGCTGGGCTTCATCAATGCTGTGTTTGCGCGCAACTTCGATGACATCTCGATCATCCCGACTTTCGTCCTGACGCCACTGACGTACCTGGGCGGGGTGTTCTACTCGATCAACCTGCTGCCGCCGTTCTGGCAGACCGTGTCGCTGGCCAACCCGGTCCTGCACATGGTCAACGCCTTCCGCTACGGCATTCTTGGCGTTTCTGATATCAAGATCAGCATCGCCATGGCGTTCATGATTGTCGCGACCGTTGTGCTGTATTTCGGTTGCGCCCGCCTGCTGGTCAGTGGGCGCGGGATGCGTCAGTAATATTGTGTCTGTCGACCTGCCTTCTGGCGGGTTGATAGCTGCACGGCTCGCTCTGCTCAGATTCTGAAACACACCTTCCTCACCCGATCCTTCGCTTGCGCTCATCCTTGAAGCTCTCTGCTTTGAGGATTGACCATGCGCACAGGGATGATCGCGCTTGCCGCCGGGCTGTTGGCCCTGCGTTTTCTGCCTGCCTTGCCACCCACCTGGCTGTTGCTGTTGATGCCGATTGTGGCGTTGATGCTTTTGCCATTCCGGACCTATTGGCTGGCGCTTTTTCTGTTCGGTTTCACCTGGGCTTGTATGTCTGCGCAGTGGGCGCTGACTGATCGGCTGCCACAGCGCCTCGATGGCCAGACGCTCTGGCTACAGGGCAAGGTGGTCGGCCTGCCGAGCGTGGCCGATGGCGTTGTACGTTTTGAGCTGGCGAACGCTGCGTCGCGCCGTACAAAATTGCCCGGGTTGATCCGTGTTGCCTGGTATGGCGGGCCTGAAGTACGCAGTGGCGAGCGTTGGCGGCTGGCAGTCAAGCTCAAGCGCCCCGGCGGGCTGGTCAATCCGGATGCATTCGACTATGAGGCCTGGTTATTGGCCCAGCGTATTGGCGCAACCGGCTCGGTAGCAGACGGCCAACTGTTGGCTCCCGCCCGTGCAGCCTGGCGCGATGCGATTCGCCAACGGTTGCTGGCTGTCGATGCGCAAGGCCGGGGGGGCGGGCTGGCAGCGCTGGTACTGGGCGACGGATCCGGCTTGTCCACCACCGATTGGCAGGTGCTGCAAGATACCGGCACCGTGCACCTGCTGGTGATTTCCGGTCAGCATATTGGTTTGTTGGCTGGCGTCATGTACGCGCTGGTCAGCGTTCTGGCGCGTCGCGGTCTGTGGCCGCGCGCCTTGCCGTGGCTGCCGTGGGCCTGTGGTCTGGCATTCGCCGCCGCGCTGGGCTACGGGTTGCTGGCAGGGTTTGATGTGCCGGTGCGCCGCGCTTGTGTGATGGTTGCCATGGTGCTTCTCTGGCGCTTGCGCTTTCGCCATCTGGGCGTGACGTTGCCTTTGCTGTTCTCGCTCAATGCCGTATTGCTGTTCGAGCCCCTGGTCAGCCTGCAACCCGGCTTCTGGCTGTCGTTCTCGGCAGTCGGAATTCTGATCCTGATTTTCAGCGGACGCCTGGGCGCCTGGCGCTGGTGGCAGAGCTGGACGCGTGCGCAATGGCTGATCGCCGTCGGCTTGCTGCCGATCCTGCTCGCGCTGAATCTGCCGATCAGCGTCAGCGGCCCTCTCGCCAACCTGCTGGCGGTGCCTTGGGTCAGCCTGATCGTTTTACCGCCTGCTCTGATCGGAACATTGCTGCTTGCGGTCCCGGTCGTCGGTGAAGGCCTGCTCTGGCTGGCTGGTGGTGCGCTGGAATGGCTGTTCATGTTTCTCGGCTGGGTGGCCGAACGTGTTCCGGCATGGTTGCCCAGTGCCCTGCCGCTCTGGGCGTGGGCGCTTGGCGTGCTGGGTGCAGTTCTGCTGCTGTTGCCGAAGGGCGTGCCCATGCGACCACTGGGTTGGCCCATGTTATTGCTGTGTGTGTTTCCATCCCATGAACCGGTGCCCCACGGCCAGGTCGAGGTCCTGCAACTGGATGTCGGGCAGGGACTGGCGATTCTGTTGCGCACTCGCCATCACACATTGTTATATGACGCGGGGCCGCGCTTTGGCGAGTTCGATATCGGTCAGCGCGTGGTGCTGCCTGCGATCCGCAAGGCCGGTATACGTCACCTGGACCTGATGCTCATCAGCCATGCCGATTCCGACCATGCCGGAGGCGCATTGGCCGTTCATCGTGCGCTGCCGGTGTCTCGCGTACTGGGCGGCGAAGTGACCAGGCTGGCCCCGCAACTCGATGCCCGACTGTGCGAGAGCGGCGAGCAATGGGAATGGGACGGCGTGACGTTCTCTACCTGGCGCTGGGAGCAGGCCCCGGCAGGCAATCCGGCGTCCTGCATGCTGAGTGTCGAGGCGAGTGGCGAGCGGCTGCTGCTGGCTGGCGATGTCGATGTCGCGGCAGAGCATGCGGCAATAGACAGTGGTTTTGACCTGCGCGCGCACTGGCTGCAGTCTCCGCACCATGGCAGCCGGACGTCGTCCTCCAAACCATTTCTGCGCGCTGTCGCGCCCGTCGGTGTATTGATTTCCCGTGGGCGCAACAATGCGTTCGGGCATCCGCATCCTTTGGTCATGTCGCGTTATCAATGGCTGGGCATCACCGCTTATGACAGCGTTGAGCTGGGTGCGATCAGCCTCCAGCTGGGTGCATTCGGCAAGCCTTTGGCAGAGCGGGCGCAGCGGCGTTTCTGGCGTGACTGAACGCACGCTTATCGATCTGATCGTTCGGCAGCCCGCGACCCTATGGTAGAGTGGCGCCAATTTTCAAGGGAGTGGCTGCTGTGTGGGAACTGGTCAAGTCTGGCGGCTGGATGATGCTGCCGATCGTTTTGAGTTCCATTGCCGCTGCTGGCATCATCATCGAGCGTCTCTGGACATTGCGTGCCAGCCGTATCGCCCCGCCTCACTTGCTGGGGCAGGTCTGGCAGTGGATCCAGGACAAAAAGCTCGATAACGAAAAGCTCAAGCTGTTGCGCGCCGACTCACCGTTGGGCGAGATTCTTGCCTCGGGTCTGGCCAACTCCAAGCACGGTCGCGAGATCATGAAGGAGTGCATCGAAGAGGCCGCCGCCCGGGTCATCCATGATCTGGAGCGCTACCTCAGTGCGCTGGGTTCGATCGCTGCCATGGCCCCACTGCTGGGTCTGCTGGGTACCGTGCTGGGTATGATCGACATCTTCGGTTCGTTCAACAGCTCCGGTGCAACGGCCAATGCCGGGGTGCTGGCGGGCGGTATTTCCAAGGCGTTGATCTGTACGGCGTCGGGTCTGATCGTTGCAATCCCCGCCATCTTCTTCCATCGCTTTCTGCAAAGTCGGGTCGATGAGCTGGTTGTCGGTATGGAGCAGCAAGCCATTCGCCTGGTTGAAGTGGTGCAGGGCGACCGTGATGTCGACCTTATCGATGCCAAAGTCGATCTCGTGTCGCTGGCCAAGGCTGGCGGGGGCAAGAAGAAGTGAAATTTCGTCGCCGCAGGCCGCGGGAGAACATCGACATCAACCTCGTCTCGCTGATTGACGTGGTATTCATCCTGCTGCTGTTCTTTATTGTGACGACTACGTTTACCCGCGAAACCCAGTTGCGCGTTGATTTGCCCCAGGCGGTGACCGGTACGCCGGAAGTCGATGCGAGCCTCAAGCATCTGGATATCGCCATCAATGCTGACGGGGTATTTTCCCTGAACAACCAGTTGCTGCCGAAGAACGATCTGGCGACGCTGATCGAAGCCTTGCAGCGCGAGTCGGCGGGCGACACCAGCTTGCCGCTGTCCATCAGTGCCGACGGCAAGACCCCTCATCAGGCCGTTATCACTGCCATGGATGCGGCCGGAAAACTGGGTTTCAGCCATCTGCGCATGACCACTGTCGAGGCCGCATCGGCTAACTGATGGCATTCACCGACCGCTTGCTTGATGCCTGGTACAAAGGCCACCCTGCGCTGGTGCTGCTGCGCCCTCTTGAAAGCCTTTACCGTCGGGTCGTGAACGCCAGGCGTTCCCGGTTTCTGGCGGGCGAGGGCGCGATCTACAAGGCGCCGGTGCCGGTCATCGTGGTGGGTAACATCACTGTTGGCGGCACCGGCAAGACGCCCCTGATCCTGTGGATGATCGAGCATTGTCGGCGCCGGGGTCTGCGTGTGGGTGTGGTCAGCCGTGGCTACGGCGCCAAACCGCCGACCCTGCCGTGGCGAGTTCTGCCAGAGCACAGTGCTGCCGAAGCAGGCGACGAGCCTCTGCTGATCGTGCAGCGTTGCGGTGTGCCGCTGATGATCGATCCTGATCGCAGCAGCGCCGTACGGGCATTGCTGGCTGCCGAACCGCTGGACGTGATCCTTTCCGATGACGGCTTGCAGCATTACCGTCTGGCCCGCGACCTGGAACTGGTGCTGATTGATGCCGCTCGCGGCCTGGGCAATCGGCGGTGCCTGCCTGCCGGACCTCTGCGCGAGCCGGTTGAACGATTGGCGAGTGTGGACGCCTTGCTTTACAACGGCGCAACCGAGGACCGTGATGACGGTTACGCCTTCACGCTCAAGCCTTCGGCGCTGGTCAATCTGCGCAGCGGCGAGCACCAGCCGGTAGAATATTTCCCGGCCGGGCAAGCGCTGCATGCGGTGGCCGGAATCGGCAATCCTCGACGTTTCTTCAATACCCTTGAAGGATTACACTGGCGACCTGTCACTCACGCGTTTGCTGATCATGCGGTTTTCAGTCTGCAGGCACTGACTTTCACGCCATCGCTACCCGTGGTCATGACCGAAAAGGACGCCGTCAAATGCCGAGCGTTTGCAGCGGATGACTGGTGGTATCTGGCAGTGGATGCAGTACCTTCCGACGCCTTCGTCAGCTGGTTCGATGAGCAGCTGTCTCGTTTCTCTCCTTGATTGCTTCAGGATCTCCTATGGACACCAAACTACTCGACATCCTTGCTTGCCCGATCTGCAAGGGCCCATTGAAGCTCAGCGCGGACAAGACCGAGCTGATCAGCAAAGGCGCGGGCCTTGCCTATCCGGTTCGTGACGGCATCCCGGTGATGCTGGAAAGCGAAGCACGCACCCTGACAGCCGATGAGCGTCTGGACAAATGACCGCAGCCTTCACCGTTGTGATTCCTGCGCGCTATGGCTCCAGCCGTTTCCCCGGCAAGCCTCTGAAAATGATTGCGGGCAAGCCGATGGTGCAGCACGTCTGGGAGCAGGCCCTCAAAAGCAGTGCTCAACGTGTGGTGGTCGCTACGGATGACGCCCGTATCGTCGAGGCATGCGAAGCCTTTGGTGCGCAGGTGCTGCTGACCCGCGAGGATCACAACTCGGGCACTGATCGGCTTGCAGAAGTGGCTACCCAGCTGGGTCTGGCCGCAGACGCAATCGTGGTCAATGTACAGGGCGACGAGCCGATGATTCCGCCTGAGGTGATCGATCAGGTTGCAGCCAATCTTGCCGCGCACCCTGAAGCCGGAATCTCCACGCTGTCCGAGCCTGTCGAGGACGTAGCTGCGTTGTTCAATCCCAATGTCGTCAAGGTCTCCACGGACATCAACGGTCTGGCCCTGACGTTCAGCCGTGCGCCGTTACCCTGGGCACGCGATGCGCTGGCCAAGAGTACGGATGAACTACCTGCTGGCGTGCCTTATCGCCGTCATATCGGGATTTATGCCTACCGTGCCGGGTTCCTGCATGACTTTGTCAGTTGGGGTCCATGCTGGCTGGAAAACACCGAAAGCCTCGAGCAACTCAGAGCGCTCTGGAATGGTGTACGTATTCATGTGGCAGACGCGCTTCTGGCACCGCCTGCAGGCGTCGATACGCCTGAAGACCTCGAGCGCGTAAGGCGCTTGCTGGAGGGTTGATGTCGGCTTTTCAGGTGCTCGGGTCGGGGAAAACAAAGTCATGACGTTGCAGTTACAGTCTGATGTTTCACTCAAGCCGTTCAACTCCTTTGGTGTGGACGTCAAGGCAAGGCTTTTTGCTGAAGCCCATAGCGACGATGACGTCAGAGAGGCACTGACGTACGCCGCTGAGCATGAAATCCCGCTGTTGGTCATCGGGGGCGGCAGTAATCTGCTGCTCAGCGGGGATGTTCAGGCGCTGGTGCTGCGCATGGCCAGTCGTGGCATCCGCATCGTGCATGAAGACTGTCGCGATGTGCTGGTCGAAGCCGAGGCTGGCGAGCCTTGGCATCCCTTCGTGCAGTCATGCCTGGAGCTGGGCCTTTCAGGGCTGGAAAATCTCAGTCTGATCCCCGGCACTGTGGGTGCGGCGCCGATGCAGAATATTGGCGCTTACGGCGTCGAGATCAAGGATGTCTTTCACAGTCTGACTGCGCTGGATCGCGAGACTGGCGAACTGCATGAGTTCTCTTTGCAGGACTGCGCCTTTGCCTACCGTGACAGCGTATTCAAGCAACAACCTGGCCGTTGGTTGATTCTGCGCGTGCGTTTCAACCTCAGTCATGACGCGCAACTGCATCTGGAATACGGTCCGGTTCGTCAGCGCCTGGAGGCACTGGGTATCAAGCAGCCGACTCCATTCGATGTCAGTCGAGCGATCTGTGCTATTCGCAGTGAAAAACTGCCTGACCCTGCGGTGCTCGGCAATGCGGGCAGCTTTTTCAAGAACCCGGTGGTTTCGGCCGACCTGTTTGCCACGATCAGACGCCAGCATCCAGGCGTCGTGGGCTATCCGCTCGCCGGTGATACTCAGGTCAAACTGGCCGCAGGCTGGTTGATAGAGCAGGCTGGCTGGAAAGGCTTTCGCGATGGCGATGCCGGAGTGCATGCGCTGCAGTCACTGGTGCTGGTCAATTATGGGCAAGCCAGCGGCTTGCAGCTGCTGGACCTTGCGCGTCGTATCCAGGCGGATATCGTCGAGCGTTTCGGTGTTGAGCTTGAGATGGAGCCGAACCTGTATTGATAAGGTCTGGTTGATCAAAGGTTTGATCAGGCTTTTGCTTTTGCACAATTTGAAAGCATAAAAAAAGCCCCGCCTGTTTGCACAGGCGGGGCTTTTTCATGCGCCGGGTTTAGACGAGAGGTTTAGGCTCGGTTTCTTTCTCGGCGTGCTCTACGTGCGGCTGACCTGCGGTATCTTCAGCCTTCTCCTCGGTAGCCTGTTCAGGCTGGGCCGATTCTGCTTCAGAGACAGCAGGTGCTGCTTCGGCAATGGCTGGAGTGCTTGCAGCGGCCTGTTCGGCCTGGCGACGCGCTTCTTCTTCACGCTTGCGACGACGCACTTCGCGTGGATCGTTCGGCGCACGGCCAGTGCTGCTGACCGGTACGGCCGGTGCTTCAGCGGCTACTGGCTCCTGCACGTCTGCTGCTGGTGCTTGTTCCTCGGCAGCGACCTGGGGCGCGAAGTAAGGAGCAGGCTCCTCCTTGACGAACAGGGGCTCGGCAACCGGGGTTGGCGTTGGCAGCTCAGCAGATTCGGTCGCAGGCACGTCATCCTTGGCTTCAACTTCGACCGGCGCTTGTGGCGCAGGCTCTGGTGTCGGCGTGAACGGTACAACGCGCTCAGCGTGCGGTGCTTCGAACAGCTCTGTCTGTGCAGCAATGGCTGGCGCTTCGACCGCTTCTGGCTGGACTTCGACCTCAGGCGCGGCCTGTGGCTGTGGAGCTTCTTTCGAAACAGGCGCTTCGATTGCTGGCAGTTCGACCGTTGGCTCGTAAGCCGCTGGCGTTTCCACCACTGGGCTTTCTACTGCCGGGCTTTCGATCAACGGGCTTGCTGTTGGCGAGGTGTCGACTACTGGCGTTTGCAAGGCAGGCGTTTCGGCAACCGGCGCCTGTTCGGACGCGTCCACCGCTGGGGCTTCGACGGTGCTGTTGGCTCGCTCGGCCTGCTTGTGGGCATCAGCCTCTGCCGGTGCGCTGATCACGCTGCCTGCAGCTGCTGCGGAAGCTGCAGTCAGTGCCAGACCAGCGGTCTGCTCGGAGCTGCTGTCTTCTTCGCTGCCGTTTTCCTCGGAACCTTCGATCACGTTTCCGTTGGCATCACGTTGACGCTCGCGACGATTGCTGCGGCGACGCTGACCACGGGAGCGGCGGCGAGGACGATCACCTTCGCTGCCATCCTGGTTGTCATCCTGTGCCTGCTCTTCGTTAAGCAGCACTTCCTCTTCGGTAGCGGCAACTTCGGCCTGTTCGGCGCGTGGTTGACGTTCTTCACGAGGTGCACGTGGCTGACGTTCTTCGCGAGGAGCACGCTCAGGGCGCTCTTCACGGGCGACTTCTACGGCAGGGGTTGCATCCAGCGCTTCACGCAGCTCGCGGACCGGGCGATCTTCACGGGCTTCACGTGGCTTGCGCTCACGCGATGTACGGGCTGGACGCTCTTCGCGTGTGGTGGTTGTTTCTTCACGCGCTTCGCGCGGCGCACGTTCTTCACGTGGAGCACGTTCCTCGCGAGGTGCGCGCTCTTCACGCGGCGCACGTTCGGCGGTTTCACGTGGCGCACGCTCTTCACGAGGCTTGCGTTCTTCGTCACGACGATTGTTACGGCCACGGCTCTGTTGACGACCGTTGCGACGCTCTTCGTTGCGTGCTGGACGCTCGGCAACAGGCTTCTCGACTACAACCGGAGCGACAGGCTCTTCTTTGCTGGCGAACAGGCTGACCAGCGATTTCACCAGACCCTTGAACAGGCTTGGCTCATGAGCGGCAGGTGCTGGAGTCGGTGCAACAGCAACTGCTTCGACAGGCACTGGCGCGTTGGCGCGGGCAGGAGCGGTCTTGACAGCGGCTTCCTGGCGGACCAGCGTGCGGGTTGCGGCAGCCAGTGGAGCAATCTCTTCCACTTCGGCAGCGGCAGCAGCGATTTCGTAGCTGGACTGGTTGTTGTGGGCTTCCGGGCTGTCATCGCGCAGACGCTGAACTTCGAAGTGCGGCGTTTCGAGATGATCGTTCGGCAGAATGATGATGCGTGCACGGGTACGCAATTCGATCTTGGTGATCGAGTTACGCTTCTCGTTGAGCAGGAATGCGGCAACCGGGATTGGCACCTGAGCGCGTACTTCGGCAGTACGGTCTTTCAGGGCTTCTTCTTCGATCAGGCGCAGGATAGCCAGCGACAGCGATTCAACGTCACGGATGATACCGGTGCCGTTGCAACGTGGGCAGACAATACCGCTGCTCTCGCCAAGCGAAGGGCGCAGGCGCTGACGGGACATTTCCAGCAGACCGAAGCGGGAGATGCGACCCACTTGAACGCGGGCGCGGTCGGCTTCCAGGCTTTCGCGGACTTTTTCTTCCACGGCGCGCTGGTTCTTGGCGGGCGTCATGTCGATGAAGTCGATGACGATCAGGCCGCCGATGTCACGCAGGCGCAACTGACGGGCGATTTCTTCTGCCGCTTCAAGGTTGGTCTGCAGGGCTGTTTCTTCGATGTCGCTGCCTTTGGTGGCGCGCGCCGAGTTGATGTCGATGGACACCAGTGCCTCGGTCGGATCGATAACGATGGAACCACCGGAAGGCAGCTCGACGACCCGCTGGAAGGCGGTCTCGATCTGGCTTTCGATCTGGAAACGGTTGAACAGCGGAACGCTGTCTTCGTAAAGCTTGATCTTGCTGGCGTACTGCGGCATCACCTGGCGGATGAAGGTCAGGGCTTCTTCTTGGGCTTCAACGCTGTCGATCAACACTTCGCCGATGTCCTGGCGCAGGTAATCGCGGATGGCGCGGATGATGACGTTGCTTTCCTGATAGATCAGGAACGGCGCGGAGCGATCAAGTGATGCTTCCTTGATGGCGGTCCACAGTTGCAGCAGGTAATCGAGGTCCCACTGCATTTCTTCGCTGCTGCGGCCCAGGCCTGCAGTGCGAACGATCAGACCCATGTCGGCCGGTGCGATCAGGCCATTGAGGGCTTCACGCAATTCGTTGCGCTCTTCGCCTTCGATGCGACGAGAGATGCCACCGGCGCGCGGGTTGTTTGGCATCAGGACCAGATAACGGCCAGCCAGGCTGATGAAGGTGGTCAGGGCTGCGCCCTTGTTGCCACGCTCTTCTTTCTCGACCTGAACGATGACTTCCTGGCCTTCGCTCAGGACGTCCTTGATGTTTACGCGGCCTTCAGGGGCTTTCTTGAAGTATTCGCGGGAGATTTCCTTGAGGGGCAGAAACCCGTGGCGCTCAGAGCCGAAATCGACAAAGGCAGCCTCAAGGCTGGGTTCGATGCGAGTGATTCGGCCTTTGTAGATGTTGGCCTTCTTCTGCTCGCGCGCACCGGACTCGATGTCCAGGTCGTAGAGGCGCTGGCCGTCTACCAGAGCAACACGCAACTCTTCGGGTTGAGTTGCGTTAATCAGCATTCTTTTCATGTAGTACCGTCGGTTTCCGGGCTGCCGGAAACGGCGTTCGGCACACACGACTTCTCACGGTCGGTGTCAGGGCGCGTCAGGAGTGGTTGGACACTCCAGTGTCTAGCGAGATTCTCGCCCAGAGGGGGCGGAGAGTCGCGACGACGTTTCCTGCTTGCTGTGGTGACATTAAGACACCCTGTCAGCAAAAGCTTTGTCAGGAGGAGGAATCGACCATCGGTAGCGGACGAGATGAAGCGTCTAAAACAAGCCTTGTGCTACACAGTCCGATGGTTGTGCGTCTCCACCCTACACGTATCCCTGATAATTCGGGTGCTGCCGCGCGCAGAATCCGCAGCGGGTTGGCATTTACCGCAATCTTCGATAGGGAAGACCGCGCATCATGGCTTAAGGCGTTGTTCCCGAAACATTCGCTCGTAGCGTCTGGAAGCGACTGCACCTTGTGAACTGGCCATGGTATTCGCATTGAAAGCGAGCTGTCTGCTCTGCGATCTGGCGTGTTTCCGGCCTCATGTCACCTGCGCCTGTTACGTTTCCAGCATGCTTCGTTGTCACCGAACGCTTCGTAGGACGGCCTCGCGTCCTCTTGAATTGCGTTGGTCAGGGCCGGCTGTCAACCGTTGGTCCGCTGTCCGGCCGCTTATGGCGGCGTTCGCGACTATAGCAGCAATCATTAAGTGCTTCAAATCCATAAAAAATTGTTATGATTTGCCGCATGACGAATATTGCCCCTCCAACCCCCGGCGTCCAGCTGGTAGAGGTTGCGCCGGAACTTGCCGGTCAACGCATCGATAACTTTCTGATCACTTACCTCAAGGGTGTGCCCAAGACCTTGATTTACCGCATTTTGCGCAAGGGCGAAGTGCGTGTGAACAAAGGTCGGATCAAGCCCGAGTACAAGTTGCAGGCAGGAGATATCGTTCGCATTCCACCTGTGCGCGTGCCTGAGCGCGACGAGCCCGTGCCGGTTGCGCAGGCCTTGTTGCAGCGCCTCGAGGCCGCCATTGTCTATGAAGACAAGGCGCTGATCGTGCTCAACAAGCCCGCCGGTATTGCTGTGCATGGCGGCAGCGGTCTGAGCTTCGGTGTCATCGAGGCGTTCCGCCAGTTGCGCCCGGACGCCAAGGAGCTTGAGCTGGTTCACCGTCTGGACCGTGACACCTCCGGCCTGCTGATGATTGCCAAAAAGCGCAGCATGTTGCGCCACTTGCACGAAGCGCTTCGCGGTGATGGCGTCGACAAGCGCTACATGGCGCTGGTGCGCGGTAACTGGGCTACTGCCTTGAAACAAGTGCGTGCGCCGCTGCTCAAGAGCAATCTGCGTTCCGGTGAGCGGATGGTCGAGGTCAATGAAGAGGGCAAGGAGGCGCTCACGATTTTCAAGGTGCTGCGTCGTTTCGGCGATTTCGCCACCATGGTCGAAGCCAAGCCGGTGACCGGGCGCACTCACCAGATCCGTGTCCACACGCTGCATGCCGGGCACGCCATTGCGGGCGACACGAAATACGGCGATGAAAGCTTCAGTCGCGAAATCCGCGATCTGGGCGGCAAACGCCTGTTTCTGCATGCCTATATGTTGACCGTGCCATTACCTGATGGCGGCAAGTTGAATTTGCAGGCGCCCGTTGACGAAATGTGGGCCAAGACAGTGGAGCGTTTGAGTGCGCCGTGATTATGATCTGTTGATTTTCGACTGGGACGGCACGCTGGCTGATTCCATAGGGCGCATTGTGACAGCCATGCGCGAGGCGGCCATCCAGAATGACATGGAGGTGCGTGACGATCAGGCGATCAAGGGGATTATCGGTCTTGGCTTGCCCGAAGCAATTCGCACCCTGTACCCGTCGATTACCGCCAACGAGATGATTGATTTCCGGCAGCGCTATGCCGACAGCTACATGACCATGGATGAAGTGCCATCGCCCCTGTTTGATAGCGTGCCAGAGTCCATTCAGGCCTTCCGTGATCAGGGCTATCGTCTCGCTGTAGCGACAGGCAAGGCACGTCGCGGGCTGGACCGGGTGCTGAAAGCCAATGGCTGGCTTGAATTTTTCGATATCACTCGTGCTGCGGATGAAACCGCCAGCAAGCCGGACCCGTTGATGCTGCACGAGATCATGGCGCATTGTGACGTGGCGCCTGAGCGTTCGTTGATGATCGGCGATTCTTCGTTCGATCTGCAGATGGCACGCAATGCGGGTATGGATTCGGTTGCAGTGGGTTACGGCGCGCAGTCGCTGGATTCGCTGCGTGAGTTTCAGCCGCGTCTGGCTATCGACCATTTTTCCGAGCTGCGCACCTGGTTGAATGGGCGCGGCGTCTAGTTTCGAGTTGGAGTGAAAGAAGCATGTCTGACGAATGGAAAGCGCCCGTCTCGCAAGACAGGGACGACGCGGTCAACAGCAAGGAAGATGCGAAAAGCTGGAAGCTCCTTGAGAAAACCTTGCTGGCCAGTGTTCAGGAGCAGCGTCGGGCACGGCGCTGGGGAATCTTTTTCAAGCTGCTGACGTTTGTTTTTCTGTTCGCGGCGGTGATCGTCCCGATGCTGGATTTCGAAGGTGGTGCTTCGCGCCGCTCCAGTCATACCGCACTGATCGATGTTCAGGGTGTTATCGCGGACAAGGAATCAGCCAGTGCCGAGAATATCGTCACGGCGCTGCAAAAGGCGTTTGAGGATGCCAAGACCAAAGGCGTGATCCTGCGTATCAACAGCCCGGGCGGCAGCCCTGTGCAGTCGGGTTATGTGTATGACGAGATTCGTCGTTTGCGTGCAGAAAAACCGAACATCAAGGTGTACGCAGTCATCACTGACCTGGGTGCCTCCGGTGCTTACTACATCGCCAGCGCAGCCGACCAGATTTACGCCGACAAGGCCAGTCTCGTCGGGTCCATCGGTGTGACGGCTGCCGGTTTCGGTTTTGTCGGCGCCATGGAAAAGCTGGGTGTTGATCGGCGCACGTACACGTCGGGTGAGCACAAGGCATTTCTTGACCCGTTTCAGCCGCAAAAAGCTGACGAAACACAGTTCTGGCAGGGTGTTCTGGATACGACGCATCGTCAGTTCATTGCCAGCGTCAAGCAGGGGCGTGGTGATCGTTTGAAGGATAAAGACCATCCAGAGCTGTTTTCCGGGTTGGTCTGGACCGGCGAGCAGGCTGTTGCGCTGGGGCTGGTGGACGGTCTGGGCAGCGCCAACTATGTGGCGCGTGAAGTGATCGGAGAAAAGGACATCGTCGAATACACGGTTGAAGAGTCGCCATTCGATCGCTTTTCCAAGAAGCTGGGAACCAGCATGGCCGAGCGGATCGCGATGTTGACCGGCTTTACAGGGCCGACCCTGCGTTGATTCTTTAATGTGATGAAAAAGCCCGGCGCCTGTTGTCCGGGCTTTTTCATTCTGGATCAAGGGACGGTCACGCCTTCCTTTATTAGCATGTCCACCAGGCGAATCAATGGCAGGCCGACCAGGCTGGTGGCGTCATTGCCTTCGGTGCTGCGAAACAAACTGACGCCCAGGCCTTCTGCCTTGAAGCTGCCTGCGCAGTCGAAGGGTTGTTCGGCGCGCAGGTAGCGCTCGATGGTGGCCTGCTCAAGTGTTCGCATGTGCACGGTGAAGGGGATGCAGTCGACCTGACAGTGGCCTGTGCGGGTGTTGAGCAGGGCGAGGCCAGTCATGAAGGTCACGCTGGCCCCGCTGGACGCTGACAGTTGCTCCAGGGCGCGCTCAAAGGTATGTGGTTTGCCGAGTATCTGGTCGTGGAGCACGGCTACCTGATCGGAGCCTATGATCAGGTGGTCCGGATATTCGTTGGCCAGTGCCTGCGCTTTTTCTCTGGCGAGGCGCTGTACGAGGTCGGCGGCGGGCTCCTGTTGGTAGCGGCTTTCGTCGATATCCGGCGATCTGCAGGTGAATGGCAGGCGCAGGCGGGCGAGCAATTCGCGGCGATAGGAAGAGCTGGAGGCAAGGAGCAGGGAAGGCATGCGGTTCTCCGTAGGCTGAGCGGTAATTCTAATGAGTGGCCGGAGTTGCGAACAGGCCTGAATTTCCTTTGACATGCCAAGGGGGCATCCCTAGAATGCTGCGCCTATGTTGAATGACCCGATTCCACCTCACGTTGACCCGCGCAAATTGGCTGATCGCGGCACTACCCTTCAGGGCGAAGTGCTGCTGGCCGATTTGGAGAGACTCTGCGACCCGCTTTCCGACACTGTCGGTACGGTGCAGGCTAAATTCACTTTTGAGCGTGACGAACGCCGTTCAGTGGTTATCCACAGTTCGATAGACGTCTCGGTCAAAATGGTTTGCCAGCGTTGTCTTGAGCTGGTCACCCTGCCGATCCACAGCGAGTGTAGTTACGCTGTGGTGAAGGAGGGTGCGAATACCCAGTCGTTACCGAAAGGTTATGACGTGCTGGAACTGGGCGAAGATCCATTGGATCTGCTGGCATTGATCGAGGAGGAGCTTTTGCTCGCCTTGCCCATTGTGCCTGCTCATCATCCGGAAGAATGCCAGCAACCGGCGGGTCTCGATGAGCCCGAACCGAGCGTGGACGAGGTAACACGGTCCAACCCGTTCAGTGTATTGGCGCAGTTAAAGCGTGACCCAAACGTTTAGGAGTTAATCAATTATGGCTGTTCAGCAGAACAAAAAATCCCGCTCTGCCCGTGACATGCGTCGTTCGCACGACGCTCTTGAGGCAAGCACTCTGTCGGTAGAAAAAACCACTGGTGAAGTTCACCTGCGTCACCACGTATCGCCAGAAGGCGTATACCGTGACCGTAAAGTGATCGACAAGGGCGCTGACGAGTAATTTCTTGTCCGCTCCGATCATTGCGATCGATGCAATGGGCGGGGACTTCGGTCCCCGCAACATTGTTCAGGCCAGCCTCGCGTGCCTGACTGCTACGCCCTCGCTTCACCTGGCCCTTGTCGGCCAAGCCTCCCTCATTGAAGAACAGATTGCCCGCCATCATGGTGTGGATCGCTCGCGCCTGCGTGTTATCAATGCCAGCGAAGTCGTCGGTATGGATGAGCGCCCGTCGCAGGCGTTGAGAGGCAAGCCAAATTCGTCGATGCGTGTTGCGCTCGGCCTGGTAGCCAGCGGTCAGGCTCGGGCCTGCGTCAGTGCGGGTAATACCGGTGCGCTGATGGCGCTGTCCCGGTTCGTGCTCAAGACCTTGCCGGGTATTGATCGGCCAGCAATGATCGCCGCCATTCCGACCCGTAGCGGCTATTGTCAGTTGCTGGATCTGGGGGCGAATGTCGATTGCAGCGCTGAGGCGCTGTATCAGTTTGCGGTCATGGGGTCCGTCATGGCCGAGACGCTGGGCGTGGCCAGGCCCAGGGTCGCGCTGCTGAATGTCGGTACCGAAGACATCAAGGGCAATCAGCAGGTCAAGGTCGCCGCAGGCTTGTTGCAGGCAGCGAAAGGGCTGAATTACGTCGGCTACATTGAAGGCGATGGGCTCTACCGTGGCGAGGCGGATGTCGTGGTGTGTGATGGTTTTGTCGGCAACGTGCTGCTCAAGTCCAGTGAGGGATTGGCGACGATGATCGCTGCCCGGATTGAAACGTTGTTCAATCAGAATCTGATGACCAGAGCGGTCGGTATGCTCGCCCTGCCGTTGTTGAAACGTCTGCAGGCTGATCTGGCGCCTGCTCGCCATAACGGTGCGAGCCTGCTGGGGTTGCAAGGGGTGGTGGTGAAAAGTCATGGTTCTGCAAGTATCGAAGGCTTCCAGAGCGCGATACAGCGGGCGTTGATCGAGGCGGATGATAATCTGCCGCAACGCCTCAGTGCTCGGCTTGAAGCGGTGTTTCAGGACGACCAGGCCTGAAAATGTGACGCATCAGACTGGTCAGTCATCCAACCGATCAGTCATGTACATTTGAATTCATGCGTTCGGCTTTTCCGGGCGCTTATTTTGGTTGCAACAATTCAGGGGCTTGTCAAATGTCTGCATCCCTCGCATTCGTCTTTCCGGGTCAAGGATCGCAATCGCTCGGCATGCTTGCCGAGCAAGGTGCTCAGCATCCTTTGATCCTCGACACATTCGAGCAAGCGTCCGACGCGCTGGGTTACGACCTCTGGGCGCTGACCCAGCAGGGTCCTGCCGAGCTGCTCAACCAGACCGACAAGACTCAGCCTGCGATTCTGACTGCCTCGATTGCTCTGTGGCATGTCTGGCTGGCCGAGGGTGGCGCGGTTCCTGCGTTTGTCGCGGGCCACAGCCTGGGTGAATACAGCGCGCTCGTTGCGGCGCAAAGCCTGAGCCTGGCCGATGCGGTCAAGCTGGTTGAACGCCGTGGCCAATTGATGCAGGAAGCGGTGCCGGCCGGTCAGGGCGGCATGGCGGCGATTCTGGGTCTTGAAGATGCTGACGTGATCGCAGCCTGTGCCGAAGCGGCGCAGGGTGAAGTGGTCAGTGCGGTCAATTTCAACTCGCCAGGCCAAGTGGTTATCGCTGGCTCCGCCGGCGCGGTCAAGCGGGCGATGGAGCTGTGCAAATCCCGTGGCGCCAAGCGTGCCTTGCCATTGCCTGTCAGCGTGCCTTCGCATTGCGAGCTGATGCGTCCGGCAGCCGAGCGCTTTGCCGAGTCCATCGAAGCGATCGAATGGCAAACGCCGGAGATCGCTCTGGTACAGAACGTTAGTGCCAGCGCAGTCACTGATCTGGCTACGCTCAAGCGTGACCTGCTGGAGCAGTTGTACAAGCCTGTGCGCTGGGTGGAATCCATCCAGTGCCTGGCAAGCCGCGGTGCGGTTCAACTGGTCGAGTGCGGGCCGGGTAAAGTGCTGGCTGGCCTTAACAAACGTTGCGCTGAAGGCGTGACTACCTACAACCTGGATACCCCGGATGCCTTTGCCGCCGCCCGTGCGGCACTGGCCTGATTAGGAGAAGCCTGCATGAGCCTGCAAGGTAAAGTTGCACTGGTGACTGGTGCCAGTCGTGGTATTGGCCAAGCCATTGCCCTGGAGTTAGGGCGCAATGGCGCTGTGGTCGTGGGAACGGCGACGTCCGAGTCCGGTGCCGAGCGCATCAGCGCCGCGTTCAAGGAAAACGGCATCGAAGGTTTCGGCCTGATGCTTGATGTGTGCAGCGCCGAGTCTGTCGACGCGGTTCTGGCCACCATTCAGGAGCGTGTTGGCGCGCCTTTGATCCTGGTCAACAATGCTGGCATCACCCGTGACAACCTGATGATGCGCATGAAAGACGACGAATGGTATGACGTGGTCAACACCAATCTGAACAGTCTGTTCCGCCTTTCCAAAGGTGTTCTGCGCGGCATGACCAAGGCGCGTTGGGGTCGCATCATCAGCATTGGTTCCGTTGTGGGTGCCATGGGCAACGCTGGTCAAGTAAACTATGCTTCCGCGAAAGCCGGGCTGGAAGGTTTCAGCCGTGCCCTTGCCCGCGAAGTGGGTTCGCGTGCGGTGACCGTGAACTCGGTGGCGCCGGGCTTTATCGATACCGATATGACGCGTGAGCTGCCGGAAGCGCAGCGTCAGTCCCTGATTACCCAGATTCCCTTGGGTCGCCTGGGGCAGGCGCAGGAGATCGCGAATGTGGTTTCCTTTTTGGCGTCTGAAGGCGCAGGGTACGTTACCGGGGCCACAATCCCTGTTAACGGCGGCATGTACATGAGCTGATGTGACGACCTGTTTCAAAAAAATGTCATACGAGCTGTCTAAAATCCGTTATAAAGCTGCAATCTATTAATGGGCAAAGGACCGATTGGGTAGGAGGAGAGCGTTATGCTTGAAATTCGTAAAACCTCTTCTATACACTTACCCTCTGGCCAGATGCCTGAATATTTCCACTAGGAGTTAAAACTAGGTATGAGCACCATCGAAGAGCGCGTCAAGAAAATCGTTGCCGAGCAACTTGGCGTCAAGGAAGAAGAGGTCACCAACTCCGCTTCTTTTGTTGAAGACCTGGGCGCTGACTCCCTGGACACCGTTGAGCTGGTAATGGCTCTGGAAGAGGAATTCGAGACCGAAATTCCTGACGAAGAAGCGGAAAAGATCACTACCGTTCAAGCTGCTATCGATTACGTCACAGCCCATCAGGCTTAAGATTTGTAATCGCTGCTTGCTGTCACGGGAAAACCGCACTGCTTTAACCGGCGTGCGGTTTTTTCTTTAAAGACGTTGTGATGTTCCGTTAACGAGAGAGAAGGAGAGTCCTGTGTCGCGTAGACGCGTCGTGGTCACCGGGATGGGCATGCTTTCGCCACTGGGCAATGATGTACCCAGCAGTTGGCAAGGCATTCTGGCGGGCCGCAGTGGCATTGGCCTTATCGAACACACGGACCTGTCGGCCTTCACCACCCGTTTCGGCGGCTCGGTCAAGGGGTTCAATGTCGAGGAATACCTGGCGCCCAAAGAAGCGCGCCGGCTCGATCTCTTTATTCAATACGGCCTTGCTGCCAGTTTTCAGGCTGTGCGCAACGCAGGTCTTGAAGTCACCGACGCGAACCGTGAACGCATTGGCGTTGCCATGGGTTCGGGCATTGGTGGCCTGACCAACATCGAAAACAGCAGCCGTTTGCTGCATGAGCAAGGGCCGGGACGGATTTCGCCGTTTTTCGTGCCAGGCTCGATCATCAACATGATTTCCGGTTTCCTGTCCATCCACTTGGGCGCACAGGGACCCAACTACGCCATTGCAACGGCGTGTACGACCGCCACGCACTGTATCGGCATGGCGGCGCGCAACATCGCCTATGACGAAGCTGACGTCATGATTGCCGGCGGTGCCGAAATGGCAGCCTGCGGTCTTGGCCTGGGCGGTTTTGGTGCCGCACGTGCCTTGTCGACCCGTAATGACGATCCGGCCCGGGCCAGCCGTCCGTGGGACAAAGGGCGCGACGGCTTCGTGCTGTCCGATGGCGCTGGCGCAATGGTTCTGGAAGAGCTGGAACACGCCAGGGCGCGTGGCGCGACCATTTATGCCGAGCTGGTTGGCTTTGGCATGAGTGGCGACGCGTTTCACATGACCTCGCCACCAGATGATGGTGCAGGCGCTGCGCGTTGCATCGTCAATGCACTGCGTGACGCCAAGGTCAACCCTGATCAGGTCCAGTACATCAACGCACACGGCACGTCGACGCCAGCAGGCGATCTGGCGGAAGCGTCGGCGATCAAGACGGTGTTCGGTGATCACGCCTACAAACTGGCCGTGAGCTCCACCAAGTCGATGACAGGGCACCTGTTGGGTGCAGCTGGTGCGGTAGAGGCGATTTTCAGCGTGCTGGCTCTGGTCGATCAGGTCGCTCCGCCGACTATCAACCTCGATGAGCCGAGCGACGGCTGTGACCTCGATTTCGTGCCGCACGAAGCTCGTCGCATGCCGATTGATGTCGTACTGTCCAACTCCTTCGGATTTGGCGGTACCAACGGCTCACTGGTGTTCCGTCGGCTCGCCGATTAATGCTCAGCTGGATTGACGGCCGTCCTGCCGATGCGCTGTCCCTCCGGGACAGGGGCCTTGCCTATGGCGACGGGGTATTTGAAACCGTTGCAGTCAAGGCAGGGCTGCCGTTGCTTTTCGAGCGTCATCTGCAACGTCTCGATGCCAGTTGCCAGCGTCTGGCAATTGCGCTGGACCTGGATGTCGTTCGCGCTGAAATGACCCGCTTTGCCGCTGAGCTCGCCAGTGGTGTCATGAAGCTGATCGTGACCCGTGGCGATAGCCAGCGCGGTTATGGCCCCGCCCCCGACACGCAATCCAGACGAATCCTGCAGGGCGGCCCGTTGCCTGTTTATCCGGCTTCGCATGCCCTGCAGGGGGTTCGTCTGTTTGCCTGTACAACCCGTCTGGCCGAGCAGCCGCTGCTGGCAGGTATGAAGCATTTGAATCGCCTCGAGCAAGTGCTCGCCCGTTCGGAGTGGCAGGACAGCGAGCATGCCGAAGGGCTGATGTGCGACACTTCCGGGCGCTTGATCGAGGCGGTCTACAGCAACCTGTTTCTCGTCATTGACGGTGGGCTGGTGACAGCTGATCTGAGCCGTTGCGGCGTCGCAGGGGTCATGCGCGCCGAGCTGCTGGATCAGGCACGAAATCTGGGTGTCGCTGTCGATATCCGTGATTTGCATCCGACCGACCTGGCGCTGGCTGACGAAGTATTCGTGTGCAACAGTGTTTATGGTATTTGGCCTGTTCGGGGCTTTGCTGAGTTCAACTGGTCTGCCGGCTCGCTGACCCGTGAACTGCAAGGCATCGCTCGCACCCTTCTGGATATTTGATTCGTGATCCGAAAATTATTGGTATTGCTGGAAACCGCTATTGTCCTGGCAGGCCTGACGTTGGGTTTTGCCTATTGGAAGCAGTACCAGGCCCTGAACCAGCCGCTTGAAGTGGCTCAGGAGCAATTACTGGATGTGCCCGCTGGCTCCACGCCCACCGGCGTCCTCAACCGTCTTCAGGCTGACGGCGTCATCAAGGATGCGTTCTGGTTGCGCCTCTACTGGCGCTTCAACCTTTCCGGCCAGCCACTGCACAGCGGTGAATACCGTATGACACCGGGTATGGACGTTGAAGCCCTGTTCGATGTCTGGAAGCGCAAGGAAGTTGTGCAATATAGCCTGACGCTGGTTGAAGGCTGGAATTTCCGGCAGGTGCGTGCAGCACTCGCCAAGCAGATCAAGCTTGATCAGGAACTGACCGGCTTGAGCGACAAGGAGCTGATGGCCCGGATTGGCCATCCGGACGTATTTCCTGAAGGCCGTTTTTTTCCAGACACCTACCGTTATGTGCGCGGGATGAGCGATGTTGAATTGCTCAAGCAGTCCTATGACCGCCTTGAGCAGGTACTCGACGAAGAGTGGGCCTCCCGCGCAGCGGATGCGCCGTATGCCGATCCATATCAGGCGTTGATCATGGCGTCGCTCGTCGAGAAGGAAACCGGCGTGCCTCAGGAGCGCGGGCAGATTGCTGGTGTGTTTGTGCGACGCCTCAAGCTGGGCATGCTGTTGCAGACGGACCCGACTGTCATCTATGGCATGGGTGAGCGTTACAATGGCAAATTGACCCGGGCCAATCTGAAAGAGGCCACGCCCTACAATACCTATGTCATTGCCGGGCTACCGCCTACCCCGATTTCGCTGGTGGGGCGTGAAGCGATCCATGCAGCGCTCAACCCTGTCGAGGGCAGCAGCCTGTACTTCGTGGCCAAGGGCGACGGCAGTCACGTGTTCTCCAACGATCTGGATGCACACAACGCTGCGGTGCGTGAATACCAGATCAAGCGCCGCGCAGATTACCGCTCCAGCCCTGCGCCTTTGACCGCACCCGCGCCGGCACCTGAATCGACCCTTCAGGAGTCCGGGACAGCGCCCGCCGCCGATGGGCCACCCGCTGGCTCAGGCTCGCAATGAACAAGATTAAGGAATGCCTGTGACTGGCTTGTTTATCACTCTCGAAGGTCCGGAAGGTGCTGGCAAGAGTACCAATCGTGACTACCTGGCCGCACAATTACGGGCGCAGGGTGTTCCGATACTGCTCACACGCGAGCCTGGCGGTACGCCACTGGCCGAGCGTATTCGTGAGCTCCTGCTGACCCCCAGTGACGAAGCGATGAGCGCTGATACCGAGCTGTTACTGGTGTTCGCGGCTCGCGCACAGCATCTGGCCGAGGTTATCCGGCCCGCGCTGGAACGCGGTGAAGTTGTTTTGTGTGATCGCTTCACGGACGCGACGTACGCGTATCAGGGCGGCGGACGCGGTTTGTCGAGCGAGCGCATCGCGACGCTTGAGCAATTCGTTCAAGGCGCTCTGCGTCCGGACCTGACGCTGGTGTTCGACCTCCCGGTTGAGGTCGGGCTGGCGAGGGCTGCCGCACGTGGCAGGCTGGACCGCTTCGAGCAGGAAGGCCGGGCGTTTTTTGACGCCGTTCGCAGCACGTATCTGGCGCGCGCAGCGGCCGAGCCTGCACGCTACCGACTGGTCGATGCCTCGCAAACGCTGGATCAGGTGCAGGCGTCTCTCGACACCTTGCTGCCCCAATTGCTGGAGCTGCGCCGTGGCTGACGCCTACCCATGGCAGCAGGATCTCTGGCAGCAGATGGCCGGGCGTGCCCAGCATGCTCATGCCTATCTGTTGCACGGCCCTGCCGGTATCGGCAAACGCGCCCTCGCCGAACGCCTCATGGCCAATCTGCTTTGCCAGAAGCTCGATGGGCTTGATGCTTGCGGTCAGTGCAAATCATGTTTGCTGCTGGTAGCGGGCAGTCACCCGGACAACTACGTGTTGGAGCCCGAGGAGCCGGACAAACCGATCAAGGTTGATCAGGTTCGTGATCTGGTCAGTTTTGTGGTTCAGACTTCACAGATGGGTGGGCGCAAGGTGGTGCTCATCGAGCCTGTAGAGGCCATGAACATCAACGCCGCAAACGCTTTGCTGAAAAGCCTGGAAGAACCGTCGGGCAATACCGTGCTCTTGCTGGTCAGTCATCAGCCGAGTCGACTGTTGCCAACGGTCAAAAGCCGCTGCGTACAGCAGGCGTGCCCGCTACCCAGCGAGCAGATGAGCCTGGCCTGGCTGGACAGTGCGTTGCCCGATTGCACCGAGCAGGAACGCCAGGAACTATTGACGCTGGCGGCGGGTTCTCCTCTGGCGGCCGTGACCTTGAATGCCCAAGGGGTTCGAGAGCAACGGGCGCAGGTTGTTGAGGGTGTCAAGAAGCTGCTCAAACAGCAGCAGTCGCCGAC
The DNA here is from genome assembly GCF_021147775.1 of Pseudomonas californiensis. Classification (GTDB taxonomy): domain Bacteria; phylum Pseudomonadota; class Gammaproteobacteria; order Pseudomonadales; family Pseudomonadaceae; genus Aquipseudomonas; species Aquipseudomonas californiensis. Next base: position 154,837 of record NZ_JAGTPK010000002.1, read on the forward strand.
GCAACTGGCCGAAAGCTGGAAAGATATTCCGCTGTTGTTGCTGTTCGACTGGTTCTGCAATTGGTCGCACTTGATCCTGCGCTATCAGCTCACCGAGGATGAAGACGGCCTTGGTCTGGCTGATATGCGCAAGGTCGTGCAGTACCTGGCTCAGAAATCATCACGTGCCAAGGTGCTGGAAATTCAGGACTGGAGCCTGGCGCAGCGTCAGAAGGTCATGTCCAAGGCCAATCTCAATCGGGTGCTTTTGCTCGAAGCCCTGTTGGTCCAGTGGGCAGGTTTGCCGGGACAGGCGTAAACTCTGGAACATTCGTAACCGTAGAGGTGTTGTCATGAGCTTGCCGCTGAATACCGGTCCACGAAACGGAATCCTGTCCCTGACAATCAAGGACAAAGCCGTGCTGTACGCCGCCTATATGCCATTCATCAGAAACGGCGGGCTGTTCATACCCACCAGCAAGCACTACAAGCTGGGTGATGAAGTGTTCATGCTGCTCAACCTGATGGACGAGCCTGAAAAGGTCCCCGTGACAGGTCGAGTGACCTGGATCACCCCAAAGGGCGCCCAAGGTAATCGTGCCGCAGGCGTAGGCGTGCAGTTCAACGATGGTGACAACGTCGCCCGTAATCTGATCGAAACCTATCTGGTCGGCGCACTGAAGTCCGATCGTCCCACCCACACGATGTAGTTGTTCTCAATCCATGCTCGTAGATTCTCACTGCCACCTCGACCGACTTGATCTGACCCAGCACGATGGCTCTCTCGATGCCGCCCTCGATGCCGCGCGAGGCAGAGGTGTCGGACATTTTCTGTGCATCGGCGTAAGCGCCGATAACGCCGGAGCCGTCAAGTCGCTGGCGGAGCGCTACGACGATGTCGACTGTTCGGTTGGCATTCATCCGCTCGACCTGAAGCCTGGCGAGGCACCTGCTCTTGAGTGGCTGTTGACCGAGCTGGATCATCCACGCGTAGTCGCCATCGGCGAAACCGGTCTGGATTATCACTACGAGCCTGAAGCGGCCGAGCTTCAGCAGGCGTCGTTCCGGCTGCATCTGCAAGCCGCTACTGTGACCGGCAAGCCGGTTATCGTGCACACCCGGGGGGCGCGTGCCGACACCCTGGACCTGCTGCGTGAAGCGGCATTGCCTCAGGCGGGTGTGCTGCATTGTTTCACCGAAGACTGGGACATGGCCAAGGCGGCACTGGACCTGGGCTTTTACATCTCGCTCTCCGGCATCGTGACGTTCCGCAACGCCGATGCATTACGTGACGTGGCGCGTCAGGTGCCTGCCGACCGCCTGCTGGTTGAAACCGATTCTCCGTATCTGGCGCCGATTCCTTACCGCGGCAAGCCAAATCTGCCGCAGTACGTGCGTGAAGTGGCCGAGTTTCTGGCCATGCTGCGCGGTGAGTCATACGAGCGCTTCGCGGAGCAGACCACTGATAACTTCGCCCGTCTTTTCCCGTTGGCGCATCTTCGGCGCTGAGCGCTCTTTCGAAGCGCATAAATCGCAGGCAAAAAAAAACCCGGATTCTGGGGGGGGTGAAGCCGGGTCAAGACCATTAGGAGTACAACAAAGGCACACCATCCATTGGTGCCTCCATTGGTGCGCCACTTGGGGGATATGACGCGCCAACGGCTTAATTATTGTCCAGTATCTGCCAGCGTCCAGTGAGTTTTGGTTGTTTTTTAAACAGTTTTGGAATACCAAATCGTTTCTTGAGATCGCATTGGCCAAGGACGGCGAAGCTGTTATTCCATGCATTCATTAAAAATCAGTGTCTGATGCCCAAGCAGCTTTTCAGGGACGTGTCGACAGTTGCGAGGTTTCAAGGTGGAGTTTTCCAACGGTTTTCTGTTGAGTCTTTCGCTTTGCCTGGACATTGGTCTGGCCAATATCGCGATGATCACGCTCTCCATGCAGCGCGGCTTTGCCAAAGGCCTTTGGCTAGGATTGGGAACCTGCGTTGGCGACCTGGCTTACGCCATCCTGGCCATGCTCGGCATGGCTGTGCTTTTGCAGTATGAAGCGGTGCGTTACGTGCTCTGGCTGGGAGGCTCCGCAATACTGGCCTGGTTCTGCTTGCGGATGGTAATGAGTGCGGTCGCCGTCAGGTCAGGTATCGAGACGCAGGATGTGCAATGGGGGCGAACCAATTTTGCCTTATTCGGGCGCGGGATTTTTCTGGCGATGTCTTCGCCCAGCGCCATTCTCTGGTTTGCCGCCGTTGGGGGCGCACTGATTGCCCGGCAAGGTTCCGATGTCGCCAGCGCTTCTACCTTTCTTGCCGGTTTCGTTGCAGCGGGCGTTGTCTGGTCCGTCAGTCTCTGCGCGCTGGCGCACCAGGGTGGAAGGTTAATGGGTGAGCGTATGCTGAGGTGGGCTTACGTTGCTTCAGCACTGATCTTTGCCTATTTCACGATATACGTAGTCGTGACCGGTTATCTGGAGTTTGTCGGTCCTTTGCCCGGGGCTGTGCGGCTTTGACCCCGCAGGCCGGGGGTGTCGACGTTGCGTTGGGCCAGGCACCGATTTGCAAACAGACACTTATCCATCCGTAACCTGCAATATGGTCGGATGATCCGTGCATTTCAGCGCAAATTGGGCATAATACGCGGCTTCGATTTCGATCCCGACCAGACCTTCTTATGCAGAAAGAATCTCGTAAGGTCCGTGAGTTTCGCCGCCGTGAGCAGGAAATTCTCGACACCGCGCTAAAGCTGTTTCTTGATCAGGGCGAAGACAGCGTCACTGTCGAGATGATCGCGGACGCCGTTGGCATAGGCAAAGGCACGATCTACAAGCACTTCAAGTCCAAGGCGGAGATCTACCTGCGCCTCATGCTCGACTATGAGCGCGATTTGAATGAGCTGCTGCATTCCGCCGATGTCGACAAGGACAAGGAAGCGCTTTCACGGGCGTACTTTGAATTTCGCATGCGCGATCCGCAGCGCTACCGCCTGTTCGATCGCCTGGAAGAAAAGGTGGTCAAGGGCAATCAGGTCCCTGAGCTGGTCGAGGAGTTGCACAAGATCCGCGCCTCGAACTTCGAGCACCTGACGCTGCTGATCAAAGGGCGCATCAACGAAGGAAAGCTCGAAGACGTGCCGCCTTATTATCACTACTGCGCGGCGTGGGCGCTGGTGCATGGCGCGGTTGCGCTGTACCACTCGCCGTTCTGGAGCAACGTGCTTGAGGATCAGGAAGGCTTCTTCCATTTCCTCATGGATATCGGTGTGCGCATGGGCAACAAGCGCAAGCGTGACACTGACCCTCATCCGGACGTGAAGCCAGATCCGGTAGTCGATTGACCCGTTTTCAGGGCCATTCACCTGATTGTGCAGAGCTCTGGATGCGCATCCGTCAAAAATGGCGCGGAAGCTGCATCTGACGACCATTCGCCGGTTTTCCGTCACCGGTATTTGGGAGTGAATGATGCGTAGCCTGGTTCTGCTGCTGGCGTTGATAGCGCTGAGTGGCTGTATGAAAGTCAGCGATATGGGTGAGGGCGTTCGCGAGCAGTTCAGCGACGCAGGGCTGCTTGATCACAGTCAGACCCGTCGCACTGCCAACTGGCGCGTGCAGCCCGACTCCTTCATCTTCATCGCCCAAGGCGCCTTCGTGCCGCCGGGCAACGCCTACCCGCGGCCCAACGTTGTGGCTGAAGAGGCCTTCAAGGGTTTTATCGAATACTTTCCCATGGTTCGTCGCGCGCCTGCACCGCTGGGCCTGGACGAGGCAATGATCGAAGCCAGGAGCGCGGGCGCTCACTATCTGCTCTACACTCGGTTCGCCAAGGCGGATGACCGTATCGGCAACGGTGATCAATGGTCGGATCAGGAAGCGGTCGACCGTCTGGGCATTGACAGTGGCGTTATTCAGCTGATGTTGATCGAAACCAGCACACGCTATTTGATAGACAGCGCCCGGATTCGCAGTCGTGGCGGATTGCTGACGCTTTACGATACAAGCCCTGAAGATTTGCTAGGTCCGCCTCTTGAGGACTACGCTCGCACCTTGTTGGGTGTAGAGCGCTAGGAGTAAGGCATGACCGATTCAGGCAAGGCCAATGATCTGTTTGCACAGATTCCGAAGACCAAAGGTTTGCCGCCTGTTCATTTATGGAACCCCGAGTTCTGCGGCGATATCGACATGCGTATCGCCCGGGATGGCACGTGGTTCTACCAGGGCACGCCCATCGGCCGTAAGCCGATGGTGCGCTTGTTCTCGACCATCATGCGCCGTGACGGCGACGATTACTTTCTGATTACCCCGGTTGAAAAGGTCGGTATCAAGGTCGATGACGCGCCCTTCGTCGCGGTGACGCTCGACGTTGAAGGGCAGGGTGAGGCTCAGGTGCTACGCTTCTCGACCAACGTCGACGACACAACTGAGGCCGGGCCCGATCACGCTTTGCGAGTTCTGATTGATCCCGAAACTCAGGAGCCTGCGCCTTATGTTCATGTGCGGGCCAATCTCGAAGCGCTTATTCATCGCAATGTGTTTTACCAGCTGGTCGAGCTCTCGGTCTCCCGCGAAATCGACGGGCAACGCTGGTTGGGTGTCTGGAGCCATGGGGTGTTCTTTCCCGTGGGTCTTGAGCCTTGAGGCAGTTGAGTATTCGATAGGGTCAATTGCCTGTCGGCAGTTCGGCGGTTAAAGTGCCGCTCCCTGATTTTCCTGAGGTTTTTGCATGAGTCAGTCCATTGATATCGCCGTAGTCGGCGCGACCGGTACTGTCGGCGAAACCATTGTCCAGATCCTGGAAGAACGTGATTTTCCAGTGGGTAACCTGCATTTGTTGGCCAGTATCGAATCGGCGGGCCATTCGGTACCTTTCCGGGGCAAGAACGTGCGTGTGCGTGAGGTCGACGAATTTGACTTCAGCAAAGTCAAACTGGCCTTTTTTGCTGCGGGTCCCGCCATTACCCGTAGCTTCTTCGAGCGTGCATCGGCCGCAGGCTGCGCGGTGATCGACCTGTCAGGCACTTTTTCGCCTGAGCAGGCGCCCAATGTGGTGCCGGAAATCAATGCCGAGCAACTGACTTCCAGCACAGGTCCCTTGCGATTGGTGTCCGTTCCCAGCGCCTCGGCGACCGCAGTTGCCTTGACTCTGGCCCCTTTGCGCGCACTGCTTGAAATCAACAGTGTTGCGGTGACGGCATGTCTGGCCGTGTCCAGTCTCGGTCGCGAAGGGGTCAGTGAGTTGGCACGTCAGACCACTGAACTGTTGAACGTTCGTCCGCTGGAAACCCGCTTTTTTGATCGTCAGATGGCATTCAACGTGCTCGCTCAGGTCGGTACGCCGGACGCATCCGGCCATCTTCCTCTGGAAAAGCGCCTGGTCGAAGAGCTGCGTGAGTTGCTGGCACTGCCGTCTTTGAAAGTGTCCGCGAGTTGCATTCAAGTGCCGGTTTTCTTTGGCGACAGCTTCACTGTATCGCTGCAACTTTCCGCGCCTGTGGACCTGGCAGCAGTAAACGCTGCGCTTGAAGCAGCGCCAGGTATAGAGCTTGTTGACGCTGGGGACTACCCGACACCGGTCGGTGATGCTGTAGGTCAGGACGTGGTTTATGTAGGACGTGTCCGGGCAGGAGTTGCCGATTCTGAACAACTCAATCTGTGGATTACGTCAGACAACGTGCGCAAGGGCGCTGCGCTCAATGCTGTGCAGGTTGGCGAATTGTTGATAAAAGACTATGTGTAAAAGATACTTGGCAACAATTTGAATAATTGTTCTAGCGGCGATACGCCTTACACCCAACTGCAGGACTACCTCTCCGCACCTCGGAGAATCTTTAAACAAGGGATGGGCTATGGTTCAGGTTCGTAAACTGGTATTAGCAATTGCTGCGGCTTCGGCGCTGTCATCGGGTATGGCGCAGGCGTTGGGGCTCGGGGAATTGTCTGTCAAGTCGACCCTGAATCAGCCACTGGTAGCCGAGATCGAGTTGACGGATGCACAGGGCGTCAATGCTGCGCAAGTTGTGCCCAGTCTTGCCACCACGGCTGACTTCGCACAGGCGGGTATCACCCGTCAGGCGTTTCTCAATGATCTGAGCTTTACCCCGGTGATCAATGCCAGCGGCAGAAGCGTGCTGCGCATAACCTCCACCAAGCCGGTGCGTGAGCCATACGTGAAATTCCTGGTTCAGGTGCTGTGGCCGAACGGGCGCCTGCTGCGCGAGTACAGTCTGCTTCTGGATCCACCCAAGTTTTCCCCTGAGGCTGCAGCGGCGGCCGCAGCGCCTGTCCCATCTGCCGGAGCACCTGCTCAGCCTGCGACCATAGCGCCGCCGACCGACGTCGCGACGCCAGCAGCGCCTGCGCCAACGGCCCCTGCCGCGCCCGAGGCAGCCTTGCCGCCGCCTGCTGCAGACAAGCAGGCTCAGTACGTGACGGGCAACAACGACACATTGTGGGAAATTGCCACGAAAGTTCGCACGGGCGGAACCGTTCAGCAGACCATGCTGGCGATTCAGGCGCTCAACCCGGACGCATTTATCGCGGGCAATATCAACCGGCTGAAGAAAGGTCAGGTGTTGCGCCTGCCGTCCCCTCAGCAGACCACAGCGCTGCCTCAGCCGCAGGCGGTGGCGGAGGTTTCGCGTCAGTACAGCGCATGGCGCGAAGGCCGTCGTCTCCCGGCCGGCACGCGTCAGGTAGACGCAACACGCCGTGATCGGGCAGGTGCCGCGCCTTCCAAAGTGGATACGGCCGATAACCTGAGTCTCGTATCGGCCAGCGGCAAGCCAGCCGCCAAAGGCGCTGCGGGCGACAGCGACCTGAGCAACAAGCTTTCAGTGGCTCAGGAAGCACTCGACACTTCGCGTCGTGACAATGCCGAGCTGAAAAGCCGCATGAACGACCTGCAAAGTCAGCTCGACAAGCTGCAACGTCTGATCGAACTCAAAAATGGCCAGTTGGCGAAAATGCAGGCCGGTGGGGCTGCGGTTCCGCCTGCCACACCTGCTGCCACTCCAGCGACACCGCCTGTGACAGCGGCCAATGCCGCTGTGCCGGCTTCGCTGGTCGATGCCAACGGTGCGCCGGTGAAACCGGCCGGCGAGATCGCCCCTGAGGACGCACTGCCTGCCGGTGCCGCTCAAGTCGCCACTCCCGCGGCTGAACAACCATTGGCTGTCGAGCCGGTTGCTGCTCCTGAAGAAGAGGATCAGTTGCAGAAGATCCTCAATAACCCGATATTGCTAGGCCTGATCGGCGGCGCGGTATTGTTGATTCTGGCGCTGCTGCTGTTGTTTCTGGCTCGTCGCCGTGCGGCCAAGGCCGAAGCCGAGAAGCACCGTCGGATGGCGCGTGCTCTGGCTGAAGAGTCTGAATTCAATTCTGACATGGACATGAATGCCCCTCCTGCAAGCTTCGACGGGCTTGATGTTCCGCCACCGAATGCACGTATGGGTGCCGCTGGTGCAGCCGCTGCAGCCGCTTCCCGCGAGCGTTCAGCCGACCCTCTGGTGCAGGCTGAAATTCATATCGCTTACGGGCGCATGAATCAGGCAGTCGAACTGCTGGAAGAGTCGGTCAAGGACGATCCGAAGCGTGACGACATTCGTCTGAAGCTGATGGAAATCTACGCAGAACAGGGCAACAACAAGGCTTACGCCGCTCACGAACGCAAGTTGGTGGCCGCGGGAAAGCTTGAAGCTGAGGGCGAGCAGCTAAAAGATCAACACTCGACCCAGAACACTGTGCCTCCGGTTGTTGTGCCCCCTGTTGTTACGAAGCCCGTGGTTGATGCTGCACCTGCTTCAGTGGCTGCACCTGTCGCGGCAACCGTAGCAATTGCGGCCGCTGCAGCCAGTGCTGCGGCCTTGGCAGCACAGCTTGATGCCAAGTACGTTGAGGAGCTGCTGGCCGATGACATTAAGCAGTCAGAGCCCGTTGCTGAACCTGAAGTTGTAGCCGTCAGTCCGGCAGTCGTTGAACCAGAGCCAGAGCCAGAGCTTGACGCTGATGCATTCGACCATGACTTTGATCTGAGCCTTGATGAGTTCGATGAGCCTGCGCCGGCGGGTGTATCGACGGTTGATAATGTCGATGATCTGTTGCTTGATGAGCCGTCGGTATCGGCGGTGTCCACCGATGACGAACTGAGCTTTGAGTCGATCATGCAGCAACAGGAAGCCGCGCGTGCTGCTTCCACTTCTGACGATCTCGCCGATTTCGATCTGGACTTGTCCGAAGAGGATTCGGCGCTCAAGAACGAAGACGACTTCCTGTTGGGGCTGAACGACGAGCCCGTTGCACCGGTGACGCCCGCTACGCCGCCGGTCATTGCTGATGACCTTGAGTTGCCCGAGGATTTTGACCTTTCACTGGCCGACGAGATCGAGTCTGATCAGGCAAGCCAGGCGTTCGCCACCGAGATCGATGACGTCAACGCCGAGTTGGATCGCCTGTCGCAGAACCTTGAACATCCGCCGCTCGATGAACCCCGGTTCACCGCAGAAGATGCCATGGCGCTGGATGATGAGCCTGATTTCGACTTCATGGCCGGTACTGATGAAGCAGCGACCAAGCTGGATCTGGCGCGTGCTTACATCGATATGGGCGATGCCGACGGTGCTCGGGACATCCTTGATGAAGTGGTCACTGAGGGTGACGACGGCCAGAAGAGAGAAGCACGGGAAATGCTCTCGCGCCTTGCCTGATCCTGCTTGCGCTGCACCACAGACGGCCGCTTATGCGGCCGTCTGCATTTGGTGCCGTGCGTGTGGCGTCTTTTTTTCGCGGCCGTATAATGGCCGCCTTTTCGCAAACCGACAGGCTGTAGCACCTTGGCGAATATTGATAACCCGGTTGGAGAGATGGCGGCCGAGGGCTTTTCCCGGATCGCGCTGGGCGTGGAGTACAAGGGGTCACGCTATTGCGGCTGGCAGCGACAGGCTTCCGGCGTATTGACTGTGCAGGAAACCCTTGAAAATGCGCTGTCCAAAGTCGCCGATTCACCTGTGTCGCTGATGTGCGCCGGGCGTACCGACGCAGGTGTGCATGCGTGTGGTCAGGTGGTGCACTTTGATACCCAGGCCGAGCGCTCGCTCAAGGCATGGGTCATGGGTGCCAATATCAATCTGCCGCACGACATCAGCGTGACGTGGGCGAAAGTCATGCCCGCTGATTTTCATGCGCGTTTCAAGGCCATCGCCCGCCGGTATCGGTACGTGATCTATAACGACCAGATACGTCCGGCGCACCTGAATCAGGAAATCACCTGGAATCATCGCCCGCTGGATGTGGAGCGTATGGCCGAGGCCGCGCAGCATCTGGTGGGGACTCACGATTTCAGTGCGTTTCGCGCCGGGCAGTGTCAGGCCAAGTCGCCGGTCAAACAACTGCATCACCTGCGGGTGAGTCGTCACGGCAAGATGATCGTGATCGACGTGCGCGCCAACGCTTTTCTGCATCACATGGTCCGCAACATTGCCGGCGTCCTGATGACGATCGGTGCCGGTGAGCGCCCAGTCGAGTGGGCGAAGGATGTTCTGGAAAGTCGCGTCCGTCGTACCGGGGGCGTCACCGCCCATCCCTATGGTCTGTATCTGGTTCAGGTCGAGTACCGCGAGCAGTTCCCACTGCCGGAGCGCTACATTGGTCCGCATTTTCTTACAGGCTTCGCTGAAGTTTGACGCTGACGGCCTGACGAGCATTTGCTAACATCCGGGACTTTCCGAAAGGTCTGAGGTTTTCACTACATGTCAGCCGTTCGCAGCAAGATCTGCGGGATTACCCGCATAGAAGATGCCCTGGCTGCCGCCGAGGCGGGTGCCGATGCCATCGGGCTGGTGTTCTATCCCAAAAGCCCCCGTGCCGTCACTGTTCATCAGGCGCGCGAAATCATTGCCGCGTTGCCGCCTTTCATCACCACGGTCGGGCTCTTCGTCAATGCCAGTCGTTGCGAGCTGAACGAAACGCTGGATGCCGTTGCGCTGGATATGCTGCAGTTTCACGGTGACGAAACACCGGACGACTGTGACGGCTATCATCGACCCTACATAAAAGCATTGCGTGTAAAGGCGGGCGACGATATCAATCAGGCCTGCAGGGCCTATCGCAATGCGCGTGGCATTCTGCTGGACACCTATGTCGAGGGCGTGCCGGGCGGTACGGGTGAAACCTTCGACTGGGCGCTTATCCCCGCAGATCTCTGCAAGCCGGTCATACTGGCGGGTGGTCTGACGTCGGCCAACGTTGCGCAGGCCATTGCTCAGGTTCGGCCTTACGCGGTGGACGTCAGCGGTGGTGTCGAAAGAGGCAAGGGCATCAAGGATCCCGAGAAGATTCGGGCATTCATGAGCGCGGTACACAGTGCCTGATGTGACGGCTGCGGTTCGGCCGCCGTCCATAAGCCTGTCCCCGACGTAAGACATGCGGGTCGAATTGAGTGAAGGGCGATGCCAGTGCGCATCGTTCTCGTTGAAAAAAACGTGACAGAGGGCGTGCAGGTCAGGCCATAAGCCGACCGTCGAACTCTCGTCGCCACACATACGAATCTAGTCAAGGGCATGCGCCTGGCCTTTAGTTGCCATGCGTTCGAGCCGCACCGGTATTGGAGATAAAAAGCATGAGCAACTGGTTGGTAGACAAACTGATCCCATCGATCATGCGTTCCGAGGTCAAGAAAAGCTCAGTGCCTGAAGGGCTGTGGCACAAATGCCCGTCCTGTGAAGCTGTGCTCTATCGTCCAGAGCTTGAAAAGACCCTGGATGTTTGCCCCAAGTGCAACCACCACATGCGTATTGGCGCTCGCGCCCGCCTGGATATCTTTCTCGATACCGAAGGTCGCGATGAACTGGGCGTCGAACTGGAGCCTGTGGACCGTCTGAAGTTTCGCGACGGCAAAAAGTACAAGGACCGTCTGACTGCTGCGCAGAAGCAGACCGGTGAAAAGGACGCGCTGATTTCCATGAGCGGCACGCTGCTGGGTATGCCGGTAGTGGTGTCTGCGTTCGAATTCTCGTTCATGGGCGGCTCGATGGGCGCAATCGTCGGCGAGCGTTTTGTACGTGCTGCCAACTATGCGCTGGAAAATCGCTGCCCGATGATCTGCTTTGCTGCATCCGGTGGTGCGCGAATGCAGGAAGCGCTCATCTCGCTGATGCAGATGGCCAAGACCTCTGCTGTGCTGGCCCGCCTGCGTGAAGAAGGGCTGCCGTTCATTTCCGTGTTGACCGACCCGGTCTACGGTGGTGTATCTGCCAGTCTTGCGATGCTGGGTGACGTGATTGTTGCCGAGCCCAAAGCATTGATCGGTTTTGCCGGTCCTCGCGTCATCGAGCAGACCGTTCGCGAAAAACTCCCTGAAGGTTTCCAGCGCAGCGAATTCCTGCTGGATCACGGCGCAATCGACATGATCGTTTCACGCAGCGAGCTGCGTCCGCGCCTGGGCAATCTGCTGGCCCAGATGATGAACCTGCCGACACCAAAGTTTGTTGCACCGGTCGTCGAGCCGATCATCGTACCGCCGGCTCCAGCCTCGGTATGACCCTTTCGACTCTGAGCGACTGGCTTGCCTATCTGGAACAGCTTCATCCATCCGCCATTGACATGGGTCTGGATCGTTCACGTCAGGTAGCGCAGCAGTTGGGCCTGACGCGGCCAGCGCGCCGCGTCATTACAGTAACGGGCACCAACGGCAAGGGCTCGACCTGCGCCTTTGTTGCCGCACTGTTGCAGTCCCAGGGTCTGAAAGTCGGTGTGTACAGCTCGCCGCACCTTCTCAATTACAACGAGCGGGTGAAAGTGCAGGGCGTCGAGGCGACTGACCTCCAGTTGTGCGATGCATTTGCGGCCGTCGAGTCCGCGAGGGGTGACACCACTCTCACGTATTTCGAAATGGGCACCCTTGCGGCGTTCTGGCTCTTCGAGCAGGCCCAGCTTGATGCTGTGGTACTGGAGGTCGGCCTGGGTGGTCGTCTTGACGCGGTGAACCTGATCGATGCCGATTTTGCGCTGGTCACCAGCATTGGTCTGGACCATGCCGACTGGCTCGGAGACACACGCGAATCGGTTGCTTTCGAAAAAGCCGGTATTTTCCGAGCGGGTCGCCCGGCGTTGTGTGGTGATCTCGATCCACCAGAGCCTCTTCTGGCCAAGGCACAGGAGTTGGGCAGTCCTTTGTTGCTGCGCGGCCGCGATTTTGATTTTTCGGTGGGTCAGCAGGCCTGGGATTGGCGCGGGACTGCCCATGGTGAGGTGATCGAGTTGCGCGGCTTGCCGTTGCTGGATCTGCCCATGGAAAACGCAGCCCTTGCGCTTCAGGCGTTTGCGTTGCTGGGCTATCCGATGCAGCCTGAGGTCATCAGTCATGCGCTGGCTCAGACCCGGCTCACGGGCCGGCTGGATCGACGCATCGTCAACTGGCATGGCAAGAGGCTGAACCTGTTGCTCGATGTTGGTCACAACCCGCACGCGGCGCAGTTTCTGGCCCGGCGCATGGCGCAGCGGCCGGTGGCTGGCAAACGTCTCGCTGTGTTCGGTCTTCTGTCCGACAAGGATCTCGACGGGGTCGTCCGCGAGCTGGTTTCCAGTATTCAGGACTGGGCAGTAGCGCCGCTGCCGACCTCCCGCAGCCGACCGGCGACCGAGCTGCATTCGGTGCTACAGAACCTTGGCGCGAATGTGAAGTCCTACCAGAGCATCGCGCTGGCGCTGGAAGCTCAGTGCGCGCATGCAATGCCCGATGACGAAATTCTGCTGTTCGGATCTTTTTATTGTGTGGCCGAGGCGCTGGAATGGTTGGCCCGGTCCACCCGCGAGGACGCTGCAAATGGCTTTGCTGGATAACGTATTCAAGCAGCGGATGGTTGGCGCGCTGGTTCTCATCGCCGTTGCGGTGATCTTCCTTCCCATGCTGTTCACTCGTCAGGACGAGACGCAGCATGTACAGGTTGATGCGCCTGCTGCGCCACAGGCGCCTGCGAGTCAGCAGGTTCAGGTTGAGCCAGTGGCTGTTCCAGAGCCTGAGCCTATCCCTGGTGAGAATGATGCCAGCGCCGGCAATCAGCCTCCAGCCATGCCGATCGCACCAGCGCCTGCTGTACAAAGTGCACCGGCTGCACCGGCTGCACCTGCCGCAGCACCTGCAGCCAAGGCGCCGGTAAAACCCGCTGCACCTGTTGCTACCCCAGCACCTGCTCCGGCACCTGCGCCCGCAGCGCCTGCCGTTGCCAAGGCTGCCCCCAGTGGAGTCGACGCCAATGGCTTGTCGGTCAGTTGGTCGGTGCAATTGGCGAGCATGTCCAATCGTGCGAATGCCGACAACTTGCAGAAAACTCTGCGTACGCAGGGCTACAACGCCTACATCCGTACCGCTGACGGCGTAAACCGCGTGTTTGTAGGACCGTTGATCGAGCGTGCCGAGGCTGATCGCCTGCGTGATCAGCTGGACAAACAGCAAAAGCTCAAGGGCATTGTGGTACGTTTCCAGCCTGAACGCGGCTGATCCTCAAGCGTTCTGCCGCACTGTTCAGCGGAAAATGCCGCCTGCCGATAATCGCTGCTTACCGGCAGGCGGGCGCTCTGCTAAAATGCGCCGCCTTATCTGTCTGCAGGCTGCAACGTGCCATTTTCTCCGGTTGACTGGGCAATTCTGGGAATTGTCGCCATCTCCGCCTTGATCAGTCTGAAACGCGGCTTCGTCAAGGAAGCACTGTCGTTGACGACGTGGATCATTGCAGGTGTCGTGGCCTGGATGTTTGGCGCGGGGCTGTCGCTGTACCTGGTCAACTACATAGAAACACCGTCGGCCCGCGTGATTGCGAGCTGCACCATTCTGTTTGTCGCCACCTTGCTGGTCGGCGCCATGGTCAACTTTCTGATAGGCGAACTGATTCGCGTCACCGGGCTTTCCGGGACCGATCGTTTTCTGGGTATGGTCTTTGGCGCGGCGCGCGGAGGCCTGCTTGTCGTTGTAGCGGTAGGGCTGTTGAGTCTGGGGCCGGTGCAACAGGATCAATGGTGGCAGCAGTCAAGGCTGGTACCGCAATTTCTCATGGTCGCTGACTGGTCGAAAAACCTGATTCTCGGGATGTCCAGCAAGTGGCTAGCCAGCGGCATCAGCGTACCTGCTGATCTGCCGTTCAAGGAGCAGATCCTGCCGTCTACAATACCGCAGGATGTGCTCGGTAAATCCAGTTCCACTAAGTAGGGGTTGTGTCGCATGTGTGGCATCGTCGGTATCGTCGGCAAGTCGAACGTCAATCAGGCGCTGTATGACGCGCTCACCGTCCTCCAACACCGCGGCCAGGACGCTGCCGGTATCGTAACCAGCCACGATGGCCGGTTGTTTCTGCGCAAGGACAATGGATTAGTGCGTGACGTGTTTCATCAGCGTCACATGCAGCGCCTGGTCGGGCACATGGGCATTGGCCATGTGCGGTATCCGACTGCGGGCAGCTCGACATCGGCCGAAGCGCAGCCTTTCTACGTCAACTCGCCTTATGGCATCACGTTGGCGCACAACGGTAACCTCACCAACGTCGAGCAGTTGGCCAAGGAGATCTACGAATCTGACTTGCGCCATGTCAACACCAATTCCGATTCGGAAGTGTTGCTGAACGTCTTCGCCCACGAGCTGGCAGTGCGCGGCAAGTTGCAGCCGACCGAAGAAGATATCTTCGCGGCAGTCACCGACGTGCATAACCGTTGCCGTGGCGGCTATGCCGTCGTGGCGATGATCACCGGTTACGGCATTGTCGGTTTCCGCGACCCGGACGCCATTCGTCCTATCGTCTTCGGCCAGCGTCACACCGACGAAGGCGTCGAGTACATGATCGCTTCCGAAAGCGTATCGCTGGATGTTCTCGGCTTCACGCTGATTCGCGACCTGGCACCGGGCGAGGCGGTCTACATCACTGAAGACGGCAAGCTGCATACCCGTCAGTGTGCGACCAACCCCAAGTACGCCCCGTGCATTTTCGAGCACGTGTATCTCGCACGTCCCGATTCGATCATCGATGGCATCTCGGTGTACAAGGCGCGTCTGCGCATGGGTGAAAAGCTCGCCGACAAGATCCTGCGCGAGCGTCCGGATCACGACATCGACGTGGTTATTCCTATTCCGGATACCAGCCGCACAGCGGCCCTGGAGCTGGCCAACCACCTGGGCGTCAAGTTTCGTGAAGGCTTCGTCAAGAACCGTTACATCGGCCGTACGTTCATCATGCCGGGCCAGGCTGCACGCAAGAAGTCCGTGCGCCAGAAGCTCAATGCCATCGAGCTTGAGTTCCGCGGCAAGAACGTGATGCTGGTTGATGACTCGATCGTACGCGGCACGACCTGCAAGCAGATCATTCAAATGGCGCGCGAAGCCGGTGCCAAGAATGTCTACTTCTGTTCGGCGGCACCTGCGGTACGTTACCCCAACGTCTACGGCATCGACATGCCGAGTGCTCATGAGCTGATTGCCCATAACCGTTCCACCCAGGACGTTGCCGACCTCATCGGCGCCGACTGGCTGGTCTATCAGGACTTGAATGACCTGATCGAAGCGGTCAGCGGCAGCAAGAAGATCAAGATCGACAACTTCGATTGCTCGGTCTTCGACGGCAAGTACGTGACCGGTGATATCGACGAACATTACCTGAACAAGATCGAGCAGGCGCGCAATGACGCCTCCAAGGTCAAGACCCAGGCAGTGAGTGCGATCATCGACCTGTACAACAATTAATCTGGATCAGGAGTAGCGGCATGACTCAGGAATGGGATGCAGGTCGGCTGGACAGCGACCTCGAAGGCGTGGGTTTCGATACTCTCGCCGTACGTGCCGGGCAACACCGCACGCCTGAAGGCGAGCATGGCGATCCGATGTTCTTCACCTCCAGCTACGTGTTCCGCACGGCCGCCGATGCGGCCGCGCGTTTCGCGGGCGAAGTGCCGGGCAACGTCTACTCGCGCTACACCAACCCGACGGTGCGCTCTTTCGAAGAGCGTATCGCCGCACTCGAGGGTGCCGAACAGGCTGTCGCTACTGCCACGGGCATGGCGGCAACCCTGGCTGTGGTCATGAGCCTGTGCAGCGCCGGTGATCACGTGCTGGTGTCGCGCAGCGTGTTCGGTTCGACCATCAGCCTGTTCGACAAGTATTTCAAGCGTTTCGGTATCGAAGTGGACTACGTGCCGCTGGCCGATCTGGACGGTTGGAACGCCGCCATCAAATCCAGCACAAAGATGTTGTTTGTCGAGTCGCCTTCCAATCCGCTCGCTGAACTGGTGGACATCGCTGCCTTGTCAGAAATCGCTCACGCCAAAGGCGCGATGCTGATCGTCGACAACTGCTTCTGCACGCCAGCCTTGCAGCAGCCATTGCTGCTGGGCGCTGACATTGTCGTGCATTCGGCCACCAAGTTCATCGACGGCCAGGGCCGTTGCATGGGGGGTGTGGTTGCCGGTCGTAGCGAGCAGATGAAAGAAGTGGTGGGTTTTCTGCGCACGGCCGGGCCGACGCTCAGCCCGTTCAATGCCTGGATCTTCCTCAAGGGCCTCGAAACCCTGAATCTGCGCATGCGTGCACACTGTGCCAATGCTCAGGCGCTGGCCGAGTGGCTGGAGCAGCAGGACGGTATCGAGAAGGTTCACTACGCCGGTCTCAAGAGCCACCCTCAACATGAGTTGGCCCAGCGTCAGCAGAAAGGTTTCGGGGCGGTTGTCAGCTTCGAGGTCAGGGGTGGCAAGGACGGTGCGTGGCGCTTTATCGATGCCACGCGGCTGATCTCCATCACCGCCAACCTGGGTGACACCAAAACTACCATCACTCACCCGAGCACTACTTCTCACGGGCGGCTTGCGCCACAGGAGCGTGAAGCGGCGGGGATCCGTGACAGCCTGATCAGGGTTGCGGTGGGTCTGGAAGACGTTGCTGACCTGCAGGCGGATCTGGCGCGCGGCCTGGCGGCGTTGTGAGTGATGAATGGGCGATGAAGTTCGCCAGCATCCACAACGGTCGTGTCGCGCTGGTGACCGGTGCCGCTCGTGGCATTGGGCTTGGCATCGCGGCGTGGCTGATTGCCGAGGGTTGGCAAGTGGTGCTGACGGATCTGGACCGCACGCGCGGCGCCAAGGTCGCGCAGGTGCTGGGTGAGAACGCCCTGTTCATCACCATGGATGTCGCCAGTGAAGAACAGGTGGCTGAAGGGGTGGCTGAAGTGCTCAGGCAATTCGGTCGGCTGGATGCACTGGTGTGCAACGCGGCGATCGCGGACCCTCACAACACCACGCTGGAAAGTCTTGAGCTGTCGCACTGGAACAGGGTGCTGAGCGTCAATCTGGGTGGGCCGATGTTGCTGGCCAAACATTGCGCGCCTTACCTGCGTGCGCATTGCGGCAGCATCGTCAACCTGACCTCGACACGCGCCAGGCAGTCAGAACCCGACACCGAGGCTTATGCAGCGAGCAAGGGCGGCCTCACGGCGCTCACGCACGCATTGGCGATCAGTCTTGGGCCTGAGATTCGTGTCAACGCGGTAAGCCCTGGCTGGATCGATACGCGCGATCCTTCGCTGCGGCGTGCCGAGCCGTTGTCAGAGGCGGATCACGCCCAGCATCCAGCGGGCAGGGTAGGGACAGTGGAGGATGTCGCGGCGATGGTCGCCTGGCTGCTTTCCAGAAACGCCGGGTTTGTGACCGGGCAGGAGTTCGTGGTCGACGGTGGCATGACCCGCAAGATGGTTTACGCCGAGTAGTATCAGGCTTCAGACGACAGGTCGAAATATCTCTGTGTTTCGACGCGTCGGGTCAAAGAGCCGGTTTGTGGTGTTTTGAAAAAAACTTCAATCAGGCTATTGACTTAGGTTCGTTAGGTGCGTAAATTTCGCGGCCTCAACGAAGCAAAGGGTGATTAGCTCAGCTGGGAGAGCAGCTGCCTTACAAGCAGCGGGTCGGCGGTTCGATCCCGTCATCACCCACCATCGTTGAGTTTGAAAGCTGAAGTTCGAGGGCTTTCGAATGTTCCAAAGGACGCAAGTCCACCATGCGCAGCGGTAGTTCAGTCGGTTAGAATACCGGCCTGTCACGCCGGGGGTCGCGGGTTCGAGTCCCGTCCGCTGCGCCATATTTGTACAGATCGGGTTTGCCGGGTCTGAGGTTGAAACGCATTCTGGCACTTCAATCTGATGTACAGGAAACAGACTATCAAAAGTTTGTTTCAAACAGGTTTACAAGCGATACGCAGCGGTAGTTCAGTCGGTTAGAATACCGGCCTGTCACGCCGGGGGTCGCGGGTTCGAGTCCCGTCCGCTGCGCCATACAAAGCCTCGAGGCCCTTGAACTCCTTGAAGCAAACAAAAAAGCGACCTTAGGGTCGCTTTTTTGTTGTCTGCGGTTTATCAAAAAACGCGCGTTTGGTCAGCGGGTCATGCTTTGTATCCAAATCCTTTGGAACTGTGCGTTGATCCAGCGTCTGCCTTGTTGCAGACTTACCGCCATTTTCCAGTTTGCAGTCTTGCTGGCAGTTTTTTCCTTCCTCAGGATTCTCGATGTTTAAGTTACTGAACGTTCGTACCGCGTGCTGGATGTCTGTACTGCTGCTGGCTGCCGGTTGCTCGACGCCCAAACAGGCGATTTATGACCACGAGCACTTCGATGATGCCGGAACCTTCTCGCGCAGCTATCCCGCGACTGATATTTCCTCTTGCGAAGCCGGGCGACGTGCGTTGCTGAGTCAGGGCTACATCATCACCAGCACCGACCCCAAGATGATCAGCGGCCGCAAGAGCTTTCAACAGACGGGCGAAACCCATATCGAGATCAGCTTCAACCTGGTCTGCGCAGCCGACGTGGGTGATGGCAGTTCGACCATGTTCGCCAACGCCCTGCAGGACCGCTACGCCCTGAAGAAGACCAACAACTCGGCAAGCCTTGGGGTTGGAGTGCTGGGTTCTGTGTCGATGCCGATTGGCTCCACCGATGACTCCATGGTCAAGGTCGCCAGCGAGACCGTCGCATCGGCCAAGTTCTATGAACGCTTCTTCGGGCTGGTAGAAAACTTTCTGCCGTCTGATGTGAAGAAAGCGGCGCACATCGTTGAAAAGCCGAAAGCCGACCTGGGCGTACCTGAAGCCCCGCCAGCGCCTGCGGCTCCCAACGCTGCAGAACCTGCGCAGCTCGCGCCAAAAGCGCCAGAAACCGCGCCCAAGGCCGAGCCCGCAGCGGAGCCAGTGGTCGCCCCGCCGGCAAGCGAGCCAGTGCCCGCTCCAGCCGAGCCTGCTTCGTTCAACGCCGAACCCGTAGCTCCAACCCCGGCCCCGGAAGCGCCTGCACCTGTCGATAACGCAACACCTGCCCCGACAGAAACGCCCGCTGCTCAGTGATGTGAGTCAAGGGCAGGCTTGGCGGTGCATCAATGAATATCCGCGCCTTGGAAGTCAGCTTGCTGAAGAAGAGGCCGTGAAATCCGCCAGATTCTGATTTCAAGTTTGAATCTGTATCTGTGAGTACCCTCTTTCGCGAGCAGATTACCCCCAAGTGGGAGCGAGCTTGCTCGCGAAGAGGTCGGTACAGTCGACACATCGGTTCAAGATGCACCGCCCGTTCTCTCAGCCGAGAAACAGCCGGTACGCCGGGTTTTCGCTTTCGTCCCAGTACGGATAGCCGATTTCACTCAGAGCCTGACCAACCAGATGTCGCTCATCCTCGGGCACCACCAGCCCGGCGACCACGCGGCCATCAGCTGCGCCGTGGTTGCGGTAGTGGAACATCGAGATGGTCCAGCGTCCGCCCAGGCGGTTGAGGAAGTTGAACAGCGCGCCCGGGCGCTCCGGAAACTCGAAGCGCAGCACCACTTCATCGTTGACCCGCTCGGCATGCCCGCCAACCATGTGACGGATGTGCAGCTTGGCCAGCTCGTTGTCGGTCAGGTCCAGCACCGGGAAGCCCTGTTCGGTCAGGCTGGCGATCAACGCGCTGCGCGGATCGTTCTCGGGGTGGGTCTGCACGCCGACGAAAATGTGCGCTTCACGGTCGGTGTGGTAGCGGTAGTTGAACTCGGTGATCTGCCGTTTGCCGATCGCCTCGCAGAAGGCTTTGAAGCTGCCCGGCTGCTCGGGAATGGTCACGGCAATGATCGCTTCGCGGCCTTCGCCCAGCTCGGCGCGTTCTGCCACATGGCGCAGGCGGTCGAAGTTGACGTTGGCACCTGATTCGATCGCCACCAGGGTCTGGCCCGTGATGCCGCGCTGCTCGACGTACTTCTTGATCCCCGCCACACCCAGCGCGCCCGACGGCTCGGTGATAGAACGCGTGTCGTCGTAGATGTCCTTGATTGCCGCGCAGATCTCATCGGTGCTGACGGTTATCACTTCGTCCACGTAATGCCGGCAGACTTCGAAGGTGTGATAGCCGATCTGCGCCACCGCCACGCCGTCCGCAAACAAGCCCACCTGACTGAGCACCACGCGTTCGCCCGCCGCCATCGCCGCTTGCAGGCAGTTGGAATCATCCGGCTCGACGCCGATCACCTTGATCTCCGGGCGCAGGTATTTGACGTACGCCGCAATGCCTGCAATGAGGCCACCGCCACCAACCGGCACGAAGATCGCGTCCAGTTGCCCCGGCTGCTGACGAAGGATCTCCATCGCCACCGTGCCTTGGCCGGCAATGGTGTCGGGGTCATCGTAAGGGTGGATATAAACGAAGCCTTGCTCGTCGACCAGTTTCAGCGAGTAGGCCAGCGCCTCGGGGAAGGAGTCGCCATGCAGGACCACTGTGGCACCGCGCGAACGCACGCCTTCGACCTTGATTTCAGGTGTGGTGCGCGGCATGACGATGGTCGCAACAATCCCCAGCTCGCGTGCCGCCAGGGCCAGCCCCTGGGCGTGGTTGCCTGCCGAAGCAGTGACCACGCCGCGTGCGGCCTCTTCGGCGGTCAATTGAGCCAGCTTGTTGTACGCGCCGCGAATCTTGAACGAGAACACCGGCTGCAAGTCTTCGCGCTTTAGCAGCACCTGGTTGCCCAGCCGCTCCGACAGCTGACGAGCACCGTGCAGCGGCGTTTCGACAGCGACGTCGTAGACGCGGGAGGTGAGAATCTTGCGTGCGTAGTGATTGAGCAGATCGGGCTGGCCATGGCTCATCGCGTCGTTCCCTTGTACAGGTGCGGAGCGGCCATGCGCAGTGGGGCAACGATCATGTCGGAGGAAGCGATAAGGGCGATGATAGAGCGATGGATAGCGATCATGTCTGACTCCTGGTTCAGTGATGTTGCCCAGGAGACAGAAGAAACCCGCCTCGAGGGCGGGTTTTTTGCAAACGTCGGCTAACCCGCCATGACTGGAATGACGGTAATAATAATCTGGCCGAGGTTTTGCTGGATGGTGTTCATGAGCTGGAGGTTATTGCGGCGCGGGCGTCGAAGTCAAGCGGGGTCATCGCGTGCCTCCTTCAAGACGAAGGCTTGATCCGGCACCTTATCGTTCGTCTGATTAAAGTGGATCTACATTTTTGTTTCACATTGGCACTTTAATGTTGATCTCGTGATCAGTTATCTCGGCTTTACTGACACCCATCAATCCGCCAAGAGGGCAAGCAAATGGACGAGTATCAAGAAGAACTGCTGGAATATCGCGCATCGGAGCTGGACCCTGTAGAACCTGCTGACGACGCTACCGAGCTGTGAAGGGCATCAGGCACTTCGGCGCTGGCTACGGCGGAACTCTCCTGGAGTTTTCCCGTTCCAGCGTTTGAAGGCACGTTGAAAGGCTTCTGCCGAGGCAAAGCCGAGCAGGTAAGCAATTTCTCCGAACGCCAGTTCGGTGTCGCGGATATACGTCATCGCCAGATCACGTCGCGTGTCATTGAGTACGGTCCTGAAACGCGTACCTTCTTCAGCCAGCTTGCGGCGTAACGTCCAGGTCGGCAGCTTCAACCTTGCCGCCACTTCCTCCAGATCCGGCTCCCGTCCTCCGCTCAATAACGGGCCCAGCAATTGAATGATGCGTTCACGCAGGCTGCGGGTACGGGTCAGTTGCTCCAGTTCCTTTTCGCACAGTTGCAGCAGATGCTGCCAGGTACTCGGACAATGATCCGGGTTGCGCAGGGCAAGGGTTTCCTGATCCAGGCGCAATTGATTGGTGGTGGCACCAAATACAATCGGGTTGTCACTCAGGTGCATGTACTGCGCGGCATAGTCCGGCGCGTCGAATTCGATTTCGACCCGTTGCGCGCGTAGTGGAATGCTGGCCAGTGTCGAGAGTTGGGCTACCCAGCCACCGAGAATCGAGTCCACCACGAAGCGGTTGTAAGCGTTATACGGGCTGATCGAGTAAAAGCGTATCCAGGCCCCGGACGCGTCTTCGTGAAAGCTCGATTGGCCACGGTAATTGGAGCCGTAAAGTGCTTCAAAGCGGATCAGAGTTCGGGCTGCCTCGCGCACGTCAGGTGCCTGAGCAGCGGTGACACCGGCCAGGCCTGCCTGGCTGATACGGCTGAGCTGACCCATGCGCAGCCCCAGTCCTGGTTCGCCGGTCAATTGAATCGCGGCGTGCCCCAGCCGCATATAACGCGGGATCGACAGGCGTGCACCGGCTTCGCTGAGCCTTGCACTATCCAGCCCGTACTGCTCAAGCAGCGTGCCAGGGTCTTGACCGACGCTGCGAACGGCGTCGGTCAGGCTCTGGACAAAGCCCACGGACAGGTCACCCAGGCGCAGCGTCAAGGTCGGCACGCTCAGAGCCAGAGGTTGATCAGGCGCGCCCCACCGGGCAGAGGACCCTGCGCAGGTTGCGGCTCGGTGATTGTCTGGCCGTTGTGGTTGGCGAAGCTCTGCCCGGAGCTGCCCTCGTTCCAGAACTGCCCGCGCATGAACACGCTGATGCCCGCACGTGCGTTGCTGTGGGGTGCGCGGCCAGTGAGTGTCAGTTGATGCCAGGCCTCGCTTTCAATCAGGGTGCCTGGGGCGATATCAATCGGGGTGCCATCAGATGAAGGGCTGCGCCACGGGCTGGACCAGCCGTTTTTGCCGATCACAAAAGCAGGCACGACGATCAGCTCGGCACGCTGCTGGTTCAAGCGCGCATAGCTGTCCGGGTACCAGCTGTCACTGCCGATCAGGATGCCGAGTCGACCGGCCGGCGTATCGACCACATCAAGTGCAGTCTCGCTGGCAGGTTTGACGTATCGCCCCTGATAGGGGTTTGGAAACAACTGACGTTGCGGCTGCCCCAGCGGCTGGCCGTCGCTGTTGAAGGCCAGGCTGCTGTTGTACAGGGCGCCGCTGCCGATTTGTAACGTGCCGTTCTGCACACTGGGCTCGGGCAGCACGATGGAACCGGCCACCAGCGTCACCTGAAATTCCCTGGCCAGGCCACCGAACAGCATTTGATAATTTTTCGCCATGTCGCTGGCTTTCATCCGCAGGTGCGCGTCATCCAGGCGGTTTTCGCCGGTGGCCGTCAGCATGGCCCTGGCGAAGTCGAAAGGGTTGCTCCAGGACAGCCAGTTCATGGCTTCGTCGACCGTGCTGGCCTGATAAAACTGGTTTTTCTCGCCGCTGGCGAACAACCAGGTGCCAATGTGCTCAGGCAGAACGACCACTGTTTTCGGATTGAGCAGACCCAGTTCGCGGGCCTGTTGCAGGTAGGCCGCCAGTTTACGGTGCAAGCGCCCAAGGTCCTGGTAGTCCGTGGGGAACAGTTCAGGCTGAATGCCCAGCAAGTTGCCTCGCTCACCGGGCTGCCCTTCATTGATTGCCAGATGGATGCGCAAGTCGGAAAGGTAGTGACCCATGGGGCGTTGCTGGGTCCAGAGCCCGTAACTGGCCAGACCGGCTACGCTCACCAGCAGAAGACAGATGGCAAAGAATTTACGCATAAATAGGCTGCAAGAGTGCCATCAGAGAAGTATCGACTAGGGTAGGGCGGTGCCCGTTGCTTGCCAAGAGGGCGCTGCGCGTTTGGATCAATAACTTGTCACTTTCGGTCATTGAGTGTCCGTCAGCGCCTCTTTACTGTGGCGTCATGAAACGGCCTGCTGGCCTGATTGAAGAGAGCACGCAGAGGTTCTCGTTTTTCCGTGATTGAATCGATGGAGCTTCGCCATGACTGCTGCTCGCTATCCGCACCTGCTCGCCCCGCTGGATCTGGGCTTCACGACCTTGCGCAATCGCACCCTGATGGGCTCGATGCACACAGGGCTTGAAGAGAAGCCGGGTGGTTTCGAGCGCATGGCTGCGTATTTTGCCGAGCGCGCGCTGGGTGGCGTCGGGCTGATGGTGACCGGTGGCATCGCGCCGAACGAAGAAGGCGGTGTCTACGACGGCGCGGCCAAGCTCACAAACGTCGAAGAAGCCGAAAAGCACCGCATCGTGACTCAGGCGGTGCATGAGGCGGGCGGCAAGATCTGTTTGCAGATTCTTCACGCCGGCCGCTATGCGTACAGCCGCAAACAGGTTGCCCCCAGCGCCTTGCAAGCACCGATCAACCCGTTCAAGCCACGCGAGCTGGATGAAGAAGGCATCGAAAAGCAGATAAGCGACTTCGTGACCTGCGCAACGCTTGCCCAGAGCGCGGGTTACGACGGCGTCGAAATCATGGGTTCGGAAGGCTACTTCATCAATCAGTTTCTGGCCGCCCACACCAATCATCGCACCGACCGTTGGGGTGGCAGCTACGAAAACCGCATGCGCCTGGCGGTCGAGATCGTGACCCGCGTACGCGAGTCGGTTGGCCCGAACTTCATCATCATCTTTCGCCTGTCGATGCTGGACCTCGTTGAGGGCGGCAGTAGCTGGGAAGAGATTGTGCAACTGGCCAAAGCGGTCGAGCAGGCGGGCGCCACTCTGATCAATACCGGCATCGGTTGGCACGAAGCACGTATTCCGACCATCGCCACCAAGGTGCCGCGTGCTGCATTCAGCAAAGTCACCGCCAAACTGCGCGGTTCGGTGTCGGTCCCGTTGATTACCACCAACCGGATCAACACGCCTGAGATAGCCGAACAGATCCTCAGTGAGGGTGACGCTGACATGGTGTCCATGGCACGTCCTTTTCTGGCCGACCCGGCATTCGTCAACAAGGCTGCGGCCGGTCGCGCTGAACTGATCAATACCTGCATCGGCTGCAACCAGGCCTGCCTGGACCATACGTTTGGCGGCAAGTTGACCAGTTGCCTGGTCAACCCGCGTGCCTGTCATGAAACTGAACTCAACTATCTGCCTGCCCGAACGATCAAGCGCATTGCGGTTGTAGGGGCCGGTCCTGCCGGGCTTGCCGCTTCGACAGTGGCTGCCGAGCGTGGACACCAGGTCACGCTGTTCGATTCAGCCAGCGAAATTGGCGGTCAGTTCAACATCGCCAAGCGTGTGCCGGGTAAGGAAGAGTTTTCCGAAACCCTGCGTTATTTCAAAAACAAGGTGCAGGAAACCGGCGTGGATGTGCGTCTCGGCAATCGTGTCAGCGCAAAGGACCTGCTGGCGGCAGGTTATGACGAGGTAATCCTGGCCACCGGTATTGCGCCACGCACCCCGGCCATCCCAGGCATCGACCACGCCAAGGTGCTGAGCTATCTGGACGTGATTCTTGAGCGCAAACCAGTGGGTCACAGCGTTGCGGTCATCGGTGCCGGCGGTATTGGTTTCGACGTGTCGGAGTTTCTGGTGCATCAGGGCGTTGCTACCAGCCTGGACCGTGACGCGTTCTGGAAAGAGTGGGGCATCGATACGACGCTTGAGGCTCGCGGCGGCGTGGCCGGGATCAAGCCCCAGGTACACGCGCCCGCGCGTCAGGTGTTCCTGTTGCAGCGCAAGAGCTCCAAGGTCGGCGACGGTCTGGGTAAAACCACCGGCTGGATTCACCGCACCGGCCTCAAGAACAAGCAGGTTCAGATGCTCAACAGCGTCCAGTACCTGAAAATCGATGATGCCGGTCTGCATATTCGCATTGGCGAGGACGGTGAAGAGAAACTGCTGCCAGTCGACAACATCGTTGTCTGTGCCGGTCAGGATCCACTGCGCGAACTGTATGACGAACTGGTTGGCGCAGGTCAGAGCGTGCATTTGATCGGCGGTGCGGATGTGGCCGCCGAGCTGGATGCCAAGCGCGCCATTGACCAGGGGTCGCGACTGGCTGCCGGTCTCTGATCCTCGATGGAGTCAGGGTGTTTGTGAGCGCATCCCGCGCTTTCATGAAGACCCTGACGCAGCAC
The DNA here is from genome assembly GCF_021147775.1 of Pseudomonas californiensis. GTDB lineage: Bacteria > Pseudomonadota > Gammaproteobacteria > Pseudomonadales > Pseudomonadaceae > Aquipseudomonas > Aquipseudomonas californiensis. The sequence goes on from NZ_JAGTPK010000002.1 coordinate 180,991, forward strand.
TGTCTGTAAACTGCGCCTCATGATTTCCGACGCTCTTGGCTGGCAGCCAGCCGCTCCCCTCGAAACACTTGAACTGCCTTGGCTGCAATCGGCCGGTGTGGAGGTCGCAATCCTGCGTCTGGACCGCATCGATCCGCTGATCAGCGGTAACAAGTGGTTCAAGCTCATCGAGCACTTGAGACAGGCCGCGAGTAAAGGCGCAGAAGGGGTGATCAGTCTGGGCGGCGCCCATTCCAACCATCTTCATGCAGTGGCCGCCGCAGGCAAGCGCTTCGGCTTCCCGACGGTCGGCCTGCTGCGCGGCCATGCACAGGAAACGCCCACCGTCCGCGACCTGCAGGCATTTGGCATGCAATTGCATTGGCTTGGGTATGCGGGGTATCGCGCCCGGCATGCTGCGGATTTCTGGTTGCCCTGGCAGGCGCAGTATCCGTCTCTGTATCCGATCCCTGAAGGCGGCAGCGGCCTCCCCGGCGCGCTCGGTTGCGGGCCATTGTTGGATCACGTGCGCTGCCAGTTGGGAGCGCTGGGCTGGGACGATTATCACGCCTGGTGGCTGGCAGCGGGTACTGGAACGACACTCGCCGGGATGGCCATGGCTGAGGCCGGTGATCACCCTGTTCATGGTGCGATGGCGGTGCCAGCTGACCACGGGGTGGGGCAAAACGTGACGATGCTGGTCGAGCAGGCGATTGCTGATGGACTTGTAGAGCGGTCAGCGCTGCCTGAATGGCACTTGCTGGATGCCAGCCGGGGCGCGTTCGCGCGGACCGATGCGGCCTTGCTGGACTTCATTGCCGTCAGCGAGGCGCAGAGCGGCGTGCCACTGGAACCGTTGTACACCGGCAAGGCATTACTGGCCCTGCACGACGAAGTGACCGCCGGGCGCTTCGGCCCCGGGACGCGATTGATCTTCGTGCACACCGGTGGCTTGCAGGGCAGACGGGCAATGGGCTTGTAAGGCTTATGCCAGAGCTGCTGGCACAAAACGTGCGCGGGTCTGGTGTGAGGCGTCGGCCCTGACTACGTGGATGACACTTTCAGAGTGAGGTGTCCGGGTCGCTATCTCGATAATTGATCCATTCCAGATCCCTATGTCGAGGTCAGCATGACAACTACCGCCGTCGAGCAGGTCGATCCTGCCACCCTGAAAAAAGTCATTGTTGCGGCGGCCATCGGCAATTTTGTCGAATGGTTCGATTTTGCCGTGTATGGCTTTCTGGCGACCACCATTGCCTTGCAGTTCTTCCCCAGCGGCGACGCCAGTGCCGCGTTGTTGAAAACCTTCGCCGTGTTTGCCGTCGCGTTTGCCTTTCGCCCCCTCGGCGGGATTTTCTTCGGCATGCTCGGCGACCGTATCGGCCGCAAGAGGACGCTGGCCATGACCATTTTGCTGATGGCCGGTGCCACGACCCTGATTGGCCTGTTGCCGACTTACGCGGCCATCGGGGTGACGGCGCCGATTCTGTTGACAATCATCCGCTGTGCGCAGGGTTTCTCTGCGGGTGGCGAATATGCCGGTGCCTGTGCCTACCTTATGGAGCATGCACCGCGCACCCAGCGTGCCTGGTACGGCAGCTTCGTCCCGGTGTCGACGTTCTCGGCATTCGCGGCTGCAGCGGTGGTGGCGTATGCGCTGGAGGCCTCTTTATCGACTGAGGCCATGGGCAGTTGGGGCTGGCGCCTGCCGTTCCTGATCGCCGCGCCGCTGGGTCTGGTCGGCTTGTACCTGCGCTGGAAGCTGGACGAAACACCGGCTTTTCAGGCCGTGGCCCAAGAGCACGCGGTCGCGCATTCGCCACTCAAGGACACCTTGCGCCATCACGCGGCGGCCATTTGCTGCCTTGGCGCCTTCGTCTCGCTCACGGCGCTGTCGTTTTATATGTTCACCACCTATTTCGCGACCTACCTGCAAGTGGCGGGTGACCTGACCCGTGCCTCGGCATTGCTGGTGTCATTGATCGCGCTGGCTTTCGCCGCTGCGATCTGTCCGTTGGCGGGTGCTTACTCGGACCGCGCAGGACGACGCAAGACTATCGCCACGGCCTGCATTCTGCTGATGGTGGTGGTGTTCCCGTCCTTCCTGATGGCCAGCTCAGGTTCATTCGCTGCCTCGATCATCGGCGTGATGCTGTTGGCGGTGGGTGCGGTGTTGTGTGGCGTTGTCACCGCAGCGCTGCTGTCTGAAACCTTCCCGACCCGCACCCGATACACCGCTTCGGCGATCACCTACAACATGGCCTACACACTGTTCGGTGGCACCGCGCCGCTGATGGCGACCTGGCTGATCAGCACCACCGGCAGCAATCTGTCGCCTGCGTTTTATCTGATTGCCGTGGCGCTGATGGCCCTGGTCGGCGGGCTGGCATTGCCGGAAACCTCGAAAATCTCGCTGCACGATATTCCGGCGCCAGCGCGCGACGAGGCGGTGCGCTCTATCGCCTGACCCTCAAGACGAAGGCCCGGGCTCGCGCACCACGTCGCCGCCCGGGTTCTGGCCGTCACGTCAGTTGTCGGTAAAGATGCAACAAAACATGGCACAGTTGCCCTGAAAAATGGCACATTGGCGCGCCCTGGCACGCGTGACACATCTTGTAATCATCCGTCCGGGGAGCCCCGAGAACTCTTTTTATGGATGAATCCCATGGCGACCAGTGCTCAGCCCGTGACCGCGGCGGCATCGACCCCTCCACAGACCAGCCCGCTGGTCATGCGTATCATCGGCGCCGTTGCGCTGGCGCACCTAATCAATGACCTGATTCAGGCCATCCTGCCGTCGATCTACCCGATGCTCAAGGCCAACTATGACCTGAGCTTCACTCAGATCGGCCTGATCACTTTGACGTTTCAGATCACCGCTTCGCTGTTGCAATCCTGGGTGGGTTATTACACCGACCGCCATCCCAACCCGTTGGTGTTGCCGGTCGGCTCGATCTGCACCCTGATCGGCATTGTGATGATGTCTGTAGTGGGCAGCTTCCCTTTGATCCTGCTGGCTGCAGCCCTGATCGGTATCGGCTCGTCGACGTTTCACCCTGAAGCGTCGCGCATTGCGCGGCTGGCTTCAGGCGGGCGCTTTGGGTTGGCGCAATCGACCTTCCAGGTCGGTGGCAATACCGGTTCTGCGTTCGGGCCTCTGCTGGCCGCTGCCATCATCATTCCATTCGGTCAGGGCAATGTGGCCTGGATCGGTCTGTTCGCGTTGTTTTCACTGGGCTTGCTGTATGCGATCAGTCGCTGGTATCGCGCCCACTTGAACCTCTTCAAGCTCAAGGCCGGTCAGGTAGCGACCCATGGCCTGTCGAGAAACCGGGTGATCGGCTCGCTTGCCGTGCTGGCGTTTTTGGTGTTCTCCAAGTTTTTCTACATGACCAGCCTGACCAGCTACTTCACGTTCTACCTGATCGAGAAGTTCGACCTGTCGGTTGCCAGTTCGCAGCTGCATCTTTTCCTGTTTCTCGGTGCAGTGGCGGCGGGGACCTTTTTCGGTGGTCCGATTGGCGACCGGATTGGCCGCAAGGCGGTGATCTGGTTTTCGATTCTCGGCGCAGCACCGTTCACCCTGGCGCTGCCTTACGCGGACCTGTTCTGGACCAGCGTACTGAGTGTGATCATCGGTTTTGTGCTGGCGTCGGCGTTCTCCGCCATCGTGGTCTACGCACAGGAACTGGTGCCGGGCAACGTAGGCATGATCGCCGGGATCTTCTTTGGTCTGATGTTCGGCTTCGGCGGCATAGGCGCAGCACTGCTTGGCTATCTTGCCGACAGCCACGGGATTCTGTTTGTGTACAACCTGTGCTCGTACCTGCCGCTGCTTGGCATTCTCGCTATTCTTCTGCCCCGGACTAAATAAATAATGCTGATCGCAACGCTGATCTTTCTGTTCACCATCACGCTGGTCATCTGGCAGCCCAAGGGGCTCGGTGTGGGATGGAGTGCCGTGCTGGGGGCGGTGTTGGCGTTGTTGACTGGCGTGGTGCAACCCAGTGACATCGTGGTGGTGTGGGGCATTATCTGGAACGCCACTGCGACGTTCATTGCGCTGATTATCATCACACTGTTGCTCGATGAAGCCGGTTTTTTCGCCTGGGCGGCGTTGCATGTAGCTCGCTGGGGCAATGGCCGGGGCCGACGTTTGTTCGCGCTGTTCGTGCTGTTCGGCGCGCTGGTTTCAGCCTTGTTCGCCAACGATGGCGCGGTGCTGATCCTCACGCCGATCGTGATCGCAATGATGCTGGCGCTGCGTTTCTCGGCGCCTTCGACGTTGGCGTTTGTGATGGCGGCGGGTTTTATCTCCGACACTGCGAGCCTGCCGCTGGTGGTTTCGAATCTGGTCAACATTGTATCGGCCGACTATTTCCACATCGGTTTCAATCGCTACGCTTCGGTGATGGCGCCGGTGAACGTGGTCAGCGTTCTGGCCACGCTGATCGTCTTGATGCTGTATTTCCGCCGTGACATCCCGGTCGATTTCGAACCTGATCAGTTGGAAAAACCCGAAACGGCGATTCATGATCGAGCGACGTTCATTGCTGGCTGGTGGGTGCTGCTGATCCTGCTGGTTGGGTGTTTTGCGCTGGAGCCGCTGGGCATTCCGATCAGTGCGATCTCTTCAGTGTGTGCGTTGCTGCTGCTGTGCGTCGCAGCCAAGGGCAGCAAGATTGCTACGCGCAAGGTCATGAAAGAAGCACCCTGGCACATCGTGATTTTCTCGCTGGGCATGTACCTGGTGGTTTACGGCCTGCGCAACGCCGGGCTGACCAATTACCTGGCTCAACTGCTGGACTGGTTTGCCGGTTATGGCATCTGGGGTGCTGCGATGGGTACCGGCGTGCTGACCGCACTGCTGTCATCGATCATGAACAATCTGCCGACCGTGCTGATCGGGCTGCTGTCCATTGATGCCAGCCATGCCACCGGACCGATTCAGGAAGCGATGATCTATGCCAACGTGATTGGCAGTGATCTGGGACCGAAAATCACCCCGATTGGAAGTCTGGCGACGCTACTCTGGCTACATGTGCTGGATCGCAAGGGCATCCATATCGGCTGGGGTTACTACTTCAAGGTCGGCGTGGTGCTGACGGTGCCGGTCTTGCTGATCACACTGGCGGCGCTGGCGCTGCGACTGAGTTGAACGAGCGGCTGGTGTCGGGCACGTGAGGCCATAGGTCCGACACCAGAAACAGCCGCTCGGCTTCCTCCCACTCACCTTCGGCGTTCTCACCAAGGCGCACCAGCAGTTGTGCCGGAGCCAGCGGGTCCAGCTGGGCCAGCCAGGCCTGCAATTGCTCGTCGCTCCAGGCCTGGGCGTAATGCGCAGGCGCCAGCCACGCGTGACGGGGCAGGGGCTGCCAGCGACCTGGCTGAGTCTGGGCGATGAAGGCCTTCCAGTCACGCTGGTGCAGCCAGCGACCTTGCAGGTGCTGCTGATGAGCGCCTCGGGGTGGCGTGGCTGAGCCCGGCCAGGGATACAACAGATAACCGCCCAGCCATAATTCTGCGCTGAAGGTATCGACGCCCAGTGCTGCCAACGTCGCGCGGCTTTCAGGTCGCGCGGAAATCGGCAGTTGGTGCTGGCTCAAATGAGCAAGTTTGCGGTCCAGCCGATCGTTACAACCGGGCCCCAGCCATTGCGCCGGATCACTGCCATCACCCTCCTGCGGCCCCAGGTACAGCTTGATTGCCAATTCCACGTGGTGCACGCCATCCCGGTCACGCAGCAGCAGATCCAGTTCGCCCAGCGTGTGCCCTGCCACGCGGATGGGCAGGTTGGCAGCGATGATTTGGACGCCCGGCGCATGCTGCAAGGCAAACTGCCAGAGCCGTTCGTAATAACGCCCTAGTCGTCGGGTCGTGGCCAGCAGCAGCCATTCTTCAAGCGCACTGCTGTTTCGATCGAGCTGGCGCAGAAAACCCTCCAGTTGTTCCGGTGCCCATACCCAGTCGCTTGCTGTCAGCGGATGGCGCTGCGGCCATGGGGTTGCGTGCAGCATGGGCGGCGCGAGGATGACCCAGGCAAGATCACGCACTTCGGGGTTGCGCAGTTGGCGAGGAAGATCAATCAGGCTGGGAAATAAAGTCATGTACCGAGAATAGCCTGAGTCGAGGCGCAATGGGCAAGTCAATCCGGCGGTCGTTTGCGTGGCCATGGGCCTGAAGCTCTGCGTAAACCCGAAGGCGGGGCAGAGCGTCAGAGGGCTCTGGGACGAGGGTATGGACGGGGCTGTCGGCGCTGTCGCCGCATTTCGACCAGTCAGGTAGCACCCAGGCACGCTGGAACATTTCTGGTACGTATGAATTTAGTTTTAATGGCGCCGTTATATTGACCCCCTACACTGCGCCGCATGTGCTCAAAAGGGATCCAATGGATGCTCCAGCGGGTGGCAGGCATTCAAGGTGCAAGAGCGCGTTTATTCATGTCGAGACACAAGATTTACACGATGGCCGCGGAAATCGAGCGCCATCCGCAATTCGAATCCATCATGCACATGCATTTCATTCTCTTGCAGGAGCCTTATCGACAGCGTCCGTTCTTTTACAAGAATGTGCTGAAATACGGCAGGTTCATGGTGTTGATGACACTGTTGAGTCGCTATTTTTCTCAACGTTACCCTTTACTCTCCGAAGTCAGGAATGTGTGTGTGGCACGAGGTTTCTGCTCCAAAAACAGCCTGGAGTCATTTTATCTGCTGTTACGGGCGACCGGGTTGATGACCATCGGCGGCCACCCCGATGATCGAAGACTTCGCACTTTCCGTCCCTGTGGGCTGGCCTTCAGTGAGCTTCGCAAGACCCTGAATTCTCTGATCAAACCAATGCTGGAGCTTTATCCTTGTTGCCCTATTCTTGATCATGTCGATTCGCTGGACGATCAGGCATTTCTGGCAGTTTATTTTCGGGGATATACACAATTGCTTGACCGCGATCTTATCCTCTGTGAATTGGTGCCGGAATGCAGGTGGTTGCTACACAAGGACGGGGGGCATATGTTGATGCTTGCTCTGTATTTTGACGCCATAGCACCCTCGAATCAGACGTCAGGTTTCAAAGGTACTTCGTATTTGAGACTTGCCAGCGATGCCTCGGTTTCCAAGACCCATTTGATCAGGCTGATCCAGGAAGGGGAGACGCGCGGTTACTTTGCGGTACATGACAAATCCATTATTCAGGTGCTGCCAGACTTCATGTCGCTGGTCAGTCGAATCATCTCGCTGTGCTTTGTCATGGCGTTGTACTCAATTCAAACAGGCAGCGATAATCGTGTTCATGGCTGGCCGCCATTGCCGCTCGACGAGGCAGTGGCCTGACAGCATTAGCGGCGACTTTATGTGTTTGGCGTCAGCACGTGTGTGAGTCTGATGCCTGATTACGCAATAGCAGTGGTCTCATCAAGTCATCAGGTGTTTGCCCGGAAGGGAATGCCACCCAAGGAGTTGTATATGAATGGTGAGATGCAGATTCGAATAAAGCGTCTTCTTTCACCCGCGATAGCGCTCGCTCAATGTATCGCCATTATTTGCTGGGTGGTGGTCCTGCTGATCACGCCCAGTATTCATTACGGCAGTATGGAAGTGTTACTGACGGTCGCTTTGCTGGGAACGTGCGTCTGGCAGTACTGTGCGTCCGGGTTCACGGTCTGGCGGATCGTGGGTATCGTGTTTGTAGTAGTGGTTGCGCTGTGCTTTTCCCGTGCCAGTGAGTTGAATCGCTTTGAGGGGGTCAACTGGTCACTGCCGATTGCAGTCATGATCACTTTGTGTTCGACCTTGTTGGTCGTCTACACCCGTGATTATCTGCTGGTCACTGTAGTGTCCTGGGCGATTCTTGCGCCCATGCATGATGTTGAATCGGGAGGTGCAGCCTACTTTTTCATGGTGCTGTTTTTCGTGGCGTCGGTCTCTCTGGGTATGTTGCTCAATCACACCTACACCCGTACGTTACGGGATGTGCTGACCATGGAGAGCAAGTTTCGTGAGCTTTCGCTCACGGATTATCTCAGTAATCTGTTGAACCGTCGGGCGTTGATGGAGACCCTGGAGCAACATGCAGCCGATCAGAGTGCCGGTTATTTTCTGATGCTCGACATTGACGACTTCAAGCGTATCAACGATCAGTGGGGACATGATGCTGGTGACGATGTGATCCGGCTCATGGCGTCTTGCCTGAAAAAGACGTCGGGAAGCCTGGCGGTAGGTCGCCTGGGGGGTGAGGAGTTCGGGGTGATCCTGCCGTTGTGCAGCCAGCAGGAGGCCGAGGACTATGTATGCCGCCTGTTGGGTGCAATCCGTAACGCCGAAGGTAGTTTACCCTTCACCAGCAGTGCGGGGCTCGCTGATATCAATGAAAACGAAACCTGTTCTTCGGTGCTCAAGACGGCAGACATCAATCTGTACAAGGCCAAGAAAGCCGGCAAGGATCGGGCGTTCTGGAATGGTGTGCCTGTCGCCGGGTCATCGGTCAGCCATTTGTCCCTCGGTCATGACGGTGCGCCAAACACTGTGGCTGCGTGCGACTGAGCGCTTTGGCCGCCGGCGCATCTGTTGTCGTGCACGCCAGTTTGCCGCTCCGGGGGGCTTTCGCCCATAATCCCCCTCTTTAAGCCGCCTCGAACCGCAGCAGGAGCCCCATGGAGCAATTTCGTAATATCGGCATCATCGGTCGCCTGGGCAGTGTTCAAGTGCTCGACACCGTTCGCCGACTCAAGAGATTCCTGTTGGACCGGCATCTGCATGTCATCCTCGAGGAAACCATTGCCGAAGTCTTGCCCGGGCATGGTCTGCAAACCTCGTCGCGCAAGATGCTCGGCGAAGTCTGTGACATGGTCATCGTGGTAGGCGGGGACGGTAGCCTGTTGGGCGCTGCGCGTGCGCTGGCGCGGCATAACGTGCCGGTGCTGGGCATCAACCGCGGCAGCCTTGGCTTTCTGACTGACATCCGTCCCGACGAACTGGAGGTCAAGTGCGCCGAAGTGCTGGACGGGCACTATCTGGTCGAAAACCGTTTTCTGCTGCAGGCCGAGGTTCGCCGCCACGGCGAGGCCATTGGTCAGGGCGATGCGCTCAACGATGTGGTGTTGCACCCCGGCAAATCCACCCGGATGATCGAATTCGAGATCTACATCGACGGCCAGTTCGTGTGCAGCCAAAAGGCTGACGGGCTGATCGTGGCAACGCCTACCGGATCGACCGCTTACGCGTTGTCGGCTGGCGGGCCGATCATGCACCCGAAACTGGACGCCATCGTCATCGTGCCGATGTACCCACACACGCTGTCGGGTCGGCCGATTGTCGTGGACGGTAACAGTGAGCTGAAAATCGTGGTGTCCAAGGACATGACGATTTACCCGCAGGTGTCCTGCGACGGGCAGAATCACTTTACCTGCGCGCCGGGTGACACCATCACCGTCAGCAAAAAGCCGCAGAAGCTGCGTCTGATTCACCCACTGGATCACAACTATTACGAAGTCTGTCGCACCAAGCTCGGCTGGGGCAGTCGGCTCGGCGCTGGAGGCGACTGATGATTGATCCGGCGCGCAGCTACGATCTGATCGGTGACGTGCATGGGTGTGCTCATACTCTCGAGCATTTGCTGGAGCTTCTGGGTTACCGCATGCAGGCTGGCGTCTGGCGCCACCCTGAGCGCATCGCGATTTTTCTCGGCGACATCATTGACCGCGGCCCTCGTATCCGCGAGTCGCTGCATATCGTGCGTGACATGGTTCAGGCAGGGCAGGCGTATTGCATCATGGGCAACCATGAGTTCAATGCGCTGGGCTGGGTCACGGCAGCGCCACCCGACACTGGCAACCAGTTCGTGCGCGAGCACACGCCTCGTCATGCCCGCTTGATTGGCGAGACGCTGGCGCAATTCGAACAGTACCCGGATGAGTGGGACGAGTTCGTCAACTGGTTCTACGAGCTGCCGCTTTACCTGGATGCTGGCCGTTTTCGCGTCGTGCATGCGTGCTGGGACACAACGCTGATCGACCCGCTGCGCAGCGTGTATGGCACCGGCTGCATTGATAAGCAATTCGTGCAGGCTTCTGCTGTGCCGGGCAGCTTCGCCAGCAACGTCTTCAATCGCCTGCTGCGCGGTACCGATATGCGGCTGCCGCATGGCCTGACGTTGACCGGTGGCGATGGCCTGACACGCGAGTTCTTTCGCACCAAATTCTGGGAAGACGACCCACAGACGTACGGCGATGTTGTGTTTCAACCTGATGCTCTGCCTGAGGGCGTGGCCAAGACGCCACTTTCCACGTCGGAAAAAAACGCGCTGCTGCGCTACGGCATCAACGAACCGCTGTTGTTCGTCGGACATTACTGGCGCAGCGGCGTCCCTGCGCCCATTCGGCCAAATCTCGCCTGTCTGGATTACAGCGCGGTGCTCTATGGCAAGCTGGTGGCCTACCGGCTTGACCAGGAAACACAACTCGATCCGGACAAGTTCGTCTGGGTCGATGTTCAGCGTCCCGAGGTTTCACAATGAGTCCTGTTGCAGCCCTGCGCCTGCCGTTGACGGTCGATCTGAGCGGCTTTGTCAGTCTGCTTCATCGTCTGCAGATCCCTCACAGGGTCAGTGAAGAGGTCGGCGAACAAGTCCTCTGGGTCCCGGATGCCGCTCAGTTGGCCGATGAGGTCCGGGAGTTGTACGAGCGATTCCCCCACGGCGACGAATCGCTTCAGCTACCAAACGAGGAGCACCCGCCAACGGCCACTCAGCCAGGCCTTGTCTATCAGCTGCGTCGCTGCCCGGTCACCGCACTGGTGCTGCTCGCCGCCTTGCTGGTGGCAGGCCTTACGCTGTTGGGCGACAACTTCGATGCCATTCGCTGGCTGACCTTTCTGGATTTTCGTATTCACGGTGAGTACGCAACCTTCCTGCCGTTGAGTGACAGTCTTGCGGCAGGGCAATGGTGGCGGATCGTGTCGCCGATGCTGATCCACTTCGGCATTTTGCACCTGGCCATGAACGGGCTGTGGTACTGGGAGTTAGGGCGGCGTATCGAGATCCGTCAGGGCAGTTGGCATCTACTGGGCCTTACCCTGCTGTTCTCGGCCGTTTCAAACTATGTTCAATACAGCTTTGGCGGTCCCAGCCTGTTCGGCGGACTGTCCGGGGTGTTGTATGGTTTGCTCGGTCATTGCTGGATCTTCCAGATGCTGGCGCCCAACCCGATCTATCGGCTGCCTCGCGGCGTGCTGGTGATGATGCTGATCTGGCTGGCACTGTGCCTGTCCGGGCTGGTCAGCATGCTGGGCTTTGGCGACATCGCCAACGGTGCTCACGTGGGCGGACTGATCATCGGCTGTATCACTGGGCTGCTGGGTGGTGCGCTCGCGCGCCGCAAAGCCTAAAATCGCCCGCTACTTTCTGGAGTGCGCCATGTCGTCTTTTAATGAAATGATTGAAAACATCACCCCGGATATCTACGAGAGCCTGAAACTGGCCGTGGAAATCGGTAAATGGTCCGATGGTCGCAAGCTGACTCAGGAACAACGTGAGCTGTCCCTGCAGGCGCTCATTGCCTGGGAAGCGCAGAACCTTCCCGAAGACCAGCGCACTGGCTACATGGGGCCGCAGGAATGTGCCTCCAAGTCGGCGCCAGTGCCCAATATCCTGTTCAAGTCGGACGCTATCCATTGATTGAGATTGGTCGCGGTGCTGTCAACAAAATGTCAGCGCGTCAGGATGACGCGTCGTTCGTGCAATACGCTTTTCGCCTGGGTGACACTGAGATTGCCGTCAACCCGTTGATCGGCAAGACCGTGCGCCTGGAGTTTCTGGGTGCCATACATTGCAGCCATTGCGGACGCAAGACCAAGTCCAGCTACAGCCAGGGTTACTGCTACCCGTGCATGATCAAACTGGCGCAGTGTGACGTGTGCATCATGAGCCCGGAAAAATGCCACCACGATCAGGGCACCTGCCGGGATCCGGCGTGGGGCGAGCAGTTCTGCATGACCGATCACATTGTCTACCTGGCCAATTCGTCAGGCGTGAAGGTCGGTATCACCCGTGCGACTCAATTGCCGACGCGCTGGCTTGATCAGGGTGCCAGCCAGGCACTGCCTATTTTGCGAGTAGCAACCCGTCAGCAGTCCGGATTTGTCGAGGACCTGCTGCGCAGTCAAGTGGCTGATCGCACCAACTGGCGCGCGCTGCTTAAAGGCGATGCCCAGCCAGTGGACCTCAAGGCGATCCGTCAGGAACTGTTCGACAGTTGCGGCGCCGGCTTGCTCGGATTGCAAGAACGATTCGGGCTGCAAGCCATCCAAATGCTTCATGACGCCGAGCCGGTCGAGTTCCGTTACCCCGTTGAGGCGTATCCGACCAAGATCGTCAGCTTCAACCTGGACAAGAATCCGATCGCCGAGGGCACGCTGCTGGGGATAAAGGGCCAATACCTGATTTTCGACACCGGCGTGATCAATATTCGCAAATACACGGCCTATCAGTTGGCCGTGCATCAGTAGAAGGGTTCCAGCATGCGCACCGAACAACCGAAGATGATCTACCTGAAAGACTATCAGGCGCCTGAATACCTCATTGATGAGACGCACCTGACGTTCGAGCTGTTCGGCGACCATTCGCTGGTCCACGCCCAACTGGTCATGCGTCGCAACCCCGAGCGCGGTGCCGGCCTGCCGCCGCTGGTACTGGACGGTCAGCACCTGGAGCTGGTCTCGCTTCAGCTGGATGACGTTGAGCTGACCGCTGCCGACTATCAATTGACTGAAGATCACCTGACGCTGCACCCAAAAGGCGAAAGCTTCACGGTCGACAGCACAGTGCGTATCCATCCTGAAACCAACACTGCGCTGGAGGGTTTGTACAAGTCCAGCGGCATGTTCTGCACCCAGTGCGAGGCCGAGGGTTTCCGCAAGATTACCTATTACCTCGACCGCCCTGACGTGATGAGCAAGTTCACCACCACTGTCAGTGCCGACAAACAGGGCTTTCCGATTCTGCTGTCCAACGGCAATCCGGTGGCGAGCGGCGAAGAGGAGGGTGGCCGTCACTGGGCGACCTGGGAAGACCCGTTCAAGAAACCGGCCTACCTGTTCGCGCTGGTGGCCGGTGACCTGTGGTGCATCGAAGATACCTTCACCACGATGAACCAGCGGAACGTGACCCTGCGCATTTACGTCGAGCCGGAAAACATCGACAAGTGCCAGCACGCCATGACCAGCCTCAAGAAGTCCATGCGCTGGGACGAAGAAACCTATGGTCGCGAGTACGACCTGGACATCTTCATGATTGTTGCGGTCAACGACTTCAACATGGGCGCCATGGAAAACAAGGGCCTCAATATCTTCAACTCCAGCGCCGTGCTGGCACGTGCCGAAACGGCGACCGATGCTGCTCACCAGCGGGTCGAGGCGATTGTTGCGCACGAATACTTCCACAACTGGTCGGGCAACCGCGTGACCTGTCGCGACTGGTTCCAGCTGTCGCTCAAGGAAGGCTTCACCGTCTACCGCGATGCCGGTTTCTCGGCGGACATGAACTCGGCCACGGTCAAGCGTATCCAGGATGTCGCTTACCTGCGCACTCACCAGTTCGCCGAAGACGCAGGCCCGATGGCGCATGCCGTGCGCCCGGACAGCTTCATCGAAATCTCCAACTTCTACACCCTGACGGTGTACGAGAAGGGTTCCGAAGTGGTCGGCATGCTTCACACCCTGCTGGGCGCTGAAGGCTTCCGCAAGGGCAGTGACCTGTATTTCGAGCGCCACGATGGCGAGGCCGTGACCTGCGATGATTTCATCAAGGCCATGGAAGACGCCAATGGTGTCGACCTCACCCAGTTCAAGCGTTGGTACAGCCAGGCCGGTACACCGCGTCTTGCAGTCAGCGAATCCTGGGACAGCGCCGCAGGCACTTACAGCCTGACCTTCCGCCAGAGCTGCCCGACCACACCCGGCCAGCCGGGCGATCAGAAGTTGCCGTTCGTGATCCCGGTCGAACTCGGTCTGCTGGACAGCAAGGGCGGCGAAATCGCCCTGCGCTTGAAAGACGAAGCCGCTGCGGCCGGTACTACCCGTGTGCTGTCGGTGACTGAGGCTGAGCAGACCTTCACCTTTGTCGACATCACCGAAAAGCCATTGCCGTCGTTGCTGCGTGGTTTCTCGGCACCGGTCAAACTGAGCTTCCCGTACGACCGCGACCAACTGATGTTCCTGATGCAGCATGACAGCGACGGCTTCAACCGTTGGGATGCCGGTCAGCAACTCTCAGTTCAGGTGCTGCAAGAGCTGATTGGCCAGCATCAGCAGGGTCAGCCGCTGGTCATGGATCAGCGTCTGGTCACCGCGCTCGGTACTGTGCTGGACGATGAGCAGCTTGATCAGGCCATGGTGGCCGAGATGCTGTCTCTGCCGGGCGAGGCTTATCTGGCGGAAATCAGTGAAGTGGCGGACGTTGATGCCATCCACTCGGCGCGTGAATTTGCTCGCCAGCAGTTGGTGGGCAGTCTGTTCGACAGCCTTTGGGCGCGTTATCAGGCCAACCGTGAGACGTCCAAAGCCACGCCGTATGTCGCCGAAGCGCAGCACTTTGCGCGTCGTGCGCTGCAGAACATTGCGCTGTCTTACCTGATGCTCAGCAGCAAACCCGAGGTGCTGGCTGCGACCATCGAGCAGTTCGACACCAGCGACAACATGACCGAACGCTTGACGGCGTTGGCGGTGTTGGTCAATTCGCCGTTTACCGAAGAGCGCGACAAGGCGCTTGCGGTGTTTGCCGAAAACTTCAAAGACAACGCACTGGTCATGGATCAGTGGTTCAGCGTTCAGGCGGCCAGCACTCAGCCGGGCGGCCTGGCACGGGTCAAGCAGTTGATGCAGCACCCGGCGTTTACCATCAAGAACCCGAACAAGGTACGCGCCTTGATCGGTGCCTTTGCCGGACAGAACCTGATCAATTTCCATGCGGCGGATGGCTCCGGCTACCGCTTCCTGGCGGATCTGGTGATCGAACTGAACACCTTGAACCCGCAAATCGCTTCTCGCCAACTGGCCCCGTTGACCCGCTGGCGCAAATACGACAGCGCCCGTCAGGCGTTGATGAAGGCAGAGCTGGAGCGTATTCGCAGCTCAGGCAATCTGTCGGCGGATGTGTTTGAGGTGGTGAGCAAGAGTCTGGCCGAGTAACGCCAGCCTCGTGGCGGTTGCGTCTTGTAACCCTGCCAAAAGCGCCGTCCACGTTGTGGGCGGCGCTTTTTTGTGTCCCTTGATCCAGCATGACCACGAGCATGTCACAGGTCTGAGGCACGCTTGCGAAGGTAGCGCGTGAGCACTGTGACGCGCGCCACAAAATCTCACATGTGATGTGTATCTATCCCTCAGTGCATCTGCTACTTTGCTTGCCTGATCCACGGCAATCGACAGGGGAAAGCGCCAATGCCTCGCAAAATCAAAGGCGAAAACGCAAAAAACCCGGCCAAGGTGTCAAAAAGCTCAACCGACTACATGCGTGAAATGCGTTTGCGACTCAAGGAAGCCGGGCTGGTAAAGCGGGAATTCTGGGTCCGTCCCGAAAACGTGGACGCGCTGCGTGGTATCGAAAAAGCCTTAAGGCAGCCCTTTCTGGGCGATAGGATCAAACTGGAGGATTTCATGACCGAAAGTACCAACTGGACCATCAGCTCCCTGCAAAAATCGCTGGCCGAACTGGACCTGGTGACGCAGGGCGAAATTGAGATGAGCGTGATCGAGGGTGACGCCGCAGGCATCAGACTGACCATGGCCGACCATGGCGACCTGCCGATCTACATCGCCGTAGAAGGCGATCAGATTCTGGCCGACGCCACCCTGATCGAAGTGAACAAGATCCAGGACGTATCAGCATTCAACAGTCTGGTGCTGCGCAGCCGTGACCTGTTCCCGCTGTCGTCGGTCGGTATCGAAAAGCTGGGCGACGGCCAGGAAGTCTACTGCCTGTTCGGCGCACTGAGCGCTGCATCGTCGCTCACTGTGATTGTTCAGGAAATCCTCACCCTCGCGGACAACGTGATCCGTGCGGCCGACGCTTTTGAAGACCATTTTATCTACTGAGCATTTCTGCCAGCAGGAGACTATTCATGACGACGAGTATCTGGAAAAAACTGGTCACTGCCGTTCGTGGCGGTGCCTCTGAAGTGGGCGAGTCGATTGCAGATGCCAATGCGATTCGCATTCTGGATCAGGAAATCCGCGACGCCGAGAATGCGCTGGTCAAAGCCCGTGATGGCCTGATCACAATCAAGGCCAAGCACAAGCTTTCGGCACAGCGTCTCGAAGAGCACGCCACGACCATTGCCAACTGGGAAGGCCGCGCCATGCAGGCCCTGAACAAGGGTGAAGAAGCGTTGGCCGTCGAATGCGCCAACAAGATCGCTGAAATCGAAGCCCTGCGTGATCAGGAGAAAGAACTGGCCGATCAGTTCAGCAAGCAGGTTGCCCTGTTGCAGGAACAGGTGATCAAGGCCGAGTCCCGCATCAAGAGCCTCAAGCAGCAGGTCGAGATGGCCAAGGCCCGTGAAACCGTGCAGAAGGCCCGCGTTGCGACCGCCACTGCAACCGGTGGCGCGAGTGGTGCAGTCGAAACCGCAGTGGGTTCGCTGGCACGCCTCAAGCAGCGTCAGGACGAGCAGGATGCCAAGCTGGAAGCGGCTGAAGAACTGGCCGGCCAGTCCAGTGGCAGCGACCTTGAACGCCGTCTCCAGGAAGCCGGGATCGGCGCCAGGAGCGGTGGGGCTGACGACGTGTTGGCGCGCTTGAAAGCCAAGAGTCAGACACCAGCGCAATAATCGGCACACTGACGGCAGGGATGGCGAATGAGGTTGTCAACGCGACTCAAGGTCATCCTTGCGCTGTCCTTGCTGATGGTTGCTGTGCAGGTTGTCAATGCTGCGACCGGGTACAGCCTGGTTCGTTTCGGGATCTTCCCGCGGACCCTGTCAGGGCTGCAGGGCATCGTTTTTGCGCCTTTTCTGCACGGCTCGGCCCGTCACCTGATCAGTAATCTGTTGCCATTCATGGCCTTGAGCTGGCTGGTGGCGACCGAGGGTGTCAGGCGCTATGCCTGGGTAGCTGGGCTGGTCTGTCTGTTGGGCGGCGCGCTGGTCTGGGTCTTTGGACGCACCAGCATCCACGTCGGCGCCAGTGGATTGATTTTCGGTTTGTGGACCTACCTGCTCGCCAGAGCCTGGTATCAACGAAGTATCGCCAGTCTGCTACTGGCTGTGATTGCGCTGGCTGGTTACAGTGGGCTGGTTTACGGCTTCCTGCCAGCGACCGGCGTGTCATTTGAGTCGCATATCGCGGGCGCCATCGCCGGGGTTTGCGTTGCGTGGCTGATGCATTCGAAAGCGTTGCTGACCGATGCGCCGTCAGCATGACTGACGTATAAAAGGGGCGTTCTGATGCCTCGTCCGCAAGTAGCACCCGACTCAAGGATTGAAAAAGGATGACTGTGTTACTGCTGCTTCGGCGTCACGCGTCGGTGTTTTTCGAGCGCTTCGGATGGGCAGGCATCGGCATGCTGCTGATGACGCATTACTGCGTCTCCTGGGTGCTGTTGACGCTGGCGGGCGAAGAGCATCTGGTTCAGGGCATCGATTTCACCTATTTCTATCTGACCACCGCCACGACTGTCGGCTATGGCGACCTCTCGCCCAAAACCGGCTGGGGCAAGATCATTACCACGACCTGGATCATGCTCGGCGGCATCAGCCTTGCTGACCACTGTCATCGGCAAGGCATCGACGTCGGTCGGTGACATCTGGAGGCGCAACATGAAAGGACACGGCGATTGTTCGACGCTCACCGGCCATACGGTGTTGATTGGCTGGGACGGTGAGGCCAGCGAACGCATCGTCGAACTGCTCGATCAGGACACTTCCACCAGCCGCGCCGGACTGGTGATCTGCGACTCGATCATCACTGAAAACCCGCTGCCGGGCAGGGCGTCGTTCATCAAGGGCGACTCTCTGGATTCGCCCGCTGTGCTGTTGCGCGCGGGTGTTATCGGTGCTCAGCGGATTCTGGTGCATACCCAATCCGACAGCCTGACGCTGGCCATTGTCCTGACGCTGAAAAGCCTCGGTCCCACTGGGCATGTGGTCGCGCACTTCAACAACTCCGAACGCGCTGCACTGGCCAGAACCTACGCGCCGGAGCTTGAGTGCACCTCCAACATGGCCATCGAGATGCTGGTGCGCTCATCACAGGACCCGGGCTCCAGTTCGGTAATCAACGAACTGCTGTGCATCGGCGAGGGCGCCACTCAGTTTCGGCACGTTCTGCCGTCAGACTTTACCTGTTCGTGCGGCGAGCTGTATGTTCGCCTGCGGCAAGACTTCAACGCCACGCTGATCGGGTATCGCTCGTCCGCCATGGGGCAGTTCCAGATCAATCCTGCCAATGATGTGGCTATCAAGGGCGGCGAGATTTATTACATCGCCTCCAGTCGACTTCAAGGAAATGCGCTATGAGTTGGTTCAAACGTGCCATGGGCCTGGAAGCACCCAAAACGGCAGCCAGTGGCAGCGATGGGGCATTGTCGGTTGCGCCGCTTGGCCTGAGTTCCGGCCGAATGCTGTGCCTGGACGGATCGCTGAAAACGCTGCTTGATGGCTACTCCTATGTAGTGATCCCGGGCGACGAAAAGGTCTGGGCCACGGGACGTATCGATCTCGGTCAGTCGATGACGCTGTACCGCTTCTATCTGGACAACGAGGATTACTTCCTGCAAGTAGTCAGCAATGGTCCGAACCCTGAGGATATTCAGGACATCATCCTGTTTGGCTATTACAGTGCCACGCCGATCACCAGCAAGGATGAACTGCTCAGGCTGACCGGACCGAACTCGAAGATAGGTCTGCCGACCTACGAGCACGAGGGCGAAGAGTTTGCCCGGCAGTGGGGAACGGAAACCGGCCAGACCGAACTGACCCCTTTGGACGAAGACATCGTCAGCCCTGACGGAGCCTACCGCGTCAAGCACCTGAGCATGCTGTACGCCCGTGACACGGGCCTGATAAACCGTCGTGAGTTTTTGCTGTTCTCGGTAGAAGAAGACGAAGAGGGCACCATTACCCTCACCACTGCAGTCGGGATAACGCTGCAATCCACTGACATCAACGTTTTATGACAAGGAAATCCTCATGATCGACGCGCTTCGTATGTCGCTCAACGCCACGGCTGTGTTCGGCTTCGTTCTGTACATTCTGGTGGCAGCCATTCTGTTCGCCCTGTTCCAGTTCATCTACAGCCGAATCACTCCGCACAAGGAGTTCGAGCTGATCCGCGAGAACAACAGCGCTGCGGCCATTGCACTGGGCGGTTCGTTGATCGGTTTCGCGCTACCAGCCAGCAACATTATTACTTACAGCATCAGCATTCTGGACGTGATCATCTGGGTGGTGATTGCGGCAGTCGTGCAATTGCTGGCGTTCGGTGTCACCAGTGTGGTGCTCAAGGGCCTGTCGACACGTATCGCCAAAGGCGAAATGGCCGCAGCCATCTATGCCGCCAGCGTCGCGATCAGCGTCGGCCTCCTCAACGCAGCGTGCATGACCCCAACGGTCTGACACGGGCTTCGGTCAAGGAGACTCACGATGAGACGCAGTTCAGTAAAGCTGGTGCTCGCCAGCACACTTCCACTGGCCCTGGCCGGATGTGGGTCGTCGGAAGACGAAAACAATTTCAACGCGCAGGCCAACTTCACCTCTGTACAGGAATGTACCAACGCGAAGGTACCGGTGAATCTCTGTTCGGACGCCTATATGCAGGCGCTTTCCGATCACCGCCGTATTGCGCCGACTTATGATGACAAGGCCTCGTGCGACGCCGACTTCGTGCCCGACTACTGTCAGGTGACGTCCGACGGCAAGTACATGCCGAAGATGGGTGGGTTCGAGCTCGGCTTCTCCGGCAACGTGCCCAAGGATGCGCTAGACCGCGCCAATCAGGAAGTAGCTCAATCGGCCCCGGCCGGCATGAGCGGCACCAGCGGCCTGCTGACCGGTTTGTTGATCGGCAACCTGTTGAGTAACGGTTTCGGCGGCAATCGTTACTACTCGCAGCCCATCTATCAAACGCGTGATGGCCGGGGCGGCTACTACAGCTCGTCGTTATCCAGCCAGATGGATCGCGGCAAGACCTTTGGCAACTCGACTCAGGCGCGCAGCAGCTCGGACAACAGCTACAGCAAAAGCACGCTAGGCCGCAGCCTGAGCACTTCAGGTTCAAATTCTTCTGTCTCGTCGGCCATTTCGCGTGGCGGTTTCGGCAGTCAGGCATCGGCACGCAGTGGCTGGGGTGGTAAGAGCAGCGGCAGTTTCGGAGGCTAACGGATCAGCCCATGAAGAAGATCAGCATCGAGGAACGCCCCGATTGGCGAGTCACCGCCGAACGTGAAGGCTTCGACTTTCACACCATCGACGGCGAGCGTTACTGGGACGAGCGTGGTTATTATCTGTTCACCGAGCAACAGATCACCCGCGATCTCGAAACGCCGACGCAGGAACTGCACCAGATGTGTCTGGATGTGGTGTCGCGCGTGGTGGACAGTGAAGAGCTGCTCACACAGCTGGCTATTCCTGAAGCGTTCTTCGACCTGATCCGCACCTCATGGAAGCAGGGACATCAGCATCTGTACGGCCGTTTTGATTTTGCCTACGACGGCAGCGGCCCGGCCAGGATGTACGAAATCAATGCTGATACTCCGACCAGCCTGATGGAGGCCGGTGCGTTCCAGTTGCTCTGGCTCGAAGAGCAGATCGCGCGCGGTGTCCTGCCTGCGCACGCCAGCCAGTTCAATTCCATCGCGGAAGACCTGGTGCGGGCATTCGCCGAATTTCCGCTGGCTGCGCCGTTCTATTTTTCCGCCATGTCCGGTTCCTCGGAAGACCGGGGCACCACGGATTTTCTGCGGCGCATGGCTGCCCACGTTGGCATAGACGCCCGGCATATCGATATCGAAGACATCGGTCTTACGGAACAGGGTCAGTTTGTCGACCTGCAAGGCCGTCCCATCGAACGACTGTTCAAGCTGCACGCGTGGGAGCACATCTTTCACGAGAAATTCGGCAAGCACGTTGCCACCAGCGGCACCCAATTCGTCGAGCCTGCCTGGAAATCGATACTCAGCAACAAGGGTATTCTGCCGCTGTTCTGGCAGTTCAACGAAGGCCACCCGAATCTGCTGCCGTCACACATCGACCTCGACCCCAGCCAACCCGTGCCCAAGGGCTGGGTCCGCAAACCCTTTTTTTCCCGCGAAGGCGCCAATATCGAGATGCGCACCCCGTCCGACGAAGTCATCGCCGTCGACGGCCCTTACACCGACGCACCCTACATCCTGCAGGCATATTCGCCATTGCCGAAGTTCGGCGACAGCTACACCCTGATCGGCTCCTGGGTCATCGGTGACCTCGCCTCCGGCATCGGTATTCGCGAAGATTACAGCCTGATCACCAAAGACACGAGCCGGTTCTTGCCGCATGTGGTTGTGGATTGAGGCATTACTGAACACGCGTCATGGCTGCTGGTGATTCAGCACGGCTTATCTACCGGTTGCCAGATACACGGGGCAAGGCGCACATCGCCGACAGAGGTCTGAGCATCAGCGGGGCACCATTAAAAGGCTGTTCGACCTTGGTATTGGCCAACACGCCTCCATAACTGGATAAGTATCCATTGAGCGGAAGGGCAAATCATGACCAACCAAACCGAAACTGCGATCCTTGCCGGCGGCTGCTTCTGGGGCATGCAGGACCTGCTGAGGCGTTATCCCGGTGTGCTGCACACGAGAGTCGGTTACACCGGTGGCGAGGTGCCGAATGCAACCTATCGCAACCATGGCAATCATGCCGAAGCCATTGAGATTGTCTTTGATCCTGCTGTGATCAGTTATCGGCAGATTCTCGAGTTCTTTTTCCAGATCCATGATCCGAGCACCTCGAACCGGCAGGGAAATGACATCGGGCCTGGCTATCGTTCGGCGATTTATTATCTCAGCGAACAGCAGCGTGACGTTGCTGAAGATACCGCCGCTGACGTCGATGCTTCAAAACTGTGGCCTGGCCGTGTGGTCACGGAAATCGAGCCAGCGGGGCCTTTCTGGGAGGCGGAGCCGGAGCATCAGGATTATCTCGAACGCATTCCCAACGGTTATACCTGCCACTTCATCCGGCCGAACTGGAAATTGCCGAAGCGTGCTTGAGCGTGACGGGTGCAGAAAGGTTGGGCGGGCCACGAATCGGAAAACCGTATAGCGTGGTCTGTCCGGTTTTTTCTGCAGGCGGCGGACTGTTTCAAGTCGAGACTATTACCGCTGTTCCTCAGGCATAGCTCCGCTGCCTGGCTGCTTGAATGGGCCAGAAAGAAACTCTGCCAATCATGTTTTTAAAGTTTCCCTCCTGATTGAATTACGCTTCCGATCCCGCTGGACCTCAATGCGACACAACGGAATTCATTGTGAAACTCGATAGTGCAAGATCGAACCTGCCAAGCCCGTCCGGTATCCGGTGGGAGGCTCACGCCTGCCTGCCTCTGTTACCTGATCAGGACATGGCCGCGCTTTTACGCTATCAACAAGCCGGTTTCCATCACGTCTCGGTCAACGTGGGTATGGACATGACTCCGTTTGCGACCGTCATGCAGGTCATTGCCGGGTTCAGGCGCTGGATCGCCCGGCATCCGGATAACGTCCTGCTGGTGCACGATGTCGCTGATATCCATCGCGCGCGGGATCAGCATAAGCTGGCGGTTTCGTTTGATCTCGAGGGCTCCAGCATGCTCCTTGAGGACACGGCGATGGTCGGGTTGTTCGCCTCCCTGGGTGTCAAACAGCTACTGCTTGCCTACAACCGTGACAATAGCTGTGCAGGCGGATGCCACGGTGCCAATATCGGACTTTCGCCCTTTGGCCGTGAGGTGGTCGCCGCAGTGAACAAAGCCGGTATGGTCATGGACTGCTCGCACGCCAGCAAGCGTTCGAGTATGGAGGTCATGGAGATCTCTCAACGGCCGGTGGTTTTTTCTCATACCAATATCAAGGCCGTTTTCGACCACCCAAGAACGGTCGATGATGAGCAAATACAAGCCTGTGCAGCCACGGGCGGGGTGATTGGCTTGACCGGGTTGGGTATCTTCCTGGGTGATCCCGAAGCGTCTGTGCAGGCGTTCGTGCGCCAGATCGATTATCTGGCAGAGCGGGTCGGCACCGCTCATATCGGGCTGGGGCTGGATACGGAACTGTGTCCAGGCCTGAACGACTTCCCTGCGGGCGAAAGCGAGGAAGCCTGGTGGCCGCCCGAGTTTTACGGACCGGTAAGCGGCCAGGCCCAGTTACAACCAGAAAGGCTGGCAGACATCGAGCATGCGGTTGAGCGACTTGGCTATCAGAACGATGACATCAATGCGATTTTCGGCGACAACTTTGTGCGAGTGGCGCAGAGCTCGTGGTGATCAGTAACGGGCTACTGGTCACCGATCCAGTCTGCCGAGAATTAAAAATAATCGTAAATCCGAAGCGGTAGTTCGCGAAGGTGGCGCGCCTGAAAACAACAATACGGAGTGGATAAGCCGATGGATGCACAAAAAGAAATTTCCAGCGCGCGGGCAACGAGAAAAGCAGGGATTTTTATTGCACTTGCCAGCGGAGTGCTCGTTTTTGCCTCGCTCGTTTCGCTGATGCACGATTACGCGCAGCATGAAGGCCATATTTCTTTGCTAATCCTGGCATCCGATATCTTCATGAACACTCAGGGGCCTGTCTTAACCGATATCTGGAATATTGCGGCTTACCCGATTTACCTGGACCTGTTCGGATCAGGCAGCCTCGGGTTTGCCGCTGAGGTTATCGGTCTGGTTCTGGGCGTCTATCTGGCCATCTCGGCAACGTTGAAACTCAAGCGCATCGCCAATGGCAGGCATTCATTGAAAGAGCCACTACAACCCTGAGGGTTTGAACAAAAGCAGTTGCTCGCGCAGGACGGCCTGATGAATTCCACCGGGACGCCGGCTTGCCTGTGCAGAAGTCGCTTCTCTTTGGGCGTTTGTTCAGGCGTCGGCTGTATGCCCTTGCTCCTGTCAGTACAACGTATCAGCGATACGCCCCGGCAAGGCCTTGTCGTAAGCATCGCCATCGATTTCATCGGCTGATATTTCTTTGAGAATCTGCCCTGCGGTTGGCAAGGCACTTCGCTCGACGTGGCGGCTCGCATCCCACAACCCCGCCCGGATGACTGCCCGGCTGCATTGGAAGTACACGCTCGTCACCGTGATGCAGAGTACGGATCTGGGCTCTTGGCCTTTTACAGCGAAGCGCGAAAGCAGGTCGGGTTGAATGGAAATTCGTGCCATTCCATTGACCCGCAATGTTTCGCCGACACCGGGCACGAGGAACAGCAGCGCAACGCGTGGGTCTTCGATGATGTTGCGCAGGGTATCGATCCGGTTGTTGCCGCGTCGGTCCGGTAGATACAGTGTCTTGCTGTCTTCGATATGAACGAAGCCCGCCTGATCACCGCGCGGAGAGGCATCGAGCCCACCAGCCCCGGATGAGGCAAGCACCGCAAAAGGAGCCGCTTCTATAAAGGGCCTGTAGGCAGGATGAATATGATCTGTCTCTTTCATACGAGACGGCGCAGCGACGGCTCCGTAGAGTTTTTCCAGCGCTTGGAGAGTACTTACATACGAATTGTCTTCGGTATCCATAGTGTCCTGCCACAGCCAGTTATCGGGATGTCCTGCACCTTGTTACAGCCTACAGTCAGTCATGATCAGGCTCGGTGCAACCATACTTGCGTGATCCAATCGACCCGTAGAAATCACGCTGAGCGTTCGTACCTGAGATAGCCGTTTGGATCGGTCCCGGTAAACCGGAAACCAGCCTCCTGGTACATCAATTTCGCAGGGTTGTCAGGCCTCACACTCAAGCGCAAGTGCGTGAGGCCCTGGCTCGCAGCGTCCAGTGCAAAGGTATCAAGCAGCAACCTTCCGATCCCCCTTCGCCTGCAGGCTTGCGTGACATTGATCGTACAAAGCTCCGCGTAGGCTTGCTCGTCAGTCCACAATGAGTACCCGGCGAAATCCCCGCCAGTTGTCGCGACGGTCAGCCAATCGAAGTTTTCTACCCAGCGCGACAAATGTCGCCCCAGTTCTAAGCGCCAGCTCGCTTCATGATCAGGCTCCCAACGCCGGATGTAGTCCTCTTCACCCCGGTATATGGCCGGGATATCCGTAACACATGCCTTTCTGAGTAAAACCGTCATTACGGCAACGGATAGAGCGCGATGCTCGTCTTGAATTGAGCGTCCCACGGGACCGGTTTACATCTTGCCTTTGATCGCAATGCTCAGGCTCCGCCAGACGACGAATCCGATAAAGAGCACCTCTACTGTGTCAAGCAGGACATGGAACGAGAACTTGAACGGTTGATCGGACCAATAGAGAAGTGTAGGCGTCGATCGGTAACCGCTGATGCGCAAATGCCCACTGAACAGGGACGGTACAAGTGCAAAGACCCGGTTCAGTTCCAGTACTGCCATGAAAATGCCCAGCAGAACAAGAAAGGTGCGTACAGGGGCGCTGAGGATTTGAGTCGCTTGCTGCGCAGACGAGCGCTCTTGTTCGTTGTTTTTCCCGGTGCTGTTGTGGGTGTCTTTGGGTTTCGGCACTTGGCCCGGTTTGTAAGGCATCTTTGCACTGGGCGCCGAATCCTCAACGATTTCGGTGGGCACTGCCACGTCCAGATAGTCGGCCAGTTCTTTCAGCCATTGGTCTGTAGGTTTGCTGCCGGGTAATACCGGGAAGCAGTCGGTCGTCAGACGATGCTCGGTGCCATCGCGCATGACCAGCCACAGTTGGGTATAAACAGGTTTGGCCTGTTTACGGCGGCGAAGCTCAAGGTATTTGGGGGCCTGGATGCTGAAGACCGACCGCGCCCGCTCGCGGCGTGTTAGAAAGTTCTCGGTGCGGCGCTGGCCTTCGCCGTCGAGTCGGGATAACAGAAGCGTCTCGCCGGTTGCGGTGCAAAGCATCAGGAACAAGGCAGAGACGAACAACAGCAACAGGCCGAATACGATCAGCAGCGAGGCCAACAGACCTTGTTCAGCCAGCAGCGAAAAACCATCGGCGACCCCGAGCACGGCCAGCGCAACCGGCGCCATCAAGCAGGTCGTGCCTGACAGCAGTACGAGTGAGTTTTGAAACACATTTCGCGAGTGGATGTGCAGGTCGCCCCTGGCGGTGCGCTCGACCCGATGCCTATAAAACATGCAGACCTGCCTGTGCGACGCGTTGAAGACTGATAACAGACTGTGACCATTCAGGCCCGGACTGCGCATTTTACCGGGCGCAGAATACCTCATGCCAAGTCTTGCGAGTGGGTTGTCGGCAGGAGCCCGACCCGCCATCGCGACTGTTGGCGCGACGCGGCAGGTCAGTAATGGCACAAGTCCACTCACAATTCTCTGGGGTCGATACAGGGATCAGAACCCAGACCCGGCATCACGCCCACTGATACTCCATCAATCACACCTTGGCGCTTAACAAAAGATAACGACATGTCGATTGTCAGGCATTTGCAAAGCTGCCTACGATGGCTCAGCTTCCAAACGGTATGGCTAGAGGGCTTGTGGGCATCTGGTTGATACGAACTGGCCGGTGATAAAGGCCTGATAACAATAAAAGGGGAGAAGTCCATGAGTGAGCCTTTGAATCGGCGCACCCGGTTATACGCGGGCATGTCCCTGACCGTTCTGATGTGCTGGTCGGCAATCTTGCCGGTGCAGGCTGCGTCTGATCCTGTTGCGAGCCCTGCGCCCGCCAGCGATGCAATGGTCTACGCCATTGAATCAGCCAAGGCTTCACGGGGGCTGTTGCTGGACGTTGCTCATGCCGGTGCCCGGCTGGTGGTGGTCGGTGATCATGGGCATATTCTGTATTCCGACGATCAGGGCAAAAGCTGGGTTCAGGCCCAGGTGCCAACTCGCCAATTGTTGACCGCCGTTTATTTCGCCGACGAAAAGCACGGCTGGGCGGTTGGGCACGATGCGCAGATTCTGGCCAGCAGCGACGGCGGTGCAACCTGGAGCAAGCAATTCGAAGACCTGGCTCGTGAAGCACCGCTGCTCGATGTCTGGTTCAAGGACGCCAGCAACGGGTTTGCAGTGGGTGCCTATGGGGCGCTGCTGCACACCACGGACGGCGGCGAGCACTGGCAGGACGTCAGCGAGCGTCTGGATAACGAAGATCAGTACCATCTCAATGGCATCGCGCAGGTGAAGGACGCGGGCCTGTTCATCGTGGGCGAGGCGGGCAGCATGTTCCGCTCAAGCGATGATGGGCAGACCTGGGAGCGACTCGAAGGTCCTTATCAAGGCTCATTGTTCGGGGTCATCGGCACCGCCAGCCCTTCGACGCTGTTGGCTTACGGTTTGCGTGGCAACCTGTTTCGCTCCACCGATTTCGGCGATACCTGGACGCCGATCGAGCTGCAGGGGGCTCGCGGGCCGATGGAATTCGGTCTGGCCAACGCCTCGTTGCTGGCCGATGGCTCGGTGGTGCTGGTCGGCAACGGCGGCAGTGTGATGCGCAGCAGTGATGATGGGGAAAGCTTCACGGTCTTCAACCGCCCTGACCGGATCTCGCTGGCAGGCGTTACCACCAATCTGCAGGGCAATCTGATTCTGGTAGGACAAGGGGGCGTGCGCGTCACCTCGCCAACGGGCGCCGAGACGACCCAACAATAAGAACTTTCAGGGCGGGGACATTCGCGCATGACCAATCTTCAACAACCACAACATTCGGATGAAAAGGCGACGTTTCTCGAGCGCTTGATCTTCAATAACCGCCCGGCCGTGATCATCCTGTGCCTGCTGGTGAGCATTGTTCTGTTCTGGCAGGCCACGCAGGTTCGCCCCTCTACCAGTTTCGAGAAAATGATCCCGCTGTCGCATCCGTTCATTCAGAACATGATGGAGCACCGCAATGATCTGGCGAACCTGGGCAATACGGTTCGTATTTCCGTCGAGGCCAAGGATGGCGATATTTTTTCCAAGCAATACATGGAGACCCTGCGCCAGATCAGCGACGAAGTCTTTTACATTCCGGGCGTTGACCGCTCCGGCCTGAAGTCGCTGTGGAGCCCCAGCGTGCGCTGGACCGAGGTGACCGAAGAGGGCTTTGCCGGTGGCGAGGTCATTCCGCAAAGCTACAACGGTTCGGACAGCAGTCTGGATCAGTTGCGCAACAACATCCTCAAGTCCGGGCAGGTCGGGCGGTTGGTTGCCAACGACTTCAAATCGAGCATCATTGATGTTCCGCTGCAAGAGTCCTACCCGGACCCGGCGGATCAGGGCAAGTTGCTGGCGCTGGACTATCAGCAGTTCTCCCACCAGCTTGAAGAAAAGATTCGCGACAAGTACGAGGCCCAGAACCCCAACATCAAGATTCATATCGTCGGTTTCGCCAAGAAAGTTGGCGATCTGATCGACGGCCTGTTCATGGTGGTCATGTTCTTCGGCATCGCCTTTCTGATCACACTGGTGCTGCTGATCTGGTTCACGCGCTGCCTGCGCAGTACCGTTGCAGTACTGATTACAACCTTGATCGCGGTCATCTGGCAGTTGGGCCTGATGCATGTGGTCGGGTTTGGTATCGACCCCTATTCAATGCTGGTGCCGTTCCTGATCTTTGCCATCGGGATTTCCCATGGCGTGCAGAAGATCAACGGCATTGCCTTGCAGTCCAGCGAGGCGGAAAACGCCCTGATGGCGGCACGTCGGACGTTCCGCCAACTGTTTCTGCCGGGCATGATCGCGATTCTTGCCGATGCGGTGGGGTTCATCACGCTGCTGATTATTGATATCGGCGTGATCCGTGAACTGGCCATCGGTGCGTCCATCGGTGTAGCCGTTATCGTGTTCACCAACCTGATTCTGCTGCCGGTAGCGATTTCCTACGCCGGTATCAGCAAACGGGCAATCAGCCGCAGCAAGCGGGATGCGGTCTCGGAACATGCGTTCTGGCGTCTGCTGTCCAACTTCGCCAGCCCCCGGGTTGCGCCTGTTTCGATCGTGTTGGCGTTGCTGGCCTTCGGCGGTGGCCTCTGGTACAGCCAGAACCTGAAGATCGGCGACCTTGATCAGGGCGCGCCAGAGTTGCGCCCGGACTCGCGTTACAACCAGGACAACGCTTTCATCATCAATCATTACTCGACCAGTTCCGATGTGTTGGTGGTGATGGTCAAGACGCCACCGGAAGGGTGTTCGGCCTATCCAACGATGTCAGCGATCAACGAGTTGGCCTGGAAGATGGAAAACACCCAGGGCGTGCAGTCGGCCATTTCACTGGTGACAGTTTCAAAGCAGGTCATCAAGGGCATGAACGAGGGCAACCTGAAATGGGAAACCCTGTCGCGCAACAAGGACGTGCTCAACAACTCCATTGCGCGGGCTGACGGCCTGTACAACAACAACTGCTCGTTGGCGCCGCTGCTGGTGTTCCTCAACGATCACAAGGCCGAAACCCTGGATCGTGCCGTGCATGCGGTGCAGGACTTTGCCAAGGAAAACAACCGTCCCGACATGCAATTTTTGCTGGCTGCGGGTAATGCTGGCATCGAGGCGGCCACCAACGAAGTCATCAAGAAGTCCGAGCTGACCATTCTGATTCTCGTCTACATCTGCGTCGCAGCCATGTGCATGATCACCTTCCGCTCATGGGCGGCAACCTTGTGCATCGTACTGCCGCTGGTGCTGACCTCGGTGCTTGGTAATGCGCTGATGGCGTTCATGGGCATTGGGGTAAAAGTCGCGACCTTGCCGGTGGTAGCACTGGGTGTAGGGATTGGTGTGGATTACGGCATCTATATCTACAGCCGTCTGGAGAGCTTCCTGCGTGCAGGGCTGCCGTTGCAGGAGGCGTATTACGAAACGCTGAAGTCTACCGGCAAGGCGGTATTGTTCACTGGGCTGTGCCTGGCGATCGGTGTGTGCACATGGATCTTCTCGGCGATCAAGTTTCAGGCGGACATGGGCCTGATGCTGACCTTCATGTTGCTGTGGAACATGTTTGGCGCTCTGTGGCTGCTGCCTGCGCTCGCACGCTTCCTGATCAAGCCGGAGAAAATGGCAGGGAAGGTCGGCAATTCTCTGTTTTCACATTGAGTGCAAAGGCCTGGATGGCGATGTGTCTGAACGGATGCAGCGCCTGAGAGGCCGCTTTCACCCGCCAGACAGCGTGTCTCGACTCGCGAAGGGACCGCAACATTCTGCGCATCAAACCCCACCCAGCACCACCGTCAATGCGTTGCGCGCGTCATCCAGCTGCACCAGCGAGGCGTGGCGGGCGGCGAGGGCGTCGCGGTTCTGGATGGCGGTAAGGATCGCCTTGTGCCGAGGCATTGCCAGCTCGTGAAGGTTGGGGCGTTTGTTGGAGTATTTGAGCGCTTCACGCAGGGCCAGCGACAACATGTTGCACAAGTGGGCCAACAGGTCGTTATGGGTCGCATCGGCGATGCGGCTGTGGAAATCGAGGTCCGGTTGCAGCAAGTCTTCCGGTGTCGGGGCAGCTTCCATGCGCAGGTAAGCTTCGTGGATCGACTCGATCTCTTCGTCCGTGGCATGTTGCGCTGCCAGCGCTGCGACTGCCGGTTCAATCACCGCGCGCACGCTGGTGAGCAGGTTGAAGAATTCATTCTGCGGAGAACTTTGCATCACCCAATGCAGCACATCCGGGTCAAGCAGGTGCCATTCGCGGCGTGCCTTGACCACCGTGCCGACACGCGGCCTTGAATAGACCAGGCCTTTTGCGACCAGGACCCGCGTGGCTTCACGCAGCACCGGTCGACTGACGGCGTACTCTTCGCATAGCAGGGCTTCTGCGGGGAGCTTTTCGTCAGGTTTGAAACGGCCGGATACGATCTGCATGCCCAGTTCCTGGACAATGCGGGCGTGCATGCTTTTACGGTCGGAAGGCTTTCGATAATCCATGGGGACGCAAGTCGATCCTGGCGGTGAGTGCCGCGCATCATAACATTGCGCAACCGCTGCGGCGGTCGCCCGGTGAAGGCGAACGCCGCTTTCGCTCATGCTGTCATGAAGGCTGCCGGTTGCCTGATACCACTCAGTGCTGGCGTGGCATCAGTGAGAATGACGCGGCACTTCAGCGCCTCGGCAGCCGATCAGGAAATCGAAGTCGCAACCCTGATCCGCCTGCATCACGTGATCGACATAGAGCTGGCGATAACCACCCAGCAGCAGTTTCGGCGGAGCCTCCCAGTCGGCCAGACGCGCAGCCAGTTCGGCCTCGGGAATGTCCAGGTGCAGACGCCCGCTGGCGCAGTCCAGTTCGATCCAGTCTCCTTCCTTCACCACCGCCAGCGGACCGCCCGCTGCGGCTTCTGGCGCGACGTGAAGCACGACGGTGCCGTATGCGGTGCCGCTCATGCGCGCATCGGAAATGCGCACCATGTCGGTCACGCCTTGAGCGAGCAGTTTGGCAGGCAGCCCCATGTTGCCGACTTCGGCCATGCCTGGATAACCCTTCGGACCGCAGTTCTTGAGGACCATCACCGAGGTGGCGTCCACGTCCAGATCCGGATCGTTGATCCGTGCCTTGTACATTTCGAAGTTTTCAAACACCACGGCGCGACCGCGATGCTGCATCAGCGCCGGTGTAGCGGCGGAAGGTTTGAGCACTGCACCCAGCGGTGCCAGGTTGCCGCGCAGCACGCAAATACCGCCGTCAGCCCGGATCGGATTGTCCAGAGCCCGAATGACCTGGTCTTCACCGTAGATCGGCGAATTGCAGGTGTTCTCGCTGATGCTCTTGCCGTTGACGGTGAGGGCGTCCGGGTTGGGCAGCAGGTTGGCTTCGTTCATGCGGCGCAGCACGGCGGGCAAGCCACCGGCGTAGTAGAACTCTTCCATCAGGAAGCGTCCGGACGGCTGTAAATCGACGATGGTCGGCATGCCTTTACCGACGCGAGTCCAGTCATCCAGCTCCAGGTCCACGCCGATGCGTCCGGCGATGGCTTTCAAGTGGATAACCGCGTTGGTCGAGCCGCCAATCGCGGCATTGACGCGGATAGCGTTTTCGAACGCTGCCTTGGTCAGGATCTTCGACAGCCGCAGATCTTCGCGAACCATGTCCACGGCACGCATGCCTGACATGTGCGCCAGCACGTAGCGTCGTGAATCGACCGCCGGAATGGCAGCATTGTGCGGCAGCGAGGTACCCAGGGCTTCTGCCATGCAGGCCATGGTGGACGCTGTACCCATGGTGTTACAGGTACCTGCCGAGCGGGACATGCCTGCTTCGGCGGACAGGAATTCGTCCAGGCTGATCAAGCCTGCCTTGTACGATTCGTGCATCTGCCAGACGATGGTCCCGGCGCCAATATCCTTGCCTTCGTGCTTGCCGTTAAGCATCGGTCCGCCGGTCACGACGATGGCCGGGATGTCACAGCTGGCCGCCCCCATCAACAGGGCCGGAGTGGTCTTGTCGCAGCCGGTCAGCAGCACGACGCCGTCGATGGGGTTGCCGCGGATCGCTTCTTCGACGTCCATGCTCGCCAGGTTGCGGGTGAACATTGCGGTGGGGCGCAGGTTGGATTCGCCGTTGGAAAACACCGGGAATTCCACCGGCCAGCCGCCAGCCTCGATCACACCGCGTTTGACATGCTCGGCAATCTGACGGAAGTGAGCGTTGCAGGGGGTCAGTTCGGACCAGGTATTGCAGATGCCAATGATCGGTTTGCCATGAAACTGATGGTCGGCGATGCCCTGATTCTTCATCCAGCTACGGTACATGAAGCCGTTCTTGTCGGCAGTGCCAAACCACTGGGCAGAACGCAGGGTCGGTTTTTTATCGGAATCAGACATGATCGGCTCTCTTATTGTAAGACTTAATGGCGACACTGCTGGCTAAGGTAAGCCTAAAAAACGCGCATTGGAAGAGTTGTCAGTTCAAATAGTATTACTATATAGTCGATTGCACACGAGGGACGGTCCTGGCGCTTGCGTTGCTTGCAACGGTATTCATGCACAGAGGCAATCCCCGCAGGTTCCATAACAAAAACAATGGGAGACCGCCTTCATGAGCCAGGAACTGGGGCTTATACGTCGCATCACGTTCAAACTGATTCCCTTTCTGATCCTGCTCTACCTGATTGCCTATGTAGACCGCTCTGCCGTGGGCTTCGCCAAGCTGCACATGGGTGCCGACATCGGGATTGGCGACGCAGCCTACGGTCTGGGTGCCGGGCTGTTCTTCATTGGCTATTTCCTGTTTGAAATCCCCAGCAACCTGATGCTCGAACGTTTCGGCGCACGACGCTGGTTTGCCCGGATCATGATCACCTGGGGTGCCATCACCATTGGCATGGCCTTCGTGCAGGGGCCGCACAGCTTCTATGTGATGCGCTTTTTGCTCGGTGCGGCCGAGGCGGGCTTCTTCCCTGGCGTGCTGTACTACATCACCCAGTGGTTTCCGGTTCGCCATCGCGGCAAGATCCTCGGGCTGTTCATTCTTTCGCAACCCATCGCGATGATGATCACCGGGCCAGTGTCTGGTGGCCTGCTGGGCATGGACGGTGTGTTGGGCCTGCACGGCTGGCAGTGGCTGTTCATCGTCATCGGCACGCCTGCGATCCTGCTGACCTGGCCGGTGCTGCGCTGGTTGCCGGATGGCCCGCAACAGGTCAAGTGGATGGACCAGACCGAGAAGGACTGGCTGGCCGGCGAGTTGAAAAAGGACCTTGAAGAGTACGGCCAGACGCGCCACGGCAACCCGTTGCACGCCCTCAAGGACAAACGCGTCTTGCTGCTGGCACTGTTTTACCTGCCAGTGACCTTGAGCATTTATGGCCTGGGGCTTTGGCTGCCGACCCTGATCAAGCAGTTTGGCGGCAGCGACCTGACTACCGGTTTTGTGTCGTCGGTGCCGTACATCTTCGGCATCATTGGCCTACTGATCGTGCCGCGCAGTTCTGACCGCCTTAACGACCGTTACGGGCATTTGGCGGTGCTTTATGTATTGGGTGCTATCGGTCTGTTCTGCAGTGCCTGGCTGACCCTGCCCGTGGCGCAATTGGCCGCATTGTGTGTGGTGGCGTTTGCGCTGTTTTCTTGCACGGCGGTGTTCTGGACCTTGCCTGGACGCTTCTTCGCCGGTGCCAGTGCGGCGGCGGGTATTGCATTGATCAACTCGGTCGGCAACCTGGGCGGCTACATTGGACCGTTTGTGATCGGTGCGCTCAAGGAAATGACCGGCAGCCTGGCGTCGGGCCTTTACTTCCTGTCTGGCGTGATGGTGTTTGGTCTGGTGTTGACCGGCATCGTCTACCACGTGCTTGAGCGCAAGCATGTGCTGCCAGCCTCCGACTTTGCAGCCAGCGCCAAGGCTCGATAGGCGCGGCTTCCCACTATCCTGAAAGGAGATTTCCATGCGGTTAGTACAGTTTGAATTGAGCAACGGTGAGCGTCGTGTCGGTCTGGTCGAGGGTGATCAAGTGCGTGAAGTGCAGGGCGCGCAGAGCGTTCGTGAGCTGGCATTGGCCGCTATCGAAGCAGGCTCGAACCTTGCCACTCAGGTTGATCTGAAAGGGCTGGGTGAGGCATACGACTATTCGCAACTGCTCAAGGAGCTGCGTATTTTGCCGCCGCTTGACCACCCGGATCCCGCGCATTTGCTGGTCAGCGGTACTGGCCTGACGCATTTGGGCAGCGCCTCGGCGCGTGACAAGATGCATCAGCAGGCTGGCGATGAAGCGACCATGACCGACACCATGCGCATCTTCAAATGGGGCGTGGAGGGCGGCAAGCCGGCAGCGGGCGAGGCCGGTGTGCAGCCAGAATGGTTCTACAAGGGCGATGGCAGCATTGTCGTGCGTCCGGGTGCGTCTTTCTCCCTGCCTCCGTTCGCCGAAGATGGCGGTGAAGAACCAGAGCTGAGCGGTCTGTATGTGATCGGCCATGACCGCAAGCCTTATCGACTGGGCTTCGCCATCGGCAACGAATATTCCGACCACATCATGGAGCGCCGCAACTACCTGTATCTGGCGCATTCGAAACTGCGTGCCTGCTCGTTCGGCCCGGAATTGCGCGTCGGCGAGTTGCCGCAAAGCCTGTCCGGTACCAGCCGCATCTGGCGCGACGGCAAAGTGTTGTGGGAAAAAGAGTTTCTGAGTGGCGAAGCCAACATGTGTCACAGCCTGGAAAATCTTGAGTACCACCACTTCAAATACGCGCAGTTTCTGAGACCCGGTGACGTGCACGTGCACTTCTTCGGCACCGCTACGCTGTCGTTTGCCGATGGCATCCGCACGCAGCCAGGCGATCGCTTCGAGGTCAGCCAGGCGGAGTTCGGTCAGCCATTGGTCAACGGTCTGGAGGCCAGTGAGCCGGTGTTCCAGCCTGGCGGGATCGGCACGTTGTAGCCCGTTCCTGAACGGATTGTAGAGAGCCGGTCCGCTCCTGAGGTGTGCAACGCACGTCGGGACGGGCCGGAAACCGTATCCGAGCGCATGCGGGACTGTCTGAACCTGCGCTTTTTGCCTATCATTCGCGCTTTTGCAGGCCGGATATCCTCATGACTACCACCCCAGACACGCTGCTCGCCGCCCTTGAGGCCACTACCATGCTGGAAATCGACGGGCTGCATGCCTGGGAGTTTTCGCTCGGTGAAGAGTTGAACATCGAATGCATGGACGGTCGCGAGCGCAAGGTGTGGCGTTTTACGCAAGCGCAGGTTCAAGCGGCGAGCTTCGACGAATCGCTGCAAAGCTGGGTCGTCAACGATGGCAACGCGGACCACCGGATCATTTGTCTGGACGCTTTTACCCCGTCCGATGAAGACGATTCCGTACAGGATTGATCCAGATCAATTCGGCGTTATCGTTCCAGCGCTAGATTGCCCCTCACGTGTCGACCGCTTTTGCATGAGCGCCGACATCGGGTGGTAGGGTGTTTCGCGTTATGCATGATGCAGCTCGCGCTCACTACACACGGATGTGCTTGCCTTTTCTTATTGCTCTGGCGCGTTGCGTGACCAGGGGATAACGACGTTACACACGCTGGCCTTGCCAGTATCGGCTCAATGGATTGAGCCGCACACACAAGATAGGGAGATCCAATGTCTACTCAAGGTACGTTGAGTCGTGCGCGTCTGTTGCCGACCATTCTCGGTGCGTTTCTGCTGGCGCTGGGCGTCGTGATGCTGCTCGGCGGTTTCAGGCTGGTCGTTCTGGGCGGCTCCTTCTATTACATGCTCTCGGGTTTCGGGTTCCTCGCCATCGGCGTCCTGCTGGTGATGGGCATGCGCTTCGCTGTCTGGCTGTTCACGCTGATGCTGCTGCTGTGCACCGTATGGGCGCTCTGGGAGGTCGGGCTGGATCGGCCGCAACTGATGCCGCGCCTGTTCATCTGGTTTCTGGTCGGGCTGGTGTTGCTGTTGCCGGTCACGCGCAAGGGGCTCAAGCCACTGCGCAGGCGCGTTTCGGTGACAGGCCTGGTGATCGCGCTGATCCTTGCCGGAGTCACTATCGACCCTATCAGTCAGCTCCGGTTGTTCGCCCATCATTACCGGGGGTTCATGTCGGTGCTGGCGCCCGGCATGGCTGATTTGCGTCGTTCGCCGGTGGCGGACAGGGACGTCGCAGTGCAGGTGCCTGAAGGGTGACGAACCCTGCAAATTCATCCGAGGCAAAACTTGACGGGCGTTGACAGTGTCATAGACCTGACTGCCCGTAACCGGCGCCGATAACTTCAACAAAAAGGGATGCCCCCATGCCCCATAAATTTTTGCCGTGGCTGGCGATTGCCACTGCCATGAGCGCGTTTACCCAGCAGGCCCATGCCATGACCGATACCGAATTACTGTTGGGTTCCTACACCCAAGGCAAAAGCGAAGGCATCTACCGTTTTGGTTTTGATAGCCAGACCGGCAAGATCGATCCCAAGCCGCTGCAAGTGATAAAAACCGGGAACCCGTCCTGGCTGACAGTTTCCAAAGACCAGCGCTATCTGTTTGCCGTCAACGAGAACGGCCCAGGCCAGAGCGACGCGGTAGGCAAGGTCAGCAGCTTCGCTATCAATCCCGGGACCCATGAGGTCACCCCGATCAATCAGGTCAAGAGTCAGGGCGATGAGCCTACCCACTCGAGCCTGAGCCGTGACGGTCGTTATCTGTTCATTGCCAATTACGCTGTGAACCCGGATCCGGGTGGTGCGCTTGCGGTCATGCCGGTCGGCAAGGACGGTCGCTTGGCCGAGGCTGTTCAGGTCGAGAAACTCGGACCTGCCAGCAAGGTCAACCCGGAGCGGCAGATGTCGTCTCATGTGCACCTCGCTGTGCCGACCCCGGATGACAAGTACGTGGTGATGGCCGATCTGGGCGCAGACAAGCTGTTTGTCTATCGCTATGACGCTGACCAGGCCAAGCCACTGAAGCCTGCGACAGTACCGACCGTGCAACTGCCAGCGGGCAGCGGTCCACGTCATGTGCTGTTCGACCGTGCCGGTAAGCATGCCTGGCTGGTGCTGGAAATGTCTGCTCAGGTGGCTGTGTTCGATTATCACGACGGTGGCTTCAAGCAGACACAGCTGGTGGATCTGAAAAATCAGGATGTCGCGCAGAAGAACGGCGCTGGTGCCATACATACCTCACCGGATGGCCGATTCCTTTACGTCACCAATCGGGGTGAAGCCAATCAGGTGGTGGTCTTCCGTATCGACCCCACTACCGCGAAGATCGAAGAGATCCAGCGTCGATCGGTCGAAGGCATCGAGCCCCGCGAGTTCAGTTTCGACCCGAGCGGCAAGTTCGTGCTGTTCGCCAACCAGAAGAGCAACCAGATCGTGACTGTGAAGCGCGATCCGCAAAGCGGATTGTTGGGTGACACGGTGCAAAAGCTGGATGTTGACTCGCCGTCCTACGTGCACTTTCTCGCCAAGTGATTGAGCGTTTTGGCGTCAGCCCCCGGAATACGAGGGCTGGCGCCGTTATCAATCCCAATGATATGAGTTAGTGCTACAAAAGATTTCTGCTTGATCACCCTCGGGCGTAAGTTTGAGTCACGGCCAAGACGGCCAACACTTCCAAGCCAGACATGCAGACAACATACAGAGGGTGATCGACATGAACTTCAATCTTTTCTCCATCATTGCTGCATCGGCTATTTCGGCATCGGTTGCTCTTCCTGCCAGTGCCAGTGTTGAAGTCAGCGACAAAAAAGCTCACGCCACTCAAACCTACACACCGAAATACCTGCAACAAAGTGCCAATTTCTATGCGGCACTGGATCACAAGTCTGCTCAGCAAGACGTGCAATAACCCTTGTGAATGCATTCCCCGTTAACGATGTGTGTTGATCGATACCGGGGAATGGATTCGTGAAACGACACGCTTTCGCGAGCATGTTCGCCCACACAGGTCCACGCGACCACTGCCCATTGCGCGGCAGACCCTGCATGGACTGTTACGTGAGCCTGCTCGCGAAAGCGTTGAATCCCTGCTGAATCCCCTTGACCCCGCTACCGCATACGTAGCGGGGTTTTTTTTGATGCTTATAATCGCGTGTGGCCGGCAACGTAGCGGGCATTTCAAGGCGCAGTGTCACCGCTCGGCCTGCTCGCTCTGGATGCGCCGGCGACGTTTCCAGGTGGTGATCTTGCGCAACAACCGCGAAAGCTGCTCGATGGAGTAGGGCTTGTGTAGAAGCTCAAAGCCATAGGTGCCATGTTGGGCGAGGATATGGCTGTAACCCGAGGCCAGCAGCACCGGCAAATCCTGGTAGGTTTCCCGGATTCGATGGGCAAGGTCGATACCGTTCATGCCGGGCATGATGACGTCCGAGAACACCACATCGAAACGGTCAGCATCGGCCGCCAGTTCGGCCAGGGCTTCTTCGGCGCTGTGGGCCAGCACCGGTATGTAGCCCATGTCGGACAGTGACTGCACGGCGAAACCGCCCACCTCGACATTGTCCTCGACGACCAGCACGCAGGTGCCGAGCCCGTCCATCACCGGTTCGTGTTTCTCGTCCTGATTCGAGGGCTGCGGCTCGGGCACCCGCGCCAGATACAGCGTGAATGTGCTCCCTTGCCCCGGTTCGCTGTCGACGAGCACCTCTCCGCCGGATTGCTTGGCAAAACCGAACACTTGAGACAACCCGAGGCCTGTGCCCTGGCCAACGCGCTTGGTGGTAAAGAACGGCTCGAAGATCTTGTCCAGATGTGCTTTGGGGATGCCCATGCCGTTATCGCTGATCGAGACGGTGACAAAGGGAGCCTGGACCTCATCATGTGCCCGAACGGCCGGCATTCGTTCGACGGTCGCAACGCGTATGGTCAGCACGCCCTCGCCATTCATGGCGTCTCGCGCATTAAGTGCCATGTTTACCAGCGCCGTATCGAACTGGCTGGGGTCAGCCTCGACAAAACAGCGGTCGTCAGGCAACTCCATGACAATCCTGATCCGCGAGCCGGTCAGTGTATTCATCATGTGTGAGAGGCTGCGCACGCTGTCACAGACGGCGAATACCTCGGGCCTCAGCGCTTGCCGTCTGGCAAATGCCAACAGCTGTGAGGTGAGCTTGGCCGCCCGGTCAACGGTTTCGGAAATTGCTGCAACGTAACGATAGCGTCGTGTGTCGGGCAGATCGGGACGTTTGAGCATGTCTGCCGATGACTTGATGACGGTCAGTAAATTGTTGAAGTCGTGCGCCACGCCGCCTGTCAATTGCCCTATGGCCTCAAGCTTCTGAGACTGACGAAGGGCTTCCTCGGTCTGCATCAGCGTATCGGCCTGTTTCTTTTCGAGGGTGATATTTCTGCCGGTCGCATAGGTCACATCAGCGGCCGGTGCCGCAACCCAGGAGATCCAGCGCAGGCTCCCGTCCTTGTGGCGGTAACGATTGACGAGCTTGGGCATGCCCCCCTCGGCAGCCAGGGTGTACGCCCTGACGGTCGCATCATGATCCTCTGCAACCACGAACTCATTGACGTGATGGCCGATCAGTTCATCCGGCCGATAGCCGAGGAGTTCTGTCCAGGCCGGGTTGACGCGCAGGAAGATGCCCCTGAAATCGAGGATCAACAGCAGGTCAGGAGAGGTGTCCCACAGGCGATTCAGCTCCGTGGTGCGCTCCAGAACCTGTTGTTCAAGTGTTGTGTTGTGATGGCGCAAGGCAGCTTGAGCATTCAGCAGCGTGCGTTCTTCGGAGATTCGATCAGTGATCTCCAGGCAGACGCAGAGAAAACCGCTGACCGTGTCGTTCGGTCCGCGAACAGGCGTATAGGAGAACGCGAAATGAGTTTCTTCTGCATAGCCCTTGCGGTGCATGATCAGCGTGATGTCGTCCATGCTGACGGCCTGTCCGCTGTAGGCACGCTCGACAATCGGTTCCAGATCGGTGCGGATCTCGGCCCATACATCAAGAAACGAGCAGCCCAGCGCTGCGGGATGCTTGGCAGCGAGAATTTCTGCATAAGCGTCGTTGTAGATAAGCGTGTGCTGCGGTCCCCAGACCACGAACATGGGCTGATTTGATCCCGACACCACGCTTGCAAGTGTGGTCAGGGCCGGTGGCCAGAAGGCTCTTTCGCCAAGCGGTGTTGCCCCCCAGTTCATGTCGTGAACGTGTTGCTCCATCTCACCACCATCGATCA
Organism: Pseudomonas californiensis; assembly: GCF_021147775.1. Taxonomy (GTDB): domain Bacteria; phylum Pseudomonadota; class Gammaproteobacteria; order Pseudomonadales; family Pseudomonadaceae; genus Aquipseudomonas; species Aquipseudomonas californiensis. Next base: position 221,663 of record NZ_JAGTPK010000002.1, read on the forward strand.
GCAAAGGTTACGGGCCACGTTGTCTGAGCAACCGGCATGACAACGCCAGGACAGCAGGCACATCGACAGGTTGGATCATGTTTACGAGTGTGTGAGCCGAAATGCGCAGCCAGACCCAGGCATGAGATTTCTTCGGCTTCACCACACAGGTACGCCTGTGTTCCTGACTCTGACTGGGTGTGCATGCAGGCCAGAGCCAAGTGCTTTCCTTTCGACCCCATCAATGGACATAAAATTCATCCGTTTGAAGGGTTTGGCATTCATTTGATTACTATGAATCTGTGCGTTCCAACGTTTCACAAGAATAATTCAAAGCATGCTGGCTTTCATATATTCATTTGGATTGCTCCGGGCCCGCCGCTGTCACGCGATGCGAACCATCAAGCCCGATGATGACTGGTATGCCGATACATCGTTTTTCACTGCGGGTTTTTTACCCGATCCTGTCGACCGGGAAACACGCTTTCGATCAACCCACACACTATCGGTCCAGAGACATTTCAGGGAGCAACACCCATGGCCACTGCCATTCTCCACTCCATCAGACAGGGCGCTTACATTGCGATTGCGCTTTATGTCGTTTTCATCGCGGTGGTTACAGTCACCAGCATGAACCCGCCCACCGAGACGCTGGTTCACGGCTCGTCGACATCCTCCTGGGTTGATGCCAGACAAGCGGCAGCCAACGCCCCGGAGCATGCATCGTGAGTGGCGGCAGGATATGGGTGACTGCGGGGCTCGCGGTCATGATCAATGGCAGTTCGTTGCTGGGGGCAGGGCAGAATTCGGTCGGCGCAATCGCACGCTGCATCGAGGCTCGGCACGAGATCAACCACGCCATACAACGCACCACGACTCACAGGATGCTGGTTGCGATCGCGCCGCAGATAGCTCAGCGGCCACTCGCGAGCGACCCGGTAGAAGCCAGGGGCATAGTGCAAGCCCGAGCGGCCTGAGAGAGATCAGTGGCCCTCGCTCACTTTTTCATCACCGCCTCAAACAATGCTGACTGTAAAAACCGTTGCAACCACGCTCGCAGCGTCGGGTAGGGGCTTTGCTCGAACCATTGCGGATCGACGGAGCAAAACTGGCGTATGAAGGGCGCAATGGCCACGTCAGCCAGTGTCAGGTGTTCACCCATCAAATACGTATCAGACTGCAGCCGGTTTTCCAGCGTGCGCAGAAAGCGTTCGCCCAGCGCTCGATAATACTGCGCGGAATGTTCCGGGTAACGCACCGCGTATTTGTAGCGGTCCAGATCGAACTTGAAAACCTGATCGTTTTCTTCGATCAGCGCACCCATCTGCCGCTGCCGTTCAGGGTCGTCTGCCAGCTGCCAATTGTCCGGATCGTGCCGAGCCAGTGCCCAGTGCATGATGTCCAGACTTTGTTCCAGAACCCGAGCCTCCAACACCAGCACCGTGCCTTTCGGTGAGCATTCGAGCATCTGTGCCGGTTTGGCCTTGAGGCTGATTTCCTCGATTGTCACCTCACAACCGGCGTAGCGGACCGCCATGCGAGCGCGCATGGCGTAAGGGCAACGCCGGAACGAATACAGCAGCGGCGTCATGAGTTGCCAACCTCGATGGTGCTCAGCCCGTTGCCCTGACGACGCACCTTGATCTGTACGGGGATTCGTTCATGCATTTCCTGCACATGGGAAATGACGCCGACCTTGCGTCCCTGTGCCTGCAAGCCGTCAAGGGCATCCATTGCCAGTTGCAGAGATTCCGGATCCAGACTGCCAAAGCCTTCGTCGATAAACAGCGATTCTATACGCAAGGTGCTGGAAGCCATCGATGCCAGCCCCAGCGCCAGCGCCAGCGACACCAGGAAGGTTTCGCCGCCGGACAGTGAATGCACCGAGCGCATTTCATCACCCATTTCGGTGTCCAGCACCAGCAGGCCCAACATGCTGCCGCCACGCTTGAGGCGATAGCGGCGCACCAGTTGCCTGAGTTGAGCGTTGGCGTGATGAACCAGCAGGTCGAGGTTATAGGCCTGGGCGATCTTGCGGAATTTGTCGCCTTCGGCTGAACCGATCAGTGCCGCCAGACGGGCCCAGCGCTGGTACTCGCCTGTGGCAGCGCCAATCTGCGCCTGCAACTCGCCATTGGCATTGCGGCGGCGCTGGTCTTCGCTCAGCTCGGCGCGCACGTCTGCACAGTGCTGCTCGCTCAGCGCCGTCTGCTCCTGCGCCGCCTGCAATGCGGTTGTCAGTTGTTGTTCGTCGTTGAGGTCGCTGTGCTGTGCCTGATGCTGCTGCAGACGCTGATCGCGTTCATGCAGTAACACCTTTGCTTGCTCCAGGGTTTTCTCGGCGCTGCTCGACTGCTGGCGCAGCTGTTCGAGGTGCGCGTCGTCACACGCGAGCAGGGTGTCGAGTGCGGTGTCGTCCAGCTCCGGATGATGAGCGCGCCATTCGCTGATTTGCGTGTCGAGTTCGGCCAGCTCCTGTTGCATCTGCTCAAGCTGCTGTTGGTCAGACTTGAGCTCGGCAGCGATGCCGATCAGTTGGCTGTGAATAGCTTGCAGATCCTGCGCCGCCGCGTTTTCGGTCTGCCGGGCCTGATCGATGGCGTGTTCCAGGGCCTGCTGCCAGTGTTCGGCACCGGCATGCTCACCCAGCAACTGCGCCAAAGTCTGCTGGCTGGCGTGGTGCTGTTCACCGAGTCTCGTGACGTCCTGCAAGAGTTCGGTCTGGCGTTGCAGCCGGTTGTGCTGTTCGACCTGTTGCGTCTCGATTTTCTGCTGGCGTTCGCGTTGCTCCAGCTGTTCCTCGCCTTGCTGCTCGAGTTGATCGAGGCGCTGGGTGACCTGTTGCTCAAGCTGCATAACGGTGCCGGACGTATCGTTGCGCAGCCCTTCAAGCATCTGCGGTGACACCATTGGCTCGAAAGCGGCAAGCTCCTCGTCCAGCCGCTGCTGGTCGGCGCCCAACTGTTGAAGTTGTTCGCTGGCGTGGCGAGCGGCGGTCTGGCTGTTTTCCTGCGCTGCCTGGACCTGCTGCTGCAAGCGGCCTGCATCTTTTTGCAGAGTCAGCAACGCCTGCTGGCGCTGTTCGTCGCGGATGATAACCTCGTTCAACTGGCTCAATTGCTGACTCAGCCAACCATCGCGCTGCTCGGGCGCGCGATCCAGCAAAGAGGCGGCGAGGGGATGCGCTTCGAGGTCTGGCGCCAGCGTCTGATGCCGCTGCATCAGCTGCTCATGCTGGCGCAGCAGTTCTTTCTGGCGCGCAATGACACCGCCGACCTGCTCTCGTAGCTGGGTGCGCTGTTCAGTCAGCACATCCACCGCTTTCTGCGCCCCGGCCTGTTCGTTTTCGTCGTGCTGTGTGAGGCTTTCCAGCAGAGCTTCGGGCTGATGCCACGGGTGTTCGGCGCTGCCGCAGACCGGGCAGGGCTGGTCGTCCTGTAACTGAGCGCGCAATTCTTCGACACTGGCGCTGCGAGCCAGGCGCTGACGTTCCAGCAATTGCCGGGTCACGGTCAGTGTCTGTTCGGCCACGGTCAGTTCGTCGCGAACCCGGGTGCCTTGCGCGTTGAGTTGCTCACGCTGCTGTTGCGCATTCTGTTGTTGCAGGGCCAGGTCGCGCAGTTGGCCAGCGACTTCCTGCTGGCTGGCCCAGAGCCGCGTCAGTTCCTCGAATGCGCGTTGCTGTTTGCGATTGTCCTGCAACAGGCTGCCGAGGATCTGCACCTGCTCGGTTACCGCGGCGACTTCACAATCGGCCTCGCGGTACAGCAATTCCAGCGCGCTACGTTGTTCTGCCAACTGCGCGTCGGCGTCGCTGGCACGCTGTTGCAGCGCAGGCAGCTCAGCCTGGCCATGCCTGAGACGGTTGGCAATCAGCGTCATGGATTTCAAGCGGTCGCGCCACGCGTTCCAGGCTTGGGCGAGAGGTGCCAGCGTCTGGCTTTGCTCCAGCTGTTCGGCGATACGCTCCAGCCGTTGGGCGACCTGTTGCTGTTGGTCGAGCAGGGTTTGCAGGCTGGTCTGGCCTTGCGTGCAGTGTTGCTCGGCTTGTTGGTGCAGTTCGCTGAGCTTGCTCAGCTCCTGTGCCAGATGGCTCAAGCTGTTCTGCACGTCAAAGGCTTGTTGCAGCAGAGGTCGTGCGGCGCTGTGCTTTTGCTGGGCGTCCAAAAGGCTGGCTTGCGCCTCGGTGCGGCGGGCTTCCAGTTGCAGTTGCTGGGTCTGCAGTGTGGCCTGTTGGGCCTGATGCTGACGAATCTGTTCGGTCAACGGTGTGAGTTGAGTGTTCAGCGTTATGCGTCGGGTAAAGCGATGACGTTGTGGCCCGAGTCGCTCCAGTTGGCCGAGGGTCTGGCGCTGCCCGCTCTGCTCATCCCAGGCCTGCTGGGCGCTGTCGAGGCTTTCACGGGCCACAAGGTGCTCATCACGCAGGCGATGCAATTCGGTCAACCATTGCTGTTTGAGTTCCAGCTGGCGCTGCTGAGCCTGATGCGTCTTGAGTTGCTGTTGAGCATCGCTGAGGCGCTGTTCGAGCTCGGCCAGTTGTTCGGCTGGCAACGGAATGAGAGTGCTTGCCTGCGCAGTCAGGGTCTTGAGCGCATCTTCGGCCTCTTTGCTTTTGCTGTACGCGCGGCGGCCCAACTGGCTGTAGATCGCCGTGTTGGTCAGCTTCTCCAGCAGATCGCTTCGCTCCTTGTCGTCCGCCTTGAGGAAGGCGCTGAACTCACTCTGTGCGAGCATCACGGCACGGGTGAACTGTTCGAAGTTCAGGCCCAGACGGCTTTCGATCAGTTGCTCGAATTCACGCTTGCTCTGGTTACTGAGGATCTGCTCGCTGTCCAGATCAGTCAGGGTCTGGCGGCTGGCCTGCAGCTTTTTCGCGGCATTGTCCCGGGCGCGGTTGGTTTCCCAGCGGGCACGATAGCGGCGCTGGTCGATACCGATGAAATCCACTTCGGCATAGCCACTGCCGGTGCCGCGCCGCAGCAGCGTGCGCGGATCGCTGGTGGTGATTTCGCCGTCGATGTCCGGCACTTTCGACTGGCCGATGTTGCTCAGCCGTGGAATGGCCCCGAACAGCGCCAGGCACAAGGCGTCGAGCAGGGTGCTTTTACCTGCACCGGTAGGGCCGGTGATGGCGAACAGTCCGGCGCTGGCCAGCGGTTCTGCGGTGAAATCCAGTTCGAACGGCCCGGCCAGCGAAGCCAGGTTCTTCAGGCGAATGGCAAGGATCTTCATGGCTGTTCGCTCTCCTGCTGAACTTCACGCAGCAGCGTGGCGAAATCGGTAAGGGTCTGTTCGTCGACCTCGCTGCCGAAGTTGTCCTGCCAGGCGCGGCTGAACAATTCCTGAGGGCTGAGCTGGTCCAGCTCGATCAGCGCAGCTTCGCTGTCACTGCCATCGGCGCTGCCTTTGCCTGCATACTCGGCACCGATGCGCACCAGCCGCACGGCCTTGCCTTGCAGCGCGGTTTCGATCTGGTTGCGCAGGTCGGGTTGTGGTTCGTCCAGGCGCACACGCACTTCCAGCCAGGGCTGGCGGTCGTGATCGGCCAGCAGGTCGATGTCTGGCAATGCCTTGAGCTGCACCAGCAACTCGGCCAGCGGCGCCGGGCCGAGGCGTTGCAAGTTGACGGCGCGGGGGATCAGGCAAGGCTCGACGCTGGTCAGCGTTTCGCCTTCGCAGTTGATTTCCAGAATCTGGTGTTGATAGCCGATTTCCGAGAACGACAGTGGGATCGGCGAGCCGCTGTAGCGGATACGCTCTTCGCCATTGACCCGTTGTGGCTTGTGCAAATGGCCGAGGGCAACGTAGGTGATGCTCGGGCCGAACAGGCTGGCGGGCAGTGCCTCGGCGTTGCCGATGATCAGGCTGCGCTCGGAGTCTTCCGACACCGATCCCCCGGCCATGTGCGCATGGCTGATGGCGATCAGGGCCTGACCGGGCTTACGTTTGAGGTTGGCCGCCTCTATTAGCAGTTCATGTACCCGGCCAATGCCGCGCAGGTAATCATCGCCCAGCGTCGGGCCAGTGACTTCCGCAGGGCGCAGAAACGGCAGCGCCAGGCACCAGGCGCGGACATCGCCGTTGGCGTCGGGCAATGGCAGCAAAAGGCGTTCGACATCCAGTACGCCGTCGTCCAGCCACAGCACTCTGCCGAGCGCATGGGTGCGCAGGCGACGCATCAACGGGGCGGGTAGTTCGATGCGTGATCCCGAGTCGTGGTTGCCCGCGATCATCACGATGGTCAGCAGCGGTTGTTGTTCATGGGCGTTGACGATGAAGTCGTACAGACGCTCCTGGGCTTTGACGGGCGGGTTGACGGTGTCGAAGATGTCGCCCGCGATCAGCAGCACGTCAGGCTGGCGGTCTGCCAGGCGGGCCAGCAGCCAGGTCAGAAAGCAGGCGTGCTCGAAATCCCGCTCCTGGCCATGGAGGTTCTGACCCAGATGCCAGTCGGAGGTGTGAAACAAACGCATGAGGTTACCTTGTCAGGAAGAAGTGTTGCCTGGGCTGCACCCTCATTTGGGGTACAGCGGCGGCAATCCGGCATCGCCTGCCGGGTCTTGAATATGTTCGGCGGCGGGCAGGGTGCGGATCGCCCGCCAGAGGTCTTCGCCCATCCAGAATTTGCCGGTTTCGCTGTATAGCGCGCCGTTCAGACCGTCCAGCGCATCGGAGAGCGGCACGAAGCGGGCGGCCATGTCAGCCAGCGTTTCAGGCTGCTGACGTGCCCAGGTATCCAGCGCCTGGCGGGTGCCCTGCGGGTCGTTTGCCAGGCAGGCACGCTTGAGATCGTCCAGCACGGTACGCGGACTCGGGCCGGCCTGCACGGTCCGGGCGATTGCCGGTTGTCCGCGTGCGCGCCACCACAGGCCGAAACCCAGCAGCGTGGTGCAGGCGAAAAACAGCGTGCTCATCTGCCAGGGCCAGACGGGAGGGCCGACCACAGTCAGGCCGCCCATGTCGTTGTTCACCGGCGTGTCAACGGTCAGGCCGGGATTGGCGTGAATCTGCAAGGTGCGCGCGGGCAGGCTGGTGTGTTCCAGATGGTCTTCGCGGGTATTCCACCAGGTCACTTCAACGGCTGGCAGGTCGATGGCGCCGGCACGGCTAGGTACCAGTGCTTCACGTTCTTCACGCGTGCCGATCAAACCGCGTTCACTGGCCAGATTGCGCATTTGCGGCTGGTCGGGGTAACGACGCAGGTTGGGTACTTCGGTGGCTGGCAGCGGCGGCAGTTGTGCCCCGGCCAGCCCTTCGGCCTTGAGTATCAACGTGCGCGTCAGAGAGTCGCCAACCTGGCTTTTGCCTGGTTCCGGGCTCCAGCTTTCTTCCAGGCTGATCGAGCGCGCCGGTAGCCAGGGCGTGTTGGCCGGATAGTCGACCGGCTTGGGTTTGACCGTCAGCGCGATTTCGGCGGAGCTGACTCGCATCAGCTTGCCCGGTTGCGGGCCGAACGGGCTGGGATCCTGCGCCTGCGTGCTTTCTGCAGGGGGTTGTACCAGTGTGGCGCTGAATACCTGTGGCGGGATGTGCAGCACGCCGCTCTGCTGCGGGTATAGGGCATAGCGCATTTCGATCACCCCGTGACGCACCCCGTTGATCAGCTTTTCATAGGTGCGCGAGTCGCCAAGCTTTTCGATCCGTGCATCAGGCACTTGCAGGGCGCTCAGGCTGCTGTCATCGAACAGCGACACCGAGTGATAAACGCGCAGTGTCAGCACGGCCTGAGCCTGTACGTACACGCTGTCCTGATCCAGCGAGGCCTCGATAAAGACCGGAGCCTGGGTGTTGCTCTGCTCCTTGGGCTCGTTCTGGATGACTTGCAGGGTCAACGGCTGGCTTTTCAGTTCGCCCAGCGACAGCGGCGGGATCACTACGCTGCCGGTCTGCCGAGGCAGCAGGGTGATGATCCAGCGCGTGGTGGCCTGACCGCTGCTGCCAAGGGTCGTCAGTTGGTTGACCTGACGGGTATCACGCACATCGAATTGCTCATCCAGCGAGCTGAGGTCCGGCTTGCCGAACTGGGTAACGTCGTCGGTTTCCAGCGTCAGTTCCACGGTTTCACCTGCTGTGACCCGCATGCGGTCGACGCTGGCGGTCAACTGCGCAGCGTGAAGCGACAAGGCGAACAGGCTCAAGAGCAGGCCGGTCATTAGGGTGTACACGCGACTCATCGGGTCTTTTCCTGATGTTGCTGTTCGTAGCGGAATTTGCGCCGCAGCAGTTCGCCCGGATCGTCCGGAATCTGTCTCAGCCACTGTTCGAGTTCCTGACGACGCTCGCCGGTAATGGTGCTGTCGGCGGGCTGGATCGGTGGTCGGGTGGTGGTGTCATCATCCATCGATGAACCCGAACTATCACTGCCGTTCTTTTCGGGAGGCAGGCTGTCGCTGGATGGGTCTTCACCGGGCTCGCCAGGGTCCTGATTAGCGGGTGATGTGTCGCTGGTCGTATCCTGTGACGATCGCTGTGCGTTCTGACCTTCCTCATCGGCCTTTTCCTGCTCGTCCTTGATGGGCGGTCGGGCATTTGCCTGGTCCAGTACGCTCTGCACCAGCGTGCGGTTGCTCTGTGCGGCAGGAAACACGGGTTGGCGTTCCAGCGCCTGTTCATAAGCATCCAGCGCCGCCTCGAGTTCGCCGCTGCGGGCCAGTGCGTTGCCACGATTGTAGTGGTCGGCGGCGGTATTGCCTTCGGCGAAGCGCTGGGCAGCAGTGGCGTAGTCGCCCGCTTCATAGAACGCTACGCCTTTCCATTGCGGGTTTTCGAAACGCTGGGCGGCTTCAGCCGGGCGCCGCTGCTCCAGTAGGCGCTGGCCCTGCTGGTCCGGGCGCAGCCACAAATCTTCGAATTCGAATGCCTGGCTGGTTTGCGGAAACAGGAAGAACAGCGGCAGACAGAACAGCCAGCCGCGTCGTCCGGCCAACGCGGCAATCAGCAGCAGCGGCAGCAGAAACCAGTGTCCCTGATCGGCCCAGGTGTCGAGTTGCACAAGTTGCCCGTCGCTGCGCAGGTTTTTCGGGCTGTCGAGCAGACCCAGACTTCGCAGATCCTCTTCATCGTTGCGAGCCTGACGGTAGCTGCCGCCCACCTGATCGGCAAATTCATTGAGGCTGGTGCTGTCCAGGCGGGAAACCAGAATCGCACCTTGTTCATCCTTGAGCAGGCTGCCGTTCTCCTGCGTTACCGGGGCGCCGTCGGCAGTGCCCACGCCGAGTATCAGCAACGGCGGCGATTGTCCGCGTAACGCGTCATGAATGCCTTGGCGTTCCTGTTCGCTCAGCGACGAGCCGATCAGCAGGATACGGCCCTGGCCCAGCGCGCCCTGCTTGAGCAATTGCAGCGCTTTTTTCACCGCCAGATCGGCGCGTTGACCCGCGACCGGCATGATCGACGGCTTGATGGCTTCCAGCAGATTGTGGCTGGTCACCAGGTCGTCGGAAAGAGGCACCAGCGTATGGGCACTGCCGGCGTACACCACAATGGCAGTCTGCGAGTCACTGCGTGCCTGCAACAGGTCGAGCAATTTACGCCGTGCCTGTTCCAGTCGTGTGGGAGACACATCGGTGGCGAGCATCTGCGGTGTGAGTTCCAGCAGCACCACCAGAGGATCCACCGGTTTCTGGCTGATCTGCTCGACCCGCTGCCAGCTGGGGCCAAGCAGCGCGAGCAAGGCCAGCAACCACGCAAGGCTCAGCACGATCCACGGGAGCTTGCTGTTACCGCCACGCCCGCCATTCAGCAACACTGAATGGAACGCGGCTGGCAGGAGGATCTGCCAACGTCCTGCGCGCTTTTGTCGATGCCACAGCTGCCATATCAAGAGAATGAGCAACGGCACGATCAGCAACCACCAGGGACGGAACCAGTGCGGCCAGAGAGCGATCATCGTGACCTCCGCAGGCGATCGAACCGTTCGCGCCAGCCGATGGCCCTCCAGCGTGCAAGCAGCCGTTGCAGCGCGTTGTTCGGCCACAGGTCGCGCACCACCAGACCTGCGCTCAGCAGCAGCGCCAGGGCCAGCGGCCATTGGTAAAGCACCATCGCCGGGCGGGCTTGAGTGGGTTGCTGGGCAACGGGTTCGAGTGCGTCAAGGGTGGCGCGGATCTTTTCCAGTTGATCGCCGTCGCGTGCGCGGAAGTACTGACCACCGCTGATGCTGGCGATCGTCTTGAGGGTCGGCTCATCCAGGTCCAGGCTCGGGTTCAGCTCCAGCATGCCTTGAACCCCGCTTTGATCGGGGTCTGCACCAATGCCGATAGGATAGATTTTCACGACTTCTTCGGCGGCCAGACGTGCAGCCGTGATCGGGTCGATCTGCCCGCCATTGTTGGCGCCGTCGGTGACCAGTACCAGCACCCGGCTGTTGGCGGGGCGTAACCTCAGGCGTTTGAGGGCCAGGCCGATGGCATCACCGATGGCGGTGTTTTTGCCTGCGATGCCGATTTTTGCCTCATCAAGCCAAATGCGTACAGTACGTCGGTCGAAGGTCAGCGGCGCCTGAACGAAGGCCTGGCTGCCGAACAGAATCAGGCCGACGCGATCACCTTCGCGACCTTCCAGAAAGTCCCCGAGCAGATGCTGGACCAGCACCAGTCGGCTGACTTCATCGGTGCGCCACTGCATGTCGGGGTAATCCATGGAGCCGGACACATCCACTGCCACCAGCAGGTCGCGGCCGCTGGCGGCCACGGGCAGCGGCTCGCCCAGCCATTGCGGGCGAGCGGCAGCGATCAGCAACAATAGCCAGATCAGCAGAAAAGGCGCGCGTTGCCGCCACGCTGGCAGGTTGGCCTTGGCACGGCGTCCGCTGAGCCCTTCCAGTTCGCTGAGAAAACTGACCTTGAGCGCCGCCTCACCGCTGTCGGCCGTGGGCAGCACCACGCGCATCAGCCACGGCAATGGCAGCAAGGCAAACACCCACGGCCAGACGTACTCAAACATGCTTGCGGATCCAGGTGTCGACCGCCTGCGTCAGCCCGGTGATGGCTTTGTCATCGAGCCTGCATTCAGGCTTGTACGCGCCCTCGACCAGAATCATCCAGCGAGTCAACCCTGCGGCCGGGCAGCGATTGTCGAGAAACGCCAGCCATTTTCGGCCATTGAGCGTGTGGCTCTGGCTGTGCGGGTAGTGGTTGCGGCACAGACGCTTGAGGAGCCCGTTGATCTGTTGCAGCCATGCACCGGCAGGTGCGCCGTCATAGGGTTTGGGTAGGCTGGCCAGTTCGACCAGCGCTGCGGCGCGAACCGGATCGAGGGGCTGTTCGGCGCGGGCTTTGCTGGTCTTGATCGGCAGCATCGTGCGCAAACGCCAAAGCCCCCAGCCCGCTGCGGGGATCAACAGCAATAATAGCCACCAGCCCGGTGCTGGCGGCCAGAAACCAACGGCTTCGGGTGCGATCAGAGGTTGTAGCTGATCAAGGGGATTCATTTGCGTTTCGCCGGACGCTGGGCATTCAGGAACTCGCGCAACTGCTCGACGAGTCCGAGCTGAGTACTGAGCGGTATGAGCAGCACACGCAGTTTTTGCGCGAGCAGCTCCCAGCGTGCCGAACGTTCTTCGCCCTGAGCGCGATAGGCGCGGCGCATTTCCGGGTCGAGGGTGTCGAGTTCCAGTTGCGCACCGCGTTCGGCAAAACGCAGCAGGCCGGCAGCGGGTAACGCGCGGTCCAGCGGGTCGGCGAGCGGCAGCAGCAACAGGTCGCTGTGCCGCGACAACAGACTCAATTGCTGTTCGGCTGCATCGGACAGGGCGCGCTCGTCGCACAACACGATCACCAGACTGCCCGGGCGCAATACTTCACGGGCGCGTCGCAACGCAGTGCCGAACGCATCGCGGTCAGCGGGGATTTCAGTGTGCAGCGACTGATTGACCCGCACCAGCCTATTGAGCAACTGCAACAGGCTCTGCTTGCTGCGTCGCGGTTTGATCTCGTAATGCTCGTTGTCGCCAAACACCAGCCCGCCGACCCGGTCGTTGTGTTCCAGCGCCGCCCAGCCCATCAGCGCCGCTGCCTGGGCGGCGAGTACCGACTTGAACATCAGGCCCGAGCCGAAGAACAAGCGGCGGCTCTGTTCCACCAGAATGAAAATGGGCCGCTCGCGTTCTTCATGGAACAGCTTGGTGTGTGGCTCCTGGGTCCGAGCAGTGACGCGCCAGTCGATACTGCGCACATCGTCGCCAGCCTGATAGACCCGCACCTGATCGAAGTCCACGCCACGGCCACGCAACTTGGAGTGGTGCAGGCCAATCAGCGGACTGCGTCGACTGGGCGTCGAAAACAGCTGCACTTCTCGAACGCGATGACGCATCTCGATCAGTTCGCTGAGGGTGACACGAATGCCCGGCTGGGGGATCAGGTAGGGTTGCATGAGATCAGGCGACGGCGACGACGTCGAGGATCCGTTGAATCACGCGGTCCTGATCGATGCCCGCAGCTTCGGCTTCGAACGACAGGATGACCCTGTGACGCAGTACGTCGAACAGAACCGCTTGAATGTCTTCAGGGCTGACGAAATCACGTCCGGCCAGCCATGCGTGGGCGCGGGCGCAGCGGTCCAGCGAAATGGAACCCCGTGGGCTGGCGCCATAGGCGATCCACTCGGCCAGCTCCGGGTCGAACTTGGCAGGCGTACGGGTGGCCATGACCAGCTGCACAAGGTATTCCTCCACCGCGTCAGCCATGTACAAACCGAGTATTTCCTTGCGTGCAGCAAAGATTGCCTGTTGGCTGACGCGACGTTCCGGCTTGGTTTCGCCGTTCAGGGCCTCGCCGCGCGCCTGCTGGAGAATCTTGCGTTCAACGGCTGCATCGGGGAAGCCGATCTTGACGTGCATCAGGAACCGGTCGAGCTGCGCTTCGGGCAGCGGGTAAGTGCCTTCCTGCTCGATCGGGTTCTGAGTGGCCATGACCAGAAACAACGGCGACAGGTCGTAGGTGCTGCGCCCCACGCTGACCTGACGCTCGGCCATGGCCTCAAGCAGTGCCGACTGAACCTTGGCTGGCGCGCGGTTGATTTCATCCGCCAGCACCAGATTGTGGAAGATCGGGCCCTGCTGGAACACGAAGCTGCCGGTTTCGGGGCGATAGATTTCGGTGCCGGTGATGTCGGCGGGCAGCAGGTCAGGCGTGAACTGGATGCGGTGAAATTGTGCCTCGATGCCTTCGGCCAGTTCTTTGATGGCTTTGGTCTTGGCAAGCCCCGGAGCACCTTCGACCAGCATGTGGCCGTCGGCGAGCAGGGCAATCAGCAGGCGTTCGATCAGCTTTTCCTGGCCGAGGATTTGCGTTGAAAGAAATGTTCGCAGCGCAATCAGCGCTTCACGATGTTCCATCGGTGACGGTTCCTGGCAGGGTAATCAGCTGTTTCGGTCGACCGATAGCTGGGGGCGATACTTTAATCCATCCAGGCTGTTATCGACTAACGACTAGAGCGTTTTTTATAGTGTTTAGAGACAAGTAAGACGTTTATTTGGGAATTGCCCTACAACTTGCGTCTGTTGCGTGTAGGGAACGGTGGTCATTAGGCTGTTGTTCAGCGCCGTAATACCACCGTATTTGTTTAAAATCCGTGTCAAAGCCGGTAAAAGTGTGCCGCATTTTCCCACAAGACTTTGTGTGCCCCTGTCTCGCCCAGCGCCTCGGTCACCAGGTCGATGTCATTTTTCTCGAACGGTCTGGGCGCCCGAGTCGACGGCAGGTCGGTACCGAACATCAGCGCGTCTGGATTGGCGGCGTATAGGTCTTTCAAGGCAGCCTGCACCGGAAAGTCGACACGCCCAAAGCCACACGCCTTGATCCGCACGCCGCGCTCGGCGAGACGCAGCAAAACCGGCAGGCCTTCGGCACTCAGGCCCAGATGATCGACGCTGATTGCGGGCAGTTTGCTGATTCTGTCTTCGATCTCGGCCAGCTCGCGGGAGTCGATGTACAGCTCCGAGTGCCAGCCTGCCTGCCGGTGAACCCGTAGTGCCAGTGCTTCCAACTGATCGAGTTGTTCTGAACCGCCGCGCTTGAGGTTGAAGCGCAGCGCGCGCACGCCGAAGCCATTGAGGGTTTCCAGCTCTGCGTCGGTGACGGAAGCAGGCAATTGCGTGACGCCGACAAAGCCCGGCCCCAGACGGCGCAGCGCCTCTTGCAGATACCTCTGATCAAAGCCTTGAAACGAACCGGACACCACGGCACCCCCGACAACGCCCAATGGCTCGACGACCGCCAGATAATCCTCGACGCCAAAAGGCTCGGGCAGAAAGCCGTTGTTGGCCTGGAGCGGGAAGTGCGGGTCAATGATGTGGCAATGGGCATCAAATATCCGGGGCATGGCTGACTCCTGTTGGCGAGGTGAGGGTGCGGACAATTGCGATCAGTTGATCTCGCTGACGTAAGTACCGACATCTTTCAGAATGATCTGCAGCGTTTCTTGTATGTCCTGCAGACTGCTCGCAGGTGTGCTGTGCTGGATCTCGTACTGCTCGTGACCGTCGAGCTGCTTGCCGTCCGCAGGCGTCAGTTCCACCAGCAGGCGCTGTGCGCTAAACGTTACCTTCAGGGTCGACACGGTCAGGGTCTTGTCATCGCGAACGGTGATGTCCACTTCGTTTTCATCAGGGAAGCGCGACAGTGAAAACAGCTCGCCTTGTTCGGAATGGCAGCACAGCAGGGCCATATCGTCGTATTCGTCGTCGCAAGGGTCGGCGATGAAGCTGTCGGTCTTGATGAGCATAGGGGGTTCCAAATGGCGGGCCGGGAGGATGAGTTGCGGATTTTGCCACTCCCGGATGAATTTTATCGGTCAATATTGGCACGACCGTGCGGGCTGGGCTGCTGACTGATGACCGAATATGTCGCAGCCTCGTAAGTAGTGTCGTGTCCGCTCTCGTTAAGCTGCACCAAAGACGAGCAGTCGTGTAAAAAGGACTGCCGTACCTGCCGATTTTTCTGGCAGGCACCCCGGAATTCAAATGTGACTACCCGGACACATCAGGCGTTAGTACTTTAGCTTTACACTCGATCCGGTGGTGCCGGTGCAATTGGATGCCCGCACCCACGGTCGCAACACCTTCTTCAAGCCTCCCCAATAAAAGCCAAAGCGGAGTACCACAGATGGCGTTCTTCACCGCAGCCAGCAAGGCCGACTTCCAGCATCAACTGCAATCGGCACTGGCTCAGCACATCAGCGAACAGGCTCTGCCACAAGTGGCGCTGTTCGCCGAGCAATTCTTCGGCATCATTTCTCTGGATGAACTGACTCAGCGTCGTCTGTCAGACCTGGCTGGCTGCACGCTGTCTGCCTGGCGTCTGCTGGAGCGCTTTGAGCACGCGCATCCACAGGTACGGGTGTACAACCCTGATTACGAGCGTCACGGATGGCAATCGACTCACACCGCCGTTGAAGTGCTGCATCACGATCTGCCATTCCTGGTCGACTCGGTTCGTACCGAGCTGAACCGCCGCGGCTACAGCATCCATACCCTGCAAACCACCGTACTGAGCGTGCGTCGCAGCGCGACCGGCGAGTTGCTTGAGCTGCTGCCCAAGGGCGCGGCCGGCGACGACGTGTTTCAGGAATCGCTGATGTATCTGGAAATCGACCGCTGCGCCAACGCCAGCGAGTTGAACGTGCTGGCCCGCGAGCTGGAGCAGGTACTGGGTGAGGTGCGTGCTGCGGTAGAAGATTTCGAACCGATGAAAGCCCGCCTGCACGAGCTTTTGGCGAGCATTGATGCCAACGAATACAACACCGATGTCGAAGAAAAAGCCGAGATCAAGGTCTTTCTGCAATGGCTGGTGGACAACCACTTCACGTTCCTCGGTTATGAAGAATTTGAAGTCAGCAACGATGCCGAAGGCGGTCAGCTGGTTTACGACGAGTCGTCTTTCCTCGGCCTCACCAAGCTGCTGCGTCCGGGCCTGAGCCGTGAAGAGCTGCACATCGAAGATTACGCAGTCAAATACCTGCAAGAGCCCAAGCTGCTGTCCTTCGCCAAGGCCGCCGTGCCTAGCCGTGTGCATCGCCCTGCGTATCCTGACTTTGTCTCGATTCGTCAGATCGATGCGTCCGGCAAGGTCATCAAGGAATGCCGTTTCATGGGCCTGTACACCTCGTCCGTGTATGGCGAGAGCGTCCGGCAGATCCCGTACATTCGTCGCAAGGTCGCAGAAGTAGAGCGTCGTTCCGGTTTCGATGCCAAGGCGCACCTGGGCAAGGAGCTGGCGCAGGTGGTAGAAGTCCTGCCACGTGATGATTTGTTCCAGACCCCGATTGACGAGCTGTTCTCCACGGTCATGTCGATCGTGCAGATTCAGGAACGCAACAAGATCCGCGTGTTCCTGCGCAAAGACCCGTACGGCCGCTTCTGCTACTGCCTCGCCTATGTGCCGCGCGATGTCTATTCCACCGAAGTACGCCAAAAGATCCAGCAGGTACTGATGGATCGCCTGAAGGCCAGCGACTGCGAATTCTGGACGTTTTTCTCGGAGTCCGTACTGGCGCGTGTGCAGCTGATTTTGCGCGTTGACCCCAAGATCAATCTGGAAATCGACGTTTCCCAGTTGGAAAACGAAGTCATCCAGGCGTGCCGTTCGTGGAAGGACGACTACGCCAGTCTGGTGGTCGAAAGCTTCGGTGAAGCCCACGGCACCAATGTGTTGGCCGACTTCCCGAAAGGTTTCCCGGCAGGTTACCGCGAGCGCTTCGCGGCGCATTCGGCTGTGGTCGACATGCAGCACGTGTTGAGCCTGAGCGAAACCAATCCGTTGGTGATGAGTTTCTACCAGCCGCTGGCCGGTGATCGCCAGCAACTGCATTGCAAGCTGTACCACGCCGATACGCCGCTGGCGTTGTCCGACGTGTTGCCGATTCTGGAAAACCTCGGCCTGCGCGTGCTGGGAGAGTTCCCGTATCGCCTGCACCACGCCAATGGCCGCGAGTTCTGGATTCATGACTTTGCGTTCACGTACGGCGAAGGCTTGAATCTCGATATCCAGCAACTCAACGACACGTTGCAGGACGCGTTCGTACACATCGTGCGCGGCGATGCCGAAAACGATGCGTTCAACCGCCTGGTGCTGACCGCCGGCTTGCCATGGCGCGACGTGGCGCTGCTGCGTGCCTACGCCCGTTATCTGAAGCAGATTCGTCTGGGCTTTGACCTGGGCTATATCGCCAGCACCCTGAACAACCACACTGACATCGCCCGCGAGCTGACGCGTCTGTTCAAGACCCGTTTCTATCTGGCCCGCAAACTCGGCTCGGACGATCTCGACGACAAGCAGTTGCGTCTCGAACAGGCCATTCTGACCGCTCTGGACGATGTTCAGGTGCTCAACGAAGACCGCATCCTGCGTCGTTATCTGGACCTGATCAAGGCGACCCTGCGTACCAACTTCTATCAGGCCGATGCCAATGGCCAGAGCAAGAGTTACTTCAGCTTCAAGTTCAACCCGCGTCTGATTCCCGAGCTGCCCAAGCCGGTGCCGAAGTTTGAAATCTTCGTTTACTCGCCACGTGTCGAGGGTGTGCACCTGCGCTTCGGCAACGTTGCCCGTGGCGGCCTGCGCTGGTCGGACCGCGAAGAAGACTTCCGTACCGAAGTGCTGGGTCTGGTCAAGGCTCAGCAGGTGAAAAACTCGGTCATCGTGCCAGTGGGCGCCAAGGGCGGTTTTGTTCCGCGTCGTCTGCCGACTACCGGCAACCGTGACGAAGTGCAAGCGGAAGCCATCGCGTGCTACCGCATCTTCATTTCCGGTCTGCTGGACATCACCGACAACCTGAAGGAAGGCACACTGGTGCCGCCGGTCAACGTGGTTCGCCACGATGACGACGACCCGTATCTGGTGGTTGCGGCCGACAAAGGCACCGCAACGTTCTCCGACATCGCCAACGGTATCGCCATTGACTACGGCTTCTGGCTGGGCGATGCGTTTGCCTCGGGTGGCTCGGCCGGTTACGACCACAAGAAGATGGGTATCACCGCCAAGGGCGCGTGGGTCGGTGTGCAGCGTCACTTCCGTGAGCGCGACATCAACGTTCAGCAGGACAGCATCAGCGTGATCGGCATCGGCGACATGGCCGGCGACGTGTTCGGCAACGGCCTGTTGATGTCCGACAAGCTGCAACTGGTCGCCGCGTTCAACCACCTGCACATCTTCATCGACCCGAATCCGGACCCGGCCACCAGCTTCGTCGAGCGTCAGCGTCTGTTCGACCTGCCGCGTTCGGCCTGGACCGACTACGACACCAGCATCATGTCCGCTGGCGGCGGTATCTTCCCGCGCAGTGCCAAGAGCATCGCGATCACCGAGCAGATGAAAGCGCGCTTCGACATCAAGGCCGACAAGCTGACCCCGACCGAACTGCTGCACGCGCTGCTCAAGGCACCGGTGGACCTGTTGTGGAATGGCGGCATCGGCACCTATGTGAAGTCGAGCGAAGAGTCCCATGCTGACGTAGGCGACAAGGCCAACGACGCTCTGCGTGTCGACGGTAACGAGTTGCGCTGCAAAGTGGTGGGTGAGGGCGGCAACCTGGGCATGACCCAGCTTGGCCGTGTCGAGTTCGGCCTCAACGGCGGCGCGACCAACACTGACTTCATCGACAACGCCGGTGGTGTGGACTGCTCCGACCACGAAGTGAACATCAAGATCCTGCTCAACGAAGTGGTGCAGGCTGGCGACATGACTGAAAAGCAGCGTAACCAGCTGCTTGAAAGCATGACCGACGAAGTGGGTCACCTGGTTCTGGGCAACAACTACAAGCAGACTCAGGCACTGTCTCTGGCAGCACGTCGTGCTTTCGAGCGCATCGCTGAGTACAAGCGCCTGATGAACGACCTTGAAGTGCGCGGCAAGCTGGATCGCGCCATCGAGTTCCTGCCGGCCGAAGACCAGATCGCCGAGCGCGTAGCGGCGGGCCATGGCCTGAGCCGTGCCGAACTCTCGGTGCTTATCTCCTACAGCAAGATCGACCTCAAGGAAGCCTTGCTGGAATCCCGTGTGCCGGATGATGACTACCTGGCCCGCGACATGGAAACGGCGTTCCCGCCATCGCTGGGCGCCAAGTTCTCCACGGCCATGCGCGGTCACCGTCTGAAACGCGAGATCGTCAGCACCCAGATCGCCAACGACCTGGTCAACCACATGGGCATCACCTTCGTGCAACGACTCAAAGAGTCGACTGGCATGAGTGCCGCGAATGTGGCCGGTGCTTACGTGATCGTGCGTGACATCTTTCACCTCCCGCACTGGTTCCGTCAGATCGAAGCGCTGGATTACAAAGTGTCTGCCGAAGTCCAACTGGCGCTGATGGATGAGCTGATGCGTCTCGGGCGTCGTGCCACGCGCTGGTTCCTGCGCAGCCGTCGCAACGAGCTGGATGCCGGTCGTGACGTAGCGCACTTCGGTCCGCACATCGCTGCACTGGGCCTCAAACTCGACGAACTGCTGGAAGGTCCGACCCGCGAAGTCTGGCAGACCCGTTATCAGGCGTATGTCGAAGCCGGTGTGCCTGAGTTGCTGGCCCGCATGGTTGCAGGCACCAGCCACTTGTACACGTTGCTGCCGATCATCGAAGCGTCTGACGTCACCGGGCAGAACGCTGCCGACGTGGCCAAGGCTTACTTCGCAGTGGGCAGTGCGCTGGACGTGACCTGGTACCTGCAACAGATCAGCAGTCTGCCAGTGGAAAACAACTGGCAGGCGCTGGCGCGTGAAGCGTTCCGCGACGACATCGACTGGCAGCAGCGCGCAATCACCGTATCGGTCCTGCAAATGCCTGACGGCCCGGCAGACATCGAGGAGCGTCTGGCGCTGTGGCTTGAACAGCACTCGCTGATGGTCGAGCGCTGGCGCGCCATGCTGGTCGAGCTGCGTGCGGCCAGCGGCACGGACTACGCCATGTATGCCGTCGCCAACCGCGAGCTGCTTGACCTGGCCATGAGCGGGCAGACCGTCACCGTCTGACTGTCCTGACAGGCTGTAACGTTGAAAAACCCCACGTCGAAAGGCGTGGGGTTTTTTATTGTGTGTGGCTGGATGGGTCTCAGGGCTGTGTCGTGAGGTTCTTCACGTTGAAAAGCGTCTGGCCCCGGCTACGCACACAATGACCGCCAGGGTCACGCCGAGCATGCCGAGGCTGACGGGCTCATCCAGCAGAGTGGCGGCCAGTGTCAGGCCGAAAAAGGGCTGCAGAAGCTGAAGCTGGCCGACCGCAGCGATGCCGCCCTGCGCCAGACCGCGGTACCAGAACACAAAACCGATCAGCATGCTGAACACCGACACGTAGAACAGACTGCTCCATGCCGGGGCGCTGATGTCGGCGAATGTGGGTGGCCTGAGAAAAAAGCTCAGCGCCAGCATGACCGGCAACGCCAGCACCAACGCCCAACAGATAACCTGCCAGCCGCCCAGTGTTCGAGAAAGCCGTGCACCTTCCGCATAGCCCAGCCCGCAAGCGACGATCGCCAGCAACATCAGGATGTCACCAGTTACAGAGGCGGTGATGCTTTGCGACGCCGCGAAACCCACCACCGTCGCGCTGCCGGCTATCGAAAACACCCAGAAGATCGGCTTTGGGCGTTCGCCGCCGCGCCATACGCCGAAGATCGCTGTCATCAGGGGCAGCAAGCCGACGAAGACGATGGAGTGCGCAGACGTCACATGCTGCAGAGCCAACGCCGTCAGCAACGGAAACCCGACCACAACGCCCAGTGCCACAATGGCCAACGAAAACAGCTGTGATGTAGCCGGACGTTTTTCCCTGAAAATGGCCAGCATGCACAGCGCCAGAAGCCCGGCAATGGTGGCGCGTGCGGCAGTGAGGAAGACCGGATCGAACTCCGTTACCGCGATACGCGTGGCGGGCAGGGAGCCGCTGAAGATCAATACGCCGATCAGTCCGTTTACCCAGCCGCTGATCGGTCTGCCGGTCTCTTTCGCCGGACGGTTCATTGCCTGTTCCATGGCTGCACTCGCGCTGTTCAAAGGAAGTTGATTGCGGCATCGTAGAGCGGCAATTCAGCACAATCAAAAAATTGTCATGGATACAGTCCGCTATGCCTCGTTCGCGCTACAAGTCCCTGGTCGACAGGTTCGCTGCAGATATCCGGTCGGGACATTTACCGCCGGGTTCGCGCTTGCCCACCCATCGTAAGCTCGCGACCACAGAGGGGCTGGCGCTGGTAACGGCCACGCGTGTCTACGCCGAGCTGGAAGCAATGGGGTTGGTCAGCGGTGAAGCAGGGCGGGGCACGTTCGTCCGCGAGACAGCGTTGTCGCCGGGGCTGGGTGTTGACCAGAAAGAAGTCGCGGTCGGCATGATTGATTTCAACTTCAATTACCCGGCGCTGCCAGGTCAGGCAGAACTGCTGCGCAAGGCTTTGCGCCAGTTGGCATTGTCCGGCGATCTTGAAGCGTTGTTGCGTTACCAGCCTCACGCAGGCCGCCTTCATGAGCGTGCTGCTGTCGCCTGCCATTTGCATGTGCGCGGGCTGGTGGTGGACGCCGGGCAGGTGCTGATCGTCAACGGCGCGCAGCAGGGGCTGGCTGTCGCCATGATGGCGCTGTTGAAACCCGGCGACGTGATAGCGGCGGATACGCTGACCTACTCAGGCTTCAAGGTGCTGGCTGAAACCCTGCATCTGGAGGTGCTGCCCATCCCCGTGCTTGAGAACGGTCCGGATCTGGACGCGCTTGAAGCGCTGTGCCACCAACGTTATGTCAAAGCCGTGTACGCCATGCCCACCCTGCACAATCCACTTGGTTGGGTGATGGACGCGGCTCAGCGACAGAAACTGGTGACGATTGCACGACAGCACGGGTTGCTGATCATCGAGGACGCGGCGTACGCCTTTCTGGTCGAAAACGCCCCCGCGCCGCTCGCGCAGCTTGCCCCGGAGCGGACAGTTTATGTGTCGGGGCTGTCCAAGAGTGTTGCCACGGGCCTGCGGGTCGGGTTCGTGGCAGCGCCGGTCGACAAGGTGCATGTCATGGAACGTACCCTCCGGGCGACCACCTGGAACACGCCAGGTGTCATGACGGCCATCGCCACCGGCTGGCTCGAGGACGGCACCGTCCTGCAACTGGAGACAGAAAAGCGTCGTGATGCGCAGGCCAGGCAGGCTTTGGCGCGTGAGGTGCTGGCAGGCGTTCACTTTCTGAGCCACCACGCTTCGTATTTTCTGTGGCTGCCGCTGCCAGAAGACGCGCGTGCAGATCAGGTGGCCATGGCCTTGTTACGCCAGAACGTCGCCGTCTCGACAGCCGAGCCATTTGCGATTGCTGGCAGCGCGCCGCATGCCATTCGTATCGCGCTGGGTTCCGTGGGCATGGAAGACCTGCGCCGAGGGCTCGAAAAGGTCAGAGACGCGGTTCTGGTCTATTCGTAAGCCAGCGGTGCAAAGAAAGCCCAGTCCGACACACTCAAAAACAAACAGCGCCTTTCTACCCCAATAGCCGCCACACCGAAGAGTGCGACGCAAGGTGCAGCGACCGCCGGATCAGTGTCAGGACCAAGGGATCCGCCGCAGACCTACCCAACCTGAGCCAGGGCTTCACCCACTTTGGCCCCATCAAAATGGGTCGCCGAGGGGCGAAAAGGTGACCTGAGCCGAGCGCAGAGACCACTGAATCCGCAGCTCAAGAAAGTGACCTGCTGATACATCTGCCCGACATGTATTGCCTGACAAACAGCCTTCGCGAGCAAGCTCGCTCACGACGCCGCACTTCACAATCCGTGAGTGTGTGAAATCTGGGGGTGAGCTTGCCGACGAGGGGCCAATGTATTCAACGAAAACCGAGCGGGTTGACGTAGCCAGCAGGTTTTTTGACACTCCTGATCATTGTGGTAGTCCGATAGGCACTCATTCGCCCGTTTTCAGAGGAGAATTCATCATGCACGCAGACGCACTCACATGGGGCTACGGGCCTCGGACGCTTGAAGTGTTCCTTGAGCCAACCTGCCCGTTCTCGGTCAAGGCCTTCCTCAAGTTCGACGAGCTGTTACAGCAGGCTGGCGAAGACCACCTGACTTTGAAGATCCGCCTGCAATCGCAACCCTGGCACATGTACTCGGGCGTCATCGTCCGTTGCATCCTGGCGGCCTCGATGCTTGAAGGTGGCAAGGCAGCCGCAAAGACAGTGATGGCCGCCGTTGCCGCGCATCGCGAAGAGTTCGAGTTCGAGTTCGAGCATCACGCCTGTGGCCCCAATATGGACGCCACACCGAACGACATCATTGCTCGCCTTGAGCGTTACAGCGGTATCGCGCTCGCCGAAGCCTTCGCTTTGCCAGAGCTGGAGCACGCGGTCAAATGGCACTGCAAATACGCCCGGCAGAACGGCATCCATGTGTCTCCGACCTTCATGGTCGACGGTCTGGTGCAGCCCGGCATGAGCAGCGGCGATACGGTTGCACAGTGGTTGACTCAGCTTCAGCTGGGTTGACAGGGCGCCGCTGTCTGCTTGTCTCCGGTGACCGGTTTCGGCAGCGCAGCGGCATCGTCGCGTCTAGAGTTTCATGCCCACAGCCAAGCGATTGAACGCATTCATCAGTGCTGCCGCGAGAGTCAGATCCGAAATTTCTGCGTCAGTGAAAAGTTTTTTCAACGGCTCATAGAGCTCATCCGGTGCGCCTTTTTCGCTGACATGGGTCAGCGTCTCGGCCCACGCGAGCGCTGCGCGTTCACGTGCATCGAACAATTCGCTGATCCGCCAGCCGGCCAGACAGTCGAGCTTTGCCTGCGGCACTTCGCAGTCACGCAGGGTTTGTGAATGCTTGCCAAGGCAGAACGAACAGCCGTTGATCTGCGATATCCGCAAATAGATCAATTCGAGCAGCGGCAGCCCCAATGAACTTTCTGCCAGCGCATCGTTGGTGACGAGCAGGCCTTTGTAGGCCGCCGGTGAGAGTGAGGGGAAGGGCAGTCTGAGTTGGCTCATGGTAAAACTCCTGTGAGAAAAGATGGGTTCAGGCGCAGGTCAGCTGGCTGAACAGCGGTTGCAACACCAGCTTGCGGCGTGCCTGATCCAGCACCGAGCGCACCTCGTCCTCGCTGGAAACCAGGCCCTGCAGATAGGTGAAGTGGGTGTCGAAAAGCCCCAGGGTGTTCAGTACGACCCGCAGGTAAGAAGTCAGAAAGTCCGGTTGCCGGGCACCTTCGCCCTGGTGATACCCACCGGAACCGACCAGCACGTAAACCGGGCGGTCGACCAGAAGTCCGGTTTTGCCTTCTGGTCCCGAACGGAAGGTGCGCTCGATCCGCAGTACGTAGTCAATCCACAGTTTCAAAGCAGCAGGCAGCGAAAAGTTGTGCATCGGTGTAGCAATGATCAGCACATCGCAGGCTTCCAGTTCCCGAATCAGCCCCTCCGAAACATCGAACACCGGAGCATCAAACGGCGTCCTGGTGGTCAGGGCTCGCGCGTACTCAAGTCCCAGCGGGGGCAGAGGAATCGTGCCCACTTCGCGCTGAGTCAATCGAAGATTCGGGTATCGATGCCTGAGCGAGGCCACCAGTTCCAGCGCCAATTGGTGGGCATGGGAAGCGCTGCCCTGCGGGCTGGCGTTTATCAGCAGCACATTGTTCATTGCGGACTCCTCGCCAGTAGGCTCTGTGTGAAATGCATACCTTTGGCCAAAAGCCCCTGACGGAAGTAGAAACGCTGGGCCAAGGCCATGTGCAACCCGGTGTCCAGCACCAGGTGATCGCAGTCGCGCCTTGTAGCTTCTTCGCGAACTCTGCTCAGCAGGCTGGCACCCAGCCCTTGACGATGCATATCCGGATCGACGACCAGGTCGTCAACGTAGATGAAACGGCCATACAGCAGGTTTTCCAGCTCGCGGTAGCCTGCCAGCCCGACCATCGTCTGATCCCGGCAGGCGGCCAATAACCGATATCCCTGGGTGAGTTGTCGACTCAGCTGTTGGCGGTAGGTCTGCTCATTCGTGAGGTGCGGCCGCAGTGTCTGCATCAAGCCGAAGCTCTTGCGCAGGTCTGCGTCGGTGTCCAGATGCTCGAAGGTGTACGTCATGTTCGTCGTGCCCTTGCTCGGTGGTGCGGAGAAGGGCTTACTTTAGAGGTGTAATGGCATAGGCTATAGAGCCAAAAATTGAACAAACGACTAGGCCATGGCATTTTCCTTTGAGCTGGATCGTGATCTCAACGCACCTGTATACCGCCAGCTGTATCAGCGCTTTCGCGAGTGCATTGCTGACGGCCGTTTATGTGCAGGCGACCGGGTTCCGGCTGTTCGTGCGCTGGCCGCAGAGTTGAATCTGGCCCGTGGCACAGTCGAGGCGGCGTATCAGCTTTTGATTGGCGAAGGCTATCTGATCTCGCGAGGGCCGGCCGGGACGATTGTTTCGCCGCACCTTTCACGTCAGGCTTCGCCTGTGCCGCGCGCAGCAACGATCCCCGGCGACTATCAGGCAATTCACACCGGAACTCCTCCGCTCGCCTTGCAGATGGGGCTGCCAGCGCTGGATGCTTTTCCCCGCAAACTATGGACAAGGCTGGCGGCTCGTCAGTTGCGGGGTTCCGGTTTTGAGGGGCTGGTCTATCCCGAGGCGCGTGGTCACGCCCCGTTGCGTGCGGCCATCGCGAGCTATCTGGGTATCTCTCGTGGCATCACCTGTAATGCCGAGCAAGTGTTCGTGTGCGCGGGTTATCGCGCCTGCCTGGACTTGATCAGTCGTACCTTGATGAGGCCGGGCGATGTCTGTTGGGTGGAAGACCCGGGTTATTTCATGGCGAGCGAGACGCTTGAACAGGCTGGCGCGCAATTGGTACCGGTCCCGGTGGATGAGGAGGGCCTGGACGTGATGCAAGGTATCGCGCTTGCCCCGACAGCGCGCTTTGCCGTGGTTACGCCAACCCATCAGAGCCCGCTGGGAATGTCATTGACCCTGGCGCGTCGATTGGCGCTGCTGAGCTGGGCCAATCAGCAGGGCAGCTGGATCATCGAGGATGATTACGACAGCGAATACCGCTACCTCGGCAAGCCTCTGCCGGCGCTCAAAAGCCTTGATGAGCAGGGGCGCGTGCTCTACACCGGTACGTTCAGCAAGGTTCTGTTTCCGGGATTGCGTCTGGCCTATCTGGTGGTGCCGCCGGAACAGGTCGAGACGTTTGCGCGTCAGGCAGATCGTTTGCACAACCATTGTCCCCAGCTCTTGCAGGCCACAGTCACGGCTTTTCTCAGTGAAGGGCACTTTGCGCGCCATCTGAACAAAATGCGCAGCCTGTACGCGCTTCGTCGCCAATGGTTGATCGATGCACTGAAGTGGCAGTTTGGCGAGCGGCTGCAGATCAATCCGCAGGCGGGAGGCATGCATCTGGTTGCCATCCTGAAGACAGGAAGCGACGTGAATATCACCGGGCGTGCGAAGCGGGAAGGGCTGGCCATCGAGCCGTTATCGAAATGGTACCGGCGCGCAACACCCCGGAACGGCCTGGTCATCTGCTTCACCAATGTCGCGAGCGCTGAGCAGGCAGCGGCACTGGCGCTTCGGTTGGCGCAGGTGCTGTAGCGTCATGTTCATGGCAGTTGGAGGGAATACCACCTGAACCATGGGCATAAAAAAACCCCATCACGAGGATGGGGTTCTTTTAACGCAGTGTTACGTGCTTACACTTGAACGGCCGGGATGTTGGCGTTCGCAGCGGCTTCACGGAACTCGGCGATCTGATCGAAGCTCAGGTAGCGGTACACGTCCGCTGCCATGGTATCGATCTGGTTGGCGTAGCCCATGTATTCCTCGACAGTCGGCAGGCGACCCAGGATCGAAGCAACGGACGCCAGCTCGGCCGAAGCCAGGTAGACGTTCGCGCCGTCACCCAGACGGTTCGGGAAGTTACGGGTCGACGTCGACACAACGGTCGAATTCGGTTCTACGCGTGCCTGGTTACCCATGCACAGCGAGCAGCCCGGCATTTCCATGCGTGCGCCAGCCTTGCCGTAGATGCCGTAGTAGCCTTCTTCGGTCAGCTGGTGAGCATCCATCTTGGTCGGCGGCGACAGCCACAGACGCGTCGGCAACTGGCCCTTGACCTGATCCAGCAACTTGCCCGCAGCGCGGAAGTGGCCGATGTTGGTCATGCAGGAACCGATGAACACTTCGTCGATCTTCTCGCCTTGTACCGAAGACAGCAGGCGGGCATCGTCCGGGTCGTTTGGCGCGCAGAGCACAGGCTCTTTGACGTCGGCCAGGTCGATTTCGATGATTTCAGCGTATTCGGCGTCAGCATCGGCTTCCAGCAGCTCAGGGTTGGCAACCCAGGCTTCCATGGCCTGAGCACGACGTTCCAGGGTGCGCGGATCGCCGTAACCCTGATCGATCATCCAGCGCAGCAGGGTGATGTTCGAGTTCAGGTACTCGATGATCGGCTCTTTGGCCAGCTTGATGGTGCAACCGGCAGCCGAACGTTCGGCCGAAGCGTCGGACAGCTCGAAAGCCTGCTCGATGCTCAGGTTCTCAAGACCTTCGATTTCCAGAATTCGACCGGAGAACGCGTTCTTCTTGCCTTTCTTCTCTACGGTCAGCAGGCCAGCCTGAATCGCGTAGTAAGGAATGGCGTGAACCAGGTCGCGCAGGGTGATGCCAGGTTGCAGCTTGCCCTTGAAGCGAACCAGAATCGACTCGGGCATGTCCAGCGGCATGACGCCGGTGGCCGCAGCGAACGCAACCAGACCGGAACCGGCCGGGAAGGAAATACCGATCGGGAAGCGGGTGTGCGAGTCACCACCGGTACCGACGGTGTCCGGCAGCAGCATGCGGTTCAGCCAGCTGTGGATGATGCCGTCGCCCGGACGCAGGGAAACACCGCCACGGGTCATGATGAAATCAGGCAGCGTGTGGTGAGTCTTGACGTCGATAGGCTTCGGGTAAGCCGCGGTGTGGCAGAACGACTGCATGACCAGATCGGTCGAGAAACCCAGGCACGCCAGGTCTTTCAGCTCGTCGCGAGTCATCGGGCCAGTGGTGTCCTGGGAACCGACGGTGGTCATTTTCGGTTCGCAGTAGGTGCCCGGACGGATACCTTCTACGCCGCACGCCTTGCCGACCATCTTCTGCGCCAGGGTGAAACCCTTGGTGCTTTCAGCTGGCTGATCAGGCGTCTTGAACAGGTCGAATGCAGGCAGGCCCAGTTCGGCGCGAGCCTTGCTGGTCAGGCCGCGACCGATGATCAGAGGAATACGGCCACCGGCACGGACTTCGTCCAACAGCACCGGGGTTTTCATTTCAAAGGTGGTGATGACTTCGTCGCTGTCGTGTTTGCACACTTTGCCAGCGTACGGGTAAACGTCGATCACATCGCCCATGTTGATGTTCGAAACATCGAATTCGATCGGCAGAGCGCCCGCATCTTCCATGGTGTTGTAGAAGATCGGAGCGATCTTGCTGCCGAAGCAGAAGCCGCCGGCGCGCTTGTTCGGTACATAAGGAATGTCGTCGCCGAAGAACCACAGTACCGAGTTGGTCGCAGACTTACGCGAGGAACCGGTACCGACTACGTCACCGACGTAAGCGATAGGGAAACCCTGGCCGCGCATTTCTTCGATCTGCTTCATCGGGCCGATGGAGCCTTGTACGTCCGGCACGATACCTTCACGGGCCATTTTCAGCATGGCGAGGGCGTGCAGCGGGATGTCAGGACGCGACCAGGCATCAGGAGCCGGAGACAGGTCGTCGGTGTTGGTTTCGCCAGTGACCTTGAAGACGCGCAGGCTGATCTTGTCGGCCAGCAATGGACGCTTCTTGAACCACTCGCCGTCAGCCCAGGACTGAAGAACGGCCTTGGCGTGGGCGTTGCCGTTCTTGGCTTTTTCAGCCACATCGTGGAAGGCATCGAACATCAGCAGCGTGTGCTTGAGTTGTTCGGCAGCGACGGGCGCCAGGTCGGCATCTTCCAGCAGGTCAACCAGCGTCACGATGTTGTAGCCACCTTGCATGGTGCCCAACAGTTCGGTTGCACGTTTTTTGTCGATCAGGGGAGAAGTGGCTTCGCCCTTGGCCAGGGCAGACAGAAAACCGGCTTTGACATAAGCAGCTTCGTCAACACCTGGTGGAACGCGATTGGTGATCAGATCGACAAGGAAAGCTTCTTCGCCAGCCGGAGGATTTTTCAGCAGGTCAACGAGACCGGCAGTTTGTTCGGCGTTAAGCGGCTGGGGCACGATACCCTGGGCGGCACGCTCTTCGATGTGTTTACGGTAGGCTTCAAGCACAGTATTACCCTCATCAGTGGTCCCAAATGGGTGTCCGGGACGCTCATCCAGAAACCGTACGCACCCACGCAATGCTTTTGAGCATTGTTGGCAGGGTGTCGGCAGTTCCTTACAGAAGCTGTTTTCAAAGTTTTACGCCTGCAGGACGGGGGGAGTGGCGGTCGACATGGCCCTTCGTGATGAGGGAATGGCCTGTCGACGCCGCACTGCGGGGTTAACTTGACTGTGCTCGTGACGCTTTGAAAACAGCTTCTAACGGACATTGGCGCCTTAAAAGGCTCGCTGATTCTACGGCAAAACTTTGCTAAAGGTAAGTTAGACCCTACATCTTCAGGGGTGACCCTGCTTAGACAAAGGGCTAACATGAGCCCTTGTTTCGCCTTCCCAAGCCCCGCCAGCCATGCCTGAACACATCATCAAAACACCCTGCGTCGGCCTTTGCTCCACTGTTTACGGGGATCTGGTGTGTCGTGGGTGCAAGCGCTTCCATCACGAAGTCATTCATTGGAACGGCTACAACGAAGACGAAAAAAGAGCGGTATGGATGCGCCTAGAGCAGCTGCTGGTTCAGGTGATGACCGCCAAGCTCGAAGTCTTCGATGCCGAGAAACTGCGTTTGCAGCTTGTTCAGCGCAAGATCCGCTTTGTGCCGCATCAGTCCGAGTATTGCTGGGCCTACCAGTTGATCGCGCGCGGCGCGCGGGTGATCAGCCAGGTCGAGGCGTACGGGTTTGTGCTGTTGCCGGAGTTTCGCAACTGGTCGCTTCCGGAGCTTCGCGACGCGATTGACCGGGAATTCTTCCTGTTGTCCGAAGCCCATTATCAGCGCTATATCGCGCCAGGCTTTCTGAAGGATGCGTTTGGCGGCTGAACCGTGCTGCGCATTTGTGTCGCGAGACGTCGATGCCCCTCGTATAATGCCGGGCTTTGCCTCTCCGTGATCTGTGAGCTTATGTACCCGATCCCTGAAATCGAAGCCTTTCTGTTGTGCCGTACCCCCGACAGTTGGGTGCAGGCCGCGCTGCGCAACCTGGATATCCTGTTGATCGATCATGCGAACAACGAGAAGAAGGCCGCCGGGGCAGCGTTTCAGTTCATGTTCCAGTACAACGACAAGTTCGATCTGTTGAGCAAGATGTCGCGCCTGGCCCGTGAAGAGTTGCGCCATTTCGAACAGGTGATCAGCATCATCAGAAAGCGCCAGATCCCCATGGCCAACATCAGCTCGGCGCGTTATGCCGGTGCCTTGCGCAAGCTGGTGCGCAACCATAATCCTTATCGGCTTACTGACGCGTTGATCGTCGGTGCGGTCGTTGAAGCCCGCTCCTGCGAGCGCTTTGCGGCGCTGGTGCCGCATCTGGACGAAGAACTGGCCAAGTTCTATGGCAGCCTGCTCAAGTCTGAAGCACGGCATTTTCAGGATTATCTGAAACTCGCCCATACCTACGGTGACAAGGCCGACGTCGATGCCAAGATCGAAGAAATACTGCTCGCCGAGCGGGAACTGATCGAAAGCCCGGACGAAGAATTCCGTTTCCACAGCGGTGCGCCCATCGCCGCCTGATTTCATGAGGCTGCCAAACCAGCCCCGCGATTGCCCCCTGAAAAACGACCGCCTCACCAGCGGTCGTTTTTTTATGCCGATTTAGTAAGCAAGCTAACAAAAGCTTTGACATTGGCTGCCTAGGCAGTAATATTTTGCAATCACTGCCTAGGCAGCTTTCTAGGTGAGCTCTTGAAACATTTTAGCCCGGACAATTTCGATTCCAGCCTGATGGGCCTTCTGGTCGGGCGCACCAATGCGCTCAAGGACCGGATGCTCGACAAGTATTTGCTGCCTTATGGCGTGACGTTCGCTCAGTTCAAGGTGCTGATCATCATTTCCCAGTTCTCGACCGACACCCCGGTCGAATTGTGTCGGCACTTGTCTCTCGACAGTGGTTCGATGACCCGCATGCTTGACCGGTTGGAGCAGAAAGCACTGATCGTGCGCACCCGTTCGGCTACCGACCGACGTCAGGTGCACGTTGCACTTACCGAGCAGGGCCAGACGTTGTCCGACCTGTTGCCGAAAATCGGTGCCGACGCGATGAACGACACTTTTGCAGCGCTCGACAAAGACGAAGTGGACACCCTGCGACGGATTCTCACCAAGGTTCTGGTGTCGGTCGATGACCACATCACCCTGACCAGCCTGAGCTTCAAACCCAAAGGTACGAAATGAACGGTACGACGCTGCGTGCAGGCACAAGCCTGCTCGTCATGGCACTGATTCTGGCCGGATGTGCCAACTCCAGTGGCCTGGTTCCGGAAGGTCAACAACTCGATGCCCGTAACCTGCAGGCAGGCAAGAGCCTGAGCGGGGTGACGCTGTCAGTCGCGGCCTGGCCAAAAAGTGGCTGGTGGACGGCGTTGGGTGATCCGCAGCTGGACCGCTTGATCGCCGAAGCGCTGCGTGAAAGTCCGGACATGCAGGTGGCAAGCGCCCGCGCGCATCAGGCCATGGCTGAAGCCGATGCGGCCAATGCCGAGCGCATGCCGACAGTCGATGCGGGCGCCAGCGTCAGCCGTGCGCGTCTGGCGCGGGATCAGGACCCGCTGGGAGTGGGGGATCGTTACAGCACCGTGCGAAATATCAGTGCCAACCTCAATTACAACTTCGATCTGTGGGGCGGGCAGCGTGCCAGCTGGGAGGCTGCATTGGGCCAGGCTCGTGCCGCCGAGATCGATCAGCGTGCCGCGCAACTGACGCTGGCCGCCGACGTTGCGCGTGCCTACTGCGATCTGGGGCAGGCATACATTGTGGGTGATCTGGCCGCTGAAGACCTCAAACGTACTCGGCAGATGCTCGACCTGAGCAGCAGTCGCCTCAAAGCCGGTATCGACAGTCAATACCAGTATCAACAGACCGAAAGCCTGGAAGCGAGCTCCCAGGAGTCGTTGCTCAATGCCGAAAAGCGTCTGCGCAGCGCGAAGATCGCACTGGCTGTTTTACTGGGCAAAGGACCTGATCGTACAGCCGACCTGGCGCGGCCGAATGTTCTGCAACCTGCGGCAGTGGCGCTTCCTGCGTCGCTGCCTGCCGAGCTGCTGGGTCGTCGTCCGGACCTGGTTGCGGCTCGCTGGCGGGTCGAATCTGCGAGCAAGAGCATTGATGCCAGCAAGACCCGGTTTACCCCAACCTCAACCTGAGTGCATCGGCCGGCGCCGAGTCATTGCTGGGCGATGCCATGTTTGGCACGGCCAGCCGCTTCTTTGCGATCAAACCGACGATCTCGTTGCCGCTGTTCGATGGCGGTCGTCTGCGTGCCGATCTGGATGCGCGGGACGCCGATTACGAACTGGCCGTCGCGCAGTACAACAAGACGCTGGTCCGTGCGCTCGGCGATGTCAGTGACACCATCGGTCAGTTGCGCGATATCGACGGGCAAATCAAGGCGCGTCAGCGCGCTACCGACATCGTCAGGCAGTCCTTTGACACGGCAACCCAGCGTTATGGCTCGGGCATCGGCAACTATCTGGATGTGCTGTCCATCGAGCAGCAATTGCTCCAATCACAACGCCAACTGGCTGATCTCAACGCTGAACGAATCGATCTTTCGATCCAGTTGATGCAGGCCCTGGGTGGCGGCTTTGAAGGGCAGGACCCTTCGCAGGCGGCCACCTCGGCTGACTCATCAACTGATTCGCGAACTACAAGATAATCGTCATGGCCACTGCCGCCGCTGAAAAATCCAATGCACCCGAACAAGAGTCGGGTGCCGAACAGAAAAAACAGAACCCCGGCAAGCGCAGGTTTCTGCTGCTGTGTGTGGCCGTGATCGTGGTCCTTGCAGGCCTGGGCGTCTGGGCATGGCACGAGTTTTATGGTCAATGGAGTGAAGAAACCGACGACGCCTATGTCAACGGCAACGTGGTTGAAATCACCCCCTTGGTTACCGGGACCGTGATCAGCATCGCGGCGGACGATGGCGATCTGGTTCGCGAAGGTCAGGTACTGCTACGTTTCGACCCGAGCGATGCACAGGTCGGTCTGCAAAGTGCCGAAGCCAACCTTGGCAAGGTTGTGCGTCAGGTTCGCGGCCTCTACAGCAATGTGGACGGCATGAAGGCGCAACTGGCCGCGCAACGCGCTGAAGTGCAGAAAGCTCAGGACAACTACAACCGTCGTCGCAACCTGGCAGCGAGCGGGGCGATTTCCCAGGAAGAGCTGTCCCACGCCCGCGATGATCTGACCAGTGCGCAGAGCGCCCTGAACAATGTGCAGCAACAGCTGAGCAGCAGTGCGGCGCTGGTGGACGACACAGTCATCTCGTCGCACCCCGATGTGAAGGCTGCCGCCGCTCAGTTGCGTCAGGCGTTTCTGGCCAATGCACGCACCACGCTGGTTGCGCCGGTTACTGGCTATGTCGCCAAGCGCACCGTGCAGTTGGGGCAGCGCGTACAGCCAGGCACCGCGACCATGGCGGTCATTCCGCTGGATACGCTGTGGATCGACGCCAACTTCAAGGAAACCCAGCTGGGCAAGATGCGTATCGGTCAGCCGGTCGAGATCAGCGCCGACCTGTATGGCGGTGACGTGAAATACAGCGGCACCATCGACAGTCTCGGCGCAGGTACCGGTAGTGCGTTCGCACTGCTGCCAGCGCAGAACGCCACCGGTAACTGGATCAAGATCGTCCAGCGTGTACCGGTACGCGTGCACATCAACCCGGAAGAGCTGACCAAACACCCATTGCGCATTGGCCTGTCGACCACGGTCGAGGTCAATCTGCACGATCAGAGCGGCCCGACGCTGGCGCAACAGCCCCCCAAGCAGGCGGCTTTCAGTACCGATGTCTACGCCGAGCAGTTGGCTGATGCCGATGCCTTGATCGAGCGCCTGATCCACGAAAACAGTGCATCGGGCGTCAAGACAGCCAAGCGCTGATCCGCCAGTCCTCAGGCCCCGGCTCGCGCGCCGGGGTCCCGTTATCGTCTCCAGGGATTTGCGATGAGCAACAATGCCCCCGCTTCTTTTACGCCCCCAAGCCTGCTGCTGTGCACCATTGGCCTGTCGCTGGCGACGTTCATGCAAGTACTCGACACGACGATTGCCAACGTTGCCCTGCCGACCATCGCCGGGAATCTGGGCGTCAGTTCGGAGCAGAGCACCTGGGTGATCACCTCATTCGCGGTCAGCAACGCGATTGCCCTGCCGCTGACCGGGTGGTTGAGCCGCCGGTTCGGTGAGGTCAAGCTGTTCCTCTGGGCGACGATCCTGTTCGTGCTGGCTTCGTTTTTGTGCGGCATCTCTCAGTCGATGCCTGAGCTGGTGGGCTTTCGCGCTTTGCAGGGTATCTTTGCGGGGCCGCTTTACCCGATGACACAGACCCTGCTGATTGCGGTCTATCCGCCTGCCAAACGGGGGATGGCATTGGCATTGCTGGCGATGGTCACGGTCGTCGCACCGATTGTCGGGCCTATCCTGGGGGGCTGGATTACCGACAGCTACAGCTGGCCGTGGATCTTTTTCATCAATATTCCTATCGGCCTGTTCGCGGTGTTTGTGGTGCGCATCCAGATGGCCAAACGGCCGGTGAGCACCAGTCGGCAGCCGCTGGACTATATCGGCTTGCTGACTCTGATCATCGGTGTAGGGGCATTGCAGGTCGTGTTGGACAAGGGCAATGATCTGGATTGGTTCGAGTCGAACTTCATCGTGATCGGCTCGGTCATTTCACTGATTGCGTTGACGGTATTCGTGATCTGGGAGATGACGGACAAGCATCCGGTGGTCAATCTGCGGTTGTTCGCCTACCGTAACTTTCGCATTGGTACGCTGGTGATGATCGGCGGTTATTCGGGGTTCTTTGGTATCAACCTGCTGCTGCCTCAGTGGCTGCAGACCCAGATGGGCTACACCGCAACCTGGGCCGGTCTTGCGGTTGCACCGATCGGCATCCTGCCGGTGTTGATGTCGCCCTTTGTCGGCAAGTACGCGCACAAGTTCGACCTGCGTCTGTTAGCGGGTCTGGCGTTTCTGGCCATGGGCTTGAGCTGTTTCATGCGCGCGGGCTTCAATAATGAAGTGGACTTCGAGCATGTGGCGCTGGTGCAGATGTTCATGGGGATCGGCGTGGCGTTGTTCTTCATGCCGACCCTGAGCATTCTGCTGTCGGACCTTCCACCGAATCAGATTGCTGACGGCTCCGGTCTGGCAACTTTCCTGCGGACCCTGGGCGGCAGTTTTGCAGCATCGCTGACCACCTGGATCTGGGTTCGCCGCGCTGACCAGCATCATGCGTATCTGAGTGAAAACATCAGCACCTTCGACCCGGCGACCCGTCATGCGCTGGACGCACTGGGCGGCCCCAGCCCGCAAGCGTACGCACAGCTGGAGCAGACGCTCACCAGTCAGGCCTACATGATGTCCACGGTGGATTACTTCTACATGCTGGGCTGGATGTTCGCCGGCCTTATCCTACTGGTCTGGCTGGCCAAACCACCTTTTGCCGCCAAGGCCGGACCGGCCGCCGGGGGAGGGCACTGATCGAGTGGCAGCTTGCGCAAGCGGGCTGCCCTGTCGTCGGGTAATTGGAGTGTCAAGCTCAGTAAACCGGCCCGGGAGTCAGCCTGAGTTCAGCAGCGCAACGGTTTCGGGCGCGAAGTCGAATGAGCTCAGACTGAAGCCCTGTTCGTCGACCTGCAGCGTCCAGCCCTGACGATCCCAGTCACCGAGCACGATACGTTTTGCCGATTCGTCGCCGATCTGCAACTTGTGAATGGCTGGGCGGTGCGTGTGGCCATGGACCAGAGTGCGCACGCCAAATTGCTGCATGACCCGCGGGACTTCTTCGGGGGTCACATCGACGATGTCGTTGGCTTTCATGCGGGTCTGCGCCTGGCTCTCGTTGCGCAGCTTGCGCGCCAGTTTGTGGCGGGTGCTCAACGGAAGGTGGCGCAGGATGAAGAGGGTCAGGGGATGGCGCAGGTAGCGGCGCATCTTGATATACCCTTCATCGCGGGTGCACAGGCTGTCGCCGTGCATCAACAGCACGGGCTCGCCGCTCAACTGCACAACGCTTGGATCGCTCAGCAGCGTACAGCCCGCCGCCTTGCAGAAACCTTTGCCGATCATGAAGTCGCGGTTGCCGTGCATCAGATAAATTCGGGTGCCACTGTCGCTCAGTTCGCGTAATGCCTTGCAGATTGAAAGCTGGAACGGCGACATGGCGTCGTCACCGATCCAGACTTCAAAGAAATCTCCGAGGATGTACAGTGACTCGGCTGTGCGAGCCCGGCCAGCGAGCAGATCCAGAAACGCCCGGGTAATGTCCGGGCGTTCTTGCTGAAGGTGCAGATCGGAGATCAGCAGTATCACTCAATGATCTCTGCTTTTTCGATGATCACGTCTTCAACAGGTACGTCCTGATGGCCGGCTTTGCTGGAGGTCGCAACGCCTTTGATCTTGTCGACAACATCGGTGCCTTCGACGACTTCAGCGAACACCGCGTAGCCCCAGCCCTGAGTGGTCTTGGCGCTGTGGTTCAGGAATGCGTTGTCAGCGACGTTGATGAAGAACTGGGCAGAGGCCGAATGCGGCTCCATGGTACGGGCCATGGCAACGGTGTACTTCTTGTTGGGCAGGCCGTTGTCGGCTTCGTTCTGGATGCTTGGACGTTTGTCTTTCTTTTCTTTCATGCCTGGCTCGAAACCGCCGCCCTGGACCATGAAGTTGCCGATCACACGGTGAAATACGGTGTTTTCGTAATGGCCAGCATTTACGTATTCGATGAAGTTGGCAACGGTCAGCGGCGCCTTCTCGGCATTCAGTTGCAGAACGATGTCGCCGTGGTTGGTGGTCAGTTTAACTTTGGACATATAGATAGTCGCTCTCTAGGCATTCATGAAAGGGGCAATATCACCCTGACGCGCAGTTTACAGGCGAGGTTACATTTTTCGCGGTTTTTGCACCTTTTATACCCTCAAATGCGCACTCTGTTGTCAGGGGCTTGACAGCTTCGGCTATGATAAGCGCTTTGATTTCGTCGGCCTACCCTGGCCGCGCACTGTATGCCCAAGGATCTTATGAGCAAGCCCACTCCAGAACTCGCTGCGAATTCAAAGGCAGGAGCAGTCGTTCCTACCAACTTCCTGCGTCCCATCGTGCAGGCTGACCTGGATTCAGGCAAGCACACCCGGATCGTGACGCGCTTCCCGCCGGAGCCCAACGGTTACCTGCACATTGGCCATGCCAAGTCGATTTGCGTGAACTTCGGTCTGGCCAACGAGTTCGGTGGCGCGACGCACTTGCGTTTCGATGACACCAACCCGGCCAAGGAAGATCAGGAATACATCGACGCCATCATGAGCGACGTAAAGTGGCTCGGCTTCCAGTGGGCAGGTGAAGTGCGCTATGCCTCGCAGTATTTCGATCAACTGCACGACTGGGCCGTCGAGCTGATCAAGTCCGGCAAAGCCTACGTGGATGATCTGACCCCCGAGCAGGCACGCGAATACCGCGGCACCCTGACCGAGCCGGGCAAGAACAGCCCGTTTCGTGAGCGCAGTGTCGAGGAAAACCTGGACCTGTTCGCCCGCATGAAAGCCGGTGAGTTCGAAGACGGCGCGCGCGTGCTGCGTGCCAAAATCGATATGGCATCGCCGAACATGAACCTGCGCGATCCGATCCTGTACCGTATTCGCCACGCTCATCACCACCAGACCGGCGACAAGTGGTGCATCTACCCGATCTACGACTTTACTCACGGTCAGTCGGATGCCATCGAAGGCATCACTCACTCGATCTGCACTCTGGAATTCGAGAGCCATCGTCCGCTGTATGACTGGTTCCTGGACAACCTGCCGGTGCCGTGCAAGCCCCGTCAGTATGAGTTCTCGCGCCTGAACCTGAGCTACACCGTCACCAGCAAGCGCAAGCTCAAGCAACTGGTCGATGAAAAGCACGTCAGTGGCTGGGATGATCCGCGTATGTCGACGCTGTCCGGTTTCCGCCGTCGCGGCTATACCCCGACGTCGATCCGCAATTTCTGTGAGATGGTCGGTACCAACCGTTCAGACGGTGTGGTCGATTTCGCGATGCTCGAATTCAGCATCCGTGACGACCTGGACCGTAACGCGCCACGCGCCATGTGCGTGCTGCGTCCACTCAAGGTCGTGATTACCAATTACCCGGAAGGTCAGGTCGAGAAGCTGGAGCTGGCGCGTCATCCCAAGGAAGACCTGGGTGTGCGTGAACTGCCGTTCGAACGCGAAATCTACATCGACCGCGACGATTACATGGAAGAGCCGCCAAAAGGCTACAAACGTCTTGAGCCCAACGGCGAAGTGCGTCTGCGTGGCAGCTATGTGATCCGTGCCGACGAAGCCATCAAGGATGCCGACGGCAATATCGTCGAGCTGCGCTGCTCCTACGATCCTGACACCCTGGGCAAGAATCCCGAGGGCCGCAAGGTCAAGGGTGTTATCCACTGGGTGCCCGCCGCGGCCAGCGTCGAGTGCGAAGTCCGCCTGTACGACCGCCTGTTCCGTTCGGCAACACCGGACAAGGCTGAAGACGGCGCTACCTTCCTGGAAAACATCAACCCTGACTCCCTGCAGGTGCTGACAGGTTGTCGTGCTGAACCATCGCTGGCTCACGCGCAGCCGGAAGACAGGTTCCAGTTCGAACGCGAAGGTTACTTCTGCGCCGACATCAAGGACTACACACCTGATCATCCGGTATTCAACCGCACAGTGACATTGCGGGATTCCTGGACCTGACGTTCGACGTCTGAGGGGCAGTACGTGCTTTCGATTTACAACACGCTCACCAAGAGCAAAGAAGTCTTCAAACCGCTGGATGGCAACAAGGTGCGCATGTACGTCTGCGGGATGACCGTGTACGACTACTGCCATCTGGGCCACGGTCGCAGCATGGTGGCGTTCGACCTGGTGACCCGCTGGTTGCGGTTCAGCGGGTACGAGCTGACGTATGTGCGCAACATCACCGACATCGACGACAAGATCATCAACCGTGCGCGTGACAACGGCGAGTCTTTCGACGCGCTGACCGCTCGCATGATCGATGCCATGCACGAGGACGAGGCGCGCCTCAATATCCTCAAGCCGGACATGGAGCCGCGAGCCACCGATCACATTCCGGGCATGCACGCCATGATCCAGACGCTGATCGACAAGGGCTATGCCTACGCGCCGGGTAATGGCGATGTGTATTACCGTGTCGGCAAGTTCGTGGGTTACGGCAAGCTGTCGCGCAAGAAGATCGAAGACCTGCGCATCGGTGCACGCATCGAGGTG
Source organism: Pseudomonas californiensis (assembly GCF_021147775.1). GTDB lineage: Bacteria > Pseudomonadota > Gammaproteobacteria > Pseudomonadales > Pseudomonadaceae > Aquipseudomonas > Aquipseudomonas californiensis. The sequence continues at coordinate 261,172 of NZ_JAGTPK010000002.1, forward strand.
GATGAGTCCAAGGACGATCCTCTGGATTTCGTGCTCTGGAAAGGCGTCAAGCCAGGCGAGCCGAGCTGGGAGTCGCCTTGGGGGCCTGGACGTCCGGGCTGGCACATCGAATGCTCGGTGATGTCTACCTGCTGCCTGGGTGACACTTTCGACATTCATGGCGGCGGCAGCGATCTTGAATTCCCGCACCATGAAAACGAAATTGCGCAGAGCGAAGCAGCGACCGGCAAGACCTACGCCAATGCGTGGCTGCACTGCGGCATGATCCGGATCAACGGCGAGAAGATGTCCAAGTCGTTGAACAACTTCTTCACCATCCGCGATGTGCTGGAGAAGTATCACCCGGAAGTGGTGCGCTACCTGCTGGTGTCGAGCCATTACCGCAGCGCGATCAATTACTCCGAAGACAGCCTGCGCGAGTCCAAGGCTGCGCTGGAGCGTTTCTACCACGCGCTCAAGGGCTTGCCGGTGGCTGAGCCAGCCGGCGGCGAGGCCTTCGTCGAGCGTTTCAGCGCGGCGATGAACGACGACTTCGGTACACCCGAGGCTTGCGCGGTGCTGTTCGAGATGGTTCGCGAGATCAACCGTCTGCGCGATGCCGATCCGGCTGCTGCAGCGGGTCTGGCGGCACGCCTGAAGCAGCTGGCCAGCGTCCTGGGCGTGTTGCAGCTTGAAGCCGATGACTTTCTGCGCGCAGGCGCCGAAGGTCGGGTCGATGCGGCTGAAGTGGAGGCACTGATTCAGGCGCGTCTGGCAGCGCGTGCGGCCAAGGACTGGGCTGAATCCGACCGCATCCGTGACCAGATCACTGCCATGGGCGTGGTGCTGGAAGACGGCAAGGGCGGCACTACCTGGCGCCTGGCTGACGCGTCGTCCTGACCGTCAGCGTGTCACGGTTTTTCTCGCCGGCTGGATGTTCAGCCGGTGAGGCATCCGCAGCTCAGTTATCCCCAAGGCAAATCTTCGCGAGCAAGCTTGCTCCCACGATTACGGAATAAAGCACTTTCGTGGGAGCGAGCTTGCTCGCGAAGGGGCGGTATGCTCACCAAAGAGGTGAGCTCAATACCCACATTGGCGTCAGCGCCAAGAGACGACCCGAGTCGAGCGTGGGGGCCACTGAGTTCACACTCCAAAGCGCAGGTTGGTTCTTCCTGAGGCGGTCAAACGATGTGCTGTTCCCTGAGCCTTTTGTAGAGCGTATTGCGGCTGACGCCCAGCCGTTTGGCCAATTGTGAAATGTTGCCGCCAGCCGCCTTCAACAGGTGGTTGAGGTCATCGCCGGGTTGCATGCGGGCTTTGATCACCAGGTCGGGGCAGAAATCATCGACCGGCTCACTCACCTGCATGTCCATCTGTGCATCCAGCAGGAAATCCTCCGGCAAATGCTCTATCCCGATCGGCTGCTCGTCCGCCAGTGCCAGCGCTACCTGTATCACACTGTTGAGCTGGCGCAGATTGCCCGGCCAGCCATGGTGTTCGAACAGCTCCAGCACTTCGCGCGAAAAGCCCGCACGTTGATGGGCGTCCCGATGACGCTCCCAGATCCGTTGGATCAAGGCGTGCTTGTCGCTGCGCTCGCGCAACGGCGGCAATTCGATGTTCAGGCCGCTGATCCGGTAGTACAAGTCCTGGCGAAAATGCCCGGCCTGTACCTGATCGCGTAACGTGCGGTTGGTGGCTGAAATCAGACGGATGTCCACGGGATACAGCTCACCGTCGCCCAAGGGTTGGACGCAGCGCTCCTGCAACACGCGCAACAGGCGCGCTTGAACTGACATCGGCATGTCACCGATCTCATCCAGAAACAATGTGCCTTTGTGAGCCTTGCGGATCAGGCCGATGCTGCCTTTCTGGCTGGCGCCGGTAAACGCCCCCTTGGCGTAGCCAAACAGCTCGGCTTCGACCAGGTCGGCCGGGATCGCTGCGCAGTTGACGGCAATCAACGGTTGGCTGGCGCGCGAGCTGGCCTGATGCAAGGCTTTCACGAACACCTCTTTGCCAACCCCGGTTTCGCCATGGATCAGCAGCGGAATGTCTTTTTCCAAAAGACGCTGTGCCTGATGCACGGCTTTTTCGACTCTGGCATCGCCCAGGTTGATTGCTTGCAGGTCCAGGCTGCGCGGCGCTTCGGCAATCGGTTGAGGCGCTTGAACGGCATGCAGTTTCAGCGGCTTGCGCGTTGGACGCTTGAGCAGGCATTGAAAGCGGTTGTTGCCGAGCGCATGCAGCGCAAACGGCCGTGCTTCGGTCTCGCTGAGCAGTTGCAGAATGGGGCATTTGAACAGTGTTTCGATACTGACGCCGGACAGCCTGACGCCCAGCAGGTTATCGGCACGGCGGTTGGCACACAGAATCTGGCCGCTTTCATCGAAAATCAGCAGGCCTGCCCATTGGCTGTCGAGGTTGTTCAGGCCGGTGTTGAAGATCAACTGGAAATGGGTGTCGCGGAACTGATCCAGAATCAGACGGTTTTCTACCGACTGGCTCATCATCTTGACCATACCCAGGGTGTGGGAGGGTGGCAGGAAGCTGTCGCTGGAAACGTCCAGTACCGCGATGATGCGGCGGTCGGCGTCGAAAATCGGTGAGGCAGAGCCGGTCATGAAACGGTTGGCCTTGAGAAAGTGCTCGTCGGGTTCGATGTGAACTGCTTGCTCGCACGCCAGTGCCGTACCGATGGCATTGGTGCCTGTGCTTCTTTCGCTCCAGCTCGCGCCAGCCATGAAGCCCTGGTTTTGTGACGAGTCGACGAACCTTTGGGAGCCCCACGACTTGAGCAACTGACCTTGAGGGTCGGCCAGCATGATCAGGCAATTGGAATTGCTCAGGATGTTTTCGTAGACCGGCAACACTTCCTGGTGAGTGGTTTGCACCAGCCCCTGATGACGTTCCAGCAGCCGCGAAACCTCCGCCCCCGGCAATTGGCCGAATGAAGGGCGTGTCTGATGACTGAGGCCGAAGTCCCGGCAGCGAGTCCATGAGTCCTGAACGATGATGTCGTGAGCAAGCGAAGTGCTGGATTGAGCCATTAGGATGCCTGCGAGTATGACGTGTTGTTTTTGTTTTTAATGTCTCGCCGCGTGACCACCCAAGCCCGTGACGTGCATCCAGTGTCGTTCAGAATTGTTCAAAGTCAATGCTCATTTTGTTCAGGTGTTCAGCGTTTACTGTTCATTTTTGTTCAGCTGCGAAAGGTCGCTGAGCCTGCCGATACACGCGAACGCTCTGGCTCGGGCCTTACCGGTTGAAGGATGGAATTGGCACGAATGTCGCTATCTGTCTTTCAGTCACGCATTTCCCTTAAAGAAAAAAACAACAAAGGGCACGCCATGTCACTCACGCTTGAGCACGTCAGCCGTGTCGTCGATGGTCAAACATGGATCGACGACGCATCCCTGAGCTTTGAGCCAGGATCATTCAACGTTCTGCTGGGGCGAACCCTGTCCGGCAAAACCAGCCTGATGCGCCTGATGGCCGGGCTGGACAAGCCCGACAGCGGGCGTGTGCTGATGAACGGGGTCGATGTCACGCAACGACCGGTTCGTCTGCGCAACGTCTCGATGGTCTATCAGCAGTTCATCAACTATCCCAGCATGACGGTGTTCGAAAACATCGCCTCGCCGCTGCGTCAGGCTGGCATGTCGAAGGACATGATCCACAGCCGCGTGAACGAAACCGCGAAGATGCTGCGCATCGATAAATTCCTGCAGCGCCATCCGCTTGAGCTGTCCGGTGGGCAACAGCAGCGCACCGCCATGGCAAGGGCGCTGGTCAAGGATGCAGAACTGATTCTGTTCGACGAGCCCTTAGTCAACCTCGACTACAAGCTGCGCGAAGAGCTGCGTCAGGAAATGCGTGAACTGTTCGCGGCGCGCCACACCATCGCCATTTACGCCACCACCGAGCCCAACGAAGCGCTGGCACTGGGCGGTACCACCACTATCCTGCACGAAGGCCGAGTGGTGCAGACTGGCAAGACCCCTGAGGTTTATCACAGGCCCAGCACCGTGCTGGCGGCCGAGCTGTTCTCCGAACCGCCGATCAACCTGATGCCGGGGCGGATCGAAGGCAATGAAGTGAGTTTCGCCAATTTCGTGCATTTCCCGCTCAATGTGGACCTGCGCGCCATCGGTGACGGTGAGTACCGTTTCGGCGTGCGGCCCAGCCACTTGAGTCTGGTGCCCTCCAACGATGACGACCTGGAACTGGCCGTCACCGTGGAACTCGCCGAAATCAGCGGCTCGGAAACTTTTCTGCATGTGCGCAACGAACTCTTTTCGCTGGTGCTACACCTGCCAGGCGTTCACGCCTACGACGTCGATGCGCCGATCCGGGTGTATATCCCGACTCACAAATTATTTGTATTCGATCAGCAGGGCGGCCTGATTCAAGCGCCGGGCCTGCGCATGGCGAGGGTTGCCTGATGGCCGAGATCCGTTTGCAGAACCTGGCCCACAGCTACAGCGCCAACCCGGGCCCGGACGATTACGCGATTCGCGAGATGAGCCACATCTGGGAGCAGGGCGGGGCTTATGCCCTGCTGGGGCCTTCGGGATGCGGCAAGTCCACGTTGCTCAATATTATCTCCGGGCTGCTGAGTCCTTCTCAGGGTCAGGTGCTGTTCGATTCCAAAGTGGTCAACGATCTGCCGCCCGAGCACCGCAACATTGCTCAGGTTTTCCAGTTTCCGGTGATCTACGACACCATGACGGTGTTCGATAACCTGGCGTTCCCGCTGCGCAATCAAGGCATGGACAAGGCGCGTATTCTTGCCAAGGTCAATGAAATCGCCGATGTGCTGGACCTGCAGCCGTTACTTAAAAAGAAGGCTCGCAACCTGACGGCGGATGAAAAGCAGAAGGTGTCCATGGGCCGCGGGCTGGTGCGTGATGACGTATCAGCCATCCTGTTCGACGAGCCGCTGACGGTTATCGACCCGCATTTGAAGTGGAAACTGCGCCGCAAGCTCAAGCAGATTCACGAGCAGTTCAACATCACCATGGTCTACGTCACCCACGACCAGTTGGAGGCTTCGACCTTCGCGGACAAGATCGCGGTGATGTATGGCGGCCAGATCGTTCAGTTCGGCACGCCTCGTGAACTGTTCGAAAAGCCTCGGCATACGTTTGTCGGCTACTTCATCGGCAGCCCCGGCATGAATCTGATCGAGGTGCAGCCCCAGGGTGATGGTGTCGGCTTTGGTGATGTTCACGTGCCGCTGTCTGGTCTGTTGCAACAATTGATTGCGCGCACCTCGTTCACCAGCCTGAAGATCGGCATTCGGCCCGAGTTCGTGCATGTGTGGGAAGGCCCGTATGAGGATGCGATGTGCGCCGAGGTGGTGTACGTCGAAGATCTCGGCACCTACAAGATCCTGACGCTGTCGCTGGCCGGGCAAAAGCTCAAAGTGCGTATGCCTGAAGACAAACCGGTGCCACAAGGTCAGGCGTGGATCAGTTTCCCCTCGCAATGGCTGATGGTGTACGCCGATGACTTCCTGCTTGAGCCCACTCCAGAGCGAGGCGCGCCATGAATAACAAGGTCCAGAACAACAAGGCGTGGTGGCTGGTACTGCCGGTCTTCCTGCTGGTGGCATTCAGCGCCATTATTCCGATGATGACGGTGGTCAACTATTCGGTGCAGGACATTTTCGACCAGTCCAGCCGCTACTTTGTGGGCGCCGACTGGTTCAGGCAGGTTCTGCAGGATCCGCGTCTGCACGATTCGCTGCTGCGTCAGTTCATCTACTCGGGCAGTGTGCTGCTGATCGAGATCCCATTGGGTATCGCGGTTGCACTGTGCATGCCGACCAAGGGCCGCTGGTCGACGGTCTGCCTGATTCTGATGACCATTCCGTTGCTCATTCCCTGGAACGTGGTGGGTACCATCTGGCAGATCTTCGGTCGTGGTGACATTGGTCTGCTGGGTTATACGCTGAACAATGTTTTCCACATCAATTACAACTATGCGGCCAACGCGTCGGATGCCTGGGTCACAGTGCTGGTCATTGACGTCTGGCACTGGACGTCGCTGGTGGCGCTGCTGAGCTACTCCGGGCTGCGGGCGATTCCGGACGTTTATTACCAGGCGGCGCGGATCGACCGGGCTTCGGGCTGGGCGATATTCCGGCACATTCAACTGCCGAAGATGAAGAGCGTGCTGTTGATCGCTGTGATGCTGCGGTTCATGGACAGCTTCATGATTTACACCGAGCCGTTTGTGCTCACCGGTGGTGGTCCGGGTAACGCCACCACTTTCCTCAGCCAGACCCTGACGACCATGGCCCTCGGACAATTCGACCTTGGCCCGGCAGCAGCTTTCTCGCTGGTGTATTTCCTGATCATTCTGCTGGTGTCGTGGGTGTTCTACACCGCCATGACCCACAGCGAAAAGAATTGAGGATCTGGTCATGGGTCTGCGCAAAATCATACCGTTGTGGATTTACCTGCTCTTTCTGTTGGTGCCGATCTATTGGCTGGTCAATATGTCGTTCAAGACCAACACCGAAATCCTTGGCGGCCTGACGCTGTGGCCGCAGGATTTCACGCTGGCAAACTACAAGGTGATCTTTACTGACGAGAGCTGGTACAGCGGTTACATCAATTCGCTGTACTACGTTTGCCTGAATACCGTGATATCGCTGAGTGTTGCTTTGCCAGCGGCCTATGCGTTTTCACGCTATCGTTTCCTCGGCGACAAGCACCTGTTCTTCTGGTTGCTGACCAACCGCATGGCGCCACCTGCAGTGTTTCTGCTGCCGTTCTTCCAGCTATATTCGTCTATCGGTCTGTTTGACACGCACATCGCCGTAGCGCTGGCGCATTGCCTGTTCAACGTACCGTTGGCGGTGTGGATTCTGGAGGGCTTCATGTCGGGGGTTCCGAAAGAGATCGACGAAACTGCCTACATCGACGGTTACAGCTTTCCCAAGTTCTTCGGCAAGATTTTCATCCCGCTGATTGGCTCCGGTATCGGTGTGACGGCGTTCTTCTGTTTCATGTTTTCCTGGGTCGAGCTGTTGCTGGCGCGCACCCTGACATCGGTCAACGCCAAACCCATCGCGGCAGTCATGACGCGTACGGTGTCGGCATCGGGTATTGACTGGGGGGTGCTGGCGGCGGCGGGAGTACTGACTATCCTGCCGGGCATGCTGGTGATCTGGTTTGTTCGCAACCACGTGGTCAAGGGCTTCGCCCTTGGTCGTGTCTGAGGAGGGCGAGATATGGAATGGATGGCCTGGACACCGCTGACAGCGGCCTTTTTCGGCGGTATTGCATTGCTGCTGGCAGGCATGACGGTCTGGGAGCTGAGCTCCCCGGGTGTCGAAAAACGTGGTTTTCTACCGATCGTCACCAGTCGTGGTGATCGGCTGTTCATCGGACTGCTGGTAAGTGCCTACCTGCACTTGCTGGTCATCGGCGTGACTGACTGGAGTGTCTGGGTCGCCTCGCTGATATCGCTGGTGTGGTTGTTGGTCGTAATGCGTTGGGGGTAGCCGAGCTATTGTTTTCGTACCGGAACCCGGTCGAAAGACGGGCTGCGTAATCATCATCTAGAGGTGTCTATGTTCTACAAAAACAACAAGCTGAGACATAGCGTGGCGTTGGCTTCGATGCTGGCGTGCAGTGGATTGAGCGTGACGGCCTGGGCAGATGCCTATCAGGATGCCGCGAAAAAATGGGCAGGTACTGAGTTCAAGCCTTCGACCCTCAGCTCCGAGCAGCAACTGGCGGAGCTTGAGTGGTTCATCAAGGCGGCCGAGCCGTTCCGTGGCATGGACATCAAGGTGGTGTCGGAAACCCTGACCACGCATGAGTACGAATCGAAAGTGCTGGCCAAGGCCTTCACTGAAATCACCGGCATCAAGGTCACTCACGACCTGCTGCAGGAAGGTGATGTGATCGAGAAGCTGCAGACCGCCATGCAGTCGGACAAAAGTATCTATGACGGCTGGGTCAATGACTCGGACCTGATCGGTACGCACATGCGTTACGGCAAGGCCATGTCGCTGACTGATCTGATGGCCAGTCCGGAAGGCGCCAAGGCGACATCGCCAACGCTGGACCTCAAGGACTTCATCGGTACCTCGTTCACCACGTCGCCGGAAGTGAAAGACGCGTCCGGCAAGGTCATCGTCGAATCCAAGCTGTATCAACTGCCCGACCAGCAATTTGCCAACCTGTACTGGTTCCGCGCCGACTGGTTCGAGCGTGCTGACCTGAAAGAAAAGTTCAAGGCCAAGTACGGTTACGAGCTGGGTGTACCAGTCAACTGGTCGGCTTATGAAGACATTGCCAAGTTCTTCAGCGAAGACGTCAAGATGATTGACGGCAAGAAAGTTTACGGCCACATGGACTATGGCAAGAAAGACCCATCGCTGGGCTGGCGCTTCACCGATGCCTGGTTCTCGATGGCGGGCAGCGGCGACAAGGGCTTGCCGAACGGCTTGCCAGTGGACGAGTGGGGTATCCGCGTAGAGGCCTGCCATCCGGTGGGTTCCAGCATCACCCGGGGTGGCGATACCAACGGCCCGGCTGCTGTCTTCGCAACCCAGAAGTACATCGACTGGCTCAAGGCCTATGCACCGCCTGAAGCAGCTGGCATGACGTTCTCTGAATCCGGTCCCGTGCCGTCTCAGGGTAACGTTGCCCAACAGATCTTCTGGTACACCGCTTTCACGGCCGACATGACCAAGCCTGGCCTGCCAGTGATGAACGCCGACGGCACGCCGAAGTGGCGTATGGCGCCTTCACCCAAAGGTCCGTACTGGAAAGAAGGCATGAAACTGGGCTATCAGGACGTGGGTTCGTGGACCTTCCTGAAGTCTTCCGACGAGAAAAAACGTCTGGCGGCCTGGCTGTATGCGCAGTTCGTGACGTCCAAGTCGGTATCGCTGAAGAAAACCATCGTCGGCCTGACGCCGATCCGCGAGTCGGACATCAACTCCAAGGAAATGACCGAGCTGGCGCCTAAACTCGGTGGTCTGGTCGAGTTCTACCGCAGCCCGGCTCGCGTGCAATGGTCGCCGACCGGCACCAACGTTCCGGATTATCCGAAGCTGGCGCAGTTGTGGTGGAGCCATGTGGCTGAAGCTGTAACCGGTGAGAAAACCGCCCAGGCTGCACTGGACGGGCTGGCCAAGGACCAGGATGCGATCATGACGCGCATCGAGCGTTCCAAGGTTCAGGATGCCAGTGGTTGTGCACCGAAGATGAACCCTGAAACCTCGGCCGAAGAGTGGTACACCAAGGCAGAGAAGAGCAACGGCGCGTTCCTCGCACCACAGCGCAAGCTGGCCAACGAGAAACCGAAGGGTGAAACCATTGCTTATGCCGACCTGCTGAAAAGCTGGGAAGCTGCCAAGAAGTAAGCGGTGAAACAGCCAGTCATGGCGAAATGCAAAACGGCACCTCTTGAGGTGCCGTTTTCATTGGTGCGTTTTGCAGCGGTGCTGATCGCAGTCCGCAGCAATGATCAGTCGTGCAGGGTTTCTGCTGCGTACAACGTGTTTTCCAGCAGGCAGGCGCGGGTCATCGGGCCTACGCCGCCAGGGACCGGAGTGATCCAGCCTGCGCGGGGCAGGGCGGTTTCGTACACGACGTCGCCCACCAGCTTGCCGTCAGCCTGACGGTTGATGCCGACATCAATCACGATGGCGCCGGGCTTGATCCACTCACCCTTGACCAGGCCAGGCTTGCCAGCGGCGACCACCACCAGGTCAGCACGGCCCACATGGCCCGCCAGATCCTTGGTGAAGCGATGCGTTACGGTGACGGTGCAGCCACCCAGCAACAACTCCATCGCCATGGGGCGACCCACGATGTTGGATGCGCCGACAACGACGGCATCCATCCCGTACAGATCGACACCGGTACTTTCCAGCAGGGTCATGATCCCTTTCGGGGTGCACGGGCGCAGCAGAGGAATGCGCTGGGCGAGACGGCCGACGTTATAAGGATGGAAACCGTCCACGTCCTTGTCCGGGCGAATGCGCTCGAGCAACAAAGAAGCGTCCAGATGCGCGGGCAATGGCAATTGCAGCAGGATGCCATCGACAGCGGCGTCCTCATTGAGGCGATCGATCAACTCGGTCAGCGCAACCTGAGTGGTGTCGGCTGGCAGGTCATAGGCCTGTGAGATAAAGCCGACTTCCTCGCAGTCCTTGCGCTTGTGAGAGACATACACCTGGGAGGCGGGGTCGCTGCCCACCAGAATCACCGCGAGGCCCGGCGTGCGCAGGCCTTGCTGGCGACGTTCGGCGACACGTTTGGCGATCTGCTGGCGCAGGCTGGCGGCGATCGCTTTGCCGTCGATTAGTTTTGCAGTCATGACGCGTGATTAACCATCGAGAGGAAATAAAATGAGCGCGCATTCTCGCATGACATGACGCGAGGGCAAAGGCGCGTCATCGGCATATTCAGCTAACTCCTTTATCTTGCTGAATTTTTTTTAAAAAAGAGTTGACGACCTTGGGGGGCGTCTATAAGATTCGTCGCACTTGCCGGGCAGAGCCCAGCACTGGTTAAGCTAGCACTGGTTGATTAGGTCAGGCAGAGTTGCAAATCGGCTCGGTGTGATTGAAAGCCTTTTAATTTGTTCTCCTTAAAAGAATGCAGATTATATAAGTGCCCGTAGCTCAGCTGGATAGAGCATCCGCCTTCTAAGCGGATGGTCGCAGGTTCGAGTCCTGCCGGGTGCGCCATTCAAGGCAGCTTTGGCGCAGCAAGTAAGTTGTACCGGTCACGCAATATGGTGGGCGTAGCTCAGTTGGTAGAGCACAGGATTGTGACTCCTGTTGTCGTGGGTTCGATCCCCATCGTCCACCCCATATTAAGAAGGGCGCCAGACTTATAATCTGGCGCCTTTGCTTTAAAAGTTTCTAATGCGGATGTGGTGGAATTGGTAGACACACTGGATTTAGGTTCCAGCGCCGCAAGGTGTGAGAGTTCGAGTCTCTCCGTCCGCACCAAGATACAAGTAGCCTGAGTGATTCTATCGGGTTGCGAGAAAAAGCCGCCTAGTGCGGCTTTTTTTGTTTCAGCGTATTGGTTTCATCGTCTCGCTGGTCCGGTGGCCTGCTGCCGCTGGTCGAGTGGGGCGCGCTACGTGGATGGAATCGGTAGTGGTCCGGCGCAGATGCTTCCTTACATGAAGGCCGTGCCAGACGCTTCGCCGACTGTGCGATGTGATTGTTCGCCTCGCCGGTCGACGCTCCGATTTCTTCCTCTTAACCTGCCCTTTTTCACTAGGGTGACTTCTTGAGAATGACCCACTAGAATGCATGCCCTTGATTCTGGGGTCGGAAACGGCCGGCTAACGTCTGTGCAACGAGGAATATCCATGCAAGTTTCTGTTGAAAATACTTCCGCTCTTGAGCGCCGCATGACCATTGGCGTGCCTGCCGAACGCATCGAGACTGAAGTCAACAAGCGTCTGCAGCAGACCGCCCGTAAAGCCAAGATCCCGGGCTTCCGCCCAGGCAAAGTGCCTATGAGCGTTATCCGTCAGCGTTATGAAGATGGCGCGCGTCAGGAAGCACTGGGTGATCTGATTCAGGCTACCTTCTATGAAGCAGTGGTCGAGCAGAAGCTGAACCCGGCTGGCGCACCATCGGTAGAGCCCAAGTCCTTCGAAAAGGGCAAGGACCTGGAATACATCGCCACGTTCGAAGTATTCCCTGAGTTCACCGTTGCCGGTTTCGACGGCATCGCGGTAGAGCGCCTGTCTGCTGAAGTGGCCGACGGCGATCTGGACAACATGCTGGAAGTGCTGCGCAAGCAGAACGTCCGTTTTGAAGAGGCCGCTCGCGCCGCTCAGAACGAAGACCAGCTGAACATCGATTTCGTGGGCAAGGTTGACGGCGAAGTCTTCGCTGGCGGTTCTGCTACCGGTACCCAGCTGGTTCTGGGTTCTGGCCGCATGATCCCTGGTTTCGAAGATGGTCTGGTTGGCGCCAAGGCGGGCGAAGAGCGCGTTCTGAACGTCACGTTCCCGGACGATTATCAGAACCTTGAGCTGGCCGGCAAGGCAGCCGAGTTCACCGTCACCGTCAACACTGTTTCCGAGCCAAAGCTGCCTGAGCTGAACGAAGAGTTCTTCAAGCAGTTCGGCATCAAGGAAACCGGCATCGACGGCTTCCGCACCGAAGTTCGCAAGAACATGGAGCGCGAGCTGCGTCAGGCGATCAAATCCAAGGTCAAGAATCAGGTCATGGACGGTCTGTTGGCTGCCAACCCGATCGAAGTGCCTAAATCGCTGCTGGAAAACGAAGTAAACCGTCTGCGCGTGCAGGCTGTTCAGCAGTTCGGCGGCAACATCAAGCCTGACCAACTGCCGGCAGAGCTGTTCGAAGAGCAGGCCAAGCGTCGCGTTGAGCTGGGTCTGATCGTTGCTGAAGTCGTCAAGCAGTTCGACCTGAAGCCTGATGACGCTCGCGTTCGCGACCTGATTCAGGAAATGGCTTCCGCTTACCAGGAGCCTGAGCAGGTCGTGGCCTGGTACTACAAGAACGAGCAGCAGATGAACGAAGTACGTTCTGTTGTGCTCGAAGAGCAAGTTGTAGATACTGTTTTGCAGAAAGCTAGCGTGACCGACAAATCGGTCTCCTACGAAGAAGCTGTCAAGCCGGTGGAAGCTCCAAAAGCCGACTGATTTCTCCTTTCGTTCGAAAACACTCACAAGCCAGCCTTCGCGCTGGCTTGTGCGTATTCAAGACTCGACTATTTGGGAGTGAATGCAGGACATGTCCCGCAATTCTTATATTCAGCAGAACTCTGACATCCAGGCCGCTGGCGGCCTGGTCCCGATGGTTATCGAGCAGTCCGCCCGTGGCGAACGCGCCTATGACATCTACTCGCGCCTCCTCAAGGAGCGGGTGATCTTTATGGTTGGTCCGGTAGAGGACTACATGGCCAACCTTATCGCGGCGCAACTGCTGTTCCTTGAAGCGGAAAACCCGGACAAGGATATCCATCTCTACATCAACTCACCGGGCGGTTCGGTGACTGCAGGCATGTCGATCTACGACACCATGCAGTTCATCAAGCCTGACGTGTCGACCATCTGTATCGGTCAGGCGTGCAGCATGGGTGCGTTCCTGCTGGCTGGCGGTGCAGAGGGCAAGCGTCACTGCCTGCCGAACTCGCGCATGATGATTCACCAGCCACTGGGCGGTTTCCAGGGGCAGGCGTCGGACATCGACATTCATGCCAAGGAAATCCTGCATATTCGCCATCGTCTGAACTCGTTGCTGGCGCATCACACCGGTCAAAGCCTTGAGACCATCGAGCGTGATACCGAGCGTGACAACTTCATGAGCGCAGAGCGAGCAGCTGAATACGGCCTGATCGACTCGGTGATCAACAAGCGTCAAATGCCTGCCTAAGCGGCTCAAAATGTAGGGGGTCGGCTCAGCTGACCGCCTGCGGACTTGAAAAAGCCCGCAATAGCCTTCATCTTGTGTTGCAAGCCTACCGGATTGGATCGATCGAATGACTGACACCCGCAACGGCGAGGACAACGGCAAATTGCTCTATTGCTCCTTCTGTGGCAAAAGCCAGCATGAAGTGCGTAAGTTGATTGCCGGCCCCTCGGTCTTTATCTGCGACGAGTGCGTCGACCTGTGCAATGACATCATCCGCGAGGAGGTGCAGGAAGCACAGGCTGAAAGCAGCGCGCATAAATTGCCTTCGCCTAAAGAAATCAGCGGCATCCTTGACCAGTATGTAATCGGTCAGGAGCGTGCCAAAAAGGTTCTCGCAGTAGCGGTGTACAACCACTACAAGCGTCTGAACCAGCGCGACAAGAAAAACGATGACGTGGAACTCGGCAAAAGCAACATCCTGCTGATCGGCCCTACGGGCTCAGGCAAGACGCTGCTGGCTGAAACACTGGCCCGCTTGCTTAATGTGCCGTTCACCATCGCTGACGCCACGACCCTGACCGAAGCAGGTTATGTCGGTGAGGACGTGGAAAACATTATTCAGAAGCTGTTGCAGAAATGTGATTACGACGTGGAGAAGGCCCAGATGGGCATTGTCTACATCGATGAAATCGACAAGATTTCGCGCAAATCCGACAACCCTTCGATTACTCGTGACGTTTCCGGTGAAGGCGTGCAGCAAGCCCTGCTGAAACTGATCGAAGGTACCGTGGCTTCCGTTCCGCCCCAGGGCGGTCGCAAGCACCCACAGCAGGAATTCCTGCAGGTGGACACGCGTAACATCCTGTTTATCTGCGGTGGCGCCTTCTCGGGCCTGGAAAAGGTCATTCAAAACCGTTCCACCCGTGGCGGTATCGGTTTCAACGCCGAAGTCCGCAGCAAGGAAGAAGGCAAGAAGGTGGGCGAGTCCCTGCGTGAAGTCGAGCCTGACGATCTGGTCAAGTTCGGTCTCATCCCGGAATTCGTGGGCCGTTTGCCTGTATTGGCCACGCTTGACGAGCTGGACGAGGCTGCGCTGATGCAGATCCTCACCGAGCCGAAGAACGCGCTGACCAAGCAGTACGCCAAGCTGTTTGAAATGGAAGGTGTGGACCTTGAGTTCCGCACTGACGCGCTGAAGTCGGTTGCTCGTCGCGCGCTTGAGCGCAAGACGGGGGCTCGTGGCTTGCGCTCCATACTCGAAGGCGTTCTGCTCGACACCATGTACGAAATCCCGTCGCAAACCGACGTGAGCAAGGTGGTGATCGACGAAAGCGTGATCGATGGCACGTCCAAGCCGTTGTTGATTTACGAAAACAGCGAGCCGCCTGCCAAGGTTGCTCCTGACGCGTGACAGGTAGTTCTGTCGCCGCGTGAAGAGACACGAAAGGGGGCCCAGCGGGTCCCCTTTTGCATTTTCAGCGCGCACGTTCGTCTTGTAGAAGAAACTGATCTTGACCGGACGGGGTGCTAGAGCTTGTTTTTTTCAGACACTACCCCCATCTTGGCTTCAAGCTAATTCCATGTGTTCCGGCCACTTGGCCGCCGTAGAGGCGAAATCATGAAGACCACCATCGAATTGCCTCTTTTGCCATTGCGTGATGTCGTGGTTTATCCGCACATGGTTATCCCGCTGTTCGTGGGGCGCGAGAAGTCTATCGAAGCCCTTGAGGCAGCGATGACGGGCGACAAGCAAATCCTGTTGCTCGCGCAAAGAAACCCGGCTGACGACGATCCTGACGAGCAGGCTCTGTATAGCGTCGGTACCATTGCAACCGTATTGCAGTTGCTGAAATTGCCGGACGGCACCGTCAAGGTGCTGGTCGAAGGCGAGCAGCGCGGTTCGGTAGAGCGCTTCATCGAAGTCGACGGCCATTACCGCGCTGAAGTCGCGCTCATTGACGAAGTCGACGCGCCGGACCGTGAGTCCGAAGTGTTTGTGCGCAGCCTGCTGGCTCAGTTCGAGCAATATGTGCAGTTGGGCAAGAAAGTCCCTGCCGAGGTCCTGTCGTCGCTCAACAGCATCGATGAGCCTGGTCGCCTGGTAGACACCATGGCGGCGCACATGGCGCTCAAGATCGAGCAGAAGCAGGAAATCCTCGAGATTATCGACCTGTCAGCCCGTGTCGAGCACGTGCTGGCCTTGCTGGATGCCGAAATCGACCTGTTGCAGGTCGAAAAACGCATTCGCGGTCGTGTGAAGAAACAAATGGAGCGCAGCCAGCGCGAGTATTACCTGAATGAGCAGATGAAGGCCATTCAAAAAGAGCTGGGTGACGGTGACGAAGGTCACAATGAAATCGAAGAGCTGAAAAAGCGTATCGATGCTGCTGGCTTGCCAAAGGATGCGCTGACCAAGGCGACTGCCGAGTTGAACAAGCTCAAGCAGATGTCGCCGATGTCTGCTGAGGCAACCGTGGTGCGCTCCTACATCGACTGGCTGGTTCAGGTACCGTGGAAGGCCCAGAGCAAGGTGCGTCTGGACCTGGCGCGTGCTGAATCCATTCTCGACGCCGACCACTATGGTCTGGACGAGGTCAAGGAGCGCATTCTCGAATACCTCGCTGTGCAAAAGCGCGTGAAGAAAATTCGTGGTCCTGTTCTGTGCCTGGTAGGTCCACCGGGTGTGGGTAAGACGTCTCTCGCCGAGTCGATTGCCAGCGCCACCAACCGCAAATTTGTCCGTATGGCGCTTGGCGGCGTACGTGACGAGGCTGAAATCCGTGGTCATCGCCGGACTTACATTGGTTCGATGCCAGGAAGATTGATACAAAAGATGACCAAAGTGGGGGTCCGCAACCCGCTGTTCCTGCTCGATGAAATCGACAAGATGGGCAGTGACATGCGTGGCGATCCGGCTTCGGCATTGCTTGAGGTTCTTGACCCCGAGCAGAACCACAACTTCAACGATCATTACCTTGAAGTCGATTACGACCTTTCCGACGTCATGTTCCTGTGCACTTCGAACTCGATGAACATCCCGCCAGCGCTGCTGGACCGGATGGAAGTGATTCGCCTGCCGGGCTACACCGAAGATGAAAAGATCAACATCGCCGTCAAATACCTCTCGCCAAAGCAGATTCAGGCCAACGGTCTGAAGAAGGGCGAGATCGAATTCGACGAGGAAGCGATCCGCGACATCATCCGTTATTACACCCGCGAAGCGGGCGTGCGGGGTCTTGAGCGCCAGATTGCCAAGGTCTGCCGCAAGGCAGTCAAAGAGCACACCCTGGAAAAACGTTTTGCCGTTCATGTCACGGCGGAGCTGCTTGAGCACTTCCTGGGCGTGCGTAAATTCCGTTACGGGCTGGCAGAGCAACAGGACCAGATCGGTCAGGTGACAGGCCTTGCGTGGACGCAGGTGGGCGGTGAATTGCTGACCATCGAAGCTGCCGTCGTGCCGGGCAAAGGTCAGTTGATCAAGACCGGTTCGCTGGGCGATGTGATGGTCGAATCCATCACTGCCGCGCAGACCGTCGTGCGCAGCAGGGCCCGTAGTCTGGGCATTTCAGCGGACTTCCACGAGAAACACGACACGCATATTCACATGCCTGAGGGGGCCACTCCGAAGGACGGTCCAAGCGCGGGCGTGGGCATGTGCACGGCGCTGGTGTCTGCATTGACCCAGATTCCGGTGCGTGCGGACGTGGCCATGACTGGTGAAATTACCTTGCGTGGGCAGGTGCTGGCGATCGGTGGTTTGAAGGAAAAACTTCTGGCTGCTCACCGTGGTGGTATCAAGACGGTCATCATTCCTGAAGAAAACGTGCGTGATTTGAAGGAGATTCCTGACAACATCAAGCAGGATCTGCAAATCAAACCCGTTAAATGGATTGACGAAGTCCTGCAAATTGCGCTGCAATACGCGCCGGAGCCCTTGCCCGATGTGGCTCCGGACAGGGTTGCGAAGGACGAAAAACGCGAGTCTGACTCTAAGGAAAGAATTAGCACGCATTAAGACTGGACAGGCTTCCTTGACAGCTTTTTAGAGCCCTTGTTATAAAGCGGCTCTTTAAAGCAAGTACCAGCAGGCCTTCCAGCGCTCGTTTTGCTTAACACCTAAAACTTAGAAACATACTCAATATAGAGATAAGGGGACTTAGAGTGAACAAGTCGGAACTGATTGATGCTATCGCTGCATCTGCTGATATCCCGAAAGCTGCTGCTGGCCGTGCGCTGGACGCAGTGATCGAATCCGTCACTGGCGCTCTGAAGGCTGGCGACTCGGTTGTTTTGGTTGGCTTTGGTACGTTCTCTGTCACTGATCGTCCTGCTCGCATCGGTCGCAATCCTCAGACCGGTAAGACGCTGGAAATCGCTGCTGCCAAGAAACCAGGTTTCAAAGCCGGTAAAGCCCTGAAAGAAGCTGTCAACTAAGCCTCTTCAAGCCTTTGCCCACTGGGCCGGATTCTTTCCGGCTCAGTGACGGAGCGGTGGTGCAATCGGTTGCAACACCGAAGGGTTCGAGCCCTCCCGCTCCGTCAGTTACGAGAAGGCGCATCCTCGGATGCGCCTTTCTTCTATCCGCTTTCTACCCACGCTCCGCGGTTGGTTAGCCGGTTCAACCGTTTTGGGGGACGCAATGCTGCAGAACATCAGGGACAATTCACAGGGCTGGATTGCCAAGACAATCATCGGAATTATCATCGCGCTGATGGCCTTCACTGGCATCGAAGCGATGTTTACCGCCACCAGCAACAAGCAGAACGCCGCTGAAGTCAACGGTGAGGACATCACTCAGAATGAGTTGAGTCAGGCCGTCGACATGCAACGCCGTCAGTTGGCCCAGCAACTGTCCCAGCAGTTGGGCAAGGATTTCGATCCTGCGATGCTGGACGAGAAGCTGCTGCGTGAATCGGCCCTCAAGGGGTTGATTGACCGCAAGCTGCTGCTACAGGGCGCAACCGACGCGAAGTTTTCGTTCTCCGACGCCGCACTCGATCAGCAGCTTTTGCAGACGCCTGAGTTTCAGGTCGACGGCAAATTCAGTGCTGACCGTTTCGACCAGGTAATCCGTCAACTGGGCTACAGCCGTATGCAGTTCCGCCAGATGCTTGGGCAGGAAATGCTCATCGGCCAGGTACGCGCAGGTGTAGCGGGCAGTGCGTTCGTGACCGACGCACAGGTTGAAGCGTTTGCCCGTCTTGAAAAGCAGACGCGTGATTTCGCTTCGCTGACGCTGCCGGCCGATGCCTCTGCGGTCAAAGTGACCGATGACGAAGTCAAGGCTCACTACGACCAGCACGCCAAGGAGTTCATGAGTCCTGAGCAGGTGGTGCTTGATTACATCGAATTGAAGAAGTCGTCTTTCTTCGACAAGGTGCAGGTCAAGGACGAAGACCTCCAGGCGGCTTATCAGAAGGAAATCGCCAATCTCTCCGAGCAGCGTCGTGCCGCGCACATCCTGATCGAAGTGAACGACAAGCTGAACGATCAGCAGGCCAAGGCCAAGATCGAAGAGATTCAGCAACGTCTGGCCAAGGGCGAAGACTTTGCGGCGCTGGCCAAGGAGTTTTCCCAGGACCCGGGTTCGTCGAACAAGGGTGGTGACCTGGGCTTCGCAGGCAAGGGCGTTTACGACCCGGCCTTTGAAGAGGCGCTGTATGCGCTGAACAAGGATCAGGTTTCGCAACCGGTACGCACCGATTTCGGCTGGCACCTGATCAAGCTTCTGGGTATTGAAGCGCCGTCGGTTCCAACTTTTGCCAGCCTCAAGGACAAGCTGACCAGCGACCTCAAGTCGCAACAGGTCGAGCAGAAGTTCGTTGAAGTGACCAAGCAGCTGGAAGACTCGGCGTTCGAATCGTCCGACCTGGCACAGCCGGCTCAGGATCTGGGCCTGAAGGTTCAGACCACTGCGCCGTTCGGTCGTGAAGGCGGTGAAGGCCTGACAGCCAACCGCGCTGTTATCCAGGCTGCGTTCAGCCCGGAAGTGCTGGAAGAAGGCTCCAACAGCAATACGCTGGAACTGGACCCGGAGACTGTCGTGGTGGTGCGCTCCAAAGAGCACCTGCAACCCCAGCAGTTGCCGCTTGAGAGCGTTGCCAGCTCGATTCGCGCGCAACTCCTGAAAGAGCACGCGAGTGCTGCCGTCAAGGCCAAGGGCGAAGCTCTGCTGGCTGGATTGCGCGACGGCAAGATCCCTTACGCGGCCAAGCAGGAAGGTCACGAATGGAAGGTCATGGAAGCGGTTGCACGTGGTCAGGAAGGTGTCGATCCTGCTGTTCTGCAAACCCTGTTCCGCATGCCCAAGCCTGATGGCAAGCCTGAGTTTGCGAGCCAGACGGCAGCAGATGGCAGCTTCGTGATCGTGCGCCTCAATGGCGTGAATCAGGCGGCTGCACCAACTGATGCAGAGAAGGCGCAATACCGCCGGTTCCTGTCATCGCGTGCTGGTCAGCAGGACTTCGCGGCGTTCCGTGCACAGCTGGAAAGCAAGGCGAAGATCGAGAAGTTCTGATTTCGAAATTCGCACAAAAAGTGCCGCTCGTGATGAGCGGCAGTTGGCGTTTTACTCTTCGATGTTGCCCATCGCGGTGGTGTTGAAGCCGCCGTCGACGTACATGATCTCACCGCTGATACCCGATGCCAGGTCCGAGCACAGGAATGCGCCGGCATTGCCGACTTCGTCGATGGTCACGTTACGGCGCAGAGGAGTCTGCGCTTCGTTGGCAGCCAGCATCTTGCGGAAGTTCTTGATGCCCGATGCGGCCAGAGTACGGATCGGGCCTGCCGATACGGCGTTGACACGGGTGCCTTCCGGACCAAGGCTGCCTGCCAGGTAACGAACGCCGGCTTCCAGGCTGGCCTTGGCCATGCCCATGACGTTGTAGTTGGGCATGGTGCGCTCTGCGCCCAGGTAAGACAGGGTCAGCAGGCTGCCATTACGGCCTTTCATCATTTCGCGGCCGGCTTTGGCCAGGGCCACGAAGCTGTAGGCGCTGATGTCGTGAGCGATACGGAAACCGTCGCGGGTGGTGGCTTCGGTGAAGTCGCCATCCAGCTGGTCGCCCGGTGCGAAGCCGACCGAGTGAACGATCACGTCCAGGCCGTCCCACTTCTTGCTCAGTGCTTCGAAGACCTTGGCGATCTCTTCATCGCTGGCCACGTCGCAAGGGAAGCACAGCTCAGGGTTGGAACCCCAGCCTGCGGCGAACTCTTCGACACGGCCCTTGAGTTTGTCGTTCTGATAGGTGAAAGCAAGCTCTGCACCTTCACGATGCATGGCGGCAGCGATGCCGGATGCGATGGACAGTTTACTGGCGACACCGACGATCAGGACGCGCTTACCGGCGAGAAAACCCATGTGTTGTTCCTCTTCAGGTTAATCGACAGCTACCGGCGCCAAAAAGGCGGCCTCCAGCAGCTGCTGTGTATAAGTATGTTGCGGTGCAGCGAAGATAGCCTGCGCTGCACCCTGTTCGACCACTTGGCCTTGTTTGACCACCATCAACTGGTGGCTTAACGCTTTGACGACAGCCAGGTCATGGCTGATAAACAGATACGTCAGGTTGTACTTGGTTTGCAGCGAGCGAAGCAGCTCTACCACCTGACGCTGTACTGTCCGGTCGAGTGCCGAAGTCGGCTCGTCCAGCAGAATCAGCGCCGGTTTGAGCACCAGCGCACGGGCAATTGCAATCCGCTGCCGCTGACCACCGGAGAACTCATGCGGGTAGCGGTGCCGTGTATCCGGATCCAGACCTACCTCCCTGAGGGCTTCGATGATCGCCGTTTCCTGCTCGGCGGCGGTGCCCATACCGTGAATTCGAAGGCCTTCCCCCACGATATCACTCACCGACATGCGTGGGCTCAAACTGCCGAACGGGTCCTGGAAGACGACCTGCATCTGTCGGCGCAGCGGACGAATCTGCTGCTGTGACAGGTTGTCCAGCGGCGTGCCGTTGAACCGAATGCTGCCCTGACTGGCGATGAGTCGCAAAATCGCCAGGCCCAGCGTCGATTTGCCCGACCCGCTTTCACCCACGATACCCAGTGTTTGCCCTTGTGGCAGGCTGAAGCGAATACCGTCTACCGCTTTGACGTGGTCCACGGTGCGCTTGAGCAGGCCTTTCTTGATCGGGAACCAGACTTTCAGGTTCTCGACTTCCAGTAACGGAGCACCCGCGGGGTTGGTCGAAGGACCGCCGCTGGGCTCGGCACTCAGCAAAACTTTGGTGTACGGATGCTGCGGAGCACGGAACAGCTCTTCGCACGATGCCTGTTCGACGATGCAACCGCGCTGCATGACACATACTCGGTTGGCTATTTGCTTCACAACGTTCAAATCGTGGCTGATCAGCAGCAGCGCCATGCCCATGCGCGCCTGCAACTGCTTGAGCAATTCAAGGATTTTCAGCTGCACCGTCACGTCGAGCGCGGTAGTGGGCTCATCGGCAATCAGTAGCTCAGGCTCGTTGGCCAGTGCCATCGCGATCATGACTCGTTGTCGCTGACCGCCTGACAGCTCGTGTGGCAGCGCCCTGAGGCGTTTGCGTGGTTCCGGAATGCCTACAAGCTCCAGAAGCTCCAGCGTGCGCTCGGTGGCCGCCTTGCCGGTCAGGCCTTTGTGCAGACCGAGCACTTCGTTGATCTGTTTTTCCACCGAGTGCAACGGGTTCAACGACGTCATCGGCTCTTGAAAGATCATGGCGATGCGGTTGCCGCGAATCGAACGCAGCTTTTTTTCTTCGACCTTCAGCAGGTCCTCGCCCGCGTAGCGAATGATGCCGCTCGGATGGCTGGCAATGGGGTAGGGCAGCAGGCGCAGAATCGAATGTGCGGTCACCGACTTGCCCGAGCCACTTTCGCCCACCAACGCCAGAGTCTCACCGCGACGAATATCGAAGCTGATGTTCTCGACCACCCGTTGGCGAGAGTCGCCTGTCACGAACTCGACCGCCAGATCGCGGATTTCGATCAGATTGTCATTGTTCATCTTATTTCCTTGGGTCGAAGGCATCACGCGCGGATTCGCCGATGAATACCAGCAGGCTGAGCATGACGGCCAGTACCGCAAAGGCACTGATGCCCAGCCATGGCGCCTGAAGATTGGACTTGCCCTGAGCGACCAGTTCGCCCAGCGAAGGCGACCCGGCGGGCAGGCCGAAGCCCAAAAAGTCCAGGGCGGTCAGGGTGCCGATGGCGCCGGTGAGGATGAATGGCATGAACGTCATGGTCGATACCATGGCGTTGGGCAGAATATGGCGGAACATGATTGCGCCGTTTTCCATGCCCAGCGCTCTGGCCGCGCGTACGTATTCCAGATTACGCCCGCGCAGGAACTCGGCGCGCACCACATCGACCAGGCTCATCCACGAAAACAGCAACATGATGCCCAGCAGCCACCAGAAGTTGGGCTGCACAAAGCTGGCGAGGATGATTAGCAGGTACAGCACCGGTAACCCCGACCAGACTTCCAGGAAGCGCTGGCCGAGCAGGTCGACCCAGCCGCCGTAAAAGCCCTGCAATGCGCCAGCGACCACGCCGATGATCGAGCTCAGAATGGTCAGGGTCAGCGCAAACAGCACCGAAATCCTGAAGCCGTAGATGACCCGGGCCAGTACGTCGCGGCCCTGATCGTCAGTACCCAGCCAGTTGTCTCTCGATGGCGGCGCGGGTGCCGGCACTTTCAGGTCGTAATTGATGCTCTGGTAGCTGTAAGGAATCGGCGCCCAGAGGGTCCAGCCGTCTTTGGCCGCCAGCAGCTCCTTGATGTAAGGGCTCTTGTAATTGGCCTCCAGCGGGAATTCTCCGCCGAAGGTGGTTTCCGGATAGCGTTCCAGGACCGGAAAGTACCATTGGCCGTCGTAACGTACGGCCAGCGGCTTGTCGTTGGCGATCAGTTCGGCGCCGAGGCTGAGGCCGAACAGGAGCAGGAACAGCCACAGAGACCACCAACCGCGCTTGTTGGCCTTGAAGCGTTCGAAGCGGCGGCGATTGAGAGGAGACAGCTTCATATCAATGCTTCCTGCTTTCGAAGTCGATGCGCGGGTCTACCAGCGTGTAGGTGATGTCACCGATCAGCTTCACCACCAGCCCCAGCAGGGTAAAGATGAACAACGTGCCAAACACCACCGGGTAATCCCGGTTGATCGCGGCTTCGAAGCTCATCAGTCCCAGACCGTCCAGCGAGAAAATCACTTCCACCAGCAGTGAGCCGGTGAAGAAAATACCGATGAATGCCGATGGGAAGCCTGCGATCACCAGCAGCATGGCGTTGCGGAACACGTGGCCGTACAAGACTTTGTGATTGCTCAGGCCCTTGGCCTTGGCGGTGATCACGTACTGCTTGCCGATTTCATCGAGGAAGCTGTTCTTGGTCAGCAGGGTCATGGTCGCGAAGTTACCGATCACCAGCGCTGTGACTGGCAGTACCAGGTGCCAGAAATAATCGAAGATCTTGCCTGCGGTGCTCAGCTCTTCGAAGTTGTTGGAGGTCAACCCACGGAGCGGGAACCAGTTGAAATAGCTGCCACCGGCAAACACCACGATCAGCAGGATCGCGAACAGAAATGCCGGTATGGCGTAACCGACGATGATCGCCGAACTGGTCCATACGTCGAACTGGCTGCCGTGGCGGGTGGCCTTGGCGATGCCCAGCGGTATCGACACCAGGTACATGATCAGGGTGCTCCATAACCCCAGCGATATGGAGACAGGCATTTTCTCGACAATCAGGTCGATGACTTTGGCGTCCCGGAAAAAGCTGTCGCCAAAATCCAGCGTCGCGTAGTTCTTGATCATGATCCACAAGCGTTCCGGCGCGGATTTGTCGAAGCCGTACATCCGCTCGATTTCCTTGACCAGTGCCGGGTCCAGGCCTTGTGCGCCACGGTAGTTGGAGCCTGCCACCGAAACCTCTGCGCCGCCGCCGGCAATGCGGCTGGTGGCGCCTTCGAAGCCTTCGATCTTGGCGATCATCTGCTCGACCGGGCCACCGGGGGCGGCCTGGATGATGATGAAGTTGATGATCAAAATGCCGAACAGGGTCGGAATGATCAGCAGTAGCCGTCGGAGAATATAAGCCAGCATGTTATTGCTCCGTGCTCGCCGGGGCGGCCTGGTCAGGTGACGGTGGAGGCCCTGCAACAGGCTTGGCGTCCGGTCTGGCCCACCAGGTCATCAGACCGATGTCCGATAGCGCTTCGGCTTTGGGGTGAGCAATGTGGTTCCAATAGGCGACGCGCCAGGTCTTGATGTGCCAGTTGGGCAACACGTAGAAACCCCACAGCAACACACGGTCCAGCGCTTTGGTGTGGTTGATCAGGCTTTCACGCGAGTCAGCATTGATCAGGCCGTTGACCAGCGTATCGACGGCGGGGTCCTTGAGGCCCATGAAATTGCGGCTGCCAGGGTTGTCGGCACCTGATGAATCGAAATACACCCGCTGTTCGTTGCCCGGCGAGCTGGATTGCGGAAAGCTGCTGACGATCATGTCGTAGTCACGCGAGCGGAGGCGGTTGACGTACTGTGACACGTCGGCGCGACGGATCACCAGTTCGATGCCCAGATCGCTCAGGTTACGCTTGTACGGCAGCAGGATCCGCTCGAACTCGGTCTGGGCTATCAGGAACTCCAGCTTCACCGGATTGCCCTGCTTGTCGACCATCTTGTCGTCGACGATCTTCCAGCCTGCTTCCTGCAATAGCTGGAACGCCCGGCGTTGTTGCGGTCGTATCATGCCGCTGGCGTCGTTCACCGGCAGCGTGAAGGCTTCGGTGAATACCCGGTCGGGGATTTTGCCGCGCAGCGGTTCGAGAATTTTCAATTCCGCAGCTGACGGCAGGCCGCTTGAGGCCATTTCCGAATTGTCGAAGTAACTCTTCGTACGGCTGTAGGAGCCGTTGAACAGTTGCTTGTTGGTCCATTCGAAATCCAGCAGCAAGGTCAGCGCTTCGCGCACGCGCACATCCTGAAACACCGGCTTGCGCAGGTTGAAGATAAAACCCTGCATGCCGGTCGGGTTGCCATTGGGGATTTCTTCTTTGATCAGTCGCCCGTCTCGAACTGCTGGCGTGTCGTAGGCGGTCGCCCAGTTTTTTGCGCTGGTTTCCAGCCAGTAATCGAATTGCCCGGCCTTGCCCGCTTCCAGGGCTACGGTGTTGTCGCGGTAGTAGTCGGTGGTCAGGACATCGAAATTGTACTGACCCTTGTTGATTGCCAGATCCTTG
The DNA here is from genome assembly GCF_021147775.1 of Pseudomonas californiensis. GTDB lineage: Bacteria > Pseudomonadota > Gammaproteobacteria > Pseudomonadales > Pseudomonadaceae > Aquipseudomonas > Aquipseudomonas californiensis. Next base: position 286,762 of record NZ_JAGTPK010000002.1, read on the forward strand.
CCCCAGTAGTCCTTGACCCGCTCATAACGCACCGAGCGTCCTGCCTTCACGTCAACGACCTTATAGGGCCCACTGCCCAGCGGAAATTCCAGGTTGCCCTTGCTGAAATCCCGGGTTGCCCAGAAGTGCTTGGGCAGCACCGGAAGCTGGCCGAGGATCAACGGCAGCTCGCGGCTGTCGCTTTGTTTGAATTTGAACAGCACTCGCAGCGGGTCCTCGACGATCACCTGATCAACGCCTGCGTAGTAACCACGGTACATGGGCGAGCCATGTTCCATCAGCGTCTTGAAGCTGAACTCGACGTCTTCGGCGCGAATAGGGTGACCGTCATGGAAGCGTGCCTCGGGGCGCAGATAGAAACGCACCCAGGTGTTGTCCGGGGCTTTCTCGATCTTGCCCGCGACCAGACCGTATTCGGTAAAGGGTTCATCCAGACTCGATCGGGCGAGGGTGTCGTAGATCAGGCCGATGTCATCGGCGGCTACGCCCTTGTTGATGAACGGGTTGAGACTGTCAAAACCGCCAAAGCCTGACTGACGGAATGTCCCGCCCTTCGGCGCGTCCGGGTTCACATAATCGAAGTGCTTGAAGTCGGCCGGGTACTTGGGCGCTTCGTCGTAAAGGGTCAGTGCGTGCTGAGGTGCTGCCTGCACCGTGCAGGCCAGGCCGCTCAGCAGCAGGATCGCAGCCTGCGTGCGCAGGGAATGCAAAGGGTTCATCAAGGCTTCTCCAGAGACTTGAGCCACCACGCGCGCAGCCCCAATGTGTAGGGCGGGGTGGTGACCATGGCGAATCGATTGCGATAAGCAAGGCGATGATTGTTCAGGTACCAATTGGGAATGCTGTAATGCTGCGACAACAGCACGCGATCCAGTGCGCGGGCGGTTGCCACCTGCTCATCACGGGTCTGTGCGGCCAGCAGTTTGTTGAGCAGGCCATCGACCACCGGGTTGGCGACACCTGCATAATTCTTGCTGCCATTGATCGTGGCCTGGCTGGAATGGAAATACTGCCATTGCTCAAGGCCGGGGCTCAGTGTCTGCTGCAGAGTCATCAGGATCATGTCGAAATCGAACCGGTCGAGGCGCTGCTTGTACTGGGCACGATCGACGGTGCGAAGGCTCACGTTGATGCCCAGGCGTCGCAGGTCCTCGATGTACGGTTGCAGGATGCGCTCAAGGTTCGGGTTGACCAGCAGGATCTCGAAGCGCAACGGCTGTTTGTTCGCGTTGAGCAAACCCTGATCGGAAAGCTTCCAGCCAGCGTCTGCCAGCAGGCCCAGCGCCTTGCGCAAGGTGTCACGCGGCAGGCCGCCGCCGTCAGTTTTCGATGGGGTGAACGGTTGCGTGAACAGGCTCGGCGTCAGCACGTCGCGATACGGCGCCAATGCCAGCCATTCGGCGCCGATGGGCACACCTGTCGCAGAGAATTCGCTGTTGGGGTAGTAACTGATCGAGCGGGCATAGGCGTCGCTGAACAGCGTGCGGTTGGTCCATTCGAAATTGAACAGCAACCCCAGCGCTTCCCTGACACGTATGTCCGAGAACGCAGCGCGACGAGTGTTCATGAACAGGCCTTGGGTCTGGGTCGGAATCCGGTGCGGGATCTGCGCCTTGATCACATCGCCCCGGGCGACCGCCGGAAAATCGTAGCCGTTGGCCCAGTTCTTGGCCTGATGCTCGATATAGATGTCGAATTCGCCCGCTTTGAAGGCTTCGAAGGCCACGTCGCTGTCGCGGTAAAACTCCACCTCGACGCGATCAAAATTGTATTTGCCGCGGTTGACCGGCAGATCCTCGCCCCAGTAATCCTTGACCCGCTCGAACACCAGCTGACGACCCGGCTGTACGCGGGTAATCCGGTACGGCCCGCTGCCCAGTGGAGGCTCGAACGTCGTCGCCTTGAAGTCGCGCCCTTTCCAGTAATGTTGCGGCAGGACGGGCAGTTCACCGAGGCGCAGAATCAGCAGAGGGTTACCGGCACGCTTGAAAACAAAGCGGATACGGTGTCGGTTGAGGATGTCGACACGCTGCACTTCCTGAAGCGCCGTGCGGTACTGGGGGTGGCCGTCCTTGAGCAGCGTGCGGTAGGAAAAGGCCACGTCGTAGGCAGTGATTGGCTTGCCATCGTGGAAGCGTGCCTGCGGGCGGATGTTGAAGACTACCCAGCTGCGGTCATCGCTGTACTCCACCGACTGTGCGATCAGGCCGTAACTCGAAGTGGGTTCATCGCCTGACGGGTCGTACTGACCGGTGCCGACCATCAGCGGCTCGTTGAGCTCGTTGACGCCATATTGCAGGAAATTACCTGTCGAGACCGGGCTGCTGCCCTTGAAGGTATAGGGGTTGAGTGTGTCGAAGGTGCCGAACGCCATCATTCTCAAGGTGCCACCCTTCGGCGCCTCGGGATTGACCCAGTCGAAATGAGTAAAGCTGCCTGGGTACTTGAGGACGCCAAACTGCGCGTAACCATGACTCTCGGTGATGGTTGCGTTGGCACAGAAGCTCAAGGCCAGACTGACGATTAGCAGGAAGGGACGTATCACGATCCAGGCGACTTGGGCTTTCGGGTCGCTAACAGTAACAGCTTGTCCCGACAGGAAAAAGACCGCGCGCCGCAGGGCAGGCTGTCCGCTTGCCCCAAGGTCATTTCCAGGCAAGCCCGACAGCCATCAGTGAGGCAGGTAGACGGTCAGAGTCTGGCCGGGTTTGAGGGCCTGGCCGGTACGTGGGTTCCAGCGTTTGAGATGTTGCATCTCGACGTTGAAGCGCTTGGCGACGATGTACATGGAGTCGCCTTTCTGGATCTTGTATTGCATGGATTTCTTTTCGCTGTCCTTGGCGCTGGCGACCGACTTGCTGCTGGCTTTGGTCGCATCCTGCATCACCAGGGTCTGACCGATCCTGAGTTTCTTGCCGGACAATTTGTTCCAGCGCTGAAGGTCCTCGACATCCACTTTGTTGGCTTGCGCAATGGTGGTCAGATTATCGCCGTTCTTCACCTTGTAGGTGCGGCTGCGTGATGGCTTGTCGTTGCTGGCCAGTGCTTCGAATACTGGAGCAGAGGAATTCAGGCCTGGCTTGACCGGAATGCTCAGTGACTGGCCGACTTTAAGTTTATTACCAGCCAGCTTGTTATTGCCTTTCAGCGAACTGACGGTCACCTGATAGCGGCTTGCGAGGCTTTCAAGCGTGTCGCCGCGACGAACCCGATAAGGCTGCCAGGCAACCAGTTCTTCCTGCTTCATGGTCGACAGACTTGCCGTCAGCAGTTGCGCCTTGGACGTCGGCACCAGCAAATGCTGAGGGCCGTCGATGGTCAGACGTTTCTTGAAAGCTGGATTGAGCTGGATGAGCTCGTCTTCGTCGATGTCGGCTGCGCTGGCCACCTTGGACAGGTCAACGCGCTTGTTCAGCTCGACGACTTCAAAGTAGGGCTCGTTGGCGATCGGGTTGAGGTTGACGCCATACGCTTCAGGCGACAGGACCACCTGGGACAATGCCAGGAGCTTGGGCACATAGTCGCGGGTTTCCTGCGGCAGAGGCAGGTTCCAGTAGTCAGTCGGCAGGTTGAGCTTGTCGTTGCGCTCGATGGCGCGGCTGACGGTGCCTTCACCGGCGTTATAGGCCGCGAGGGCCAGCAGCCAGTCGCCATTGAACATGTCATGCAGGCGTGTCAGGTAGTCCAGCGCTGCGACAGTCGACGCCTGGATGTCGCGACGGCCGTCATAGAAATTGGTCTGGCGCAGATTGAAGTAGCGCCCGGTTGACGGTATGAACTGCCAGAGGCCTACGGCCTGGCTGCGTGACACAGCCATCGGGTTGTAGGCACTTTCGATGACCGGGAGCAGGGCCAGTTCGAGCGGCATGTTGCGCTCTTCCAGACGCTCAACGATGTAATGCATGTACAGGCTGCCGCGTTCGCCGGCGTTTTCCAGAAAGGAAGGATTGTTGGCGAACCACAGGCGCTGCTGGTCAATACGCGGGTTTTGATCGTTGCCTTGCTGCAACTGGAAACCCTGGCGCATCCGCTCCCATACATCTTGAGGCGGGGCCAGAGGAACGACAGGCTTCTGAGACAGGAAGATGGGCTTTTGCTTGATGCCGGCGGCCAGGTTTGGCGCGCGATGAGCGCTGACGGGTTCGACGTTGGCAGTGGTTTGGCAGCCTGCCAACAGGGCACTCGCGGCTACGGCCACGGCCTGAGCCAACCGAGTCAATGCGTCCGAATTTACCGGCTTGCTTATAGATGACGACATTGTTCGGGGGGTGCATCCAGACGAAAATGTCGGGCGATTCTAGAAAGCGTGCTGCCGTCGGTCAACCTTTCAGAATTTTATTGCGGTTTGAGTGTCACTCAGAACTTGTCTTTCCAGGCTCTCAAGGTGGCGAAAACAGCCGTTTGAGAGGTGTTTTCGTGACCGCTCCGTTCGTCCGCTTTTTCTTTAACGGATGTTTCATGGGTGCGCAGGAAGGGATTGGTCAGTCGTTCGAGAGCCATTGTTGAAGGCAGGCTGATCCGGTTTTCGTTGCGCCAGCGGGTCACTTCGGCAAGGCGATGGGCAATATCGGTGTTGTCGGGTTCGACTGCCTGAGCGAAGCGCAGGTTGCTCAGCGTGTATTCGTGGGCGCAGTAAACCTGGGTGTTGTCTGCAAAGCGATTCAGACGCTGAAGCGATTCGTGCATTTGTTCAGGTGTGCCCTCGAACAACCGTCCGCAGCCAGCCGCAAACAGGGTGTCGCCACTGAACAGCAAGGGCGTGGTCGCCTCGTCGTGGTAGAACGCAATATGACCCAGTGTATGGCCGGGAACGGCGTGGACGGTGAACGTCATGCCCAGCACGCTGATCTCTTCAAGATCAGCCAGCGCCACGTCACGTTCAGGGATGTTTTCGTCGGCGGGCCCCGACACTCGAGCCTGAGTGGCTTTTTTGAGCTGAACAACGCCACCCACGTGATCGTTATGGTGGTGAGTAATCAGGATGTCGGTCAGCCGGTGGTCGGGATTTTGCGCCAGCCAGTCGAGCACCGGCTTGGCGTCTCCCGGATCGACGACCGCGCACTGCCGGGTCGAAAGGTCTTGTAACAACCAGATGTAATTGTCATTGAAAGCGGGGAGGGCATGGATCTGTATCATGGCGCAGTTCGCATCGCGGAAGACAATGGTGCATCTTAGAGTCTGTTGCTGCTCCGTGCGAGCACCTGTGGAGAAGAACTCATGACCGATGAAGCGTTCGCTCAGGCCGATCCTGAGTGGCTTGCGTTGATCCGCACCGCCCGCGAGTGGCTGTCAGGCCCTGTGGGGCAACTGCTGCTGGAAGAAGAGCGCCGGGTTCTCGAAGATGAACTGGGGCGTTATTTTGGTGGCTATCTGGTGCACTACGGGCCGTCCGCCGAGACCCCGCCAGTTGCTCATCAGGTGCAGCGCAATGTTCGCCTCGGCGCGCCGCTGCCCGGTGTCGAAATTGTCTGCGAAGAGCAGGCCTGGCCTTTGAGCGAGCACGCAGCGGATGTCGTTGTTCTGCAACACGGGCTGGATTTCTGCCTGTCGCCCCATGGGCTGCTGCGCGAGGCCGCGAGCAGCGTGCGTCCTGGTGGGCATCTGTTGATCATCGGCATCAACCCCTGGAGTACCTGGGGAGTACGGCACGTATTTGCTCGAGATGCGCTGCGCAAGGCACGCTGTATTTCGCCGTCACGGGTCGCTGACTGGCTGAACCTGCTGGGCTTCGCACTGGAGAAACGGCGCTTCGGATGCTATCGTCCGCCCCTCGCTTCAGCAGCATGGCAGTCGCGTCTGATGGGGCTCGAAAACCTTGGCGAAGGACGACAAAGTCCCGGCGGCGGCTTCTATCTACTGGTAGCGCGCAAGCTGGTGGTGGGCCTGCGTCCATTGCGTCAGGTCCGTCGTGAACCCATGGGCAAGCTGATTCCGATGCCCATGGCCAAGGTCAGTCGCAATACCCCCGATACCTGACGATTGCCTGCTACGCACAATGAAGCCCAACAGTGTGGAAAGGTTGTAATGAGCGATAGCGTTGAACTCTTCACCGACGGTGCCTGCAAAGGCAATCCCGGCCCTGGCGGCTGGGGCGCCCTGCTGGTGTGCAAGGGCGTTGAAAAGGAACTGTGGGGCGGCGAAGCCAACACCACCAACAACCGGATGGAGCTGACCGGCGCCATTCGTGGCCTTGAAGAACTCAAGCGCCCTTGCGAAGTCTTGCTGGTGACCGACTCTCAATACGTCATGAAAGGCATCACCGAGTGGATGGTCAACTGGAAAAAGCGCGGCTGGAAAACCGCCGCCAAGGAGCCGGTAAAGAATGCCGACCTGTGGCAGCAACTGGATGAGCAGGTCAATCGTCACACGGTGAAGTGGCAATGGGTGCGCGGTCACATCGGCCATCCTGGCAACGAACGCGCTGATCAGTTGGCCAACCGGGGTGTCGACGAAGTTCGCGGCATCAAGCACGGCTAAGCGAGACCGTCCTGGCTGACTCAGGCAGGGCACAGGCTTGTACTGGCTGCGGCGTGCTAAGATCGCGGCCTGTAGATGAGGCACAGTCAATGGCAATGCAAAACCTGGATAACCGCTCGATCGTACTCGACACCGAAACCACCGGTATGCCGGTGACCGATGGTCACCGCATCATCGAGATTGGCTGTGTCGAACTGATCGGCCGCCGCCTGACGGGTCGGCACTTTCACGTTTACCTGCAACCCGACCGCGAGAGTGACGAAGGCGCGATCGGTGTTCACGGTATCACCAATGAGTTTCTGGTCGGCAAACCACGCTTTGCCGAAGTCGCCGATGAATTCTTCGAGTTCATCAAGGGCGCGCAGTTGATCATCCACAACGCGGCATTTGACGTTGGCTTTATCAACAACGAATTCGCCTTGATGGGCGCGCGTGACAAGACCGATATCGCGCAGCACTGCTCGATACTCGATACCCTGATGATGGCGCGAGAACGCCACCCAGGGCAGCGCAACAGCCTGGATGCCCTGTGCAAGCGTTATGGCGTCGATAACTCGGGCCGTGAATTGCACGGCGCCTTGCTCGACTCCGAGATTCTGGCAGACGTCTACCTGGCCATGACCGGCGGGCAGACCAGCCTGTCGCTGGCGGGCAATGCGTCCGACGGCAATGGTTCGGGCGAAGGTTCAGGCAATCGTGGCAGCGAAATTCGCCGTCTGCCAGGCGATCGCACGCCCTGCCGCGTAATTCGTGCGTCCGAAAGTGAACTGGCGGAGCACGAAGTGCGTATGTCTACCATCGCCAAGGCATCCGGCGCGCCTGCGCTGTGGGTGCAACTGCTGGAAGCCCAGGCGCAGGCATCTTCCTGACAGCAACTGGTCGAGTGGTGACATGATTGTTTCAAACCCTGCCCTGAGCATTCGCGTTGCTGACGAATGCTTCGAGGATTACATCCTCAACAGCGAATTCACCTTCACCGTCCGCGGCTATGCCACGCCTCGGGTAGGTGAGCGTGTGGATTCATGGCAGATAGAGCCCGTCGAGCCTTACCTCAAGAATTACGGTATTGATTCTCAGGAATTCTGCGATTACCGCGATGCGGCGGACAGCTCGGTGTTGGTCGCCTGGCTGGATGAACGTGCGGTGGGCCATATGGTGCTGAGTACGCACTGGAGCGGTTTTGCCCACATCGACGAGCTAGCCGTCGATGAGTCCGCTCGTCGGCATGGGGTAGCGCGCTCGCTGCTCGATGTTGCCCGGTTCTGGAGCCAGAAACGCAATCTGCCGGGCATCACGCTGGAAACCCAGAACAACAATCTGGCAGCCTGCAAACTCTATGAGCAGTGTGGGTACGTGGTCGGTGGCGTGGACCACATGCGCTACCGAGGGATTGATCCGCAGACCCGCGAAGCGGCGATCTTCTGGTACCTGATCTTTCCCGAAAGCTGATTCCCGCCTGCATGGGGCAGACAGGAAACGCGCTCATGTCACTTTGGCAGACGGGTCATCTTCACGCCGGACTGCACCAGCTCGAAATCGTCCCCGCCCAGATGCTTGACCCGGTCACCGATCGCCAGTCGATAGGTAATGACAGGCTCGGCGAGCTGAGACTCATCCGGCTGGGATTCCTGGAACTCATGCACAGGGTAGACACGGCCTTCCGCATCCCGGGCATGAAATTGTCCGACTAGAACTGAAGCCATTTGCTTTGTAACCTCTGAAACTGAAGATAACCGCTGTTTTGCCTTTCTATCGAGGCTTGTAGACCACTGATTTATAGGGGAGTTTACCGCGAGGAAAAAAATAGTGGGGAGCCGCGTTTTCAGGACCGGGAATGAAATGGCATGTTCTTCGTCTAAAGCCGGGTATGTGATCTATACCTAACCCTCACTCGAACCAGAAGGCGGATACTTTTCATGAGCCAGGTCCATTCCATTGCTGTATTGGTCGGCAGTCTGCGCAAGGACTCGATCAACCGTAAAATCGCGCTCGCACTCGCTGAGCTGGCCCCTGATACGCTGAAGCTCAAGATCGTCGAAATAGGTGATCTGCCACTGTACAACGAAGACATCGACGGCGAATCGCCACCGCCAGCCTACACGGCCTTTCGCGAGCAATTGGGCGCTGCACACGGGGTCCTGTTCGTGACCCCGGAATACAATCGTTCTATACCGGGAGCCCTGAAGAATGCCATTGACGTGGGGTCACGGCCTTATGGCAAGAGCGCCTTCAGTGGCAAGCCAGGTGCAGTACTCAGCGCATCGCCTGGCGCCGTTGGCGGGTTTGGTGCCAACCAGCATGTGCGCCAGACGCTGGTGTTTCTCGATGTACCTTGTCTGCAACAGCCGGAAGCCTATCTGGGTAATGCCGCAACATTCTTTGACGAAAAAGGCACGCTTTCTGACTCGGTAAAACCATTTTTGCAGAAGTTCATTGATCAGTACGCGGCGTGGGTGGACAAGAACTGCACGGCCTCCAGCCACTGACTCAACACTGATTCCGGGCGGGCAACGCGGCTGCAGGCGTGTCGTTACGCCCGCCGGGTATTTTTCAACTGATTGCACTATGTAGCGCAGTCTGTCTGGCCTGATCCATAAGCTGTTCCTTCAAGGCTTCCGCCCGTAACTGCGGCCGGCGGCGGATTTTATCCAAAGGAATGGCTTATGCCTGCTTCACAACCCCCGTATTTTTTCAGTGCAACACTGCGCCAGCGTTTTGCCCTGGACGTCAGCGAAGCGAACCGCCGCTCGGTTATCAGTGACGTGGAGGCTCTCTGGCTGCAACGACTGGTCAACGCGAACCCACAAATACAGGGCGCTGACCCGCTACCGAGGGTCGACAGACTGGTCATGGACGACGGCTCGCCAGTCAATGCCGAGCTGACGGGTGCGTTGCTGATCAGTCATGCCGACGACGGGAACCTGCCGGTTTTTCTCAGTACGCTGCTGTTCGGTATAGAGCGCTTCGAGCATCGCAGTCAGGTGCCGGTTGCCTTGATGCTGCGATTCAATGAAATCAGCACCCGGTCTTCAATCATTGATGTCCAGCTCGTCGAAGGTCCTTTGTTCGAGGTGCAAACGCGCGCGATCATCCGGCAACAAGCCAGCCACCTCAATGGGGTTTCAGCACAGCTACAACTGCTGCCGGATCTGCGGACAGTGATCGGCCATGGTGCACAGGCGAGCCTGAAAACGCGCGTGCCCGGCGACGCGCTCGACGTGTTCGTTCATCCTGTCCATGTCGTTGAAACAACGCCATCCAGCGACCTGGCGCTGACCGAAGTGGTGAGTGCCCAGAGCCTGGCCGATGTCGCCATGGACCGCTTTTTGTCGCGCAATCTGGCGCCGGGGCTTAAGTATCGGTTTCTCGATGGACAGGGCTATACGCTCTCGGCCGACCAAGAGAAGCCTTACCTTCAGGCGCTTGACGACGCAGTCTCTTCGATCAACCTCCAGTACGACCACCAATTGACGACCTACTGGATTTCTTCGCGACCGGAGGGCGATACGGTTCATGCTTTCGTGGTGCATGCCTTGATCGAGTCGTTTCGCCAGCACCTGCTCGCGGGTCTGGCCGACGGTTCGCTGACCCGTGAGGAGGTCCGTTGCCTGGGCGCGATGTTACATCGCGCCGCTGCGGGCGCTGACCCCTCGGCGGTGCAGGCTCACCGGATCTCGGTAGCGGTTGCCAGGCAAGATCCCGTCAAGCTGGTAGGGCTGCTATTGATCGTCTGCAAGACGCTGGAAAGTGAGGGTGCCTACGTCTACGCGTCAGGGGCGGGGTTCAGACGGTTCGACAGCGTGGAGCAGGTCAGCCTTCATTTTGAAGGCGATCAGGCGCGTACGGAACTGCTGTTTCATGCATCCTTGAACGATCACCCGTTGCTGGCAGCGCCTGGGAGTATTGAGCTGCATCTGGAAACGCTCTCTGCGCCTTACTTCCCTGAATGCCTTGATTCGATCATCGCCTTGCAAAAACGTAATCTGCGCCACGCATTTGCACTGTCGCCGATACACCAAGCCAAAGGAATTGCACGGATCGACGATGCGCTGGACATTCGCGCCTATGTGGATGTGCGTTTGCTGGGCCTGCATGAGCCGGGGCGCTGGCGCTCTGGTCGATGGAACGTCGAGCAGGCACTCGATACGGCAGGTGAGCCGGACAGTCCGCTGTTGATCGACGGCCCGCGGGCGTCTGACACCTGGGCCGAAAAACTCAGCAGTATCGAAGCGCTGAGCGAGCGAGTGGACCTGCAGCGACCTGGCGTCGATGGCTGCATGCGTCAGGCCTTGAATGCCTATCTCGCGCAGGTCACGGGACCGGCGCTTGACGCGCGAGCGCTTTGGTATGCGTCCGACGCACATGACGTGACGGCTGTACGCCTGATTGCACTGGCCCTTGATCGGGTGAGCGGGCATACGCACGCTGTGCTTTCCTCGGGAAGAATGCTTGACGGCTTGAAGGCTCCGTTGACCACTCAAGCGCTGAGCCAACTTCCTTCGGTGCTGGTTGAGCAGATTCTGGAGTGCGTGGTGCCCGATTTCGCCGCGCGTTTTGAACATCAGGTGCAGGAATTCTACGCCGGATGGCCTCGGCTCCCGAGCGCTTGTGAGCGACCCGATGTGCTGTCGGTCATGATTCGGGAGCGCACGCTGCGCCTTGAGCTGTTGATGGAAAAGCGCTTGGGGAGACTCCCGCTGTTTGCGCTGGAAAGCGTTCAGCAACTGGTAGACCGACCCGTGCCTGCGGTCAGAGCCGCATTGGCGGAAAACGGCTCAGATGCCTATACGCTGTCGATTCAGTACGACCCGCTGGCACCGGCGATATTGCTGCCTAACGCTTTTGTCTGCTGCAACGAGCGTTCCGGCAGCTACGTCATGTGGTCGCTGATCAATGGCTTCAGGTCGTTTACTTCGTTGCAGGCACTGAGGAGCCATGTGGCGTCTCTGCTGACAAGCGACAGGGCGGAGTCGTGGCTGCTTGAGCTGCTGGCTGATCCGGACGCGCGGCGCGCACGCGATCATCTTCGCCAGGTCGCGGCACCGCAGGCCAACGTTACGCTGCAGAAAATAGCAGGCCACTTCCTCGAAGCGCTCGAGCAACACGAGATCAAACGTCAGCAAAGCGTCGTCGCGGCTCGCTACAGGCAAGCGGTTTCATGGCAGTTGCCATCCAGATTGTTCATCCATGTGTTGGCAGCTGCCGAACGTGAAGGCTTCAATCGACTGGCTTCGAACGGGCTGGGTGTCGCGATCCAGTTGATTGTTTACAAAGCTCTGGTGCCCGACTGGATCGGTACCGCGTCGATCACTGAGCAGATCAAGGTTGCTGATGCGCTGGGGCGCTTTTACCAGGCATGCTTTGCGCAAAAGGACTTTCTGTTCGACATTCCCGGTCTGGATGATTACTCGCGCCAGCAACTCAGCCGTCGGCTCGACATCGATTTTCCTGGTCAGCGTCTGGACCCGACTGCGCTGGTCGTGACGTTCACTCGTTACATTCCAGCGCCTGCTGTCCCCGGACAGCTGCCGCAACTGATACCGGCCGCAGACGTTCGCGTCAGCGAAAACCTTGCCGAGTTTGCCGTCAATCGATTCATGTCGGCGCAGGAGGGCGTTCTCTCTATCACCACGCCGGATGGGCAGCCACTGCCGGCGGCGCTGACCTCTGCTTATATCCGGGAGCTGGTGAACGAACTGGACGTCGCCGCTGGTTTTCGGACCCTGCTGGCGAAGGCACTGGATGAGGATAACCCCGCCTACGCAGAGCGGCAGCGGCTGTTCACCCAGCAGTTGCCATCGCTGGACGGCCTGAGAGCGCTGATGCTCAAGCTCAAGGGCGAGCTGTCGGGCGATGCGCTTTACTTGATTGATGCGGTCCTGAGCATGCCGGATGATATCGCTCGCTTGCCGGTCAAGGGGTGCAAGGCGACGTTCAGCCCACTGCGCCTGCTGCCAGCCGCGAGCGGATGGACATCGACCCCAGTGACAGGTGTTTACGTCATTGCGCCCCAGGCGCCCCTTACAGGTCCATGGCTGCTTTATGTGCTGATGCACGATGAATTCGTCTTCGTCGAATACCGCGACCAGGCCGCGCTGGTGAATGGCATCTGCAGCACACAAGAACTGCAAGATATCCTGCTCGACCGTATGGACCCGGACATGCGCCACGTTTACGACAAGGGTGGTTTCCTGGAACCCCACCTGCCGTTCAGCACCGAATCATCCTGGGATGTCCCGCTGGCAACCCCGCTGCCTGTCACGCTCGACGTACGACCGTTCCACGGCAATGCATTGAACTGTCTTTTCGAAGATGCGCTGCACATTCTGAAGTTGAAAGTCCGCCAGCAAAGTGTGACCAGCGCCGAACATCGCCGTGCCGCGTCCCGGCACCTGTTCGTGCTGGGTGCAGAGCAGATCATGGCGCTGTTGCCTGGGCGGCTGGGTGCGTTGGCTGGACTATGGCAAAGCCAGGCGCTGCTCAGTTCATCGGTGCTTTCGGCTGGCCAACAGCATTGGGGCAAGGCGTTATCGGAGTTCATGGCGGCCTTGAGTGTGCTGATTTCGTCCAGACAGAACCCTCCAACGTCTGCGATGGCGCAAGGCGACGAGGACGCGCTGGTCGGGGAGGCCATTGTCGAAGATCAGGAAGAAGCCGCGTCCGAGGCCGTCAGGACCTATCCCGAATTTTCATGGAGCAACAACTCGCTGACCCAGCAGTTGCGCGTACGCCTTCGCCAGTATGAAGCGAGTGACATTGCGTTAAGCGCGCTTGGCCGGGACGATGTGCTCAACCTCTATCACGAGGACAGCTCCGGCAAGACCTTCGCGGCAGTCGAAGGCAAGGCCTATGAGGTGCAGTCGGATGAAGACGGCTGGTTCATCGTCGCCAACGGTGTCTATGGCCCTGGCATCAGGCTTGATGTCGATCAGCATTGGGTGCTGGATGTCCAGGGAGGTCTGAAAGGCGGTGGCGGCGTTGTCACCCGGATGAAAAACACACGGGTTGAAAAGTCCATCGGCGATGTGCTGACTGTCAGCGCCAGTGGCATGGCCGATATTCGTCATAACTTCAGCGCGCTGGCGGAGGCGATTGAAGAGGGGCACCTGCAGGCGCGGCGTTATCTGGAGAATTGCCTGGATAACCTGACCCACCGCACCGGAAATGGCTCACTTGATCCCCATGTCGAAAAAGTCATTGCCGACTTTTTCGATCACCCGGGGCCGGACCTTTGGTTGTACGACCGTTTGAAGCTGGACATCAGGCGACTTTTCGACGAACTGATGGATCCTTCGCTGTCACCGATTGATTCAGATCGCTATGTGACGGGTATCAATCGCCTCGGGCATGAGGCCGCCAGTGCGTTCATTATCGAAACGGATTCTTTGAAACGCATCTTCCTCACCGAGCAGTTTTTTCGCACGCCTGTGTTTCGGTTGAAAGTGCGCGCGATGCGCTCGGGCAGTTTCCGGGTGGGCGCGCATTATCGTGCGGCGGTACTGATCCATGAGCTGTCTCACCTGGTGCTGAACACTGACGATATAGCCTATGTGGACGCACATGCGCCCTTTATCGACCTTTTGGAGGACAGCTCTTCTTATCGCCAGCGACTCAAGAACGAACAGATTACCCGGCAGCAAAAGTCATTGTCGTATCAGACTGATCGCAGCCAGTTGTTCAAGCAGACCGACAGCGACCCCTTGCAAGACCTGAGACGCGCCGACGGCAATGGCAAAAAGAATATTTTGCGGATCACCGGTAAACGAACCCTTGATGAGGCCAGGGACGTGTTTTACGCAGATCCGCGCAAGCGCATCGAGATCATGATGAGCAACGCGGATTCGGTTGCGCTGTTGGTAACGCTGTTGGGGCGTCAGCAGTTGGCACATCTGTGAGCCGGCAGCCCCCTGACAGGCTCATGTTCAGAGGCCAACGGCTTGGACGTGTCAGACCAGATAGTGACGCAACTCCCGGGCAATCAGCAGGCGTTGAATCTCGCTGGAGCCTTCGTAGATCTGCGTAATGCGCGCGTCACGGTAGTAACGCTCAACAGGGTAGTCCTCAAGGTAGCCGTAGCCGCCATGGATCTGGATCGCCTTGGAGCAGACCCATTCTGCCATCTCGGAGGCGAACAACTTGGCCTGCGATGCTTGCGAAAGGCACGGCTGGCTGGCGCTGCGTAACCGGGCGGCGTGCAGAGTCAACAGGCGCGCTGCGTTGATGCGCGTGTGCATGTCAGCGAGCAGGTTGGCGATGCTCTGGTGCTCAATGATTGGTTTGTCGAATTGCACCCGCTCGCGTGCATAAGCCAGGGCAGCTTCAAACGCGGCACGGGCGATGCCCAGCGCTTGTGCGGCAATCCCGATACGGCCGCCTTCCAGGTTCGACAGCGCAATGGCCAGCCCCTTGCCACGCTCACCCAGCAGGTTGGCCACGGGAATCCGGCAGTTGCTCAAGGTCACCGCGCAGGTGTCCGAGGCACGAATGCCCATTTTGTGTTCGCTGCGATCAACCACGAACCCTGGGTTATCGGTCGGTACCAGGAACGCCGACAGGCCTTTTTTACCCAGATCCGGATCAGTGACGGCAAACACAATGGCCAGTTGCGCTCGTTTGCCATTGCTGACGAACTGTTTGGCGCCGTTGATCACCCATTCATCACCCTGCAACTCGGCGCGAGTGCGCAGGTTGTGCGCTTCCGAGCCTGCGTGGGGTTCGGTCAGGCAGAAGCAGCCGATCGCCCGGCCGGTGGCGAGCTTTTCCAGCCAGGTATGCTTCTGTTCGTCGCTGCCGTAGTTGAGGATCGGCCCGCAGCCCACCGAACTGTGCACACTCATCAGGGTGCCGGTGGCAGCGTCGGCTGCGGATATTTCTTCTACCGCCAGCGCATACGCCACGTAATCGATGTAGGTGCCACCCCATTGTTCAGGCACCACCATGCCCAGCAGACCCAGTTCCCCCAGCTTGCCGACCAGCGCGTCGTCGATCCAGCCAGCCTTTTCCCACGCCTGAGCGTGTGGGGCGATTTCGTTACGGGCGAAGTCGCGCGCCATGTCCCGAATCATGATTTGTTCTTCGCTCAGTTCCAGATCGTGCATGATTCAACTCTCCAGGCCGTTGAAGAAACTCTGTACGTGCGCAGCGCTGACGTCCTGTGCATCGTCGTGTTTCCAGTGTGGCTTCTTGTCTTTATCGATAATCAAAGCGCGTACGCCTTCGATCAAGTCGCCGCGTTCGAACCATTGGCGGTCCAGATGCAGCTCCATGTCGAAACAGGCCTGAAGCGTCAGATGACGGCCGCGACGGAGCATTTCCAGGGTGACGGCCATGGCCAGCGGCGAATGGCTTTTCATCAGGCTGACGGTTTCCAGCGCCCATTGACGGGAGTCGGCAATCGTCACTGCCTGCAGCTGTTCGAGGATGCTTGGAATGTCCGGCAAGCGGAAGAAGTGATCGATGACCGGGCGCAGCAGTTCCAGAGGCGGGTAGGGCAGGCGTTGGGTGGCCAGCTTGGCCATCGCACCTTGCAGGTCCTTGAGCGGTGTCGATTTCCACTTCAGATGATCCAGCATATGGTCGAGGCGCGGCAGCATTTCACTGCTCATCGACCAATTGGCGAGCCCGCAGTACAACGCATCGGCAGCACCGATCCGGGTACCGGTGACGCCCATCCAGGTGCCCAGCTCGCCGGGCAACCGTGACAGAAAATAGCTGCCGCCGACGTCCGGGAAGTAACCAATGGCCACTTCCGGCATGCCCAGTCGGCTGCGCTCGGTGACCACCCGCAGGTCGGCACCTTGGACCAGACCCATGCCACCACCCAGCACCAGACCATCCATCAACGCCATCACCGGTTTGCGGTAGCCGTGGATGGTCAGGTCCAGCGCATATTCCTCGGCAAAGAAAGTGTGATGCAGATCCATACCCTTGCGGTGGCTTTCGTACAGGGCGCGTATGTCACCGCCCGCACAGAACGCCTTGCCGCCCGCACCCCGCAGGACTATGGCGTAGACGTCTTCATCCTCGGCCCAGGCATCGAGCTGGCTTTTGAGCGTGCGAACCATGTCGAGGTCAATCGCATTCAATCCTGCCGGGCGATTGAGGGTAAGGTGGCCAATATGGTTGCGTACATCAACCAGGACCGCGTCCCGGCTTGCGGGCTGTCGCACCGGCCGGGCGGATGAAAGCTGTGAACTCATTGTGAACTCCTTGTTCGTTTGCGCTTTCTTCTTGTTTTCGCGTCGCTGAGATCCTAGCAGTGCAAATGTGCAAAGCAAAACTGCGTTTAAGCATAGACGCAGGTGCTAAATAGCCATCATTTGCTTCGTTTGGGTGTGTTTGAGCTTTAATGCATGTCAGCGCAGTACTAATCATCGCCATGTTCATGAGTATTCTGACTGCCATTAATGTCACACAAGGGAATTCCTCAGGTCCCCTCCATGAACGATAAGTACGCACCGCGCGAATGGGCCGCCCATGAGCGTCCGACCATGCCCGGTTCGCCCTCCACGCCGTTGCATTCGACGGCACGGCGCTGGGCCTTTGCGATCGTCGGCTTGATCGTTGCGCTGACCGGTGGCCTGGGCAACGGGCTGGTGGTCGCCAACCTGCCTTACCTGCAAGGTGCGCTGGGCGCGACGTCGCAGGACATCGCCTGGCTGCCGGCGGCCTACATCATGACCAACGTCTCGATGAACCTGCTGCTGGTCAAGTTCAGGCAACAGTTCGGCTTGCGCGCCTTCACCGAGCTGTTTCTGGTGCTGTATGCGCTGGTCACGCTGGCGCATCTGTTCGTCAATGACATCGAATCCGCAGTGGCGGTGCGCGCAGCCCACGGCATGGTAGGTGCCGCGCTCAGTACTCTGGGCCTGTATTACATGATTCAGGCCTTCCCGCAGAAGTGGCGACTCAAGGCGCTGGTGCTGGGGCTGGGCACTGCACAGCTGGCTACGCCGATGGCGAGACCGGTGTCCGAAGACCTGTTGCAGATTGCCCAGTGGCGGGGTCTTTACCTGTTCGAGCTGGGCATGGCGATGCTTTCGCTGGGGTGCGTGCTGATGCTCAAGCTGCCGCCGGGCGACCGCTTCAAGGCGTTCGAGAAACTGGACTTTCTCACCTTCGGCTTGCTGGCACCCGGCTTTGCGCTGTTGTGCGCAGTGCTGTCGCTGGGGCGCATCGAGTGGTGGTTCGAGGCGCCGTGGATCGGCATCGCGTCGGCGGCTTCCATTGCCCTGATCTGTGCGGGCCTGGCCATCGAGCACAACCGCAGCAACCCTTTATTGATTACGCGCTGGCTGGGCAGTGGTGCGATCCTGCGGCTGGGGCTGGCGGTGATCCTGTTTCGCATCGTGCTGTCTGAGCAATCCGTCGGGGCGGTCGGTTTTCTCCAGACGCTGAACATGGGCAGCCAGCAATTGCACTCGTTGTACATGGTCATGCTGCTGGGCAGTGTTGCCGGGCTGGCGGTGAGTGCGTTGACGATCAACCCGGCGCATCTGATCAAACCGTTACTCATCTCATTGGCCATGATGGCGGTGGGCGCCTGGATGGACAGCCATTCGACCAACCTGACCCGGCAATCGAACATGTACTTGAGCCAGTTCCTGCTGGCGTTTGGCGGCACGTTCTTTCTCGGTCCGACCCTGGTGCTGGGGATCAGTGGCGTGTTGGCCAACCCGCGCAACATGGTGAGTTTTTCGGTGCTGTTCGGGATCACTCAGAACATTGGCGGCTTGATCGGGTCTGCTGCACTGGGCACGTTCCAGATCGTGCGCGAGAAATTTCATTCCAGCCACATTGTCGAACACCTGACCCTGATCGACCCGCTGGTGCAGTCGCGTCTGCAGAGTTACAGCGCCAGCTACGCGTCGGTCATGGCCGACCCATCGTTGCGCACCACTCAAGGGATCAGGACGATGGCCACTGCGGCGACGCGGGAAGCCAATGTATTGGCCTACAACGACGTGTTCATGCTGATCGCACTGATCGCGGTGCTGACGATGATCTGGATTTCCTTGCGGGTGCTCTGGCTGAAAATGACCACACAACCCCAGGCGTTGGCTCCTGTAGCACCTGGCGCTTCGCCTTCCGTACCTAATACCGGCGCTCAACCTTCATGAATGAACCGAACAACTCGAATAATCCGGGCAACCCGACGACCTCTGACACTGAGGCGACCCGCAAAGCGCCGTTAAGTGGCGAGAACGCGCAACGCGCTGACGGTCCGCCACCGGCGCCGCTGAAATCCCCCGTCACGTCGCGACCGCGCTCTGCCCGAAAGCGAGTCGTTTCGTCCGTGATTTTCGGCGCCATTGCGCTGGCCGGTGTGCTGGTAGTGCTGTACGCATGGCAGTTGCCACCGTTTGGCAGCCCGATCCAGAGCACCGAGAACGCGCAGGTGCGTGGCCAGACCACGCTGATCGGCCCGCAACTGAGTGGTTACGTCTACGAAGTGCCCGTGCAGGACTTCCAGTTCGTCAAGGCGGGTGACTTGCTGGTGCGTCTGGACGACCGCATCTATCGTCAACGGCTGGATCAGGCGGTGGCGCAACTGGCGATGCAAAAGGCCTCGCTGGCCAACAACCTGCAACAGCGCCGCAGTGCCGAGGCAACCATCGTTCAGCGTCAGGCTGAGCTGCAGAACAGCATCGCGCAAAGCCGCAAGAGTGCTGCTGACTTGCGCCGTAATCTGGCATTGGTCACTGACGGTTCGGTGTCGAAAAGCGAACTCGACGTGACCCGCGCTGCTGACGCCCAGGCGACCGCTGCTGTCGCCGAAGCCAAGGCCGTGTTGCAGATCGCCCGTGAAGACCTGCAGACCGTGATCGTCAACCGTGGCTCGCTGGAAGCGTCAGTGGCCAACGCAGAAGCCGCCATCGAGCTGGCACGCATCGATCTTGACAATACCCGCATCGTCGCACCGCGTGATGGCCAGTTGGGGCAGATTGGTGTGCGTCTGGGCGCTTACGTCAATTCAGGCGCGCAACTGATGGCGCTGGTGCCGGAGCGGCGCTGGATTATTGCCAACCTGAAGGAAACCCAGATGGCCGATGTGCGTCTGGGGCAGCCGGTCAGCTTTACCGTCGATGCGCTGGACGATCGCACGATGCACGGACGTGTGCAGCGCATCTCGCCCGCTGCGGGGTCGGAGTTCAGCCTGTTGCCGGCAGATAACGCCACCGGCAACTTCGTGAAGATCTCCCAGCGCATCCCGGTGCGGATCGTGGTCGATCCTGACCAGCCGATGCTCGATCACCTGCGACCGGGGATGTCGGTGGTGGTGAGTATCGATACCAGTGTCGAAGGTGGCGATGTACCGCCAGACCCGACCGCACCGTGATGCGAACTTGTGCGCTGAGCAGGCTCAGAACAGCTTGCTGAAAACCCAGTACAGCGAGCCCGACAGCAGAATCGCTGCAGGCAGGGTCAATACCCAGGCGGTAGCCAGGTTGCGCAGTGTGCGCATCTGCAACCCCGAGCCGTTGGCAACCATCGAGCCCGCCACGCCGGACGACAATACGTGCGTAGTGGAAACGGGCAGGCCGTACATGTCGGCCGCACCGATGGTGCACATGGCCACGACTTCGGCAGACGCGCCCTGAGCGTAGGTCATGTGCGTCTTGCCGATCCGCTCGCCGACGGTGACCACGATGCGCTTCCAGCCGACCATGGTGCCAAGCCCCAGAGCAATCGCCACCACGATCTTGACCCAGGTCGGAATGAAGCGCGTGGCGTCATCGATCTGCTGCTTGAACGCCTCAAGCTTGGTCCGTGTGTCGGCGTCGAAATTGCCGACGTTGTTTTTTTCCATCACGCGGATGCTCTCCGAGGTCAGGTACATGTCGTTACGCACGTTGGTCACGGCTTCGGCTGGCACTTTCGAGAGCGAGCCGTAACTGGCAACCTGATCGCCAATCTTGCCGGCCATCACCGCCAGTGCCGGGATCAGTTGCGGGGTAACCTGCTTGCTGACCAGATAGTCGGACAGCGTTTGCCGTGAGTCGACAGGGGCCGGCAGGGGCGCGCTTCTGGTCAACGCCTGTTGGGTGACTTGTGCCACCGCGGCGAATTGCGTGGCCTGTTCAGCTGGCATGGTGCGGTTGAGGGCATAAGCCATCGGCAGCGTGCCTACCAGGATCAACATGATCAGCCCCATGCCTTTCTGTCCATCGTTGGAGCCGTGTGCGAACGACACGCCGGTGCAGGTGACGATCAGCAGGCCACGAATCCACAGCGGCGGCGGGGCGTTACCTTCCGGCGCCTTGTACAGCGCACGATTTTTGATGAACACCCGCATGGCTACCAGTAGCAATGCGGCGAAGAAGAAGCCTATCAAGGGTGACAGCAGCAGCGAATAGCCGATCTTGGAGGCCTGTGACCAGTCGACGCCACTGGTGCCCTCGCGCCCGTGCATCAGCGCATTGGCGATGCCTACGCCAATGATCGAACCGATCAGGGTGTGCGATGACGAGGCAGGCAAACCCAGCCACCAGGTCCCGAGGTTCCAGATGATCGCCGCAATCAACAAGGCAAATATCATCGCAAAGCCTGCTGACGAGCCGGTTTGCAGAATCAATTCCACGGGCAACAGGGCGATGATGCCGAAGGCCACCGCGCCGCTGGAAAACATTACCCCCAGAAAATTGAACACGCCCGACCAGACCACGGCGAAACCGGGCGGCAGGGAGTGGGTGTAAATCACTGTTGCGATGGCGTTGGCCGTGTCGTGGAAACCGTTGACGAACTCGAAGCCCAGCGCGATCACCAGCGCCACGCCGAGCAGTACGAATGGTGTCCAGGTGGTGACCACCGTGCCCATCTCTTCGACGTCCTGCATCAGGCTGTAACCGGTGAAGATCAAACCGGCGATGAGTACCGCAAAAAACATCGCAATGGTCAGGCGGCCTGGCTTGCGGCCGAATTGCGTCGCCGACAGGCTCGCTCGCCCGGCGACATCAGGAGATAGTGCATTGATGGCCATGTTGGTAACCCTGGATTGAAAGATTACTGCCATAGTCATTGCGAAATGTGACAGAGGTGCGACACGCCTCTAGTCATTGCTCACATGAGTGAGATTCCTGATAACCGGCGGACTGCTCAGCGCACCCTGGCGTCAATAATCCCCGCGCTTGCGAAACGCCCAACGGCCTGCGACCAGCGTAAAGGTGGCGACCAGTGCCACCAGTATCCAGAACCCCTCGGGATCAGTCGCAAGTGGCACACCGCCAACGTTCATGCCGAAAAAACCGGCCACAATGTTGATCGGCAGCGCCAGCACGGTAACCACGGTCAGGGTAAACAGCGTGCGGCTGCTCTGCTCGTTGAGGTTGGCGGCGATTTCTTCCTGCAATAGCTTGATGCGTTCGCCCAGCGCCGTCAGGTCGTTGATCACCAGCGATGACTCTTCAACAGACTGGCGCAACGCCTGGGCATCCTGTTCGCGCAACCATTGGGGCGGTCGGTGCAACAGGCGCATCAGCGAACCCGGTTCCAGCGCCAGAAGGCGTTGCAGGCGTACCAGCATCCGGCGCATGGCGCCAAGCTCGGAGCGATTGTTGCTCAGGCGTTGCGACAGCAATTGGTCTTCGATGCGATCCACGTTGACGCTGGTCTTGCGCAGGAACTGGGTCAGCACCTCACCTTGATCGCTCAGCAGATGGGCAAGCAGCTCCAGTGGTGAATGAAACTGCTCGCCCGCCTTGACCGCCGAACGCAGCTTGTCCACCGAGCGCAGCGGTTGCAGGCGGGCGGTGATCAGCAAGCGCTGTCTGGCACACACCCACAGCGTCGAAATGTCGGTCGATAATCGGTTGAAATCGAAGACCACATCGTTGACCACCGCCAGCAAGGTGGCGTCGACATGCTCGATTCGGGTTGAGCGTGAACCCTCGTGCAGGGCCTCGAAAAACTCTTCCGGCAGGTTAAGGTGCGTGTGCATCCAGCGCTCGCAGGCGGCATGGGAAAGGTTGAGGTGCAGCCAGATGAAATCGTCGCCTGCTGGCGGGTGATCGAGGTAATCAAGTGCGGCGGCCGAGCCGATTTCCTGACCGCTCTCACCGGGGCGAAAGCGAAAGCCGTAAAGCAGGCCGAACAGGTCTGAATCCTGGTGATGATGCGCAAGGCTCTGGTTCATGGCTATCCACGTGCGGCCCGGCCTGAAAGGGGGGCGAAGGCCGCATCATGACAAGCCGTTATTTCAGATTTGTGACGGCATGTTTCAAGTTGTGTATCAAACCATCGCCAATGGCAGCTTGCGTGTCGGCACCGGCCACGCCCGGTCAATGTCGGCCAGATCCTGCTCGGTCAGACGAATCTGCTCGGCTGCAATATTCAGGCGAATGTGCTCTGGATCGGTCGCCTTGGGAATGGCGATCATGTTGTCCTGACGTAATACCCAGGCCAGCGAAATCTGCGCGGGCGTGGCGCCGTGACGGTTGGCGATTTCCTGCAGCGCAGGGTGATACAGCAAGTCGCCAGCCTGGCCGATCGGGCAGTACGCCATCAGCGGCAAATGACGGTTGGCGCTCCATGGCATCAGGTCGAACTCGATTCCGCGCTGTTCCGGGTTGTAGAGCACCTGATTGGTGGCACAACGCGGATTGTCCAGTTCGATCATGTCCGGGACATCGAAGTTGGAAACACCCCAGGCGCCGATCTTGCCGGCGTCCTGCATCCGCTCGAAAGCTTCAACGGTTTCGCTCAGCGGGTACTGGCCCGGCCAATGCAGCAGATAAAGGTCGATGTAATCGGTGTTCATCCGGCGCAGGCTGGCTTCGCACGCCTTTGGAATACCTGCGCGGCTGGCGTTGTGCGGATAGACCTTGCTGACGATGAATACCTTGTCGCGCTGCCCGGCAATGGCTTGCCCGACGATCTCTTCGGCTGCTCCGTCAGCGTACATCTCTGCGGTGTCCAGCAAGGTCAGGCCCTGCTCGATGCCCAGACACAGCCCGGCGATTTCCGCCGACCGCTGATGCCCTTTTTCGCCCATGTGCCAGGTGCCTTGACCCAGCACTGGCACCGTTTTGCCTGCCAATTCCAGTGTGCGCATATGACCCCCTGCGATTAAGTGAACAGGTCTCAGGCAACAATGTCTGCACGAGGTTCCGTGCAGACCGTTGGCGAAACCGACTTAAACGCGGAATTGTTTCAGCAAACCGTTCAGCTCTTCGCTGAGACTTCTCAGGTGCTGGCTTGCACCTGTCGATTGCTCGGCGGCAAGGGCCGTGCTCTGCGAGAGTTGCGCGGCCTGTGTCACGTTCAGGTTGATGTCATCGACGACGTGCGATTGCTGCAACGTGGCGCTGGCAATCGACGCATTCAGGCTATTGAGATTGCGCAGGGCCTGACTGATGGAAGACAGACTCTGACCTGCCTGATTGGCCTGTTCGATGGTCAGTTGCGAGGCGCGGCTGCTGTCGCCGATCACTTTCACTGCGGCATCGGAGTGGCGCTGCAAGCGTTCGATCATCGCCTGGATTTCAGCGGTCGACTTCTGTGTGCGCTGGGCCAGCAGCCGGACTTCGTCAGCCACGACGGCAAAGCCTCGGCCCTGTTCACCGGCACGCGCGGCCTCGATGGCGGCATTGAGGGCGAGCAGGTTGGTCTGTTCGGCAATCGAGCTGATCACTTCCAGCACGCCACCGATCTGGGTGCTTTCGCTGGACAGGCTGTGCATGACGTCCACCGCCTGGCCGATGGTGCCCGAGAGGTGTTCGATCTGGCGCAGGCTGTTGTCGATGTTTACCTGACCCTGCTGCGCCTGCGATTCGGCATCGCGCATTTCGCTGGCCGCGTGTTCGGCATTCTTGGCCACGTCCTGCACGCCGTAGGTCACTTCATTGACGGCGGTTGCCACCAGATCCATCTGCTGTGACTGCTGCTGGCTACGACTTTGCGCCTGTTCGGCATTGGTCCCCAGATCAGTCGAGGCCTGACCCAGTGCCACCGCAGAACTCTGCAACTGGCCGACCACATTGCGCAGCTTGGCGATGAACGCGTTGAAGTGAGTGCCCAGCTCGGTAATTTCATCCTTGCCGTGGGTTTCGAGGGTGCGGGTGAGGTCGCTTTCTCCACTGGCGATGTTGGCCATGGCACCCACTGCAGCTCTCAACGGAGCAACGATGCTACGCACGATCAGGACCAGCATCAGCACCAGGACCACCACGATGCCAGCGATGAACAGGCCGGCGTTCCACAGTTGGGTCTTGAATTCTGCCGCGACGTCATCCACGTAAACGCCGGAGCCGATAATCCAGCCCCATGGCTGGAACAACTGCACGTACGAAGTTTTCTTCACCGGCTCGGTGGCGCCTGGTTTTGGCCAGCGATAATTGACCATGCCTGCGCCTTTGCTTTTGACGACGGTGACCATTTCGTTGAACACCGCGAAACCGTCCGGGTCACGAATGGCCGACAGGTCCTGGCCTTCGAGCTTGGCGTTGGTGGGGTGCATGATCATCACCGGGCGCATGTCGTTGATCCAGAAATAGTCATTCTGGCTGTAACGCAAGCCGCGGATTTCTTTCAGTGCCTGCTGTTGAGCGGCTTCACGGGTCATGGTGCCAGCAGCTTCCAACCCTTGATAAAACGTCAGGATGCCACTGGCCGTCTGTACCACGTGCATGGTTTTTTCAGACTTGCCCTGGTAGAGATCGTTATGAATCTGATTGAGAAGAGTGGCTGCCAGGACCAGAAGCATCAGCACAGAGACGACAAGGATCAGCCATAACCGACGACTGATGGACAAACTGCGCATATTCATGATCTGTACCCCGTACGTTATTTTTCTTTTTCTTGAGGGCCCACAGCACGAATGCCGATTTCAGGGGTCTCTCCAGCGTCTCGGCGCATCATGACCAAACATGAGATCACAGTCACAATTATTTAACCGTCGCACATTGCTATGGCGAAAGGCTTACATCAGGACAGGTGATCAGCTCTATTGCCTGACTCGAGAGGCATGTAGGATCCAATTCAACAGCTGCTGCGAAGGAACGCCGCAGTGATCAGGGAGGATCGACCATTGCCAGGAGGCTACTGACAGGATGTCGGGATGGTCATGTTTGCAAAACGACCCGCTTCGGCGGGTTTTTTGCGTCTGCACGAAAGTGCTCATGCTGCGCTCAGTGGTCCGGCGCACAGCCTTTGAGCACCAGACGCAGGATGGTCTGCGTCGCTGCCTCGTAGTCGGCGTCCTCAAGTTTGGGCTTGCCGGTCACGGTCGCGATCTGCCAGTCGAAATCCGCATACGTCTGGGTGGCCGCCCAGATTGTGAACATCAGGTGATGAGGGTCGAGTGGCGCAATCTGCGCGCTGTCGACCCATGCCTGGATGCATTCGATGTTGTGCCGGGCCTGACTGTTCAGTTGCTCGATCTGCTCAGGCGTAAGATGCGGTGCGCCATGCATGATCTCGCTGGCGAACACTTTCGAGGCAAACGGGAGGTCGCGTGATATCTGGATCTTGGCGCGAATGTATCGGTTCAGCACGTCCGCAGGATCGCCTTGCGGGTTGAAAGGTGTGGAGGCTCGCAGGATCGGCTCGATGATGCTTTCCAGCACCTCGCGATACAGGTTTTCCTTCGACTTGAAGTAGTAATAGACGTTGGGCTTGGGCACTCCGGCCTTGGCAGCAATGTCACTGGTCTTGCTGGCGGCGAAGCCCTTGTCGGCGAATTCTTCGCTGGCAGCGCGCAGGATGAGTTCTATATTGCGCTCGCGGATGCTGCTCATGACCCGGATATTCCTTGCCTGCACGGCGGGCAAGCATGGTAGCACCGGGTTTGCGCGAGGCTCAATAATGACCTTGTGAACGCAGGCATTCCTTGCTCAAGCGCTGTCTTGATCCCCGTTCAGTGGCTCGCGAAGCCATTCGCCTTGTGGCGCTTTGTGCATCATCAATCCCGGACGCAGCCACCCTTATTGTCAGGGGCGGCTGCGTTGAATTATTGCGTGCTGGGTTACGGAAAGTTTCCAGCACGTCAGGTCGCGAGTCGGCCGATCGTCTCAACCATCCTTGAACAAAAAGCTGTAGGCGTTAAGCGCCGGTACACCGCCCAGGTGGGCGTAAAGCACTTTCGAGCCTTCCGGAAACTCGCCATTGCGCACCATGTCGATCATGCCGTGCATGGATTTACCCTCGTAGACCGGGTCGGTCAGGACACCCTCCAACCGTGCGCACAGGCGTATTGCTTCCAGCGTGCCGTCGTTGGGCAGGCCGTATTCGGGGTAGGCGTAGCGCGTGTCGAGCACGACGTCTTCAGTGGTGATTTCACGGCCCAGCTCCACCAGTTCGGCGGTGTGTCGGGCAATGCGCAGGACCTGATCCCGGGTTTTCTCCGGTTTGGCCGATGCGTCGATGCCGATCACGCGCTGGGCACGACCGTCCGCTGCGAAGCCGACCAGCATGCCCGCGTGGGTGCTACCAGTCACCGAGCACACGACGATGTAGTCGAACTTGAAGCCCAGTTCTTCTTCCTGCTGGCGCACTTCATCGGCGAAGCGGACAAAGCCCAGGCCGCCGTAAGGATGTTCCGAGCAGCCAGCGGGAATCGGGAACGGCTTGCCGCCGCTCTCCACGACATCAGCCATGGCCTTTTCCCAGCTTGGCCGGATGCCGATGTCGAAACCGGCTGAGTCCAGGCGAACGTCTGCTCCCATGATGCGCGACATTTCGATGTTGCCGACGCGGTCGTACAGCGCGTCGGAGTAATTCACCCAGTTCTCCTGAACCAGCACGCACTTCATGCCAAGGTGCGCAGCCACAGCCGCGACCTGTCTAGTCTGGTTGGACTGGATACCGCCAATGGACACCAGCGTGTCGTAGCCGCCCTCGATTGCCTCTGGCACAAGGTATTCCAGCTTGCGGGTCTTGTTGCCACCAAACGCCAGGCCGCTGTTGCAGTCTTCGCGCTTGGCATACAACTGGACCTTGCCACCCAGGTGCTCGCTCAGACGCTTCAACGGCGTGATGGGTGAGGGGCCGAATGTCAGCGGGTAGCGCTTGAACTTGTTCAGATTCATGTCGAGTCTCCAGTAAGAAGTCAATCAAGGCACGTCAGGGTTGGCTGGCTGCGTCACAGCGGTGTTTGCGATGGCTTATATCTTAGGAAAAAGCGGAGAAATGAGGGTTGCAAAGAGTTGTCGATTTAAAAAATTAGTCGTAGTGTTTTGGCCGTCATGCTTTGTTTTATTTTGTGGGATTGCATATGAAAGCAATAAATGAACGTAGCAAGGCGGCAAGTGCTGATCCGGTGCCGCTGCTGGACAGAATCGACAAGGCGATCCTCAAAACGCTGCAGCGTGATGCCTCGATTTCCAACGTGGCGCTGGCGGAGAAGGTCAAATTGAGCCCGCCCGCGTGCCAGAGGCGCGTCGAGCGACTCAAGGAAGCGGGGGTAATCAAAGGTGTAGTGGCGCTGCTCAATGGCGACGTGCTGGACGCAGGCATGGTCGTGCTGATCGGCGTGGTGCTGGACCGCTCGACGCCGGAGTCCTTTGCGCAATTCGAAGCCGCTGCGCAAAAGGTCTCCGGTTGCATGGAGTTTCACGTGGTGACCGGGGAATTCGACTATTTCATGCTGCTGCGCACCAAAGACAGCCAGAGCTTCAACCGCCTGCACGCCGAACAACTGCTTTATCTGCCCGGCGTCCGGCAGATTCGTTCGTTCATGGGGCTGCGTCAGGTGTTGTCCACGACGCACATTCCGCTCTGAGTCTGAGCAATCGGGTCAGTCTGGCGACAGGTAATGGTCCTTGAGATAGCTCTTCATCAGGTACCGGGCGGCGTTGACGATCTGCTCGACCTGGGCGTCTATCGACGTGTCGTGCAAGCGCTGCTCTTCGGGGCGGGCCAGTTGAAGAAAATGCATCTTGTGCCCGCAGACCGAGCCCAGCCAGGCCAGGTGGGCCGGATGACTGACTTCTATATCCAGCAGGCAACAGGTCTTGGGAATAGCGCTCAACAACTGCCTGGCTTCACAGTCTGAGTGGCGATGGGCGTCGAAGAGGCGGTTTTCAGCGTCCAGCCACTCGTCCTCCAGCGTGGTCGACTGCTTGATCATCAGCCAGGCCATTTGCGGCCAGTCGCTGATCTCGGCACCGAGTGCATCGATCAACCGGCTGGACAGGTTGGCATTGGAAATGAGGATGACCCCGGTTTCCTGGGAGGTGGTTTTCATCCATTGCGCTCGCTGTGAATCAATCAGCATAAACAGCCCCTTGGTCATGGATGCGTCGGTCAGGTCTGCAATGCAAAGCAGCAGTCATGCCATGAATGGCGATTGGCGGCACCTGCAAATGCTGGCACGTCTCTACCTGATGAGTGATTGACAGGGTAAAGCAGGCCGTATCATAGAGATGGGGCCTGAAGGGAACCCTGCCTGAAGCCAGCCACAACAGGACGCAGCGGTATCAACTGTTGCGTTATCAAACGTTCTGCGGCGGCGCGGGTCAGACCTTCCAGCGCGTGGGCGATGCCACGTGACGGCGGCGTGTGATTCAATGCGTGTCTGCCTGTTCTCTACTCATTCAAGGATTCTGATTTTGGCTGCTGGAAGCTTGCTTACGCTGCTCGACGACATTGCAACCCTGCTCGATGACGTGGCGCTGGCCACTAAAAAGACGGCAGGTGTTCTGGGTGATGATCTGGCGCTCAACGCCCAACAGGTCACAGGTGTTTCAGCCGACCGCGAATTGCCGGTGGTGTGGGCGGTGGCCAAGGGGTCGCTGCTCAACAAGGCGATTCTGGTGCCGGCAGCCCTGTTGATCAGCGCATTTGCGCCTTGGGCGATTCTGCCGCTGTTGATGGTTGGCGGTGCGTTTCTGTGTTTCGAAGGGTTCGAGAAGATCGCGCACAAATGGCTGCACGCTGACGACGGCGAAGCGCACGAAGAGCGCAAGCAGGCGACTACCGATGCATCGTTGGACATGGTGGCGTTCGAGAAAGAGCGCATCAAGGGTGCGATTCGTACTGACTTCATCCTGTCGGCCGAAATCATCGTGCTGGCATTGGGCGTGGTGTCCAGCCGGCCTTTCATGGATCAGGTCGGCGTGCTGGTCATCGTTGCGGTGTTGATTACCGTCGGTGTTTACGGCCTGGTGGCGGGCATTGTGAAACTGGACGATCTGGGCCTTTACCTGAAGAAACGTGCGAGTTCGCTGGCGCAAAAAACGGGTGCCGGTCTGCTGTGGCTGGCGCCTGTGCTGATGAAGCTGCTGTCGATTCTTGGTACTGCCGCGATGTTCATGGTCGGCGGCGGGATTCTGGTCCATGGCTTGCCGTTTGCGCACCATTGGGTCGAAGGCGTAACTGCCAGTGCAGCGGGTGCTGTGGGCGGTCTGTCGGTCATTGTTCCGACGCTGATCGATGCCGTTGCCGGGATCATCGCCGGTGCAGTGCTGGTCTTGCTGGTGACCTTTGCAGGCAAGGCATGGAAAGCCGCACGCGCCTGACCTGCTTTTGAAAGCCCCCGCCGTCAGGTGGGGGCTGCAAGACTTCAGAAGAAGACTTTGACCAGCAGGCTTGCCGTGTTCTGGTTGGTATCGAACGCAGCCGTGTCCTTGATGCCGTATTTGTTGCTCCAGTAATCGTATTCGATACCGACGTAGAGTTGTCTTTCCGGGTAGCTCAACGCTTTACCCAGGTCATACTTGATCTGCGGGTTGAAGTGCAGGTTGGAGTGATACGTGCCACGCGACGTCTTGTCGTTGTCCACCACCCAGTCCATGAAACCGTCAATCAGCACATCAGACTTGCCCACGGGAATGGTGTAAGACCAGACCGGCGTGATCTGCCAGACGCCGTCGCCCGGACGGTTGCCCTCGGTCTGGCGCTGATAGAAGTTGAGTTGGAAATAATCGAAACCCGGAATCTTCAGGTCAAACGCAGGGCCGATCAGGTAAGACTCGTTATCGCCTTCGCCAAACTCGTAAGTGGCGGCCAGCAGCACATCGCTGATCGGCCCGAACTCAAACTTCTGGCCAAAGATCTTGCCCAGCGACAAGCGTGGCGAGAACTCGCCGTAGTAAGTGTTATCGCCCGCGTTCGCATCTTTCTTGCCGTTATAGAAAATCTTGTCGACGAAGAAGAAGTTGTCGCCGTACTTCCAGCTGTCAGCATGTTCGAACGTAAATGTCTGTTGGTTTTCCGGGTTGACCGCAAAGTCCCGTCCATTGAGATAGGTCAGGCTGTTGCTCTGCCACTGGAAGATATCCGCCATCGCGGGTGCTGCGCTCAGCAGACTGCTGGTCAGTAATACGTTGGAAAACGTACGGTTCATTCGAGATTCCCTTGAGTGTGATCATGGTGTTCGGACCGGCGCTCTGTAGTTGGCGCCTTGTCCGCAGGTGTAATAATTTGTCTGTTTGGTCAGCTTTGAGTTGTTAGCAAGAGCTGCGCCAATTGCCAATGAAAAGCCACAGTCATCCTCTCACCGACACTGGAGTGTCGGTTTCACCTGTTTTATCAGGAGCCACGAGTGCCTGATCGCGCAATTGCCTGGTTGGCTGCCCGGTCAGGTTGGATAAACAGAGAGGTAACGGCGGGTTCGGTTGCGGCGGCGGAGGATACTGGCCCGAGGTGTCTGGCTCAAGTGCTCCAGAGCGGGGCGTGCAGAGCGAAACTGGGGCAGCTTGGCTGAGGCCAGTTTGCACATGTGCATCGCGTGCAGACTGGCCTCAGTGTACGGATCAGTTGGTTTTGGCGCCCTGGTCGATCCAGGCGCCCACCAGGTCGCGTTCCTGCTGGGTCATCTGGGTGATATTGCCCAGTGGCATGATCGGCGAAGCGACCGCCTGGGCTTTGATGCGCGGGGCCTGTTGCTGGATCTGCTGCGGCGTATCGAACATCACCCCGGCGGGGGCGACGCTGAACAGTTGGCTCGTGGGACTGGCTGAATGACAGACCGTGCAGCGCTGTTGGATCACCTCATGCACTTTCGTGAAATCCGCGCTGGCGACCGCTGTAGCCGGTATTGCTGGCGCGGGCGCTGCCACGGGTTCCGGACGCTTTTCGTCAGCGCGATAACCGCCGACGGCAGTGCCGGGCAGCGGCTGATACTGGATCTGTGCAGCCGTCTGCGGTGGTTGAGCCGGGCCGGTCACGTACGCCAGGCACAGCATGCCCAGTGCGGCGGCGGGCAGGGTCCAGGCGAAGCGATGGCTGTTATGACGAGTGTTGAAGTAATGCCGCACCATGACCGCCAGCAGCGCGATGGCGGCCAGGATCAGCCAGTTGTACTGGCTGCCATAGGTACTCGGAAAGTGGTTGCTGATCATGATGAACAGCACCGGCAGCGTGAAGTAGTTGTTGTGCCTTGAGCGCAACAGACCCTTGGCCGGCAGGCTTGGGTCGGGCGTGCGGTTTTCAGCGATGGCGGCGACCAGTGCCCGCTGGGCTGGCATGATGATGCGAAACACGTTGCCAACCATGATCGTGCCCATGATCGCACCGACATGCAGGTACGCGCCGCGCCCGCTGAATACCTTGCTGAACCCGTAAGCGGCGGCCACCAGCAGCACGAACAGGATCAGACCGAGCAGGGCAGGGCGTTTGCCCAGCGCCGAGTCGCACAGAAAGCTGTAAATGAACCAACCGACAAACAGCGAGCCCAGGCCGATGTGGACCCCTTCGGCACCGGTCAGGGTGCTACCCGGTGCCAGCAGGTACAGCGTCGGGTTGGCGTAAAACACCACGCATAGCAGTGCCACACCGGACAGCCAGGTCGAATAGGCCTCCCATTTGAACCAGTGCAGTTTCTCCGGCATGGTCGGCGGGGCGAGCTTGTATTTTTCCAGGTGATAGATGCCGCCACCATGGATCGCCCACAAGTCCCCGGACAACCCTTCGCGCGGGTTGGCGCGGTTCAGGTTGTTTTCCAGCCAGACGAAGTAGAACGATGCACCGATCCAGGCGACGCCCACTATCATGTGAATCCAGCGTACGCCCAGATTCAGCCATTCCATCAGATGTGCCAGCACAGTGATACCTAATGCCTGTCACCACTTGGCGGGTGCTCAGGCCCTTCCTATGGGTTGGGATCGAGAACCATCAACTGGTCCTCTGCAAAGTAATGCTCATCGCAGTTGTTGCCGGTTCCACTGCGATCAACCACCAGGAAGTCATCCCGCTTTTCGATCGTCAGCACCGGGTGGTGCCAGACGCCGCGATGGTAATTGACACCCTGCCTGCCGTTGGACACGAAGACGCGGGTCAGCTCTGATTCAGGTGCATCGCCAACTGGCGCGACCACGATCAGAAAAGGGTTGCCGAGCAGTGGTATGAACGCCTGACTGCCCTGCGGGTGACGCTCCAGCATGTTGATGATCAACGGCATCGGCAGCGCTTCGGCGCGGAAGATACTGATGATTGCCTTGTCGTCCGGTTGTGCGGTTTGCACCTCGGCCAGACGATGAAAGCGCATGGTCGAGCCGTTATTGATCATGAAGTGATCGCTGCCATCGGCTTCAATGACGTCGCCGAAAGGTGCGAAGGCTTCCTTGGTCAGTGGCTCGATTGTCAATGTGCGCATGCGGGTTCTTCTGTTTTTGAATTCAATTGAAGTGAGGAGGTCGTCACCTGGGACAGAGCGTGCGCCAGCCGCGAGCTTGCGTACGCTCTGCGCGGGCATTTATCGGGCCACTTTGCCCAGCACCCGAAGTCTGCTGACGCCGCCGTCCGGGAACACGTTCAGGCGGATATGGGTAATCGGGCCGATGGCTTTCACCTGCTCGGCGAACTCGTGCTCGGCATGCATGCTCAGCTTCTGGCTGGGCAGCAGTTCGCGCCAGAACAGGCTCTGGGTTTCGATCTGGTTGTCGGTGCCACCTTTGACGAAGGCGCCCTGAATCGAGCAGCTGTCCGGGTAGTTGCCCTTGAAGTGCAGGGTATCGACGATGACTTTTTCGACTTCGCCCGCGTGCCCCAGCGCGACGATGACCCAGTCATTGCCAGGTGTGCGACGACGTGCGGTTTCCCAGCCGTCGCCCATGTTCACCCCACGGCCAGGGTTGAGGATGTTGCTCATGCTGCCGTAGTGCTCATCGGAACAGGCAATCGAGCGACCGCCATTGAGGGCCGCTACCAGATCGATCTGTTCGGTCTCGCTGACTTTTGACCAGTCGCGGTGCGGCACGCCGTAAACGCGCAGGCGAGCCACGCCGCCGTCGGGGTAGATATTGAAGCGCAGGTGGCTGAACGCCTGGTCATGGCTGATTTCATGATAGTGATGGCTGTTGCCCTGCAGTTCGACCGACGACAGTACTTCGGTCCAGGCGGTGTTCTCATCCGGCTCGCCCGAGGCCAGGAAGCAGGCTTCCAACGAAGCAGAAGGCGGGAAGTTGCCGGTGAAGTACGAGGTGTCGATGTCCACGCCTTTGATGGTGCCCGCCACGCCCAGGCGAATCACTGCGCTGTCGTAACCCTCGAAACGCTTGCGGCGCGACTCCCAGCCATCCATCCACTTGCCGTTGTCATCGAACACGCCTTCTTTCCAGACCGCGGGGGTCGGTTGAAACAGGCGGTTGGCGTCGGCGAACCAGTCATCGGTCACAGACAGGATTTTTGTGCCCAGACGCGCGTCTGCCAGGTTGACGAACTTCTCGAACGGTGCGGCGTAAACTTTCATTCTTCTTGTCTGCCTTCTAAACGTTGAGTGCTTGGGCGGCGTGCAGCGCCTGCAAGCGGAACAATGCGATTTTGTTGATCTCGGCCAGTGCGCATGCGAACTCTGCCTGGGCCGAGTGATGGAGGCGTTGCTCGAACGCCGCCAGGATCTTGTGTCTGTCGCTGCCCTTGACCGCCATGATGAACGGAAAGCCGAACCGCGCCTTGTAAGCCTGATTCAACTCGGTGAAACGTTGAAACTCCAGAGGCGTGCACTGGTGGATGCCGGCACCTGCCTGTTCGTCGCTGCTGGCCTGGGTCAGCTCGCCCTGAACCGCAGCCTTGCCTGCCAGGTCCGGGTGGGCATTGATCAGTGCCAGTTGTTGTTCATGGGTGGCGTTGAGTAACAGGGCGCTCATGCGCGCATGCAGCGTCTGAACTTCGTCCAGTTCGGCATCTGCCCCTTGTTCATAAGCCAGACGGGCCAGCCACGGCGAGTGTTCGTAGATATCACCAAAGACTGCGACGAAGGCGTCGCGGCTCAGGGACGAGGGCTTTGGGTTCTGGAAGTGACTCATCGCGCCGCCGTGCCGGTAAAGGGGTGTTCCGCGTGCCAGTGACGCGCGATATCGACGCGTCGAGTGAACCACACCTGTTCATGACTCTTGGCATATTCTATAAAGCGCTTGAGCGCCGCAAGCCGCGCAGGGCGGCCGATCAGTCGGCAGTGCAGGCCTATGGAAAGCATCTTCGGCGCGTCTTCGCCTTCGGCATACAGCACATCGAAGGCGTCTTTCAGATAGTGGAAAAACTGATCGCCATTGTTGAAGCCCTGGACCTGCGTAAACCGCATGTCGTTGGTGTCCAGCGTGTAGGGAATCACCAGGTGGGGCTTACCGTTCGGGGTGTTGGGTTCCCAGTAGGGCAGGTCGTCGTCGTAGGTGTCGCAGTCGTAGAGAAAGCCGCCTTCCTCCATCACCAGTCGGCGGGTGTTGGGCCCGGTGCGACCTGTGTACCAGCCCAGGGGGCGTTCACCGCTGATTTCAGTGAGGATGCGAATGGCCTGAAGCATGTGTTCGCGTTCCTGAGCCTCGTCCATGTTCTGGTAGTCGATCCAGCGGTAGCCGTGGCTGCAGATCTCATGCCCGTCGGCGACCATGGCGCGAATCACGTCCGGATGACGTTGCGCGGCCATGGCCACAGCAAATACGGTCAGCGGGATATCGAACTGCCTGAACAATTTGAGAATGCGCCAGACGCCAGCCCGACTGCCGTACTCGTAAAGCGATTCCATGCTCATGTTGCGCTGACCCTGCAAAGGTTGCGCGGCCACCATCTCGGACAGAAACGCTTCGGACTCCTTGTCGCCATGCAGGATATTGCGCTCGCCACCTTCCTCGTAATTGAGCACGAACGACAAGGCGATACGCGCTTTGCCCGGCCAGCGAGGGTGGGGTGGGTTATTGCTGTAACCGATCAGGTCGCGTGGATAGTCGGCGCTCACTGCAAGCTTCCTTTTGTGCGAGATATCAGGTGCGGTGCGGATAACGGAGCGGGCACAGCATTTCAAGGATTGTATACAATATGAAAATAGAATTGTAACGTAGATTTTCTTCTTCGCCGTCTTTGACGATGTGCAGGCAGGCGATGTATCAGACCAAGCAAGAAACCTGCCCGACTGGTCAAATTACGAGAAAAAATCTGATTACTTTCCTTTGCTTCAGTCATTCTGGTTCCATTCTGGCGTAGGTGACTGACGGCGCCGGCCATGGCCTGTTTAGTGTGTACAAGCTTTTTCAAAAGTGTCTTAATCGGTTGCGCTGATTAATCGCCAGGCACCTGATTGGTGCGCTTCTGTCGATTGGACGATCTTCATCCACAGGTATCAAGCAGGGAGCGACACAGTGGGAAAATTGACAACGCATGTACTGGATACCGCCCACGGCTGCCCCGGAAGCAGCATCAGGGTCGAGCTGTATCGGGCGGATGGCGAGCGATTGGTGCTGGTCGCCAGCGCGATCACCAACAGTGACGGTCGCTGCGACACGCCGTTATTGCAGGGTGAGGATTACCGGTCCGGCGTGTATCAACTGCACTTTCACGCAGGCGATTATTACCGCATCCGCGGCACCGAGCTCGACGAGCCGGCGTTTCTCGATGTGGTGGTGCTGCGCTTTGGCATTGACGCAGGTCAGGCTCATTATCATGTCCCGCTGTTAGTCTCGCCCTACAGCTACTCGACATACCGAGGCAGCTGATTATCTTGCCCGCGCGCACTGCGGGCCTTTTTCTGCGCGCTCCGCCTGTCATCAGGTACAGGCGCGCCGTCAGGTTTTGCACTGTGTACAATGCGCCCGTCCGACGCCGTAATCCATTTGCGCACGAGTGCCCATGAACGACCAGTCCCTGCCTCTCAAGAAACCGACGCGCACTGCGAAAGCTCCGAGTAGCGTGACCCAGGACGATATCGTCTATGCGCACATCTTCGATGCGATCCTTGAGCAGCGTCTGGCGCCTGGCACCAAGCTGAGCGAAGAGGCGTTGGGCGAGATTTTCGGCGTCAGCCGCACCATCATCCGTCGTGCCTTGTCGCGTCTGGGTCATGAAGGTGTCGTGCAACTGCGGCCGAATCGTGGTGCGGTGGTCGCCAGCCCCAGCGTTGAAGAAGCCCGTCAGGTGTTTTTTTCCCGGCGTCTGGTGGAAAAGGCGATTACTGAATTGGCGGTCGAGCATGCCACGGCTGACCAGCTTGCCGAATTGCGCCAGATGGTCAGTGATGAGCGCGACAGCTTCGCGCGTGGGGATCGCGGCGCTGGTATTCGTCTCTCAGGGGAATTTCACCTGCAACTGGCGGTGGCGGCCAGGAATGCTCCGCTGATCAGCTTTCAGCGCAGTCTGGTGTCGCAGACCTCGTTGATCATCGCCCAGTACGAAACCGGCAACCGCAGCCATTGCTCCTACGACGAGCACAATCAACTGATCGATGCCATCGAAGCCCGCGACGCTGCGCTGGCGGTCGAGTTGATGATGCACCACATGGATCACATCGACAGCAAGCTCAATCTGGATGAAGACGTGATCTCGGATGACTTGCAGGCCGTGTTTTCACATTTGCTGGGCAAGAAAAAGACGACGCGCCTGGCGCAGTAGCGGCGCCGAGCTGCCGAGGTCAGCCCGGCTTCTGATTGCCTTGCTCGCGCAGCGCCTGGGTCTTGCGATGCAGGAACACGGTCAGGACGAGCCCGCCCAGCGAGGCGAAAGCCGCGAACAAAAAGATTGAAACAAAACCAAAGCCCGCCGCAATGGCGCCCGCCAAAGGACCGGTGACACCCAGCGACAAATCAATGAACAGCGAATAGGCACCGACCGCAGCGCCCCGGCTGGAGGCCGGTACCAGGTTGACGGCCTCGACGCCCAGCGCCGGGAACACCAGCGAGAAACCAAAACCGGTCAGCGCCGCACCGGCCAGTGCCAATCCTGGCGTGGGCGCCATCCAGAGCAGCAGCAGCCCCAGCGTCTCAACCGACAAGCAGACGATGGCGACGCGAAAGCCGCCCAGACGGTTGATCAGATTGCCGAACAGCAAGCGTGCTGCGATGAAACTGCCGCCGAACAGGGTCAGGCACAGCGCCGCGTTGGGCCAGTGATTGCTGGCGTAATACAGAGTGATGAATGTCGCAATAGTACCGAAGCCGATGCCGCCCAGCGCCAGGCCCATGCCGTGGGGGAATACCCGTCCAAGCACATGCATGAAGGGCAGGCGCTCGCCGTGCACGATGGGTGCAGCCTGTTTTTTCCATGTGAGCAGCAGGCCGATTGCACACAGCAGCATGATGCTGACACCCACCGTCCAGAGCCCGAATGCGCTGACCATCCACACGCCCAGCGGTGCACCAATGGCCAGTGCGCCGTAACTGGCGATGCCGTTCCAGGAGATGACCTTGGCAGTGTTCTGCGCGCCAACCCGGCCGATGCCCCAACCGATCGAGCCAGAGCCCACCAGGCTTTCTGCAGCACCGAGAATCACCCGGCCGATCAGCAGAATGATCAGGCTGGCCATCGGCCAATCCTGTAGCCAGATCGGCACGAGCATGAACACGCCGCTCAACCCACATCCGGTCAGGCCGAATTGCACGGCTTTCTTGCTGCCCAGGTTGTCGATGATGCGGCTGGCCCACGGTCGGCTGACCAGGGTGGCGAGGTACTGGACACTGATTACCAGGCCCGCGATCACTGCACCGAAGCCCAGATCGCTGTGCACATAACCCGGCAGAACGGCCAGGGGAATGCCGATGTTCAAATAACCGATAAAGGTGAACAGGACGATCGAAACGACGGTCAGCGTGACGGCAAACGGCGTTTGTTGGACAGCGCTTTTTGAATCGGGCATGGGGCGGGCTTTCATTCTGGAGACGGTCTGGAAATTGTGCTTCGAGATGGGCGGGTAAAAACCCTTAGCAAGCTCTCGATTCGCTCATGATAGCGGCGCATTGGACAATGCAGGGGCAACAGACTGAAATAAATTCGGGATGAGGGCGGATCAGGGAGGTTGTTACGGCTTGGACGGTGCGACCAGTTGCGTGGTGACCAGCGCGGCCAGTGCGTTTTCCTGGGTGCCGAAGCGTGCGAGCAGCGCGTTCTGTTTTTCCGGGCTGAGACGGGCCCAGATTTCAATCATCCTTTCGGCGGTGCCGATCAGTGCGCTGGCTTGGGTTTCGGTAAAGTCGCTCATGAAGTCCTGCCTGTATCGTTGGTTTTCCAGGCGTATTGAAAATCGGCAGAACCGTTTTTCGATACGCCTGAAAACAATCGCCTTCAGTCTTCGCGTCGGGCTTTCTGGCTGTCTTGAGCCGAGGGTGCTGCTTTCATTGCGGCAGGTTGACCAAGCTCCTGTTGAGCCAATGTCGACTGCTGTGGTTCCTGTTGACCTGGTGGGAAGTTAGGGATTTCGTGCATCGTCGTCTCTCCTCGCAAGGGGTTGCAGATAGAACCGTGCTTCAAAAAGCCTGCGCAGGATACCCCACTGAAAATGACAATCCGGATATTTTTTTCAACTGATTGACTGAACGGCGAAACAAAAAACGGTTTTTACTGTCTTTGCGGCTTGCGCCAGCTGGTCGTCAGCGTCTGTGCGTGCGTGCGCAGACAGGGCTCGTTGGGCATGTTTTGCCAAAAATTGCGGGTTGGCCGCGGGTCCCAGGCTCCTGGGGTGAATTTACGGGTCGCGAAGGCTGCCTTGAGGGCGATACATCCCCAACAGATTTTCTGGCTTGTTCGTCAGCAAGCGAAACGCCGCCCGGCTGACGCCCACAGAATGAATGCTTGCCTGTGGGAACGAGCTTGGCGGCGTTGCGTTTGCGCGCGAAAGGATCAATCTTCGCTTCAGTCTTTGCACACTGCCGCAATGGCCTGTGCCAGTTGATCAAGGCGTGTGGCGTCGATGCCGGCAATGTTGGCGCGACCAGCGTTGACCATATACACGCTGTGCTCATGACGCAGGCGGGCGACCTGGTCGTCGTTGATGCCCGTGTAGGAGAACATTCCGCGTTGCTGCGCGACATGGGCAAAGCGTTCACCAAGGCCCAAGGGCGTCAACGCTTCAACCAGACCACTACGCAATTGCGCGATGCGCTGGCGCATTTCTTCCACTTCATCGGCCCACAAGCTTTTCAACTCAGGGTCGCCAAGGATTTCTGCCACCACCGCGGCACCATGGTCGGGCGGGTTGGACCACAGGTTGCGGGCGATGCCTGCCAACTGGCTGCGCACATCCAGCAGTTTCTCGGTGTCTGCCGCGCAGATGATCAAGGCACCGGTGCGTTCGCGGTACAGGCCGAAGTTTTTCGAACAGGAGCTGGTGATCAGCAGTTCCGGGAGTTGCGCGGCGAACAGGCGGACTGCCCAGGCATCTTCTTCAAGGCCGTCACCAAACCCCTGATAGGCGAAGTCGATCAAAGGCAGCAGGTCGCGACTGCGAACGATATCCAGCACTTCACGCCAATCGGCGTGCGACAGGTCAAAGCCGGTCGGGTTATGGCAGCAGGCGTGCAATAACACCACGTCCCCGTGGGGAACCTGACGCAGTGTGTCCAGCATGCCTCCGATATTCAGGCGGTTATCGCTGCCCACGTAAGGGTAGTGCCCGACCTTGAGGCCGACCTTGTTGAAGATCGTCTCGTGGATGGGCCAGGTCGGGTCGCTGAGCCAGATACCTTTGCCGGGCAGGCATTGCGCTATGAAATCCGCCGTCAGGCGCAATGCCCCGGTGCCGCCAGGCGTTTGCGTCGCGCCGACGCGCTGGTCGGCGATCACTGCCGATTCACCGCCCAGCACCAGTTCACTGATCAGCGTGCCGAAGCGCGGCTCGCCATGCCCGCCGATGTAGGTCTTGGTCAATTGCCGATCGACGAGCCGCTGTTCTGCCAGTTTCACCGCACGAGGAATGGTGGTCAGGCCCTGCGAGTCCTTGTAGACGCCTACGCCCAGGTCGAACTTGGCGGGGTTGGTGTCGTTGGCGTACGCGTCGATCAGGCTCAGGATCGGATCGCCCGGTACTCGTTGGATATCCTTGAAGTGCATTACTTGCGGCCCTCGGCGTCTTTGGCCACCTCGTCGGTTCGGGCAGCCATGATGAAGTCGTTGCGGTGCAGACCCTTGATCGAATGGCTCCACCAGGTCACGGTCACTTTGCCCCACTCGGTGAGCAGGCCTGGGTGGTGACCTTCTGCTTCGGCAATTTCGCCGACCGCATTGGTAAATGCCAGCGCAAATTTGAAATTCTTGAACAGAAAGACTTTCTCCAACTGCATTACGCTGTCACGGACTTCGATGTTCCAGTCCGGGATCTGCCGAAGCAGTTCCGGCAGCTCGGCTTCACTGACTTGCGGGGCATTGGCGTTACAGGCTTCGCAGCTGGCCTGGTTGAGTGTGGTCATGAGCGTTATTCCTTGTTTTGTGGCGAGGCGACAGTCAGTCAGGCCGCCTGGGTTTTGGCTTTGGGTGGGAATTGGGCGCATGCAGGCCCAACTGCATACCGCGCTCGACCATGGCCATGATGTCTTCCTGCGCCAGGTCAAACAGACGCTTGAGGTCCGGGAGTACAAAGTACACCGGTTGCAGGATGTCGATGCGATAAGGCGTGCGCATGGCTTCGAGTGGGTCGAACGGCTGATGTTCCGGGGCGGTAGACAAGCTA
Source organism: Pseudomonas californiensis (assembly GCF_021147775.1). GTDB lineage: Bacteria > Pseudomonadota > Gammaproteobacteria > Pseudomonadales > Pseudomonadaceae > Aquipseudomonas > Aquipseudomonas californiensis. The sequence continues at coordinate 328,037 of NZ_JAGTPK010000002.1, forward strand.
TACACCGCTTCCTTGGGAGAGGAGAGAATGCCGCCGCCGTAGATGCGGCGTCCTTCGGCGGTGTCGACCAGGCCGAACTCGATGGTCATCCAGTACAGACGGGCAAGGTAGACGCGCTGCTCTTTGGTCGCGCTCAGCCCCAGTTTTCCGTAGGTGTGGGTGAACTCGGCAAACCAGGGGTTGGTGAGCAGCGGGCAGTGGCCAAATATCTCGTGAAAGATGTCGGGTTCCTGTAGATAGTCCAGTTCTTCTTCGGTGCGAATGAACGTTGCCACCGGGAAGCGCTTGCTGGCCAGGAGTTCGAAAAAGGTCTGAAACGGAATCAGCGCAGGGACGCGTTCGACCTGCCAGCCAGTGGTCGCAGCCAGTACCCGATTGATCTCGCCAAGTTGGGGGATACGGTCATGAGGCAACCCCAGTTGCTCGATTCCTTCCAGATACTCGCGGCAGGCGCGACCCTCTATTACCTTCATCTGGCGCGTTATCAAGGTGTTCCACACGGCGTGTTCGGCCGCCGGATAGTCGATAAAACCGGTGGCGTCGGGCTCGCGTGCCACGTACTGCGTCTGGGCCATGCTGATCTCCTCGAAGGTTATTGTTGTTGTTGTCAGTCGCGCTGTCATGTGCGTAAAGCTTGATCAAGGAATAGCCCGATCACCGTCACCTGTCAGCCCCCGAAGACCGGAGCTTGCGCGCCATAAGTACGATCTTCGTAACGAAAACTTTACGGCGGGTCCGATGCGGCGTCTGATCAGTATGTTTTAACGCGAAGAAAGCAATGGGCTGTCACGTATTGTTGACGCTAAACTTCACACCACAACAAAAATACAGACGCTCACAGGAGCCGACCCCTCATGCGCATCAAGGTGCACTGCCAAAACCGGATTGGCATTCTTCGCGACATCCTCGAGCTGCTGGTGAGCTATGGGGTCAACGTGGCCAAGGGCGAGGTCGGTGGCGAACATGGCGACGCGATTTACTTGTATTGCCCCAACCTGATCAACCTGCAGTTTCAGGCCCTGCGCCCCAGGTTCGAGGCGATCACAGGCGTGTTCGGCGTCAAGCGCGTCGGCCTGATGCCCAGCGAGCGACGGCACATGGAGCTGAATGCTCTGCTCGGTGCGCTGGAGTTTCCGGTCCTGTCCATCGACATGGCTGGAGCGATTGTCGCGGCCAACCGAGCGGCGGCGCAGTTGTTGGGCGTGCGGGTTGACGAGGTGCCGGGGATTGCGTTGTCTCGCTACGCCGAAGACTTCGACCTGCCTGCGCTGGTGCGCGCCAATCGCTCACGAATCAACGGACTGCGGGTCAAGGTGCGAGGCGACGTGTTTCTGGCCGACATTGCGCCTTTGCAGTCCGAGCATGACGACAGCGAAGCCATGGCAGGCGCCGTGTTGACCTTGCATCGCGCGGATCGGGTGGGCGAACGCATTTATCATGTTCGCAAACAGGAGCTGCGCGGCTTCGACAGTATCTTTCAAAGCTCGAAAGTCATGGCGGCGGTGGTGCGCGAAGCACGCCGCATGGCACCGCTGGATGCACCATTGCTGATCGAGGGCGAGACAGGTACCGGCAAAGAGTTGCTGGCCCGCGCGTGCCATCTGTCCAGCCCACGTGGGCAGTCGCCCTTGATGGCGCTCAATTGTGCCGGGCTGTCCGAGTCCATGGCAGAAACCGAGCTGTTCGGCTACGACCCTGGCGCCTTCGAAGGTGCCCGGACGGAAGGGCGACTGGGTTTGCTGGAGCTGACTGCGGGCGGCACGTTGTTTCTTGACGGTGTGGGTGAGCTGAGCGCACGGATGCAGGCCAAGCTGCTGCGCTTTATTCAGGACGGTTGCTTTCGTCGAGTCGGCAGTGACGAGGACATGTTTCTGGACGTGCGGATCATGTGCTCGACGCAAGTCGCCCTGTCTGAATTGTGCGCGCAGGGCGCTTTCCGGCAGGACCTTTACCACCGCCTCAATGTACTGTCGTTGCACATACCCCCGTTGCGTGAATGCCTGGATGGTCTGGAAACGCTGGTCGAGCATTTTCTCGATCAGGCCAGCCGGCAGATCGGATGTCCGTTGCCGCGGATTGCACCGGCTGCGATCAAGCGACTGAGCCAGTATCACTGGCCGGGCAATGTTCGCCAGCTGGAAAACGTGTTGTTTCAGGCGGTGTCACTGTGCGAGGGCGGTGAGGTCCAGGCTGAACACATTCGGCTGCCCGACTACGGCGCGCGCCAGGCGCTCAATGAGGTATCCCTGGAAGGTGGGCTGGATGCCATTGTCGGACGTTTCGAGAAGTCGGTGCTGGAGCAACTGTATGGGCAATACCCGAGCAGTCGGCAGTTGGGGAAACGGCTTGGGGTTTCACATACCACCATTGCCAACAAGTTGCGCGATCACGACATTCACAAGTAAGGATGATGGCAAACTTGCATCTAAAAGTTGAGTGTTTCTATTAAACAAGTGCACGGATCAATCAGTGTGCAGGGCGCCTCGCAATACTGATATTTGCGAGGCGCAGCGCAGCCAAGATGATGTACAGGAAGATCAGCCGTTGCTGCAGCCGTTGCCCATGACCTGGTAGCTCATGATGTGCTGCTTGCCTTGCGAGTCTTCATAGACCATGCGGGCGGGGACTACCTGGCAGACGTCCGGGATCTGGCTGATGGAGATCACGCGGGCGATGTCCAGATGCGTGCCGTAGGTATATTGCTCGACACGTGCCTGTTGCATGGCCACTTTGGTCTGTGATTCCTCGGCCATGGCGAATGCACTGAAACCGCAAAGTGCCAGGACCGCGATTGAAACTTTCATTGCTGTTTACCTTCTTCAGGGCGAATGGGTTCGCTTGACGTTTCTACGGTCAAGGTCAAAACGAGTAAGGTTTGATAGCCGGTCTGCGTGGGGCAGCGGTTGTTGGTCTGGTTGGTTGCCTTGTGGGGCGGAAATAATTCTAGGCCTGTCGTGCAGGGATTTATATAAAGGCTTTTGATAAAACCTGTCATTGAAACGGTAACAATCACACTCGGTGATCAGGTGCGGTTTTCCCCAGGCGCGTGCAGCCGGTAAGACCAACGTCGAATGGCCCCTCCGGGTGGGGCGGGATACAACGGAGCCATAAAACAACAACTATCCACCGAGGTAACCAAGATGAGTGCAGCTTCCCTGTACCCCGTCCGCCCAGAAGTCGCAGCGACTACGCTGACGGATGAGGCGACCTACAAGGCCATGTACCAGCAGTCGGTGGTCAACCCCGACGGTTTCTGGCGTGAGCAGGCCAAGCGCCTCGATTGGATCAAGCCCTTTACCCACGTCAAGCAGACCTCGTTCGACGACCACCGTGTCGACATCAAATGGTTTGCCGACGGCACTCTGAACGTCGCCTACAACTGCCTCGACCGTCACCTGGAAGAGCGCGGCGACAGCATTGCAATCATCTGGGAAGGTGATGACCCTTCCGAGCACCGCGAGATCACTTACCGCGAGCTGCATGCTGAAGTCTGCAAGTTCGCCAACGCCTTGCGTGGTCAGGATGTACACCGCGGCGACGTCGTCACCATCTATATGCCCATGATCCCCGAGGCTGTGGTCGCCATGCTGGCGTGCGCCCGGATCGGTGCGATCCACTCGGTGGTGTTTGGTGGTTTCTCGCCAGAAGCGCTGGCTGGCCGAATCATTGATTGCAGCTCCAAAGTGGTTATCACGGCGGATGAAGGTCTGCGCGGTGGCAAGAAAACCCCGCTCAAGGCCAACGTTGATCGTGCCTTGACCAACCCGGAAACCAGCAGCGTCCAGAAGGTCATCGTCTGCAAGCGTACTGGTGGCGAGATCGAATGGAACCGTCATCGCGACATCTGGTACCACGCCCTGCTGGAAGTGGCATCAAGCACCTGCGCACCGAAAGAAATGGGCGCGGAAGAGTCGCTGTTCATCCTTTATACCTCAGGTTCCACCGGCAAGCCGAAGGGCGTGCTGCACACCACGGCGGGCTACTTGCTTTACGCAGCACTGACCCACGAGCGTGTGTTCGACTACAAACCCGGCGAAGTCTACTGGTGCACCGCAGACGTGGGCTGGGTCACCGGGCACAGCTACATTGTCTACGGCCCGCTGGCCAACGGCGCGACCACCTTGCTGTTCGAAGGCGTGCCGAACTATCCGGACATCACTCGCGTGTCGAAAATCATCGACAAGCACAAGGTCAATATCCTCTACACCGCGCCAACCGCGATTCGCGCCATGATGGCCGAAGGCACCCGCTCTGTTGAGGGCGCTGATGGCTCGAGCCTGCGTCTGCTGGGGTCTGTCGGTGAGCCGATCAACCCTGAGGCCTGGGGCTGGTACTACGACACCGTTGGCAAGAAAAACTGCCCGATCGTCGATACGTGGTGGCAGACCGAGACGGGCGGCATCCTGATCAGCCCTTTGCCTGGCGCAACCGCGCTCAAGCCAGGCTCGGCGACGCGTCCGTTCTTCGGCGTGATCCCTGCGCTGGTGGATAACCTGGGCAACCTGATCGAAGGCGCGGCCGAAGGCAATCTGGTAATTCTCGATTCGTGGCCGGGTCAGTCACGTTCGCTTTATGGCGACCATGACCGTTTCGTCGACACCTACTTCAAGACCTTCCGGGGCATGTATTTCACCGGCGACGGCGCGCGCCGTGATGAAGACGGGTACTACTGGATTACCGGCCGTGTGGACGATGTGCTGAACGTGTCCGGCCACCGTATGGGCACCGCTGAAATCGAAAGCGCGATGGTTGCGCACCCCAAGGTCGCCGAAGCCGCCGTGGTCGGCGTGCCACATGACCTGAAAGGGCAGGGCATCTACGTTTACGTGACCCTCAATGCGGGCGAAGTCGCCGACGAAGCCTTGCGCATCGAGCTGCGTAACTGGGTGCGCAAGGAAATCGGTCCGATTGCTTCGCCCGATTTCATTCAGTGGGCGCCGGGCTTGCCGAAAACCCGTTCGGGCAAGATCATGCGTCGCATCCTGCGCAAGATTGCGACCGGCGAGTACGATGCGTTGGGTGACATTTCGACCTTGGCTGATCCTGGCGTGGTGCAGCATCTCATTGAAACCCACAAGACCATGAGCGCGGCCTGATCTGCTGATTGCCTGACTCACTGCTGCGCCCCGTTTGGCCAACGCTGAACGGGGCGTTTCTGTTTCCAGTGGGTGCCAAATGCTCTGGACAGGGGCGCGTGAGACGGCCAAGCAGGATATATATCGAATTGTTACGGGTTTACCCGATGTGTAGGGCAGTTGATTCCTTGTGGGACATGAGCTCTGGCGTTTGTAGGAAGCGGGTGCGTTTTTTCAGGTTTCATGAGATCGATTCAACGCTGGGCTTGCCGGATTAGAAGGCTTTGCCAATAATGGGCGCGTTTTTTGCTGTATCAACTGGTTTTATTCTTCTTGCTTGATCAAGAGTTTTAAGTCTAGTCAATAGGGTGGGTGATTTTTCTGGTGCTTCTGTAACTAGTTGTCGCATTGAAGAAATATCGACTTCGAACCTGTCGTTAAAATGCCCACCACTCGCTGATGGCCGGGAACCGCCAATCCGGTTCCACGCCCTGACGTCGCGCTCTCTAGATATCCTTCCCGCATTTTGGGTTATGGCCCACTCTGCCACTTGTCGCGCTTTACCGATGGAGTCCTGGAAATGAAAAAGCTCATGCTTATTGGCGCGCTGGCGTTGTCCGTGCTTGCCCAGCCGGTTTTTGCAGATGAAAAGCCGCTGAAGATCGGCATTGAAGCCGCCTACCCTCCGTTTGCCTCCAAGGCACCGGACGGCAGCATCGTTGGTTTCGACTACGACATCGGCAATGCACTGTGTGAAGAAATGAAGGTCAAGTGCACTTGGGTCGAGCAGGAGTTCGACGGTCTGATCCCGGCGTTGAAAGTGCGCAAGATCGACGCGATTCTGTCCTCGATGTCCATCACTGACGACCGCAAGAAGTCCGTGGATTTCACCGGCAAGTACTACAATTCCCCGGCGCGTCTGGTCATGAAAGATGGCACCGTGGTCAGCGATAACCTGGCTGAGCTCAAGGGCAAGAAGATTGGCGTGCAGCGTGGCTCGATCCACGAACGTTTTGCCCGCGAGACTCTCGCACCTCTGGGTGCTGAAGTGACGCCATACGGTTCGCAGAACGAAATCTACCTGGACATCGGTGCGGGTCGTCTGGATGGCACAGTGGCTGACGCCACGCTGTTGCAGGACGGCTTCCTGAAAACCGACGCTGGCAAGGGTTATGCGTTTGTCGGCCCGTCGTTTACCGATCCAAAATACTTCGGTGACGGTATCGGTATCGCCGTGCGTAAAGGCGACAAGGCCAATCTTGATCGCATCAACGCGGCCATCGCAGCCATCCGTGCCAACGGCAAATACAAGGCTATCCAAGACAAGTACTTCGATTTCGATATCTACGGCAAGTAAATCGTCGCGGTACTGAACGAGATGGCGCAAACAGAATTGCCTGGGTTGCGCCATTTTTATTCCACGCTTGAGGACTGCACATCATGTTGAAAGGCTACGGGGCTGTGATCCTCGAAGGTGCCTGGCTGACTTTGCAGCTCGCCCTGTCATCGATGGCTCTGGCAATCGTTCTAGGTCTGATCGGCGTGGCGCTTCGCTTGTCACCTGTGCGCTGGCTTGCCCGGCTGGGTGATTTGTACAGCACGGTGATCCGCGGTATTCCCGATCTGGTTCTGATCCTGCTGATTTTCTACGGCGGCCAGGACCTGCTCAATCGTGTTGCGCCGCTGCTGGGTTTTGACGATTACATCGATCTCGATCCGCTGATGGCCGGCATCTGCACGCTTGGCTTCATCTTTGGTGCCTACCTGTCCGAGACTTTTCGCGGTGCCTTCATGGCGATTCCCAAAGGGCAGGCCGAGGCGGGCATGGCGTATGGCATGAGCGGCGGCAAGGTTTTTTTCCGCATTCTGGTGCCGCAGATGATCCGTCTGGCGATTCCGGGCTTCACCAACAACTGGCTGGTGTTGACCAAGGCTACCGCACTGATTTCCGTGGTCGGTCTGCAGGACATGATGTTCAAGGCCAAGCAGGCGGCTGATGCCACCCGCGAGCCTTTCACCTTCTTTCTGGCCGTGGCAGCCATGTACCTGGTCATTACCAGTGTCTCGCTGCTGGCCCTGCGTTATCTGGAAAAACGCTACTCCGTGGGCGTAAAGGCGGCTGACCTATGATCTTCGACTACAACGTCGTCTGGGAAAGTCTGCCGCTGTACTTCGGCGGCCTGCTGGTGACCCTCAAGTTGTTGGCGATTTCCCTCGCGTTCGGCCTGCTCGCGGCGTTGCCGCTGGGCCTGATACGGGTTTCGAAAAAGCCGTGGGTCAACGTACCTGCCTGGCTTTATACCTACGTGATTCGCGGTACGCCCATGCTGGTGCAGCTGTTTCTGATCTATTACGGCCTGGCTCAGTTCGAGGCGGTGCGCGAGAGCTTCCTGTGGCCGTGGCTGTCCAGCGCAACCTTTTGCGCCTGTCTGGCGTTTGCCGTCAACACCAGCGCTTACACCGCCGAGATCATCGCCGGCAGCCTCAAGGCAACTCCTGCCGGTGAAATCGAAGCTGCGCGGGCCATGGGTATGTCGCCGACCAAAATGTACCGCCGCATCCTGCTGCCTTCGGCACTGCGCCGGGCGCTGCCGCAGTACAGCAACGAAGTCATCATGATGCTGCAGACCACCAGTCTGGCGTCCATCGTGACCCTGATCGACATCACCGGCGCAGCCCGCACGGTCAACGCCCAGTTCTATCTGCCGTTCGAGGCCTATATCACGGCGGGCGTTTTCTACCTGTGTCTGACATTCATTCTGGTGCGCCTGTTCAAGATGGCTGAACGTCGCTGGCTGGGCTATCTGGCCCCACGGAAGGTCTGAAATGCAAAGAACCGATCATGTATTGCCGTGGAGCACCCTCGGCACCGCGCGTCAATTGAGTGTGTTCCGCTTCGGCACCGGCGAGCGCAAGGCCTACATTCAGGCCAGCCTGCACGCCGATGAACTGCCCGGCATGCGCACGGCGTGGGAATTGAAGAAACGCCTCGTCGAACTGGAACAGCAGGGCGCACTGAAGGGCGTTGTCGAGCTTGTGCCTGTGGCCAATCCGCTGGGCCTTGGGCAATTGCTGCAGGGTGCGCATCAAGGGCGCTTCGAGTTCGGCAGTGGCAAGAATTTCAACCGTGATTTTGTCGAACTGAGCGAGCCGGTCGCCGAATTGCTGGAAGGCCAGCTGGGTGAAGACCCGCGGGCCAATATTCAGATGATCCGTCAGGCCATGGCCACCGTGCTGGAGCGTTTGCCCGCCCCGCAATCCGAGTTGCAGGGCATGCAGCGCATTCTGCTCAGTCATGCCTGCACAGCGGATGTGGTGCTGGATCTGCATTGCGACGCCGACGCTGCGCTGCACATGTATGCCTTGCCGCAGCACTGGCCGCAATGGCGTTCGTTGTCGGCGCACCTGAATATCCAAGTGGCGCTGTTGGCCGAGGATTCGGGCGGCAGTTCGTTCGACGAAGCCTGCTCGTTACCCTGGCTGCGCCTGTCGCGCCTTTTTCCGCAGGCGCAGATTCCGTTGGCGTGTCTGGCGACCACTCTTGAGCTGGGTGGGCAGGCGGATACCGGCAAACACCAGGCCGAAGCGCACGCCGAGGGCATTCTGGCATTTCTGGCCGAGCAGGGCTTCATCAGTGGCGACTGGCCGCAGCCTGGGCATGAGGCCTGCGAAGGCATGCCCTTCGAGGGCACCGAATTGCTCTATGCGCCGCATCCCGGTGTGGTGACATTCTTGCGCGCGGCAGGCGACAGGGTCGAAGTTGGCGAGCCGTTGTTCGAAGTCATCGACCCGCTGTCCGATCAGGTCAGCACCATTTGCGCGAATACGGCCGGGGTGTTGTTTGCCATCGAGCGGCTTCGCTACGCTCAACCCGGTTTCTGGCTGGCCAAAGTGGCGGGGCGCACGGCGCTGCGCCACGGACGTCTGCTCAGTGATTGATCGTTCTGTGAGAACCGAAAGCATGAACAAACTCGAAGTGCTGGACCTGCACAAGCGTTATGGCAGCCACGAAGTGATCAAGGGCGTTTCCCTGACCGCTCGTGCTGGCGATGTCATCAGCATCATCGGCTCCAGCGGCTCGGGCAAAAGCACCTTTCTGCGCTGCATCAACCTGCTTGAGCAGCCGCATGCCGGCAAGATCCTGCTGAACAACGAAGAGCTCAAACTGGTGCCGAACAAGGACGGCGGTCTGAAAGCGGCAGATGCCAAACAGTTGCAGCGCATGCGCTCGCGCCTGTCGATGGTGTTTCAGCATTTCAACCTCTGGTCGCACATGACGGCTTTGGAAAACATCATCGAAGCGCCAGTTCACGTGCTTGGTGTCCCCAAAAAGGAAGCACTGGAAAAGGCCGAGCATTATCTGGCCAAGGTTGGCGTCGCTCATCGCAAGGACGCCTACCCAGGGCACATGTCCGGTGGCGAACAGCAGCGTGTGGCGATTGCCCGTGCGCTGGCCATGGAACCTGAAGTCATGCTCTTTGATGAGCCGACCTCGGCGCTGGACCCGGAGCTGGTGGGCGATGTGCTCAAGGTCATGCAGGGGCTGGCTCAGGAAGGACGGACCATGGTGGTGGTGACGCACGAAATGGGATTTGCCCGTGAAGTGTCCAACCAGTTGGTGTTTCTGCATCAGGGCGTAGTGCTTGAGCGTGGTGATCCGCGTGAAGTGCTGGCCAATCCGCAGACCGAGCGCTTGCAGCAGTTTCTGTCGGGCAGCTTGAAGTGACCGAAGGCATCGCATTGGCGATGCCTTTTTACAACAGAACGGGCATGCTGCGCGTCTCGCGGCACGACCGAATGTTCCAGATCAGGCCGGCTTCAAGGCCTGGCTTTTGCGGCAATAAGTAGCGGATGTCCCAATGACTGCCCATCGAATAGGTTTCCTTGTCTGGCCCGGCACCAAAGCCCTGACCCTGGCGCTTGCCGAGGAAGCCTTGCGCGTTGCTCAGCGTGTTCACCCCGACGTGGTCTACGAATTGTCGTTCCTGCAGGCCGAGGCTGCCGAGCAGCCTGCCCTGGCTGGCGGTTGGCAATTGCCGGGCGAGCCTTGGGCGGGGCGTCTTGAAGGTTTCCACAAGTTGTTCCTGCTGGCGGACGAGCCGCCGGCGCCGATGGCTTCGGCGCTGGGCAGTGCGCTCAAGCAACTGGTCCGGGCAGGTTGCTCGATCGGCGGTCTGTCGGCGGGTGTCTATCCGCTGGCGCAGTTGGGCTTGCTGGATGGTTATCGAGCGGCGGTACACTGGCGCTGGCAGGATGATTTCAGTGAGCGCTTTCCCAAGGTCATTGCCACCAGTCATCTGTTCGACTGGGACCGTGATCGCCTGACCGCCTGTGGCGGCATGTCGGTACTTGACCTGTTGCTGGCGGTGTTGTCCCGTGATCATGGCGCAGAGCTGGCAGGTGCGGTGTCGGAAGAACTGGTGGTCGAGCGTATCCGTGAAGGCGGCGAGCGCCAGCGCATCCCGCTGCAGAATCGTCTGGGCTCCAGCCATCCGAAGCTCACTCAGGCAGTGCTGCTGATGGAAGCCAACATCGAAGAGCCGCTGACCACCGACGAAATCGCCCAGCACGTCTGCGTCTCGCGCCGTCAGCTGGAGCGCATCTTCAAGCAGTACCTCAATCGCGTCCCCAGCCAGTACTACCTGGAGCTGCGCCTGAACAAGGCGCGTCAGATGCTCATGCAGACCAGCAAGTCGATCATCCAGATCGGCCTGTCCTGCGGTTTCTCTTCCGGTCCGCACTTTTCCAGCGCCTATCGCAACTTCTTTGGCGCCACGCCCCGCGAAGACCGCAATCAGCGACGCAGCAGCAGCCCGTTCGAGCTGTCCCCGGTGCCCGCCGAACGCGGTTGAGCATGGCTCAAGGAAGGCGGCGGTGTGGGTCTGCCCTGAGGTGCAACTGTGTTGGGCGTCAATCAACGCATCTGTGTCTGCAACAAATGCTCGGCAACGTTTAAACTGCGCCTTTGTGACGCAATATGTCGCATTGCCGAAAGCCTTGAATGAACACGGTTTTGCGCTGTAACAAGTTGTCGCCTGGCGGCAAGGCCGAACACCAATCAGTCCTTACAATCCTTCTATCGCTCGCCAGTTTCAGGCTGGCGTTCCTCATCAGGAGACTCCGATGTCCGTTGAGCATGCTGCGGTGCAACGCGCCGATTTCGACCAGGTAATGGTCCCCAATTACGCACCGGCCGGGTTTATTCCTGTACGCGGAGCGGGGTCTCGTGTCTGGGATCAGGCGGGTCGTGAGCTGGTGGATTTCTCGGGCGGTATCGCCGTCAATGTGCTGGGTCATTGCCACCCGGCGTTGGTGGGGGCCCTGACCGAGCAGGCCGGTAATCTGTGGCATGTGTCCAATGTCTTCACCAACGAGCCGACACTGCGCCTGGCGAAAAAGCTGGTGGACGCGACGTTTGCCGACCGCGTGTTCTTCTGTAATTCGGGTGCCGAGGCCAACGAAGCAGCCTTCAAGCTGGCGCGTCGTGTGGCGCATGACCTGCATGGGCCCGAGAAGTACGAAATCATTTCTGCCGTGAACAGCTTTCACGGGCGCACCCTGTTCACCGTGAGCGTGGGTGGCCAGCCGAAGTACTCCGACGGTTTCGGGCCGAAGATCACCGGCATCACTCATGTGCCGTACAACGATCTGGAAGCGCTGAAAGCCGCCGTGACCGACAAGACCTGCGCGGTGGTGCTGGAGCCGATTCAGGGCGAAGGCGGCGTGCTGCCCGCGGAACTTGAGTACCTGCAAGGCGCGCGCAAACTGTGCGACGAGCACAATGCATTGCTGGTGTTCGATGAAGTGCAGAGCGGCATGGGCCGCAGCGGTCATCTGTTCGCCTACATGCATTACGGCGTGACGCCAGACATCCTGTCCAGCGCCAAGAGCATTGGCGGCGGCTTCCCGCTGGCCGCCATGCTGACTACCGACAAGCTCGCCAAGCACCTGGCAGTGGGCGTTCACGGTACGACCTACGGTGGCAACCCGCTGGCCTGCGCGGTGGGCGAGGCGGTCATCGACGTGGTCAACACGCCTGAAGTGCTGGCGGGCGTCAACGCCAAGCATCAGCTGTTCAAGGCTCGCCTGGAGCGTATCGGCCAGCAGTACGGCGTGTTCACACAAGTGCGTGGCTTGGGCCTGCTGATCGGCTGTGTGCTGTCGGATGCCTGGAAAGGCAAGGCCAAGGACATTTTCAATGCAGCAGAAGCCCAGGATCTGATGATTCTGCAGGCAGGTCCCGACGTGATCCGCTTCGCGCCGAGCCTGGTGATCGAAGACGCCGATATTGAAGAGGGTCTGAACCGCTTCGAGCGCGCCATCGCCCACTTGACCGCCTGAACAGACGCTTTGCCCTCCGGTGCGCGTCCATGAGACGTGCACCGGACCTCTTTCCGGCACCTTGCGAGCACCGCTCTGTAGGGTGCCTTTTTTAGCGCCGGTTGTTTCCGGCCAGTGATCTACAAGGAGTGGCACCATGCTGGTGATGCGCCCTGCGCAAATGGCTGATCTGGCCGAGGTTCAACGCCTCGCGGCCGACAGCCCTATCGGTGTCACGTCCCTGCCGGATGACGAAGGTCGTCTGAGTGACAAGATCGGCTCCTCCGAAGCGTCGTTTGCCGCCGAGGTCAGCTTCAATGGCGAAGAAACCTACTTCTTCGTGCTGGAAGACAGCGAAAGCGGTCGTCTGGTGGGCTGCTCCGGGATCGTCGCCTCGGCGGGCTATTCCGAGCCGTTCTACAGCTTTCGTAACGAAACCTTCGTGCATGCGTCCCGAGAGCTGAAGATCCACAACAAGATTCACGTCCTGTCCCAGTGCCATGACCTGACCGGCAACAGCCTGCTGACCAGTTTCTACGTGGTTCCGGAACTGGTAGGTACTGCCTGGTCGGAACTCAACTCCCGTGGCCGCCTGCTGTTCGTTGCCAGCCATCCCGAGCGCTTCGCCGATTCGGTGGTGACCGAGATTGTCGGCTACAGCGATGAACAGGGCGACTCACCGTTCTGGGACGCCATCGGCCGCAACTTCTTCGACCTCAATTACGCCGAGGCCGAGCGCCTGTGCGGGCTGAAAAGCCGGACCTTCCTCGCCGAGCTGATGCCGCATTACCCGATTTACGTCCCCTTGCTGCCGGACGCCGCGCAGGAAGCCATGGGGCAGGTACACCCACGGGCGCAGATCACCTTCGACATCCTGATGCGCGAAGGCTTTGAGACCGATCACTACATCGATATTTTCGACGGCGGCCCGACCCTGCATGCGCGGGTTTCCGGGATCCGTTCGATTGCGCAAAGCCGCCTTGTACCGGTCAAGGTCCAGCCTGAGAGCTCCGGCGATGTCGGCAAAGGCGGGCGGCTGTATCTGGTCGCCAATGGCCTGTTGCAGGACTACCGCGCCGCGCTGCTGGAGCTCGACTGGGCGCCCGGCAGGCCGGTGGTACTGAGCCTGGCGGCCGCCGAGGCGCTGGGTGTCGGTGAAGGTGCCAGTGTGCGGATCGTGGCAGTCTGAGCCCGACGTTCGATAGCTGATTAGCGAGTTTCAAGGCTCTTGAAGGGCCGCTGAGGAGATAACATGATCGTTCGTCCCGTACGCAGCAGCGACTTGCCTGCGCTGATCGAATTGGCGCGCAGCACGGGCGCAGGTTTGACGACGCTGCCCGCCAACGAGGAGCGTCTCGCGCACCGCGTCGGCTGGGCCGAGAAGACCTTTCGAGGCGAAGCCGAACGTGCCGATGCCGATTACCTGTTCGTGCTTGAAGACGACGATGAGCGTGTGGTCGGCATTTCCGCCATCGCCGGTGCGGTGGGGCTGCGCGAGCCCTGGTACAACTACAGGGTGGGCCTGACGGTCAGCGCTTCTCAGGAACTGAATATCTACCGGGAAATTCCGACGCTGTTTCTGGCCAACGACCTGACCGGCAATTCGGAGCTGTGCTCGCTGTTTCTGCGCAGCGACTCGCGCAATGGCCTGAACGGACGCCTGTTGTCCAAGGCGCGCATGCTGTTCATTGCCGAATTCCCCAAGCTGTTCGGCAACAAGATCATCGCTGAAATGCGCGGGATGTCGGACGAAAATGGTCGCTCCCCGTTCTGGGAAAGCCTGGGGCGGCACTTCTTCAAGATGGAGTTCAGCCAGGCCGATTACCTGACGGGCGTCGGCAACAAAGCGTTCATTGCCGAACTGATGCCCAAGTTTCCGCTGTACACCTGCTTTCTCTCCGAAGACGCGCGCAACGTAGTCGGCCGCGTGCATGCCGACACCGAGCCTGCGCTGACCATGCTCAAGGGCGAAGGCTTCAGCTATCAGGGCTACGTCGATATCTTCGACGCGGGGCCTGCCATCGAGTGTGAGACCGGCAAGATCCGCGCCGTGCAGGACAGCCAGACGCTGGTTTTGGCCATCGGAACGCCGGGTGACGATGCCCCGCAATTTCTGATCTACAACCGCAAGCGCGAAGAGTGCCGCGTGACGGTCGCCCGTGCGCGCTTCGCAGCGGGCACGCTGGTGGTCGATCCGGCAGCGGCGAAACGGTTGCGCATGAGCGCCGGCGACAATGTGCGCGCAGTGCCTTTGTCGGCAGCGCGGGAGGGAGTGTGATGAGCTCGCTGTATATCGCAGGCGCCTGGCAAGCCGGGCAGGGTGACGCATTCGATTCACTGAACCCGGTGACCCAGCAGGTGCTGTGGTCCGGACAGGGCGCTACCGCTAACCAGGTTGAAGCGGCCGTGCAGGCTGCGCGTCAGGCTTTTCCAGGCTGGGCCCGTCGCTCGCTGGACGAGCGCATTGGTGTGCTCGAAGCATTCGCCGCTTGCCTCAAGGCGCGTAGCGACGAAATCGCCCGCTGTATCGGTGAGGAAACCGGCAAACCGTTGTGGGAATCAGCCACTGAAGTGACCAGCATGGTCAACAAAGTCGCGATTTCGGTACAGAGTTACCGTGAACGCACCGGTGAGAAAAGCGGCCCGCTGGGCGACGCGACTGCTTTTCTGCGTCACAAGCCGCACGGTGTGGTGGCCGTGTTCGGGCCTTACAATTTTCCGGGTCATTTGCCCAACGGGCACATTGTCCCGGCATTGCTGGCCGGCAACACCGTGGTGTTCAAGCCCAGTGAGCTGACGCCCAGGGTCGCCGAGTTGACCGTCCAGTGCTGGGTCGAGGCCGGGCTGCCTGACGGTGTATTGAACCTGCTGCAGGGCGGTCGCGAAACCGGTATCGCCCTGGCTGCAAACCCCGGTATCGACGGGTTGTTCTTCACCGGCTCCAGCCGCACCGGCAATGCGTTGCATCAACAGTTTGCCGGGCGCCCGGACAAGATCCTTGCCCTGGAAATGGGTGGCAACAACCCCTTGGTGGTCGAGCAGGTTCAGGACCTGGACGCCGCGGTGTACACCGTCATTCAATCGGCTTTCATTTCCGCAGGCCAGCGCTGCACCTGTGCGCGCCGCCTGCTGGTGCCTGAGGGCGATTGGGGCGATGCGTTTCTGACACGTCTGGTGGCGGTGAGCGCAAGCATCGAAGTGGGTGAGTTCGATCGTCAGCCTGCGCCGTTCATGGGCTCGGTCATCTCGCTGGAGGCCGCGCGTGCGTTGCTGGACGCCCAGCGCGACCTGCTGGGCAAAGGTGCCGTGGCGCTACTGGAAATGCAGCAGCCGCAGCCCGGCGCCGCGTTGCTGACGCCGGGTATTCTGGACGTCAGTGCGGTCAGCGAAAAGCGAGATGAGGAGCTGTTCGGTCCACTGCTGCAAGTGATCCGCTACGCCGATTTCGACGCGGCCATTGCTGAAGCCAATGACACCCGATACGGCCTGGCAGCGGGTCTGCTGTCAGACTCCGAAGCGCGTTATCAGCAGTTCTGGCTGGAGAGCCGTGCAGGTATCGTCAACTGGAACAAACAGCTGACCGGCGCCGCCAGCAGCGCGCCGTTTGGCGGTGTGGGCGCGTCCGGTAACCATCGTGCCAGCGCCTATTACGCGGCCGATTATTGCGCCTATCCGGTGGCCTCGCTTGAAACCGGCAGCCTGACGCTGCCTGCAGTACTGACGCCCGGCATCAGACTGGACTGAACGTGTCTGCACTGCTTGCTTATAAAAACAGATCCACGGAGCCACACCGATGAAGTCCTGTGAAGTGAATTTTGACGGTCTGGTCGGGCCAACCCACAACTATGGCGGGTTGTCCTACGGTAACGTCGCGTCCCAGAGCAACAGCCAGCAATGCTCCAACCCGCGTGAAGCGGCGTTGCAGGGCCTGGCGAAGATGAAGGCCTTGATGGACCTGGGCTTCACGCAGGGCGTACTTGCGCCTCAGGAGCGACCGGACGTGGCGGGCCTGCGTCAGCTGGGTTTTGCAGGCAGCGACGCGCAAGTCATCGAACAGGCTGCCCGGCAGGACATGCCGCTGCTGGTCGCCAGTTGCTCGGCATCGAGCATGTGGGTGGCCAATGCCGCGACGGTCAGCCCGAGCGCGGACACGGCTGATGGCCGGGTGCATTTCACGGCCGCCAACCTCAACTGCAAATACCACCGCAGTATCGAGCACCCCACTACCAGCCGGGTACTGGGGGCGATGTTTGCCGACTCGACGCACTTCGCCCACCACCCGGCGCTGCCGCCGGTGGCGCAGTTTGGCGACGAGGGCGCAGCCAACCACACGCGCTTCTGCCACGACTACGGTCAGGCGGGTGTGGAGTTTTTTGTCTTCGGCCGCAGTGCTTTCGACACTCGTTATCCTGCGCCGCAGAAATACCCGGCGCGGCAGACCCTGGAGGCGTCGCGCGCAGTTGCCCGGCTGCATGGCTTGAGTGAGGCCGGTGTGGTTTACGGTCAGCAGAATCCTTCGGTGATTGATCAGGGCGTGTTTCACAACGACGTGATCGCGGTCGGTAACGGCGAGGTGCTGTTCTATCATGAGGACGCGTTCCTCCACACCGCCCCGATGCTTGATGAGTTGCGCGAAAAGCTGGGGCGTGTCGGTGGGCAACTGCGCGCCATCTGTGTACCGCGTGCCGAAGTCTCGGTGCAGGACGCCGTGCGTTCCTACCTGTTCAACAGCCAGTTGCTGTCGCGTCCCGACGGCTCGATGCTGCTGATCGTGCCGCAGGAATGCCAGGCCAACCAGAACGTCTGGAATTACCTGCAACGCCTGATCGCCGATCAGAGCCCGGTCAGCGAGGTCAAGGTGTTCGACCTCAAGCAAAGCATGCAGAACGGCGGTGGTCCGGCGTGCCTGCGCCTGCGGGTGGCCCTCAATGAAACCGAGCTGGCCGCGGTGAACCCCGGTGTGATCATGACCGCGCCGCTGTATGAAACGCTGACGCAGTGGGTGGACAAACACTACCGTGACCGCATGAGCGACAGCGACCTGGCTGATCCGCGTTTGCTGACGGAATGTCGCACGGCATTGGATGAACTGACACAAATCCTTAAACTGGGCGCCGTGTATCCTTTCCAACTGATTTGAAACACCCTGCGCGCCGAACCGGGTTCGGCGCATGAATTTTCTCTTTAGAGCATTCCAACCATGAGCGACGCCCTGCAACTGATTCTTGAAGACACCGACGGCACCCAGCTGGAAACCTCCTGCACACGCGTTGCCATTATCTGGCAGGGTAAAGAGCTGTGGATCCAGCAGGACGGCCGTGGCCAGTTGCTGATCGGGGTTGACGTCGAAGAAGACGACGCCGAATACGCCAACCTGTTGCTGCGCCCGCTGGCGACCAACCTGGTCAGCCTGCAGCTGGAAATGGAGCCTGCTGACGTCGGCGCCGATGAAGATGGCCACGTTCACGGTCCTGACTGCAATCACTAAGGAAACACCCCATGCTTGCCCTCGGCACCCTGCTTGAACTGACCCTGGCTGGACGCGAACCAGCGGAGAAGACTCAACTGACCGCCGACGGCGCGAGCCTGCGATGGCTGGGCGAGGGCGCACTTGAAGTCTGCCCGCCTCAGTCGCGTGACAATGGCACTGACCTGCTGCTGTCGGCCGGTATTCACGGCAACGAGACGGCCCCCATCGAGCTCCTGGATGAACTGATCCAGAGCATCGCGCGCGGCGACCTGGTCCCGCGCGCCCGTATTCTGTTCCTGTTCGGCAACCCCGAGGCCATGCGCCTCGGCACGCGCTTCGTCGAGCAGGACGTCAACCGACTGTTCAACGGTCGTCATGAAAAAAGCAGCGGCCCCGAGGCGTTGCGTGCCGGCGAACTGGAACGGCTCGCCGCCCGCTTCTTCAGCGTGCCGGATCGCCAGCGCCTGCATTACGACCTGCACACCGCGATTCGCGGTTCGAAGATCGAACAGTTCGCCCTGTACCCCTGGAAAGAAGGGCGGCAACACTCGCGCCACGAACTGGCTCGTCTGCGTGCAGCGGGGATGAGCGCGGTGCTATTGCAAAACAAGCCCTCTATCGTGTTCAGCGCCTACACCTACGAGCAACTCGG
Organism: Pseudomonas californiensis; assembly: GCF_021147775.1. Taxonomy (GTDB): domain Bacteria; phylum Pseudomonadota; class Gammaproteobacteria; order Pseudomonadales; family Pseudomonadaceae; genus Aquipseudomonas; species Aquipseudomonas californiensis. The sequence continues at coordinate 346,554 of NZ_JAGTPK010000002.1, forward strand.
CGCCGAGGCCTTCACCCTGGAACTGGGCAAGGCCCGGCCGTTCGGACAGAACCAGCAGGTCAATCTCGGTCCGTTGCGCGTGTGTTTGCAGCACATTATCGAAGGCGCCGAGCCCGCACTGGATGAAAGCCTCGAAGGGTTGCAACTGTTCAGCGTGGCGCGTGAAGTGATCAAGCGCAGTGACGCATTCGTCTTCAACCTGGCTGACGACGTCGAGAACTTCTCTGTTCTGGAAAAGGGCTACGTCCTGGCTGAAGACGTCAGCGATTCGCGCTGGATAGTAGAAGAAGAGGGCGCACGCATCATCTTCCCCAACCCAAAGGTCAAGAACGGCCTGCGGGCAGGCATTGTGGTCGTGCCTGTGGCGGCCGAGAGCCTGGCGCTGGCATAAGGCAGTTGGGCTATGATCACGCTGGCGGAACATAGCCTGGGTACATCCAGTCGAGAGGCGCTGTGTTGCGGGCAGCTCTCGCGAGCAAACTCACTCCCCCTTGAGCGCCTTGTTTCAGAATGAAATCTGTACCTGTAGGCGTCAGCTTGCTGACGAAGAGGTCGGTATGTTCACTGAAAATCTCAGTCCAAGCTCAGCTCAGCTCAGCTCAGCTCAGCGATCAGAATCAGAAAATCAGCCCACGCCGCACACCCAAAAACAAACAGCGCTTTTCTGCCACGATAGCCGCCACACCACCGAACGCGACGCAAGGTGCCGGCTGAGTTCTGGCGCTGATCCGGTGGGCAATCGGCATGGATGCCGATTGAGCTGCACCGGGCCACGGATGGCCCGTTGCAGCGACCGCCGGATCAGGGTCAGGACGA
>NZ_JAGTPK010000030.1 GCF_021147775.1 Pseudomonas californiensis
GTCGGGTCGCATCATGATCGATGGGCTCCTGAGAGAATCGGGAGCCCAGCATCTGGCATTAGCTTAGTGCTTTGAATGTGGGGTTAATGGAGCGGTTACGGTCGGCTACGATGTCGACCAACCGATAGTCACAGTTCACTTCTACATTGATGTCTGGGTAGCGAGCCAGGAAGGTCTCAAGCACTGGCCATAACACCGTATGAAAGCTGAAATCTGCTGCGGTAATCTTTATTGTGCCGGCTGGCTTTTCTCGAAGGCCTAGCAGTGCCTGAAATGCGTCAAAGTGAGGGCTCATACCGTCGTAGAGCGCTTGTCCGGCATCCGTCAACGTGACACTTCGCGTTGTACGGGTCAGAAGTCTCAGCCCTAGCCTCTCTTCGAACGCCTTGATGGTGTGGCTCATCGCAGATTGAGAGACGCGAAGCTGTGAAGCCGCCTTCGTGAAGCTTTTTTCTCTAGCCACTGCAATGAAGACCAGTAGGTCATTCGCATTCTCGCGCAGCATGGCGCTACTCCTCGACTATTGCGCCGATACCCCCTCGATCAAATAGACGTCTGTCTTGGCCGTACGCTGGCGGATTTTCCTCAGTTCTGTGTACTCGGCAGAGTTGTACCATGCCTGGGCTTTTTCCACGCTTGCAAACTCGATCACAACGCGTCGACGTTTTGGCGCCACACCCTCGAGTGAAACAGTCTTGCCGCCACGGACGATGAAATGCCCCCCGTAGGGTTTGAAGGTTGATTCGACCTGGGCACTGTAAGGTTTTATTCCCTCAGCATCGGTGATCTCAAATTCGGCAACATAATAGGCCGGGGGCGTTGCCGTGTTTGCTTCTGATGCGATTACCTGGCCGATGCCTGCTGCAAAAAAAGCCAGGCACGCCATGGCAAGCGTCATCCCCTTAAAGTTACTCATCATTTTCCTCCATTAAAAAAACAAGCCCGCTCAGTCCGATACTACTTTACCGACCCGCCACTCACAGAAAATCGATCACTTTCCGGTTTGAGTGCTGAGTTGAACCGGTTCGGTTTCCATTAGCACTCTGGATGCGATCATTGACTGGGTAGTTTTCACGTATTTCTGAAAGTGCGAGGACGCTATATGACTTCGATACGCGGCCTCATCTGCATAGATCTCGAAGAAGTGAAGCCGATTCGGATGATCTTTTTCCGCGACGGAGTAGATAGCAAGCACCCCCGGCTCAAGGCGAACGGAGTCGGCCATTTCCTCTTTGACTGCAGCGTGATACGCCGCCAGCTGAGCAGGGTCAATCACAAGCTGAGCGATACGCACAACCTTTTCAGTTGGTTCACCTGCGAGCACCGATCCTCCCCCAAAACAAACAATGGCAGCGGCTGTACACAGGGCTGGAATACGCATTCGTATATCTCTGATAGTTATTAGCGAGTCATGCTACACCGCATCCTCGAAAAGGATTCATGAGCACACTAGATAACTGTTATGAGCCAGCGAACCCTCGGGAGCAAGGGCATGCTAATTAATATTGTGTTTCTAATCATGCATCAGTGCAGCGGATTGACGACGTCCAGGCAGAACTACTGAGCCCTGCTCATGACTTCATTCTGAAAACCCCGGTTATCAGCTGGAGTCCAGTGCCATAGGCTCCACCGATGAAAAGTCCAATAAAACGTTTTTCATCCAGTGCATTGGTGATTAAAGCTTCGTACCTGGAAGGAATACTTGAGGAGCGACCGGCTTCAGCCACCCACGCTGCTAACGGAGACGTTGATGAACCCTGGAAAACCCGACGCTGGAATAGAACTATCCCGACGACAAGTCCTGATCGGCACAGCAGGTACTGCTGTAACAGTAGTATTTGCGAAGGTCGATGATGCTCAGGCGATTGCCAGGATGAAGTCCGCAGCGCATAGCCCACCGGACAGCCATGTAACGTTCAACCTCAACGGCCGACGATTTGCTCTGGATGTGGACAACCGTACTACTCTCTTGGACGTCCTTCGAGAAAGGCTTCACTTGACGGGCACCAAGAAGGGCTGCGACCACGGCCAGTGCGGCGCCTGTACGGTGATCGTTGAAGGAAGACGAATCAACTCATGCCTGACGCTTGCGGTCATGCACGAAGGCGACATCATCACCACCATTGAAGGGCTCGGCACGCCGGACAATCTGCATCCACTGCAATCGGCATTCATCAAACATGACGGCTATCAATGCGGTTACTGCACGCCTGGACAGATTTGCTCGGCAGTGGCGATGCTTGAAGAGATAAAGGCCGGAATACCCAGTCACGTAAGCAGCGATTTGATCGCGAAGAGTCCCGTAAGCGCTGCTGAAATCCGGGAACGTATGAGTGGCAATATCTGCCGATGCGGCGCGTACTCCAACATCGTCGATGCCATTACTGAAGTGGCCGGGGGTGAAGTATGAAGTCCTTCACTTACGAACGGGTGACATCTGTACAACAGGCGGTGAACGCTGCCGCCAATAATCCAGGCTTCCGATTCATTGCCGGCGGTACCAATCTGCTCGATCTGATGAAATTGGAAATCGAGACTCCTCCGCACCTTATTGATGTGAACGGGCTGGCGCTCGACAAAATTACCCCGACCGAGGACGGCGGACTAAGGATCGGCGCCCTGGTGCGCAACACCGACCTGGCCGCTGCGCCTCAAATTCGTCGAGACTACGCCTTACTGTCCAAGGCACTGCTTGCCGGAGCGTCAGGGCAACTGCGCAATAAAGCCACAACGGCAGGCAACCTATTGCAACGCACCCGCTGCGCCTACTTTTACGATACCAATCAGCCGTGCAACAAGCGGCGCCCAGGTTCTGGCTGCTCTGCGATGGGTGGCGCCAGCCGGCAGCAAGCGATTATCGGAATCAGCGATGCCTGCATTGCCAGTCATCCGAGCGATATGGCCGTGGCAATGCGAGCATTGGGCGCGAAGGTAGAAACACTCAACTCAGACGGCCAAGTCAGGACGATCGCAATCGCCGATCTTTACCGGGCTCCCGGGGATACCCCGCATATAGAAAACACTCTGGGTAAAGCCGAACTGATTACGGCTGTGACCTTGCCTGAACCTCCAGGAGGCAAGCATATCTACTACAAGGTTCGCGACCGTGCGTCCTACGCGTTTGCGCTGGTGTCTGTCGCGGCGATCGTACTGCCTGACCAAACCGGACAGCTCGCTCTGGGTGGCGTGGCATACAAGCCTTGGCGAAGTGAAGATGCCGAAGCGTATCTCCCTGACGGCGCGAAGGCCGTAGCCACACGTTTGCTGGCCGGCGCTAATCCTACCGCGCAGAACGCCTTCAAAATCAAACTGGTAGAAAGGACGATCAGTCTTGCTCTTTCCAGCGCGTCTTCCTAAGCAAAATCACTGGCATTGCACGGCTGCGGTCGATTGACCAGGAGTGAGCCTCATGAAGTTTGATACGCCTGCGAGCACAAATCCCATCGATCAAATGAAGATCATTGGGCAACCCAAAGATCGCGTTGAAGGCAAACTGAAAACAACCGGTACTGCGACCTATGCCTACGAACAACAGGCCATGGTCAGCCCCCCTGCTTACGGTTATGTAGTAGGTTCATCCATTGGCAAGGGACGCATCTCATCAATCGATTCGAGCGAAGCACGCCAAGCCAGCGGCGTTATTGCAATCGTCACCTATGAGAATGCGGGTCATCTGGACAGGGGCGAATTTTACGTTGATCGCGCACTAGCCGGCCCCCAGGTGGATCACTATCACCAGGCAGTGGCGATCGTCGTTGCGCACACGTTTGAACAGGCAAGGGCCGCTTCGGCATTGGTTCGCGTCTATTACGTCAGAGAGTCCGGATCCTACGATCTGGCCGCCCAACGCGAGTCAGCCACGACACCTGCACCGGGGGCGTTCGGCCCTCCCCCACAAACGGCAATCGGGGATTTCGAAGGCGCGTTCAAGAAGGCAGCGTTTACACTCGACGGCCATTACACGACTCCGGATCATGCACACGCGATGATGGAACCCCACGCGACCATCGCTCAGTGGCAGGGAGAAAAACTGACACTATGGACTTCCATTCAGCAAATGAACTGGGGTGTCAGAGATCTTGCCAAAACACTGGGTATTCCCAAAGACGACATTCACTTGATCTCACCTTACATTGGCGGCGGCTTTGGCGGTAAGGGCACCATTCTGTGTGACGCGGTGCTGGCATCTCTTGCTGCTAGAGAAGCCGGGCGCCCGGTAAAAGTCGCACTCCCCCGCCCACTCATGTTCAACAACCTGACCCACAGACCCGCGACGATTCAAAGAATACGGCTCGGTGCCAATCCGGACGGCACGCTTACCGCCATCGGCCACGAGAGTTGGTCAGGCAATCTGCGCGGTGGTCGTACTGAAGCCGCCACCGCATCGACCCGAACATTGTATGCGGGCGCGAACCGTATGACCCGTTTGTACCTTGCCAAACTCGATCTTGCTGAAGGCAGCGCGATGCGTGCGCCCGGCGAAGCGCCAGGCATGATGGCGCTGGAAATTGCCATGGACGAAATGGCTGAAAAACTGGGGATGGATCCTGTGAGGTTTCGCGTCATCAACGACACCCAGGTAGACCCGGAGCAGCCTGATCGCCCGTTTTCAAAGCGCCAGCTAGTAGAGTGCTTGAATACAGGAGCCAATCATTTTGGCTGGGCTCGACGTAACGCCCGTCCGGGTAAAGAATTGCATGACGGCTGGTGGGTCGGAATGGGGATGGCCTCCGCGATTCGAGGCGCACCTACAACGAAATCCGCTGCTCGCGTCCGGCTTGACCGCAAAGGCTTGATCACCGTCGAAACAGATATGACAGACATCGGAACCGGCTCTTACACGATCATCGCCCAGACTGCTGCTGAAATGTTGGGCGTTGAGATGTACAAGGTGAACGTCTACTTGGGAGATTCAAGATTCCCGGAGTCTTCAGGGTCTGGTGGTCAATGGGGAGCGGCCTCATCAACGGCGGGCGTCTATGCCGCCTGCGTAAAACTCCGGGAAGTCATCGCTACCAAGTTGGGCCTGGATCCAACGAAAGCGGAATTTATAGGTGGCCACGTTCGTGAAGGTTCGAACAACCTGCCATTGGACGATGCGACCAAAGATGGCGACCTGTCGGCCGAAGACGTCATGGAGTTTGGCGACTTGGCAAAGCAGTATGCCCAGCAAGCCTTTGGCGCTCACTTTGTCGAGGTTGGCGTAAACGCTGCGACAGGAGAAATTCGTATTCGCCGTCAGTTGGCGGTGTGCGCAGCAGGCAGAATACTCAACCCCAAAACAGCCCGAAGTCAGATCATTGGGGGAATGACCATGGGCGCGGGCGCGGCGCTAATGGAAGAAATGATTGTGGATCATCGCTTGGGTTTCTTTGTTAATCACGATCTGGCCAGCTACGAAGTTCCGGTTCATGCCGACATTCCTCATCAGGAGGTCATTTTCCTGGATGAAGTAGACCCCTATACGACGCCTCTTAAAGCTAAAGGCGTAGGCGAGCTCGGTATTTCCGGAGCAGCCGCAGCAATCGCCAACGCTGTCTATAACGCTACCGGCATAAGGGTGCGCGATTACCCAATCACACTCGATAAACTCATTGAACATTTGCCCGCTCTGGGCTGACGTTCCCCACAACTCACTGTTTTGGCTTCGGAGTAACAAATGCAGTTAAGCCGTACGAATTTGGCAGACATTGTTTATTTCCTCGCCATCGCGCGGCATCAAAGCTTCAGAAAGGCTGGTCTGGAGGTCGGTATCAGTGCGTCAGCGCTGAGCCATGCCATGAAAGGACTTGAGACGCGGCTTGGTGTACGACTGCTCAATCGCACAACTCGAAGCGTGACCCTGACGGCCGCTGGTGAGGAGTTGCAGGGCCTCATCAGCGCACCGGTCAATGATATCGGCCAAGCACTGGAGACGCTGAATCGGCTACGCGATGAACCCGCAGGGCGTATCCGTCTGAACGTCTTGAGCGACGGCGCAAAACTGCTTTTGGGCCCCGTACTCCCTGTTTTTGTTGACCGCTATCCGGATATCGAGGTCGACCTGACCGTTACCAATAAAATGGTCGATGTTATCGGCGACGGTCATGATGCAGGCATTCGTTTCGGTGGGACTGTTCCCGAAGATATGATCGCTCAACGACTATCTCCCGATGTAGCCTGGGCAGTCGTTGGGGCGCCTGATTATCTTGAGCGATTTGGCACCCCGATACATCCAGAAGATTTATATCAGCATCGTTGTTTACGCGTGCGCCTGGGTAATGCACACATTTACCACTGGCAATTCTCGAAAGGCGGCCAACAGATGGAGATTGACGTTCCCGGAGCCATCACGATCGATGAAGCACGCGTTGGTGTAACGATGGCCATGCGCGGCGCTGGTTTGATGTACGTTCTAGCCTCAGTCGTCGAGCGACAGATCGCGGAAGGCTCGCTGCAGCGAGTGCTTGAAGACTGGACTCACTACGACCCCGGCTTTCATATCTATTATTCAAGCTTCAGGCAGGTTCCAGTGGGCCTTCGCCTCCTCATTGACCTGATTCGTGAACTCGAACCCATGGGCCCACTTCCATGACGGATTTAGCTCGCCTGCCGCTTGGTGAATACATCGTTGAAAACAGGCACCGCCGAAAAAGCGTTAGGCCAGCCCGCATAGAAGGCAAGGTGCGACAGCAGTTCGGACGCCTCGGTCTGCGTCAGGCCATTGTCCATTGCACGATTGAGGTGGTACCCGATCTGAGCAACCTGACCATTGGCCACTAACGTTGTCACAGTTATCAGGCTGCGGTCTCTGGGGGCGAGACCAGGTCGCAGCCATAGATCATTGAATAGCGCGCTGGTAGTGTACTGCACTAGCCTAGGCGAAACCGGGCCAACCGATTTGTCGACACTCGCTACGCGGGCATCTTCGGCAACCTGATCAATAGGCAGAAGGACGGGCGATACTGGAGCCAGTTGATCAACTGATATGCCGTTCCTGCTGAAGACATCTTTAGCGATCGGTGCTGCTCCAGCGGCATTACCCCAGCCCGAGTAAAACGCGAGATGGTTGATTGCTTCGGACAACTCCAGAGGAGTCACACTGTTCTTCAGCGCCAGATCAAGGTGGGCGGCCAGTTCTGCTGTCTGACCTCGCGCAATCAGCACCGCCACGGTTGCAAGGCTCCGATCTCGGGGAGACAACTCTGGGCGCTTCCATACCTCACCAAGGAGTAATGTGTCGGTGTTGTGAGCCATGACTGGTGAAATGGCGCGCAGATCGGCGGAGTTGGGCATGTGAGAATTTTCCTTGGTCATTGCCACGTTGGCGGTGGCGAATGCAGACAAACATAGCGCTAAACTTGCTGCTGAAAATGTGCGAATAATCATAATGAAGCTCCGTACTGGGCTTCGGTGACAGGCTCAAGCCACTCAACATTCTTACCGTCAAGCGTTCCTTGAATAGCCATATGGGTCACGCCCGTCGTGCTGGTGGCGCCATGCCAATGCTTGACGCCTGGGGGAGTCCATATCACGTCACCAGGTTTGATAACCTGCTTTTCAGCACCCTCCTGTTGAACCCACCCGCTACCCGTCGTTACCACCAACATTTGTCCCTGCGGGTGGGTATGCCAATTGGATCGCGCCCCTGGCTGGAAGGTGACATAGCCTGCCGAGACCTTCGAGGGTGCTTGTGCGGCAAACAGAGGGTCTATTCGTGCGCTGCCCACGAAATTCGTGGGCGCCCCGATAATTGAGGCCTGCTCGCCATTTTTTACCACGGTCATGGATTGCCGGTTGGGTTCATCGGCAGCGCTGGCGTTGAGTGTGGCAGTGGCCAACAAGACGAATGCTGACAAGGTTGATCTTTGACGCATCTGTAGCTCCCTGCTGAAGAAGTACACTTGCCAACAACCTAAAGCATGATTTCTCGCTCAACTACCAGCTGCTGGGTTGATGTACAGATGAGCATCACTCAGCAATGGGCAATCCAGACCATTGGTGAGTAGAGCTCAGCGGTTCATCCTTCGCGGGTGTGTTTTCCTATGGACGGGCTTGTATTAGCGTATGCGTCCCGAACCTATCAGGAGCGCCGAATTTTTCATGAGTCAACTGGACGTTGTTTCTCAAAAAACCGAAGCGTTGAATACCCGCGCGACAGACAAGCCCCCGGATCACGCTTTGCGGACCTTGCTTATTCTCAGCCTGCTGATGGCATTCGCCTCTATCTCGACCGACTTGTACCTGCCAGCCATGCCTGAGATGGCGCAGGCACTCAACATAAGTGCCGGCACCCTGCAATTCACCGTTACGGGCTACCTCATCGGGTTCAGCGCAGGACAGTTGTTCTGGGGGCCAATCAGTGATCGCTTCGGACGGAAATTACCTGTCGCCATTGGGTTGATACTTTTCATCACAGGATCGGCAGGCTGCGCAATGGCCACAGATGGCACCCAGATTATTATCTGGCGCGTCGTTCAAGCACTGGGGGCATGCGCAAACGTAGTGTTAGCGCGCGCGATGGTAAGAGACATTTATGAAGGCCGAGAGGCGGCTCAGAAAATGTCTACGCTTATGACCATCATGGCCATAGCCCCGCTCGCTGGACCTACCCTGGGTGGACAGATTTTACGATTCGGCTCATGGCAGGCAATTTTCTGGAGCCTGGTGCTGATAGCCGTCGTAACACTGATCAGCCTATCCATGCTGCCGGAAACGCTTCCACGACAACGGCGCAGCCCTGCCTCGCTCAATCAGATCGTCAAACGATATGGCAGTTTCTTTCGTGATAGTCGCTTCTTGAGTTATACGGCCGCCGGTGCGTTTTTTTATGCTGGCACGTTCGCTTACATCGCCGCCTCCCCCTTTGCATACATCACGTATTACCACATATCTCCGCAGTTTTACGGCCTGATATTTGCGGGAGGAATTATCGGCATGATGGTCACTGCACAAATTAACGCCAGGCTGCTACAGCGCTACGATACTGAAACAATGCTGCGGCTGGGGGCGTTAGTATCGGCCTGCGCAGGCTTGATACTGGTCGTGAATACCTGGGCAGACTGGGGTGGACTACCCTTGATGATTTTCGCTTGCCTGCTCTTCGTCGCGGCGACAGGACTGGTGTTGGCCAACTCGGTAGCGGGCGCATTGAATTGCTTTCCAGATGCCAGTGGCTCGGCCTCTGCATTGGTCGGCGCGCTGCAATATGGCTCGGCCATGCTTGGATCGGCAGCGGTAGCATTTTTCGCGAATGGCTCTGCGCTGCCATTGGGTTCTGTTGTGGCAGTCTGCGGTACAGGTTGTCTGCTTTGCGCATTGTCGGTGCCCAGAGCCTCAGCCCCGGGCCTTGAATAAGATGAGTTTATCTCCTCCCGGAATGGTTTGAACGAATGAATGGGCAGCACGCCTTCATTGAGGAAGAACTGCCCTTCGGACAGCTCTTAGCCTGGGCTCAGTCACGGTTATTCATAATCTCGAACATCGCGTCTCCCATCTGACGAGTCTTTATGGAAATACCGACCAGAATCTCCTCTTTACCCGCTGCGAGCTGCTCAATGGTCTCATCGGCAAAGTCATCAGCTGACACCATCATGTGGCTTACCGCGCCCGCGCTGCGAGTACCGCCACCGAGCCCGGTATCGACTAATGGCGGAGCAACTTCAATGACGCGGACATTAGAAGACTTCAGTTGATGCCTCAGGCTCAGCGTAAAGGAATGAATAGCCGCCTTGGTTGCGCAATACACCGGCACGTCAGCCATGGGCGAGAATGCCAGGCCAGAGCTGATATTGATTATGTACGCCTTTTCTTGCTGTTTTAAGCTTGGCAGTAGTTCCGCAATCAAGTGGACAGGAGCCGTGAAGTTAACGGCGACCTCTGCATCGAGCGTATCCATACGCGGGTCGCTGTTGAAATCACGTTGGTTTTGAACGCCAGCGTTGTTGATCAAAACGTTGAGGCTCGGGTGGTTGGCTTTGAGCCATTCCACCAGCGCACCACGACTATCAGTGTCAGCCACATCACAAACACGTGTGATCAGCGTCGAAACATTATCTTTAGCGCGGGCCAACATCGCCTCATTACGGCCGCAAATAATCACATTATTATTTTGAGCGAGATGTTTGGCGAGAGAGAAGCCGATGCCCGAGGCACCGCCAGTGATCAGAATGGTATTGCCGCTGAGTTTCATGAGAGCTTCCTACGTTCAGTAAGAAGGTGCGCTGCACGAAAAGAGGAATCCGCAGGCACACCTTCGCAACCGGCAAGCCGGGAAGGTGTCGCGGATACCCTTTCGGGAGGAGTTGACGTCCCAAGGAACGTTGACCGGGCTACCATCCGGCCTGCACTCTTTCGACACGCAATTTTTAGCAAGCTTTTGTGCGAATCACAACCCGTGCCGTTACCTGCGGCTGATAAAACAAAAGTGAAACCCAGTTTCATCCACGCTGTGTCAACGCATCCAAGGTCATGCATGTGCGGTGTCAGCTAGGTCTGAGGCGCCTGGCTTTCCAGAATCTTTGGAAGCTCCAGTGCCAGCAGATCAATAGCCAGCCGTGATCGTAATGGAAGGTGCTGAGCATCAGGCCACACAACGTTGCACTCCATCACCGCCCGGGGTCGCCCCCCCCCAAATCTCGACCAGTTCATTACGTTGAATACGCTCTCGAATCAACCAGTACGGAAGCCACGCAATGCCCATGTCTGCGACGGCCGCATCGGCCACCATTTCGAGATCGTCCAAACGAACGCGAGGACACACAGGAACCTCGACCAACACACCATTCGCGTCGGGAAGCCGCCAAGGAAGTGCCTGACCGTTACGGCAGTACGGCAGGAGTTCATGACTCGAAAGGCCTGCAAGTGACTCCGGCGTACCACGCAAATCGAGATACGAAGGGGAAGCACACAGCAACTTGGGTTGGCTGACCAACCGGCGGGCGCGTAACGTGGCTCCATTGCCAAGGCTGCCACTGCGCACTGCAAGGTCGAACCCGTCAGTCACGAGATCTATCTGACGATCGCTAAAGCTGAGTTCGAGCTCCAGCCCAGGATGCGCACGAGCAAAGCCCAGTAAAATAGGCGCAACGCAGTACCGCCCAAATAGCACAGGCAGTGACACTTTCAACCTGCCGACCACCTCCCGGCGGCCAGTCTCCAGCATGATCTCGCCGACGCGCAATTCCTCCAGGGCTCGAAGGCATTGCTCGTAATACTGTTGGCCATCTTCGGTAATGCATTGCGTCCTGGTGGTGCGCTTGAACAACTGGACACCCAGCCGCGCCTCCAACCGCGCGATGGACTTACCGACGGCTGAGCGCGTCAACGACAGCCGTTCGCCAGCCCTGGCGAAACCACCTGCCTCGACAACTTCAACGAACAGTTGCACACCGTCGAACCTATCTCGCATAGCACGCTCTCAGGCTGAAAATGTAGAACTTATGGAACCACTGACGAGAATAATCGCCAACAATGGGTATTTAATTTCTACTTTATAGTAATCGAGAAACAAGGGCAGAAGATTTTCAGACTTCAAGGCACTACGTGTTGGTAGTGAGTTTTTAGCATCCGGCATGTCATGCAAAAAAGGGCGGCAGATGATTATCACGATCGTATATGACAGCGGCTATGGACACACCCAACGCGTAGCAGAATGCGTAGTTGACGGCGCGCTGGTGGTTGAAGGAACCGATGTAAAGGCCATTTCTGTCAGTGACGGTTTTTCTGACTGGGAGCGTCTCGAAAACAGCGACGCGATTATCTTTGGTTCGCCGACCTACAACGGCTTTATCAGCGCAAAGCTGAAGCAGTTTTTTGAAGATTCCACCAAGACAGCCTGGGCTCAGCAGAAGTGGCGCAACAAGATCGCCGCCGGCTTCACAAACTCTGGCGCCCAGAACGGAGACAAGCTCAACTCCCTGATAGCGATGGCCCTCTTCGCCGCACAGCACGGAATGATCTGGGTTGGCCTGGATTTGATGCCCGGCAACAGCAGCAGCGCCGGCTCCACTGGAGACCTGAATCGGCTCGGAAGTTGGCTTGGCGTTATGACACAGGCAGATACAGATCAGCCGCCCGAGCTCTCTCCCCCGGACAGCGACCTACGTACAGCTGAATATTTTGGTCGCCGTATCGCGCAAATTGCAGCTCGATTCCAACCCGTTTGACCCCCTCCCTTATCCTCGATCAAGGAAACAGATCATGAAGCTGCTTTGCCTCGACGTCCCACGGCCAGGCGCCACCTTCACCCAATATCAGCCATACATGCAGGCTGAAGTGCGTCATAGCTGGAATCTCTATAAAAACGGCGCCATACGTGACATCTACTTTCGGCAAGATCGGCCCGGCGTCGCGATCATTGCCGAGTTCGAGTCAGTTGAAGCTGCAAAACAGGCGTTGGCAGACTTCCCACTCGCCCGCGCCGGCCTGATTGACTGGGATGTCATCCCCCTCGGGCCGTTCACCAACTGGGAAGCGCTGTTTGCGGTCGAGTGATTGTCAAGCAAAACCGCAATCTTGACTGCAACGAGAGCCCGCACTCAATCCGGAGTGGGCGGCTCCCAGGATAATAACAAGGCGTATTGTATGAAAGTATTGGGCTTCGCAGCTCACTCGGCCACAGCTTCGCTTGAGCCGTTTTCCTTCGAAAGACGCACCCCGCGAGAGGACGATGTTGTCATCGAAATTTTGTATTGCGGCGTTTGCCACACCGACTTGCATCTGGCACGCGATCATGGCGGCTATACAACCTATCCCATCGTCCCTGGTCACGAAATCATCGGTCGAATACGCCAGGTCGGCGCACAGGTGACGCGCTTTCGCGCTGATCAGTTGGTCGGCGTTGGATGCATGGTCGACTCGTGCCAGCAATGCCAGCCCTGCCTGCACGGGTGGGAACAGAACTGCCTGGAGGGATCGACTTTTACTTACAACAGTAAAGACAGACTCGACGGCAGTGCGACCTTTGGTGGCTATTCGCAAAACATCGTAGTACGGGAGAAATTCGTGCTCGCCCTTCCCGCCGGCCTTGACCCTGCCGGCGCTGCACCACTGCTTTGCGCAGGCATCACGACGTGGTCACCCTTGCTGCATTGGGGTGTCGGCGCTGGCACCAAGGTCGCTGTCATCGGTCTTGGTGGGCTCGGTCATATGGCATTGAAGCTGGCAAAGGCTTTGGGCGCAGACGTCAGCCTGTTCACAAGGTCTGAGGGGAAATCGGAGGATGCAATTCGACTGGGCGCCGACCATGTCGTTGTGTCGAGCGATCCAGAACAGATGGGCGCTGTGACTGGCCAATTCGATGTAATTATCGATACCGTGCCCTACGATCACGACATCAATCCTTACGTACCTACCCTGGAGCTGGAAGGCGTGTTGGTTTTGGTGGGCTACATGGGCCCACTGTCTACACCGGTAAACGCCGGCCTGCTGGTCAGCGGTCGAAAGGCTGTTACAGGCTCCTTCATAGGAGGGGTAAAAGAAACCCAGCAAATGCTCGATTTCTGCGGCGAAAAAGGCATCGTCTCTGACGTCGAAATAATCCCGATTCAAAAGATAGATGAAGCCTTCGACAGGATGTCGAGGAGCGACGTTAAATATCGCTTCGTCATCGAGATGTCATCTTTGAGCGTTTAAGGAAAAAGCATCTGGGTGATGCCAGCCGCAAACCCAGGCAGCTCTGATAAAGAGCTCAAGGGCGCTCGATAGAGGCGGCATCGTCAAATCAAATCATGATCTGATGGCTTTGTTGCAAGCGCCACGACGTCTACATCGATCAGTTCCAGAGACTGGACGCTACCTGCTACCGCCGCTTTGTATTGCCTGAACGACTGGGTCTTTAGATGTGACTGATACCCTTCTTCATCGCGATAAATCTCGACCACAAAGAATCCACCTGGCACATCACGTCGCTCCAACGCATAAAAAGCCAGAACGCCCGGTTCCTGGGCGACAGACTCTTCCACCATACGCCTGGAAGCATCCCGATACTGCTCCAACTGCTTGGGGTCTACCTGGATTTGGGCAATACGAATAAGCAGTGCCCTCCCTTTGTCGCCGGGATCACCTTGAGACACTATTTCTGTGGCGTACGATTTAACAGGCATCTCAAACCCTCAATGATTTTGGGCATCAGCTTTCACGCGGACAACACCGGATTTAAAGCCCGAATAACTTCTCGGCATTGCCATGGGCAATCAGCGCTTTCTCTGCCTCACTGATTGGCAGGTTTTCAATAAACGCTCGCGCGCCGTCCAGGCTCTGGTACGGATAGTCGATGGAGTACAGGATGCGCTCAGCCCCCATTAACGAATAAATAAACTGAAAATGTGGGGCGGTGAGCATCCCGCTCGGCGAAACATAGACATGTTCACGATAGGTCTGAACGATCGGACGGCTTAGACCCGAGGCTTCCTGAGGAATCGAATCCTCAAGTCGCTGCAGGAAAAAGGGCACCATTTCCCCCCAGTGTCCGCTGATCACTTGCAGCGAGGGATAGCGATCAAATATACCCGCCAAGAGCATACGCACCACCTGAATGCCCGCCTCGTTATGCCAGCCCCACGCAAACATGGATAGCCGAGCACTCAACTCACGGTCGAAGCCACCATAATAAGGAGCTTGTACCGCAGGCAGAGGCAAACCTGGATGCACATACAACGCCACATTAAGCGCATTGAAAGCATTCAATATCGGGGAATATTGCGGGTCGTCCAGAAAGGTTTCGCCGGGGCGGCCGTTAATCAAAGCGCCCTTTAAGCCCAGCTGCTTGACCGCCCGCTCCAGCTCGATTGCTGCGGCCTCTGGTGCCTGCCACGGAAGCGTCGCAAGACCCGAAAAGCGAGCGGGATTGGCATGCGCCGCCTCAGCCAGCTTATCGTTCGCGGTACGGCACAAATCAATGGCCTTTTCCGCTGAGAGCATTTGAGGGAACCCGCCATAGGAGAGCACTTGCAGACTGATGCCTGCATCATCCATGTCAGCAAGTCTTGACGCCCCCATATCCAGGCCTTTGCGAGCTGACTCAGCAACTGCGATGACATGCGGCCGACTGATATCAGTTTCCGGCCTTAAGCCATCTACGACACGACTGCTCCAACCTGAAAGATAAGGGGCTTGTGTGCCCACAAGCGCCTGACTAGCAGCGCCCATAGCGGGATCCAGAACGTGTTCTTCCACACAAATCAGTTTCATATGTTCTGTCCTCTGTTGCACGTTGATGCTTATGACGCCAGCAATGCGTCTCTCAGGGCTTCTCCCAGGCTCGCAGCAGACTGCGGGTTCTGACCCGTGATAAGTCGACCGTCCACAACTACGTTATCTGCCCAGTTAGGAGCGCTTTGATGAAGCGCTCCACGCGAAACCAAAGTGCTTGCAAGCAAGAAAGGGACGACGTGAGTCGATTGCACCTCGTCTTCTTCTGCGTCAGTAAATGCAGCCAGGCGTTTGCCTGCCACCAGCAAGGTGCCATCTGCGCGGCGTGCATTCACAAAAGCCGCAGGGCCATGACAGACTGCTGAAACAATGCCGCCCGCCCCATCAATCTCACGGATGGCTTTTTGCACAGCCGTGTTGTCGGGAAAATCCCACATCGTGCCGTGTCCGCCGGCGAAAAAAATGGCCGAATAGCGAGATGGGGCGATATCGTCAATGCTCAGGGTATTGGCCACGGCATGACGAAAAACATTGTCAGCCCAATAGTGAGCGATGACCGGATCAGTCATATCCTCCATGCCGTCCAGCGGCGCAGCGCCTCCCAATATGGAGGCGATTTCCACAGTAATCCCTGCTGCTTGTAGCTTTTCTAAAGGATGAGTCACCTCGGCCAGATTGAAGCCAGTCGGAATTCCAGTAGCCCCCTTTACGGCGTTACTGGTGACCACGAAAAGTACCGGTTTTAGCTTAGTGGCTTGGTTGGACATATCCGTAAACCTTAAGATTGAGTGGTTGGAAACCTTTCCGGGACAGGTGGAAAATACGCCAAAGACTTTAATGTAGAAACCATGGAGACATTGAGGATTAATAATCCCATCTCCGCATCCCGACAGGAACCAATCACCTACCAACAGATATGAAATTGCTCTTCAATCCTTGAAGAAGTGGTTCTCCCCGAAAATCTCCAGCAGCGCCTGGAAGATCTTTTTACATCCTCAGCAACCGCGATTAATTCGGTACAAGAAAATTACTCGATGGTGCCAATAATTGGCCACATGGCCCGTTAGAGTCGTTTCCACACATTTGCTGGATTATGGAGACGCAGGATGAAACGCATTCAATACGACAGTTACGGTGGGTCTGAAGTGATGCAGCTCAGCGACTTTGACCTACCCTCTCCAGGCAAAGGTGAGGTGGCGGTCAGCGTTCAATTCGCCGCGATCAATCCGATTGACTGGAAATTACGCGCCGGGCAAATGAAGATAATTACCGGAAAAAAATTTCCTCGTGCAATGGGCATGGATTTCTCCGGAACAATTCTATCGGTTGGCCCCGGCGTCACCCGCTTCAAGCTCGGCGACCCGGTCTTCGGGCTTGCACGCTTCAAGGAAAGCGGTGCGTTTGGCCACGCGGTCGTCACCAAGGAAGCTTTTTTAGCGCTTAAGCCTGACGAGGTCTCCTTCGAAGATGCGGCGTGCCTGGGCACACCGGGTGTAACCGCCTGGAATGGACTGATAGACAAGGCCAAGCTCCAACACGGCCAGCATGTTTTCATAAACGGATGTATGGGGGCTGTTGGAGAAGCGGCCGTGCAAATAGCAGTGATGCATGGCGCTGTCGTTTCGGGCAGTTGCAGCGCCAAAGACATACCGCGTGCAAGATCGTTGGGTGTGCAGACAGTTTATGATTATCGCAATACACAGGTTTCGAGTATTGCCACCCGCTTCGACGTGGTTTACGACACCGCGGCGACGATACCGGTTTCGACAGGCGTTTCGATGTTGCGTAAAGGTGGAGTGTTTTTGGATCTGAACCCAGGCCCCGGCAAGTTCATTCGAGCTTTTTTTGATCGTCGGCTCAAACCAGTCATTGGATCGCCGCGCCCCGAAATTCTGGATAAGCTTGCCAAAGCTGCCAGTCAGAGTAGCTTCAAGCTCCCCATAGGAAAAACTGTTCCCCTGAGCGCCGCTATTCAACTGATAGTGGAACTTGAAAAAGGTCTGAAAGCCGGCGGTAAAGGCGTCATCGCGATGGAGTAGGAAGTGGCAAGAAGTGATCGATTGTTTGAGCTTATGCAAGTGCTCCGCCGGCATCGCAGAACCGTATCGGGACGGACACTTGCCCAAGAGTTAGGGGTGTCACTTCGTACCATTCGGCGCGATGTACAGACCTTGCAAAGTATGGGCGCCGACATTGATGGTGAGCCGGGATTGGGTTATGCCCTCAAACCTGGATTTCTTCTGCCACCGCTCTCGTTCACAGAAGAAGAATTACAGGCGCTAATGGCTGGCGCCTTGTGGGTCAGTCGTCAGACTGACGAAAAACTTGCCTTCGCGGTTACAAACGCCCTTGCCAAGATTGATGCGGTGTTGCCTTTGGACATGCGCCCAATTCTCGACGATGAGACATTTTACGTAAGCAGCCCTGCCACTCATTCTACTTTGATCGACTTAAGCGAAATTCGACGAGCAATGCGCGACCAGTGCAAGCTACGCATTACGCTATCTATCACTCATGCACCTACTGACCACCAGATTGTCTGGCCGATCATGCTGGGGTTTATCGAAACGCAACGCTCCCTGGCAGCATGGTGCGAGGCTGACGGCAAGTACCGCATGATAGATCTGAGTGATGTAGTCCACGCTGAAGTGCTCGTAGAACGATACTCTCGTAATCGCCGCCAACTGATCAAGGAATGGCGTGCTTTGGATATTTTGCCGTGTAATGGCCGTGGCGAGGTTTGCTGATTGTAGTCACCCGACCAAGCAATCTATCCAGGACTGTCCCTGCACAGCTGACTATGCGGCAGGGATGTATCGTCGGGTAGTAGCGTTTTATTCGCTTACTCACCAATAAGCCTTGGCCGTTCCTCCCCCTCTCGAGTAGTCGAAAAAAAACGACATCAGGACAGCCGTCTGTTCCGGATGTAGTTCTCTATCCACGCCAGAAATTCTACTGGTAAACGACCTTACCGACGTTACCGCTTTCAGCGATCGTCAAGTTGTTGATTAAGAACGTCACTCACATCCTGCACGCCTTGTACCCATGAGAATCCATAGCAGGACGAACGCACTTATCGAGTCACACCAAGGGCGTCTGCCCATTGCCCGCCCTGCCCCAGAAGTCTTCTGCCGCCTTGCTGAGCATTGCTTCAGGGCGAGTCAGATGGATTTCCAACGGTATATCCCAACTTTCGTCCAACGCCCTGACCAGACGTCCGTCCAGAATTTCCTGCTCAGTGAGGCTTTTGGGCAACCATGCCACGCCCTTGCTTTCCAGGGCCATGGACATCAGAACGGCTGCAAGATGGCTGCTGAACAGTGGCTTGAGATGGAGGTAATCCTCCTTGCCACGCAATCTGTGGGCGACGATACGTCCCAGTCCAGATTCATGTGTGTAAGCAAGGTAGGGCAATGCCGCGGGAGAGGAGCCCAAGTTGGCGGAGGGGCTTGCAAGAGGAACGAGGACGTCTTCGCCGACCTTCTTGCCAATGAACTGGTCAGGGGCCAGCAAAGGCGGAACGTCAGGATGTCGGTGGCACAGCAGAAACTGAACCTGGCCATGTATCAGCATCTGCTCACATACTGCCATGCTGTCCGAGTGCAACTGCACAGCCTCGATGGGGGCACCGTTTTCCGCGCTTCGAAGCCACTTGGGGAAAAAAGTGAACGACAGCGAGTGAGTGGCGGCAAATTGCAACGATCGGGCCGCCATTCCTGCGACCTCTTGAGCTTCGTGGCGCATTCTGTACAGGTGTCTGGCAGCTTCCTGGGCACGCGGCAAGATTTGCCGCCCTGCATCAGTAAGGGTTGCACCTTGGGGTGTGCGCACAAACAACTCGACGCCCATCCAATTCTCCAGGGAGCGAACTCTGCGGCTGAACGCCGGCTGAGTAATGTGGCGTGCCTCTGCCGCGCGGACAAAGCTGCCGTATTCCGCAAGCGCCGAGAAGTCTTCGAGCCAAACCAGTTCCAAGGGCCATGCCTCCTGTGCATAGGGTGCGGCATTAATAGCATTGGGCGGGTGCCATCGCAACGCATAACGTGGGCCTACAAACAACAAGAGGAACCCGTCATGCGCATCGTAGACATCCGCGAAAAAACTGTTTCCATTGCCTCCCCGATTGCCAATGCGTACATCGATTTCTCAAAAATGACCTGCTCGGTCGTCGCGGTCATCACGGACGTGATTCGCGATGGCAAACCTGTCATCGGCTACGGTTTCAACTCCAATGGTCGCTACGGCCAGGGCGCGCTGATGCGTGACCGCTTTCTGGCACGTATCACCGAAGCTGACCCGGACACGCTCGTTGACCATGAGAACAACAACCTGGATCCGTTCGCCATCTGGAAAACCCTGATGACCAACGAGAAGCCAGGCGGCCACGGCGAGCGGTCGGTTGCAGTGGGCACCATCGACATGGCTGTATGGGATGCCGTCGCCAAAATTGAAGGCAAGCCTCTCTATCGTTTGCTGGCCGACCGTTACCGTAATGGCGTCGCCGATGACAAGGTCTGGGTCTATGCAGCAGGGGGCTATTACTACCCCGGCAAAGACCAGACCAAGCTCAAGGCAGAGATGCAGAGCTATCTGGATCGCGGCTACGACGTGGTCAAGATGAAAATCGGTGCAGTACCACTGGACGAAGATATTCGTCGTATCGAAGCCGTGCTTGAAGTGGTGGGAGACGGTCGCCGGCTGGCGGTCGATGCCAACGGTCGTTTCGATCTCCAGACAGGCATCGCTTATGCGGAAGCCATCAAGAAGTACAACCTGTTCTGGTACGAAGAAGTTGGCGATCCGCTCGACTATGCATTGCAGGCCGAACTCGCCAACCATTACGAACTGCCTATGGCGACCGGGGAGAATCTCTTCTCCCACCAGGATGCCCGTAACCTTCTTCGTCACGGCGGCATGCGCCCTGATCGCGATTTCCTGCAGTTCGACTGCGCGCTCTCCTACGGGTTGGTGGAGTACATGCGCACCCTGAAAGTGATGGAAGAAATGGGCTGGTCTTCCCGCCGTGTAGTTCCGCACGGTGGACATCAGATGTCCCTGAACATCGCTGCAGGCTTGCATCTGGGCGGCAACGAATCTTACCCGGATGTGTTCCAGCCGTTCGGCGGCTTCGCTGACGGCATCAAAGTAGAAAACGGATACGTCGGCCTGCCAGATATTCCAGGTGTGGGCTTCGAGGCCA
This sequence comes from Pseudomonas californiensis, assembly GCF_021147775.1. Lineage (GTDB taxonomy): Bacteria > Pseudomonadota > Gammaproteobacteria > Pseudomonadales > Pseudomonadaceae > Aquipseudomonas > Aquipseudomonas californiensis. Next base: position 20,333 of record NZ_JAGTPK010000030.1, read on the forward strand.
AGTCCGCCTTGTACGCAGTCATGCGCGAACTGGGTGAAGGCTGATCGCCGTCAATCTGCGGCCCTTAGAGAGGCCGCAAAACCTGGCGTTGACTGCCGACGCCAAGCCACATGCCCATCACAACAATAAAATGAGGTGCTTGCGTGGAAACTTCCAAGTCCCGCTGGTACAGCCAGCTCTATGCGCAAGTGCTGATCGGCATTGTAATAGGTGCAGCGATCGGTTACTTCGCGCCAGATATTGGAGCCAAGCTCCAACCCTTTGCCGATGGCTTCATCAAACTGATCAAAATGCTCCTGGCGCCCATTATTTTCGGTACCGTCGTGGTGGGTATCGCGAAGATGGGCAGCATCAAAGAGGTCGGGCGGATTGGCGTGAAAGCGCTGCTCTACTTTGAAATTCTGTCGACCATTGCCTTGGTCGTCGGCCTCCTGGTGGTCAACATCGTCAAGCCTGGCGTCGGCATGAATATCAATGTCAGCGTACTTGATGGAAGTGCAATCAGTAAATACAGCCAGGCCGCCAGTGAGCAAGGCGGCACCCTTGATTTCTTCCTCAATATCATCCCCCACACGTTCCTTGGCGCATTTTCGAATGGCGTCATGCTTCAAGTCATTCTGCTTTCGGTGTTGATGGGTGTTGCCCTGGTTCAAATGGGAGAAACCAGCAAGCCACTGATCAACATCATTGATCTGTTCTTGCAAGGCTTGTTCAGGATCGTCGCAATGGTTATGCGTTTGGCTCCGATTGGCGCCGGGGCCGGCATGGCGTTCACTATCGGTAAGTACGGGATTGGTACTCTGCTGTCGCTCGGCCAGTTGCTGGTCGCGCTCTATATCACCACCTTGATTTTCATTGTGGTGGTGCTGGGTACAGTTGCCAGATGGTCGGGGATGCCGTTAATGCAGTTTCTTCGCTATTTCAAGGATGAAATCCTCATCACGCTTGGCACCTGTTCAACAGAAGCCGTACTGCCTCGAATGATGGTGAAGCTTGAGAAGCTAGGCTGCAAGAAATCGGTGGTGGGCATGGTGCTGCCTACGGGTTACACCTTCAACGCGGACGGCACTTGTATCTATCTCACCATGGCCGCGATCTTTATCGCTCAGGCCACCAATACGCCGCTGACGTTCGTGGATCAGATGATTCTGCTGGGCGTATTCCTGTTGACCTCCAAGGGCTCGGCTGGTGTGGCAGGCGCGGGGTTCGTGACGCTGGCGGCAACGCTCACGACCATTCACTCCATTCCGCTGGTAGGGCTGGTTTTGCTCTTGGGTATCGACCGCTTCCTGAACGAAGCGCGGGCTGTGACCAACCTCATCGGTAACGGCATCGGCACTATCGCTATCGCCAAGTGGGACAACTCATTCGACGTCGAGGCCTGTGAGCGTGAGATTGCTGCCATGAAACGCGACAAGTTGGCGAGCAAGGCGTTGCTGGCGCAAAAATAATTCCCAGGATGAATTGAAGCCCTTACTGACAGCCGTAGGTAATGCTGTCCTACCCAGCTTGAAGACCGTGACCGCATCTGCACGCTTGCGCTTCAGGCACGAAACGCAAAAAAGACGTCCGGTACGCGTTATCAAGTCAAGGCTGACGGAGCGTTGATATTTGGACTTGGAGACACGCGTCGCATCGGGACAGGGCAGTGCTGGCGAATCTCCGGCACTGCCCTGTCGGCGAAATTTCTCAACGAGCGGTCAGCGCCGAATAGCTGTTCATCAGGTTGCGGTAGTTAGGGATGCGCTGGGACAGCAGGTTGCCCAGGCCTTCGATGTCGTTGCGCCAGTCGCGTTGCAACTCACACGCGACCGAGAACCAGTTCATCATCTGCGCGCCCGCTTGGGTCATGCGATTCCATGCCGCCTGCTGCACAGTCGTATTGAACGTGCCCGAAGCATCCGTGACCACGAACACGTCGAAACCTTCCGCCAGGGCCGACAAGGTCGGGAACGCGACGCACACATCGGTCACCACACCGGCAATAATGATCTGCTTGCGACCGGTCGCCTTGATCGCTTTGACGAAATCTTCGTTGTCCCATGCGTTGATCTGACCGGGACGGGCAATGTACGGCGCGTCCGGGAACATCTCTTTGAGTTCTGGAACCAGCGGGCCGTTAGGGCCTTGTTCGAAACTGGTGGTCAGGATGGTAGGCAGCTCGAAAAACCTGGCAACATCAGCCAGGGCCAACACGTTGTTCTTGAACTCGTTGGGCGAGAAGTCTTGAACCAGAGAGATCAAGCCAGTCTGGTGATCAACCAGCAGTACTACGGCGTCGTCTTTGTTCAGGCGGTTGTAGGTTGGAGTCGTCATCGTGAAGTCCTTTCAGGTGAGTCAGTAATGGGGTTGTCGTTCGGTATGGCGCTAGATTATCCATTCCCCAGAACCTGATAAATCACCTGAAAAGCGCTTTACTGTCTCGCCCTAGTGGACAATTGGATGATTTACTCGATCTATTCACCCAAGCGGTGAGGCAGTTGGCAGGCTACCGTTGCTGGACACCTGCCCTACCCGCCTCCGCTACCCGCACGTCATACCTGAATGTCAGATCAAAAGAGTCTCTTGGGCGTCCGCAGAAGACTCCGCTTTGGGCTCCTGGTTGTCATTCAGACTCTCAGCGGGACGCACGCCGGCGTCCCGGCTCCACTCTCTGAACTCGACCAATGCAGGCAGTTTGTCCATCGTACCGGTGGGCTCGATACCCAGCTCAGCCAGACGCTCAAGCAGCTCATTGAATATCTCGTCCTTGTTCATGCTCCATGACGAGGCGAAGCAGCGCCAGAATGTCCACCCTGCCCGCTCCAGGATGCGCTGGCGGTTCATGTCCGCTGCCCAGCGATCCGGACCATGGAAAGCGTCGCCATCACACTCGATTGCAAGACGACTGTCGTTGGCGCCCTCCACGACCATATCGAGGCGGAAGGCACCGCTCTTGACCTGAGGAGCGACGCGGTAACCGCGCTCCACGAGCCGGGTGAATACCTGCTCCTCGAAGCCTGATTCGCACAGCTTGATAAGCCCGTCCTGCTCTGCCTCCTGCTCAATCAATGGTTTGCTGAAATACTCCAGCAAAGTGCAACGCAAGTCTTTGGGTGACAGGTCCTCAAGCGTCACCGAGCGAACCAGATACATCCGGTCCCGCGCACGGCTGGCTGCCACGTTGAAACGCTGCTCGGCGCCTACACCTGACAGCGGGTGACAGTTTTCCCGATCAGCAACGAGGGAGATGAATATGATGTCCCGCTCGCTCCCCTGGAAAGTGCTCGCGTCTCCGCACGCAAACTCCCGAGTATGCAATTCAGCCGCTGAACACCGCTCACGTACTCGACTGTCGATGTATTTGGCTTGCTCCATGCCGCCCAGCAATGTCACCACGCCAATGGTGCGGCCTGCGTATTTCTCATCGTTGATGAGGGCCTGTATTTCTTCAACGATGGCTTCGGCTTCAAGCGCATTACAGCCCTTTTTGTCCCTGATACCCTCTTTTACAAAGATATCCACCAGAGGTGGATCAAGCCGTTCGGACGGACGCGGGATACGCAGAGGCTGAATCGCGCCGTTGTAGAAGCGATTGGAGTACGTGATGATCGGCGGTACGCATCGGAAATGCTCTCGCAGCATGACCATCTGGCCAGCGAAAACCCGTGCCGCCAAGTCGTACAGTGACTTGTCCGGCGTCATTTCTGCGCCATAAGGCTGGTCACTCAGAAACCGGTCGCGAAGCTCGCCGATCCGCTTGGAGGACTTGAAGCCACTGTCGGGTGACACCTGTTTGTCGTCACCGACCACCAGCACTTTCTTTGCTCGAACAATTGCTGGCAGCGCCCACAGGTCCGACTGACTGGCCTCATCAACGATCACGAGATCAAACGCGCCAATGTCGGCAGGCATTGATTCAGAGATTTTGGCATGGCTCATGATCCAGCACGGCACCGCGTCTGCTGCGTTCTGCATGCACTGTTGCGCGTCACGGCGATATCGTTCGGCATTGGGCCCGGTACCCTGACCGATTTTCCTGACGGCAGTTGAGTATCCGGCCAGTGCCTGCAGCACCATAGGGCTTGCGTGGGCTTTGGTGGACAACCACGCGGAACGGCTCACTACCTCGCGGTACATGCGGGCCAGGCCTGTTTCCAGGTCAGTACGTTTGGTGTTCAAGTTCACGAGCTCATGTCGGGCCTCAATGCTTTCAAGGTGCGAACGTATACGGGCGTGTTGCCATGCCTCACGCCATGACGACGGCAATGCAGTATCTTGCGCGCCGTTCTGGACGGGAGTACTCAGCACCCTGCCGGCAATTTTTTCTCCTCCCGCCTCTTTGAGACGTCGGGCACCCACACGCACCTGATCCAGCGATGCTTCAAGGGCCTTGACCCGGCGCAGCTCTGCGATCAACCCGACGTAGGCCGAGACAATATGTTGGTTGCTGTATTCCAGCCTGCCCAGTTGCTCCTCGATGAACGAACACAGCTGCGCGGTAATCGGGCCGTTATGACGCGTGACGTTATCGTGCAAATGGCCCAATGACGCCAGCGCTGCGCTCAAATCAACGCGTGCAAGGTGATGACGCACTTGTCCACGACGTGTCTCCATCTCCGAGCGATTCAGCATCTGCAGACCGTAAGGTGCATCGCCGAAAACGTCTTCCAGGAGCGGACTCAACTGAGTGGTCAGTCGAATGCAGAGCGTCAGCGAGATCTGCACAGTGGATGTGGTCAGTTCCAACTGCCTGAGATGAACAATGCCGCCTTGCAACTGTGGTATCTCCAGCAATTGCGCCAACGGATTCCAGCGAGCGGCAAACGCCTTTGCGCGCGCATGAAGTTGCAGATAGTGCAGGACCACGCCCCACTGATCTGCGGTTTTGGGTGCAGTGCCATTGACCCTGACCTGTGCCAGATGGGCTTTGGCATCCGAGGCTCCAAAACTCATCAGCCCGAACGGTTTACCGGTTTGCGCTGCGCGCTCGACAGCCTCGGCAGTGGTATCGCAATCAAGACCCGCGTCAGGAAAATCGACGTGGTTTTTCAGCGTCTCCCTACGGCGCCGCACCAGGTCTTCTGCTTCGGTGATCAGCGCTGCCAACGCTGATATTTCGCCGTCAAATCGCTTGCTGAACACTTTGTGTCGAAATTGCAGTGACCATGAAGGTTCGGCCTCTGCCCCCTCGCCAAGCGCCGACAGTAGATCCAGAAAGGCCCCGAGTTCTGATTCCAGCAATCTGGCCGCTGCGATAACGGCGGCGTCGGCGGACTTCAGCGGCCGGATGTTGCCTTGATCAACAGCCTGGCCGAGTGCTTTCAACTGACAAAGTGAGGTATGCAGCTTCGCGATCTCTTCGGGCGCTGGCAGTTGCACAGGATCAGGCACGCGGCTGTTCACGTACACGAGGTCAGTGCCGAGCGCCCGGCGGATCTCCCGCAACGTCTTGCCTGCCTCCTCGTCAAAGGGCGGTGAATGCTCAGCCCTCAACGACAGTTGATCATCGAACCATTGGTGTTGATCACCGTCGCTCATCAACAGTTCGGCGAGCTGTTCAGCACGGTATTCTGTTCCGTCGATCTGGATCTCAGACAGCTGCTCCAGAGCGATTTCATTGACCCTACGGTCGAGCCTTATCAGTTCGGCGTGCGCGAGATCAATGGACTGATGCAGGCGTTCGATCTCCGCACGGGCCGACGACGGATTGATTTGCGACACCTGGTGCTGGATCGCTTCGATCGAACCCTGAAATTGCCGAATGCCCTCGCGGTCATTGGTCAGCAGCGCAACTGTCAGCGGTCGCACTTCTACGGGGATTTTGGCTTGCAGGACTTTCAGCGCCTGTTCGCCACGCGAGGTAACGAGGATTCGTTTGCCGGTCGCCAGGTAATGGCAAATGATATTGGCGATGGTATGGGTTTTCCCCGTGCCTGGTGGCCCTTGCACGGCGACGCCTGCCGAATGCTCCAGGCGTTGCACAATGGTTACCTGCTCATCGTTATACGGAAGCGGAAAATAAAGCTCTCTGGGTTCAGCAGTCGAACCTTCCATGCTGCGACTGGACAGCCCGCGGAAGTTCACGCTCTCGTAATCGGCCGCGATTGTCGATGGGGGCGTGACCAGGGCCAGTGGCCCCGCCGGGATTTCCTGATTGCCCTTGAGCTTCTCGCGGATGTTACGCAGATCGTTGATCAACCAGTTGCTTGGCTTGGGCCGTGCGAAAACCACCCACGATGAGCTGACCTGTATCGTGTCTGCTCCCTCTGCCTCGGGCTGATCAGTCCCCATCCACTCAATGTACCTGCCACGACTGTCGAGGCTTCTGGCAATCAGCTGCAGCGCCTCATTGAAAGTCGACGGCAAAAACGGGTTCAGCGGAGTGTCCGAGTCTTGAAGCTGAGCGCGTACCGCTTTTTCGCACTCACCGGCCCCAGCCACGCCAGCAGCGATCATTGCATCCAGCTCGACCAGCGGGTTGGTAGCCCGGGGACGGATTTCCAGGCCCATGTTGGTCTCGTTGAGACTGATATCCACGGTTTGCGTCAGCAACGGATAATGGAACAACTGCTGCGCGTCGTCGATCGCCAGTGACCAGGTACTGACGCCGATGCCCCAGACAAGCTCGCGAGCAGCCTTGCCCGTTTCCATCTCGCGCATGAGCGCAAAGACTTCACTGTACAGCCCAATGGTTTTGCGGCGCGGCGCTTCATCGTCGGCCCACTGCTGCCACACGGCCTGATAGAGCTGCAGGGCGGCTGTGGCTTCATCGCGTACCTGCTTTTCGATCAGTACCGGATCGTTGTCCGGGGCTTTTGCCTGCTGTTCCCGGATGCGCTGAGCCAGTGCCGCCTCAATGAGCGTTGGGGCCTTGCCCGGATGCTCGCTGGGTTTGATCAGTGGTTTATACGGCCCGTCGATCGGTGCCGGGCTGCGTGTTTCTTCAATGCGATCTATCTGAAGCCAGATGCTGTCGCCAGGAAGCTGCTGGTCGAAGGACAGGCCAGGCATCGCCGTGAGAAACGCCGGCGTAAAAACCTCGTTTTTCGGACTCGACAGTTGATAGCGCGAAGGTTCGAGCTCTTTGAGGCTTTCTTCTGCGTAATCAAACAGGCGGCTCAGGAGCTCATCAGGAGTCCGTTGCATGTCATGCTCCAAATCTTACTGCAGTAGCAGCTAACCAAAAAAATATGCTCAAGGATGACATATTGCTTTTGGTCTGACTGCACACCTGCCCTTTCAACCGTCGATTTGTTCCGCTACCGGCCAAAAACAGAGTCGGTACTGCCGAAGGCATCGAGTCATTTCGCAGCGAACATGAGGTTCAGGCACCTCGTGCTTGAGGTGCGATGGATGGGGACATCACTGAAAACGGTTGCTGAAGACGGAATGTTCACCTCGCAAAGGCGACCCCCACAGTCAGTCAAAGCAGGACTTGATACTCAGCCCGTTTCGGATAACGCAGCGCTGATCGGCGTCAGGACATGAATCACCCCGTTCGCCAGAACCATGACTGGGGGCATGCCCGATGCTTTCAGCGCAGTTTCATCCAGACGGGCCGCGTCATGTAGCTGTACACGAATACGCGTCAGCGCAACGCGCTGCTGTAACGCGAGGTTTTCCGCGCCACCCAGTGCGCTGACGACCTTGGCAGGCAGCAGTATTTCCGGTATCGCCGCGACCTTTGGCTCATCCGGCACCAGATCCGGGGTCAATGCCTTCCAGAACGCACTTTGCAATTTGCTCAACATGCTCAGCTCTCCAATACGGGGGACATTTGCTGCGGTGACGACTGCATAGCCAGCAGTGCATCACGGACGTACTCGGCGCTTTCCAGTCCCAGGGCCTGCTGAGCAATGGTTTCGCATTCGCTGAGCACGACCTCGCGAATCCTCGCCTTGATCGCCGGAATCAGCGGCACACTGACCGACAGCTCATCAACACCCAGCCCTAGCAGCAGAGGTACGGCCAACGGCTCTGACGCCATCGCGCCGCACACGCCCACCCATTTGCCATGGGCATGAGCGGCTTTCACCGTGCTCGCAATCAGGCGCAGTACCGAAGGGTGAAAGCTGTCAGCCTGACTGGCCAACTGCGGATGATCCCGGTCCATGGCCAGTGTGTACTGGGTCAGGTCGTTGGTGCCTATCGAGAAGAAATCGACCTCAGGTGCAAAGACATCAGCCATCAGCGCTGCGGACGGCACTTCAATCATGATGCCCAGCTTGGGAAGCGTCTTGATCCCCATGGCAGACGCTTCTTCCTGAAGTATCTGACGAGCCAGGCGCAGCTCTGACAGCAGGCTCACCATGGGTAACATGATGTGCAGGCGGGCCAGGTCAGAGCTCGCCAGAATGGCTCTGAACTGCTCGCGCAACAACTGTGGACGCTGCAGGCACAGGCGTATTCCGCGCATGCCCAGAAACGGATTGACCTCGCTATCCATGGGGACGTAGGTCAGCGGCTTGTCACCGCCCACGTCCAATGTGCGTACCACCAGATTGCGCTCCGGTCCCAGCTCACGAGCAATGGAGCTGTAGATCAGTGCCTGCTCTTCCTGGCCGGGCGCATTACTGCGGTCCATATACAGAAACTCCGAACGCAGCAGCCCTACTCCCTCGCCGCCCAGCTTTATGGCGTGTTCAGCTTCCTGCAGCGAGGCGATATTGGCAGTCACCTCAAAGCGATGCCCGTCGAGAGTGACAGCCGCGAGGGCCGCCTGCTCAAGGTCATGCTGCTGGCGTTGCGTCTGCTGTTGACGCTTGATGTGCAGCTGCTCTATGGCGGGCGCATCTGGCTCCAGATGCAGTTCACCTTTGTCGGCGTCGAGCAGAACACGCGTGCCTTCGGCCAGCGCAAGCACCTGAGACGGCAGGCCGCACACGGCTGGTAACCCCAGTGCACGAGCCAGTATCGCTACATGGCTGGTGGCACCGCCGCCGACCGTTGCGAAGCCCCTGACTTTGCCGGTGTCCAGTGCGGCGGTCTGGGACGGTGTCAGTTGTTCGGCAATCAGAATGGCATCGTCCGGCAGAACCCAGGCGCTGTCCTGCACACCGAGAATGAGCTTCAGTACACGCCGCCCCACATCCAAGAGGTCCAGCGCACGCTCGGCGAGAAAGGTATTTCCGCCAGCCCTGAACACCTCGGCCGTGGTCTCGGTCACAGAGTTCCACGCGTAAGCTGCACTTTTGCCTTCGTTGACCAGAATTCGCGCCTGCTCCAGCAGGCTCGGGTCTTCCAGCAACTCCTGATGCGCCGTGAAAATCTCCGCCTCGGCGCCGCCTGTTGCGTCATTACGCAGTGCCTGCAATGCCTGCATGGCTGCTGCCAGCGCACGGTCCAATGATGCGTGCTCAGCCTGCTGGTCCGCCGCCAATTCGGGTATTTCCAGCGTGCGCTCGGCCACCTGCACCACGTGTCCAAGCGCGGAACCCGCTGAAGCGCAGACACCGCGCAACAGTGACGACAACGCTTGAGGTGGTTGAACGGCAGGCGCTACAACGGCAAACGGCACTACCGACTCCCCGCACCCCTCCTCCAGCAAATGGCGGAGCACGTCGATGGCCGGCCGGGCATCCTCGCCGACCGCGCTGATCTTTAACACATCGCCATAGGCTGTCTGCATGGCCATGATCGCCACCAACGATTTGGCATTGGCGCTCTCCTGCTGCTTGTGCAGGCGGATATCGGCCGTGAAACCTTTAGCGGCCTGAGCAAAGACTGCCGCAGGCCGGGCATGCAGACCGTTGGGATTAGGCAGGTTGACGGGCTGCGAAATAGCGTGTCGCCTTCGTTGGTTTCAGCATCGGCAGTTTGATCTTTGCTGTCGAGGCTCAGTAGCGGCTGAGCGCATTCAATTCGCCCGCTTGCGGGCGCCAATGCTGTAAAGGATTCGCCGCTGACCACCAGCATCAGCGTCATCAGGCAACGGGCATGCTGGGCGATGTAATCCGCATCGAACTCTATCAACGGCAGTCCGGCTTCCACGTACTGACCTTTTTCGACCAGCGCCTTGAAGCCTTCGCCCGCCAGGTTCACGGTGTCCAGACCAATGTGCAGCAACACCTGAGCCCCACTCTCATGGGTAATGGTAACGGCGTGCCCACTGGCCTGAAGGTCACTGACCATACCCGTCAACGGAGCGCACAAGGTCTGCGAGGTCGGATCGATGCACAGGCCGTCACCGATCACTCGATTGGCGAACACCGGGTCCGGCACATGATCAAGTGGCACCAGCACCCCGGAAAGCGGTGCCAACAATTGCAAGGGTTGAGTTACGGTCATGGTTTCACCTGCGATATTGTTCTCTGACATGTGGCCTACGCGCTGCGTCGGCCACATTGCTTATTTCCACCAGTACTCGACTTGCAATCCGACATTGGAGCCATGCAAGGACGAGCCGAACTCGCCGGTATCGGACAACGCAGAGCCCTGGGCCAACTCGTTGGCTGCTCGTTGCGCCGCCTCGTTCCAACTGGCATAGGTGTAGTACAAACGCACTTCGGGTCTGGCCCAGAACGCCGGGCCTTTTGGCGACCAGGTGGGCGCGAAGGTAACTTTGCTCAACTTGCGCGTACCGTCTGGAGCATCGACCTGATCGTGCCCCAGTTCGGCCACCAGCTTGAACTGGTCAGTCAGTGCGTACGCAGGTCGTACGCCCAGAGAAATCCAGTTCTGGTCCGTGCCATCAGGGCGAATATCCTTCTGATAGACCGCCTCAATCTGACCACCAAAACGCGGGGTAACTTGCCAGTCGAAGAACTCCACCAGGCGATAACGCTTGTTGCTGTCGTCCAGCCCGATATCACCGGTGTATCCCAGACCTGTGCCAGGCCCTTCACCGTACTGCAGCGCCAGTTTGTTCTTGCCGCCCAGAAAAGCCTGCTGAACGTGCTGTGCGGTAACCGACCAGCCGGCGTGCGTATCGCGACGGCCGGGTTTGTCGATGTAGCTGAAGCCGAGCTCAAGCTCGCCGCCCGGATTGGTCTGGAAACCTGCGACGTTGAAGTCCTGCCGAGTGACCTAGTCTTTCTGGTAGAGGTTGTCCTTGCGTGAAAACGCGTAGCTGTACTTCAGATCACCAATCTTCACGTCCTCGACCCCACCGCCCGTGGCGCTCTGGTTCCAGTAGTAGAAGTCGGAAATATGAATGTCGTTACGTTTGTAATAACGCCGACCGGCCCACAATGAGCCGCCGTTGAGGCTCGGCAGGTTCGACCATTGAGCGTAAAGCTGGGGCAGACGAATCGCACCGTTGTCGCCTTGAAATGTGAGGTCACGATCGTACTCGTTGAACAACGAAACCATGCCGTCGACGCTGAACACCGAGCCATCGTCGAGCGCCAGCAAATCCTGTCGCAGCTCCAGTTCCCCGTACTGTTCGCACTCATTGCCCAGGCGATATTTGGATTCCGCGCCGGGCAGCTTGAAGCATGATTGCGAGCGGCCGTTGTCCGTACTGCCTATGCCACTGCGTAGGTAACCAGCGAACTCAAGTGCCTGGGCCGAAAAAGGCATGATCAGGCACACGCATGATGCTGCGAGACCGACATTTATTTTTGTTTTCAAGAGTCACTCCTTTGTCTTTCTTATTGTGTTGATTCTTTTGAACCGCTATCCCTGGTTGCCGCTGCTGTGAGTCAAATGCTGCGGGACAAGCGCGCAGCAATCACCGCTTGCGCGGCAAAAGTGTCATAGAGAGTCTGTGAGGTGCAGAACGAAAGACTCGTAAGGCTTGAGAAGCAGGTGGCGATCGCGTGGCTCACAGTCCGGGTAATTGCTGATCACCACCCGCTGGCTGCTCTCCTCGTCGATCACCCGTTCAGGCAATGTGATTTCACACGTCTTGCCGTAAAAATTGCTCACCACCAGTAAACGTTCATGCCCGTCTTCGCTTGCGCGTAAATAGGCCCAGACCTGCTCGTGGTCTGGCAGCAACTGGCAATAAACGCCTCGCTGAATCAGCGGTTCAGAGCGGCGCAGGGCAATCAATTGGCGGTAGTAGTGCAGTACCGAAGCGGGGTCATCCAGTTGATTTTCGACATTGATCTGCGCGGCATTGGACGCCACCCCGATCCACGGCTCGGCGCTGGTGAACCCGGCATTTGGCTGATTGCTCCACTGCATGGGCGTGCGTCCGTTGTCACGCGACTTCTGCATGATCGTCGCCATGCTTGACGTCGCAGACTCGCCCGCGTCGCGCTTGAGACGATAAATATTCAGCGTTTCGACATCCCGGTATTGTTCGATGTGCTCGAAGCCGGGGTTAGTCATGCCAAGCTCCTCACCTTGATAAACGAAGGGAGTGCCTTGCAGAAAGTGCAGCGCAGTGCCGAGCATTTTTGCCGAAACCGCTCGATACTCGCCGTCATCGCCAAACCGCGACACGACCCTCGGCTGGTCATGGTTACACCAGAACAAGGCGTTCCAGCCGCCCCCCGCCTGCATGCCAGTTTGCCAGTCAGACAGAATGCGTTTGAGTTCAAGAAAGTCGAAATCAGCCTGAACCCACTTCTGCAGATTTGGATAATCGACCTTCAAATGGTGGAAATTGAAAGTCATCGACAGTTCGTTAGAATCTGGACGCGAGTATCGGATGCAGTGTTCGAGGGTGGTTGAGGACATCTCGCCAACGTTGATCAACGCATGACCTTCAAAGACCTCACGGTGCATTTCCTGCAGATATTGGTGAACGTTCGGACCGTCGGTGTAGAAACGACGCCCGTCACTTGCGTCCTCAGGAAAATCCGCCGGCTTGGAAATCAGGTTGATCACGTCCAGACGGAAGCCGCCAACGCCCTTGTCACGCCAGAAGCGCATCATCTTGAAGACTTCTGCACGTACTTTCGGGTTGTCCCAGTTGAGATCAGCCTGGGTGTGGTCGAACAGGTGCAGGTAGTACTGGCCGGTCTGCGCCTCGTATTCCCAGGCCGAGCCGCCGAACTTGGATTCCCAGTTGTTTGGTTGATCGCGCCAGATGTAGAAGTCGCGGTAAGGGTTATTGAGGCTGCTACGGGCCTGCTGGAACCAGACATGCTCGATGGACGTATGGTTGACCACAATATCGAGCATCAATTTGATGCCACGCTTGCCCGCCTCGGCTATCAGCAAATCGCAATCGGCCATGGTTCCGTAGCTGGGATCAATCGCGAAGTAGTCACTGATGTCGTAACCGTTGTCGCGCTGCGGCGAACGCAGAAACGGTGTCAACCACAGGCAATCGACACCCAACCATTGCAGGTAGTCGAGCTTGGCTACAACCCCAAGCAGGTCGCCTGTGGGATTGCCCGCGTGGCTGTAGAAGCTTTTCGGGTAGATCTGATAGATCACCGAATGCTGCCAGTCTTGCATGGCACGTTCCTTCAATTGATGGGTAATGGCCTTGAACACCTGCCTGGCAAAGCGACAACGTCGCCCTGCCGTCGAAGCGAACATTCAGGCAACCCGGTAGCCCGGCCGAATGATCTTCACGCTCAAGACGCAAGTCAGCAGAAACGGCACCGCCATGGCGATGACCATTCCCACCACGAAAACCGGGATGTATTGCGGCATGATTGAAATGAAGCCAGGCAAGCCGCCAACGCCGATTGCGGACGACTGGACCTTGTTCAGCGACAGAAACATGCAGCCCATGGAAGAACCGATGAGTGCTGCATAAAACGGGTATTTGTAGCGCAGGTTGATGCCGAACATGGCCGGCTCGGTTATGCCGAAATAGGCGGAAATTGCCGAGGTCGATGCCATGCTTTTGTCCCGTGCGTTACGGGTCATATAGAACACCGCCAGCGCGGAGCTGCCCTGGGCCAGATTGGACATGACGATCATCGGCCAGATGAAGGTGCCGCCCTGGGTCGAGATCAATTGCAGGTCCACACCGAGGAACATATGGTGCATCCCGGTAATGACCAACGGCGCGAACAGCAGACCAAAAATCGCCCCACCCACCAATGGTGCGAAGTCGAACAGCGTGACCACGCCCTCAGTGATGAGGATCCCCAGATGACGAGTGACCGGACCTATCAAGGCCAGTGCCAGAATACCGGTGATGACAATGGTGGTGATCGGCACTACGAGCAACTGAATGGCGTTGGGTACTCGTGCGCGCAGCCATTTCTCGATGACGCTCATTACATAGGCGGCCAGCAGAATGGGCAGGATCTGCCCTTGATAACCGACCTTCTCGATCTTGAACCAGCCGAAGATGTCGAAGTACGGCAGGCTCTGCCCGCCCATTCCCGCCACCACCTTGCCGTAGTTCCAGGCATTGAGCAGATCCGGATGAACCAGCATCAGGCCCAGTACGATGCCGAGAATTTCACTTCCGCCAAAGCGCTTGGCGGCGGACCAGCCAACCAGTGCGGGAAGGAAGACGAACGAGGTGTTGGCCATCAGGTTGATCAGGCTCCACACGCCGTCCAGCGCCGGGTAGGCCTCGAGCAACGTCAGTCCTTCGATAAACATGCCCTTGGCGCCAATCAGGTTGTTCACACCCATCAGCAAACCGGCAATGATCAGCGCAGGCAGGATCGGCATGAACACGTCTGAAAGTATGCGTACCAGACGCTGCATGGCGTTGATCTTGGCAGCACTCTGCTGCTTGAGGTCGGCAATGGTCAACGCTGCGAGGCCTGTCTGCTCGCGCAGCGCAGCGTAGACCTTCTCGACATCGCCGGGACCAATCACCACCTGGAACAGACCACCGGTGAAGAAAGACCCTTTGACCAGGTCGATCTGGTTCAGGGTTGCGACGTCTACCAACTTGGCATCTTTTAGGGACAGACGAAGGCGCGTGACACAGTGCGCGGCCTGCTCGAGGTTATCGCGGCCTCCCAAACTGTGAAGCAGCTCACTGGCGATCGCAGAATAATCGTGACTCATGCGCTTTTATCCTTTCAGGATTTTGTTATTGGAGAGCGTCATCGGTAGCATGTGGGATTGAAACTACTCGTCTGTACGAGTTAAAGCAATAACTCGTACAGACGAGTTTGTCCTTTTGCTTGTTCACGCTTGTTGGAAGGCGAGATTTCCGACATCCGGCACGGAGTCCTGTGTGCGTGATAGACAAACTGTCCCGCGCTCCCTAAGGTTCCCTGCTTACACCCAACCGGTACCGAGCGCACACCATGAGCAAATACAACCAGATCTATAGCGATCTGCTTGCCAGCATCACGACTGAACGCCTGGAACGTGGGGCCCGCCTGCCCTCGGAAACCGAGTTGATGGAGAGTTACAAAACCAGCCGCGGTACCGTTCGCAAAGCTATCGAGCAGTTGCAGGAGCGCGGGTTTGCGCAAAAGATTCACGGCAAAGGCACCTTCGTGCTGTCGCCTACGCCGATAGAGTTCCAGCTCGGGGGCATCGTCAGTTTTCAGGAAACCTATCCCACGCTAGGAAAAAACGTACGTACGGAGGTCGTGGAGCTTGTCCAGATCCCTCTTCAAGGCGCCCTGCTGGAGCATATTCAGGGCGAGGAAGGCAGCCTGATTACACGTATAAAGCGGGTACGGCGCATCGACGGCAGACGGGTGATTCTGGACATAAACCATTTTGTTGCCGACCTGATCACGGGACTGGATCGGACCATTGCCGAACATTCGATTTACGAGTTCATCGAAAAGACGCTGCAACTACAGATCAGCTACTCGCAGCGCACCATTGAGGCCATCCCCCGAGGTGCAGACGATCAGAAGCACCTTGACCTTGAGGGGCAAAGCCACGTGATCGTGGTCAGCAACCAGACCTTTCTGCAGGACGGACGACAGTTCGAGTACACCGAGTCGCGGCACACCCTCGACAAGTTCTACTTTTCTGATGTCGCGAGGCGCTGAAACGTCTGGACTGGAGGCTTCATCATCGAAGTGTGTCTGGTCCTGCACTCCGGGACTCAGGCAACACTTGCGTTTGCTGGAAACCGAGTCGTTTCGTACACTGCGTTCATTCGCGAGAAGCCCTTCAGCGCAGGTTCAAGGCCGCTGGCCCTCGCTCACCGCAAGCACTAAAAAGTACGCAGGAAGACCGTGGCAAAGAAATCAAGAAGGGAGCTTTTGAACTCGGCCAATGCTGCCGAAATACCGGTCACGGTTATCGACGTCGCTCAAGCCGCAGGCGTATCGCCTATCACCGTTTCGCGTGCGGTCAATCGACCCGAGCTGGTCAGCGATGCAACCCGCGCTCACGTGCTTGAATTCGTCAGAAAGATGGGCTACGTCCCCAATCGACTGGCTGGTAGCCTGGCCACCAGCAAAAGCAAGCTGGTCGCGATTGTTCTTCCGACCATATCCCATTCGATTTTTGCGACGGCTGTACAAGCCATCATGGATCGCCTCACTGACGCTGGCTATCAGTCACTGCTCGGCCCGACCGGCTATTCGCCTGAGAAAGAAGAAGCGCTGCTGGAAGCTATCCTGGGCAGAAGGCCCGATGGCATTGTGCTTACCGGGACGCTGCACACCGCCGGCAGTCGACAACGCCTGGCCAGCGCTGGCATACCGGTTGTTGAAGCATGGGATTTGAGCGAAACCTGCCTGGACATGCAGGTGGGTTTCTCTCATGAAGACGTCGGCACAACCGTTGCCAATCATTTCGTAGCCAAGGGCTATCGTCGTTTCTCGGTCATCACTGTGGACGATCCACGCGGCATTCGCCGCTGCAATAGCCTGATTGAGCAACTGAAACGCCACCAGATAGATGATGTCCCGGTAGAAATCCTCCCGCTTCCTGCGACATGGGAGGTAGGACGCGAAGGCCTGAAACGGCTGCTTTTGCGCGACGAAAAACCTGAGCTGGTTTTTTGCAGTTCGGACACTGTGGCGATGGGCGTTCTTGCTCAGGCTGCTGAATCAGGCCTGCGTGTTCCTGAAGATATTGCTGTCCTGGGCTTTGGTGACACGACCAACAGTCGGTTTGCACACCCTGCCCTTTCGACGATCAGCGTGAACTCGTCCGTCATGGGCAACGAGGTCGCAGACGCTCTATTGCGGCGGTTTTCAGGTGAACGGCTCCCAACGAGAATCAACAGCGGTTTCACCTTGATCGAACGCGCCAGCACCTGACTTTCTATTCAGAACGAAAAATCTTTCAAAGGGGCCTTGAATGATAACGTTATCTGCGGAATGATAACGTTATCGTTGTGCGACAACAGACGTGTTGAATGCCGACGGTTACCTATCTACCCGCATAAAAATAATTCGTGGGAGCGTCAGACATGCAAGAACCGAAGAAAACCCGTGCCCGGTATTTGATCCTGCTCATGTTGTTTTTAGTGACTACGATCAATTTCGCCGACCGCGCGACCATCTCTATTGCAGGATCCAGTATTCAGAAAGCGCTAGGCATTGATGCCATTACCCTCGGCTATATCTTCTCGGCTTTTGGCTGGGCTTATGTGCTTGGGCAGATACCCGGTGGCTGGCTGCTGGACCGGTTTGGTTCGAAAAAAGTTTACGCAGGCAGCATTTTCACTTGGTCGTTTTTCACCCTGTTGCAGGGTTACATCGGGGAATTCGGAATTTCCACTGCGGTGGTTCTGCTGTTCCTGCTGCGCTTTACCGTCGGCCTCGCAGAAGCCCCTTCCTTTCCTGGCAATGCGCGCATCGTTGCGTCATGGTTTCCTACCAAGGAGCGCGGCACCGCGTCGGCCATTTTCAACTCAGCACAGTATTTCGCTACCGCGCTGTTCGCACCGCTCATGGGCTGGATCGTTTACAGCTTTGGCTGGGAACACGTATTCATCGTGATGGGTGCGCTGGGTATTGTGTTTTCGATTGTCTGGATGAAAGTGATCTACAGTCCCAAGGATCACCCACTGGCGAACGAAGCGGAGGTCCGCTATATCGCGGAAAACGGCGGCCTGGTTGATCTCGACGACAAGCGCACCAATAAGGACTCCGGGCCGAAGTGGGACTACATCAAACAACTGCTTTGCAACCGCATGATGGTCGGTATCTACCTGGGCCAGTTCTGTATCAACGCGTTGACTTACTTCTTCCTCACCTGGTTTCCGGTTTATCTCGTTCAAGAACGCGGCATGACCATTCTCAAAGCCGGGTTCATTGCCTCGCTACCAGCCATCTGCGGTTTCCTCGGTGGCGTATTGGGCGGTGTGTTCTCTGACATGTTGCTGCGTCGTGGCAACTCGCTGAGCGTCGCACGCAAAACGCCAATCGTACTGGGCATGTTCCTGTCCATGTCTATGATCCTCTGCAACTACGTGGACGCAGACTGGATGGTGGTGTCGTTCATGGCATTGGCCTTCTTTGGCAAGGGTATTGGCGCGCTGGGCTGGGCCGTCATGTCTGACGTCTCTCCCAAGCAGATCGCGGGTCTGTCCGGCGGTATCTTCAACACCTTTGGCAACCTGTCTTCGATCTCCACGCCGATCATCATTGGCTACATCATCGCCGCGACCGGCTCGTTCAAAATGGCCCTGGTGTTCGTGGGTGCCAACGCACTTATTGCCGCGGTCAGTTACCTGTTCATCGTGGGTGACATCAAGCGGATCGAGCTCAAAGGCTTGCCCGTTCCGCCTGAGCAGCCCCAGGCCGCATCTTCCGATCTCGCCAAGACCAGCCATTGAGCCCAGCCAAAGGAATTCGAACCATGAACGCATTGACCTCAAGCTCGAACACGCGCGGCGCACCGACCATCACCGAACTTACAGTTGTACCGGTTGCCGGTCATGACAGCATGCTGCTCAACCTCAGTGGTGCCCACAGCCCCTACTTCACTCGTAACGTTCTGATCCTCAAGGACAACGCTGGGCGCATCGGAGTCAGTGAGGTGCCGGGAGGCGAAGGCATTCGCCAGACCTTGGAAGATGCTCGTGATCTGCTCATCGGTCAGTCCGTGGGCAACTACCAAAGCCTGCTGAATCAGGTTCGTAACAGCTTCGCAGACCGGGACTCGGGTGGTCGTGGCTTGCAGACATTCGACTTGCGAATCACCATTCACGCGGTTACCGCCGTCGAATGTGCGCTGCTTGATCTGCTTGGACAGCATCTTGAGGTGCCAGTGGCTGCGTTGCTGGGCGAGGGCCAGCAACGCGACGCAGTCGAAATGCTCGGTTATCTGTTTTACGTGGGCGACCGAAATCGTACCAATCTTCCGTATCGCGCCGAGCCAGACAGCGAAAGCGCCTGGTTCAATGTGCGTAACGAAGAGGCGCTGACGCCCGAAAAAATTGTAGGCCTCGCCGAGGCCGCCTACGAGCGTTACGGTTTCAAGGACTTCAAACTCAAGGGCGGCGTACTCCGGGGTGCCGAGGAGATCGAAGCCGTCACCGCCCTGTCAGAGCGTTTTCCCGAGGCGCGCATTACCCTTGACCCGAATGGCGCCTGGTCGCTCAAGGAAGCGATTGCCTTGTGCCGTGATCAACACCATGTGCTGGCATATGCCGAAGACCCGTGCGGCGCCGAAGATGGCTATTCGGGCCGCGAGGTGATGGCCGAGTTCCGTCGCGCCACCGGCCTTCGCACTGCCACCAACATGATCGCTACCGACTGGCGTCAGATGGGTCACGCCATTCAGCTGCAATCCGTGGATATTCCTCTTGCCGATCCGCACTTCTGGACCATGCAGGGCTCGGTGCGTGTCGCTCAGATGTGTAACGACTGGGGACTTACCTGGGGCTCGCACTCCAATAACCACTTTGACATCTCGCTGGCGATGTTCACCCACGTAGCGGCCGCCGCGCCCGGCAAGGTAACGGCTATTGATACGCACTGGATCTGGCAGGACGGTCAGCGCCTGACCAAGGATCCGCTGACCATCAATGGTGGGCTGGTCGCGGTACCGAAGCGTCCTGGTCTGGGTGTCGAGCTGGATTGGGACGCGCTTGCTCAGGCCAACGAAGTGTATAAAGGCATGGGCCTTGGCGCGCGCAATGATGCAGTTGCGATGCAGTACCTGGTGTCTGACTGGACGTTTGATAACAAGCGTCCTTGCCTGGTGAGGTAAAGCGCTGTTCAACGCGGAACCGAAGCCTGCAGCGGCGCGACACAGGAATAGCAAGGTTCCAGCTCTTGCTTTGGCGCTGTGTCGCGCTGCAACGTTTGAACGCGATCGTCAAGCCTGGCGGGTTTCAGACTTACTCGGCAATCACACAACTGGCTTCGACCTGCTGTGGGCCAAATGCCTGGCCTGCTGCGAGGTCGCCCACCAGTCCTTTCTGGTTCGCCTTTTTCAATTGCTGCTGCAGTTTCTGCAAACTGACTTTCTCGAAGACTGCGGTGTAACTCGCACCCAGTTCGCCGTCCGGATCAATAAAAACCTCGACCCTCGCTACCGGCAGGCCGAACACGGTAAACGTGGTCGGCGGCGTCAGCGTCCAGCTACCCGGCGAGCCTGGCGCAATGTCCTTGAGTTTGGCCGCCGGCAATACCGCGCGGCACTCAACCGCTGATTTCACGGACGCCTCTATCGCTGCCCAGCGTTGCGGGTCAATGGCGGCGCCATTGGCAGCAACAACCGGCAAGGCAGCCAGCAGAAGGTTTTCCATCATGGACTTGATTCCTTATCGATGCGTGAGTGGGTAGGCAAAAGCTCGTTGACATCGCTTCCTGTCATGTCAGCTCAACGCTGCATGCAAGCGCCCGAGGGTTGGTGTGCGAACATGAACATTGGTTCAGTAAGCGCGAGCCGGGCTGTGAGGCATCGCACAATTTGGCGCTGTTAAAATCATATGCCGCAAAAAACTACGCGATTTACAGTGCGACAGCGGTCATCGTGCACCGCTGTTCAGCAAGACTGACCCACCTTGCCTGCGAAGCGACTCCAATGAATCCGCTGACTATCCTGACTGCTTCGTTCCGCTTGCTGCTTGGCAACGTGGGCATCATCGCGCTGTTCTACCTGCCGCTTCTGGTGCTCGAGATGTGCATAAGCGCCCTTGTCCGAAGTCACGCTGCTGTCGACACGGAATGGGTCTATCAGTCTTTGATCGTTGTGGTCATTGCGCCCATATATACCGGTTATCTGATCCTCGCTCTTGAGACGCGCAGTTCAGGAGATCGACCGTCCTGTGCTGACCTTCTGCGCAACACTCTGCCTGTCTGGCCTGCGCTGGCGGTGCTGTCTGCGGTGGATCAACTGCTGATCATTCTTGTCACGCTGCCGTTTCTTTGGGGCGCCAGATGGGAAACGTTGATTCTCTCCAGCGTCGAGTATGTATCGCCCGGTATGTGGCTGTTGCTCCGGCTACTGGTCGCAGGTCTGGCCTTTACCGTACTGATTCGCCTGATATTCGACCAATGCCTGGTGGTGCTGAAAGCGCGTACGACTGTCGCCGCAATGCGCAAAAGTATCGATCTCTCCAGAGAGCACATCGGGCGCATCGCGGGCTGCGCTTTATGGATGACTCTGCCCCTGTTGGCGATCACCGCGCTGGTCTTCGGTCTGCGCCCTGACTGGATGGAGGGACTCATTGCAAGCTTCGAGCAAAACAGCCCGGCCACCCTCACGCTGTTGTCGGTCTTTGCCGCTTTCATCCGATTGTTCACAACGATTGTCATCTTCTGCCTGTTCAAACGGATCGGCCAGCAGGCTTCCACGTGATGAGACTTGACCCCATACGTTCACCGTGTAACTTGCTGCGCACGGTCCCGATGCTCGCCGAGCATTACTCTTTAATGGAATAAACATGGCCATGCGTAAATTCTTTGTTCTGTCTCTGCTTTTCTTTCCTTTGTTGGCCTCAGCAGATTGCACAGACCATCTGCAAGCATGGGCCAAAACGCTGCAACCCGAGTTGAAGCTCAACGCTGAACACGCCGTGTGCAAGATCAATCCTGCCAATGCCGGACAGATTCTGGCTGCCCTGCCCTTTGCCGAGAACGTCGATGAAGATGGCCAGGGCGATTACGGCCTGGCCGTGATAGTCGCCAATTCTGATAACGGAAAGATCATCGCTCATCACTATCAGGCCGCGGCGATCGTTTCAGATGCCATAAGTCTGGACTCCCTCGCCATCGACACAGCCCGCTATCAGCTTGCGCCCAAGTTGCGGGCATTCGGCGTAAGAATGAGTTACCAAGGGTCATCCAGAGTCAATCCGTTCAACAGCACGGTTCTGAACCTGTACCTGAACGAAGGCCCCAAATTGCGGCCGATCTCGGCCGGGCTCGTGGTCAGCAAAGGCGGCGGCGAGTGGGACGGTAACTGCACCGGGGAATTCTCTCAGACAGAACGCACTCTCTCCATCGCAGACAAGAGCAAGAACGGCCTTGCCAGTCTCCAGGTTGACGAAAAAACCATTGATACCGCTGAGCATCTGAAGGGTGATGAATGCGAATCTGTGGATACCAAACCGGCCGTAAAAAGATATTTGCTGGAATACAACGGGAACGAGTATGGGCTGCCGAGCGAGCTGAAGGGGCAGTAACTGACTGATACCACTATTTCCCGAGAGCAAACTCAGCTCGCCATCTGAAACCGCCGACGATACTCACTCGGCGTCAGACCCACGATGCGGGTGAAGACTTTTCGAAATGCGCCGGGGTCGGCATATCCGACGTCCCAGGCGATGCGTTCGACCGACTGGTTTCCTTGTTGCAGAATCGAGCGTGCACGGCCCACGCGGATGCGCTGGCAATACTCGGATGACGTCATGCCGGTCGCCTTCTGGAAGCGCCGCAGGAAAGTGCGCTCCTCCAGGTTGGCCTCGGCTGCCAGCTTTGTCAGGGTGATATCGATGGCGTCGGTGGCCTGTAACCAGTGCTGCACCTTGAGAATTGCAGCATCTGCGTGGGTCAGGCGCGGCGCAAAACTGCTGTAGTAGCGCTGTTCCCGGCCAGGAAGATCAATCAGCAGCATTTGCGCGGTGGCAATCATCACCTCAGAACCCAGAAAGCGGTCGACCAGCCGAAGGCTGAGGTCTGTCCAGCCCATCAGGCCGCTGGCGGTGATGATGTCGGCGTCATCGATCAGAAGCTGGTCGGTGTCTACGAAGATCTCAGGAAAGCGTTTCTCGAATCGTTCTGCAAGTGCGAAATGCACGGTCACTGTGCGGTCGTTGAGCAGGCCCGTTTCAGCCAACAAAAAAGTCCCGGCGCAGACTGATCCCAGGACGGCACCCGACAGGTGAGCGTCTTTCAGCCATTGAACAAGAGGCAGCGCACCTTGTCGGCCGATGGGCTCTCCCAGAATCGGCGGCACGAGCACTGCGACAGGACTCTCGGTCGAGCCCGGATGGCTGTCAAGAACCCGTTCTGGCGTATCGCCTTCCTTGTAGGCACTCCAGTGACTGATTCTGACGACATTGTCTTTCAGACCTCGTCGGTCGGCGGCGATACGCCCGGCGAGACCGAGCAGGTCGGTGATGCCAAGGACCGAGGCTTGTTGAACGCCCTCATAAAGCACGATTCCGATTTCAATCTGACTGCGGATTACCATGTGTCGTTTCCAGCCTTATACGTGTCGATTGCGCCACTCGATACCTTAGCGTGATGGCGTGACAATGTGTTAACGATTCAGTCATGACCCACAAGGTGAACCATGGAAGCGCACGCAGTAATAGTTGTCGATTTGCAGAAGGACTACCTGGTAACAGGCGATATGGCGCTGGTTGGCATTGAGCAAGCAGTAACCAACGCCGCACGGGTGATCGAGCGCTCACGCCAATTGGGTCACGTGGTGATCAATGTGCAACATGAGTTCGAGAGCCAGGACGCGCCGTTTTTCAGGCCCGGTACGCAAGGCGTCGAGTTCATTGAAGCGGTGTTACCCGCTGACGGCGAACCTGTGGTGGTCAAGCATTCCCCGAACTCATTCCAGGGAACGAACCTCAAGCAGTTACTTGATGAGCATGGGGTCAAAACGGTGACGGTCGTGGGGGCGATGAGCCACATGTGCATCGATGCAACGGTCCGGGCGGCGGCGGATTTTGGCTATCAGGTCACCGTGGTGCACGACGCATGCGCGACTCGCGATCTTGAGTTTCAGGGTAATGTCATCGCGGCGACCCAGGTTCATCAAGCCTTCATGTCAGCCCTGGGGTTTGCGTATGCGAAGGTCGTGACGACTGACGAGTACCTGGCGGGCTGAAGGCCGCTGTGACAGGGCTATGCCCTCCGTCACAGCGGCTGCTTTACGCCCAGCAACCCATCAGGCGCATTGCGCTACAGTGCGTCGCGTGACCAAAGGCCGCGCGAGGCTCAGCAGCCCGAGCAACGCCATGCCAGCGCCGACCCACAGCGGCGCTCGCAGCCCGTAACCCGCGTCGATTGCGCTGCCACCGGCCCAACTGCCCAGCGCCAGGCCAGCGGTGATCACCGAGGTATGAAGCGTGTTCACCAGTGCGCCTGGCTCAGCGGCTTTCATGACCCGGGCGACCATCGCCGGATTGAGCGCTACGCCGGTCAGGCCTATCGCGATGAAGCAACCGATGTTCAGCCAGCGATGATCGCCAGCCAGCGCAAACCCGCCCAGCGCCAGAACCAGCAGTAAAAGTCCCCAACCCAGTGCCGCAAGCGTGTGCCGGTCCGCGACACGCCCTACAAGCATGTTGCCCACAAGATTCGCTACGCCGTATAGCGCCAGCAGCGGTGCGACATGACTCGGGTCTATGCCTACTTCGTGAATCAGGATCGGCGTGCAATAGCTGAACGCCGCGAACGTCGCGCCAATAATCAAGCCGCTGGTGAGGTAAGCGGCCCACAGACCAGGATTCTTGAGCGTTGCCCACTGACGCCCAAGCTCGGGTTCACCGGACACCTTGTCGGTTGGCAAACGCGTTGCTGCAAATGCTGTGCACATCAGCGCCAGTACCACCACCAGCCAGGAACTGGCGCGCCAGCCATAATGATGTTCCACCCACGCAGTCATCGGTACGCCAGCAACTGGCGACAACATCAGACCCGCCAGCACCACCGACACCGCCCTGCCCCGTACTTGCGGTGCGACCAGCCCGGCACAGATCGTCATGCACAGACCAATACAGGCAGCGCTTGTCACACCCATCAAAATGCGTGCAATCACCAGCACCGTGTAAGTCGGGGCAATTGCTGCGACCAATGCCGCGCCTACATAGAGCGCGAGCAGCCCCACCAGGGCATGTTTGTTACTGATACCACGCGCCAGCAGTAATACCGTGACCGGCGGGCCACCCAGGGCCATGCCCAGTGCGTAATAGGCAATCAGGTTACCGACCTGCGCAAGGCTGACGGAAAACGCATCCGCCAGTGCAGGCATGATCCCGGCAACCATGAATTCTGCAGTGACCAGTGAAAAGATCGTCGCGCCCAGCAAGTAGACAGTCGGCGGCAGTTTAGAGCGGTTAGTCATGAGGATCTCAGGCAGAAACGGTCGGCCACCCTATGCAAAGTTGACCGTATCGTCAAATAACTGTTGGGCATAGGCACAAGCCTTCCGGCGCAAGCAAGCACAGAGCAGTCACCAAAAGTCATGTCCATTCAATGCCGGCATGGCCATGGGCATCAGTGCTGGCTGGGGTAGCTGACATCTCTCAATACGCGTCCGTAACCGCTATAAAGATTTCCGGCAGGCAACAACTTGTGCGCAGCCAGTTGCCGATGCGCGCTAGGGAGATGGTAGAACGGCATGCGCACGTAAAGGTGATGCTCGATGTGATAATGAACGGCATGAGGACCGAAAAAGAATGTCTGCCAGCTCGGTCGCACGATACTGCGTGCGTTCTGGCTCTGGTCAGCGTTGGGCGCAAAGCCTGCGTGTTCCAGGATTGCTCGGACTCGCCCCATCAAGGGCAGCAAAGTGATTGCCGGCAGTAACCACAAGCCCGCGTATAGCCACGGGTGTCCGCTCCAGTACAACACGCCGAACAGAACCCCATTGATGAGCAGCATCGAAGCCACTTCCCACTGTTTGAGGTGCGCCGATTTATCAACCCTGGGCATGATCGCGCGATAGTCGCCCCGGGCGAATTTGAAGGCACTGATGCAATAACCCGCGCCGGTAAGGTCGGCCAACAGTCGAAGGGCCAGTCGGCTGCGAGGCAATGGATAGTCGCCCAGACCAAAGACTGCAATCACCGGATCATCCTGTTCCATGGGACGTAGATGGTGTTTCAAGTGGCCGGCGCGGTAGGTCTGCAAAGAAAGAAACAGTGGGCCTGCGGCAAGCAACTGACCACACCAGTCATTCAGACGTTGCTGGCGCAGCAATACGCCATGAGCACTCTCATGCATGATCACCGCCAGCGCCAGTTGGCTGCGGGCGATGATCAACGCCGCCAGCAGGTAAACCAGCGGATGAGGCCAGATCGCGGCGCAGACCAATGAAACGGCGATCAAAACCCAATCTCCCATCAAGGCGAGGGAACCGCTCCAGGGCTTGATCACGAACAGCTCTGGCGCGAGAACAAAGGCATTCAGTGCCTGATTCTGGCCTGATCGGGATTCAGCTCGAGGCATGAAAGGGCTCTCCTTGTCGCATGGCCCTGGATCGCGTCAATAACGCGCATGACGCGGCGAGCAACACGCCACCTGCAACATCGATAACAGTGTGTTGCTTGAGGGTCAGGGTCGACAGGCAAATCAACAGCCCGGCAGCGCAGACCAGCCATTTGCCCGGGTGGTGCCACAGCGCACGGCAGGCCAGACACGTCACGGCGACGTGCAGGCTCGGGCAGCCATTGGACGCGTAATCGAGTGCCCAGAGCCGACTCAGGCGCTGGTGCAGAAACGTGTTTTCTATCGAACTGATATCAGGCCGGGGCACGTATTCAGGAAACAGCCAGAAGCACAGCATGGCAACGACAAAAGCCATTGCGGTCGCGTTCCTGAAAGCCTTGAAACCTTGAATATCGGTGTAGGCCGCAGCCAGCAATACCAGTGGAAAGAACAGCACGTATACCCACCAGGATTGCGCGATGAACGGGATCATTCTGTCCAGTGACGTCACCCACTCGTAGCGTGGCGTGATGAACCTCTGCAAGGTAATGAATACGCACAACCCTGCCAGCAGTCCAAACAGTGCAAGCAATGCCTGCCGAGAATTGACACTTGGCCTGGGGCGCTGCGCGGTCATGGTCATCGATCAGTGCGCCGACAGGCTGAGAAGATGCCTGACCCACACGTGGATTCGCGCTTGAGCGCACTCATCGCCGTTTACGCCGTGCGTCGATGCTGGCGCTGCCGTCATGTGCATCGCAGCCTGAGCCACCTGATGCTGGAATTCAGTGGCATCACCGCGCCAGATCACGGCCTCGTGCAGCAGCTGCATGTCGACGGCGCGGGCTGCATTGGTGGCCTGTTCAGGCTGATCGCTGAGCACCAGAACAATGGGCCGCCGGTACACTTTGGCGATGGACAACGCCGCCATGCCCGGCGCAGATACGATCATTCGGGCACTTGCGGCGCGGCTGGTCCATAGCGGGTCTACTGCCAGCCAGCCTTCTCGTCCGGCGTAACCCTCTCCTACCCGATGCATCGTCAGGCCTGCGTCGACAAGACCGGCGCTCAATGCGTCGGCCAGGCGAGGCTCGGCGAAGTGTGGATTCAGGTACACCGCAGCGTCAGCAGCCGGTTCATTCAACGCCTCGGCCAGCGCCACAGGCGTTGGCAAACGGTACACGAGCGCGTTTTTGAAAGAAGACGCGTGGACGGACTCCTGTGCGCAAACGTCCACTTCATAGGCGAAGTCATGCTCGAAACAGGCGCGCGCCCGGTTAATCTGACGGCTGACAATCCAGGCAAACAACTTGCCGAACTGCCGAGGCCACATCCCTTCGAAGTTACTCAGCAGCGCGGCCTTGAGGCTGGCACCGTAGACGTGCACGACTTTGCGGCGCCACCCCGGCAGCATACCCATGTACAACAAGGCGGGATGAAAAGAGTCATTGATCACCAGATCCGTCTCACGCAACAAACGGCTCAGATGAACAATGTCACGCAGCATCCTGCCAGGATGGAACAGATACCAGCCGACGTTGCGGTTGGTGGCTTTGCGCAGCATGTTCTGTTCGCTGTCGAACTGCACCGCGTAATGAGTGGAAAGCACACTGGCCTGAACATCGAAACGTTGCAGGAACTGCACGCCCTCCTCTGAGGTGGTCAACACATCGACGTGAGCGCCGGCTTTGCGCAGGGCATGCACCAGCAATTGTGCGCGCATCAGGTGGCCACGGGCGTCGGCGGTTGCCAGATACAGAATGCGCGAGCTCATCGAGCTGCCGAGCCCAGGCTGCCCAGCATCAAACCGGCAACGTACATCGCCAAAGCGCCGGTCACACCGAAGCTTGCGTCGATGGCACGAATATCTTTCAGCAACAGCGCCAACTGCGGTGCTTCATGAGGCGCAACGATGCGCTGCAGGGTGTTCTCGCACAGCCGAATATGGGCTTTTTCATCGCCGAGCACCTGAGACAAAAGCGGATACATCGTGTGCTGTGCACCAATGACCGAGCAGTGTCGTCTCAACACGCGCTCAGCCATCTGTTCCGCACACAATCCGGTGGCATAAGCTGGCACCAGCAGGCCGTGTTCGAAACGGGGAGCATATTTATGCGCCAGACGTTGCCAGCGCATTATCTTGCGCTTGCTCAGCCAGTCAGGTTCCAGCCGCGGCGCCTCCTTATCGCCCAGCGCGTACAGGGCCTGTGCGAACAGCGCCACATGGCGCCGCTCGTCCGCCAGGTGCCGCTCGACCTGGCGTTCGAGCCATGCCGGAGACTGAGGCAGCAAGTCCTCAAGCAACGTACGCTCAGTCGCGTCTTCACCTGCCAGGTACATGCGCAGTAGCAACCTTTCGCCACGACGGCTACGGTGCAGCTTTTGCAGAGCGGAGCGTTTGATGCGGTCGACTGCTCGCACCTGCAACGATCTCAATCCGCGGACCTGAGGCGGGCTGATCGCGTGCATGACCGCCTCATTGGTGGCAAATGTCTCAGTCGTCATTGCGCTGGCTGGGACGACGTGCCGGCAGATGCCGTGGCGAAAGTCGGACTGCGATGCCAGGCCAGAATCAGACCGATGAAGCTGTCACGCATGAACTCGAAGCCTACTCTGGAGGCTTGCGGAAAGCTTTGTTCACGGCCGCTGTAGCGCAGGTAGCCGTTGCCGTTCACAGCGCCCAGTTCCAGGGTGTCGAGCTTGTTCAAACCGCGCTGGCGGACATCCTTTAGCAAAGGACTGTCTTCGAGACCGAACACAAAAAGTTGGCGTTGCACTGCCCAGACCGGTATCTGCCCCGTCAAGGCTTGCAGGTTGAGGTTCCAGGTGCCGTTTTTCATGACCTCACCCAACTCTGCGGTTTTCGGTTGTTCCGAGGTAAAGCGGGCGCGCATCAGTGATTTCGACACTTTGCCTACGCCAAGGGCGACCGTGATGTCATCGGCGGCCGGATTTTGTTCGTCGCTCGGACGTACGGCGACGAAATAGCTCGCGACCTGGGCGGTGATCGAAGGCTGCGCCAGAATGTCCCGCGCCTGCTCGGCAGAAATCAGGACACGCTCACTCGCACCTTCTTGCACCTTGATCTGGTATGGGTCGAGCATGACGTCCTTGAACTTGCCGCGCACTGGTGTGTGCACATAAGCGTCGGATTTCCACTGCTTACCGGAGCGCCTCAACAGCACCTGCAGGCTCAAGGGCACACGCGTACCGTCGGCCGCGATGCCGCTGCCATGCAGCAGCACTTCGGCGAGCACGGCCTTGCTGTCATGACTGCCCTCGGCGCCAATAACGATGACATGGGCTTGCGCGTCTAGGGTGGCATGGGCGTCCGATACGTCCAGCGCGATGCGGTTGCAGTCGTGATCGCTTTGACCCGACGTTCCGGGGCAGCCGCTGCCTGACTCGAAGTGAAACACGTCGCGGCCTTTGTACTCGACGGGTGCGGCATTGGCCTGACTGTTGAACGCCAAGATCGTCAGACACACGGCAGACAGACCGACCGACAGAAACGGTGATGCTTTCATACGTACTTCCTCTGTACACGCCGTGCAGGGCTGATCAATCCACGGGGCGATGATAAGACAGGGCTTCACTGTGACGGGCGCTCGCGCGACCGGCATTGATACCCATGCCGCGCAACACCGCACCGGCGGTATCAATCAGTGAGATGACGATAACCATTGCCGTGGCGGCAAGGCGCCTGGAGCCGTGCAAGGGTGGCAAATCCTGATGATTGAGCGCGCGCAGGCTGTAGCGCAATCGGCCGGCCATCACGCACAAAGGTCCAAGCGGGCCGCTGTTGCCCAGCCATTGCAGCCATTTCGGCATATAAGCGCGTACCAGATGAGGCGTGAGATCGACACTGTCGCCGCCTCTCAGCCAACGCAACTTGATGACTTCACGGCGTGTGTCTGGCAGTCGGTGCTCGGTGTGGGCGTGCGCGGCATAGGCCACTGCAACACCCGCGGCCTGCATGCGCAGGCCCATGACCTGACAATGAGCGCGGTAGACGCCGGCGAGCGGCTCGTAGCGATATTGCTCGAATGTCTCACGGCGAAAGGCGACGTTGTTGGCATAGAAGTTACGCGTGGCCTTGCCGCGTAACGGACTGGGGAAGTACATGAAATCGATGGAGGTCAGCGCGCTGCCCGTGACACTCGGCGCATAACTGGTACGCCCCGCAACCGCCAGTGGCGCGTCTTTCTGAACAAAGGGCGTCAACAGATTTTTCAGCCAGTCATCGCAAGGCAGGCAGTCGGCGTCGGCAAATACCACGTACTGACATCGGATACGGTCCACCGCGTCGAAGCCGGCATTCTTGGCATCGTAATAGCCTGTGGAGCGGTCTATTTCAATAAAATCCAGTGCTCTGCCCGCCAGTACGTTCAGCGTTTCGCGTGCTGATTCGTCGATACCGTCATGGGTGATGATCCACTGGGCAAAATGCCGGGGTGGCAAGCTCTGGCGCTTGAGGCGCGTCACCAGACGTTTGAGGCTGTCAAGTGACTGATCTGCCCCTTGCCCGCCGCGCAGATTGTTGGTCTCCAGCACGAGCGCTGTCTTGCCGGCTATGCACTCCAGCAACGTAAGTGCCTCGTCGGGATGCCACGTCCGTGATTCCTTTTCCTGGCTATCCATTTCAGTGCGTCTCTTTTATAAGGACCGCTTGATCAGGCTTTGTGTCGCATTCTCCCTGTATTGGAATGCCAGCGCCGGCAAAGCGCTGGCATCACATCACTAATTACTGGATTAATCAAACACGGTTTTAATTATGGCGCGTACATGCTTGACTGCTGACTGCTGACTGCTGACCGCGCTCAAGTCACACACCTGTTGGCACTTCAGCATCCAGTCCGGTTTACCAGAGCGCGATGTCGTAAGTGACATAGAGGCGATTACTGTCACGACCGCGAGCAAAGTCCGAGCGGTAAACGTAATTGCGCAGTTTCACGCCCAAACCTTTGAACGTCCCACCCTGAAGCACATACGCGAGTTCGGCGTCCCGTTCCCACTCACTCAATTGCGCCGAGCCGGACTTGCCGTTGTCACCACTCAGGTATCGAGTCGAGAACGTCAGGCCGGGTATGCCGACTTTTGCGAAGTCGTATCCGTAGCTGAGCATCCAGGTCTTTTCGTCTTCTTCGATAAACTTGCCTATTCCGACATTACTGAAGGAGTAAACCGTCGCGCCGTTTATGTACGGCAAGCCGGCTTCGCCATCCAGTACCTGATAACCGCCGCCGAAACTGTGTCCGGCGATGGCATAGGTCAATTGACCACTCAGCATATCGTTATCGATCTTGCCGGAGCGTCCCGTGCCAGCGTCATCGCTATGGAAGTAACGAAGGTCGCTGGTAAGCACCCCGCTGCCCAAAGGAAGGTCATGCTGAATGGACGCAAAGTGTTGGCGGTAGAAGTTCTCGAGTTCTCCGTAGAAATAGCTCAGGCGGATATTCTTGCCCAGTTTGTAATCGCCACCCGCATAGGAAAAGTCCGAGCCCCTGCCGGTAAAGCCGTCCGGAATTATCGAGCGGCTGTCAGATGAGTCGCGCAACTTGAACTGATCCAGATGGCCGCCAGTGAGTGTCAGGTTATCGATGTCGGTGCTGGTGAACTGGGCGCCCTGATAGGTCTGAGGCAACAGTCGGGCGTCGTTGTAGATCAGCACCGGAGTTTTGGGTAACAACGTGCCGTATTTGACGGTGGTTTTTGAAAAGCGCGCCTTGACCGCAGCCCCAATGCTTGAGAATTCATCGGCGGCACGTCCGTCCGCGTGCACCGGGAGCAAACCAGTGCCGCTTCGCCCTTTGCCGGAGTCCAGTTTGACGCCCAGCAATCCTGACGCGTCCAGACCGAAGCCTAATGTTCCTGGCGTGAAACCCGACTGGTAGTCCAGCAGGAAGCCCTGCGCCCATTCGGTTCGTTCACTTTTGGCGGTACGGGCAGCGTTTGCACTCAAACCGTTTTCATCGCGGAAGTTCTCGTTGAAATAGACGTTGCGCAGCTGCAACTTGAGCTTGCTGTCTTCGATGAACCCTGCAGCGTCGACGCCCGCAAAAGGCAGTACACCCAGCAGCGGAAAAAGGGTCGCACGTGTTGTAAATAGACTCATGCTCACTACTCATTGTTGTTATTGAAGATGCATTGATCCGCCCACCCCTTTCAGGGCGTGTATCCAGAGGAGTATTTGAAAAAGGGATCAGACGAACAACGTTATCGCGCCGGTCAACAGTGCCAGGGCTGTGACCACCAGCGAGGTCAGAACTGCCCACTTGACCGTGGCCTTCTGGAAGTCGCCAATGTCGCGGTCGATCATGCCCACCAGCAACAGGGTCGAGGCCACCAGCGGGCTCATCAAATGCACGGGCTGGCCCAGAATCGATGCTCTGGCGATCTCCAGTGGGCTGATGCCGTAAGCCGCTGCGGCGTTGGCCAGGATCGGAACCACGCCGAAGTAATAGGCATCGTTTGACAGCACAAAGGTCAGCGGCATGTTGGTAAGGGCAACCACCAACGGGAACAGATGACCCCATTCCGGTGGAATCCAGGCAACCAGCGTTTGCGCCAGCGCGTCGACCATCTTGGTGCCCGAGAAAATCCCGGCGAACACACCGGCGGCGAATACCAGAAGGACGACCGTCATCGCGTTGCCTGAGTGCGCCAGGATGCGCTCTTTCTGAATGTCCAGCTGCGGATAGTTGATCATCAGCGCCAGTACGAAGCCGATCAGAAACAGAACCGCGGAATGCATCAAGCCCATCACCAGCGCGACCATCACAAGGATGACCAGTGCCAGATTGACGTAGGCCAGCTTCGGTCGTTTGTGCGGTGCGTTACCGAGGATCTCTTCGATGTAACACTCGCCTCCTCCGCTTTGCAGCTGCACGTTGCCGATGCGCTTGCGCTCCGCACGGCCAAGCAGAAATGCAGTGAACACCACCCAGGCCGCGCCGCCGACCATGGTAGGCAGCAACGGAATGAAGTACTCCCCGGCATCAAGGCCCAGCGCAGCAATGGCGCGTGTGGCCGGACCGCCCCATGGGGTCATGCCGCTCATGATGCTCAGCGACAGCATGGACACAATCCCGAGGATCATCGGGTTCATGCCGATGCGCTTGTACAGCGGCAACATGGCCGCGCAGGTAATCATATAGGTCGTCGTGCCATCGCCATCCAGCGCCACGGTCAATGACAACAGCGCTGTGCCGACCGCAATTTTCATCGGGTCACCGTTGACCCGTTTCAAAATCTTGCGAATCAGCGGGTCGAACAACCCGGAGTCGATCATCAGGCCGAAAAACAGAATGGCGAACAACAGCAAAGCAGCGGAGGGAGCGACCATTTTCAGGCCATCCAGCATCATCTTGCCGGTGGTGCCGCCAAAGCCTCCAATCACGGCAAATATGATCGGGACGATGGTCAGAGCGACAATCGGCGACAAGCGTTTAGACATGATGAGGTAGGTGAATACCACCACCATGGACAAGCCAAGGAAGGCAAGCATAGGGCTGTTCTCTTTTTGTTATTGACAGTTATGTAAGCGCAGGCGAACCCTGCCAGGCCTGTCGGTCATCGCTGGGCGACGCTCGACAGGCTCGGAGGTGTGTCGGGGTTATAGGGATGTGTCGGGTGGTGCCAGCGAACTCAGATGCGCTCGGCCGCTCGAGGTGTTTCCCATTGAGCGAGTTCCGGAGCGGTGGTCGCGGCCTTGCCGTCGAGCCTTTGCATCAATACCTGGCGATCACAGGCATTTTCGGAGAGCGAAATCACTACGGTTGCAACTGCATTGCTCGCCAGGCTGGTGAGCGCCCTTGCCTCGGACATGAAGCGATCGATGCCGATCAGCAAGGCCAGCCCCGCCAACGGGATGTCGTGAATCACGGTCAGCGTCGATGCCAGCGCGACGAATCCGCTGCCGGTCACGCCGGCAGCGCCCTTGGATGAGAGCAACATGATCGCCAACATGGTCAGAGTCTGGGTCATGCTCAGTTCGATGTTGCAGGCCTGAGCAATAAAGATGGCGGCCAACGACAGGTAGATTGCTGTCCCGTCCAGATTGAATGAATAGCCTGTCGGCAACACCAGACCGACGACACCTTTCTTGCAGCCCAGCGCTTGAAGCTTTTCAAGCATGCGCGGCATTACCGGTTCGGTGGACGACGTACCGAGCACCACCAGAAACTCCTCCCGGAAGTAACGCAGCAGCTTCCAAAGGCTGAAGCCATGCGCCCGGCAGATTCCGCCCAGCACCACGAAGACGAAGAAACCGCAGGCGATGTACAGCGTCATGATCAGCTTGGCGAGTGATCCCAGCGAAGTAATGCCGTACTGGCCCACGGTGAAGGCCAGCGCACCAAACGCTCCTAACGGGGCGAAACGCATCAGGTATGAAAATATCTTGAACACCATGTGCGAAGCCGACTCGAGCACGTCAAGCACCGGCTTGCCGCGCTCGCCCAATGATGACAGCGCGAAGCCTGACAGCACGGCGATGAACAGCACCGGCAAGACCTCACCTTTATTGAAGGCGCCGATAAACGTATCCGGAATGATGTGCATGAAGAAATCAACTACGCCCAGCTTCGCTGCAGACTCGGTGTATTGCGACAACCCGGCAGTGCTCAGTTTAGTGGGATCAATGTTCATCCCGACACCGGGCTTGATCACATAGACCGCCACCAGCCCGATAAACAGACTGATCACTGTCAGACCGAGAAACAGCAGCATCGTCTTGCTCAACAAACGGCCCAGCGAGCGCTTGTCGCTCATTCCGGCGATGCCAGTGACGATGGTGCAAAACACCACCGGAGCAATCATCATCTTGATGAGTTTGATGAACGCGTCGCCCAATGGTTTGAGAGCAATCGCCTGTTGAGCCCAGAAGTGCCCGACCAGCACCCCGAGGACTACCGCGCAGAGAATCTGAAAGTAGAGCGATTTTGCGATTTTCATGATGCATCACCCATTATTGGTGTTGTTCTGATGCGATAACGCAGATACGTCAGGTAAAACACAGCACAGCCATCGAGCACTCAGCCCGCGAGCAACTGCACGCCGGGCGCATAAACTTCGCCGGAAAACAGGCGTCGTGCGGTCCGGACCACCGAGGCGCGAATGGTTTGCCCATTGTCACCTACGTAGGCCAGCGCCACTTGAATCGAACCGCTCGGGTGTTCTATCCGAACCTGCTGCAAACGGGATTCTCCAGAGGCACCCAGCAACTTCGCGACCACGGTTCCTTCGCTGACACAGGCCGTCGCCAATCCGATCGATCCGGTAATAGCCAACGCTCTATGACAGTTATGCGGCATGAAGTAACGAACCTTGAGGGTGCCGCCATCGCTCGGCAGCGACACCAGAACAGGCTTCGGAATGACCTTGTCGCTCACATCGCCCAGGCCCATTGCCATACCGGCGCGCAAGCGTAACGCTTCGAGCTTGCGCAGAAAATCCTTGTCGGCATCCAGCTCCGCAGGTGTTTCATTACCGTATTTGCCCAGTAGCGAAGCGTCGATGATGACCATCGGCATGGCCATGTCGATACAGGTGACCGGCACGCCATCGAAGTAATCCGTCTGCTGGCCTGTAGGGAACAGCTTGCCGGTTTTACTGCCGGCAGCGTCGAGAAAGGTCAGTTGCACGGGTGCTGCTGAACCTGGGACGCCGTCTATGCGGGTCTGGCCTTCATAACTCACCTGACCGTTCGGCGTATGGACATCGGCACACACAAACGTGCCGGTATTGAGGTTGCGAATTCGTACCTGCGTCACCTCCCCCGTTGCCTTTACCAGGCCTTGCTCGACGGCAAACGGCCCGACGGCGCAGAGCATATTGCCGCAGTTGGGCGCTGTGTCTACACGGCGTTGGGAAACCATGACCTGAACGAACAGGTAGTCGACATCCGCATCTGCGTGGGTCGAGGGGCTGACGATGGCAACCTTGCTGGTTTGCGGGCTTCCGCCGCCGATACCGTCAATCTCCAGCTCATGGCCGGACCCCATCACTGCGAGCAGTAGCTCATCACGCTCGTGGCTTGAAGAAGGCAGGTCGCTGGCAAGAAAGACCGGCCCCTTGGAGGTGCCGCCGCGCATGAGTACACAAGGAATCGGTTGCATAAAATCTGACTCTTGTTGATCAATTGGGTTAATTGATGTGTTGAAAGCAAGAGTCACACGGATTTTTGACCTTATCCAATGCAAAGATCGTAGTTATTATTCCACTTATTGGAATAATAGCGCTGCTCGCTTTTCACCCTCGCTCAATGATCGACAAGGAAAATAAAATGGAATATGAGCTTCAAGATATTCGATCATTCGTGAAAATCGCCGAACTGGGGAGTTTTCATGAGGCGGCTGAAGTGCTGCATATTTCTCAGCCGGCCCTTACCCGGCGTATCAAGAAGCTTGAGCAGGGTCTTGGCACCTCTTTGCTGGACAGAACCACTCGAAGGGTCAGCCTGACCAGTGTCGGTCGTGATTTCTTCCCCAAGGCGCGTCGACTGCTGGATGATTTTGAAGATTCAATTCTCAACATTCGCGAGCTGGCAGAGCGACAGATAGGTCAGGTCACCCTCGCCTGCATCCCGACCGCCGCGTTCTATTTCTTGCCCAGCGTGATTCGTCTGTACAACGAGCGCTACCCCAAGATCCGCATCCGCCTGCTGGACCTGAGCGCCAACGAGGGTCTGGAGTCGGTGTTGCGTGGCGAGGCAGATTTCGGCATCAACATGATGAGTGGACAGCACCCGGACATCGAGTTCATACCGTTGGTGAAAGAGCCATTTGTACTCGCCTGCCGACGTGACCATGAACTGGCGAAGCGCGAGTCAGTCGCCTGGAACGAATTGAGTGAGTATCGGCTGATTGGCGTCGGTCGGCTCAGCGGCAACCGGATGATTCTCGACCATGCGCTGGCAGGGCTGAGCTGGCGTCCGAAATGGTTCTATGAAGTGCAACATCTGTCGACCTCGCTGGGCATGGTCGAGGCCGGCCTCGGTATATCCGCAATGCCAAGCCTGGCGATGCCCGCCCACGACCATCCAACGCTGGTCAGCGTGCCGCTGGTAGATCCGGTAGTGCAAAGGACACTTGGGTTGGTCTCACGCCGAGGCGCGTCACTCTCTCCAGCTGCGGAGAAGTTCGTTGCGATGCTGCTTGAGCAGTGGCCTCAGTGACCGAAACTGCCGGTGCGAAACCTTGCATTCAAGACCTTACTGGTCGCGTTGCTGCTCCAGCGCCGAGGCGCGCTTCCAGCTGTCCAGTGCGGTGAGACGTTGCAGGTAGGCATTGAGGTTCGGGTAGTGCTGCGCCTCGCCCAACTGTTCGATCACTGTGACGGCGACATACGCCAGCATGAAATCGGCGCCGGACAAGCTGTCGCCCAGGATAAAGGCCTTGTCTTTCAGCTCGCCGTCCAGAAAGCCCAGTACCTTATCGAACTCAGTCTGGGTGTAGCCGTCCAGGAACTTCAGTTGGGTTCCGGCATTGGCTTCGAACTGGCTGAATATCTTGAGCAGCACAGGCACCATCGCCGAGCTTTCAGCGAAGTGAATCCATTGCAGATAGCGAAGGTAATCCGCAGTCGCGAACTCAGGTTCCAGATGCGGGGCGTAGCGGCGAACAAGATACTCGACGATGGCGCCTGATTCGACGAGCACTTGCCCATCGATTTCGATCACGGGTGATTTGCCCAGCGGGTGAATGCTCTTAAGCGAGTCCGGCGCCAGATGTGTGACCGGGTCGCGTTGATAATGCACCAGCGCATAGGGCTGACCTATCTCTTCGAGCAGCCACAGAATGCGCAGCGAGCGCGATGCGTTCAGGTGATGAAGTATGATCATGTCTGGCCTCGGTAATCGGCGGTGGGACTTACGTCGGCCTGGCCTTGAGGGCGGGCACGCGTTTGAGCGGTACGACGATTCGGCTATCGCAGCTGGCTGGTTGAACGTCGAACGATCTTGATCGAATGCTTGAGGTTCGGTTTGCGTGTCACGCTGATTGCGCGTTGCGTCACCGTGTCGATGGTGATGTTCCAGAAGCCGGTACTCGGGACCGGGATCTTTGCAGGGAACTTGTCGAACGCACCGCCATGGTAAGTGTGGCGGCCGCCATTTTTGAAGCTGCGAAAATTGGCGTCGTTCATGAGCCGAATATTGCACGTGTTCGAACACTCGATGACGACGATGTCGTCTTCATTGAGGTGCTCACGCTGGTGAATGAATTTCATGGCGGTCTCTGCGGGTACTGACGCGCCAGAATACCACGCAGTCGGCCCGCCGACTCGACGGGCCTTGAGCAGGGGGTCAGAAACGGAACGCAACCCCGGTGGTGACGTTGATCGGGTCGCCTGGGTAGAAGTTCGCCGAATCCTGGCCACGGGCATCGTAGGCGGTGTTGGCGGCAGTCGCATAACGCTGGTTGGTCAGGTTGCGGGCATCCAGGAACACTTCCCACTTTTTACCGGGCGCCTCGTAGCCGACCTTGGCGCCCCAGAGCGTATAAGACGGGGCGCTGAGGCTGTTGGCGAAGTCGACATAGTAGCTGGACGCAACGCGAGTATTGATCTGCGCGTAGAAGCCACCGGCCCGGCGGTATTGCAGCTCCGCCTGATAGACCTGACGCGGCAGGCTTGGCAGTTCGTTGTCGCCAAACTGGCTGTCGTTGCGGTAATGAAAGTCATTGAGGGTATAGGCCTGACGCAGGCTGACAGTGTCGCCATTGCCGCCTTCCCACAATAACGCGTTCAGCCCGCCCTCGATGCCCTGGTGGATGGTCGCACTGCCGTTGGACGTGGCGATCAGTTGATCCTGTGTCGCGCTAGCCTGCCGCACCACGACGGAAAGCAGCTCCTTCTGTATCCAGGAACGGTAGAGCGTCAGGCTGCCATCGAAAATGCCGTGCCCGCCCCGGATGCCGAACTCGACCGTGTTGCCCTTTTGCGGTCTCACATCGGTGAGATAAGGCGAGCCTGTGCTGCCCAATTGCCAAGTGACCGGCGGATCGATCGAGCGGCTGACGTTACCGAACAGTTCGAACTCAGGGGTCAGTTGATAGCGCAACCCGATGCGCGGGGCGATGTCATGCTCGCTGTACTCGACGCGGGCCGGAAAGTCAGTGGTATTGGTGCCGGTGGTGTATTCGATTTCCGCCTTGCGCTTGATCTCTATGAATGAGAGGCCCGTCGACAGCCATGTACGCTCACCCACCTGCAGCTCGTTGCCCAGAGAGAATACCGTGTCCCGCGAGCCGGTATAGTTGGTTTCCTGCACACGCTGATCTGTCGCGCGGCTGTGCGATTTCACGTCCGCAAGATAAGCCCGCGTGCTGCTGAACGTTACGGTACTGTCGCTGGGCAAACCCAGAAAGGTGTCGCCGTTGCGCAAATAGCGCAAGGTCAGGTTCACGTCCTTGGAGCGCCAGTCCTGTGGTGAGGCCGCGTAGCGCCACCCGTTGTACAGCGGATAGTTGTTATAGCCCAACCCCACTTCCAGCCTGGCGTTATCGTCGAACGTGTAGGTGGTTTTGCTGCCCAGCAAGGTTGAGCCGTCCTTGCGTCGACCGATGGGGACATCGTTGCTTTTGGGGTCATGCTTGAGCTGATACCTGGTCAGCGTATTGCCTTGGGTCAGGGTCTCTTCGCGGTAGCGCAGAAAGAATCGGGTTTCCAGTTTCGGACTGAAGACATGACCAAAGTTGGCGACGATACCCTGCCCTTCGTTGGACGTTTTGTCCTGATACCCGTCTCGTTCGTTATGCAGCACGCTCACGTAATAGTCGCTGTCGCCGACCACGCCACCGGTACTGACCTGCTGTTTTCGATAACCGAAACTGCCCGCCTCGAACCGTGCGTAGTTACCTGGATCGGTACGGCCTGTCTTGCTGACAAAGTTGATCGCGCCCCCTAATGACAAGGCGGAATAGTTGTAAGCATTGGCGCCGTAGAGCACTTCAGTGTGATCAACCGACGCCATATCAAGCATGTCCTCCTGAGTACCACCCGGCCCCGTCAGAGGCAAACCGTCATACAGGAATTTGATCCCGAGCACATAGCCTTGATAAAACGTGTTGAGCCCCGAGCCGCGAATGGAAATCTTGTTGGCGCCGGACCCGCTTGTCGCCTGTGCAAAGACGCCGGGTTGCAACGCCAGAACGTCCTCGGCATTGGCTGCGCGCCCGCGTTCAATGTCCCGGTTATCCACCACTGCCGTCTGGCCCGCGACGTTCCTTAGCGCTTTTTCAGCCTTTTGCGCCTCGCTGGCCTGCGCGCCGGTGACCACGACCGTAGCCAGCGTCGGGTTAGCGCTGGTTGGTTGATCCTGCGCGGCCATTGAACTGCTCTGGATCAACATCAACAGAACGCCAAGACTGGAAACAGTCGTCAGCGAATCAACACGCAGCGTGCGTTTTTCAACAGTATGCAATTTCACATTAATACTCCTTGCCTGAAAATGGACGGAGCATCTATGTGTATAGTCTCGCTCTCACGCAGGTTACTTCGCAGGATTCGTGCCACGTATAAACAGCATAAGAACGGGCAAAAGTGCGATGAGTTAACTACAAAGAGTCAGCATATTGCTGGTCAAGTGTTGGGACTCAAACAGCTTAGCGTCACTGGGTTACAGGTAGGCCAGCAGGAGATAGTTATCTTAACCAACTATCCCTACTGGGCTGTAGGTTTATGACGGGTACTGCACGGCGCAGCCTGACCCGCGCTTGAAACGATTCAGAACAGCCCTGAAGTGGGCGGCGGCGTGCCTTTCAGTTGCCACGCGCCCACTGCTGCGGCTTTCCACTGGCGAGGGTTGTGATTGGCTACGGTCCGGGCGTTACGCCAGTGGCGATCAAGGTTATGGCTGCGCCCCGTTGTGGACGCACCGCCGACATCGAATACCAACTCGGCGGCCTTG
The DNA here is from genome assembly GCF_021147775.1 of Pseudomonas californiensis. GTDB lineage: Bacteria > Pseudomonadota > Gammaproteobacteria > Pseudomonadales > Pseudomonadaceae > Aquipseudomonas > Aquipseudomonas californiensis. Next base: position 61,586 of record NZ_JAGTPK010000030.1, read on the forward strand.
AGCGCGGACTCCGCCGCAATGTACTGTGCCTGAGCGACGTCTATCGCGGCCTGGTCTACGGCGACCGGATCCAGACCTGCAGCCCAGGCCCTGTCGATGGATTCGGCAGCGCTAAGCACCACAGCCTCTGCGGTAAATGCCCGTGCAGAAATATCCCCGACGCTCAGCTCAACATAGGGGTCATCCACAGAGCGGGCTGCCGAACTGTGTTTGATGGGCCTGGCGTGGTCGTTGGCAAACGCCACGGCGTCGTTCAGGGCATTGCGAGCAATGCCGGCTTCAACCGCCGCCAGAAACACCTGCAGGAACGGTGTGACGATGGTCCGCTTGCCCTCTTCCACCGTACGGGTGCGGATTTCGTGCGCTTTGACCAGCACATCATGCAGATGCGTGGTGCCGCTGGCCGTCAGACGCTGGCCCATCGCATCGAAGTCGTCCAGCAACTCCAGCCCCTTGCGGTCCCGGGGCAGTACGAAGGAAACCGGCTGGTCGTTCTCATCCAGTGCAACGGCGCTTACCCAGTCCGCGTACAACGAGCCGGTGCTGTAATACTTGCTGCCATTGGCGCGGTAATGCTCACCGTCACGCACGATGCGTGCACTGATAGAACCGTTGGCGCCGCCAACTTCCCAGCCAGCATTACCGACCACCGCACCTTGCAGATACCGCGCGAACCAGCGCTCGCGTTCCTGCTCGGCGTCTTCGGCCTGCGAGGCCAGCAGACCCTCGACGAAGCCAAAGCCGGGTCTTAACGCCTGGGCGACGTTCGAGTCTGCCGACGCGATGCGAATCAGCAACGCAATAACGTCTCTGACCGAGCCACCTGCGCCGCCATATCGCGCAGGAATTCTGCAGGTGAACAGCCCAGCCCTGGCAAGTGCCGCAACCGCTTCGTAAGGCAGTTGCCGGTCACGCTCGCGCTGTGCGGCACCTTTGGCGATTGCGGGCAACAAGCGGTCGGCCCTGGCGTAAAGTTCCTCTACCGAAGCGGTGAGGGTTTCGGATACAGCAGACAACGTGCTCATGACAATTCCTTGTTCAGCATCGAACTTCAAATAGCGATTTTCCATAGCCTGGACTCGTCAAACAGCCAGGCTGGATTTTCGGGTTCCAGCGGCGGCACAACCAGCGTGCTCCGTGCGCCTGGCAGGCGCGGCACGGCGCCCAGCAGCCGGCGGGTGTATTCGTGTTGTGGCAGCTCGAAGAGGGTTTCGACGTCAGCACGCTCGACGACCTTGCCGTGACGCATGACCAGTACTTCATCGCTTACATGCCGAATGACCCCCAGATCATGGGAGATGAACAGGTAGGCCAGCCCCAGCGAAGCCTGCAGGTCTGCCAGCAGGTCCAGCACCTGCGCCTGAACCGAGACGTCCAGGGCCGAGACCGGCTCGTCGCAGATAATGATCTTCGGGTTGCTGGCAATCGCTCGCGCAATCGCAATGCGCTGCCGCTGCCCGCCTGACAACTGCAACGGGCGCCGCGTGGCAAGCTCGGCAGGCAGTCGCACCTGACTCAGCAGCTGGCTGATACGTGCCGGTTGAAGCTCAGGGCCGATGCCGGCGACATCCAGCGCATCGGCCAGGATTTGCCCGACGCTCCAGCGCGGATCGAAGGAGCTCAGCGGGTCCTGATAGATCACGCTGATATCACGTCGGTGGAGGCGTCGATGCTTTTCCTCGACCCGGTTGCCACCCGCGCCTGCCCAGGGTCGATCAAGAAAATGCACTTCACCTGCGTCTGGCTGTAACAGGCCCAGTACGATCCGCGCGACAGTGGTCTTGCCCGAGCCAGACTCGCCGACGATACCCAGCGTGCGCCCGGCCCGCAGCTCAAGGCTGACGTCGTCGACCACCTGACGGGACTGATGATCGGGGCCGACGTAGCGCTTGCCCAGCCCTTGAGCGCGCAGTAACACTGGCGATTGCTCGTCCGGCCGTGACGCAACAGCTACCGAACCCACGCCAGGTGACAAACGCGTGCCACGCCCATGTTCTCCCGGCACCGCGTCCAATAACGCTCGGGTGTAGGCATGACGCGGCTCCAGCAGCACCTGTTCGGTAGGCCCCTGCTCCACCACGTCGCCATGACGCAGGACCAGCACCTCGTCAGCCAGTTGCGCGACCACGGCCAGGTCGTGGCTGATGATGAGTAACGAGTCGCCGCGCGCCTTGATTTCCTGCAGCACTTGAAGAATCTGCGCCTGCACCGTTGCGTCCAGCGCGGTGGTCGGCTCATCGGCAATGACCAGGCCTGGGCTCAGTGCCAGTGCGCTGGCAATCAGAGCTCGCTGACGCAAGCCACCGGAGAGCTGGTCCGGGCGTTGGCGGGCACGTAATTGCGGCTCGGGCACGCCGACTTTTTCCAGCAGTTCGATCACACGTTCGGTACGGCTGTTTCGATCTCCCCAGCCATGGGTCTTCAGCACCTCGAGAATTTCCTTGCCCACCGGTCGCAGTGGGTCCAGAGAAACCAGTGCATCCTGCAGCACGAACCCGATGTCCTTGCCGCGCAGCGTTCGCCAGCCCCGCTCGGAAAGCCCCAGCAGATCGACGCCGCCATAGCTGAGCGTCCTCGCTGTCACACGCGCACCGTTACCGGCCAGTCCGATCAGGCTACGTGCGGTCACACTTTTGCCTGACCCGGATTCTCCGACCAGTGCCAGGGTTTTTCCCGGCGCCAGGGTAAACGAGAGATTACGTACCACGGACTGGCCCGCGAACTCGATGGAAAGGTCTTCGACGATCAGAAACTTGTCGCTCATGAGAGACGGCCCTCCAGGCGTTGTTGCAGATAGCGGCCAGCCACTGTGGTGGACAAGGTGGTCAACACAATGAAAAGACCTGGGAAGAACGTCAGCCACCAGGCGTTGGCAATGAAGTCACGCCCCATGGACAGCATCGTCCCCCACTCCGGCGCGGGTGGTTTTGCGCCAAGCCCAAGAAAACTCAATGCAGACGCCCAGACGATGGCCTGACCAATGCCCATGGTGAGCGTGACGATCAAAGGCCGCATGGCATTGGGGAGTAACTGCCGGGTGATGATTCTCAACGGCGGATGCCCGAGTGCCCTGGCTGACTCGATGTACCCCGCGTTGCGGACTGCCAGCACCTGGCCACGCACCATGCGTGCATAGCCAGGGGCTGCACCCAGTCCTGTGGCCACAATCAACGGCCCGATACCACTGCCGAAGATCGCCACGAACAGCAGTGCCAGAATCAGGCTGGGGAACGCGAAGAGGATTTCCAGCGACCAACTGACGCCACGGTCCAGATAAGCGCCGCCCAACCCACCGAGCAAACCCAGTACGACGGCAATGGACATCGCCAACGCAGTTGCCGCCAGCCCGATGAGCAGCGACTGCCGCGTGCCATGGATAACGCGGGAAAAGATGTCCCGGCCCGACTGGTCGGTGCCAAACCAGTGCGCCCACCCCGGCGGATGGAACGCATCATGTGGAACAATCGCCAATGGATCGCTGTGTGCGAAAAGCTCGGGCAACAGCGCCGCGATGATCAGAAGCGCCAGAAAGCCTGTGGCCAGCAGCGGCCCGGGACGCACCTGTGTACGTGCACGCTGTTGACGAACATTTGGCAAGGTGGTTTCAAACGTCAGTTCGCTCATGCCCCTGCCCCTTGCTGGCGAGGGTCGACCCAATGGCACAGCAGGTCGACCAGAATATTGGCCAGTACGTAACCGGCTGCTACCACCAGGCTGATGCCGATGGTCAACGGCAGATCCTGGGCCTGCACCGCCTGGTACAGCTGGCGACCCAGCCCCTTGCGGGAAAAAATCACCTCGATCACTACCGCACCACTGATCAATGCACCGATGGCCCAGCCTGACAACGAAAGCCCCGGCAACACCGCGTGCCTCAAGGCATGCTTGAAGCGCACCGCCGTGTCACTCAAACCCCGCGTTCGGGCGGTCAAGACGAAGGGCTGATCGAGGGTCAGCTCCAGCGATTCGCGGGTGACTTGCGCGATGAACCCAGCCAGGGGGACCGCCAGCGCCACCGACGGCAACACCAGCGTGGCCCAGCCATCGCTGCCCGCAGGCGGAAACAGCCTGAGGCCGAAGGCGAACACGGCCAGCAACAGAATACCCAGCCAAAAATGCGGCAGCGCAGCGGCCAGTGTTTCGGCCAGCGAAGCGATGCTCGACACCCAGCGCCCGCGGCCTGCCGTCAGTACGGTCAAGGCCAGCACCAGCACCCACGCCAGCAGCAGCGAGGTGAGGGTCAGTTCAAGCGTTGGCCAGGATTGTTCGGCCAGTACGCGTGTGACCGGCAGATGCTGGGAATACGACATTCCGAGGTCGCCTTGTACCAATCGTGCGAGGTACAGCCCGTACTGAACCGCGAGCGGCTTGTCGAGGCCGTACTCACGGGTGGCTTCGGCAATGGTTTCCGGGGTCGGATTGCCGCTCGGCCCACCCAGAATCGCCAGCACCGGATCACCGGGCATCAGGCGCAGGGCAAAGAATGTCAGTGTCGCAACGGCCCACAACACCAGAACGCCGCCTGCCAGACGCCACACGGCGCGTTGCCCAAGCCGCGCAAGACGCTCGCGTCGCGGATTGGGTCGATCAATTGAAAGTGATGCGCTGGTCATTTGTTCACCCATGCGTCATAGAGGTAAGTCACAGCCAGAGAGGGCTCGAGGCGCACGCCCTGCGTGGTCTTGTAGATACCCAGGCGTGTACTTTGCGGATACGTGGTGAGCTGCAGGTACTGACTCGAAATGATCTGCTGAGCCTGGTAATACAGGGCGCGGCGCTGCTCGGCGTCCTGAGTCATCAGCGCCTGCTGGAGGATGTCGTCAAAGGCCGGGTTGCTGAAACCGGAGGTGTTCTGGTGATAGCCCCCTACCCCCGCTGGCTTGACGAATTCGGCGCTGAAATTGATCCGCAACACATCGGCCGTGTTGGTGTTCCAATAGCCAAGCCGGATATCGTAGTCCCAATCCGCCTGACGCTTGGTCGCCTGCACGTCGCTCATCTGATCAACGATCAAGTCGAAGCCTGCTTGCCGTGTCGTGGCCTGTACCTGCTCCCATAGCGTGTATTCCGAGGGCGGCGTGCGGTTGCCCATCACCACATGAACCTGCAACCGCTTGCCATCCTTCACGCGGTAACCGTCGGCGTCGCGCTCGGTCCACCCGGCTTCATCAAGCAACTGCCCCGCCCTCACCGGGTCGTAATCCTGCGCATGCTGGAAGTCGGCGCTGTAGAACCGCGTTGCCGAACTCAAGGGCCCGCCCGCTCGCGGAAACTCGTTGAAATAAACACTCTTCAACGCGCCATCAATGTCGGCGCTGCGCACGAAAGCCTCACGCACCTTCAAGTCGTTGAACGGCGCACGGGTGATGTTCAACGTGCCGTTGGTGGGGTTGCCTGGACGCAAGGCGATGATCAGCTTCAAATCAGGATTGCGCCGGGCCGCCTCGTGAGACTCCGGCGGCAGTGCCTCGATAACATCCACTTCGCCAGCCTGTAATGACGCGAAGCGCACAGAGGGCTCCTGGATGAATTTCCAGACAATCCGGTCCAGCCAGGCAGGGCCTTGATGCTGCGCAGTGGGTGGCGCCCAGTTGTAATCAGGGTTTCTCACCAGCTCAACCTGACTCTGGCGGTCCCAGCGCACAACCTTGAAAGGCCCACTGCCGACCGTAATGCTGTTCACTTAAGCGGAGCAGCCTTACGGTCCACTGGGTACCGGGTTTTAGAAATCTTCACCGTCCTTGGCCTTCCCGGCCTTGGGCGGTAA
>NZ_JAGTPK010000031.1 GCF_021147775.1 Pseudomonas californiensis
GAGAAACAGCATTGCGCAATCTGACGATTGCCTTCGAGCATTACAACGAGCAGCATCCGCACAGCGCTTTGAAATACCGGTCGCCAAGAGAATTTAGGCTCTTGGCAGCAGCATCAATTTAACGGGGAGTTGGTGTCCGGTTTTGTAGGGGCAAGTCCACGTTTCTCGTTGTGATATTGAACTCCAGCTTCGGTTTCTTCTGGTCATCGGCATACTATGTCCTCTTGCTTGCGAATACATTGTTCGGGATTTCAAGCTGACGGACCTGTGTGATACGGGGCATTTTTGCGTCTAACCGCGTGATGCCCCGACGGCACGCACTTAAAGTCTAGAGGAAGGCCGTCCCAGGGATGTCCTCAGCCCCCCGTGAGTTAACGGCATGAAGCGGTTTAGAGTGAGTGTCAGCATTCGCCAAAAGCTGGCGTGGTGACAGTCAGCAGACAGTCGACTGCGGCAATCGCGGAAGGCAGCTATCGGCCAACGCTAGTCATTTTGATCAGAACCACACGAACCAAGGTAAAACAGCATGACCGTCATGCCCTTCGTACCCTGCTTGCCCTCGAAGATCACGCAGGCATAGAACTAGACTGATTGTTGCTGGGATAGACAAAGCGTTCAGCATCCACAAAAAAACATTCCCGGAATCAAACGCTATTAGCGCGAAGATGTTAGCGACCACCATACTGATTATCAGTATGTTGTACTTGAGGTGCTGACGCCTGAGGGCCGCAAAGGCTTCCCAATCATAAATCAGCCACTCAGGAGAAAAACGTCCGCATTCTGGGCACTTATGAGTAGGCGGTAGACTGATGCGAGTATGGCCACAGCAGGGGCAGCGAGCCTTCATCGTATTACTCCCTGCTGAATGATCCTGATTCGGTTTCTTGGCGATGTAATGATTGGTCCCGACTGGTGGCCGTGTTGCCGGCGCCCGTCGCAGGCTGATCGCTGTAATATAGCCCGCCGTCATGCGGCGGGTCCTCTATTTCCGCTGGTTGTACAAGGAAACATCTTTCATGGATGCGATCATTCTCGATCTAGGCACTACGATCAAAGGCGACTCCATGCTGGAAGGCTACGCCAACAAGATCGAAGTCATGTCCTACAGCCACAACGTGGCCATGCAAGTCACCAATGACGTGAGTAACTCGGAGCGTACGTCCGGCAAGCCACACATCGGCGAGTTCACCCTGACCAAGTTCGTCGACTCCGCCACTCCGAGCATCAATGAGTACTGCTGCGGCGGCAAACCAATTGCCGAGGTCAAGGTGACCGTCGGCAGCAACGCCGCCGAGAGCAACGGCCAGTTGATGCCGTTCATCATCTACACCCTGAGCAACGTGGTGGTCTCCAACGTCAGTGTCAGTGGCGGCGGCAGTGGCAAGCCGGTGGAGACCCTGTCGCTGAACTTCACCAAGATCAAATGGGAGCTGACCGCCCAGAAAGACAACGGCACCATGGAAGTCACCGCAGCCTCCACCTGGGATCTGGCGGCAAACAAACTCATTAAGGGTTGATCGCGCGTTTTCGCCCCGTTGGAGGAGACGCCCATTCGTGTTGCGCTGTTCGATCTTTTGGCTGGGTGCACATCGAATAACTTCGATGCCCGTGATCCGCTAGCTATGGATCGTTGGCCATTCGCCTTGAACTGGAGCGCCTGCTCAATACCCGGGACACCGAACGGCAGCAGATTTCCGGCGCGTCGGAGCAACTGTCTGGTGCGATTCAGGAGCAGTCGACGTCGAGGGGGAGGGCAACGTTTGGCGTTGCCGTAACTGGCTTCAGTTCTATGTAGGCACGTATTTTTGGAGGTTCCAATGCCCTACGAGTTAGAGAATCGCCTGGTGATCGGCGTCGCTTCCAGCGCTGTGTTTGATTTGGCGGGATCGGACGCAGTGTTTCAAAGTCAGGGGGAGGAGGAATACCGCAAGTTCCAGCAAAAAAATCTTCACGTCCCGCTTCCCAAGGGAATCGCGTTCCCCTTCATCAAGCGCTTGCTGTCAGTGAATGACCTGAGCGTCGATCCTGCGGACCCACTCGTCGAGGTGATACTTCTTTCGCGCAATGATCCCGACACTGGGCTGCGCGTACTGAAGACTATCGAGCACTACGGACTTGGGATGACAAGAGCGATTTTCATGCAGGGAAAGTCTCCTTATGAATACATACCAGCATTGAACATCGCTTTATTTTTGTCGGGGGACAAAAAAGATGTGGAAGCGGCCATCAAGGCCGGATACCCGGCTGGCCAGGTGCTCGATTCAAAATTCGAAGACGACGAAACTGATAAAACCCTACGCATCGCATTCGACTTTGACGGCGTACTCGCTGGCGATGAGTCCGAAACAATCATGCAGGCTTCTGGATTGTCTGAGTTCCATGCACACGAAGTGACGAACGTCATGCAGCCCCATAACCCCGGGCCGCTGAAGGAGTTCATGGTGCGGATCTCCAAAATCCAGTCGGTCGAGGAGAAGCACAAAAAGCTCAATCCTGGATACGAAAACCGCATACGCGTCTCGATCGTCACAGCCCGCAATGCGCCGTCTCATGAGCGTGCGATGAATACGCTGAAGAGTTGGGGTGTCATGGCCAATGACGCATTCTTCCTAGGTGGCATCGAGAAAGGCAAAATTTTAGCTGTATTGAAACCTCACATTTTCTTCGATGACCAATCAGGGCACCTTAAATCAACCAGCGCGGTTGCTCCATCCGTGCACATCCCTTTCGGCATCACCAATCAGATCGCGACAGCGGTTGTGCTGGAGTCTGATGCGGATCAGGTCCAGCAGGTGGTGTAACACGGGGGCCGGGCGTGGTTCCAAAGGAACTGATCAGATAAGCCGCCTGCCCGACGAGACCTGAATGCTATCGGGGTCGCCGAAAAACATTATGACTTGGCTCTAGAGCGATATTTTCAGGCAGAAAAATATCAAATTTGCCCCCAATCGCAGCCAATATGCGAGCGATTGCGAATGGCAATTTCTGACAGAGAACCAAGGTGCAGTTGGGTGGCTTTCAGTGCGCGTCCATCCATCATTGCTTGAATGGAGCCACCGGATTCGGGCACCGCGAAGGCGTCGGTTGCAGGTGGATTCGCCTCAGCCTGATTTGCTGATCATATCTAGCTCGTCCTCCAGCGCGCCTAAGAATACTTTGACCCGCATAGGCGTAAAACGTCGGCTGGGCGTCACGGCCCAGACCGAGAGTTCCTCCATTTCGGCATCCTGTAACTCAACAACTTCAAGCCTACCGTCGCGCACCTGTCGGATGATATCCCACGAGGTGAGCATCGCCAGGCCAAGGCCTTGGATCGCCGCGGTTCTCACCGCGTCTACGCTGCTGGTGTTAACCCGGCCATCTACTCGCTTGCGGGTGAGCTCTCCATCAATAATGAAAGGCCAGCGGGGAATGGCTTGCAGCTGGATGCAGTAGTGAGAGTCTAGGTCAGCCAGCTTCGTAGGTCGGCCCATGCGACGCAGGTAATCCGGCGATGCACAAATCACTCGTGGATTTGAAATGATACGCTTCGCGATCAGCTCGGAATCCCCTAATGGCGCGAGGCGGAGCGCTAAGTCCAGCCCTTGTCCGACGATGTCGACCATTTTGTCCGAGAGATCCAGGTCAACGCTCAGATCAGGATGAGCTTCCAGTAAGCGAGAGAGCATAGGCACCACTATTGATTGGCCAAATACGCTCGGCGCGGTCATCCGCAGTACCCCTGTCGCTTTGGCAGACGCTGGGCCCAGTTCGCTTTTCGCAATGTCTTCCGCGTCAATTATCGTTGTTGCATATGGCAGCAAGAGCTGACCTTCAGAGGTCAGCGAAACTGATCGGGTGGTGCGATGGAACAAGCGCGTGCCCAGTTCTTCTTCCAGCGCGGCCACTCGCCGTGACACCTGCATCGGCTGCACATCCAGTTGACGCGCAGCGGCAGAAAGACTGCCAGCAGACGCGACTGCCTGAAATACCCGAAGATCGGACGTCAGCATTTTATATCCATTTCTGTTAAGCCCGCTTCACTGGAAAGAATCTTTGTCTTCACGCCTTCGCTCGTTAGCATGCTTGAAATAGTTATTTTCATAGTGTTTTACACGAATTCAAGGGGCAATCATGAGCGAGACAAGGCACATCATCTTATCTCCGCACGATATCAAAGGCGTGCACTTCCGGAACCGCTTGGCAGTAGCCAATGACGCGGGTAACCGCGACAGAGGACGGCCTGGCCACGCAAACCATGCGTGACTACTACCTGAGGTTCGCCAAAGGCGGGTTCGGCTTGATCATCACCGAAGGACTTTATACCGATAAAGCATTTTCGCAGGGCTACCCCAACCAACCTGGCTTGGCAGATGAAGAGCAGGCAGTAGAGTGGTCGAAGATCAATCAAGATCTGCATGCGCACGGCGCTCAAGTGTTTGCGCAGATCATGCACGCCGGCGCTCTCAGTCAGGGCAATATCTATCGCCACCACAGCGTTGCACCCTCTGCAGTCCAGCCCGCTGGACAACAGATGACCGTTTACCATGGCGAAGGCTCCTACCGAATGCCTGTAGAAATGACGGATACCAACATCGCAGAAGCCATTGAAGGCTTTGCGGGCACAGCAGTACGTGCTGTTGAGGCAGGATTTGATGGCATCGAAATCCATGGGGCAAACGGGTATTTACTTGACCAGTTTCTAACGGCCCACACCAATCTGCGGAGCGACCGTTGGGGCGGAGATATCCGTCAGCGCATGAGTCTTCTCGTCGAGGTGGTCGCAGCGGTGAAAGAGCGCGTTGGAGCGAAAGTGCCGGTGGGTATTCGTATTTCTCAAGGCAAGGTCAACGATTTCAAGAACAAATGGCCTGGTGGTGAAGGCGACGCTCAAATAATCTTTAGCGCCCTCGCTGATGCTGAGGTCGACTTTATTCATGTCACTGAATATGAGGCATGGCAGCCTGCATTCGAGGGTTCTCAAGACAGTCTCATCGCTCTGGCCAGGAAATATGCCCCGGGCGTTACGATCATTGCGAACGGCAGCTTGCATGATCCGGATCGTGCAGCCGAGGTAATACGTGGGGGGCGCGCCGATCTTGTGGCGCTGGGTCGCGGCGCGCTGGGCAACCCGGATTATCCTTCGCTAATCGAGGCAGGCGCTAAGTTTCGTGAATTCGACGGCTCTATCCTTCAGCCCATTGCCAACATCAAGGCACGTGAATTGGACACAGAATTGTACGAGTAACCGCGACGAGCTCGCAGGTTTACGAATAATCGTAAACATGCCTGCCCCTCATCAGGGCGGGCATTGCATCAACTATTCAGCGCCTATTCAAACCGCGTGAGGGATCTAGCGTTACAAGCGTGCTGGGCAAGTTGAAATAGTTCTACGCGATCAGCGTGCATTAGGCTCTGTACGAAAAGTGGCTGCGCTCGGTGATGCTGCGTTAGAAACAGGCTCAGAATGCTCATTTACAGCCAGTAGACTCCGCTTCCTCGCCTGTTTTTGCCTTGCCTGACCTTCGCTCGCCGACTTTTCGTACAGAACCTAGCACGTTTTGCTCATACTTTACGAACCCAACGGCTTCGCGTCCTGCCATGCACTCAATGGCGATTGCCATACCTGCCTCAATCTTCGTCTCGTACCGGCAACAACCAAGGCGCTTCCCAGCCAATGCCGTATGAGTGCCCGTGCAGCGGGTACCCACAATAGATCTCTTTGCTCTGGAGTACCTGCAGAACGACCTCATACAGCGGTTGTGCCGACACCCCTGGCTTACACGCGTCAACGCCTGCCTCAATGGCCGCAATCGCGCCGTCATAAACCTCGTTCTGTTCAGCTGTCCATTTACCACCTGCGACGACGGATCGTGAGAAGTCCCAATGTAGTGGTCAACTAATCCCGGACACGACGTTAAGGTTTTTCTCGGCCTGAGCCGGTGGCAGCCCACCATTAAATGGGTGCGGTCGAATCCAGTTGTACCGGTGTATCAAAAAATGCCTGATATCCCGCTGAGCTTGTTGGACCGTCGTGTAGCCCATGGTCGGTATCCACTCGGTTTTCAGGCTCCTGAACACCTGCTCCATCGGCGCATTATCCCAACAGTTTCCTCGCCTGCTCATGTCTGACGCATGCGATATCGCCAAAGGCGCTGGCGATCACATTCTTACTGTCGGAGTGGAACAGCAAACCCTGAGGCTTCCCTCGCTGCTCGTAAGCCATATCCAAGGCCTTGATGACCAAGTCGGCATCCGGCTTTTCCGACAACGCCCAGTCCACAACACGGCGGGCAAAAATATCTATGTAAGTGATATCGCCACACCAGACGTGGTCATGAGCGGGCACATCAAACTCCCGGTTCAAAATATCAGGGATGTCGGGCCGCTCGACCGTCGCCTTTTTGTAAGTATGCGATCCCGGTCGTTTGCTGACCAATTCCTGATCGCGCATCAGGCTGCGCACTGCCACCAACGCTTACCGGGCTCGGGCGGAAGGCACGCCTTCACCCATAATATGTTTCTAAACGGACCACAATGGTTGTCCCTGCCTTTTGGTCTGATGTCAGATAAATCCAGAAAATTGTGGCTAAAGTCAGTAATAAAGCGATAAGGCGCAGAATTAGGGAATTACGTCGCTTGATAGGGCTGGACGTTAATTCTATAATTTTGGGAACTAACTGGCAAAAAATGGGCTTGGTACACACCATGTTGGATTTAAGCTTCAGCAAGCCGAGTGAGGTCGTCAAGCGCCTCTGCGATCGCTTGCGCATAGAGCGCTTGGCGCTGGACATGACACAGGCCGAGTTGGCCGGGCGTGCCGGCATCGCCACCAACACCGTGTCCAACCTTGAAGCCGGGCGCAATGTCGGGTTCGAGAACGTGGTCAGGGTGGCGATTGCCCTGGGCCGAACCAAGGAGCTCGAAGGCCTGTTCCTGCCAAAGCTGGAAAGCATCGAGGACATTCGTCGCTATGAAAACAGCGCCAATCGTCTCCGTTCAAAGAGGAAGTCCGGCAATGCTTGAGCAGGTGAACGTCTTCTACGAGGGCTGGGGTGAGCGATGGCAGTGGGGTACGCTGGTCTCCACGACAGCCCTGACCGGTCGCCCGCTGATCGTATTCGAGTACAGCAATGACGCCAGGCAAAGGGGCTTGGAACTGTCCTCCTACACGCTGCCGTTGGAGGGGACTCAGCTGCGTCGAGATTTTCCAGACCACCAACTGTACTTGCCAGGGCCTGTTTACGACTCGTTGCCGGACGGGTGGGGCATGTTGCTGATGGACCGTATGTTCAGGCGCCGCGGGCTCACCACGGCGCGCATTGGCTCACTGGAACGGCTGGCCTACATCGGTAGCAATGCTATGGGTGCCCTGACGTTTGAGCCCGTGGCACCCGAAGGGCAGGAATCAGAAGTCCATATCCCGCTGGAACAGCTTGCCGCCGAAGTGCAGGAAGTGCTCCATGGAGACGGTGGCGAGTTCCTGCAGACGTTGCTGCTGGTGGGTGGTTCGCCTCAAGGTGCAAGGCCTAAGGCCCTCGTCTATCGCGATCCCGAAACTGGCGGGTTTACCACTGCCGTCACGCCGGGCTTTGAAGCATGGATGGTTAAGTTCCCGGCCAAAGAAGAACATGCCGAGGTGTGTGCTATCGAAATGGTCTACGCCGAATGCCTGCGCATGTGCGGTATCGAGACCCCTGACACGCAGTACTTCAGTCTGCCAAATGGGTTAGCGGCGTTCGCGAGTAAGCGATTTGACCGCCGGGATGGTCTGCGCGTACCCATGCAAAGCCTCGCGGCCTTTACGGGGGCCAATTACCGGTCACCGGGGGTGTTGGACTACGTCAACTTCTTGCGGGCAACGCAGATGTGTACCAACGACGTGCGAGGGATGGCGGTGGCCTTCGAACGTGCCGTCTTCAATGTTGCGTTCAACAACAGAGACGATCATCCCAAAAACTTTGCCTACATCATGTCGCAAGACGGTCAGTGGAGACTGTCGCCTGCTTACGACGTGACCTTCTGCGAGGGGCCGGGTGGATACCACCAGATGGATGTGATGGGGGAAGCCCTGTCGATTTCCCGCACGCAAATGCTTCGGCTTGCCGAGGAAGCCGAGGTGCCCCTGGACACTGCAGGCAGAGTGATTGACGGCATTTGTGATGTAGCGAGCCGGTTTGCAACCATCGCCGAGAACCTATATCCACAGGTTATTACTCGAGACACCTTGCGCACGATCCAGGGCCGCATCGATGAGAGCGTAGCTCGGCTACACCACGGTCACGCGGGCAGCGGTCGCCGTTGAATCTGGAGGAGAGTGCGCCGTTCAGTAGTCCTCCAGTCGATCGCCTGGTAGCGAGTACTGCGCACATTGACGGTGGGGTAACGGCGAATCGTGAAGGTGTCGGCAGATGCGAGGCTCAATAAGCGCAGCTGCTGACATGCAATCTGTGCCGTTACCGCTAGGCTACTTCACCAATCCGTTTACCCGAGGCCTGAAGGGTCAGACTGTTGGGCATTAGGCTGGGGGCATCCTTTTTTAACCATCCAAAGCATGCCCTCAGATGTACCCCCAACGTAGCGATCCACTGGCAGTGGATGGATCTCCATGGTCTATGAAAAGGCAGAAATGATCAGCTAAACAGCCTGCCCGACGAAACCTAAAGACTATCAGGGTCGCCAAAAAACATCTGAATCCGCGAGCGCAACCAGCGTTCGCCGGGGTCGTTGTCCTGGGCGCCGCGCCAGGCCATATGCAGTTCAAAGGTGCGGGTTTCGATAGGCAATTCTTCGGCGCGTACGCCGCCTGCCGCAGCCAGCACTTGTGCAGCGTAGTCCGGCACGGTGGCGATGATGTCGGTACCGGTCAACAGCGTTGCCAGCCCATTGAATTGCGGCACGGCCAGTACCACATGACGCTTGCGGTCAATTTGCTCCAGATGTTCGTCGATGAACCCACTCAGGTCACCTGCGAATGACACCAGTGCATGGGGACGCGAGCAGAAATCGTCGAGGCTCAACGAGCCTGGGATTGAATCCGCACGCAATAACTGAGGTTTGCTTCTGCGCAGGACCTTGCGTTTTGCGTTGGCGGGCAAGTCCTGGGTGTAGCTGACGCCGACCGAGATTTCGCCGGACGCCAGCAGCGGCGGCATCAGAATGTAATTGACGCGCCGAATCACCAGCACGATGCCCGGCGCTTCGGAGCGCAGGCGCTTGAGCAGGGTGGGCAGCAGCGCGAACTCGACATCATCCGACAGACCGATGCGGAACACCGAGGTGCTGGTCGCCGGGTCGAACTCCGAAGCACGGCTGACGGCTGTCGAGATGGAGTCCAGGGCAGGGGACAGCAGGCCAAAAATTTCTGTGGCGCGCGCGGTGGGCTCCATGCTGCGCCCGGTACGCACGAACAGCGGATCGTCGAACAGACCACGCAAGCGTGACAAGGCTGCACTGATTGCCGGTTGCCCGAGGAACAGCTTCTCTGCAGCACGGGTGACGCTTCTTTCATGCATCAGGGTTTCAAAGACGATGAGCAGATTGAGGTCGACGCGACGCAGGTCGTTGCGGTTCATACAGAAGGTCTCGGGCCGTTTGTCTGTTGGAAGCGGGAGCAGGTTGCGATAGTACGAGCAAAAGCCCGTTCAGCGAATCGAAAATTCATTGAACGCTCGACAAGCTGGCTTAAATGCCCACACGGGTTGCATTGTTTGGTCGACATGCGAACAATGGCCGCCGGTCTGCGCCTTGCGCTCAGAAGCTGTCTGACTGTCAAGCCCCGGTTTCAGGGCACAATCGATTGCAGGCATGTCGACTATCAATAGCCACCCATAGCATCGCCGGCAGTACCCGGATAAAGTTTGTGGCATCAAGGTTTACAAGGCGAGGTTCTAAATGTCCCGCACGATCCGTTTTCATCAGTTTGGCCCGGCCGAGGTGCTCAAGGTCGAAGAGCACCCTGTCGCGTTGCCAGCACCGGACGAGGTGCAGGTGCGTGTCCAGGCGATTGGTGTCAGCTGGTATGACGTTCTCTGGCGACAAAATCTTGCTTCAACCCAGGCTCGGTTACCAGCTGGGCTTGGCTACGAGATGGCGGGCGTGGTCACTGCAGTCGGCGAAGCCGTCACTGATCTGGCGGTTGGCGACAAGGTAGCGAGTTTTCCTGCAGCGGACGCCAACCAGCATCCGGTTTACGGCGAGTCCGTCGTCGTGCCGCGCACCGCGCTGGCGCGATACCCGGATGTACTCACGGCAGTCGAAGCCAGCGTGCATTACACGCCGTATCTGGTCGCCTACTTTGCCTACGTCGATCTGGCCCGCATCAAGGCCGGGCAAACCGTGCTGGTGACCGACGCCAGCCATTGTTCGGGGCCTGCTTTCGTCCAGCTCGGTAAGGCGCTGGGTGTTCGGGTGATTGCGGCGACCAAGACCGACGATGCGCGCGAGTACCTTTTAGCGCTGGGCGCCGACAAGGTGGTGGTGACCGAAGAGCAGGATCTGCTGATGGCCATCAACAAGTACACCGACAACCGTGGCGTGGACGCGGTGTTCGATGGCTTGGGCGGACCGCAGATGTCGATCATGGGCGATGTGCTTGCGCCGCGTGGCAGCCTGGTTCTTTACGGCCTGCAGGGCGGCAACCAGACGCCATTCCCGGCGTGCGCAGCGTTTCAGAAGAACATCCAGTTCTACGTGCATTGTCTGGGCAACTTCACCGGCAAGCCTGAACTGGGCATCACTCAGGACCAGGAAGCGCTGCAACGGGCATTGCGCGACATCAACCAGATGACGGCTGATCGTGTGCTGACGCCACTGCAGACTCGCACATTCGCCTTCGAGAACGTGGTGCAGGCGCACCGTTACATGGACGGATGCCCGATTGGTGGTCGTGCAGTGCTGGAGGTCGAGCCCGTCTGACGGGGTCATCGTCCAGAGAGCTGATTGAGAGCCTTGAAGCCTTGCATGATGCAGGGCTTTTTTGTGGGCGCAGTTTGCCGGGTGCTGCAGTAAAATACAGTCCGACTCGTGCCTGTGTGGCAGATTTCACTGGCTGTAGCGACACATCAATTTAACGGCAGCGTGCTATTCAGCAACATCAAGCGAGCGGAGACGTGCATGACTCACCGGCAGTATCTACGGATGACAAACGACGTCCGAAACGGCGTCGTCCGCCATCCCGTTCTATCTGGAAAGATCAGTTGACGTCAGAAGCTGTCGTTACGGCGGAGCGTAACGTGCTCCCAGTACCAAACATCTGATTGAAAGCTGAATGAAAGCTTTGGAATATCAATCCTGAATTGTTTAATGTGGCGTTTGTTAGTGTTTAGCGCGACTGTCGGATAATCAGTGGTGAGCGCAATGCTTTCCTACGTCTCGAACGCCTGTGTGTCAGGTTGACAGTGATTGGGTGTGGATATTTATCCTTTATTTACAATGAGTTGTAACGTTTTTTTATATAAAAAGCCCAGATATGCAGGCGAGCTAAAGTCGTTTTTTAATAAACGCCATGTTCAAGTAGTTGCAGCGAGGCTCAGTGACTGTGCGGCTTTAAGTTTGAATTCTGTGCCTTGTATTTGTTTTCGGGATGCTGATAATAGTTGCCAGTTATTACTCAGGGAGTGAGTCATGGTTAATTATAAACTCGAGGGTCGTCCTCATGTTCAACAGGGTGTTGGCGTGGGCGCATGCTGTGATAAACAGACAGGTGGACGACAATGAGCTCGATCCACGAACAGGCAATGAATTACGTCTACCAACAGGTGTTGCAACGGTTGTTGGGGTATTTCAGTCGCGCAGAACGCACTGCGCTTCAATTATTGATTCAGCGATTGATTGTGGCGGCAGGTGGCATTGAACGGATTACCTCATTCAAGGTGTTGGTTGCATTCGGCGGTGGCAAGGACAGTGCTTACACGCTGGCGTTTTTAAGAGCCGCTCAACTGAGTATTGCCTGTAGGGCTCCCGGCACGTTCAACCTTCGAGTTGCAAACCGCCGACATGCAGGGATGACGTCGGTGGTGATGGACAACATTCATCGCACCTATTCAGCGCTCTTTCTGTATGACGACCCTCGCGTTGAAATGCTGGTGTTCGATAACCAGTACACGCAGGCTTTTGAGCCGGACCTGCCGTTTTCCAGCGCAGGCCGGGAGCAGAATCGTTCGGACATGCTGCTCGCCGGGCATTTGTCAGCAGGCGATGCGCGTACAACGTTCTGCAACAGTTGCTATCTGGGCCTGGTCGAGTTTCTGGGTCGCGCATCGTCATGGGGCAAAGGGGTAGATGCGCTGGTCAGCGGCGACTCGCGCAAGGAACAAAAGCAGTACATGACTTGGTTGATGCGGCTTGCCCGACAAGCAGGGCAGAGTACCGCTCATTGGCGCGGCCAGACCGCAAACAGTGCAATCAGGGCTCTCGATGTGGTTGGGCAGGCGTTTTATCACGAACTCTACGGTTCTGAAGAGCGGCCCGAAAAAGCTGTGAGAGCGATCAGTTACCCCACCAAGTCCAGCACGCCAGCCTTTATAGGCATTGCCGACCTGGTGAGTTGCAAAACTGACGAGCATTGGGCGCTGCTGACCGAGTTTCTCGATTTCCGCTTTGATGATCTGGCGTTCAGCTTCAGCGAGTCGGACTGCGCCAATCCGCTACTCATGGCGCATATGCGAGGCCTCAATGCGCAGTATCTTCAGGATCGCAATTACGCCGACGGGATAGCCGAATATCTGACGCTGGCGACATCACTCATGCGCGCCAGGCAGATGCCGTCCCGCTTGATTGATCAGGCCTTGAGCGCCTATGCGGGCGAGGAACGGATCGAAGCCCGTCGTGAGTTGGCAACGGGGTTCGCGCAGGATGGATTCGGCCTGAATGAAACCCAATTGGTATGTCTGCTGTTTTCACCCTTTGTCGACGAGGGGCAGGGGTTGGAACCGTTTCTGCGTCGTTGTCATGCGGGCATGCTGGTCGCACTGCCTGATCTGCACCGAGCGCTGGCCGGTCAGAGCGCCCCTGATCAGGTCCTGCAGTGGCTGGTGGAGATCAGTGGGTTGACCATTGACGGGTTGCGCGGGCTCTACAACAAGCATCGAGTGGACTTCGACGATGATCAGTCGATCATTGCGAGAATTCGTGCCGCAGACCCAGACAAACGCCGGATCGAAACCGTCGATATCAGCACGGGCGAGCCTGTGAAACTGATGCTCTCCGGACGCTGATGACGCTTTGCGTCTGGGCTGTAAGCGATATCACCGGTGCCCGGCCTCAGCCGGGTATCGGTTACCTGGAACCTCTTTTTGGCTGAGTGCCAGGTTGCCTTTCATGAAAAAAACCACGGATTTCGCCTATCAGGCGGTGTATCGCTATCTTGTTCGTCTGGTCAACGAGGCGCACGACACGTCGGCTCGAAGGATGCCGTCGCTGCGCCAGTTGGCACGTCGTCTTCGGGTGTCCATATCAACGGTGCAAAACGCCTATTCTTTACTTGAGAAAGAAGGGCGGGTGCGTGCCGTTCCCAAATCGGGTTACTACTCCGTGCCGGCTGACGGCCTTGATCTGGAACAGATGCTGAGCAGTAACGTCGATCCTCTGCTGGATGCGCTTCACCGAGGTGCCCGTCGACCGGGCATGTCGTTGATGGGCAGTGACGAGCCCACGGTGTTGCAGGTACAGGACAACCCGTTGCTGGCGATGGAGCGTGAACTGACACGGCAATATCCCGCTCCGCGCGACTCAGGGTTTCAGCCATTCGGAGACCTTGAACTACGCACTGCGCTGGCGGCTCGCTACACATGCAACGCAAAGGAAGGCTGGTACGCAGATAACGTTTACATAGGTCCGGACCTGCCCGGAATGCTCAAGGCGGTAATCGAGATACTGCAATTGCGTGGCACCTGCGTGCTGGTTGAATCGCCCTGCGCATGGACCCTGCTGCGCCTTTTGCAGTCGTTTGATATCAAGGTCATTGAGCTATCGGCAGATGAGGAGGGCAGCGTTGATCTGGTCCTGCTTGATCAGATGCTGAAAGAGAAGTCTGTGAGCATGGCTTTCATGTCCTCCGCGCTCAATCCGGTGCGAGGCAGTCTGCGGCCGCTGCACAATACGCACGCCATTGCCGATCTGCTTAACCATTACGGCGTCTGGGTGCTGGAGAATGACAGCCATGGCGAGTTGCTTTTTACTCAAGGGCAGAGCTGCCTGCGCGATATGATTGATCCGCAACGCCTTTTGATTCTCGGCACCTTCGACAAATCGCTGGGCCCTGAAACGCCTTATGGCTATCTGCTGTGCAAGGCTTTTCAGCCTCAATGTCAGCACTACTTCCTGTTGCGGGCTTTTGAGTTGCCGCCGATCCGTCAGCGGGCGATTGCCAGGTTGTGCAACAGCGGGCGCCTGGATGCGCTGTTGAGTGATCTGCGCCACTCTCTCGCATCGCGGATGCACACGATGACACAGCAACTTGATCAGCATCTGAGCCGGACATTGCGCTATGAGGTGCCAGCAGGAGGTTGCGGTATCTGGGCGCACAGTCTGCATCCCATGGACATGCGTCAGGTGTTCGAATCGTTGCTGGCGCAACGTATCGTCATTGCCCCTGGTGAGTTGTTCAGTCTGCAGGGCTGGCACCGGCATTCATTGCGAATCAGCTACGCCATCGACTGGGCCCAGAACCCGGAGCCCATGCTGGTCGCGCTGGATGGCGCGTGCCGGCAGGCAAGACTTCACTAGACGGTCAGTCTTGGCTGCACTACGGGCCGTCGATCCATTTGTATTTGCCAGACCGGGTCGGGACTGTTATCTGTACGCCCATCCAGTATCTGAACATGACGGCTCGTTTGCGCAGTGACCCTGACCCTTCCTGAAAACCCCCTTGCCCAAGCCTCTGCCGGCCTCGCTGCGCCGCCACGCTATGTGGTGGCAGTGCGAGCCTTGTGCGAATTCACTGCCAAGGTCGGTGATCTTGATCTGCGCTTCACCCCATCGCCAACCGCCCAGGAGGGGATTGCCGGGCATCGCACCGTCGCCTCAAGGCGCGGTGCGGGCTATCAGGCTGAGCTGTCACTGACTGGCGATTATCGTGAACTGACCGTGCGGGGCAGGGCAGACGGCTACGATCCTGTCAGTAATCAGCTTGAAGAGGTCAAGACTTACCGTGGCGATCTGGATGCCATGCCAGCCAACCACCGGCAACTGCACTGGGCGCAGGTGAAAGTCTATGGTTGGCTGCTGTGCCAGCAGTTGGGCCTCAAGGAGGTCACGCTGGCGCTGGTGTACTTCAACATCGTCAGTGAGAATGAAACGCTGATTCGGGAACACTTCAGCGTCGATGCGCTGCAGCAGTTCTTCGAGCAGCAGTGCGCGATATTCCTCGGCTGGGCGCAGCAGGAGCTGACTCACACCCAGTCGCTGCACAGTGAACTGACCGCGTTGACATTTCCACACACAACATTTCGAACTGGCCAGCGTGCCTTGGCCGAGTCTGTGTACAAGGCGGTAAGCACCGGCTGTTGCCTGATGGCGCAGGCACCAACCGGTATTGGCAAGACAGTAGGCACGCTGTTTCCGCTGCTCAAGGCCGTGCCCGGACAGAAACTCGACAAGGTGGTTTTTCTCACCGCCAAGACGCCCGGTCGGCGGTTGGCGCTGGACGCCTTGCACATCATTGGACGCAACGCGCCCACCCTGAAGCTCCGTGTATTGGAACTGGTGGCACGGGACAAGGCTTGCGAGCATCTGGACAAAGCCTGCAACGGAGATTCCTGCCCCTTGGCGCGCGGTTTCTATGATCGCTTGCCTGCCGCACGCTCGGCCGCGCTGCAATCACCCTGGCTGGATCAGGCTGGTGTGCGCGAGGTCGCGTTGCAGCATCAGGTCTGCCCGTATTACCTGAGCCAGGAACTGGCGCGCTGGTCCGACGTGGTGGTTGCCGATTACAACTATTACTTCGACCTGAGCGCGCTGCTCTTTGGTCTGAGCCAGCTCAACCAGTGGCGTGTGGCTGTGCTGGTCGACGAAGCGCATAACATGGTCGAACGAGCGCGGCAGATGTACAGCGCAAGTCTGGATCAAAATCAGGTAAAGGCCCTGATCCCGACCGCACCCGAGCCCGTCAAAAAAGCACTGCAACGCCTGAACCGGCAGTGGAGTGCATTGCACAAGGAACAGTCGGGCGTCTATCAGGCCTATGCAAAAACGCCGGACAAGTTCGTCAACAGCTTGAACCTGTGTATTACGGCTCTTGGCGACTTCTTCAACGAGCACCCGCAAAACGTCGAAGGCGCCTTGCAGGGCTTCTACCTGGAAGCGATCGGTTTTTCGCGTATCGCCGAACTGTTCGATGAGCACTTCATTTTCGATATTGCCAAGCGCGACGTTGGCAGCAAGGGCAGCCTGTCGCGGCTGAGTCTGCGCAATGTGGTGCCTGCGCGCTTCATTCGTCCGCGCCTGACAGCGGCGCGCAGCACTGTGTTGTTTTCCGCCACCCTCAGCCCTCGGCACTATTACGCCGACCTGCTCGGCTTGCCGAGCAACACCGCCTGGATCGATGTCGAGTCGCCATTCCACCATGAGCAGTTGGAGGTGCGCATTGTCAGCCGGATCTCCACCCGCTACGCCCATCGTCAGGCTTCACTGGCACCTATCGTCGAGCTGATGGCTGAGCAGTTTGAAGCTCGGCCGGGCAATTACCTGGCGTTCTTCAGCAGCTTCGATTACCTGCAGCAGGTGGCAGACCTGATGGCGCGGACCCACCCGAATGTCCCACTGTGGCAGCAGGCCAGGGGGATGGGCGAGAGTGAGCGACAGGCGTTTCTCGACCGCTTTACGCTCAACAGTCAGGGTATCGGTTTTGCGGTGTTGGGCGGTGCGTTTGGCGAGGGTATCGATTTGCCGGGCGCGCGCTTGATAGGCGCGTTCATCGCCACGCTGGGGTTGCCGCAATTGAACCCGGTCAATGAGCAGTTCAAGCAGCGAATGGCTGCATTGTTTGGTGCAGGCTACGATTACACCTATCTTTATCCCGGGCTGCAGAAAGTCGTGCAGGCGGCCGGGCGGGTGATCAGAAGTCAGAGTGATCGCGGGGTCGTCACCCTGATCGATGACCGCTTTGCCGAGCGCAAGGTCACGCAGCTGTTTCCCGCCTGGTGGCGGCTTGGCCCCTCAGATACTTAGGGATCGATAACTGAGCGGCGTGGTCGAACTGCCAGTAAACTGCCGCATCACTGGCGTGTTCGCCAACGGCGTTGTTTTCGTATTCCAATTTTTAGCCATGGAGGTTGTATGAGTCTCAGCCCTTTCGCCGGCAAGCTGGCACCTGCTCAGTTGTTGGTCGATATTCCCCGACTGGTGACGGCGTACTACACCGGTCAGCCGGATGCCTCGGTTGCGACCCAGCGCGTTTCGTTCGGGACCTCCGGGCATCGTGGTACTTCGTTTGAGCTGAGCTTCAATGAGTGGCACGTTCTGGCCATCAGCCAGGCGATCTGCCTTTATCGCCAGACAAAAGGTATCGATGGTCCGCTGTTTCTGGGTGCAGATACCCACGCGCTGTCGACCCCAGCCGCTGCTACAGCACTTGAAGTCCTGGCCGCCAACGGCGTCACCGTGATGATTTCCCAAGGCGATGAATACACGCCGACACCGGCGGTTTCTCACGCGATCATCTGCTACAACCGTGGCCGTACCTCGGGCTTTGCGGACGGTATTGTCATTACCCCGTCGCATAACCCGCCACAAAGCGGTGGCTTCAAATACAACCCGCCCAATGGCGGCCCGGCCGACAGTGACGTCACCAAATGGATTGAGAACAAGGCCAACGAATTGCTGGCCGAGAAGGTGCTGGGCGTCTCGCGCATGAGCCACGAAAAGGCACTGCGCGCTGACACTACCCACCGCCATGACTACGTGAACACCTATGTGGCCGATCTCAAAAGCGTGATCGACATGGACGCCATCCGCGATGCGGGCCTGCGTCTGGGCGTCGATCCCCTGGGCGGTGCTGGCGTCAACTACTGGTCGGCGATTGGCGAACACTACGGCCTGAACCTGGACGTGGTGAACAAATTCGTCGACGCCACGTTCCGCTTCATGAGCGTGGACTGGGACGGCCAGATTCGTATGGACCCGTCTTCCAGCCATGCCATGCAAAGCCTGATCGGCCTTAAAGACCGCTATCAGGTCGCTTTCGCCTGCGACCCGGACCATGACCGCCACGGCATCGTGACGCCTACCGGTGGCCTGATGACGCCCAACAGCTATCTGGCGGTGTCTATCGACTACCTGTTCCAGAATCGTCCTGAATGGCGCACCGATGCTGCCGTGGGCAAGACCGTGGTCAGCAGCGGCATGATTGACCGGGTTGCCAAGCGTCTCGGCCGTCGCTTGTATGAAGTGCCGGTGGGCTTCAAATATTTTGCTGATGGACTGTTTGACGGTTCGCTGGGTTTTGGTGGCGAGGAGAGCGCTGGCGCTTCGTTCCTGCGTCGCGACGGTTCTGTCTGGACGACCGACAAGGATGGCTTGATCCCGGCATTGCTGGCGGCCGAAATGACCGCGCGTATCGGCCGTGACCCGAGCGAGCTGTACAAGACAATGACCGACGAGCTGGGCCAGCCTTTCTCGACGCGGGTCGATGCCAAGGCCAATCCGCAGCAGAAAGCGTTGCTTAGCAAGTTGTCACCGGATCGGGTGACATCCACTGAGCTGGCGGGGGAATCCATCCAGAATATTCTCAGCAAGGCACCGGGCAACGATCAGGCATTTGGCGGCTTGAAAGTCATGACCGAAAACGGCTGGTTCGCAGCGCGGCCCTCGGGCACCGAGGACATCTACAAGATCTACGCCGAAAGCTTTATCAGCGAGGATCATCTCCAGCGTCTGGTAGCAGAAGCTCAGGTGTTGGTTGACGGGGCCATTTCAGCCAAATAAAGCGCTCTGCCTGAAACCTCGAACCTTACCGGTTCGAGGTTTTTTATATCCGGCTGTGTCGATCAATCGCGATAGAAGACTTGCACCAGGTGGTAGCCGAACTTGCTCTTGATCGGTCCATGCACAGTGCGCAGCGGTTTTTTGAAGATCACCTGATCAATCGCGCCCACCATCTGCCCGGGCCGCACCTCGCCCAGATCGCCGCCACGTTTGCCCGACGGGCAGCTAGAATGCTTCCTGGCCAGTACATCAAAAGCCTCGCCCTTGGCGATGCGCTGCTTGAGCTGCTCGGCTTCTTCGGCGGTTTTCACCAGAATGTGTCGGGCCTGGGCTTTCATGTCGCAATATCACCTGTTGAAAAAGGCTGCCATTATGCCTGTCTCTGGTATCGGGTGCCTGCCCTGACGTCGGTTGCCTTCAAGCTGACGGCCTGTCGTATTTCATTTATTTCGTACGGAATTGATTATGGATTTCCCGGCGTTGTTGAAGATTCTGGCCAGCCAGGATGGATCGGACCTTTATCTTTCTACCGGAGCGCCGCCATGCGCCAAGTTCAATGGCGTGCTCAAGCCGCTGGGTACTGAAACCCTCAAGCCCGGCGACGTGGCGCTGGTGGCCCAGGGGCTGATGGATGAGGAACAGAAACTCGAGTTCCAGCGCGAGCTCGAGATGAACCTCGCGGTGTCGCTGCCCGGCATCGGGCGATTCCGCATCAACGTGTTCATGCAGCGCAACGAAGTGTCTATCGTGGCGCGTAACATCAAGCTGGACATTCCAAAGTTCGAGGACCTTCATCTGCCACCGGTGCTGCTTGATGTGATCATGGAAAAACACGGTCTGGTGCTGTTTGTCGGGGCTACCGGTTCGGGCAAATCAACGTCGCTTGCTGCGCTCATTGACTACCGCAACCGCAACGCCAGCGGTCACATCATCACCATTGAAGACCCGGTCGAATTCATCCACCGACACAAGAAATCCATCGTCAACCAGCGCGAAGTCGGCGTGGATACGCGCAGTTTCCGTGCAGCACTGAAAAACACCCTGCGTCAGGCGCCGGACGTAATCCTGATCGGCGAAATCCGCGACCGCGAAACCATGGAGCACGCATTGGCGTTCGCTGACACCGGGCATCTCGCGATCTCCACGTTGCACGCCAACAATGCCAACCAGGCGCTGGACCGGATCATCAACTTTTTCCCCGAAGAGCGTCATGCACAACTGCTGCATGATCTGGGCAACAACCTCAAGGCGTTCGTGTCTCAGCGTCTGGTCAGAACCCCCGACGGCAAGCGGCGTGCTGCGGTGGAAGTGATGATGGGCACGCCGACCATTCGTGACCTCATCCAGCGCAACGAACTGAAAGAGCTCAAGGGCATCATGGAGAAGTCCGGCAGTCTGGGCATGCAGACCTTTGACACTGCACTGTTCAATCTGGCGGTCGAAGGGGCGATCAGCGAAGAGGAGGCACTCAAGCACGCCGACTCACAGAACAACGTGCGCCTGCGTCTCAAACTTCACGGTGAAGGTGCGGTGAACACCATTACCACAGCACCTGCGGCGCCTCAGGGTTCCAGTAAACCAAACATGTCTGAATGGGGGCTGGTCGGCGACGAACCCCCGTCCAACAGCTGAATCGTTTTTTACTGGGCAAGCCAGCCGCCATCGACGTTCCAGGCAGCGCCGCGAACCTGAACCGCCGCGTCGCTGCACAGGAACAGCACCAGTTCACCCAGTTGCTGCGGCGTTACAAAATCCAGCGACGGCTGTTTCTCGGCCAACAAGTCCTGGCGTGCCTGATCTGTATCGCCTCCGCGTTTGTCGATCTGTTGCTGCACCAGGGGCGTCAGCACCCATCCCGGACAGATCGCGTTGCAGGTGACGTTGCTGCGCGCGGTTTCCAGCGCCACTACTTTGGTCAGTCCGATAACGCCATGCTTGGCTGCTACATAGGCGGCCTTGCCAGTCGAACCCACGAGGCCGTGCACTGAAGCGACATTGATGATTCTGCCCCAGTCTTTACTGCGCATGCCTGGCATGCACAAGCGGGTGGTATGGAACACAGAGGACAGGTTGATGGCCATGATCGAGTCCCACTGCTCGACCGGGAAGTCCTCGATATTGCTCACATGCTGAATGCCAGCGTTGTTGACCAGGATGTCGACACCGCCAAACTCCTGGTCGGCGTAGGCAATCATATCGGCGATCTGCGCCGGATCGCTGACATCCGCGGCATGATGGCCAACCCTGACGCCCAATTGCTCGACATTCCTGACCACTGCCGAGGCGTCGCCAAACCCGTTCAACACCAGATTGGCACCTGCTTTGGCAAGCTCCAGCGCGATACCCAGCCCGATGCCGCTGGTCGAACCTGTTACCAGGGCGGTTTTACCATGCAGACTCATAAACGCTTCCTCATACGATGCCAGTGGCATAGAACGTTGCGATCACGACGAAAACCGCGAGGGTCTTGATCAGCGTGATCCCGAAAATATCCTTGTAGGCTTCACGATGAGTCAGCCCGGTGACTGCCAGCAGGGTAATGACCGCGCCGTTGTGCGGCAGGGTGTCCATGCCGCCGCTGGCCATGGCCGCTACGCGGTGCAGCACTTCGAGCGGAATGTTCGCGGCATTGGCTGCGGCGATGAACTGTTGCGACATGGCTGCCAGTGCGATGCTCATGCCTCCAGAGGCTGAGCCGGTGATGCCAGCCAGAAGCGTTACGGTGACGGCTTCATTGACCAGTGGATCGGGAATACTTTTCAAGCCGTTGGCCAGCACCAGAAAACCCGGCAGCGAGGCGATCACCGCTCCAAAGCCATATTCCGAGGCGGTGTTCATGGCCGCCAGCAGCGCACCACTGACTGCACTCTTGGTGCCTTCGGCCAGCCGACTCTTGATGGCTCTGAAGCCGAAGATCAACACCATCAGAATGCCGATCAACAGGGCGGCTTCCACGGCCCAGATAGCTGTGAGTTTAGCGATCTCGGTCTGCACCGGCGTCGCCATGCCCGGCAAGGCCAGTGTGTGGGTCTTGCCATACCACTGTGGAATCCAGCCCGTGAACAACAGGTTCATGACGCCTACCGCGATCAGCGGAGACACGGCCAGCCAAGGGTTGGGTAATTTGAGATCAGCCGCCGTTTCTGGCTCATTGCGCAGCTCGGTGCCGTAACCTTCACCGGCGCGCTGAGCCTTGTTGCGCTGGCGTTGCAGGTACAGCATGCCCGCGCAAAACACGAACACCGATCCGATCAGGCCCAGCCACGGCGCAGCCCAGGCGGTGGTGTTGAAAAAGGTAGTCGGGATAATGTTCTGGATTTGTGGCGTTCCGGGCAGCGCGTCCATGGTGAACGAAAAGGCCCCCAGGGCGATGGTGGCCGGAATCAGTCTTTTGGGTATGTCGCTTTGCCGGAACATCTCGGCGGCAAATGGGTACACCGCAAATACCACCACAAACAGCGATACGCCGCCGTAAGTGAGCAGGGCGCAGACCAGTACGATTACCAGCATGGCCTGACGCGTCCCAAGCACACCAATAGCGGCTGCGACGATGGAGCGCGAAAAGCCGGAGAGCTCGATCAGCTTGCCGAACACCGCGCCGAGCAGAAATACCGGGAAATAGAGTTTGATGAAGCCGACCATCTTGTCCATGAACACCCCGGTAAAGGCGGGCGCTACAGCCGAAGGGTCGGTGAGCAGTACGGCACCGAGGGCGGCGATGGGGGCGAAAAGAATGACGCTGTAGCCGCGATAGGCAGCCAGCATCAACAGCGCAAGCGCTGCCAGTGCGATGAGAACGCTCATCAGGTGTCTCCTGTTGTTATTTTTTTAGTGAAGCGCAGAGGTACCGCTCAATGGCTATAGCTGATTTCGTGCCATGTCGCCAACCTGTTGAAATTTATCGAAATTTATCGAGGAGGCGATTAGTTGAGCGGTCGGTTGTCTCAAGGCGTGGACGTTTGACTTGCTTGGGAGACGTTTCTGCAGGGCACGCGACGTCTTGAAGGCTCAAGCAAGGCGGTAACAACGTTGTCTCTATATGGAGACGGCCGTCTCGTTACCGGGACTCTGCGATGCCCAGTAGTGCCATTTTCTTGTAGAGCGTCGAGCGCCCCAGGCCGAGTTGGCGGGCGGCATGCACCACATTGCCCGCGCACTGCTGCAATGTGGCTTCGATCAGTTGTCGATCGAATCGCTCCCGCGCCTGGCTGAAAGTTTCCGGGACCGTTGACGCTCTGTCATCAGGCAGACTGTCACCCTGCACGCCGATCGGCATCAGTGTGCCGATGGCGGCGTGAATGTCCTTCAGGCTCAGCACCTGTTCATCGCCAAGCAGCGCAGCGCGTTCCAGCACGTTGCGCAATTCACGAATATTGCCAGGCCAGGCATGCTGGCCCAGCAGGCCCAAGGCATTGCTTTCAAGCTCGTGGTTGCTGTGCAATTCCTCGAGGATCGCTTCGCTGAGCGCGGGCAAGTCCTGCAGCCGGTCGCGCAGGGGCGGCACGCTGATAGGCAGCACGTTCAGCCGGTAGTAGAGATCAGCACGGAACTCGCCACGCTTGATTGCCGCCTCGAGGTCGGTGGAAGTGGCGGCAATCAGGCGTATGTCACTCTGAAACACTTCATTGGAGCCCACCGGCTCGTATTCTTTTTCCTGCAGGACGCGCAGCAGTTTGCTCTGCAGCGCCAGCGGCATATCGCCAATCTCGTCCAGAAACAGAGTGCCGCCTTGAGCTATTTTCAGCTTTCCGGACCGACCTTTGCTGACCGCACCGGTGAACGCGCCGGGAGCCGTGCCAAAGAACTCGGCCTCCAACAGGGCTTCCGGGATCGCCGCACTGTTGATGCTCACGAAGGGCTTGCCAGCCCGTGGCGACGCATTATGAATGGCATGTGCGAGCAGCTCTTTGCCAGTACCGGTTTCTCCCAGCAAAAGGACTGGCGAGTGCGCGCTGGCACTGCGTCTCGCGCGACGTTTCACCTCCAGCGCGGCCTCGCTGGTGCCGATGAAGTTCGCAAAGCTGTATTTGGCCTGCCGGGCCTTGAGCAATGATCGAGTCTTGGCCAGTTCCTGCTGCATGCTCAGGTAGCGGGTGAGCAGTGGTGACAACGTCTGCAGCTCGTCGAACAAAGCAAAGCCAATGGCACCGATCAATGTACCGGTGTCGTCATGGATAGGCAGGCGCATTACCACCAGCGGGTCTTTGGCGGTTTCCATCATGTCCAGCAGGATCGGCTGTCCATTGTTGGCAACCTGACGCAGCAGGCTGCCTGGTATGACGTTTTCGCAGGGCTGGCCAATGGCAAATGCCGGGTTTTGTAGTCCGAAGCGCCTCGCATAACGCTCATTGATCCAGACGATTCGCGCGTCCCGGTCAACGATGACGGTGCCTTCGCTGGACTGTTCGATGATCTCGAACAGCGAGCGAATGGCCAGACGCTGAATGCTCTGATGGTCTTTGAGGCTGTTGTCTTTCATGGGATGTTCCGTCAGGAGTCGGCGTCTGGCCGCGCAGAAAGCCCGTTTGGTTCGGTCAAGCGAAGCCTGGATGTGCTGCTGCCAGCAATTCCTGAGTATAAGGATGTTGCGGTGCGTCAAATACGTCGTGACTGGCGCCTCGCTCGATCACCTTGCCATCCTTGACCACGATCACATCATGGGCCAGGGCCTTCACCACTGCCAGGTCATGACTGATGAACAGGTAGGTCAGGCCGTGCTTCTCCTGAAGCTCGCGCAGTAATGCAACGACCTGTTTTTGCACGGTACGGTCCAGTGCCGAAGTAGGCTCGTCGAGCAATATAAGCGCTGGCTTGAGCACCAGGGCGCGGGCGATGGCGATGCGTTGGCGTTGACCCCCGGAAAACTCGTGCGGGTATCGATGTCGGCCTTGTGGGTCGATACCGACTTCTTCGAGGGCTCTGATCACCTCGACATCGCATTGTGCCGGAGAAAGCTGCGCGTGCACTTCCAGGCCCTCGCCGATGATCTGCGCCACTGACATGCGCGGGCTGAGGCTGCCGTAAGGGTCCTGAAAGACCACTTGCATTTCTTTGCGCCAGGGCCGCATCTGCTTCTGGCTCAAACCGTCCAGCGGCGTCCCGCGAAACCGGATCGCACCGCGTGATTCCACAAGACGCAGGATTGCCTGGCCCAGTGTCGACTTGCCCGACCCCGATTCGCCAACAATTCCTAGCGTTTTGCCGCGCTCGATACTCAGGCTGATATCGTCTACCGCCTTCAAGTACTCCTGGTGCCTGCGCAGGATGCCGCCGGTCAGCGAGAACCAGACCCTCAGGTTCTCGACCTCCAGCACCTTTTCACGGGTATCGCGCGCCAACGGCTCACCGGCTGGCTCGGCGTCCAGCAGCAGACGGCTGTAGGGATGCTGAGGGGCTTTGAACAGGGTCTGGCAATCGGACTGCTCGACGATTTCCCCGGCACGCATGACACAGACACGCTGGGCGACGCTGTGCACCAGATTCAGGTCATGGCTGATCAGCAACAACGACATGTTCAAGCGTTGCTGCAACTCCTTGAGCAACAGCAGAATCTTGCGCTGCACGGTCACGTCCAGCGCCGTGGTGGGCTCATCGGCAATCAACAGTTCCGGCTCACAGGCCAGTGCCATGGCGATCATGACTCGCTGTCTTTGACCACCTGACAGTTCATGAGGGTACGCTTTCAAGCGCTTTTGAGGCTGGTGAATACCTACCAGCTCCAACAGCTCCAGAATACGTTTCTGGGCCTCCCGCCCGGTGATGCCTCGGTGCAGCAGGAGCGTTTCGCCGATTTGGCGGGAGACCGTGTGCAACGGGTTGAGCGAGGTCATCGGCTCTTGAAAGATCATCGCGATGCGATTGCCGCGCAACTCTCGCAACGTGCGCTCGTCCGCCCCGACCAGCTGTTGCCCACGGTAGGTGATGCTGCCGGTGGTCTGCGTGCCGCTTTTGGGCAGCAGTTGCAAGATCGAATGCGCAGTGACGGATTTGCCGGACCCGGACTCACCGACCAGTGCCAGGCACTCACCCGGCCGTACATCCAGACTCAGGTTGCTGACAACGGTCTGTCCGCTGAATGCAACGCTCAGGTCGCGGATTTCGATCAGGTTTTCAGACATGTCAGGACCTCGGGTCGAAAGCGTCGCGCAACGCCTCGCCTATGAACACCAGCAGGGTAAGAATCAGGGCCAGGGCGAAAAACGCGGTCAGGCCCAGCCAGGGGGCTTGCAGGTTCTGCTTGCCCTGAGCGATCAGTTCACCCAGCGAGGCGCTGCCTGCAGGCATGCCGAAGCCCAGGAAATCCAGCGCGGTCAGGGTCGAGATAGCGCCCGTCAGAATGAACGGCAGGTAGCTCAGGGTGGCGTTCATGGCATTGGGCAGGATGTGCCGCACGATGATCTTGCGGTCCCCAAGCCCCAGCGCGCGTGCTGCTTTCACATATTCCAGGTTGCGGCCGCGCAGAAACTCGGCGCGCACTACGTCCACCAGTGCCAGCCACGAAAACAGCGCCATGATACCCAGCAGCCACCAGAAATCAGGCTCGACGAAACCGGAGAGGATGATCAGCAGGTACAGCACTGGCAGGCCCGACCAGACCTCCAGCAGGCGCTGACCGAGCAGGTCTACCCAGCCGCCGTAATAACCCTGCAATGCACCGGCAGTGACGCCGATCAGAGCACTGATCACGGTCAGAACCAGCGCAAACAGGATCGACACCCGCGCGCCGAAAATCACCCGTGCCAGGACATCACGGGCCTGGTCATCAGTGCCCAGCCAATTGGTGGCGGAGGGCGGACTTGGCGCGGGAATCGTCAGCTCGTAGTTGGGGGTGTCGTCACTGAAGGCAATCGGCGGGAACAGCATCCAGCCGTCACCCTTGTCGATCAGTTTATGCACGTAGTCACTGCGGTAGTCGGGCTGAAAGGGTAGCTCGCCGCCAAACTGCTTCTCGGTGTAGCGCTTGAAGACCGGGAAGTACAGCGAGTGCTGGTAACTGACCACCAGCGGTTTGTCGTTGGCAATCAGCTCGCCGCCCAGCGTCAGGGCGAATAATGCGCAGAACAGCCAAAGTGACCACCAGCCTCGGCGATTGCTGCGAAACCGTTCCAGGCGGCGAAGGGCGAGAGGAGAAAGGCTGCGCATCAGGCATTCCTCGCGCTGAAGTCGATTCGAGGGTCGACCAGGGTGTAGCAGACGTCGCCTATGAGTTTTATCAGCAAGCCGAAGAGGGTGAAGATGAACAGCGAGCCGAACACCACCGGGTAATCGCGCGACACCGCAGCTTCGTAGCTCATGCGGCCCAGCCCATCGAGGGAGAAAATCACTTCAATCAGTAGCGATCCTGCAAAGAACACGCTGATAAACGCCTGTGGAATGCCCGACACCACCAGTAGCATGGCGTTGCGAAACACATGCCCGTAAAGCACGCGTCGTTCGCTCATGCCCTTGGCGCGGGCCGTCGTCACGTACTGGCGGGTGATTTCATTGAGGAACGAATGCTTGGTCAGCAAGGTGAGGGTGGCGAAGCCGCCGATGACCAGCGCCGATACGGGTAGCACCAGGTGCCAGAAGTAATCGGCGATCTTGCCAATGGTCGACAGTTGCCCGAAGTTGTCTGAAACCAGTCCCCGCACGGGAAACCAGTTCAGCGAAGTGCCGCCACAAAACACCACCACCAGCAGCATCGCGAACAGAAACGCAGGCGTGGCGTAGCCAATGATGATTGCGGTGCTGCTCCAGATATCAAACTGGCTGCCATGCTTGACCGCCTTGCGGATCCCGAGCGGGATCGATACCAGGTAAGTCAGCAGGGTTGCCCAGAGCCCCAGTGATATCGAGACCGGCATCTTTTGCAGTATCAGGTCGGTGACTGATGCGCCGCGAAAGAAGCTGTTGCCGAAATCCAGCCGGGCATAGTTCTTGAGCATCAGCCAGAGCCGTTCATGCAGCGGCTTGTCGAAACCGTATTGGCGCTCGATGTCCTTGATCAGCTTGGGATCGAGCCCCCTTGATGCCCGTGAGTGCCCAGCGCTTGACGACTCTGTTGCACCAGCGCCCACCGTCGTGCCACCGACGCCTTGCAGGCGGGCTATCGCCTGTTCGACCGGTCCGCCGGGTGCGGCCTGAACGATAAAAAAATTGACCAGCAAAATGCACAGCAGAGTCGGGATGATCAGCAGCAGACGCCGCAGGATATAGCCGAGCATTCACTTCATCTCCGAAACAAGGGCGGATGCGCCACGCTTTGCCGCGAACTGCTCGTTGGTCAACGGCACAGGGCTGATTTCCCACCAGGTCTCGATGGCCTCGTTGTTGCTGGCCTGAATCTTCGGAATGCCGAACCGATTCCACCACACGGTAGAAGAGCCCGGAGGGTAATAGTTGGGGATCCAGTAGTGGTTCCATTGCAGCACCCTGTCGAGACAACGGGCGTAGTCGGTCATCGTCTGTTTATTGTCGGCTTTGAGTACGCCTGCAATCAGGGTGTCCACGGCCGGATCCTGGAGCGCCATATAATTGCTGGAGCCGGGATCCATCGCCACTTTGGAGCCGAAGCTGTTGTACAACTCGGCACCGGGCGATGTTGAAACCGGATAACCGGTGACAATCATGTCGTAATCGCGCGCCATGACGCGGTTGAGGTACTGCGCGGCGTCGATCCGACGAATATCAAAATGAATACCGATCTGCGCCAGCGTGCGCTTGTAGGGCAGCAGCATGCGCTCGAAGCCGGACTGGCCGTTCAGAAAGGTAAAGCTGAAAGGCTCGCCCTGCGCGTTCACCAGTTGATCGCCTTTTGGCGTCCAGCCAGCCTGCTGCATCAACGCCAGCGCTTGCAGCTGTTTATCACGTATGAAACCTGTGCCGTCGGTTTTTGGCACCTTGAACACGGTGTCAAATACCTGATCGGGAACGCTGCCACGCAAGGGTTCGAGGATTTCCAGTTCGGCGGGCGTGGGCAACTGACTGGCCGCCAGTTCGGAGTTGGAAAAGTAGCTTTCCTGGCGGATATACATGTTGCGCATCATCTGCCGGTTGGTCCACTCGAAGTCCCATAGCAGTGACAGGGCCTGACGCACTCGGCGATCCTGA
The DNA here is from genome assembly GCF_021147775.1 of Pseudomonas californiensis. Classification (GTDB taxonomy): domain Bacteria; phylum Pseudomonadota; class Gammaproteobacteria; order Pseudomonadales; family Pseudomonadaceae; genus Aquipseudomonas; species Aquipseudomonas californiensis. The sequence goes on from NZ_JAGTPK010000031.1 coordinate 28,996, forward strand.
AACATCGGCTTGCTCAGATTGAACACGAAACCCTGCGAACTCTGCACGGCACCTTTGGCCAGATGGGCCTTTTGCAAAAGGCCTTCGTTGAGGGCAGGGCTGTCGTAGCGGATTGAATAACCGGTTGCCGAGAACTCGCGGTTGTAATCGTAGGCCCCGCCCTTGAGTACCTGACGGGCAACATCTATGTCCCCGAAGTACTCGATGCTGAAGGTGTCGAAGTTGTACAGGCCGCGGTTGACGGCGAGGTTCTTGCCCCACCAGTCGGGATCGCGTGTGAACGTGATGGTACGGCCTGGGTCGACATGGCTGATCCGATAAGGACCGCTGCCCGGCGGTACCTCAAAGCCGGCGCCGCTGGCGAAATCGCGGGTTTTCCACCAGTGCTCCGGGAAGACCGGCAATGAGGCCAGGTCCAGAGGCAGCGTGCGGCTGTCGGTGTTTTTGAAATCGAAACGGATTTGAGTGGGGGATTCGACTTCCAGGCCTCTGACCGCTTCGAATTGAGTCCGATATTGCATGCTGCCCTGGGTCATCAACAGCTCGTAGGTGTACTTCACATCTTCGGCAGTAATGGGTGTGCCGTCAGCGAAGCGCGCTTTCGGGTTCAGGTAGAAGCGCAGCGACAGGCCATCCGCGCCGCGTTCCATTTTTTCTGCAACCAGCCCGTACACGGTGTAGGGCTCGTCCATTGAGCGCACCGCCAGCGGCGAATACAGCATCCCGTTGATCTGCGACACACCCATGCCTTTGTCGGTAAACGGCATCAAATGATCGAACTGTCCGATTTCAATCGCAGACCGGCGCATGCTGCCGCCTTTGGGGGCATCGGGGTTCACGTAATCGAAGTGTTTGAAGTCTGCGGGATAGCGTGGCGCTTCGCCGTAGACGGTCAGGGCATGCTGGGGGGCGGCAGAGACTGAAGACAGGGCGCAGGCAACGGCCAAGGTAATAGCGACCAGCGATGAAAGGACAAAACGCATGACTCGAATCCTGACTGACATCTGCTTCTTCTACAGGCAAATATCCGTTTCGCCAAGCAACTGAACGTATCGGCGTCAAGATAGAGGCACAAACGAAAACGGCCCATCCGAAGATGAGCCGTTTTGCTGTACCACGCGTCGGGATCAGTCCTGACGGCTGGTCACTTCCAGCAGGTGGTAACCGAACTGAGTCTTGACCGGACCCTGAACAGTGTTCACTGGCGCGCTGAACACGACGGTATCGAATTCCTTGACCATCTGACCAGGACCGAACGAACCCAGATCACCGCCTTGACGGCTGGACGGGCAGCTGGAATTGGCCTTGGCGATTTCAGCGAAATCGGCGCCGCCTTCGATCTGTGCCTTGAGTTCGTTGCACTTTTCTTCGCTCGAAACAAGGATGTGGCGGGCAGTGGCTTTAGCCATGGGAAACAATCTCCTGTGAAAAAAAAGAAACAGCGTACCGGAATCAGTGCCGTATTTCCTGACAAAGTTCCTTTTGCTTCACGTCTACCTGTACCGCAGCCGATCAACTGCACGGCGCAACAACTGTTCAGTGGAGGACCAGCCAAGACAGCCGTCTGTCACCGACACGCCGTATTGCAGCTTAGAGGTCAACGGCTGGCAGCCCTCGAAAAGATGGCTCTCCAGCATCATGCCAATCAATGAAGTATTGCCTTGCAGTCGTTGCTCCAGCACATCGTTGAAGACGGCGGGCTGACGCAATGGGTCTTTGCCGCTGTTGGCATGGCTGCAGTCGACCATGATGCGCGACGCGATAGCATGCTTGTCGAGGCTGGCTTGCACGCGCGCGACACTCTGAGCGTCATAATTGGGACCGTGATGGCCGCCACGCAGCACAATGTGAGTGTCCGGGTTGCCCCGGCTTTCGATAATCGCCGGATGCCCGTTGCGATCCATTCCGAAATGCCGATGCGGGTGCGCCGCAGATCGCATGGCGTCGCTGGCCACCGCAATACCGCCGTCGGTACCGTTCTTGAACCCGACCGGTATCGGCAGGCCGCTGGCCATTTCCCGATGAATCTGCGATTCGGTGGTGCGGGCACCGATCGCCACCCAGCTCAGTACATCATCGAAATATCCCGCCGCCATCGGTTGCAACAACTCGGTGGCGACAGGGAGACCCAGGGTCAGCATGTCACGCATCAACTGCCTCGACAGTGCCAGGCCTGCCGTCATGTCATCGCTGCCATCAAGGTGCGGATCATAGGCGAGGCCTTTCCAGCCAACGGTGGTCCGGGGCTTTTCAACGTAGGCGCGCATCACCAACAGCATTTGATCGCTGACCTCTGCCGCAAGGGCAGCCAGGCGTTCGGCATATTCGAGGGCTGAGCGGGGATCATGCAGAGAGCAGGGACCGACCACCACCAAAAGGCGAGAGTCCTGGCCGTCAAGAATGGCCTTGATTGCCCGGCGATGGGCGCTGACCTGTTCTGCCAGTGCGACGCTGAGTGGCAACTGGAGTTTCAGCTCAAGCGGGTTGGGCAGGCGCTTTGAGGTCGGTGTGCTGTCCAGCACGGTGACGTTGTGACTGGACAGATCGGATGGTTTTACCGCAACGGACGAGTTCATGTGCTGGCTTCCTGGGCTGGCGGGTTATTTCCCGCTCAGAGCCCTACTGGGGTGTTCGACAAAGGGCCGTTTGGGCCAAACGTTTGAGATTGCCACCTGATAGCGACCGATCGGAGGTGACAGACTGTCCCGAACGGAGCGTGCTAAATCGCCAGGCCGAACCGATGTCGTTGCGGTAATAAGTGATGGTGTTCATGTCGGTTTCCTCAAGTGGATTCAATGTCGTTTTTTGTCGGGGGCCAAAAAAACAAAACCCCCGGTCGGGGAGCCGACCGGGGGTAGAGAATTCTCTGGTTGGCGTCCCCTTGAAGTGGGCGCCAGATGGGTATCAGGCGCGCCAGTGGCTAAACCAATACCCATAATAAGAAGTAACAGAGTTGTCAGCCGCTGGTGCAACTCGCGCAGCCGCACTGCACGCCAGGCGAGCGACGCCAGCGCAAACAGTAGACGGTGAGGAGGCAGATGGCAGCATGATGAATCTCCGTGGAATGGACAGGAGCTTACTTCAGGCGAGAGCAGTTGTTCAATTGGAAAATTCAATCAGCCAGATTGAATAACGAGCCAACAAAGCCTCGGTTCTGGTCTTTAGTCAGAGCGATATCAACCCTAGGTCCTTCAAAGCGGCAGACTGATATTGTCGGAAAAATCCGCGATTTTAGTCCGTCTTTACTCGCGAGCAAGAGGGAAGACTACTTGCCGAGATCGCAGTCATTTGTCTTCCAGATGAGTCTGTACAGGATCAGAGGGAATGCTGCCGATCTTCATCCCCAATAAAACCGCCACTTTGTGCGCTTCGCCACGTCGTCCTTTCTTGCGTCCCGACAGAACCTGATAGGTCGTTGCCGGATCTACATTGTTCTCTCGAGCGAATTGTTGAACAGATTTGCCCTGTTGTTCGAGCCAGGCCTTGGCTTGTGCAGCAGTACGTATTCCGGGCATAGTTCAAATCCGTTCAAATAAGTAAAATTTTATCCAGATTCTACCATTCGTAAGGATGGGGTCAACAGGGTTATACATTCAAATGAGTGGAATTGGGTACCGACTAAGAAAAGAAAGAGAACGTCTGGGGCTGTCTCAGCGTGCCTTCGGTGAAATCGGTGGTGTGGAAGCGAACGCGCAAGGCAAGTATGAAAGCGGTGATCGCGCGCCCAAGGCTGATTATCTCGCCGCTGTCGCAGCCAAGGGCGTGGATGTGCTCTATGTGCTGACCGGAAAGGCTACTCCGGTGCCGGTCGATAACCTCAGTGTTGCCGAAGAAAAGGTCCTGGGCAGCTACCGAGTGCTGGACAAGGAAGATCAGGATGCTATCAGGCGATTAACGACTACTATGGCCGAGTTGTCCGCTTCCTATTCGACGACCGACAAATCCTCTGAAAGCTGATCAGGCCGTTGGTCTGGAAGCGATGCCGCTTTTACATTCAATAACGGGTGACAGCTATTTGCATACTGTACCCGGTCGTTCACCCGGAGCAGGGCTTGCCAGAGCTTAAGCTGGGTAGTTTTAACCTGTGCCTGCTTAAACCGAAACAGACCCTAGGTCTGTGTCGCTGTTTTTGTTATGGTGATTGTCATTCGTTATGTCCGTTGCGCGAGGTGTCTGCTTGATTAGGGTGCTAGTTGTCGATGACCATGATCTAGTTCGGACAGGCATCACTCGCATGCTGGCCGACATAGATGGCCTGCAGGTTGTAGGTCAGGCTGATTCGGGCGAAGAAGCCCTGAAAAAGGCCCGGGAACTGAAGCCCGACGTGGTATTGATGGATGTCAAAATGCCAGGTATTGGTGGGCTTGAGGCCACTCGCAAGATGCTGCGCAGCCATCCGGATATCAAGGTTGTGGCCGTCACTGTCTGCGAAGAAGACCCTTTTCCGACTCGTCTTCTGCAAGCTGGCGCTGCCGGGTACATGACCAAAGGCGCCGGGCTTGGTGAAATGGTTCAGGCCATTCGCCTGGTGTTTGCCGGCCAGCGTTATATCAGCCCGCAGATCGCCCAGCAGTTGGCATTGAAATCGTTTCAGCCACAGGTCAACAACTCGCCTTTCGACCTGCTCTCCGAGCGTGAGATACAGATTGCGTTGATGATTGTCGGTTGCCAGAAGGTCCAGACCATTTCCGACAAGCTATGCCTGTCGCCCAAAACCGTGAATACCTACCGTTATCGAATCTTTGAAAAGCTCTCTATCAGCAGTGATGTCGAGTTGGCTTTACTGGCTGTTCGTCACGGCATGGTGGATGCCAGCGCCTGAACATGACCCAGATATTTGATCCAAGTGCATTTCTTTCGACCTGCAGCGGTCGTCCCGGCGTCTATCGGATGTTCGACGCCGAAGCGAAACTCCTGTACGTCGGCAAAGCCAAAAACCTCAAAAAGCGCCTTGCCAGCTATTTTCGCAAGACCGGTCACGCGCCCAAGACTGGCGCGCTGGTTGCGCGTATCGCGCAGATCGAAACCACCATCACTGCCAATGAAACCGAAGCGCTGTTGCTGGAGCAGACACTCATCAAAGAGTGGCGGCCGCCTTACAACATTCTGCTGCGCGACGATAAGTCTTATCCGTATGTCTACCTGTCGGACGGGCCGTTTCCGCGCCTGAGCATCCATCGCGGATCGAAGAAGGGCAAAGGTCGGTATTTCGGACCTTACCCAAGTGCTGGCGCCATTCGTGAGAGCCTGAGCCTGCTGCAGAAGACCTTCCAGGTTCGCCAGTGCGAAGACAGCTATTTCAAGAATCGCAACCGGCCTTGTCTGCAGTATCAGATCAAGCGTTGCAAGGGGCCGTGTGTGGACCTTGTAGCGCCCGAGGTCTACGCAGAAGACGTTCGCCACTCGGTGATGTTTCTGGAAGGTCGCAGCAATGCCCTGAGTGACGAGCTGAACGCGGCCATGGAAAAGGCCGCGATGGCGCTGGATTTTGAACGTGCGGCTGAACTGCGTGACCAGGTCGCGCTGCTGCGTCGTGTCCAGGATCAGCAGAGCATGGAAGGCGGTACGGGGGATGTCGATGTAGTCGCTGCGTTCGTCAACCCGGGCGGTGCATGTGTGCACTTGATCTCGGTTCGTGGTGGGCGCGTACTCGGCAGCAAGAATTTCTTCCCGCAGGTGGGGATCGAAGAGGAGGTCGGTGAGGTCATGTCGGCGTTCCTGGCGCAATATTTCCTCGGCGGCGTGGATCGCGAATTGCCCAGCGAAGTCATCGTCAACGTCGTCAACGAAGACTTTCCTGCGCTGATCGAGGCCATCGAGGAATCTCGCGGACGTGAAATGACCATCAGCCACCGGGTGCGTGGCACGCGGGCACGCTGGCAGCAACTGGCCGTCACCAACGCCGAGCAGGCGCTGGCGGCACGTCTTGCCAACCGCCAGCACGTCGCATCGCGCTTTGAAGCGCTGGCCAAGGTGTTGAATCTCGACGAGCCACCGATGCGTCTTGAGTGTTACGACATCAGCCATTCCAGCGGCGAAGCGACCGTTGCCTCCTGTGTAGTGTTCGGCCCTGAAGGACCAATCAAGTCCGACTACAGGCGGTTCAATATCGAGGGCGTGACGGCCGGCGATGACTACGCGGCCATGCACCAGGCACTGACCCGACGCTACAGCCGTATAAAGGACGGGGAGGGCAAACTGCCTGACGTTCTGCTGGTTGACGGCGGCAAAGGCCAGATGTCCATGGCGCGTGACGTGCTCAACGAGCTGGCGGTGCCGGACCTTATCCTGCTGGGCGTGGCCAAAGGTACAACCCGCAAGGCCGGTTTCGAAACCCTGTATCTGAATGACGCAGCTCATGAGTTCACATTGCCAGGCGATTCGCCTGCGCTGCACCTTATCCAGCAGATTCGCGACGAGGCTCACCGCTTCGCAATCACCGGCCACCGTGCGCGACGTGGCAAGACACGCCGCACCTCTACGCTCGAAGGCGTCGCCGGTGTCGGGCCAACCCGCCGCCGTGACCTGCTGAAACACTTCGGTGGATTGCAGGAACTGTCCCGTGCCAGCGTGGATGAAATCGCAAAAGCGCCGGGAATCAGTAAAAAGCTCGCAGAGTCGATTTATGCAAACCTGCACAGCGAGTAGAATGCTCGCTCACCTCGTAGCCAGTTGTGCCGATGAATATCCCTAATCTGATTACCGTACTTCGCGTTTTACTGATTCCGATCTTCATATTGCTGTTTTACATGCCTTACCACTGGAGCTATATGGCAGCCAGTGTCGTCTTCGCATTCGCCGCTGCGACGGACTGGCTGGATGGTTATCTGGCGCGTCGCCTTGAACAAAGCACGCCATTCGGTGCGTTTCTCGACCCTGTGGCCGACAAGCTCATGGTCGCCGTGGCGCTGGTGCTGCTGGTACAGGCGCATGCCAACCTGTGGCTGACGTTGCCTGCCGCTGTGATCATCGGGCGCGAGATCGTTATTTCGGCACTGCGTGAGTGGATGGCTGAAATCGGTGCGCGTGCTCAGGTCGCGGTTTCGAGCATGGGCAAGTGGAAAACGGCTGCTCAGATGCTTGCGCTGGTCATCCTGCTGGGCAATCCGCCCGCCATCACGATCTGGGTAATTCTGGGTTATGCATTGCTGCTGGTTGCAGCAGGGCTTACCTTGTGGTCGATGGTCCAATATCTGAGGGCCGCATGGCCTCATCTGAAAACCACTGCAGAAAAAAAATAAGTTTTTGAATCAAGGGGTTGACGGCGCAGTTTCAAACGCTAGAATAGCGCCCGTCACCAAGACGATGCGGGAATAGCTCAGTTGGTAGAGCACGACCTTGCCAAGGTCGGGGTCGCGAGTTCGAGTCTCGTTTCCCGCTCCAAACATAGCGTTTCAGGACCCATAAGGGGTTCTGAGACGATGGAAAAAAGGACCTTCGGGTCCTTTTTTCGTTTCTCCCTCCAGCAAAGCGCATTTGACGGTGCTTCCAGAACGCACGATGGGTGCACCGCAAGCGAAGTGCGCCCATCGGCGAATGTCACGTTGCTTCCTGCCCGTGCCAGCCCAATTGCCTGGAAATTTGCTGAGTGGCCTCCATCAGGCGTCTGACGTAGTCCAGCTTCAATTCTTCGCGGAAGCGAAAGCACGGAAATGACACGCTCAAGCCGCCGATCACATGGCCAAAACGGTCGCGAATCGGTGCGGCCAGGCAGCGCATGTTGTCTTCAAACTCTTCGTGGTCTTCGGCATAGCCTTGGGCGCGAACCACTTCCAGTTCTTGCAGATACGCTTCGATGCTCGTCAAGGTGTTGGCAGTGCGCCGTTCGAAACTTTCTTCCTGCAAGTGGGCAATCAGTTCTGGCTGCTCCAGCCATGCCATCAGTACTTTGCCGATACCGGTGCAATACAGCGGTGCACGTCTACCGATGCGCGAGTACATGCGCAAGTTGTACTTGGAGTCGATCTTGTGGACATAGACGATGCTGCCTTCGTCGAGAATGCCCAGGTGCACAGTTTCGGCGGTGAGCTCGTTGATGCGTCGCATCCCCGGTTCCGCCTCGCGGACGATGTCCAGGTGGGGCAGGGCCTGTGCGCCTAGTTCAAACAGCCGGACGCTTAGCCGATAGCGGTCCTCGGCATCCTGCACCACATAACCGCGAGCTTTTAGCGACTGTAAAAACCGGTAAACCGTGCTTTTTGACATGTCCAGTTTTTGCGCGATTTCTGACACGCCACTTTCCTCAGGATGTTCGGCCAAGGCTTCGAGGACGGCCATGGTCCGGCCTACGGCAGAGACCAGCTCATTGTTCTGAAGGGTGCTGCTGTCCATGAAGGCTCCAACGGTAACGTAAAACTCAAGGATATACGCTGGCGAATCAAAACGCTGTTTCATTTTTCTTGACGATGCAGAAAATCTGATTAAACTCGACCTCATTCCTTGGAAATGAAACGCCGTTTTAAAATAATAAAGGCGCCAGAGATGAACGCAATTCCAGAACAGTGCAAGCAGACCGCCCCATCCCGCCCACTCAAAGTGGCGCTTTTGGGCGAGTGCATGATCGAGATGCGTGGTGATCCTGTGTCAGGCATCACCCAGACCTTCGGCGGCGACACCCTCAACGCCGCGGTGTATCTTTCCCGATTGACCTCCCACGAGCAGGTCTTCGCGGACTACGTCACCGCCATCGGTGCCGACAGCTTCAGTGACGCCATGCGTCAGTTGTGGCGGGATGAAGGTGTTGGCGACCAACATGTGCGTGTGATCGAGGATGCGCTGCCGGGCTTGTACGTCATCCAGACCGATACCCAGGGCGAACGACGTTTTCTGTACTGGCGTGGCGAAGCGGCTGCTCGACGCATGTTTGATGGCTCTGAAGCAGATACCGTTCTGCAGACTCTTGCAGAGTACGACTACATCTATCTGAGTGGCATCAGCCTGGCGATTCTCACGGCCACTGGTCGTGAACGCCTGATGCACGCCTTGCGTGCAGCCCGTGAGTCCGGAACGCGCATCGTCTTCGACAACAACTACCGTCCTCATCTGTGGCCTGACGCCCGGGCAGCGCGCCAGGCTTACGGAGTCATGTTGCGTCTGACAGACCTGGCGCTGATTACCTGGGAGGATGACGCTGCCTTGTTCGGTTATGCCAATGTCGAAGTGCTGTTGCGCGCCTACGCAGATTTTGGCGTGAGTGAAGTCGCCGTTAAACGTGGCGTGACCTCGTGCTTGATTCAGTGCCCCTCAGGCCGTTTCGAAGTGCCCGCCGAGCAAGTGTCGCACGTCGTCGACACCACCGCTGCGGGCGACTCCTTCAGTGCGGCCTACCTTTCGTGCCGCCTGCAAGGCGGTGACCCGCAACTGGCGGCGCGCTGGGGTCATCGACTGGCGGCCCAGGTGGTCCAGCATCGCGGGGCGCTGATCCCTGGCAGTGCCATGCCCAGCCTGAACATGTCTTCACTCTCTTCTGCAGCAGAGGCCTGACCTTATGAAAATCATTGAAGCCCGCGTGATTGTTACCTGCCCGGGTCGCAACCTGATCACGTTGAAAATCGTCACTGATTCCGGCGTCTACGGCATCGGCGATGCGACCTTGAACGGTCGGGAAATGGCGGTGGTCGCCTACCTTGAAGAACACGTGCTGCCCGCGCTGATCGGCCGCGATGCCCAGCGCATCGAAGACATCTGGCAGTACCTGTATCGCGGGGCTTACTGGCGCCGTGGCCCGGTGACCATGACTGCGATTGCAGCCGTGGACATCGCCCTGTGGGACATCAAGGCCAAGGCCGCAAACATGCCGTTGTACCAGTTGCTCGGTGGCAAAAGCCGCGAGCGCGTCATGGTCTATGGGCATGCCACAGGCAAGGACATTGAAGGATGCCTGGATGAAGTCGCCCGTCATGTCGAACTGGGTTACAAGGCGGTGCGCGTGCAATGCGGGATTCCCGGTATCGCGACCACCTATGGCGTGGCCAAGCGCATCGGTGAGCGCTATGAGCCGGCCGACAGCGACCTGCCGGCTGAACATGTGTGGGACACCGCCAAATATCTGAACCACGTGCCCAAGCTGTTTGCCGCCGTTCGCGAGCGTTTCGGTGATGACTTGCACATCCTTCACGACGTGCATCATCGCCTTACGCCCATAGAAGCAGGGCGCCTTGGCAAGGCTGTCGAGCCGTTCAATCTGTTCTGGCTCGAAGACTGCACCCCTGCGGAAAATCAGGAAGCGTTCCGCCTGATTCGCCAACACACCACGACGCCACTGGCGGTGGGTGAGGTCTTCAACTCCATTCATGATTGCCGCGAGCTGATCCAGGAACAGTTGATCGATTACATTCGCGCCACCCTGGTGCACGCGGGTGGCATCACTCATGTGCGACGCATTGCCGACTTTGCAGCGCTGTATCAGGTGCGCACCGGCTTTCATGGTGCCACCGACCTGTCACCTGTCTGCATGGGTGCGGCGCTGCATTTCGATACCTGGGTGCCCAACTTCGGCATTCAGGAACACATGCCCCACAACGAATGTATCGACGAAGTCTTCCCTCACGCCTATCGCTTTGAAGATGGCCACTTCACGCCCGGCGAGACACCAGGGCATGGCGTCGATATCGACGAAAACCTCGCTGCGAAGTACCCCTACAAACGCGCCAGCCTGCCGGTCAACCGCTTGGAAGACGGCACGCTTTGGCATTGGTAAGCGCTGCATCGACTGGTCAACAACGCTAAGAACACAGGGTGCCCGCTTGCCCTGTCAGGAGCTATCCGATGAAAGCTTTTCAAGTAAGAGCACCCTTTGAATACGGCCTGGCGCAGGTCGATATGCCACAAGTGGCGCCCGGTGAAGTCAAGGTTGACGTCGCCTACGCCGGTATTTGTGGCTCGGACATGCACATCATCCACGGCCAAAACGCGTTTGTGCAGTTTCCGCGGGTAACCGGCCATGAGTTTTCTGGCGTGGTCCGGGAAGTGGGCGAGGGCGTCACACACCTAAAGACCGGCGACCGCGTGTGTATTGATCCGGTCATCAGCTGCGGCACCTGTTACCCCTGCAGGATCAACCGGCCGAATGTCTGCACGCAGTTGCAGGTGATTGGCGTGCACCGCGATGGCGGTTTCAGCGAGCACGTGTGTGTGCCCGCCGGCAACGCCCACCGCCTGCCGGACTCGATGTCCCTGAGCCATGCGGCGTTGGTAGAACCTTACACCATCGCCCTCAACGTGCTTGATCGCATGCAGCCCGAGCCGGGCGACAGTCTTTTGATCTACGGCGCAGGCGTAATTGGCCTGACGCTGGTGCAAATGGCCAAGGCACTGGGGATGACCGATATCACCGTGACCGATGTCATCGATACGCGCCTGGAGACTGCCAAGGCGCTGGGCGCCAGCCGTACGCTAAACGGCAAGGATGTCGATGTCGAGGCAACGATGCGCGAATTGACCCACGGCGAAGGCGTGCCGTTGATCGTCGATGCGGCCTGCATTCCAGCGCTGATGCCACAAATGGTGCGCCTGGCCTCGCCCGCGGGGCGTATCGGTCTGCTGGGTTTCAACACAGTGCCGAGTGACCTGGTGCAGCTGGAGATGATCAAGAAAGAACTGACGCTGGTGGGATCACGCCTGAACAATCGCAAGTTTCCACGGGTGATCGAACTGATCGCCAGCGGCAAATTGCACGTGCGGGACCTGATCAGTCACCGCGTCAGCTTCGACGAAATGCCGGGGGCAATCGATCTGATCGAAAACCACCCCGAGCAGACACGCAAGGTTCTGGTGGAGCTGAGCAGCGCCCATCAATAGCCGTCTGTAGATACTCGTGCCCCTGCGGGCACCCTCACCGAATAAACACAAGAAGCGGGAGGTTCCAATGTTTGGTCAAGGTCGTACGCTAATCATCATCATGCTGTTCCTGGCAGGCGTGATCAACTACCTGGATCGCTCGGCATTGTCCGTTGCGGCTCCATTCATCCAGAAAGACTTCGGTCTGACGACGGGTGAGATGGGCATGATCTTCAGTAGTTTTTTTGTCGGCTATGCAGTGTTCAACTTTGTCGGCGGCTGGGCTGCGGACCGTTACGGTGCGAAAACCACCTTGCTGCTGGCGATGGTGCTGTGGTCGTTGTTCAGCGGCCTTACGGTGCTGACAGTAGGTTTCGCCTCACTGGTGTTCATCCGCATTCTGTTTGGCATGGGTGAAGGGCCGTTGAGCGTCACCACCAGCAAAATGGTCAACAACTGGTACACCCCCAAGCAACGCGCGCGAGCGCTGGGTACATCGATGTCCGGTACACCATTGGGCGGCGCGATTTCCGGGCCGGTGGTGGGCTTTATCGCAATCAGTTACGGCTGGAAGATTTCATTCATCATCATCATGGTGATGGGCCTGGTCTGGGCATTGGTGTGGTTCAAGTTCGTCAAGGACAAACCTGAAGGCAAGGTTGCCCAGGACATTCAGCGGGCCGAAGGCAAGAGTGAAATGGCGGCGCTGCCCGTTCACCCGTTGCGTTACTACCTCAAGCAACCGACGGTGTTGTTTACCGCCCTGGCGTTCTTCTCCTACAACTACACACTGTTTTTCTTTCTGACCTGGTTTCCCAGCTACCTGACGATGGCCCATGGCCTGAATGTCAAAGACATGAGCATCGCCACGGTTATTCCCTGGCTTCTGGGTTTCCTCGGGCTGGCCCTGGGCGGCTTCATTTCCGACTTCGTGTTCAAGAAAACCGGGCGGATGATGTTTTCTCGCAAGGTGGTGCTGGTGACGTGCCTGTTGCTCTGCGCCGCGTGTATCGCCTTCGCCGGGGTGGTCAAGACGCTGTATCCGGCGGTCATCCTCGTCGCCTTTGCCGTGTTCTTCCTGTACCTCACCGGTGCCATCTACTGGGCGATTATCCAGGACACCGTACCGGCTGCACGGGTGGGGGGTGTCAGTGGTTTCATGCATTTTCTGGCTAACACTTCGGGGATCATCGGTCCGACCCTGACCGGTTTCCTGGTGCAATTCAGCGGTTCGTTCACCAGCGCGTTTCTGCTGGCAGGGTTGCTGACTGTAATCGGCGCCGTGTGCGTTGCACGCTATGTCAAACCTCTGTCGGCGGCAGACACCGGTAACCTGCGCGAATCAAGCCCGCAGCCCGGTTCAGCCTTGAACCAGCGCTGACCCGCCATTAACACAAGGAGCGTATCGATGCCTGTTTTGAAACGTGAGCCTTCCACCGGTCCTGCCCCTGAAGTCGGTATCGTGCATCTGGGTCTGGGAGCATTTCATCGTGCCCACCAGGCGGTTTACCTGCAACGCCACCTCAACCGCCATGGGCAGAGTGACTGGGGGTTGTGCAGTGCCAACCTGCGCTCGAATCGCACATTGGTGGATCAGTTGCGCGCGCAGGATGGCCACTACCATGTGGCCGAGTATCGCGACAGCGAGCAGGTAACGCTGCGCGAGATCACTGTAGTGCGACAGGTCTTGTTCGTCGGCGACGGCGGCCATGAGCTCGAATTGCTGTTGCAGCGCATGGCCGCGCCGCAGACGCGCATTGTCACCCTGACCGTCACCGAAAAAGGTTACTGCCTGAGCCCGGCCACCGGACAGCTGCGCAGGGAGGACCCGGCGATTGCCCATGATATTGCTCATCCGCAAACGCCTCGCACGGCACCCGGGATCGTCCTCGAAGCCTTGCGCCGTCGCCATGCCGCAGGCATTGCGCCCTTCACGGTGCTGTGCTGCGACAACATGCCGGACAACGGCCAGCGCACTTGCCAGGCCGTGAGCGCACTGGCGACACTGCAGGACGAAGGGTTGACGCAGTGGGTCAACGAGCGAGTGGCGTTTCCGGGCTGCATGGTGGATCGGATCGTGCCCGCCATGACTGACGAGTCGTTCAATCGGCTGGAGCAGCAACTGGACTGCCGCGACCCTGCGGCTGTGGTCTGTGAAAGTTTCAGCCAGTGGGTGATCGAAGATCACTTTCCGCTCGGACGCCCGGACTGGGAGGCGGAGGGCGTGCAGATGGTGGCGGACGTGCGTCCGTTCGAAACGATGAAGCTGCGCATGCTCAACGGCAGTCATTCGTTGTTGGCTTACGTGGGGCTGTTGATCGGCCACCACTCGGTTTTCGATGCCATCAACGATACGAGTCTGGCTGACTTCATCGAGCGCTACATGACCCAGGAGGCCGCGCCGACCCTGGATATGCCGGCAGGTATCGACCTTGCGCTGTACGCCCACGACCTCGAGGCGCGCTTTGCCAATGACAGCCTGCAACACCGTTTGCGCCAGATCGCCATGGACGGGTCGCAGAAACTGCCACAGCGCTGGTTGCTCGGTGCGCAGCAGTTGCTCGACGAGGGACGCGGCATTGCCTGTACGGCGCTGGGTGTTGCCGCCTGGATTCACTATTGCACGCAGCCGTTGCCCGGCGATCCGACGCACTCGATTGACGACCCCCTGAGCGCAACCTTCGCCGATCTCGCGGGACGGTTCGAAGGTGCATCCCTGGTGGATGCCTTTCTTGATCTGAACGAGGTTTTCCCGAAGGCATTGTCCGGTCATGCGGGTTTTCGCAATGCCGTGCAAGGCGCCTATGGCGCGTTGGTCCGCGATGGCATAGGCAGTCTTTTGCGCACTTTTGCGGTACACCACTGACACGACAGGAGAAAACAAATGGAACAGACATGGCGCTGGTTTGGCCCCAAAGACCCGATCTCCCTGGCAGACGTACGCCAGACCGGTGCGACCGGTATCGTCACTGCGCTTCACGAGATTCCCAATGGCGATGTCTGGCCGGTAGAGGCCATCGCGGCGCGCAAGCAACTGATCGAGGCCTCGGGCTTGAGCTGGTCGGTGGTGGAAAGCATCCCGGTGCACGAGGACATCAAGCGCGGCTGCGGACGGCGTGACGAGTACATTGCCAACTACCAGCAAAGCGTGCGTAATCTGGCGAGCTGCGGCATCGATATCGTGTGCTACAACTTCATGCCTGTACTGGACTGGACCCGCACTGACCTGGCCTGGGAATTGGCGGATGGCGGTTGGGCGCTGCGTTTTGATCAAACCGCGTTTGCCGCGTTCGACCTGTTCATTCTCAAGCGCCCGCAGGCAGAGGCCGAGTACAGCGCCGAGGACATTCAGCACGCCAAAGCCTACTTCGAGCAGCTCACGCCCGCCCAGAGCGAAACCCTGGTCAATACCTTGATTGCCGGTTTACCCGGCGCAGAGGAGCACTACAGCCTGGACGACTTCCGGGCCTTGTTGCGCACCTACGCAGACATCGACGAAGCCCGGCTGCGTGAACACTTGGGGTATTTTCTGCGCGCGGTGGTGCCGGTTGCAGAGGAAGTGGGCGTGCGCATGGCTATTCACCCGGACGATCCACCCCGGGCGCTGCTCGGTTTGCCGCGTATCCTGTCCACCGCTGAAGACGCTCAATGGTTGCTGGACGCAGCCCCAAGCCCGGCCAATGGCCTGACGTTCTGCACCGGGTCCTACGGCGTACGTGAAGACAACGATCTGGTAGCGATGGCCAAGCACTTTGCGCCGTTCATCTACTTCACGCACCTGCGTTCAACCCGGCGTGAAGCCGACCCGCGCAGCTTCCACGAAGCCCACCATCTGGACGGCGACGTCGACATGGTCGGGGTCATCGGGGCGTTGGTGGCAGAGGAGCGCAGACGTGAGCGAGAAGGGGGACCGCGCCTGCCGCTGCGCCCGGACCATGGGCACCAGCTGCTTGACGACCAGCACCGTAAAAGCAATCCCGGCTATTCGTTGTTCGGTCGCCTCAAGGGCCTGGCAGAAATCCGCGGTGTCGAATTGGCGGTGCGTCAACAGTTGGGCTGATGTTTGAAGACTGGGCAAGTAGCGGCGGATAACCCGTTTGCTACTTGCGCTGCCCAAGGGCCGGGATTTCTTCTGGCTCCAGCGCTTTCAGCCAACGTTTTTCCGAACGGCTCAAATGCTGGCGCATCGCGGTTTGTGCGCCGATAAGGTCCTTGTTGGCCACGGCGTGAAGTATCGCTTCATGCTCGATGACTGCGGCCTCCCAGGTCGAAGCGTTCTCCGAGTGTTTGCTGAGGTGAGCCGAAATCGGGTCGTGTCGTTCATCAAAGAGCCCGGTGATGATCCGGACCAGGGCGCAGTTGCCACTCATTTTAGCCAGGCGATGGTGAAACCTGCGGTCATCCTCCAGCGGCGGCAAGCCTTTTGCGAGGGCGGCGCGCATCGCATCAATGCACTCTTGAAGATAGCGATAGTCGCTTTTTTTACCATGCAGACAGGCCAGGGATACCGACTCACCTTCGATCAAGGCGCGGGCTTGCATCAGTTCCGAGGGGCTTTCGCCCAGAGTTACCGTGTGGTTCTTCCCGTCGCTGGCCATGGCCCGCACGTACACGCCCGAGCCCATCCTGATTTCAACACCGCCTTCTATCTCCAGGGCAATAAGTGCCTCGCGAAGCGAGGGCCTGGAAACACCGAGCAATTGCGTCAAATCGCGCTCCGGGGGAAGCCTGGAGCCGGGCTTGAAGTCACCCTTCGAAATGTAATCGCGAAGTTGATCGGCGATTTTCTGGTACGGCTTGCGCTCGGTGGTGTGTGTCGGTGAGGCCATGGGTAACGGGTCCATCGGATAGTCCGCGAAGGCTACCACAGCCGTATCGAGCGGCTATGCGTTTCACATCACCGCGCCTATCTGCCACGGCACGAACTCGTTGTCACCCAAGCCGTTTTCTTCACTGCATGTGCGTCGTCCGGAAGCGGCGTCCAGCATCAGTCGGAACAGTCGTTCACCTGATTCAGCCACTGACTCTACGCCGTCGACGATACCTCCGGCGTTGAAGTCCATATCCAGCTCCATGCGCTGGAACAGACGGGTGTTGGTGGCGATCTTCAAGGATGGCGTGGGCTTGCACCCGTAGGTCGAGCCACGACCTGTGGTAAAGCAGATGAGATTTGCACCTCCGGCAACCTGTCCCGTGGCCGACACGGGGTCGTAGCCAGGCGTGTCCATGAACACCAGTCCCTGGGTGTCGACAGTTTCAGCGTAGCGATAGACACCCATCAGCCCGGTGGTCCCGGCTTTGGCGACAGCGCCAAGGGACTTTTCCAGAATGGTGGTGATGCCGCCGGCCTTGTTGCCCGGCGAGGGATTGTTGTTCATGTCTCCGTCGTTGTGACGCACATAAGTTTCCCACCAGCGGATACGCGCCATCAACTTCGCCGAAACTTCAGCTGACGCGGCGCGTGCCGTCAACAGGTGTTCAGCACCGTAGATTTCTGGCGTTTCTGAAAGAATTGCGCTGCCGCCATGCTTCACCAGCAGGTCTACCGCAGCCCCGAGTGCCGGGTTCGCGGTGATGCCGGAGTAACCGTCCGAGCCGCCGCATTGCAACCCCACGCTCAGATGGCTGGCTGAAACGGTTCTGCGCCGGAAACTGTTGATGACGGGCAGCATGTCTTCGATATGTGCGATGCCTCGCTGTACCGCTTCGCGAGTACCGCCGGCTTCCTGAATGACCAGGCTGGCCTTGAGCACGGCGGGGCGGTCGCCGAGTTCATTCATCAGAGGCGTCAGTTGGTTGACCTCGCAGCCCAGGCCGATCAACAGCACACCGGCGAAGTTGGCGTGATTCGCGTAGCCGCGCAAGGTCCGTTTGAGGATCTCGATGCCTTCACCCTGGGCTCCCATGCCACAGCCGCTGCCATGGGTGATGGCGACCACTCCGTCGACATGGGGAAAGTCTCTCAGACGCTCGGAAGAGAAGGCGTTGGCGATGTGTTTGCAGACGGTTGCGGAGCAGTTGACGCTGGAAATGACCCCGATGTAATTGCGTGTTCCGCCCCGTCCGTCCTCGCGGACAAACCCTTCGAAGGTTACGGGTTCCGGGCTGAGCACAGTGGGCGTGTAAACGTTGTGAACCGTGTGCTTGGAGCTGGTCGGGGGCATGTCCAGGTTGTGTACGTGGACGTAATCGCCCGGTTCGATGCTCTGTGTCGCCACACCTATGGTCTGACCGTACTTGAGAACCTGTTGACCCGCCGTTACCGCGCGCAGGGCGATCTTGTGCCCGGACGGAATCTGCTGCTTGGCAACCAGCGTAATGCCGTCGGCGCTGAGGCGCTGTCCTGCGGCAATATCGTCTCGGGCCACGGCGACATCGTCACCGGGTGTCAAGACCAGCAAAGTTTGCGCATCGCTCATGACGCTTCTCCTAACATTCGATGATTGCCTTGACGACGCCTTGTTTCGGGTCGAGCAAGGTGGTGAACGAGCGGGCAACATCGCTGAGCGTCAGGCGGTGGGTATTGAGCGCAGCGTCCGGAATCAATCCGTTGCGCAAGCACTCTTCGACAAAACGGAAGTCTTCTTTTGTGGCGTTACGGCTCCCCATCAAGGTGGCTTCCCGCTTGTGAAACTCAGGGTCGGAGAAGGTGATGGAGTCCCTGACCACCGAAATCATCACATAGGTCCCGCCATGCGCGATGAACTCGAACCCGCGCTCCATGGCGCGGGCATTGCCGGTGGCATCAAACACCACGTCGAAAAAATCACCGTCCGTGAGCTCCGCCAGCCTCTCCTTGTCGGCTTCGCCGATTTTCACCGCCGCATGAATCTTCAGGTGTTCCTTACAGAACGACAGGCGATCGTCACGGGTATCCAGAACGGTGACTTTCGCTCCTCGCAGGCTGGCGAAAATCGCTGCTGCCATGCCGATCGGGCCTGTGCCGACCACGAGCGCATGTTGATTCGCCTGGATATTCGAACGGCGCACCGCGTGAGCACCGATTGATAGAAATTCGATCATCGCGGCCTGATCAAGGGACACACCCACTGCCTTGTGCACGAACTCATGGGGAATGCTCAGGTATTCGGTAAAGGCACCGTCGCAGTGAACGCCCAACACGCGAATACGGGTGCAGCAGTTGGTCTTGCCCTGGCGGCAAGCAATGCAGGTCCCACAGGAAAGATAGGGCATCACGTAGACGACATCACCAATGTTCAGGTCGCTGGCACTGTCGGTTTCTTCTACAAGCCCGGAGAACTCATGGCCCATCACGCGCGGGTATTCAAGGTAGGGCTGATTGCCGGTGAAAATATGCAGGTCGGTGCCGCAAACCCCGACACGCTTGATACGGATGAGGACTTCTCCCGCCATTCGTACAGGTTTTTCAGTCTCGACGGCGGTTAAAGAACCAGGTTCGTCACAGATGACAGTCAGCATGTTGAGGCTCCTTGGCGGGGGCGCGGGCGACGGACGTCGACAAGTGGAAGAGGGCACCGAGCGCCCGGCTGGCGGGGAAATTTACTCATTCTGATGATCTCTTTTTGTTTTAGGCGGACAGGTGCCCGCTCGGTTGATCGTTGCCCGAAAAGCTACGCACCGAGCGCAATATTGGAAAGACCAATTTATATAAAAATAGATTGGACTGACCAATGTGAGTTTCTGGAAGCCGCTTTTGCTTTCAGACCACCGAGCATGAGGTGAGGGGGCAAGCAGGCAAGGGAGAGTGGTTTTCTGCTTTTCAGCTGCGCTTGCTGAGGGGGCTGGATTTTCGAGCCCGTTTCACGGCCTGGCGCGGGTCCCTGAATGCTGACACATGTTCAGCCATGTCCGGGCCCGCGACACGAGCCCGGCGAAGTACACGCTTTAGCCCGTCAAGACCAGTGACATGTCCGGGTACCTGGCGCAGATGAAATCGACGAACGCACGAACCTTGGGCGCCGCGAGGCGCCTGGAGGTGTGCAGCACCCAGAGCGCGGGCTCTGCTCCCAGCACCGCACCCCACTGAACCAGTTCGCCACGCGCCAACTGATTCCAGGCGATGGATTGCGGAATGAGGGCCGCTCCACCGCCTGCGATAGCGGCATCGCGGACCATCAGCAGCGAGGAGAACTGCATTTTCGGGATCGGTTCGACGATCAGCTTGCCCCCATCAAGATTCCACCGGGTGGGCTGAAAGGTCGACGTGACGATACTCGGGACGGGCCGGATCGCGCCGGGCAGGGGCCTGGGTATTTCAGGCGCAGCCACCACGACCAGGCGGTCCTTGGCAAAACAGCGTCCGACCAGGTTGCTGTCCGGGCCGGGGTTCATTCGGATGGCGATGTCGAACTTTTCCTCCACCAGATCCACCATGCGATCTTCCGCGACGACTTCAATCACAACGTCCGGGTAGGCGATACAGAACTCAGCCCCGATTCGGCCCATCGCCAGTTGGGAGAACAACACCGGGGCCGCGACGCGCAAGCGTCCTCGAGGCGCCGAAACGCCCTCGCGAGCGGTTGTCATCGCTTCCGCGACCTCACTCAGCGGGCCCTCGGTTCGAGACATCAGGAGTTCGCCAGCCTCGGTGAGCTTCAAACCGCGAGCGCTGCGTTCGATCAGCCGGACGCCCAGTTGTTCTTCAAGGTCGGCAATCCGGCGCGACAAGGTGGCCTTGGACACACCGCTCGCACGGCTTGCCTTCCCCAGGCCTTCATTGGAGGCGACGAGGATAAAGTCGATCAGCGCGTTCAGGTTCATGGTGTTCCATTTTTGAAACGATGTGTCTGGATTTTGGAGTCTTCGTTTTTTATCTGCAACAGAATACTTTCTCGTCATCGACACTTGATCCGAGGCACTCCGATGAGCACCCTTCACCGCGCAGTATTGATCAGCCGTTATGGCGGCGCTGACGCAGCACACATCGCCAGCATCGAAACGCCAGCACCTGGGCAAGGCCAAGTCAGGGTCAAGGTCCGCGCAGCCGGCGTGAACGGCATCGACTGGAAGGTCCGCGAAGGTCATGTTCGCAATGCTTTTCCGCTTCAACTGCCCATTGTGCTGGGTGCCGAAATGGCCGGGGTGGTGGACGCCGTCGGGCCTGGCGCCTCTCGTTTCCGTGTGGGTGACCGCGTCATGGGCGCTGTGGGCGGGCTGGGCGCGTACGCTGAGTTCGTGACCGTCGGCGAGGCCAGCCTGGCCCCCACGCCTGATGATTTGAGCGATGTTAAAGCTGCCGCCATGCCGGTAGCCGCAGTCGCCGCGTGGAACAGTCTTCATCACGCAGGCCCCATCACGCCAGGCCAGCGAATCCTGGTTCACGGTGCGGCAGGTGGGCTGGGTGCCTATGTGGTGCAATACGCCAGACAGGCAGGCGCCGAGGTATTCGCGACTGCGAGCGCTGCCGATCTGGACTATGTACGCAGTCTGGGTGCCCACCAGGTCATCGACTATCAGACCCAACGTTTCGAGGACGTCCTTGAGAACATCGATCTGGTTCTCGATTACGTGGGCGGTGAGGTGCTTGATCGCTCCTGGCAGGTGCTTGCCGAAGACGGCGTCATTATCGGAACGTCATCACCCGACATCCTGGCCCGGACCCCGGCGAATCGCCGCAGTCTGTGGTTCATGAACAAACCTGACCCCGAACTCCTGGAGCGGCTGGCCAAGGCTGTCGCCAGCGGCACGCTGACATCCAGGATCGGCAACGTGGTCGATTTCGCGGATATCCCCCAGGCAATCGAACGCAACCGGACCGTTTCACACACGGGCAAGGTCGTGGCGGACTTCACCCGCTGATCATCACACATCCCTCTCACATCCATCCGAAATCCATTGCAGGAGTTTCACCATGAGCATTCTCGTTATTGGTGCCACGGGCACTATTGGTTCACTGATTACCCAGGGCCTTTCAAAGGCCGGTGCGCAGGTCAAAGCCCTGGTGCGTCAAACGGGCAAGCGAGACTTCCCCGCAGGCGTCACTGAAGTTGTGGCAGACCTCACCGATGTCGCTTCCCTGCGTACCGCGCTGTCGTCGGTCCGCACGTTGTTTCTGATCAATGCCGTTACCCCTGATGAAGTGACCCAGGCGCTGATCACGCTGAACCTCGCCCAGGAGGCCGGTATCGAGACGCATCGTCTATCTGTCGGTGATTCATGCTGACAAATTCACCAATGTGCCGCACTTCACCGGCAAGCATACGGTTGAACGCATGATCGAAACCCTCGATATCCCGGCGACAGTTCTGCGTCCGGCGTATTTCATGCAAAACGAGCACATGGTCCTGCAGACGATCCAGAACTACTCGGTGTACCCGATGCCCATCGGCGCAGCGGGCGTTTCGATGATCGATGCGCGTGACATTGCCGATGTTGCCGTGGCCGAACTGCTGCGCCGCGACAAGGCACTTTCGGCGCTTGAACGTGTGACCCTGGAACTGGTGGGCCCGCAACCGCTTACCGGTGCGTCAGTCGCCAGGATCTGGAGCGCGGCTTTGGGGCGCGAGATCGCCTATGGCGGTGATGATATCGCGGCGTTCGAAGGGCAGCTGGCTGCCTACGGCCCCAATTGGCTGGCGTATGACATGCGCCTGATGATGGCAGGTATCCAGAAGTTCGGCATGCAGGCCGCTGACGGAACCGTGGCTCGGCTTGAGGCCATCGTGGGCCACCCGCTGCGCACCTATGAAGCGTTCGTGAACGAGTCGCTTGCCACGGTTTGAACCGTCGCAGGGCAGGGGGCGCTCCGGTTTTGCGGGTGACCGCCGCTCCCTGAAGCCCGCTTGTCGTCCAGCTTTCAACCCTCTCACTTTCAACCCTCTCAAGAGTACAGCGTCATGAGCAGTCAGACGGTCACGCAGGACCCCGCACGGAGCAAGACTATCCGCTACACCTCCCTGGCATTACGTCTGTTGGCGGCAGTGGCTTTTCTGGCCGCTGGCGGCGCCAAACTTGCCGGTATACCGATGATGGTCGAGATCTTTGAACACATTGGTCTGGGCCAATGGTTCCGCATCTTCACCGGGCTGGTCGAAGTCAGCGCGGCCATTGCGTTGCTGATTCCTTACAGCGCTGGCCTGGCGGGGCTGCTGCTGGCGATCACCATGGCATGCGCCGTTTTCACTCACGTGTTCGTGATTGGCGGCAGTCCCGCACCGGGAATCCTGTTAGGGGTGATTACGGCAAGCATTGCCTGGCTCAATCGCGCCGGTCTCTTGACGCTCATCCGCCCAACGCATGCCTGACGCCAGGGAATCGAAATCATGAAGACGTCTTCAGCGCACCTCGGTACCGATTTGCCCCGTCGCATTACGCAGCACACACGGGAACAGCGGGTCACGGCCCCATCACCCGCCTCATGAGTCCCTCTGATCTGGGGCAGTTGCTCAAGCCCTTTGTGTTCCTGGATATCTTCGATGCCAGCGGGGACGCTGTTCGTGCGATGGAAAACATGCATCTGCATCCTCACTCCGGGATAGCGACCATCACGGTGTTTACCCAAGGTCGTGTGCGCTACAGCGATCCGGACAATGGGCAAGGGACGCTGGGTTACGGCGGAGTCGAGTGGATGCGTGCAGCGGGTGGCGTCTGGCACGGCAAGGAACTGAGTGCAGATGATGTGCCTCGTATTCAGGGCTTTCAGCTGTGGATCACGTTACCGGCCGAGCTTGAAAACAGTGAACCTGAAAGTCGCTATATCGAGTCGGTGGGCGCCCAGAAGGGCCAGCCCGCTCAGGTCATTCTGGGTACCTATCGCGGCGTACAAAGCCCGGTTCCTGCACCTGAAGGGGTCAACTACCTGCTGGTCACGTTAACGCCCGGAGAACGCTGGGTGTATGAGCCGCCTGCCGGTCATACGGTGGCATGGCTTGCGCTGGCCAACGGGGCGCTGCAGGGCGACGGGATTATTCAGTCCGGCGAACTGGTGAGTTTCGATTCAAGCGAGTCCCCCATCGTATTGCAGGCTTGCAGGCTTGCAGGCTTGCAGGCTTGCGGGCAGGAGGACGCGGTGTTCGTGCTCGGTTCGGCAGTGCCTCATCCACACGATCTGCACATGGGGTACTACTCGGTGCATACCAGTGAGCAGGCGTTGGAGCAGGGTGAGCGTCGCATCGCTGAACTGGGCAAAAAGCTGAAAGCCGCCGGAGATCGCCGCACCGCAAGCGGCACCATTCCAGTGTTTCGCTGATGCGCGCAGCGGGCGCCTTTCAGCCGCCCGCTTGATCTCAAACGTCAGCCTTGCGTCTATTTGAAATATTTGTCCACGTAACCCTGGATTTCCTTGCGCATGAACCGCCCGGAGTCGTCGGCACGTTCTTCCCAGCCGAACACGCACGCAGTGACGATGCCGTCGAAGCCGGTCTTGGCCAGCGAGCCGAAGAACAGGTCCCAGTCGATTTCACCCTGATGCATGTCCATGTGCTGATGCACCGTCACTTTTGCGCCCGGCGGGTTGACGATATAGCGCAGGCCTGACGACGCCTTGTGGTTGTAGGTGTCGGCGATGTGGACGTGGGCAATCATCGAGCCGGCATCGGCGATCATCTGTGCCATGTCGTCACCGAAGTAAAAGGTGTGCGGTGTGCAGTACAGGAATTTGACATGGTCCGAACCGATGGTCTTGAGCATGTCCAGCGCCGGATGCAGGGTCTCGCACCAGTCTTCGGGGTGCGGCTCGACATTGAGCGTGACGCCTTCTTTTTCAAGCACAGGCACCAGTTCTTCCATGGAGCGCCACCACGCGGCTTCGCTGGACTCATGGGTATGAGAGCCGCCGCAGCAGCTGACCTTGTGCCCGCGATCAGGCGACGGGCCACGGCCGAACTCTGAATTCATCGTGGTGCAGCCCATTTCCACGGCAATCTGGATCGCTTCTTTCCAGTAATTCACGGCGGCGCGACGTTCATCCTCATGGGGGCTGGCCCAACGGTACATCGGCAGCAATGAGGCGAGCTGCACATGATGGTCGCGCAGGGCTTTCTTGAATTCGGCGATACGCTCCTTGTGAGCGCGCGGACGCACCCACCAGGGCAGGAAGTCGTCTCGGGGCGACAGCTCAATGTATTCGTAACCGAGTTCGGCCGTTTTGCGGCACAGCTCTGGCAGGCTCAAGTGGCGATGCATGTAGGGGTCGAGGGCTATTTTCATTGTTGTTCTCCTGGCACGTTACGGTTGCCGTGAAGGCGTGGGTTCCAAGGAATGGAGATGCGGATCACGGTCGAAAGGGGTTCAGTACGCCACCCAGGCGCAATCGTTGTCGGCAGACTGCACGCAGCGTTCGACCCAACGGACACCTTCGACGCCTGCGTCGATGCCGGGGTAACGGATATTGCGCAGCGCCTGATCGTCCTTGCGATCGCACGCATCCATGGCCAGGGCGAACCGGTAATAGAGATTGGCCCAGGCTTCGAACAACCCCTCAGGATGGCCACCGCCGATGCGATCATCGACCCGCGCATTCGCGTGCAGGTAACCCATGCCACGCTCGAAGATCTGCGCGGGTTGCCCCTGTATTTCAACGCTCAGTTGATTGGGGCGCTCATCCCACCATTCGAGGCTCGCTTTTGAACCGATGACCCGGATTTTCTGGCCATGCATCGAGCCTGCGTTGACCGCGCTCGACCACACCATGCCCATCGCACCCCCTTCGTATTCCATCAGGGTGTAAGCGTTGTCTTCCAGTGGCGCGCGGCTGGCGACGAAACTTTGTCGACTGCACATCAGTCGTTTGATCCTGAGGTCTGGCAGCATCACTTCTGACAGGTACAGCGGATGCGTTCCGACATCACCCAGCACATAGCTGGGCCCGGCTTGCCGTGGGTCGACGCGCCATTGTGTCGCCTGGCTTTGCGCCTCGACCGCAGCACTGTGGAAGCCGTGGGCGAACTGCATGTGCACCATGCGGATCTCGCCCAGCGCACCGTCCGCGATCATCTCGCGTGCCTGCTCAATCAACTGATGCCCGGCATAACCGTAGGTCACGCCTACCACACGGTTGTTTTGCCTGGCCAGCTCACGCAGGGTTTCGGCTTGCTCGACAGTGAAGCACAAAGGTTTTTCACAGACGACGTGCAGTCCGGCTTCAAGCGCCGCTTTGGTAATCGCGTAATGGGTGCCATTGGGAGTGGCAATCGAGACGGCCTGGATGCCGTCCGGGCGCTGAGCTTCCTGCTCGAACAGGCTCAGGTAATCGGCGTAACAGCGTTCAGGATCGAGCCCCAGTTGCCCGCCGAATTCGCTGCCACGCACCGGATCGATGTCGAATGCGCCTGCCACCAGGGCGAACGTGTTGTCGCGCAATGCTGCGCAACGATGGATGTAGCCGATCTGGCTTTGGCTGCCGCCGCCCACCATGGCCCAGCGAATCGGTTGTGCAATGCGTTTGCTGCCGTTGATCATGTTGATTACCTCGTGCGGATCAGAATCCGACTTCTGCAAGGTAGGTGCGACTGGACCTGACATCTTCCAGGCTGCCGTTGGCGTTGCGCGGGTCACGTTCCTGTTCGACGGTGATGTACCCCTCATATCCGAGGTTCTGAATAAGGCGATACAAGCCCGGATAATCGATCACGCCGCGGCCGATAGGGCACATGACACCTTGGCCACAGGCGTCGAAAAACCTGATGCGCTCGTTCATCACACGGTCAAAGACGCGTTGATCGATGTCTTTGAAATGGATGTAGTCCAGCCGATGCGCGTAAGCCCGTAACGAGGCTGCCGGGTCCATGCCGGCGTAATAGAGGTGGCCGGTGTCCAGGCACAGGCCTGCGACCGGGTCCGGGATGTCTTCGACCAACCGTGCGAGTTCGTCGGCAAACTCGATGTAACCGCCCGCATGGGGGTGGATCACGGGCCGAATGCCGTATTCATTCCAGGCAATGTCACTGATCGCACGGATGTGGCCCATCATCGTGTCCCAGGTTGCGTCATCAAGACGCTGGGCCCGATCAGAGTGGCCCGCTGCGTAGTCACGCGCTTCGTGGCCCCAATCGATGATGACCAGATAAGGCCCTGCATAACGCTGTCCGGATTCCTTTTCGATGGCTGGCAGCTGTTTCAACAGAGCGCAGATGTCGTGGGCCTGACGGAGGAGGGACGGCAGGTTTGCAGGCGTTACCAGGTCGTCGAAAATGGTGCCTGCGACAACGTGCAGACGATTATCAGCGAGAGCAGTGCTGACGACGCCGGCATCCAGCGGAAGGTAGCCATAAGGGCCCAGCTCGATGCCGCGATACCCCGCCTGTGCGGCTTCGCCGAGCACGTTACGCCAGGGCGGCAAGAAAGGGTTTCTCACATCGTCAACGCCCCAGCAGCAGGGTGCTGTGGAGATATGGATGGTCATGGGTGCACTCCAGCTTTTTTGTTATTGATGAGCGTTCAGCACAGGGTCGATGCTATTTCAGTCGTACGGAGCACGGCAACGGGGGGATGGTCAACTCTGTCAAAACCCTTCATTATCAAAAAAAGGGATGTCAAAACATGTCAGAAACGCCTCGTCGAAAATTCCGCCCGACCATGGCGGATGTCGCTCGCGAAGCGGGCGTCAGCCTGTCTACGGTCGACCGGGTGCTGAACCTGCGAGCCGACGTGCGCACCGACACTGCGCATCGGATCGCGATGGCGGCGGCACGCCTTGGTTTTCATGCAAAAGGGGTGATCGAACAGCGCGTTCTCAATGACAAACCCACGGTTCGTCTGGGCTTTCTGTTGCAGAAGAGCGGCGTGGCGTTCTATCAAGGTCTGGCAAAGGCGCTCTCCAACGCTGCGGCGACCTTCACCCAGGCGCGTGTCCGTGTGGTGATCGGCTATCTGGATGATCTGGACCCGGCAACGGTGGCTCAGCGCGTTTTGGTGCTGGGTGAACAGGTCGATGGCATTGGGATGGTGGCGGTTGATCATCCGCGCGTACGTGAAGCCATCGCTCGCCTGAAAGCCACCGGTGTTCCTGTGGTCCCGCTGATTTCAGAACTGGCCGGTTCCTCTGGCACCGCGTTCGTCGGTGTCGACAGCCGACTGATGGGCCGTACCGCCGGGTGGTTCGTCACCCGGCTGGCCAAGCAGCCCGGCTCTGCCGCCGTGATGGTCAGCAGTCAGCGTTTCCAGTGTCAGGAGCTGTGTGAGCTGAGTTTTCGCAGTTACCTGTCCAGTCATTCCCCCGAGTGGGAGTTGCTGGCGTCACGCCTGACGCTTGAAGACGATGATTTCGCCTACGGCAACGCGCGTGACTTGCTGAGTGGCGAACCGGATCTGTCCGCGTTGTATGTGGCCGGTGGCGGAGTTGCAGGCGTATTGCGTGCCCTGCGTGAGCTTCAACAGCAGCAGGTCAGGCTGCCGGTGGTGGTGTGTCACGACTTGACGCCGCTGACCCGGGAAGCGCTGAAAACCGACCTGGTGCAGGCGGTGCTGTCGCATCCCGTCATCACGGTGGCGGAGGAGGCGGTGAAGGCTCTGGTTGCAGCGGTCGCTGAGCCCGATCTGGTCGCGAGGGTCATCGTGCCCGTCCAGATCGATGTCAGCGAAAGCATTTGAAACCGACAGGTGAGCAGGGCGCGCCTGAGTCGTTCGTGCGCACCTGTGTCAGGCCGGATGTTCAGGCGTCGAACGAAGGATGTCGATGGACTTCCTTGCCGGCCAGCAGGGTCAGCAACACTTGGGTTTGCCCCTATTTCACAGGGCGGGATGTTGAACAGATCACGGTCGAGCACGATCAAATCCGCATATTTGCCGACACTGAGGCTACCGGTGCAGGCCTCGCGCCAGACAGCGTGCGCGGCATTGACGGTGTAACCCTTTACCGCGTCCTCAATGCTGATCCGGTGCTGTGGCGTATGCGCAGGCCCGTCACCTTTGCTGTGTTCGCTCTGGCGCGTGACGGCGCACTGCATGATCTGGAAAGGGTCATAGGTGCTCACCCCCCAGTCGCTGCTCAGCATGCAGGTGGCGCCCTGACGGATGAGCGCTCCGATGGGGTAGATCCATTCGCCCCGATCCGGGCCGAGCATGGCATTCACCAGCGGATCCAGTTCGGGGTTTGGCTGCGCCCACAATGTCTGGAAGTTGGCCAGGATCCCGAGTGCCTTGAACCGGGGAATGTCGGCAGGATCCACCACCTGAAGATGTGCCAGCTGGTGCCGGGCATTCCATCGACCGTTTTGATGTTGCGCGTGTTCGATGCCATCTATTGCAGAGCGCACAGCGCGGTCGCCAATGGTATGGACATGCAACTGGAAGCCCGCGTGGTCCAGTGCCGTGAAGCATTCGTTGATCTGTGCCTGGCTGAACATCAGCTCAGCATGGCTGCCGTCATCGCTGCGTGCATCGAGCAACGCAGCAGTACCGTTTTCGAGCACACCGTCGAGGAAAAACTTGGCCGAGTGCAGCGAAACCCAGTCGCCCTGGTAGGTGTTCCTCAATGAAATCAATTCCTCGACCTGTTCGGCCAATGGCTTGTGGGCGAAAATCTTCGCCGTACCGCAAACGCGCAGGCTCAGGTCACCACGCTCATGGGCGGTCAGGTAGTTCTGCATCAGATTGCGATTGACCATCGCATCCAGCACCCCGGTGATACCGCGGCGGTTGAAGTCCTTGCTGTATTGCTTCATGGCCCTTAGATAATCATCTTCGGTGTAGGGCGGCGCAAAACGGCTCATTGCCCATATGGCATCTTCGCTCAGCCAGCCTTTCGGGCTGCCGTCGTCCAGGCGCAGGTAGCGGCCGTTATCGGGCTCCGGGCTACCTGGCACAACACCCGCCGCTGCAAATGCGGCGCTGTTGGCCCAGCCGTTGTGGTAGTCATTGGCGAAGATAAGCGCAGGACGGTTGCCGGTGACGCTGTCCAGCAGCTCCTTGGTCAGTTGTTGCGGGTTGAAACGAGAGGAGGAGAAACCGACCCCTCGGATCCACTGCTTGTGTGGGTTCTCGTCTGCGAACGCCTTGATCACACCCAGCATGTCTTCGATACGTTCAACGTCGTACAGCAACGCGCTGTGGTAGAAGTCCGCGCTGCTGAGTTGAAAGTGCACGTGGGTATCCTGCAAACCCGGCAACATCATCCGACCTCCGGCATCAAGGCACCGCGTGCGTGCACCCGCAAAATGGCGGATGTGGTCATGACTGCCCACGGCCAAAATACGACCGTTTTGCACCGCGATGGCCTCGGCCATGGGCGTTCGCTCGTCCATCGTATGGATTCTGGCGTTGGTGATAATCAACTCGGCGATTGGCGACATAGAGGCTCCTTTCAACATGTGGCGCCGAAGGCCCGATCAGTTCGACGCGTTGGGTCTGGCTTCGGGGCCTGATCGGCAACAGATGACGCAGGACAGCACTCCGTCATCGGTTGCGCAGGGCAGGCGGGTTCTGATGGGCCGGGACTTTTGACTCAGGCCTTGCAAGCCCCGGTAACCGGCTTGGCGGCGAACCTGTCCTTGATCCACGCCGTCACATCTGCGAGTGATGTCTGAAGCATCCCGACATGGTCGCCCGGGTAGGAGCGCAGCACGAGCGCGTTACCGGCCGCACAGGCCTTTCTGGCCTGAGTTTCGATCACAGCCGGCGGTGTGGCGGCATCGCTGGCGCCAATCGCAACCAGCAGCGAACCTGCGATGGGCTTGTTACCCACCTGGTTGATCGCGAAAAAATCAGACACGTAGGGCTGGCTGGCCCAGTCCTGCTTCAACACACTGCCCGGTTTGACGTGTGCGAATGCAGCTTGCGCATAGAAGTAGCAGCCCTTGTTGACCAGATCGTCATACCGTCCAGCTGCCTCAGCAGTCAGCATTGTGTTGATGTCAAATCGTGGGAACTGCTGTTTGATTGCACGTGCCATGTAGACGGGATAGAACAATGCACCCGGTTGACTCGCGTTATCCTCAAGCAATGCGGCTCCGCCCACCGCTGGCGCGAGGGCCACGGCAGCCAGGTAGTTCGGGTCCTTGCGGGAGGCTTGCTGCTCGGCAACGCCCCACACGGCCTGACCGCCTTGTGAATGGCCTATCGCGACCCATTTTCGGGTCACGCCTGTGACCGCCTTCTGAGCCGCAGGCACCGCGTTGATCACGTCGGTGGCATTGACGATCTTGTTCATGTACGCGTGGCCGCCCTCGGTGGCCAGGCCTGCGTAGTCGACGGCCAGTACGGCAAAGCCCTGAGCCAACAGAGGCATGACGTTGTAACCCGCGTCGAACGAGTTGGACGCACCGCACATTTTCCCGACACCCATGGTGCCGTGAGCCCAGACCACCAGCGGGAAACCTCCTTTGGGTGCGGTTCCTGCGGGCTTGATGAGCACCGCTGACGCGACGGTCGGGCTCTGGTAAAGGTCGTTGGACCAGTAAAGAATTCGGGTGGCTGAGGCGCCCTTGGGAATGTGGTAGTTATCGGCCGGTTCTGAACGGATCAACTGGCCTGGTACGCCCGGTGCACCCGTGGGTGTGTCCCAGAAGTGGCCACTCGGAATAAACAGTGAGGATTCGAATTTGACGGCGTCCTCTACGCTTTCGATTGGCGGTGGCCCTGCAAAGGCAGTGCAAAGCCAGAACGAAGTCACCAGTGTTGCGAACGAAGCCGACAGCGGAAGATATCGAGTCATGATGGGCTCACGAATAAAGAATAAAGGGAGTTTGATGAGCGGTCGATGGGCTCAAAATGAATGCGCGAGGCGGACAGCTGCCGTATAACCCTGCGAACGGTTTTCGGCGTCGAATTCCTTGTAGATATGAAACCAGACGGGAAGGTTGCCCGGTTTGAAGTAAGAGATGGCAGGGCCGACAGCCAGGACTTTGGCGCGGTTGCCGTTCTCAAGACTGGCGGCGTTATCGTCGCTGATCTGATGGTAGTAATAACCACCGAGCCCCACGGTCCAGTCACTGGCGTGTTGCCCTATTGCAAACTCATGTCGGTACTCGACACCGGATTTATAATCGGTATCAGGGTTGCGGGTGTTGAAGTCGAGTTGAAAGCTGGATGAAACTTCCAGTCCGTGCTCTGAAATCCAGGTGCCATTTAGAATCGGTGAAAAGGTCCAGTGATTGACCCCACTGTTCATGAAGCGGTTTTTATCATAGTCACCGGTGGGCGCCTGGATTTGCAGTTGCGCATTGATCCCTGCATTAGGCGCTACGTGCCATTGAAGCATGACCGGTAATAGTTGTAAGTCAGCCTGCCTGAAAAGGTCCGAGTGGGTTTCGAACACCGTCTGCCCACCGGCATTGACTTTCAAGTCACCGTTCATTTTAAAGAAAGGCGCCACGGCCCCAAAACCATAGTTGGCACCCAGAAAGGTCGCGTCTGTCATGCGCAGGTAGGCCAGCGAGAAGGACAGTACGCTGACCGAGATGTCATTGCCGGTGTCTTTTCCGCGACCGTCCTTCTGCAACGTGGTTTTATAGAAAGCGGATCGACCGGCAATCGTACCGTTGGGCGTGGGAGGGGGTAGAAAGCCGGCCCCGAAGTCATACACGCCATACGCGGTAGTTGGAACGCCACTTTCGATTGCCTGCGAAGTGCTGCCCCATAATGTAAAGGACAGCACGACGGCGGCCCGAGCACTCGTGCGAATATTCATGGTGGGTTACCTGTAAAATTTATTATTGTTCTTCTTTCGCTGCGGAGGGTGTCCGCGTAACTTCGTTACTGGCGAAGAAGCGCGTGTGCAAAAGGTATTTTGGCAGTCGCTTCTTAATAGGTTGTTGTGCAGGTCGCCTTGTATCAAGGTCTTCTTTGGAAGTGCAGTGAAACTATAAAAGTTCGTGAGTTGATCCGCTGTTCGTAATGTTTAATACCGTCTTCAATCAGCGTTTTGTTTGTGTGCAAGGCGTGGTTATAGTACAAGAGAAAAGAACGCCGTGAAGGCTGTCCTTGCTCACAATGCTTTTTCCAAAACGGAAATACTATGGATAAATTGGGTGCGTTCAGCACATTTTTGGCCGTTGCTGACAGTGGCAGTTTCAGCCGCGCCGCCAAACAGCTGGGGAAGACGCCATCGGCGATTACAAAAAACATCAACCACCTTGAAGAGGAACTGGGCGTCAAGCTTCTGGTGCGCAGCACCCACCATACAACCTTGACGGACGCCGGTTTTATTGTAAGCGCTCCATAAACCCCACTTGGCTAAAGATAGGTAAAGCGCTTAGCTGTGAAGTCGAGGTTCGCAGTTCCACGGCAGCAAGGCTTCGTAATCCTC
>NZ_JAGTPK010000032.1 GCF_021147775.1 Pseudomonas californiensis
TACCGCCCAAGGCCGGGAAGGCCAAGGACGGTGAAGATTTCTAAAACCCGGTACCCAGTGGACCGTAAGGCTGCTCCGCTTAAGTGAACAGCATTACGCTCATGAGCGGGCTTTATTAGTACATTCTGCGAGCCGGATGGCTTATTTGGCAGGCGTTGCTTCTGTTGCCGGGGCTGGAGCCTGATTGGTGTTTTCAGTGGCACGCTGCTGAGCTGCTTCGGCGTTCTTCTGAGCAGCTTCCTGGCTTTCCTTGGCCGCGTCATTCACTTTCTCTTGAGCCTTCTCCATCGACTCCTGGGACTGTTGTGCTGCTTTGTTGGCATCTTGCTGAGTGTTTTCGGATTTCTTGTCGCAGGCGGCGAGACCCAGAGTGGCAGTCAGCATCAAGGCATAGGCAAAAGAATTACGCATGGGATGTTTCTCCTTATTGATTATCTACGTGGCTAAGAGCGTGCCCCGCCGGGTTAAGTTCCAAAGGCGTGTCGATAATCGACTCGACCGTTTCGTAGCGTTTACGCTTTGCCGTCAAGTACCTGCGACGCTGTGTCGAGGTATTTACAGGCGCGCTTGAAAACTGCCGTTGGCTGTCTTGCTTGATGGTTGGACGAGCAGCCTTTCGATGATTTTGGATCATCCGGATACGACGATTGGTTTTGTCCACCCTTGAAATCCCGTGTCCAGCCCCCACCTTGATGACTACCCGCTGCCACACAGGTCGAGACCTGACTGTGGCGGTTTATGCCATCCAGATCGGAGTTTGATGATTATGAGTGTGGAAACTCAAAAGGAAACCCTGGGCTTCCAGACCGAGGTAAAGCAGTTGCTTCACCTCATGATCCATTCGCTGTATTCCAACAAGGAAATTTTCCTTCGCGAATTGATCTCGAACGCGTCTGACGCGGTCGACAAATTGCGTTTTGAAGCGTTGTCCAGACCGGAGCTGCTGGAAGGTGGCGCCGAGCTGAAGATTCGTGTGAGCTTCGACAAGGACGCGAAGACCGTTACGCTTGAAGACAACGGCATTGGTATGAGCCGTGACGATGTGATCACCCATCTGGGTACCATCGCCAAATCCGGTACCGCAGACTTCATGAAAAATCTGTCCGGCGACCAGAAGAAAGATTCTCACCTGATCGGTCAGTTCGGTGTGGGTTTCTACTCTGCCTTTATCGTTGCCGATCAGGTTGAAGTGTTCAGCCGTCGTGCCGGCCAGCCAAGCGGCGAAGGCGTGCATTGGTCCTCCAAAGGCGAGGGCGAATTTGAAGTCGCCACGGTTGAAAAGGCCGAGCGCGGCACGCGTATTGTTCTGCATTTGAAAAATGGTGAGGATGAGTTCGCTGACGGTTATCGCCTGCGTAACATCATCAAGAAGTACTCCGACCATATTGCCTTGCCGATCGAGCTGCCCAAAGAGCAGGCTCCAGCCGCAGAGGGCGAAGAAGCTGCTGCGCTGGAATGGGAAACCGTCAACCGCGCCAGTGCCTTGTGGACGCGTTCACGCACCGACGTGAAAGACGAGGAGTATCAGGAGTTCTACAAGCACGTCGCGCATGACTACGAGAACCCGCTGAGCTGGAGCCACAACAAGGTTGAAGGCAAGCTGGAATACACCTCGTTGTTGTACGTTCCCGCACGTGCACCGTTCGATCTGTATCAGCGTGAAGCGCCACGTGGGCTGAAGTTGTACGTGCAGCGTGTATTCGTCATGGACCAGGCTGAGTCGTTCCTGCCGCTCTACATGCGCTTCGTCAAGGGTGTGGTCGATTCCAATGACCTGTCGTTGAACGTTTCCCGCGAAATTCTGCAGAAAGATCCGATCATCGATTCGATGAAGTCGGCATTGACCAAACGTGTCCTGGACATGCTGGAGAAACTGGCGAAGAACGAGCCTGAGCAATACAAGGGTTTCTGGAAGAACTTCGGTCAGGTGCTCAAGGAAGGTCCGGCAGAAGATTTCGCCAACAAGGAGAAGATTGCCGGCTTGCTGCGCTTTGCTTCGACGTCTGATGACAGCGGTGAACAGAGCGTTTCCCTGGCCGAGTACCTGGCGCGTGCCAAAGAAGGTCAGGACAAGATCTATTACCTCACCGGCGAATCGTACGCACAGGTCAAGAACAGCCCGCACCTTGAAGTCTTCCGCAAGAAGGGCATTGAAGTCCTGCTGCTGACCGATCGTATCGACGAGTGGCTGATGAGCTACCTGAGCGATTTCGACAGCAAGGGCTTCGTTGATGTTGCGCGTGGTGATCTTGACCTGGGCAAGCTTGACTCCGAAGAGGACAAGAAGGCTCAGGAAGAAGTCGCCAAGGACAAAGAAGGGCTGATCGAGCGTCTCAAGACCGCCCTGGGTGAAGCTGTCAGTGAAGTGCGTGTGTCGCACCGTCTGACCGACTCACCAGCGATTCTGGCGATCGGTGAGCAGGACCTTGGCTTGCAGATGCGTCAGATTCTTGAAGCAAGCGGCCAGAAGGTTCCTGATTCCAAGCCAATCTTTGAATTCAACCCGTCCCACCCGCTGATCGGCAAGCTGGATGCGGAGCAGAGCGAAGAGCGCTTCGGTGATCTGTCGCACATTCTGTTCGATCAGGCTGCGCTGGCCGCAGGCGACAGCCTCAAGGATCCGGCCGCTTATGTGCGCCGCTTGAACAAGCTGTTGGTAGAGCTGTCGGTTTAATGACCGACTGACAAGCAACCCGCTTCGGCGGGTTTTTTGTTTGGCCATTCACTCACTTTCATATCTCTCTTTGTGAAGAAATCAGGAGTCAGCGATGAGCAGCAAAATGACAGTCCGTTCCGTGGTTTACCAGATTGATGGTCAACCTTATGAAAGTCGACTTGTGTATGACGCAGGCGCTTCCTCAGCGCGTCCCGGTCTGCTGATGGCACCCAACTGGATGGGCGTCAGTGAGGGTGCCGAGACGATTGCCAAGGCAGTAGCCGAACAGGGGTATGTGGTGTTGCTGGCCGACCTGTACGGGCAAAACACTCGTCCTTCCAACAATGACGAAGCTGGCGCCGCGATGACGCCTCTCAAGGAAGACCGTGCGTTGCTTCGCAAGCGCATGCAGGCGGGTCTTGATCAATTATTGAGTCAGGCAGGGGTTTCGCTGGATTCAAAAAAGATTGCCACGTTCGGTTTCTGCTTCGGCGGTTGCTGTTCACTGGAGCTTGCGCGTACCGGTGCTGAACTCCAGGCGGCAATCTCTTTCCATGGCACGCTCGATACGCCAAACCCTGCCGACGCCAGCAATATCAAAGGCTCGGTATTGGTGTTGCACGGTGCTTCTGACCCTTTGGTGCCCAAAGAGCAGTTGCCAGCGTTTGAAGACGAAATGAATGCAGCAGGGGTGGATTGGCAGCTGCACAGCTACGGCGGTGCGTACCATTCATTTACCGATCCCCACGCGAATGTGCCGGGCATGATGATGTACGACGCGAAAGTGGCTGGTCGCGCGTTCAAATCGATGCACGATTTGCTGGGCGAAGTGTTCAAATAAACTTTATGTCCGATTTTTGCTCATAAAAAAAGCGCCTCTGGAGGCGCTTTTTTCATGCTGCTGCAAAGGTATTACTGACCTTTCCAGCTCTTCAGGACCAGCGTGGCGTTGGTGCCGCCGAAGCCGAAGCTGTTGCTCATGACCAGGTCGAGCGTTGCGTTTTCGCGAGTCTTGAGCAGGATCGGCATGTCGGCGACAACCGGGTCGAGTTCATCAATGTTCGCGGAGCCTGCGATGAAGTTGTTTTCCATCATCAATAGGCAGTAGATCGCTTCGTGAACGCCTGCTGCGCCCAGCGAGTGACCGGACAGGCTCTTGGTCGAACTGATCGCAGGGGCCTTGTCGCCGAACACTGCGCGTACACCTTCCATCTCCTTGGCGTCGCCGACCGGGGTCGAGGTGCCGTGGGTGTTGATGTAGTCGATATCGCCGTCAACGGTAGCCAGCGCCATCTGCATGCAGCGGATGGCACCTTCGCCGCTCGGTGCGACCATGTCGTAGCCATCGGACGTTGCGCCGTAGCCCACAATTTCAGCGTAGATCTTCGCACCGCGTGCCAGAGCGTGTTCCAGCTCCTCAACCACAACCATGCCGCCGCCGCCCGCAATGACGAAGCCGTCGCGTTTGGCGTCGTATGCGCGGGAAGCTTTCTCCGGCGTCTCGTTATATTGAGTGGACAATGCGCCCATGGCGTCGAACAGGAACGACTGGCTCCAGTGTTCTTCTTCACCACCGCCTGCAAAAACGATGTCCTGCTTGCCCAGCTGGATCTGCTCGACAGCGTTGCCGATGCAGTGGGCGCTGGTGGCGCAGGCGGAAGAGATGGAGTAGTTCACGCCCTTGATCTTGAACGGCGTGGCCAGACAGGCGGAAACGGTGCTGCCCATGGTCCGCGTGACGCGGTAAGGGCCAACGCGCTTGACGCCTTTCTCACGCAGGATGTCCAGCGCTTCCATCTGGTTCAGTGTCGATGCGCCGCCGCTGCCGGCGATCAGGCCGGTGCGCACGTTGGACACTTGCTCGTCGGTCAGGCCGGAGTCAGCGATGGCGTCTTTCATGGCCAGGTAGGCATAGGCTGCCGCATGGCCGACGAAGCGGAAGATCTTGCGATCGATCAGTTCTTCAAGGTTGAGGTCGATGGAGCCGGCAACCTGGCTACGCAGACCCATTTCGGCATATTCCGGCTGGAATTTGATGCCAGGGCGGTTGGCACGCAGGTTAGCGGTGACGGTGTCTTTGTCATTGCCCAAGCAGGAAACAATACCCAGACCAGTGATAACGACGCGGCGCATGCGATTACCCTTAGAAGTTGTCAGTAGAGGTGAAAACGCCGACCCGAAGGCCTTCGGCGGTATAGATCTCGCGGCCGTCGACAGTGACCGAACCATCGGCGATGGCCAGGTTCAGCTTGCCCTTGAGGACGCGTTTGATCTGAATGTTATAGGTGACTTTCTTGGCAGTTGGCAGAACCTGACCAAAAAACTTCACTTCGCCCGAGCCCAAGGCACGACCGCGGCCTGGCAGACCCTGCCAGCCCAGGAAAAAACCGACCAGCTGCCACATGGCGTCAAGGCCGAGGCAGCCTGGCATTACCGGGTCGCCCTCGAAGTGACAGGCGAAGAACCACAGCTCTGGATTGATATCCAGCTCAGCGACCAATTCACCTTTGCCGTATTTGCCACCCTCTTCGCTGATGTGGGTGATCCGATCAACCATCAGCATGTTGGGGGCGGGCAGTTGCGCATTACCTGGGCCGAACAGCTCGCCACGACTGCAGCGCAGAAGGTCTTCCCGGGTAAAGGCGTGTTGTTTGGTCATGCGAGCTCCTCAATAATCTTGTGCGGCAGGTTGGGGCGCGATGGCCCAAACGCCATTCCTGGCGCAATCATTCGCCAGGACCTTGTCCGGCAGCCTACTCATAGACTGTTGCGTTGTAATGAAAGTCACAGCACAGGAGAAAATCAATGTACACCTGTGCACTGAATTTTGTCATTCGACCGTCGTTTCGGGTCGATCAGGCCACCAAGACTGCCGTAATTTAACATTTATCGCCAGTCACGGATGTCCGAAAGAGTAGCCAGCGGTGCAAAACCTGCTGTAAATCAGCGTGTTTGAATGGTTTTGCGAGGTAATCGTCCATGCCCGCCTGTAAACAGGCGTCACGATCACCCTGCAGCGCGTTGGCCGTCAGCGCGATGATCGGCACTCGATCCCGCCCTGCAAGTTGCCGAATACGACGAGTGGCCTCATAGCCATCCATGATCGGTAGTCTGCAGTCCATCAGGATCAAGGCATATTGCCCGGCTTCTACCATCACTACAGCCTGCGCGCCGTCGACGGCCACATCCACCGTGCAACCCATATTGTGCAGCATGGCTTTGACGACTGTACGGTTGACCGGGTTGTCCTCCACCAGCAGCACATTGCGTTCCTCGCCTGGCGGGCCGAAGTCGAGGGGCTGCTGGATGCCCACCGGCGGATTGCTGGAGATCGGGAGTGCAATCTGCAACGTGAATATTGAGCCCGAGTCTTCTTCGCTCTGCGCCAATAGTGTTCCTCCCATGCGTTCGGCCAGTGTGCGCGCAATCGGCAGGCCCAGCCCGGTTCCGCCGTAGCGCCGGGAAATCGAGCTGTCGGCTTGTTTGAAAGCATCGAACATCGATTCAAGGCGATCCGCGTGTATGCCTATGCCGCTATCCTGCA
The DNA here is from genome assembly GCF_021147775.1 of Pseudomonas californiensis. GTDB lineage: Bacteria > Pseudomonadota > Gammaproteobacteria > Pseudomonadales > Pseudomonadaceae > Aquipseudomonas > Aquipseudomonas californiensis. Next base: position 6,201 of record NZ_JAGTPK010000032.1, read on the forward strand.
CCGTGCAGGTAAACCGCAACTGTTCACTGTCCAGCGTGTCCCAGCTCGCCCTGACAGTTACTTCGCCCTGCTCGGTGAATTTCAGCGCGTTGCCGATCAGATTCACCAGGATCTGGCGGATTCGGGTAGGGTCGCCCTTGACCGTCATGGTCTCAAGGCCGGGCTGAATGTGCAGCGCAAGGAGCAGGTTACGTTGCTGGGCACTGTGATTGAACGCATGGGTAGACGCACTGACCAGCTCTGCGAGGTTGAATGTAATGCCTTCCAGTTGCAGGGCGTCCCGTTCGATGCGCGAAAAATCCAGAATATCGTTGATGACCCGTAGCAGATGCTCTGTGGATTCGGTCGCCAGCGCCGCATACTCGCTCTGCTCATCGGTCATGCGCGTAGTTTCGAGGAGCTGCAACATGCCCAATACACCGTTCATCGGGGTGCGCAGTTCATGGCTCATCATGGCCAGAAAATCGGATTTGGCGCGGTTTGCCTTCTCGGCCTCTTCACGGGTCTGTATGAGCTGGTCCATCGAGCGTTGCTGTTCGAGGCTTGCCTGCTCAAGGTTCTGTGCCAGGTTATTGATATGCCGCGCCAGCGCGCCAAGCTCAGCATCGTCGCTGACCGGTAGCGGGGTTGCGTAATCGCCTTTCTGGATGGCCTTGAGGGCTTCGCCCATGGCGCTGATCGGCCGGGACAGGCTCAGCGCCAGGCGTCGGGCCAATAAGAAGGTAAACAGTAATGCACACAGCGCAAGTACTCCTGCCTTGAGCAGGATTTCCTGCTGGCGCTTGCTGAACGCTTCGCTCGACATACCGACCCGTACGCGCCCCAGGTATTGCTGCGAAGCGGCATCTACTTGCCTGTCGATTGAGAGTTCATTGGGAAGGGCAAGATGCTGTGCGTGGATGGGTGCCTGGAACGTTTCCATCTTGCGGGTCTGGCGATCATTGCCCTGAGGTTCGTCAATATAGAGAAGCACGGTATTGCTACTGTCCTGGATCTCGACATAACGCACATTGGGCATTGACAGGGTGGCACGCATCAGACTTTTCAGGCCATCTGTATCACCCACCAGCAGGCTTGGCTCGGTAGCCGGTGCAAGCTGGTTGGCAATCAGTTGCCCCGTGTGATTGAGCTCCTGACGCAGATCCTGAATGCGCACGAACGTGAAAAAAGCGATCAGCAAAACTGTCAGCAACAGGGCAGGTCCCAGGCTGATCATTTGGGTTCGGGTATTGATATCCCAGTGACGAAATTTCATCAGTGGCCCCGAGGGGCAGGGTCATGGCCCTGAAATTCGATTGTTGCGTCCATGCCTGTGTGCTCGAAAGTCCGGTTTTACGCCAGGTGTCGTTGCGTATCGCGAACCAGGTGATCAGTTCGGCAACCCGTGCCACGTGCCTGCATGTTAACCGAGTTGAACAGGGTTTCCAGACAAGTTATTTCCTTTCGGCAGGTTGCGCTGTAGCCGTTATGCACGATGATGTGGTGTTGCCGACAGTGTTTGACTCTGGCTGATACTGCCGCGCCCCGTATAATGCGGCCATTGCCAGTCAATGGCCCCGGATGGATTGATTTATGACCACGCAGCAACCTGTAGCGGTTCTTGGCGGCGGCAGCTTCGGTACTGCCATTGCAAACCTTCTGGCCGAAAATGGTCATCGGGTTCGCCAGTGGATGCGTGATCCGGAGCAGGCTGAGGCCATTCGCGTCAATCGTGAAAACCCGCGTTATCTCAAGGGCATCAAGGTCAGGCCCGAAGTCGAACCGGTGACCGATCTGGCCACGACACTTGAAGCCAGCGAGCTGATCTTCGTCGCGCTGCCTTCCAGCGCCTTGCGTGCAGTGCTGGCGCCTCATGTCGAGTGCTTGAATGGCAAGATGCTGGTCAGCCTCACCAAGGGCATCGAAGCGCAGAGCTTCAAGCTGATGAGCCAGATCCTCGAAGAAATCGTGCCCCAGGCGCGTATTGGCGTGCTGTCGGGCCCTAATCTTGCGCGCGAAATCGCCGAGCACGCCCTGACAGCAACGGTGGTAGCCAGCGAAGACGAGGCCTTGTGTCAACGCGTTCAGTCCGCTTTGCACGGGCGTACGTTTCGCGTCTACGCCAGCACCGACCGGTTTGGTGTCGAGCTGGGGGGGGCCTTGAAAAACGTTTACGCGATTATCGCCGGCATGGCCGTTGCGCTGGAAATGGGCGAAAACACCAAAAGCATGCTGATTACCCGAGCGCTGGCCGAAATGACACGCTTTGCGGTGAGTCAAGGGGCCAACCCGATGACCTTCCTGGGGCTGGCTGGCGTCGGTGACCTTATCGTCACCTGCTCATCGCCCAAGAGCCGCAACTATCAGGTGGGCTTTGCGTTGGGGCAGGGGTTGAGCCTGGATGAGGCCGTGACTCGTCTGGGGGAAGTCGCCGAGGGCGTCAATACGCTTAAGGTGCTCAAGGTCAAGGCTCAGGAAGTTCAGGTCTACATGCCGTTGGTCGCAGGCCTGCATGCAATTCTTTTCGAAGGTCGTACGCTCGCCCAGGTCATCGAAGCACTGATGCGTGCCGAGCCAAAGACAGATGTCGACTTCATTTCAATCACTGGCTTCAATTGAATTCAACCCCCTCAGGGAGAAGGTCTTGAACGACTCGAAAAACCAGAAGAACGAATCCATATTGCTGCGTATCCTGTGGATGCTGCTGTTTGTCATCGTCTGGCAAGTGGCAGAACTGGTCCTCGCTGGCGTGGTGCTGGTGCAACTGGGCTACCGGCTCATTTATGGCGCACCCAGCGCCAGCCTGATGAACTTTGGCGACAGCCTGAGCCAGTTTCTCGCCCAGATCGGACGTTTTGGCACGTTCCATACTGACCAGAAGCCCTGGCCGTTTGCCGACTGGCCGACCCCACGTGTTCCGGATGGCGAGGCCGCCCATCGCGTTGATCCCGCGCCGCATCCGGTACGCGACGAAGAGCCCAGGCTGTGAAGGTCTGGGTATTGCGCCACGGCGAGGCTCAATCGCGGGCCCGCAGCGATGCAGAGCGAGAATTGACGGCGCATGGTCGTGAAGAAGTACTCAAGAGCTCCGTTCATCTGACCGGCAAACCGGTCCAGCGGATCGTGGCCAGCCCTTATGTTCGCGCTCAGCAGACCGCCGAACTGGTGCGCCAGTATCTGGGCTTCAGTGAAGCGATCATGACAGTGCCCTGGCTCACGCCTGAAAGTGATCCGCGTGAGGTATTGCGTCAGTTGGACGCGTCAGCCCTGGATGAAGTGCTGTTGGTCAGCCATCAGCCGCTGGTTGGCAGTCTGATTGGCTTGCTGACGCAGGGCAGCGTTCAGCAGGCACAGCCGATGAGCACCGCGAGTCTGGCGGAGCTTGAAGGTGAGTTCGCGCTGGCTGGCGCGATGAATCTCAACAGCGTCCGACACGTCTGAACAGGCAGCGAGGGTGCTGCCTCGTAATGTTGCTTGCGATTTCCCACAATAAAAAGGATTTAACATGAGCATCTGGCGTCAAGCCCCCGATATCGAAGCCCTCATGACGGCTCAGAAAAATACCATCGGCGAAGTACTGGATATTCGGTTCGAGTCGTTTACCGAAGATTCGCTGACCGCGAGCATGGTGGTCGATCCGCGCACCCATCAACCGTTTGGCCTTTTGCACGGCGGCGCATCGGTGGTGTTGGCCGAATCGTTGGGGTCGATGGCCAGCTATCTGCTGGTGGATCCGGGCAAGTTCTTTTGCGTGGGGCTTGAAGTCAACGCCAACCACCTTCGTGGTGTCCGTTCCGGTCGGGTCACCGGCGTGGTGCGCCCGGTTCACATCGGCCGCACGACCCACGTTTGGGACATTCGTATCAGCAACGATGAAGGCAAGCTCAGTTGTATCTCGCGTCTAACCGTTGCGGTAGTCGCGCACGGTCAGGAACCACCAGCGCGCTGACTGACAGGCAATTCGGCCTACTGCTGGCCGATTTGACACCTTTGATGGCAGTTCCAATCGTTGCCGTACCTTTTGCCGGATGCGCAAAATGCAGGCTCGTCCGGCTCTTGAGTGTACAGGCATGACCCAACCCGTCTTTTTCGCTCATGCCAATGGATTTCCGTCGGGCACCTACGGCAAATTGTTCTCTGCGCTGGCGCCCGAGTATTCGGTGACTCATCTTGAGCAGCATGCACACGACCCGCGTTTCCCCGTCGATGACAACTGGCTGAATCTGGTCGAAGAGTTGATCCATCATCTTCGCCAGCAACCCGGTCCCGTGTGGGGTGTCGGGCATTCGCTGGGCGGCGTGTTGCATCTTCATGCCGCGCTGCGTTGCCCCGAGTTGTACCGGGGCGTGGTGATGCTCGATTCGCCGGTGCTGGGGTTGGCCGATCAGTTGTTCATCCGCCTGGCCAAGCGTCTTGGGTTCATTGATCGGATAACGCCCGCTGGCCGCACGCTGGGTCGCCGTGAGGCGTTCACTGACCTGGATTCGGCCCGCGCCTATTTTGCCAGCAAGACACTGTTTCGCCGTTTCGACCCCGAATGCCTGAATGCTTATCTGCTGCACGGGTTGCAGCAAGACGGTGAACAGTTGCGCCTGCGCTTTGATCCTGCGACCGAAATCAGTATCTACCGCAGCATTCCCCACACCAGCCCCGTTCCATCAAGGCAGCTCAAGGTGCCGCTGGCAATGGTGCGTGGCAAGCACAGCCGCGTGATCATGCCGCACCACGGTTATCTGGCCAAGCGCATGCGCGAGGGTGAGTACCTGTCGATGCCGGGCGGGCACATGTTTCCACTGGAACGGCCGGATGAAACGGCGCAATTGCTCAAATCTCTGTTCGTGCGCTGGGATGAACGCAGCGCACAACGTCATCCACAGAAAACTCCCGCATGAAGTGTGCTGTCGAGGAAGTGCGCCTGAGCCTCGGGCATGTCGAGCTTGCTGCGCATCTGTTCGGCCCCGAAGACGGCACGCCGGTCATCGCGTTGCATGGCTGGCTCGATAACGCCAACAGCTTTGCCAGACTTGCTCCGAAGCTTGACGGCCTGCGTATCGTGGCGCTTGATCTGGCCGGGCACGGTCACTCCGATCACCGACCGGCAGGTGCCGGGTACGCGTTAGCCGATTATGTGTTCGACGTCCTTCAGGTCGCTGAGCAGTTGGGCTGGTCGCGCTTCGCGCTGCTCGGGCATTCGTTGGGGGCAATCATTTCGGTTATGCTGGCTGGCGCGCTGCCCGAGCGGGTTAGCCATCTTGCGTTGATCGACGGCCTGATTCCGCTGACAGGCGAGGCTGACTCTTCTGCCGAACGGATGGGCGCTGCGCTGCAGGCGCAACTGGCGTTGTCCGGCAAGAAGAAACCGGTTTATCAGGATCAGGACCGGGCCATTCAGGCGCGCATGAAGGGCGTGGTGGCAGTCAGCCGCGAGGCTGCCGAGTTGCTCGCGCAGCGCGGACTGATGCCGGTGCCGGGTGGATACACCTGGCGCAGCGACAGCCGCCTGACGCTGCCTTCTGCGACGCGTCTGACGCACGAGCAGGCCATGGCGTTCATCAACAATGTGAAATGTCCGACGCAATTGGTCATTGCCCGCGAGGGCATGCTGGCGAAAAAGCACGACGTCATCGAGCGTCTGCCTTTCGGCATCGAAACCTTGCCGGGCGGCCATCACCTGCATCTGGATAACGAGGAGGGCGCGTGCGCTGTTGCACGCTGTTTCAATCGCTTCTTCGCTGCTTCTTGACTTGCGGTCGGCAACTGCCGACGCTGAGCAGGTTGAAACAGGAGCCAACCACGATGGATCAATCCTCCACTCTGCAAGATTGCCTTGTCGGCAATGCCCCTCATGTTTTCCTTTCGTCTGCCTGCCAATGAGAGCACTCATGCGTGTATCCAGTGTTCCATTCGTTGCACTCTGGGCGTCGATATTCAGCGCCATGGTCGGTGCCGCTGATCTGCCGGGTAGTCAGGACCTGCAAATCCTGCCGCGTCTGGCGGATACGGAAATCATCGACTATCGCCCCCGGGCCGAACTCGAGCGCGTCTACCCCGTGGGCTCGATCCGCAAGATCAGCGGCCAGTTGCGGTTCGATGGTCAGGTCAGTGCGCGAGGCAATCTGACGTCGGTTACCTATCAGCTGCCTGCCGAGCATTCTTCTGACGACGCATTCACCGCAGCGCGCGAAGCCTTACAACAACAGGGTGCCGAGTTGCTGTTCTGGTGCCAGGCCCGCGACTGTGGCGAAAGCAGCCTGTGGGCCAACGAGGTATTCGGCAACTCCAAATTGTACGGCGCCGATGACAGGCAGGCGTATCTGCTGTTGCGCCTTGCCGAACCCAATACGGATACGCTGGTTGCGCTCTACAGCATCACCCGTGGCAATCGCCGCGCCTATCTGCATGTCGAGCAATTCGAATCCGCCGCGCCGCTGGGCGATCTGTTGCCGACCTCGGCTACCTTGCCGCGTCAGCTCAAAAGCACCGGCAAGCTCGATCTGCCAAGACTGGGTGGCGAACCTCAGGATGCTTGGGTAACGCTGATCTCGCGCGGGCTCAACCTCGACAGCACCTTGCGTGCCACCGTTTCCGGGGCCAGAGCGGCTGCATGGCGCGATGCGTTGATCGCCAAGGGTGTCCGTGCTGCACGACTGGAGACCGGCGGTGCCGAGAAAAAGGGCGTGTCCATCGAGGTGATTCGCTAGCACTCCACGTTCTGCCCATGACGAATACGGCTGACGCCAGCCGTGTTCGTCTTTATGCTCGCCACTTCCGATTCCTTCTCGCAGGCCCTTCATGTTCAACAATGATCGTCTACTGGTTCAGATCCTGCTGCTGGCCCTGTTCGGCGCTTGCCTGTGGGTGATGGCACCGTTCTGGTCGGCACTGGTCTGGGGCGCGGTGCTGGCGTTTGCCAGCTGGCCGCTGATGCGCCTGCTGACGCGCTGGTTCAAGGGTCGGGAATCGCTGGCCGCATTGGTCATGAGTCTGTGCTGGCTGCTGTTGGTGGCCGCGCCGCTGGTATGGCTGGGTTTCAACCTGGCTGATCACGTGCGCGATGCCACGGCGTTTGTCAAAGATGTACAGGTCGACGGTCTGCCGGATCCGCCCGCGTGGCTGGCGGGTATTCCTATCGTGGGTGAGCGGCTGGTGGGTTTCTGGACCACCATCGATCAGCAGGGCGCGGCCTTCATGGCGACGGTCAAACCCTATCTGGGCGAAGTGGGCAACTGGCTGCTGGCGCGCAGTGCGCAGATCGGCGGCGGGATCCTTGAACTGACCCTGAGTATCGTTTTCGCATTCTTCTTCTACCGCGATGGCCCGCGTCTGGCAGCCTTCGTACTCAGCCTGCTGGAGCGTTTGATCGGTGATCGTGCGCAGTATTATCTGGATCTGGTCGCCGGTACGGTGCAGCGCGTGGTCAACGGCGTGATCGGCACTGCCGCAGCCCAGGCGGTTCTGGCGCTGATCGGCTTCCTCATTGCGGGCATTCCCGGCGCGCTGGTGCTGGGTATTCTGACCTTCCTGTTCAGCCTGATCCCCATGGGTCCGCCGCTGGTCTGGCTGCCTGCCACCGCCTGGCTGGTCTGGCAGGGAGAATACGGCATGGCCATATTCCTCGGCATCTGGGGCATGTTCGTCATCAGTGGCGTGGATAACGTGCTCAAGCCTTACCTGATCAGCCGGGGTGGCAACCTGCCGTTGGTGATTGTATTGCTGGGTGTTTTTGGCGGACTGCTGGCGTTCGGTTTTATCGGCCTGTTCATTGGGCCGACGTTGCTGGCGGTGGCTTATAGTCTGTTGACGGACTGGGTGGGTAGCGAGCGGGCGCGTACGCCGCGTTGAACTGACGTTCGCGCAGGCCAGCGACGTCGCAGGGCCAATACCTGTGGCGTCTGGGGCTCAATGACGTGGCAAATGCAGCACCGCCGTCAGCCCTCCACCCGGCGTCTGCTCCAACGACAATTCCCCCCCGATGCGTCGTGCGGCTTCGCGGGCGATCGTCATGCCCATGCCGACGCCACCGGAGTTGCGATTGCGCGAACCTTCCAGTCGATAAAAGGGCTCGAACACGCTTTCATGCAGTTCAGGCGCAATGCCGGGGCCATGATCGACGACCGAAATCTTGACCTGATCAGCGCCGTCCTCTATCACGATCTTCGCGCTGCCTGCGTAGCGCAGGGCGTTATCGACCAGGTTCTGCAGGCATGAGCGCAGCGCCATGGGCTGGGTTTTCAGCGGCTTGCACTGGCCCTCGTATTGCACATCGTCGCCGTTGTCCTGGGCGTTTTCGGCCTGTGATTCGATCAGCGCCTGTAGATCCAGTTGCTGAAGTATTTCGGTCCTGCGGTGTTCGTTGAGGTATGCCAGGGTCGCATCGAGCATGTTGATCATGTCGTTGAGGTCCTGGGTCATCTGCCCGTGCAGCCTGGGCTCCTCGATCTGTTCGACACGCAGCTTGAGCCGCGACAGGGGCGTGCGCAGGTCATGAGAGACCGCTGCCAGCATGCGCCCGCGTTGCTGCATCTGCTCACGGAGCTTGTGCTGCATCAGGTTGAAGGTCTGCGCCGCCTGACGTGCTTCGCGCGGGCCGGAGATTTCCAGCGGCGGGCTGTCGAGGTTTTCGCTCAGGCGTTCGGCGGCTTCGCTCAATCGCTGCACAGGACGGCTCAGGGCCTTGGCGCCATACCACGCCGCGATGATCAGGGTAATGAACTGAAAGATCAGTGGCACGACAGGACCGCCCAGTAGCGGTGGTCTGGCCGGTCTGCGTCGCTCGTCCGGATAATCCGGCCTGCTCTGATCGTGCTGAGCAGAAGATTCACCCCCTGGCGGAGGCTGCATCGGGTGCATGCCGTAATTCATGAACCAGATGAACGCCAGCAGGTGTGCCAGCAGGATGGCCAATAGCGCGCCGCCAAACAGACGGGCAAAGAGCGTATCGAACCTGCGGATCAACCCAGGTCCCTGGCATCGAACAGATAGCCTTCGCCGCGTACGGTCTTGATCAGCTGCGGGTTCTTCGGGTCGTCGGCCAGCTTCTGGCGCAGGCGCGAGACCAGCAGGTCGATACTGCGGTCGAACGCCTCGATCGAGCGACCTCGGGCGGCATCCAGCAATTGCTCGCGGCTCAGCACACGATGCGGACGCTCGAGAAACACCCGCAGCAGCCGAAATTCGGCGTTCGACAACGGTACTACCAGCCCATCGGGCGCAATCAATTGGCGCAGTACGCTGTTCAGGCGCCAGGTGTTGAAGCGAATCGTGCTGCGTTGATCGCTGCGTTCATCGCGAACCCGACGCAGGACGGTCTGGATACGCGCGACCAACTCGCGGGGTTCGAACGGCTTGGCCATGTAGTCGTCTGCACCCAGTTCCAGGCCGATGATTCGGTCGGTGGGTTCGCAGCGGGCGGTCAGCATCAGGATAGGGATGTCCGAGGTGCTGCGTAGCCAGCGGCACAGCGACAGGCCGTCTTCGCCGGGCAACATCAGGTCCAGCACGACTACGTCGAAGCTTTCTTCGCTAAGGGCAAGACGCATCTGTGCACCGTCAGTCACGCCGCGTGCCTGAATATTGAAGCGCGTCAGGTAATCGCACAGCAGTTCACGGATCGCCACGTCGTCATCGACGATCAGGGCGCGCACTGCCCAGCGCTGCTCGGGGGCGGTAATGTCGAATGAATTATCGGTGAATGCCTGCATAGTGCCTGTGCTGCCTGTTGATGCTGCCATGGTTGGCCGCTGTTGATGATTCAGGCTCCCGTCATACCGATTCGCCGCGAGGCGCGGCGAGAGGGTGGCGCTTCTGATTGTCATCGGCATGTCGGGAATGTATCGGAGTTGATACACCTCAGAATTTTTACCTCATTTTTGTGCCTGCACCTAGCGTTTCCAACAGTATCGACAACGCCGCTGTCAACGTTAAATGGCGTCTGTACGGCCGCGCAACCGCAGTGTTGCTGCGTGCCGGCAGGCCGCCTTCTCGGACATGAAAAGTCCGTTCAGGCCTATGTGTCATTGCCCGTCGGTCCGGCGGGTCTTCGTCAGGGAGACGCATTGATGACTGTATCAAAACCTCAACCCGAACTGACCGCCGCTGAGCAGGCGCGGCAGTCCTATCGAAAAAAACGTTCCGAGGGTTCACAGAAAAAGGTGGACCTGGATCAGCCCGACGTCGATGGCGTGCTCGGGTTTATTGATGGAGATGACAGGTACCTTTGGCCCAGAACGCAGTGGGGAAAAGACTGGACGATCAGGATTCCGAATTCTGTACAACTGAATCCTTATGAACAACTGCAATTCATCATGAATGGAGCTCGACTGGCTACTATCGACCTGCCTGATCCGGTGACCCCTGCCATTCGCGAATATGTGATACCCGCGGATAAATTCGAATCCGAAGGCGTATATAGGATTGAATATCTGCACGCAAATAGTGATGGCAACATAATTGGTTCGGCTTCCCGGTCAGTGACTGTCGACCATACGGCGCCCAACGGAAACATTCCCGGGCAGGCTCCCGGCTTGCCGCAAGACGTCATCGATAACGGCCTTACACTGGCGTACTTCGATGCTCATGCGACGCTTGATATCAGTATTCCTCGTTCCAGCGATATCATTGCCGGGGATGAAATTCGGTTGTATTGGGGGCCGGTGGGTCCCAAAAGCATTGCCGATCCGGTAGACCCTGTCGAATCCATTACCGTCTCAAAGGATCAAGCCTTGCCAGGAGCTGCTGATCCGGTCATAAGCCTTGACGCTGCTCTCGTCAAAACGCTTGAGGATGGCTCGATCGCAGTGCTTTATCGCTATGTCGATCGAACCGGCAACCTTGGTCAGCCCTCAAGGTGGCAGGAGATCTACGTTGATCTTGATCCGTTGCCGGCAAGTCTTGTAGCGCCGGTGGTGCCGCTGGCAAATGATGGTTTGATTGATCGTGCCGACGCGCGTCTGGGCGTGTACGTGGAAATTCCCGCGCCAGGTTATGACAACCCGCAACCAGGCAAGGACATGATTGAGGTCAATTGGGAAAAAACCACCGTTCGAGCGGTGCCGCTGTCAACCTTTCCGATGTTGATTTTCATTGACTGGCCTACCTTGTCGGCAGAGGGAGCGCTGGACGCGCGCAGTTTCAAAGTGAGTTATAGCGTGGTCCGGGGCGTTGCCAAGACAAAATCTTCGGAAATTGACATCTCTGTGGATTTCACCGTGGCAGGTGTCAATCCAGATCCGGATCCGGATCCCGAAGGGCCTGATCCGATAAATGACAAGCTGCCACTGGTGGTCATCAAGAGCCTCGGGTCTGTAGATAACGAGCTAGGCGAAGAGGACAAGGGCCTGAATGCCAAGGCGCTGGTGACGCCAAATCCTGTGATCGCCGGACAGAGCCTGCGTCTGTTCTGGGGGGCGCTGATACCTCATGTCGATGAGGTGGTTATTCCCGACCCGCCCGCCGATCCCGTTGAGTTCACAGTGCCTTGGGACAAAATCCAGCAAGGTGGCTACAACGAACAATTACCGGTCTATTACAGCACCTGGAATGGCGTCAACGAGCAGCAATCCCGGCGTACCCTGGTAAAGGTGACTGTCGTCGAGTCGGAAGAACTTGCAGATGTAGAGTTTCCAGACCGGTATTCCGGAGGAAACCCGGCCATTCCAGTGATCAACTGCTGCTCGAAACCCTGGGATGGAATTAACGCTCGGATCCCGGGGGATCGGGTGAGTTTCGAAGTAGGTAACACGGTTGATGTCAGTTGGCAGGCATACGATGACTCGCAAGGTAACTCGCCTATTCCTAATACGGCCTATTCGGCGGACACTGTAACGCTGGATGACAACGCGGTGAGAAACGGTTTTACCATCACGGTGCCTTATAAAGATTACATCGAGCCCATCGTGACGCGTGGCAGTGGCCGCGTCACCTATGTGTTGAAGAAATCGCCAACCCAGATAAGTGTCAAATCGACCCTGGTCGTTGTAACGCGCGTACTGCCAGGCGAGTTAAACCTGTGCACACCGGAAGAGCCGGGAGTTTGCGATATCCCCGATCTGCCTGAATGAGGGCCTGCGACGCGGCTTGACGATTAAACTGTATTGAATACGGCAATACCTGATGATTGTTTGGGGCGGGTATTGCCGATTTCGACTCAAAGGGTCGCGAAATCGAAGCGTCCATCCTTTCTGTTGCGGGCCACCCGGTTTAACTAAGCAGGTGAGCTTATAGTTCAAAACGTTCTGTTGCATTGAATTTCAGGCTTTAAACTTAGAGGCTGACGGCATTATTACGTAGGACGAGTCCTACAATAACATCAGATTGGTCTTGCATAAGTTTGAGGTGCAAGCATGTAGTCTGCGCGGCCGCTCACTCATCAAGGGCCTGGCTGGAGTTGCCCGACGCATATCAGCCGCCCATGGCCTCAAGGATATTATGTATGTCGATCGCCGATCTGTTCATTCGTCGCCCCTTGCCTGCTGCGATCAGCCTGACGTCGCTCTTGCCGGTTTTGCTTTTCAGCCATACGGCGCTGGGTGCCACTATTCCAGTCAAGGGCGTTCTGGACATTGATCGACTCAGCAGTAGTAATAACTACATCGTGACCGAGGGGGGAACGCTGAATGTCAAAGGTGGAACCCAGCACGGCTCGGTCAATGTTCGGAACTCCACCCTCACGATGACCGCCGGATCCTCGATCGAGTACGCCGATTTGTCGTTAGGCTCATCGTTCACGATGACAGGCTCGACGGTCAGAAGCGGAACGACGTTGAACGAAAGCCTGGGAACGATCGTCGACAGTACACTGCTCAACAGCACGGGTAGCGGCCTTTCCCTTATAAGGCAGTTAAGCAATACCTTCGGCTCGACCGTGACCCTGACCAACAGTACCAGCACTGGCGTGACTAACGGGGCTTCGGTGACGCACTTCAGCCTGCTCGATCTGCAGAACTCGACATTGACCGGCAACGGTACCAGTGGTTTGGGCCTGCGATTGATTGCAGGAGCGGCCGAGGCGAGCGGCAGTAGCATTACCGGTACTAAGCAGGGTGTGCTGATCGTCGCAGAACAGGTTTACAGGGAGGGTTCGTTGAGCCTCGACGCCAGCCAGGTGACGGGGCAGACCGGTGCTGCGATAAGGGTCGCACAATCGAACCCGACAAGCGCTCCACCCATCGCCGTCATCAATGTGAATAACGGTTCCACCTTGACGGGCGGCAACGGAAATATCCTCGAAACCGCGGACGGGTCGCACGCTACCCTGAACGTCAACGACAGCCGCCTTAACGGTAATGTCCAGGTTGATGCCAGCAGTACGGCCACCGTCAATCTGAACCAGAGTAGCCTTACGGGCGATATCGTTGCCGAGTCCGGCGGTACGGCCAATGTGCACCTGGACAACGGCTCTCTACTGACCGGTCGTCTCGAAAACACTCGCAGTGTCGCTGTCGGCAACGGGTCGCAGTGGACAATGGTCGACAACGGTAACGTCGAAAACCTTGTGATGAACGGCGGTGCCGTCCAGCTCGGCGAGGCTGCTGCCTTTTACACCCTGTCGGTCGCCAACCTGTCTGGCAGCGGTACCTTCAGGATGGATGTGGACTTCGGCGGGGCGCAAACCGATTTTATCGACGTAACTGGCAGTGCGACGGGCAGCCACCAGTTGCTGGTCGGCAGTACTGGCAGCGATCCGACTACCGACACCAGTCTGCATGTGGTGCATGCGCAAGCGGGTGATGCCAGTTTCGCGCTGGTCGGCGGACGAGTGGACCTGGGCACCTGGTCTTATGATCTGATCAAGCAGGGCGACAACGACTGGTATCTGGACGCCACTACCCGCACGATCGGTCCTGCACCGCAGACAGTTCTTGCCCTGTTCAACGCCGCACCTACCGTGTGGTACGGCGAGTTGAGCAGTCTGCGCACACGTATGGGTGAGCTGCGCGCCAATGGTGGGCGCTCAGGGGTCTGGATGAGGACTTACGGCAATAAATTCAATGTGGCCAATGCATCCGGCTTCGGCTACAAACAGGTGCAGCACGGAACTGCTTTGGGAGCGGACGGCAGCATACCGACCACTAACGGGCAGTGGCTGGCAGGCGTGATGGCCGGGCAGAGCACGTCCGACCTGGATCTGGATCTGGGAGCCAACGGCAAGGTTGACAGTTATTACGTGGGCGCCTACAGCACCTGGCTGGACAGCCAGAGCGGCTATTATCTGGACAGCGTGATCAAACTCAACCGCTTCAATAACAAGGCACGAGTGAATCTCAGTGATGGTACGCGCACCAAGGGGGACTACAGCAATTCCGGCGTTGGTGCGTCCGTTGAGTTTGGGCGTCACATCAAACTGGACGGCAGCTATTACGTCGAGCCCTACACCCAACTGATCGGGGCATTCATCGAAGGCAAGGATTACGAGCTGGATAACGGTCTGCGTGCCGAGGGTGATTCGACCCGCTCGCTGTTGGGCAAGGTGGGTGTCACGACAGGGCGCAACTTCGATATGGGGCAGGGCCGGATCGTTCAGCCATACCTGCGCGTCGCGCTGGCCCATGAGTTCGTCAAAAGCAATGAAGTGAAAGTGAACGACAACCGGTTCGACAATGACATTTCCGGTTCGCGCGGTGAGCTGGGAGCTGGCGTCGCCGTTGCGTTTTCCGAGCGGCTGGAGGCGCACATGGACTTCGAATACAGCAATGGCAGCAGCATTGAGCAGCCTTGGGGTGCCAACGTCGGACTCAGGTACAACTGGTAATTCGCCAGAAATTTCTACCGCACCCAAAGGGACGGCCAGCAGGTCTTCCCTTTTTGCGTATGTCTCTCACCGACGACCTAGCAGATCTGCCAGTGTTTACGACACGGGTCAGCGTGTTAAATCTGGATCTTGAAAAATTGATGCCGATTTCATGACGCTATGAAACCGGATGGTGAGGGTGCACATGACCGACTCCACTCCAAAGCAAGAACTCGCGTTACCTGTTGTCGCCGATTTGATGGCTGACGATTCCCGATGGGACGAAACGGGTCTGCTGCCTGCCTGCATGGCGATCTCGCCATTGCGGATCGAAGTGCCTGCCTGGGAATACACCCCGAGGCCCGGTGAGCGTTTTAATCTCATTATATTCTGGGATAAAAAAATGCTTGAAGAGCGGCAGCTGAATGGCGAAGTGCCTACCTTGCCTGCGAATGATCTGATCTTCGACATACCTGTTGCGCAATTGACCCAAGGGGTGCATGAGCTTCATTACGTGGTGGTCAATTCAGATGGCAACTCGAACGATTCGTCGAGACAGATCGTTACGGTGGATGTGATCGCCCCTGTACTGAACGCCGCCTCCGGCCAGTTGGAGTTCGACACTGCGACTATCACAGAACAGTATCTGCATGACCACGACAATAAAGTCATTGGCATTGTGCCTGTTTACAGTGGCGGCAAGGCTGGTGATGAGGTGACTTGGTACTGGAGTGAAAATGCCTTCAATTTCAGTGACGCTGATGTAGCTTCAACCAGGATCCTCGAGCGAGAAGAAGTGGGCAAGCCGGTCGCGCTCGAGTTTGGTGGTGACATGATTCTGTCGCGCAAGGATGGAACGCGTTACGCGTTCTACAGACTCGGCGATCGGGCGGGCAATCTCAGCCCGTATTCCCAACCCTTTGAACTTGAGGTCAAAGCCCAGCCTGCACCTCGCGTACTGCCTCCCCCGAGAGTCACACAAGCGACTGGCTCGGCAGCAACCAGCACGCTCAACCCGATACATGCCATCCACGGCGACACGGTAACAATACCTGACGGCGCCGTGATTCGTGCCGGAGAAACAGTCTCGGTGCAGTGGGCGGAGCCAGACAGTGTGGGTTCCTTTCACACTTCACATGAGGACGCGAGGACGTTCACCATCCCGCCTACCTGCATCGCGCAGCATTTCGGAAAATCAATTCCGGTCTATTACGAAGTGCACGAAAGCGGCGTCGCGGATCCTCACGTTTCGAACACTCACACTTTGAAGGTATCGACGATCAGCGGCTTTCCCGTGGTGCAGTGCGACAAGGTTTCGGGCGGGCGGTTGAGTCTGGGCAGCATTGCAGAGGGAGGAAGGGCCCTTTTTACGCTGGGTAGCTGGCCGTTCATGGACACCAGCCAATTCATTAACATTCAGGTTATCGGCCTGAGCGTCGGAGGACAGAACCTGACCATCGATGTCTTGAAAGAGTCTCCGGTCCCCCATGTCGCCGATACCATCGATGTCGGACACATCACCAAAACCGACCTGCAACGTTTCAAGACAGGTGGTCTGCTGGAGGTGCGCACGAAGGTGAGTTTCGATGAGAAAGTCAGCTGGATGCCATTCGGGTCGCTGAGGCCGACGCTGTCCAACTGATCCGGAAAGTCGGCTATCGAGCGCTCACCACTACCGGTAGGTCATCGTGAAACTGAGCGCTCCTTTTGCCAGCCCCGGACGAATCTCGCTTCTGGTATGGGTCTGGTAGAAACGGGCATTGAAATTGAGCGTGGTGCTGCCCGGCATAATCGTGACCAGAGGCACTTCTGCCTGCAGTTCCATCGGCGTAACACCATCGGCCTTGAGGATCTGAATGCCCATCCCCTCAGCTCCCGAATCGCTCGTCAGGCTGAAAATGCCGTTGCTGGCCGGCCCAATAGGTGTTGAGCCATTGACGCCGTCCAGCTGGATGTGTGCGGTGCTCACGAACGCTCCGCTGGCATCGGTCTCGCAATTGCTCAGGGCAATGCTGAAAGGAACCGGGGGGGTGGTAAAGCCTGGTCCTGTGAAGTCCGAGCTGTCCCATTCACCCAGTTGTACCGGATCTGCACTGACCGGGTTGCTGCCTACAGTGCACTGAGCCTGGATGATGGTGCCGACCAGTCCGTATCTCATGATCCTGCCCAGCGTCGTGACGCTGCCGGACCAGAGTTCGCCACCGTCCAGTTGATGCGGGCCAGGCGGGATCGGTCCGGTCTTCACCAGTGTTATCACATTAGTCAGATACGTCATGCTGAGCGAAGTCAGCATCTGCTGGTGGTCGTTGATCCCGAGGTAGGGCACCGTCGGATTTCCCCCCACCGGCAAGAAGCAATTGGCGCAAGGGCCAAACGGGCTGGTGAACGGATAACCCAGTTTGATCCTGACACCGACGCCTGGAATATTGGTTTGCACTATTTTGCCGGTTACATCTTCACCATTGATCGGGTCGATTACGCCCGGAAAGATCGGTGCAGTTGCGACCGCGTTGAATTCGAGAAGCACCGTGCCGTTGTTGCCACAGGCAGCGTGCAGGTTGGCCAGATCAGTGCTTCGTGCGCTCATGTCCACCGTACCGATAACGCTGCCGATGCGCGCATCCCGGGGGATATACAGCGCGCCGATGTCGCGACGGAAGTCTTTGATTCCAGGGGTGGAAACCCAGTAACAATCGTTGTTGGGGTTTTGCTTTTGCGGTTGCGCCTGGACGCTGGCACCGTAGAGGATACCAAGGGCGATCAGGCCCCTTGTCAGGCGCTTCATTGGGTTGTTCATCAAGGTGTTCCTTGGCGGCGGGCGGTTTAACGGTGTCGGTTGCGTGGCGATCAAGTGCAGGTCAGCTCTTGCAAGCGATAGCCATCGGTTTGCGGCATGCTCGCTGGATCAATATGCAGGCGGCATTGCGGCTCGCTTTGTTCGCCCCAGTGCACGTCAAGGGTCTGCGGTTGGGCGTCAGTGGCGATCAAGACCTGTCCACCCTGGCCGGCAATTCCCAGCGGCTTTCCGGTTGCATCGCTGATCCGGGCTCCGAATGGCAACGGCTGCCCCCCGGCGGTCCGGGCGGTAATGACCAATCGCGTGACCGTACGAGCAGCGAAGGTGGTCTTGATCACCGCTCCCCGTGTGGGCACCACTTGAGCGCTGCCGTTTTCGATTTCGACTTCCGGGCCAAGCTGATCCGTCTGCAGAGCAATCTGGTTGTACCTGTAGGGGCGCAGGTAGGGGACCAGCGCGTAGCCCTGGCGGTTTGTTTCGACCCCTGTGGCGTTGAGAATGCCGACACCTGGCGTGCCAGGCACTTGCACCAGCGCAATGGTGTCGCCCAGATTGGGTCCCAGCTCGATGCCGTCGGCGTGGAGCAGAACGGCGCCATTGGCGTTGATCGATGTGCTGCGATAACCGGTACCTTGAGTGACGCCTGCACCAACGCTGCCGAAAGCGGCCTGGTAGCCTGCCGAAACCCCGATGCTGCGTTGGTGCCCGTCGTCACTGCTCAGGCTGGTTCGGTAGCTGAGGCGGTTATCGTCAAGGCTGCCACTCAGGCTCGCTCTTTGACTGTGACGGCTGCCGCTGCTTTGCATATCGAACGTGACATTGCTGGAATGACCGATGTCCAGAGGCATTGACAGACTGAGACCGATTTGCCGATCGCTGTTGCGATTGCGCCCCTCGCTCAGCGATTGCGAGGCATACAGGTTATAGGTGATGCCGGCATATCGAGTGTTGAAGTTGAATTGATACTGGCGTTGCTCACTCCGGGTACCCCAGTAGTCCTGTTGTGACAGCGTCATGCCGAGGCTGCTGCGCAACCCGATCCGTTGATGAATGGACACTTCCAGACGGCTGCGTCTGCTGCCGCTGAACGTATTGCTTTGGTCGCGTTGGCGCACAGCCTCGTCGAAGTCCCGATACCCTTCGGTGGAGTAGCGATAACCCGCGAAACGCAGGCTGGTGTCGGTCGCGAATGCCTTGCCGTATTTGATCGCATAACTCATGCCTTGCACGCTGGCCTCATCACGCCTGTCTGTATCGGCAAGCGAATGGGTGAGATCGAAGGCCAGCGCACCCAGTTGTCCCATGTCCTTTGATATTCCAAGCGCTCCGGCCTGGTAGATATCGCTGGTCATCAGGCCACCATAAAGCGTCGAGTTCCAGCCGATACCCATGGCCAAAGTGCCTTGCCACAGCCAGGGCTGTTCGCTGTCCCGAGCGCCGTTGTAACGTCCGAGCGCAGCGCTGTACTTCCATACGCCTTCGCGCAGCAGGTTGCTGATCGTGGCATAGGGCTGGATAAAGCGCCGGACCTGCCCATCAGCCTCGGTCAGCACGACTTCCAGTTCGCCGCTGCCTGCTGTGGTCAGATCGTCAATCGCATAAGGGCCCGCGCTGACGTAGGTTGAATAGATCGGATAGCCGTTCTGAAACACCTCCAGTTTGGCGCGGCTTTGTGCAACACCACGGATCACCGGTGCGTAGCCTTGAAGCGCATCCGGCAGCATTTCCTGATCGGTCCTGATGAGCGCGCCTTCTATCGGCACGCTCGCGAAGACGTCACCTGCCGTATAAGTCTCGCCCAGGGTCAGGTTCGCATGAGTACCTGGCAGATCCCGCTGTGCATAGGCGTAGGCCCGTGTCCATTGGCGGCCGCCTTCTTCATCGTGGCGTATGCTTTGATTGCTGCGCAGTCGCCAGGCACCCAGATTGATCCCGCTATTGAGGTATAGATCAGCGCTGTTGCGCCTTCCGGTATGGCTTGCGGTGCTTTGCTGGGCTGACGCCTGATAGCTGAAAAACGCAGCGTTGATACCATGATCCCAGAGGGCTGGATCGACCTGGCCGAGCATGTCGCGGCGCATGGCAACCTGCGGGACGGAGAGTGACAACTGGAGCCTGCCGCCGTCGAATTCGATCTGTGATCCCGGGACCAGTCGCAGCAGGTCGACGCACTGCTCTTGCAACAAGGCAGGTTCGGCAAGGCTTTCAACCCGAAGCCCCATCTGTTCCAGTATCGGGCTGGAGAAACATGGCACAAGACCTTCGTCCGTCGGGCGCTGTATAAAACGGATCTGTCTCTGGCCGAAATAGCGCGTGTTCACGTAGATCTCTACCCAATAGCTTCCCGGGACCAGATCCTGAGTGTCGATGAGCGAATCGAGCGCCTGCGCGCCGGCATCGCTGGAGTAACCGGGGCCCTGACGCAGGAAGCCTGACTGGAACTGGAGCGTAGCCGCAGCACCGGTGCTCGGCTTCAGGATCAGGGCACCGCTTCCGCATACCAATAACAGGCGCATAAAACGCAGGCGCACCGGTATGAGCCCGGATTCGGGTAATAGCGTCATTTTCAATGTCCTGGAGGTGAATCTAAAAAACGCCGACTCAGGGTGTCAGCGGGGCAGGGGCGGTAAGTGGCGTGCTGTAACCGCCGTAATCGTTGATGGCTGAAAACACCACTTGCACGCCTGGTGTCGCGTAGGTCTCGTCCAGCAGGTAACGTTGGGTCGAAAAGGGGGCGAGCATGGCGGCTTGCTTGAGCTTTTCAGTCTTGCCGCTGCGAGTGACTTCCAGACGAATGAACGACACGTGAAAAGGCGTCGGATTGGCGGCAGTCAGGTAGGTTTTTCCCTCCAGCCTGCTGACCGACCATTGCAGATCCTTGAGCCGCGAGATGGGGTTGTCCTTGAGCTGCGCAGGCCGATAGAACAGTTTCAGGCGTGTGCGCAGTGCGATATTCAGTACGTTGCCTTGTGCCGCGTCCGCCTGTGGGATTTCCTGGACATTGAAGAAAAACAGCGATTCGCGATCATCGGGCAGATCATTGGGCAGGCCGTTTATCTGCACCTGCTGTTCTTTGCCGGGGTTGAGGCGAAACAGGGAGGGTGAGGGGGCAAACGGCACGAGCGAGGTAGCGTCGTCCGCCTGGGTGTTGACCCACGTCTGAACGGCGAACGGTCGATTGCTCGGGTTGGAAATGATGACCGAAGTGCTGCGCTTGTCGCTGGCAAATACCACGCGAGTTGCATTGACGGTCAATGCCGCACGAGCTTCGTGCGTGAAAGCGGTGAGCATGAGCAAAGTCACGCAAAGCGCGCATGCACGGCTTGCAAAAACCTGCTGACGGGTTACGCCGATCATTGGATTTACCTTGTGCGTCCAGACCTCAGGAGGTCTGGATGCATTGACGATGTTTCAGGTGGATGGTGCGTGGACCATCATGTCGGGGGCAGACGGGCAGATCAGTTGATTGCAACAACGAACTGCACGTCTGCCGAGGCCGTACCCGCAGTGACTGTGGCAGCGGTCGACCTGTAGTAGGCATCGAATACCATGTCTGTGATGCCATCCTTGATCAGCGGGTAGTCGGCAGATTCCGCGCCGGGGGCAACAGCCGCTCCGGTGTGGTCCTTGATCACGATGGCCACACCGATCGCACCATCGGAGGTAGGGGTGACACCGAAGTAGCTGCCAGAGGTGTCAGCAGTACCGTTGAATGTCACCTTGGCGACATCATCGACGCCGGTCAGACCGCAGCTGCCTTTATCGTCGATGCGCAGGGCAAATCGCTTGCCGCTGTATTCCTGGCCCACGCTGGTAAAACGGCTGGCGTCGACCGAACCCATTTTCACCAGATTGCCCACTGCGCCGTCGCCGGGATTGACGACTTCAATCGGACAGGTACTGCTGGTGATCTTGCCTTCGAAGTTGATGGTGCCGGTATTTGCCGATGCCGACGCTGCGCAAAGTGCGGCGGCCACGGTCAGGCCCAGTACGGATGCTGTTTTTTTCACGGTAAGAACCTTATGGCGAGTTGAAGTGTAGAAATTTTTTTGCGTTATATGTATCTATTTATATCAAATGGTATGGCGTTTTTATTGCGTGTCATGACGGGGCGGGATTCTAGTGCGGGGAGTTTGATTGATAAAGGGGTGAGTCTTACTTGGTTGATGACTGTGTCTGTAAGAACTTTCCTACTGATTTTTCAAGGGGAAATAGATGGCATGTGACGGGGTTTTCTATTTCTTTTTGTATGTGGATATGTCTCGTTGAAAAAAACAAGGCGGCTTGGAAGTTGTGGGTCGTTGCAGTGATGAAGGTGTAACTGCAGTTTTTGCAATAGTGGCAGGGCAACATCGATTATTAGAAGTTGTTTCAAGAGTGATCTATAGTGAGGTTTTGAACAGGCGGAAGTGCTCGCTCAGAGCACCCCGGCCATTCCACCTTTTATGTGATCATGCACTCACTGGGTAGGCTTCATGTCACAGCAAGCCCGTAGCGTTGCGTCACATCAGCTGTATCCAATCATTCTGATCCCATAGTTCAGTTTGCCGTTCGCCGGAAACTGCTCTGCGATGACGAATGTCGGCTGGATATTCTGACTTGTGACTGCCATGGCTGGCACGTTGTTCAGTACCGGTTGATTGGCTTGATTGGCGCTGGCTGCGGTCCGCGCACCGCTGACACTGGGGTTACTGCCTGGCACTTTTATCGGCAGCGTGTGCAGCCTTGAAGAGCTCATGTCTACGTTAATCGCCATGAGCTGAGGTTTAAGAGCAGCTCTTGGTAGAGTGATGACATCGCCGAGACCGCTTCTCAGGCCGTTCGAGGTTCTCGATGCAGCGCCAAGCGATCCCGCGTTCGACTCACTCGCTGCCATAGCTGCGACGCTTGACGATAAGCTGCTTCTAGCTGCCGTCTGCGCGGCTGCCGCAGGCGCAAGAGCCGCTTTGACGGTACTTTTCACTGTGGAGGCGATTGCGCCGCCGCCGAATGAGAGAGGTAGCGTTGCCAGACCCGAGTACATGCCTGCTGCGCGCCAGGTATTGTTGTTGGTAGCAGCGCCATATGCGCTGGCCGCAGTTGACGCAGCCTGCACCACCGTACCCAGAGCGAGCATCCCGGTGGCTATTGTCGAGGCTGATGCGGCACTCATCGAGATCCCCATGGCCGAGACAGGAACCGTTACCGGCGCGGCTGTTCCAAAGCTGGCAACTGTCGCGTAGGCACCCGCTATGGTGAATGCGACGCCCACACCCAGCATCACCCAGTCCACGATTCCAAAACCATCACCAGCGGAACTTCCCGGCACCACATTTTCATCCGGTCGACGCAACCGGCCACTCTGGTTGGCTGCGTCGTGGCCGGTGGGGTCACGCAGGGCGATGGGGTTGCCCAGGCAGTAGGCATAAGGATTGACCCCCGCCTCGCTGAATGGACTCATGAAGTCCGGACTGTGAAAACGCATCAGGGCAGGGTTGTACGCCCTGTAGCCGTTACCCAGCAGGTACCAGCCGGTGGATGCCTCACGCGATTCGCCGTTGAACCCATGAAGTGCGAGAAGCGGTTGGTCCGGCGGCTGCTCCCCGTAGGCACTGTAGACCGCCGTTCTCAACGTGTCTTGCTGGTATTCACCGAGCACACTCCGGTTGGCGTCGGTGAGCAACAGCAGTGTTTTTTGCGGGTCCTCCGTCGTCTGCTGGCCCAGTGGTTGCTCGTCGAGATAAAGGTGCTGGGTGCGGTGACCGTCCTGGATACGGCTGCTTTCCTGATGCCCCTGATAGAAGTGCAGCGTTTCACTGGCGCTGCCGTGTCTGGACGTTACGAGGTGATCATGACCGTCATACGCATAGGCGCTGACGGGCTCGCCCTCGGAGCCATGAACACCCACCAGACGATTCTGGCTATCGTACTCAAGCTTCTGGCCTCGCTCGTCATTGAGTTGGTTGCCGTTCAGGTCGTAGGTGAACGACGGATTCGGTGTTGCCCTTGCAGGCATGTACGCAATACCTGTCAGTTGGCAGGGGTTATCAGTGTCATACGAGAACATGGCGAGTTCGAACTTGCCATCGGCAAATTCGGCTTTGCTCAGCGTGATGTTGTCCAGAGCATCGAAGCTGAACTGTTGTTTCGTGATCTCGCGGCCCATGACATCTTTGGGGAGCGTGGCGCCTGAACAACGGTAATCGTCAAGACGTCCTCTGGCGTCGTACCTGAACTCTTCAAGCAGCAGACTGGTTCCGTCGTTCAGGTGAAGGTGTCGGCTCTTGACCAGATTGTCCGCTTGCCATTCCTGACGAATGTAGCGCGTGGGCTGTTCGGGAAAACACTGCGTCCTGAGGGTTTCCCTTCCCTGATCATCGTATTCAAGTGCCGTGCTCAACACGGTCGATGCGTTGATGTCGGTCGTCAATATCAGCTCAACGCGGCCCAAATCGTCGTAGCCTAACTCTGCAACAAGATTGCCCTGCTCCAGCGTTGCGATTCGACCGAGCGTGTCATAGTCATACTTTGTCTCGATAGATAGGGTCGTGCCGGGGATCTGCTCGCTACGTTTTACAGGACGTCCCTTTGATGACGACTCGTGAAAGGTTGTCCAGTCGTTGCCCTGCTTATCGGTCCATGCCTCACGCTGCAGGCGGCCGAGCGCGTCATAGTGGTAGGTGCGTTTACCCTGTTCGTTCTCTGCAAGAAGCAGGCGGGCGCTCTTGTCGTGGTATTCGAAGCGGACCCTTTCATCCGGCGCAGTGCTGGTCAGGGCCTGATGCGTCAGTGTCGGGTCGTAAGTGAACTGTATGGTGTCGGTTTTACCGGTTGTTCTTGCCTTGATCTGTGGTAGGCCATCCTCGTAAGTGAAGGTTTCGGTCCGGTTGCCAATCCGGGTCTGCGTCAGACGCTGCAGTCCGTCGAATACCTGCTCACCTGCCAGCGTCCGGGTCGTGCCGTCGGCGTGAATGACTTCAATTTTTTCCGGCAACTCGGCAGAACTGTGTACGGCGTAACTGCGTTCGACCACGCTGGTGTCGGGCAACGTTGTCGTGATCATGCGCGACCATGCATCGTAGCGGTACAACGTTTGCTGCTGCAGTTGATCGATCTGCTTCGTACAGCGTCCCAGGCCATCGTATAAAAAGGTCTGAGTGCTGGCTGTCTCTCCATCGCCGTTCTGGCTGATGATGCGGTCCGGTTGATGCGGTCCGGTTTGCCGAGCAGGTTCAGCCAGATTTCCTGGCGACCGGTAATGAGCGGTTCCGGCCCGGCGCTTTGAACCCAACTGCGCAGAATCGGGCTGGCGGATTCTGTGCTGCCGACGGGATCGAACAACTGATGGGTCTGCACACCATCGCTGCCGATAACGCAGCGTTGTTGGTTCCAGTCGTCATACAGGTAACGGTTGGTGAGAACGAGCGGTTGATCATTGTCGCGATGGTCGTACACGGTTTCTGTGAGCATGTTGCCCCAGTCGTCGTAGCAGGCCGAATATATTTGCTTCAGGGCCTGCGGGTTATTGCTGTCGAGGTTGTCCCGAGCTTCGAAGATGATCCGGCCCATTCCGTCCACTCGGGTACAGGTCTTTACACCCAGTGCATCGGTCATGACCTGTTCGGCCTGATCTTCAGATCCCGCGCACAAGGTGTACTGGTAAGAACGGCTGGCCTCGAAGAGTGGCATGCCTGGCGCAGTCGTTTCAAGAATCACTCTTCTCAGAACGTCGTACTTGTAGTGAATCTTCACACCATCGGCAAGGCTCATTTGCTCAAGTGCCGTCTGCAGTGACTGCTGGCGCAGGCTCGTCTTGGTGGTTTTATCGAAATCGTTGCTCAGGCACTGTTTAGTCTGCAAGGCTTGCAGGCCCGTCTGTTCACTCGTGATTTTTTTGTAATCGTAGGTGATAGAGGTCGATTTTTTATTCAAGGTTTGAGTCTGACGCTGGGTGCGCCCATGCGAAAGTGGTTTTTCTAGAGCGTGAAAATACTCTTTGCGGGTGCGCTGCAACTCCAGCTCATTACCGTTGCCGTCAGCGTCCAGGTGCACCATCGTCTCGGTAACCGGCACGATCCATTCAGGCATGTCACTGCCCTCCAGCGCAGGCAGTGCTGCATAGGTGTAACGCGTACTCAACGTCGGAGCGCCACCCTGACTGGATTTCGCGGGTGTAATGGTCTTTTCCTTCAACTGACTGACAAAACCTTCGGGGTTGGCGGGGCAGAGTTCGCTGCCGTCCGGGCTTCTCTCGCCTTGCGCTGGATACCACGTCAGGTGTTCGACGACTCCGTCCGCGCGTGCCTTGCTCTGCAGGTTGCCGTCAGGGTAGTAGGTGTGGGTGACTGTCTCCTTGCGTATCGCCGACTCACCCGACACGGTCCACTCTGTAGTGATATCACGGGGCATCTGGCAATCGATGGGTTGCTGGTCAAAGGGTTGGCCCGGTCTGATGTTGTAGTTCGTACGTAACGTCTGGGTATGGTTGTTCTGGGAGGTGACTTCCAGCGTCTGCAGATGAAACCGGTTGAAGGTGCGCTGAACAGTGCGTGCGGGTTTGTCATCGATACACAGGCTTTCAGTGCAGACGTAGTCGTAGTCCTGGAGGGTTTTGAACAGGTTGTCCAGGCCGTCGTTTTCCCAGGCTATGGTAAGACCGGCACCCAGGAAGTTCCTGTCGCTGTAGATGTATTCCACATCGACCGCAGATTGACCAAACCCCGGCTCAGTCCGGTGATGGGTAACTCTGGGCAGAGCGGTACGATGGGCACTGGCAGGAAATGTGTGCCCAGCGTCATGGTAGCTCAGGAATTCCCTTCCGCCCGTCGGCGTGCGTACAGACACGATGCACAGCTGTTCGTGGCTGTAATCATGTTCGAACTCCCAGCTCGCCTCATTCTCGGTAGGCAGAACAATACGTATCACGCGGTTATCGCTGTAACCGAGGATCAGCTTGTAATCGGTCAGTTGGCCATCCGTGCCTGAATCAGGGTAGAGATCAATGCTCACCATCTTATCGCTGCGCGACACGGCAAGCAGTCTTTCACCGGCGTCATCCGTGATCTCTTTCAACCTGAACTGACTGTTGCCCGCAGCGGAATAACTGAGGTGCACGCTGTGCCCGGAGGGCGCAATGATCCGGGTGACGAGGGCAACCTGGGAGTCGCCGGCGCTGTGCACGGTCAGCAGTTCCCTGAGTCCGGATTTATGTGTCACACGAAAGTTTCTTTGATCGATCTTGTAGAAGTGAAACGTATCCAGTTTTTTCTCCCTCACCAGCAGCTCGGCGCCGTCGGTGTTGTCGATGCGGTAAGTTTCACCGGTACTTAGAGACAGAATATGCCGATTGATATCGTAGTGCGAAAGTTCGAGGGTCCAGCCGTAGCCATAGCCACTGTCCAGGGTATTCAAGGGGCTGTAAGACAGCGTGGGTTTGATGTCCGGACCGCGCAAGTCATTGCATTTCAACTCGGGCAGATCGATCGATACGTTGTAAAGCCCGGTGCGCGGATCGACACCGCTTTTCAGGTTGCTCATGAAACTGAGCGCTTTGGAATGCACGGAACTGTTGGCTGCAGGCATGGAGGCGGACCTCTTTGATCGGGGAAGAGACGAGTGCGCGGACGCCTGACAATCTCTGATCCGTGCGCCTGGGCATTATTGAGCCGGCAGTGCTGAAGCCAGGCTCGTATTAACCCTAACAACCCTCCGCAGGCAGGCAACCTAGCAGTTGTGCGAGTAGGCGGGGCAGTGAGCGCAGGGTAGAAATACTCCACCCGCTGTCGTGAGCCTGATGCCCGCAGCGTTTCGTTCTTGAGTCGAGTACAAATGCGACAGGAGCCATCCGATATGACCCGCAATCTGCCTGCGCCAAAGGTGCCTGACCTGCAACAGCCTGGCAATTACATCGATCTGGCCAGGTTGGGCTCCGCTGCCCTGACGACGTATGTCGGTTATCCGGGCATCGCTGACGGTGATTTTTTCTACCCTAACTGGCGAGGCTGCGGGGCTGCAGGGGAGGTTGTGGATTTCTTTGCAGATATCCAGGAGGTTATCAGTCCAGGGCCCGAAGGCATGCTTCTGGAGATTGATAATGCATTGCTCAAGGCGCTGGATCAGGGCTGGGTGTTTTATTCCTATCGGCTCCTCGATCCCGCCCAGCGGAACGATCCGGGCGAAGAGTCCGCGCGGCTGTTTTTCTACGTCGGCGAGCGGTCGATCATGGTGCCTGCCCTGGCAGTCGCGCAGTGCAAGGAGTCTCATGACCTGCACCTCGATCCCGCGCTGCTGGAAAAGATCGATACCATTTCGATCGTGACGCCGCCTTATCGCGCCATGCTTGCGGGTGACAGGGTCACGCTTACGCTCGACCTCTACCTGGATGAAGATTTTTGCCTGATCTCCCTCGTTCAGTCAAAAGAGGTGACCGAGGCGGATGTGGGGCAAACGTTGCTGTGGGTCATCGGTGTGACCGAGCTGTCGATGATCGAAGACGGTTTTTTTCTCATGCACTACAGCGTCGACTATGCAATACCCACGCAACCGACGGTGTCGCTCATTCAGAGGCTGTCTGTCGTCGCTCCTTCGCAACCTATGCTGCCCGCGTTGACGATTGAAGGATTCAGCGGTGGCTCGCTGGACCCCAATTCCTTTCCCGACGGCCTCACACTGGTCATCGAGCCCTATCCCGGCATGCGTATCGACGACGGCGTGGTGCTGTACGCAAGCGGTGTGCAACAAGAGGCAGAGAGCCTGCGTACTGATCGTTCGAATCTCGACAGCGGCGTGCTGCAGTTCGATCTTTCGTATCAATGGCTGCTGCAGAACAACGGCAAGGAAATCGAGCTTACCTGGCAGTACGCGCGCGAAGGCCAGGCGGGCAGCGCCATTGCACACAAAGTAATGATCCGCAAACCCCTCGATCTACCGCCGCCGGAGATCGACGATGCCATTATCGACGGTGTGATCGAGAACGGCGTGGCGGGGCATATCTTTGCATCCAGTCTTTTACGTGGAGCACGTGTCCGTATTCCGGACAGCGCCCTCACCGGTGTCGACGATACCGTGCAAATGCATTGGGACGGCTACGGCAACACGGGCAGCTTCATTGCCAGTCCTTTACCGGATGATCCCGGTTCATTCGATATCCCTGCCTCTGCCGTGCCTGCCAACATGGGGCGGCATGTCAGTGTCTATTACGAGGTCAAGCCTGTGTCGCAACCCTCGGGAATGTCGAAAATATTCGATCTGGAAGTCAGAGGGATCAAGGAAGGCTGGCCAGTGATCCAGATCAAGCGTCCACCTGCCACTGATGCGCGAATTCCATTGGGCAGCGTGCCTGAGAAGGGCGCCGGGCTTGATCTGGCCGCATGGGTCTATATGGCGCAGGGCCAGCGCGTACAGGTCAAGGCCATAGGCGTATTGCAGGCAGGAGGGGAAGAAAGAATCGACATTCGTACGGGGGCTGCCGAACCCGTTACCTCGGCGGAGCATCAGGCGGGAGAGGTATCGGTAATCCTTCCCAAGGATTTTCTGGCGCGCCTGAAGAGAAACAGCGAGACCAACAGGGTTACGGTTGCCGTCAGCTTTGACGACGGGGCGACCTACGTGACCTTCCCCTTTATCGACTTCAGTGTGCTCGACTGATTCAGCGGCTGATGCTTGGCTGGGAGAAAACCGCTATGGATGGCAGTTCGCTGGAAGGTCTCGTGTCATGGATGCGCGACAGCAAAAACGACGTGATGCATCGCTGGGGATGCATTGCAGTACTGGCGCGCAAGCAGCTCAATGAGGTGCTGGTGCAGAATCACATCGCCTGCCATACCGCTGATACCGGGTTTCGTATCGATGCAGCGGTTGACACGATTCCGGGCAAGCAGAAAGACATCCTCAGCGGTTTTTTGCTGGATGCGCCCCAGTTATCGTTCGAGAGGGCCGAGCACAATCATGCAAGCCTGAGTTGTCCGGTCACAGCCGGTTCCTGGCTCTTGCTCGTTGCCGAGACTCAGGGCTGGCATATCCAGAAAGTCACGGCGATCAACCCCTTGACCGCCCCCAGAGTACTGCTGAACGTGGACCTGACAACTGCGTCGGGAGACGTGGACGACGACGGTCGCATCCTGCTGGACCTCAGGAACTGTGATGACTTCAGGTTTATGGGAGCCGACACTGAAGAGCAGCAAAAAAGGATCGGGCAGATTTTTCAGAACTGGTTCAAAGGACAGCCCGATGACAAACGTATCCTGGAGTTGGGCAGTATAGGCGGCGAAGGCGGAGGGCTGATGACGCCGGATGGCTTTACGCTGCGTGCGCAGAAAAACCCGGCAGCGGAGCGGGATAATGATGGCGACGGCGCTGTTCTTGTGTGCATCAACATGGCGGGTCAGGACAGGGGGGACGACTTTCCGGCTGATTACCCCTATTTCATTCCTGACGACGTCGGGGAGCACTATTCGGCCACCGTACTTTTTGACCAGGCCACAACCCCCTTTGCCTTGTTCGCTGCTATCGAGAAAGCATTCGGCAGCCAGGCATTTTCGTTTGCCTACGATGCACAGGGTTCACGCTGGGAAGCGAAGCTGACCTCCGGAGAATTGAGCGTGCCGCCCATGACGATCGAACAAACCGATCCGGACACGGGTTATGTGGTGGTTTGCGTCATTGAAAAAATGAACTTCCCTGCCACGGTCGAGCAGCCGCTCGTACTGGGCGTCGAGGGCACCAGCACTCATATCACCTGGTCTTCGGCAGCCATAGTGCGTATTTCGGCAGAGGGTTATCCCGAGCAGGAAAGCGTCACCTTTGGTTTGTCCCTGAGGCTCGACACTAGTTATGAACTGCAAGGCCTCACGTTCGTCAGAACGGCTTATGCGCTCGATAAAACCTACATTGCCCCCGGTGACCTTGATCTGGCTCGCCGTACGGGCTGGTTCTGGAGTTTTATCGAGCAGGTGATACTCGACCTCGTTCACTACGCATTGCTGGAATCAGTCAGCGCAAGCATCGATCCGATGTTTGAAACCACCTTTTCGGCCGGGATCGGTGCCGAAGCCTTCCTGAAGGACAACATCAAGGTGGGGGCTGACCAGTTCATCGAAAGCCAGAGCCTGCACATCCCTCGTGACATTGTCATTTTTGGCCGCGTCAACCCGACCCTGACGACGTTCGTCATCAATCCTTTGCAGCCGATAATGGCGGCAGGAGGCAGTCAGCAGTTCAGCACCCAACCCGGTGTCTCAGGTGTGATCTGGTCACTGGAGGACCCGGCAGGTGGCAGTGCAGGCCTGGGCAGCATCAATTCTGCAGGGCTGTACAAGGCACCTGGCGCTGAAACGTCAAGCCCCACGATCAATCGCATAAGGGTGGTCGCCACGCACAACGGGCACAGCAGCGCTGCGCTTGTCACTGTACTGGAACACAGGTTGAACATCAGTCCCTTGATTCAGGTATGCAACGCCGGCGAGACCGTGGAACTGGCGGGCGGCGCACTGGACGATGCAGCACTGCAGTGGACGGTGCGCAACCCGGTGGCGGGGGAAAGCGGTACGCTAGAACCCGGTAAGGTGCCTGGCCACGATTGCAGCTATGTCGCGGCGGCAAGAGTGCCGGACAAGACGTATGTGATCGATGAACTGCAGGTCGGCAGCGCAGGTGAGACGCGTTCTGCCTGGGTGCTCGTCAGGCAGATAGTGTCACCGTTGACAGTCAGACCGTTCCCGGACGTCAACCTGTCCGCCGGGCAGATACGTCTGCGAGCCTTCTTCGATAGCGACGAGGCCACGCCTGTCTCATGGCGTCTGCCGCTGGAAGGTCCGGGCTCTCTCGATGCAGAGGGCGTCTATACCGCACCTCAAGGTACCGATGACCGGTTTGTCCTGATATTTGCCTCGTGTGACGATGCATTTCTTGGCGACATCGAAGGCCATATCATCCTGCCCCTTCCGCTGGAAGACTTCCCTGACGAACTGGGGTTGCTGAGCGTGCGCACTGAAGAGGAGGGAATGGGGCAGAAATCGCTGCTCAATGATCCTTCCCTCGAGGGGCTCGTGCAATGGATGGCCAATCCCGACAACAACGTCATGCTGGGGTGGGGCGCCATCTGTGCCATGGCACGGGGCAGGATCAACGATCTGTTATCACAGGAATATACCGCCCGTTTCGACAGCGACACTTACCTGCCGCCCATAAGCGGTGAAGTGTCGACAGTGAACGGGGTGTGGAAGGAAAGTATTCACGATTTCATCCTCGATGCACCACGTCTGGCCTTTACCAATGATGACCTTGGTCGCTCACGCGCGACCTTGAAATGTTCCATTTACAGCGGAACGCAGTTCACGCTTCACAACAACGTCGATGTCTGGCAGGTCGAAAAAGCGGTGTACATCGACCCGCTGCAGGGGCCTGAGTTGACACTTGACCTGCAACTCGATCAGGTTCCGGGTCTTGTCGAAAGTGACGGTCGGGTGCGACTGGACCTCAAGGACAGTGACAATTTCACGCTGTCGTTTGCAGACACCGAATATGAGCGAAAGCTGGGCGGTGATTTTTTCAGCGAGCTCTTCAACAAGCTGCCCGACTCACAGCGGATCTGGACACTGGGTGTCATCCAGAAGAACAGCAACCCGTTGCTGGCGCCGGCGTCGTTCAAGCTGCGTACGCAGTCCGATCCCATGGCTGCACGCGATGGCCGTGCGGCGAGCTTTGGTGACGGGGCTCTTCTGGTGTTCATAAGGATGGAGGGCAGCTCGGAGGGCGGAGATATTCCGGTCGAGTATGCGTATCTGATCCCGAATGATCAGGGCAAGGACTATTCAGCCACCGTCCTGCTCGAAGCTGAGCGAGCCATTGACGCCGCGCGTTTCGTTGAAACGGTGGCAGAGGCCGTCAAGGCGCGCTTCGAGGCCGCCGATTTTACCTATAAGCAAAACGCTGACGGAGTCGTGATCAATGCTACAGCAACCAGGGGTTTTCTGAATTTTCCCACCTCCAGTCGAGATCTTCTCCCAAGCAGGGTCGACGGTGTCTGGGTGACTCCCCGCATTTACTGGAACGGCGCGCAGGTTGATCTTGCGCGATCGCAGCCGATGGTTCTGGAGCTGGCCGGACGTAATGGTGTTCTGCTGAAGTGGAAGGACAGCCTCACGATTGCCAATATGCTTGAGCTGAAAGGCATAGAGTTTCCGCTGATTGTGTTCACGGAAAAAATCTCGATTGACGTGACTGTCCAGTACAGTTTCAACGATGAAACCGGCGAATTGATCCTCAAGCCCGAGCTCAGGCTGGATGTGAGCAATTCAGACCAGGATACCGGCATCGAACCCGGCTCCCCGACCCCTTCTATCGCTCTTATGGCTTTGATTGTGGCAGCAGGTATTGGTGCCTCGACCAGCAGCCGCGAGCTATTCATCACAAGGATTACGGACATCCTGGAAAGCACGTTCAATGCGAGTGTGCAAGTCAGCGGGTTCATCCGTGAAAGCGTCCAGCTCAATTTCAATCGCGCCATCACCAGCGATGTGTTGCGTGCACCTCGGGATTTCCTCTCGGTCGGTCGTGTGGCTGCGATGGAAGACGATTTTGTCGTGACGCCTCAGCAGCATCTGATGGTGGCTGACAGCTCCATGAAGTTCACGACCGATCCACCCGAGATGGATGTGCAATGGAGTATCGAAAATCTGTACGGAGAATCCGACGATTTTGGTGCGATCAGTGGGGTGGGCAAGTATTACTCGCCGGAAGCCAGCTCGCTTGAAAAGTCGTTCACCCGGATCAGGGTCACCGCCACGGATCCGGCCACCGGGCATGCCAGCTCGGCGCTGGTTACCGTGCTGGCCAATGCGCTGACCGTCAATCCACTCATTCAGGTCTGCGATGCCCAGGCTAGCGTGGAATTGGCTGCCGGTGCCCTTGGCGGCGGTGATCTGGAATGGCGCATTGACAATTTTGTCGAAGGCGAAAGTGGAGAGCTGCAATTCAGCGAGCAACCAGGCAGTGATCACAACGGCAATCGCGCCTATCTCGCGGCACCGGCCGTGCGAGGTAAAACCTACGTACTGGATGAGGTTGTCGTGACAGGCGTCGACAGCTGCGTATCGGCCTGGGTGCTGGTGCAACAGAAGCTGCCAGGCCTGGTGATCAAACATGAAGAAGCGGGGCTCACCGCAGACAGTATCCATTTGTTGGCGTTCGCCAATGGCAAACCCTTGCCGCCCGATCAGCCCGTCAGCTGGTCAATCGGGGCGCGCGGGCCCGGGTCAGTCAGCGAAGCCGGTACCTATCTCAGCGATCCGCAGTCCAGCGAACGGTTTGTTCTTATTTTCGCAAGGTGGGAACACCCGATCAGGGGTGGGTTCGAGGGGCATATAATTCTGCCGTTGCCTTTGCGCAAGCTCTAAGGTTGGTCAAGGCTGCCTTCACGATTCGCAACGCATTCAGCAGAGCGACTGACGGCAGTCTGTAAGCAAGATGCACACTGATATCAAAGGAGATGATGTCATGGCGGGTTATTCAATGGACAGTCTGTTGGTGTGGTTGAAGGATACGACCCGGTTAAGAGGTTGGGATAACGTAATAGCGCTGGATACTCGACAGGTCAGTGAGGGCCTGAAGGGCATTTACCAGCTCAACCTCGAGAATGGCGTTACGCCAACCGTACCCGACGGAAGCGTCGTCATCCTCGACACCAACATCTCGCACTTTTTCTCGGGATTCGTATCAGGGCCGCCAGGCCTTTCACTCAGGCAGGCTTCGCTTGAACATGCACCACTGGCATGGCGAGTGTCGATGGTCGGTGGCCTGCATACTGTTCTGGCCCGAGAGTATGGTCAGAACGAGGTACTGCGGATATCGGCCTATGAGCCGCTCAACAGTCCGGCGCTTGATATGGATCTGGCGCTGGCCAGCGAATCCAATACCCTTTCTGTGGATCTGGCGCTTGGCGAGGGCCCGGAGCTGACGATTGCCGGCACTAAGACTGAGCAGCGCGAGGCGGGCAAATTTTTTCACAGTTGGTTGCAAAGCCTTTCCGAATCTGCGCGCGTGTTTCCGATCGTCGAATTCAGCGCCACGGACAATCCGTTGTTGAAGGTGCGCAGGATCGAGGCAAGAGCCCAGCTCGAGAACCCTCAAGGTGTTTCTCGACAAACCGCAGAGGCGCAGGGCAAGGGAGCGTTGCTGCTGTTTGTCACGCTTGATTATGGCGTGGCGGGTGGGCTACCGGATGACAGCTCGGATTTCCGTTATCTGATTCCCAATGACGCAGGCGCTGACTATTCGGCGGCGATGGTGTTTTCCTCTCACGCGCTCCACAGGGCCGCGCTTGGCCATGCCGTGATAGAAATGCTGAATAGCCCCGAATTCCTTTTCGAAATGCCTGACAAGGGACCGCTGAGATCGATGGTCGCCCGGTCGGGCACGTTCGACGTGGCGGGCGACAGTTACCAGAGCGCCGACTTTGTTTTCGAGTCTTCCGCATTCAGTGTGCAGGCCTCTGAAACGCAACAGCCACTGACGGTTGATTTCGATTACGGCAACGCTGTTCACAGTTGGGGTTTTCCCTGCACGCTCAACTTTCGGTACCGGGCGCTGAACAGTAGCGAGTGGCAGCCGTATCAGGAGGCAACGTTCAACGTCGCCCTCAAGCATGAGTTTCAC
The DNA here is from genome assembly GCF_021147775.1 of Pseudomonas californiensis. Taxonomy (GTDB): domain Bacteria; phylum Pseudomonadota; class Gammaproteobacteria; order Pseudomonadales; family Pseudomonadaceae; genus Aquipseudomonas; species Aquipseudomonas californiensis. The sequence goes on from NZ_JAGTPK010000032.1 coordinate 41,336, forward strand.
CTGACGCCTGGCGAATTCGACAACGATGTGATCGAGGGCCATTTCTATTGCCCTTATAACCATGATGCGCAGGTCACCCCTGTGGCAGGTCATTTGGCAGACATTTCGCCCGCAGACCTGCAACAGATCAATGACTTCGTTGCCTACACGGCCAAACATGGTCTGCTCAAGGGACTGGCCCCGCATTTTCGTGCCGATGGCAGTGATACCTACCTGTCGGGTCTGAAACTGTGCGGCGGGCACGGATTGCAAGCTCGGGCAAAGAGGCTGCCTCACGATCTGGCAGTGTTCGGCCGAATGGGGCCTGACTCCTCGACGCTAAGGATTGTCGCGCCCCAGGGCGTGGTTGTGGCTGGCTCAAGCCTGCAGTTGAGGACTGAGCCCATCTGCGAAGGCTTGCGATGGTCTGTCACTCTGCCTGATGGCAGTCATGGCGCCCCGGGGACGATCAGTGCCCAAGGCCTGTATCAGGCCCCTGATACCGAGGCGATGGGGCAGCGGTTTCATCAGGTGTTGATCAGCGCAGAGAACGCTGTCGGCAACGAGCGCGCTACAACGCTGATTGCCGTCCAGTTTCATGGCGTCAGCCTGAACCCTCTGATCGAAGTCTGCAATCACAGCGAGTCGGTAAGGCTGTCGGCCAGAAGTGTCAGTGGCGCAGATCTTGTCTGGAAGAAAAAGGACGCGGCCAGTGGCGGTAGCCTCGGGCCTGACGGGAGTGATCCGGCAGGCGGCCAGATCTACACCGCCGGGCCCAGGGTTGCAGATAAAACCTACGTGCTGGATGAAGTGACGGTCAGCGATGGCAATGACACCCGTTCGGCCTGGATCCTTGTGAAGCAGATGCCGCCTTCGCTCGCGATCAGGCCTGTCGAGGATGCAACGCTTCCCGAAGGGCAAATTCGCCTGGAGGTCTTGAGCGGCGTCGATACAACGAGCTTGAAAAAGGGAGAACGCATTCCGGCAAAGACTTCCGACGAGGAAGGGCTCGTGTGGTCATTGCCTGCCGGTGGCCCCGGCTCTATTGATCAGAACGGTATCTACACCAGCGCTTCCAATGCCGGCGACTGTTTCGTCCTGATTTATGCCACCTGGGAAGACGATTTCCTCGGAGAGTTGGCAGGGCACATCATTCTGCCCCTGCCGCTAAAACAGGCTGCGGCCGTAGTCAAGGCGCTTTCGATAAAACCCGATGTCCAGGCACAGCCTGTTCTGCCCGGAGCGTGAGTCATGTCAATTTCCCTCGATTATCTGAAACACCGGTTACAGACTTCCGACAACGGTTCGGTCACTCAGGGCTGGGGCGCTGTTCTGGCCATCAGCTTCTCCGAGCTCAACGAACAATTGCTCGTTCAGTATCTGGAGCGCCATGCGCGGTTGAGTTTTCTTCCATCGTTTTCCGGTGGCATCGACTCGACAGACAAGACCATGAACATTCATCTGTCTCGCATCGAGTTGGGTGTACCGGTTCTGTCCATTTCAAGTGCGTCTGCGTACAAACAGTTCGTGCAGGTGACGATGGGGGTGGTGTCCGGTACTTGCCGAATATCGCGCTGCCCGCAAGGCAGTGCCACCATAGTGTCACAGGATGTACGCATCACTGAGGCCATGGGTTTCAGCCTGCAGGCAGTTGCTGAACTGCAGCTCCATGATGACCTTGGCGTGACACTGGATCTGGCAAAGGCATTCGACTTCACCTGCAACTTGGCGGGGGCTGATGAAGTCTCCAGTGCGCTTGTTGCCGAATTTATCGAGCAGAAGTTCAACAATCTGCGTCTGCACCAGAGTTCATTTTTTCTTGTGCAGAAGTTACCTCCACAGGTGCTTTCGGGCAGCAGGCTTTTCATTCAGCCAGCGCCTGGATCGCACGTGCGGGGGGCCAGAAACTTCGGTGCGGGTGCCCTGGTGGTATTCATGCGATTGAGGGGGCGTCCTGAGTCCGGACGTTTCCCGCCCGCCAGTAATTTTCCATTCCTGATTCCTGACGCCCCCGGCGCGGACAAACGTGCGGGGTTCGGGGTGACGCTGGCACTTTCGCGCGACGCACGAGGCATGACTGCCGAGGGGCTTGCGATGATCGTTGACAGCCTGCGCTTCGCTGGGCAGAGCAGGTTTGTCGAGGTGGAACGCGATGTGTCGAGCGATCTGGTGATGTTCGGTACGCTCGCGTCGCCGCAGGCTGCTATCAGCCCATCGACGACCAGGCTGTATGCCGGGGAGCAGCGGCAGTTTGTGCTGCATGATGCTGACGGTACGGAATTGAACGTCGACAAGTGGGAGGTGCGGGGTCTGGAAAGCCATACGCTTGAAAGCCAGGGCAAGATCAATCCAGTTGGTGTTTACACGGCAGCCCCCATGGAGCAACTGGGCCACGAATCCCTCCGTGTCGCGATCATCGCGACCTACGGTGGTGCCAGACCTCGCATTGCTTCGGCGCAGGTGACGGTCGCGTACGAGGAATTGGAACTCGGGCCACGCCTGGCGCTCGTTGCAGGCGGAACACACCCTGAATCTGTGCCACTGAAGGCATCCAGTCCCGAAGGTGCCGTAACGCGCTGGGAGTTGCTCAGCCCGGAATATGGCGTACTGAGCGACGTCGAGGGTGGTGCACTGTTCACCCCCGATGAGCGATCTGCAAACAAGACACTGATCGCTCAGCAGATCAAGGTAGGGGGAACGGACGGGAAAGTTGCCACGGTTTTGATAGCCAATGGGCAACCCATGCTGCGAATCGATCCCGTCTTTGTAGCGCGGGCGCGACAATCGACTCCCGTCAAGCTGACCGACGACGCCACGATGCTTCCGGGCTTTGAGCGCCGCTGGCACGTGATCAGTGGCGCTGGCAGCGTCAATGACCAGGGTGAGTTCAGCCCGCCTCTGGAGAATGCCGGGTCGAACAGCGTGGTCAGATGTGAGATCGTCCGCGAGGGTATGGTGCTGGCCTGTGGCTATAGCGTTATCGAGGTGTCGGATCTGATCGATGAGCCGACGTGGAGTGAGCTGAGTGTTTTCAAGGTGGTGGTGCCAAGCGTATATAACGTTCATGCCGGAAAGTTGCTTCCGAACGGTCGCCAGCAACTCGCGTTCCGGGTCGAGACGCAAACCATGGACGTCAGCGGTGTGAATTATCCGTTGAGCCCGGCAGAAATGGCTTCGATGCGACTGGTCGATAAAGCTACCAGTCAGGAGATAGCATTCCTGCTTGATGGTCAGGAGGCTATCGCTGAAGCGGCCTCACTGCAAGAGCAGCAACTGTGGGCGACCCACAGTCTCGCCAATCGTTTCGATCTCGCTACCTGGACGATGGCCAGTGCGGATGTGCCGGATACGTCCGCCGCGGCCGAGTCGTCAGTTATTAGTTCGAGCACCGTCGTCCAGCCCTTTTATCTGCAAAGTCGTGCACCTGCAGGAGCTGTCACAGAGTTTTATGCCAGGTTTCAATCTGAAACAAATGCATGGTTTGAATCGATCCAGCTTGCCGACGAGTTCAGCAGGATAACGATCGAGCCTTTAGCGCTTGTTGTATTTGACACGAAAGACTATTTGTTCGAACCGCATCGGGTCGAGGGCAATGATATTCCTCCTCCCACAGCGGAACCGCCCCCGCCCGCGGCGGACGGCGACGTCAGTTCAGACCCCGCATTCAATTCCGTATTTAAGTCTGTCGATTTCTGGGCGTTGAAAGTGTTGGATCCGATGACGCGTCAATGGATAAAGTTTTATGCCGTTGAGTTCCTGCCTTCGGTCAGCGGGAGCGATGATATCAATTGTTCGGCACTGCTTTGGGAGAGCGAACAAGTGAACGAGTCGTTTGTCAGCTGGACAGGTTATATATTTCAGACCATCCCGGATGGCCAGAACGTTGAAAAAATTTCAGTCGATCCCGGTGTTTCGGACGTTATAGGCACCGGTGAAAGTCTGGATAAGGGCGTGGTACTGCCGGGGTTTGAAGTGGGGTCGCTGGTCATCAGCCTGCACCGCTCCTGGAAAATACCCTACCGTCCCGCAGGCGATGCGGTGCGCGATCGTTTGTACCGTCCGCTGGCGGTCAAGTTGATTGATCAGAAAGGAAGCGTTCACCGAAGATACATCGACTTTAGACCCAGCGGTGTCGGAAGACGAAATCGTCTGATTCATAGTTTGTATACCCCCCTTTAAACCTTAGGCTATTGAACGACAGGGAGTCAGGGTCATGAATATAAGGAATGGTTTTTTTGCCTGCCTGCTGGTGGCAGGCTTGACGAGTTTGCAAGGATGCAGGTCTGACAGGCAGCCGGTAGCGCCCGCAGACGATACATCGCGCTACATAAGGTTTGCAGAAAAATTTGAAGAGGGAAAACCTGACGGCGATCAGTGCTCGGTCACCATCAATTCGACTGTGGATTGGAGTTTCGCGAATGATGATCCCTGCAAGAATGATCAGATGAGTTATTTTCAGCTGGATAATGTTCGTTCGGCCACGGGCATCGAATTGGAGTCGAGGCACTGTGACGATTCCGGTGGGTGGGTGTTTGCTTTAAAGACGTACATTGATCCGGTCAGTACGGGCTGGATTAAAATCGAGGATCTGAAAGGCAGACAGCCTGGCTATATCGTTCAGGAGGGCGTTTATCTCGAGTGGAAAAAACGTGAAGACGAGGATCAGATAAAAGGAAAGCTGTCCTGTGTCAGGGTGAGAACCTCTCGTTGACGGTGAGCGCATGGGTTTCGTTGCAAGGGAACGATGAGGCCTGTCTTCCCTTGCGAAAAAGAATGGGAGAATCACGCAATGACGCTTTCAACTTCCGTACATTCCAACGCTTTCAATTTCATGAGTTTCGTCCAAAGCGGCGTAGACCCACGTACCGGTCAGTACACCGTTTCCATTACATTGCCGGATATAAAAACCAATGGGCTTCGCGGTCCGGGTTTTCCATTGGCATTGAACTATAACCCGCTCAATACCCAGGACAGTGGTTTTGGCCTGGGCTGGAATCTGGCGTTGTCGCAATACACGCCGGGCAATCAGATCATTGCCTTGAGCACCGGCGAGACGTTCAAGGTTTACGACAGTAACGGCGATCAGTTACTGATGCCGGAAAAGAAGATAGACAGTTTTCACTTTTACCAACAGGGCGACTCGACGTACCGGGTCATGCACAAGTCCGGACTGGTAGAGATACTTGAAGTTATCGGGAGTGGCGAAAATCGCGTTGCGCTGCCCGTGCAACTGTTTGTGCCCGAAGGGCACAGTTTGAAACTGAAATACACGCCTTTCGACAATAGCCATCAGTTGCTCAGCCACGTCATTGATGATGCAGGTCAATCTTTGCTGAGCATCCTTCGAGACGATATGTCCGTCAGTCTCCGAATGAGTGCGGGGAAGGGGCCGGAGGTCGAGTTTTCAATGAGGCTGGAAGGTTCGGATCATCGTGTCCAGAGGATTGAACTTCCTACCGAGAATGCCGCCTCCTGGCGTTTTGGTTACGACCTCTTTCGCGAACACCTCTGTGTCACATCGGTCGATACACCTGCCGGAGGTCACGAAGACATTGCCTACACAGACAGCGGCCATCAGTTTCCGGTGTCAGCGGGACGTCCGCCATTGCCGCGCGTGACCCGTCATCGCACTACGCCCGGTTTTGACCAGCCTCAAATAGAGGTGCATTACACCTATCAGGACAGCGAAAGCCCTGAGCATAATTTCCTCGGTGCCGGCCTTGAGATTGATTGGGCGAACGACGGTCTCGACAATCTCTACAAATACAGCGGGACGCAAGGGTATGACTATGTCACTACTGAAACCCTGCGCGTGGACGATCAGGACGCACGCACGGTCAAGCGTGTGTTCAATCAGTTCCACCTGCTTACCCTGGAAACCACCCGCCAGAACAACAATGTCAAGGAGGTGCAGACCCTTTACTACGTTGATCCGGACAAGCCCTTCGATCAGCAGCCCAACTACTTTCAGCTTCCCAGGGAGGTCAGGACCGTATGGCAGCAACTGGAAAGCGGGCGTGTGCCGCGCAGTGAAACCGTCAGCAGCCACTATGACACGCATGGCAACCTGCTCAGTCAGACTGACGTAAACGGGGTGGTCCAGACCAGTGTGTGGTACGAGGCCGAAGGAGAAGACGGTTGCCCGCGCGATCCGGAAGGGTTTGTTCGTAACATCAAGAGCCTGGCTGTCGAGCCTGCGGCTTCGGAGTACGGTCAGGCTCCGACGCTTGTTACGCGCTACCGTTACACGTCGCTTGACCCGATAGCGGACAGCGAACTCGACAACTGGCTGGCTGTGCAGAGCGAAACGCAGGCGCAGATCGATACATGGGTCATACATAAGCTGCAAGCGAGTCTGGACAAGATAGCTGCCGCTTTACCGTCAAAACAGGCCCCTCTCTTTCAACGCGCTGCGCGCACGCTCATCGAGGCTATCAGGAAGAAAGTCGCACAAAACGAGCAGCCGCTGCAGAGCATTGTCTACGACTATATTAAAGTGCCCACCGATGCATTTCGGCATGGCCGCCTGAGGCGACAGATCGTGACACTGGACGGCCAGGGCACCACAACCGATTTCGCCTACGACACGTTGGAAAATCCCGTCTTTGGCGAGAGTGTGCAGCGCACGGTTCAGACGGTCACCGGCTTTGACGGAGAAAAGAAAGTCACCACGCTCGAACACTCTCTGCTCATGGGTGAGCCTTTGCTCAATCGCGATGACCAGGATGTGGAAATCCGCTATGCATACGACTCGCTCAGACGCGTCATCAAGGAGACCGTTGCGCCCGATACGATGTACGAGGCTTCCCGGTTCTACAGCTATGTCCTTTGCGCCGATGACGGCGATCAGGCCGAGCAAGGGGTGTTCGACGTCAAGGGCGTGAAAACCATCAGTTACATGGACGGCTTGCACCGGGTGATCCGCGAGGAACGTGACGATGCTGACAACCCCAGCCCGTTCGGTACCCGTTTTACACGTCCGACCTATGCGGCCCACTATGATCCATGGGGGCGGCTGGCGTGGGAGTGCGAGTACGACTGGCTTGATGCGCGTGCTCTGGCGTTGACCAGCAGATTCGAGTACGACGACTGGGGAGAACAACGCTGCGTGACGGGCCCGGACGGTGTCAGGGATTTTGAAGAAACCGACCCCATTGGTACCGATGAGTCCAAAGGACCTGTCCGGCGCAGCTGGAGTGAAGGAACCGACGAAAACGGTATCGTCGTAAAAACCGGCGTCACCGAAACTTGGCTCAATCTGTTTGAAAAACCCACCCTTGTCGTCCGGTTTGACCGTGACGGTAAAAAAGTCAGCCAGACGCAGAGCCACTGCGATGGCCTGGGACGTACCGTGGAGGAGATCGTCGGCCTCGAGCCACCGTTCAGGGAAACGAAGTTTTCCTATGATGCCTTTGGCCGGGCTGTGAGAACCACCTTGCCGGGTAACGCCATCGTGCACCGTGCCTTTGCGCGCCACAGCAGCGAAGACCTGCCTGTGTCCATCAGCGTCGAAGATGCCGGCAAGACATTGCCACTGGGCGAACAGGTGTTCGATGGCCTTGATCGCATCAGGAAAACCGTCACGGGTGGACGACAGCGCGTATTGAAGTATGAGCCGGGAATGTTGCAACCCCAGTCGGTCACCACGCCCAGCGGAAAAACTGTGGGGTATACCTACGAGCCTCGGCTGGGCTCCGATCCGTTGCAACGGACGCTGGAGGGCGTGACGTCTGATTACACCTATGATCCGAAAAATGCACGTCTGCTTCATTCCCAGGAGCAGGGCGAGCGTCTGGAGCGCAATTACTACAGCACCGGAGAATTGAAAAGCGAGCAGCGGCTCTCCGATGGCAATCTTTACTCAATGCAGTATCGCTACAGTCGGCTTGGCCGACTGCTGGGCTATACCGATGTGCTCGAACATGAGCAAACCTTCCTGTACGACGACTACGGACGTTTGAGGCACACCTCGCTGGGCACTACATCCACGGATTTCACCTACGATGCCCTGGGTCGCACGAGAAGCATCACGACGACTGACACCGGAAATCAGCAGCGTGTCGCGGTCGGTCTGGAGTACGACGATTTCGGTCGCGAGATCCTGCGCATTTTTGATCTTGCCGGCGTCATGCAGCGAATGGAACAGGAGTACGATCATGTTGATGACATGACCAGGCGTCTGCTGACTGAAGGAAGCACCGTCATTCGGGACGAGGCTTACGGTTATGACCTGCGTGGACGTCTGACCCGATACGCCTGTGAAGGTACTCACTGTCCGGTGGATCCCTACGGCAAGACTGTCTCCGGACAACTATTCAGTTTCGACGGTCTGGACAACCTGAGACTGGTCCAGACCAGCTTCGGTAACGAAAGCAATATTGCCAGCTATCTTTACGAGAACCCCGACCCTGTTCAATTGAGCGCCGTCACGAATAAACACGCGGATTACCCGGGCAGAATCGATCTGACCTATGATCCGGACGGCAATCTGATTCGCGATGAATGCAACCGCACGCTTAAATACGACGCCCTTGGCCGTCTGATCGAGGTCAGCAGTCCGGGCGTGACGATTGACAGGCCCCACGACCCTGCCGATCCGACTCTGGCAGTCGCAAGCTCTGAGGATACGCAAGTCAGGCGTTGAGGCGTTGCTTGTGAAAGCCGGCCAAGCATACTTTCTATCTTGGCCGGCTTTTTTATGGGGGCTTGATAAGCGGTTTCAGCAGTTGCCTACCTGGACAGCAACATGCCCTGATTGATGGCGATGACCAGCGCCGCTCTTATCGAGCTGACCCCGAATTTGCGACGAATATTGCTCAGGTGAAAGTTGATCGCCGCTTCGCTGCAATCCTGTATGCGCGAGGTTTCCCACGCGGTCTTGCCGAGCATGGCCCAGTGCAGGGCCTCCTGTTCCTTGGGGGTCAAGCGTACGGGCGCTTCATGGGCGCGATAATAGCGTTCTACAGTGTTCATGGCCGGTTCCTCATCCTTGAAAACCAGCCATTAACTTAGCGCGTCAATGAGCGCTTGAAACCTGACAGAAATGTCATTTATTCACGCCAGGTTCGCCAACCGACCTGATGTTCTTTGCGCGAGCGTTTTTTAGCGCCAAATCCCGAATTTTACGGTTTCTTTATGGGGGTTCTGCCGCCTCGCCCTCGTTCCTTTACACCTTTGATCCTGACAATGCCATTACGCGGCCATCGCCGTATTCGATGTGGCCTGATCATGGGGAAATTGCAATGAGCGTTATGGATGGTATCTCTCTGTTGATGGGAGTCGGGTTGTTCATCTATCTGTTGGTGGCGCTGTTGCGCGCCGACCAGAACTAGGAGCGGCCATGCACAGTTATGACTATCTGTTGATCCTGGCCTTTCTCGTGCTGCTGCTGTTGCCGGCACCCTGGCTTGGGCGTTTTTACTACCGAGTGATGGAGGGCGAGCGTACCTGGCTGACGCCTGTGCTGGGACCCGTTGAGCGGGCCTGCTACCGGATATCCGGCGTCGATCCACGAGTGGAACAGTCCTGGAAACAGTACGCCTGGGCCTTGCTGGCCTTCAATCTGGCGGGCTTTGTCCTGTTGTTTGCGATCCTGTTGTTGCAAGGCGGATTACCCCTCAACCCGCAGCAATTGCCGGGGATGGAGTGGTCGCTGGCGTTCAATACCTCGATGAGCTTTATCACCAATACCAACTGGCAGTCCTACAGCGGCGAAGCGTCGCTCAGCTACCTGAGCCAGATGGTCGGCCTGACCGTGCAGAACTTTGTCAGCGCCGCCACTGGCCTGGCGGTGCTGGTTGCACTGTGCCGCGGCATCAGCCGTCGCTCGTCGCAGAGCCTGGGCAATTTCTGGGCTGACATGACCCGCGCAACGCTTTATGGCCTGTTGCCGATCAGCATCGTGCTGGCGGTGTTTCTGGTCTGGCAGGGCGTGCCACAGAACTTTGCGCACTACATCGACGCGCTGACCCTGCAAGGCACCGATCAGAGCCTGCCGATGGGGCCCGCAGCCAGTCAGATAGCAATCAAGCAGTTGGGCACCAACGGCGGTGGATTCTTCGGCGTCAACTCGGCGCACCCGTTCGAGAACCCGACCGCGTTGAGCAACCTGTTTGAACTGGTGTCGATCCTGCTGATCCCGGCGGCGCTGGTGTTCACCTTCGGGCATTACGTCAAGGACATGCGCCAGAGCCGTGCGATTCTCGGCTGCATGCTGGCGTTGTTGCTGATTGGCGGGGCGGTGTCACTGTGGGCCGAGTATCAGCCCAACCCGATGCTGAATCTGGCGGGCGTCGAACAGACTGCGCCGCTGGAAGGCAAGGAAACCCGTTTCGGCACCACCGGCACCGTGCTCTGGTCGGTGGCCACGACCGCGGCGTCCAACGGTTCGGTCAATGGCATGCATGACAGCCTCAACCCGCTGACGGGCATGGTGGCGCTGGTCAACATGATGGTCGGCGAAGTGATCTTCGGCGGCGTCGGTGTCGGCCTCAACGGCATGCTGCTGAACGTGCTGATCGCCGTGTTTCTGGCAGGCCTGATGATCGGTCGCACGCCAGAGTATCTGGGCAAGAAACTGCAGGCTCAGGAAGTGCGGCTGCTGGTCGCGACGCTGCTGGTAATGCCGGTCGGCGTGCTGGTACTGGGCGCCATCGCCGCGAGTATTCCCGGTCCTGCGGGTGCGATCAGCAACCCCGGTCCGCATGGCTTCAGTCAGCTGCTTTACGCCTACACCTCGGCCACAGCCAACAACGGCTCGGCGTTCGGCGGTTTCAGTGCCAACACCGTCTTCCACAACCTAATGCTCAGTCTGGCGATCTTCATCGGCCGTTTCGGCTACATCCTGCCGGTCCTCGCCCTGGCGGGCAGTCTGGCGATGAAAAAGAGCATACCGCAGGGCCAGGACAGCTTCCCGACCCATGGCCTGCTGTTCGTGACATTGCTGACGGTGACCATTCTGCTGGTCGGCGGGCTGACCTTTTTGCCGACGCTGGCACTGGGTCCGATTGCCGAACACTTGAGCCTGGGTTTTTGAGGAACCGAACATGAACATGCCTATTGGTAGTGTAAAAACGGCTGAATCGCAGACCACCCGCGAGTCCGCCAAAACCGGTATCGCTGCGCTGTGGCGTCCGGCGCTGGTGCAGGCGTTCGTCAAGCTTGACCCGCGTCAGCTCAAGCGCTCGCCGGTCATGCTGGTGGTCGAACTGACCGCCATTCTGACCACCGCGCTGTGTGTCATTCCTGACCCGCAGGTACCGACCTCGGTGGCCGTACAGATCGCTTTGTGGCTGTGGTTTACTGTGCTGTTTGCCAACTTCGCCGAGGCCTTGGCCGAAGGCCGTGGCAAAGCCCGCGCCGACAGCCTCAAGGCGGGCAGCGAAGGGCTCAAGGCCCAACTGCGCACCGAGAACGGCAGCTTGCACACGGTCAATGCCAGCGAGTTGCGCAAGGGTGACGTGGTGCGGGTCGAGGCCGGGGAAATGATCCCGGGCGACGGCGAGGTCATCGAAGGTATCGCGGCGGTCAACGAGGCGGCCATCACCGGTGAGTCCGCACCGGTGATCCGCGAGTCCGGCGGTGATCGTTCGGCGGTGACGGGCAATACCCGGCTGGTGTCTGACTGGCTGCTGGTGCGTATCACCACCAATCCCGGCGAGTCGACCCTGGACCGCATGATTGCGCTGGTCGAAGGTGCCAAACGTCAGAAAACCCCCAACGAAGTCGCACTGGATATTCTGCTGATCGGCCTGACGCTGATCTTCCTGCTGGTGGTCATCACCCTGCAGCCGTTCGCCCACTTCGCCGGTGGCAGCCTGCCGCTGGTGTTTCTGGTGGCTTTGTTGGTGACGCTGATCCCGACCACAATCGGCGGGCTGCTGTCGGCTATCGGCATTGCCGGCATGGACCGACTGGTGCGCCTGAACGTGATCGCCAAATCCGGCCGTGCGGTAGAAGCCGCCGGCGACGTGCACGTGCTGCTGCTCGACAAGACCGGCACCATCACCTTCGGTAACCGTCGGTGCGCGGCCATTTACGCAGCGCCCGGTGTCACACTCAAAGAATTGGGCGAGGGTGCCTTGCTCGCTTCGTTGGCTGACGACACGGCCGAAGGCAAATCGATTGTCGAGTTCCTGCGCAACCTGCACCCGATGAACGAACCGACACTCGGTTCGGTCACTGCGGTGCCATTCAGTGCCGATACGCGTTTGTCCGGCGTGGATTATCAAGGCCATGTGTACCGCAAGGGCGCTGTGGATTCGTTGCTGGCGTTCATCAACCTTAATCGCGCCGATCTGCCTGCGGCGTTAGCCCGTGAAGTGGACAAGATCGCCAAGACCGGTGGTACGCCGCTCTTGGTGTGCGCCAATGGCCGACTGCTGGGCGCGATCCATCTCAAGGACGTGGTCAAGCCGGGTATCCGCGAACGTTTTGAAGAGCTTCGCAAGCTGGGCATCCGTACCGTAATGGTCACCGGCGACAACCCGTTGACAGCAGCGGCGATTGCGGCAGAAGCGGGCGTCGACGATGTGTTGGCCGAGGCTACGCCCGAGAAGAAGCTGGAGCGTATCCGTCAGGAACAGGGCGAAGGTCGACTGGTCGCGATGTGCGGCGACGGCGCCAATGACGCACCCGCGCTTGCTCAGGCTGACGTTGGCATGGCCATGAACGACGGTACTCAGGCGGCTCGTGAAGCGGCCAACATGGTCGATCTGGACAGTGACCCCACCAAGCTGCTGGACGTGGTGCAGATCGGCAAACAATTGCTGGTCACCCGCGGCGCGCTGACGACGTTTTCCATCGCCAACGATGTGGCCAAATACTTCGCGGTGCTGCCAGCTCTGTTTGCGGTGATCTACCCACAACTGGGCGTGCTCAACGTCATGCACCTGGCCAGCCCGCAAAGCGCGATTCTGTCGGCCATTGTGTTCAACGCACTGATCATCGTCGTGTTGATTCCACTGGCGCTGCGCGGTGTGCGGGTTCAGGCCGCAAGCGCTGCACACCTGCTGCGCCGCAATCTGCTGATCTATGGGGTCGGCGGGATTGTCGTGCCGTTCCTCGGTATCAAGCTGATCGATATGTTGCTGGTCGGTCTGGGTCTGGTCTGAACCGTTGCCTGTGCTGTACGCCGGTCGGTGTGCAGCCTAACCTGATTGAGGATGTGCAGATGTCCAATGTAGTGCGTCCGGCCTTGAGCCTGATTGTGTTGATGAGCCTGATCACAGGCATCGCCTATCCACTGGTAGTAACCGGGGTGGCGCAGGTCGCGTTCCCGGCGCAGGCCAACGGCAGCCTGGTGTATGACGAGGCGGGCAAGGTGCGTGGCTCCGCCCTGATCGCCCAGTCGTTTACCGGCGATGAGTGGTTTCAGTCGCGTCCCTCGGCCGGTGCCTTTGCGACGGTAGCCAGTGGCGCAAGTAACTTCGCCCCGAGCAACCCGGCGCTGGCGACTCGGGTCAAGGACGACGCGGCGAAACTGGCCGTTCCAGGTCAGGGGCCAGTGCCTCTGGCCTTGTTGACCACGTCCGGCAGCGGCCTTGACCCGCACTTGTCGCCCGAAGCGGTGGCCTGGCAGTCGGCCCGCGTCGCTGCAGCACGTCAGTTGCCGCTGGCCAAGGTGCAGGCGCTGATTGAAGCCAATACCGTCCGCTCGCTGATCGGCCCGCCGGTAGTCAACGTATCGGCCTTGAATATGAGCCTGAATCAGTTAACGTCTGCACCACGAAGTGCGCAACTGTAACCAGACATGACCCAGCGCAGTCCCCCCGGGGTTTGCGCGCCGTAATTGATTCTCAGAGAGAGTGGTAACCAACGTGAGTGATTCCGGTCGAGCCGATGCATTGCTGGCCCAACTGCCCCGAGAAGGGCGAGGACGGCTGAAGGTATTTCTCGGCGCGGCACCGGGCGTCGGCAAGACCTACGCGATGCTGCAAGCCGCCCACGCGCAACTGCGTCAGGGCGTGAATGTACTGGCGGGCGTGGTGGAAACCCACGGCCGCGCGGAAACCGAAGCGTTGCTCAACGGCTTGCCGCAGCAGCCGTTGCTACGCACGGAGTATCGCGGCGTAACGCTGGAAGAAATGGACCTCGATGGCTTGCTCAAGGCCGCGCCGAGTCTGGTGCTGGTCGACGAACTGGCGCACAGCAATGCGCCGGGCAGCCGGCACGCCAAGCGCTGGCAGGACATCCAGGAGTTGTTGTCGGCGGGCATCGACGTCTACACCACCGTCAATGTCCAGCATCTTGAGAGCCTCAATGACCAGGTGCGCGGCATTACCGGTGTGCAGGTGCGCGAAACGCTGCCGGACTGGGTGTTGCAAGAGGCGTTCGACCTGATCCTGATCGACCTGCCGCCCCGCGAGCTGCTGGAGCGCCTGCGCGAAGGCAAGGTCTACGTGCCCGAGCAGGCGCGTGCCGCCATCGATGCGTTTTTCACTCAGACCAATCTTACCGCTCTGCGTGAATTGGCAATGCAGACTGCAGCGGCACAGGTCGATAACGATCTGGCGCAGGGCTATCGGCAGCTCGGTCAGTCGGCGCCTGCGGTGCGCGGGCGGATGCTTGTGGGCATCGACGGCGACGTGCATGCCGAGCGCTTGATTCGGCACGCCAGCCGGGTCGCGCAGCGTCGCCATCTGCCATGGAGCGCCGTGCATGTCGACGACGGCCAGACATTGGACGAGCAATCCCGTGCGCGGCTGCAGAACGCTCAGCAACTCGCCGAGCGGCTGGGGGGTGAAGTGGTTTCGTTGCGTGCCGGAGAAGTCGCCAGAACACTGGTCCAGCATGCCATCGAACGTCGCGCCAGCGTGGTACTGGTGGGGCAGTCACGCAGGCACTGGCGGCGTCGCGCGTTCGGCGGTGGCGTGGCGGCGCGATTGCTGCGCGAAGGGCACGGTCTGGAAATATCGGTACTCGATGACAGCGAAGAATTACCGGACCAACCGCCGCGTGCCCGTCCGGCGCGCGAAGTGGTGTGGTTCGATTACGGCCTGGCGTTGCTTGCCACTGTGATCGCCAGCCTCGTCGCATGGGGCGTCGCCGGCGTGCTGGCGCTGCCGAACATATCGCTGATCTTTCTGGCTGCGGTGCTGCTGGTTGCGGTACGCAGCAGCATGGGCCCGGCGCTGGCCTGTGCCGGACTTTCGTTTCTGGCGTATGACTTTCTGTTCATCCCGCCGAGTTTCTCACTGAGCATTCAGCGCGACGAAGACGTACTGACCCTGCTGTTTTTCCTGCTGATGTCGGCATTGACCGGCAAGCTGGCCGCCCGTCAGCGTCGGCAGCTGCAAGCACTGCGCGACACACAGGAACAGACCAGCGAACTGCTCGACCTGTCGCGCAAACTCACCGCTGCCACCGACCGCCGAGCCGTGCTCAATGCTGCGGAACAGCATCTGGCGGGCTGGAAGGAATTGAAACTGTGCCTCGTGGATCGCGATGATCAGGGCAGTTGGACGGTCGAAACCGGCGGTCCGCTGACCTTTTCCGAAGCCGAACGCGCTGCGGCCGACTGGGCCTGGCAGCATGATCAGCCAGCGGGCAGCAGCACCGGCACCTTGCCTTCAGGCCGCTGGTGGTGGTGGCCGATCACTGCAGAAGAAGGCCCCTTGGCTTTGCTGGGTGTAACGGCACGGGAAGGGCAATCCTTCACCGCGCAACATCGCCGTCTGTTGGCCGCGCTCACCCAACCGCTGGCGCAGGCCCTGGCACGCGCCCAGCTGGCCGAGGAGCTTGAAGCTGCGCGCTTGCATGGCGAAACCGAACAACTTCGCAGCGCGTTATTGGCCTCCGTCTCCCACGACTTGCGCACGCCGTTGACCTCGATGCGCGGGAGCATCGACAGCCTGTTGGCTTTGGGTGAGGCCATTCCGTTGGACGATCGACGCGAACTGCTGGAAGGGACCCGCGATGAAGCCGAGCGCCTGGATCGCTACATCCAGAATCTGTTGGACATGACCCGCCTGGGGCATGGTGCCCTGAAACTTGCCCGAGACTGGGTGTCACCGGCCGACATCGTGGGCAGCGCACTCAACCGGCTGCGTGCGGTACTGACGCCTTTGCAGGTCAGCACTCAGGTCACAGGCGAGCTGCCGCTGTTGTACGTGCATGCCGCACTGATCGAACAGGCGCTGGTCAACGTACTGGAAAACGCGGCCCGTTTTTCGCCCCTCAATGGGCGGTTGCACGTCGCTGCGGGTGTGGTCGATCACGAGCTGTTTTTCTCGGTCAGCGATGAAGGCCCCGGCATTCCCGAAGACGAGCGGGCCAAAATTTTCGACATGTTCTACACCGCTGCCCGCGGCGACCGAGGCGGGCAGGGCACCGGGCTTGGGCTGGCGATCTGTCAGGGCATGATCGGTGCGCACGGTGGACGACTCAACGTCGAGGAGGGCATTGATGGGCTGGGCACACGCATTACCCTGTTCCTGCCGTTGCAGACTCAGCCGGACGCTGAAATGGAGGAGTTGGCTTGAGTCCATCCTGGGTTACGCTTGAGCGCTCAACCGGCACCGAAACGGCACGGCACTCATGAGTCAGACTGCAACCATCCTGGTGATCGACGACGAACCGCAGATCCGCAAATTCCTGCGCATCAGCCTGGCGTCTCAAGGCTACAAGGTGCTTGAGGCCGCCACGGGCACCGACGGCCTGACTCAGGCAGCCCTGAACAAACCCGACCTGCTGGTGCTCGACCTCGGTCTGCCAGACATGGACGGGCAGCAAGTGCTGAGCGAGTTTCGCGAGTGGTCTGCAGTCCCCGTGCTGGTGCTCTCGGTACGTGCGAGCGAAACGCAGAAAGTCCAGGCACTGGACGCCGGCGCCAACGACTACGTGACCAAACCGTTCGGGATTCAGGAGTTTCTGGCCAGAGTCAGAGCACTGCTGCGTCAGGTGTCAGGCAGCGAAAAACCAGACGCCGCGTTGAAGTTCGGCCCGCTTACCATCGACCTTGCGTACCGTCGAGTGCTGCTGGATGACTGTGAAGTGGCGCTGACACGCAAAGAGTACGCGGTGCTTGCGCAACTGGCACGGCATGCCGGGCGTGTCATCACACAGCAACAATTACTCAAGGACATCTGGGGCCCGACGCATACCGAGGACAGCCACTATCTGCGTATTGTGGTTGGCCATCTGCGACAGAAACTGGCGGATGACCCGACCTCACCGAGGTTCATCATGACCGAGGCGGGGGTCGGGTACAGACTGGTGGCGGACAGTTGAGAGAGGGCTGCGCATGGCCGGTATGCCCTACGGATGGCCCGTTGCAGTTACCGCCGGATCAGTATCAGGACGAAGGAATCCGCCGCAGGCGGACCCAACCGGAGCCTGGGGCTTGCCCACTTTGGCCTCATCAAAGTGGGTCGCCGAGGGGCGAAAAGGTGACCTCAGCCGAGCGTGCATCCAGTTGAATCCACAGTCCCAAGTGCCTCAAGCAAAGCCATCCAAGCCTTGGAAAACTCCGATCCTGACGACGATGTACATATCCAGACGGGGTCCGCGCTGCCAAGAAAGGTTCCGTGCTGACGGCCGGGTCACTTTGTTTCGACAAAGTAACCAAACCATTTGCGCTGACGTCAGGCCCCGGCAAGCCGGGGTTCCCTCATGCAGACATCGTGGAA
>NZ_JAGTPK010000033.1 GCF_021147775.1 Pseudomonas californiensis
GGGTCGCATCATGATCGATGGGCTCCTGAGAGAATCGGGAGCCCAGCATCTGGCATTAGCTTAGTGCTTTGAATGTGGGGTTAATGGAGCGGTTACAATACAACTGAACCACGCAATACAGTTCGGAACGCACAGCTCAATCCAGCAGTAACGAG
Organism: Pseudomonas californiensis; assembly: GCF_021147775.1. Lineage (GTDB taxonomy): Bacteria > Pseudomonadota > Gammaproteobacteria > Pseudomonadales > Pseudomonadaceae > Aquipseudomonas > Aquipseudomonas californiensis. The sequence continues at coordinate 156 of NZ_JAGTPK010000033.1, forward strand.
GTACAATTGGAGTCGCGCTAAAATTGAACGCATACTTATGCCCCAGCTCATAGCTGATTTGTACTCGGGCTTTCTGATCAAGACGTCGGTCGAGTTGATAGCAATGGCCATCGTTGATGGGGGCGGGATGGTGGGTGATTTGCTCATAGCGTTCGCACGCATAGGCTGCCCGCAATTCGTGGAAGCCTTTGAGGTCGTGCTTATAGATGATGTCCCGTGCGGGGCGGACGGTGTCCCGCAGAAAGTCCTGGTAGCTTTCGTTCGGAGCAAGCAGGTTGCGGCTACCGTGGGGCGAGGCCTGTTCGGCAAACCTAAGTGCGCCACGAACATGATCATGTACCGTAATCCATCGAGGTGCCGATGCACCTGAGCGGCCACCTTTGGTGCCATCCTGGATGTTGATTCTGCCAAGTTGCTCTGCTTCACGTTGCAATCGGGACAGGTCGGCCAAAATGGCCTCGCGCATGCGCATGCCGGTGGTTCGCGCTAACTGCACGATGGCTGCGGCGCGCGGCTGCTGATGTTCGCAAAGCACGTCGACGATCCGTTTTACCTGTTCGCGGTCTTGGCCTTGCGAAACCGAGCAACGAACACTGGTGCGCCGCATTCCCAGCGCCTTGCTCGGGCTTGGTACTTTCACATACTGATCACCGCGAAGCGCGGCCATGGTTCGGTTCACGCTGGACAACCGATTTTGCGCGGTGGCGATGGCGAGTTCACCTTGGTCAACTTGGAGGCGCAGATGCCCGGCGTAGTCCAGCAAGGTCTGCCGATCAATCAGCCGGGCATCGTTAAACCCCGGCCCATCCTCCGAGCGACACCACTTCACGAATGCCTGCCAGCGATCACTGTGTGCTTTGACGGTCCCGTAATGCCCACCGCCAAACAGATCTTTCAATGCCTGTGGCCCGGCATAGCTCAACTGCCGACCGTAGCCAAAATTACGTCCATCTCGCCTTCCCACCAGTGCCATGATCGAACGCCTCTCGAAGCCAAAACGTTTAAAACTTTCCCCACGTCATCCCGCCAAGAATGCTGAGTGTTATCAGGGATCAAGGCCCCTGCGACCTGTGGGGAATGTCCTCTACGCGGGACTGGCGGCTCCTTACGTCCGGGAGCAAGGGCATCTCATGATCTGGCCTCCTAAACACCGTTACCGGTGGGCGGGTGGAGGCAGCACTGGCTGACGAGACCAGTGCCGCGAGATCCTGAGCCAGGTGTACGCAGCAATGCGATGACCGGGGCAAGCCTGACTGTCAGTCAGGTGCAGTCCATTCCTTGGTCTGCGGCACCATCATCTACAGCGCTGTTGCTGGTGACATCGGCGTTTGTCACGCCGACTGTCACGAGAGAAGTTGCCGCAAAGCCAAGTGCGATGAGGGCTGCAGCAGTGTTTGAAGCGCCCGTCTCTTTCCGGGAGAAAGAGACGGGCGCAGGTTGGCGCAAGATTCGGCCAAGCGGATAGGTTGCTGCAGGGCAGCGAAGTAGGAAGTGTCGTCTGGCGCACGAGGGCCATGATCTGAAGTAGGCATCCATCACCGGGGAGGTGACCGGGCGAGCTGCCGGACGCGAATCGCCTTTTGGGGGGAACCACCGCGAGAGCGGCGTGACCTTCAAGGTTCGGGCCACCTGGGTTGCTGTCATCGACAGCTCTTGCACGGCCAGTTTTACGCCTGTGGATAAACCCGGTCAAGGTTCGAAATTCAACGCCACTTTTGACTTGAAGAACGGTTATCCACCGGTGGAATTCCGTGGTAAATCCTGGACAACGTGGTCGCTTTGAGCTCTTCAAAGTAAGGTCCTTCCAAACAGGGCGGCTTTGCAGCCCTGTTTGGAAGGACCCGTGCTGAGAAGCGGATAAGCGAGGCTGTTTGCCCCGAATCTTGAGCGCTCAGTTGCTGTCGCCGCCGTTATTGCGCCTGTACAGCACTAGCGGATCGGCACCACGTTCTTGTCTCTGACTTGGCCGTATGCAGAGGCGAGCAGGCTGCCGGTCGCGGCTTTCTGGATGTGCTCACTCCACCAAGCCATCATCGGACGCCGACGTTCAATGTAGTCAGCTCGGTTGTAAGCGCTTCGGACTTCGTCCTTGTCGACATGCGCCAGCGCGACTTCGATGAGCTCCGGATCCCACCCGTGCTCGTTCAGGATGGTACTGGCCATGGAGCGCATGCCGTGGCTGACCAAGCGGTCCTGGAAGCCCATGCGTTTCAACGCCATGTTGGCGGTCTGACTGTTGGCGTGGGTGCGCGGGTTTCTATCTGCCGGGAACACGTATTCCCTGTGGCCACTGTGGGGCTTGAGCGCCTCCAGTAAGGCGAGTGCCTGTTCGGTCAGCGGGATGGTGTGCGGACGACGCTTCTTCATGCGCTCCGGCGGGATGGTCCAGATGCGTTTGTCGAAGTCGATGTCTGCCCATCGAGTGGTAGCCGCTTCGGCAGGGCGGGTCATGGTGTGCAGTTGCCATTCGATCAGGCAGCGGGTGATCCGCTTGATGCTGGCGTTCGCGATTTCGATCATGAGCTCGGAAAGCTCATCGGGTCGTAGCGCGGCCATGTTCTGTTTCTTGGGCTTCTTGAATACCGCTCGAATACCACTGAGAGGGTTAGCGAAAATCAGCCCGGAGTTCACCCCGTAAGTCATGATCTCGTTGAGCCGTTGGCTCAACCGCTTCACTGTCTCGAGACTGCCTTTGGCCTCAATCGGGCGAAGCAGTTCGATGACCAACGGTGCGGTAATTTTCGAGAGCGGCGTTGTTTTCAGGTCTGGGAATACGTGCAGCGTGAGCGATCGCCAAATGTCCTCTGCGTACGCCGGCGTGACGGAGTCCTTCTTCAGCTCGAACCAAGCGGTGGCCACGTTCTCGAACGTGTGTTCCGTCTCCGCTCGTTTGGCTTCGTCCTGTGCATTGCGTTGCACCTTGGGGTCAATGCCTTGTGCCAGCAGCTCGCGCGCTTCAACCACTTTTTTCCTGGCGTTCGCTAATGAGAGCTCTGGGTACGTGCCCAGCCCCATATTGATACGGTTTTTGGTTACCTGCTCGCGGTAGTTGAAGTTCCACAGCATCGAGCCATTGCTCCTGACTCGGAGCTGAAGGCCGTCACCATCGCTAAGGACGTAATCCTTGTCTTTTGCCTTGACTGCCTTGAGCTGGCGGTCGGAGAGGCGAAGGGCTGGAGCAGGCATGAGAGCTTCCTCTGACACCGTTTTGGTATTCCAAAAAATAGCACCGGATGGCTTGGAATACCATTTGGAATACCCAAACGGCTGGAACTCAGAAAACCTCTACAGAGCCAAATAGCGCTTAAACCCTTGATTTTGCTGAATTTCAGGCACAAAAAAAGACGTCCGTGGACGTCTTTAGATGATGAAGTGGTGGAGCCGGGGGGATTTGAACCCGCAGCCAAGGCCCTGTTTGCGCGGCTTGCAGGCTACAAGCTGGCATAAAGCTGTCATTCTAAGGGCTATGGCTGTGTCATAGCATAGGAACGGGACGGACGGAGCTTGACCTCTCAGACCTCTTTCGGTACGTTGACATTGCTGAAAACTGGGCGTATTGCGCCGGTAACAGCAACAAGCTAGCCAGGTAGCCCACAAATTGCCTAGTCTAGCTATATGATGTCAGGAGCAATGGAGGGGAGTCTATGAATCGTATCTACCGTGAAGAAGATTGGATCTAAGCTTCAATACCATCAGAACGCCTCCAATTATGGGGGCGTTTTTTATTAAAGGGAATTATCGTGCCGCGCGCCTACAAACCAATATTTTGGCTTTCAGTAATTGCAGTGATTTTATTTTTAATAATTAAGGCTAACTTTACTTTTGTTCAGATGTTTCACTTTGTTAAGCGTAACCCAACATTAATATTTCTGACCGTCACCTCGTGTTTAGCGTATTTAAGTTGGGGTTCGCAGCGTCACTTGACGCGAGCAAAGCATACCATGGACTTTCAGGTCTCGTTTAGCGACTCTGAAACCATGAAGCGAGCGTCCAAGACCTTCCATTTAAAGCTTTGCAAAATGAATACTGCTGAGATTCTTGCATTGGCTAATACTAGGTGTCCCAAAAAAGAGCATGATAGGGTTACCGAAATCTTGAATGCATGGGAGAGAGTTGCAGTTGCGCTTAAGCATGACGTTTACGATGAAGAGATGCTTTACGATATTTACGGTACTTTTTTGCTGCGGCTTTGCTTCACCCTCGGCCCGTTCATAAAACAGCGTCAATCAAAGAACCACAGAGTGTTCGTCAATTTGAGCTGGCTGTATCTACGTTGGAAGATTCGCCGCGAAAAGGAAGTGAATGGCCCCAATGGCGAAGCCATTAAGAAACTCGAGAAAGAACTTGAGGAGGCGGATAAACTTGTGAGCGTAGTTTAGCGTAGTAACTAAGTTAGTTTTGGTTGATCTCCTTTTTCACTTTTGGTTCGATTCCCCATAGATCTTCGGCTTTGCTGCCAGCACGCTCGTCCGCGGAAGGCATCCACTTCCCGTAGACGCGTGCAATCATCGTCCAGTCGCCGTGCCCCATCTGCTGCGCCACCCACATCGGGTGCTCGCCAGCAGATAACATCATTGAGGCGTATGTATGTCGGGTCTGATAAGGGCGGCGGTACCGAACGCCTGCCTTTTTCATGGCCGGCACCCACATTGTCTTCCTGATCGGCCCATCCCCTGCCCAGCGCAGCAGCGTTCGCGGGTTCTGGAATACCTCGGCATCAGCCAAAAAGGTGTGCACCTTCTGAGCTCTCAAAGCTTCCATCGCCGGTCTGAGCAGCTTCACCGCGCGCCGTCCTGATGCTGTCTTGGTGACCTCGGCCGCACCCTTGCCGGCCTGAGTCATGGCCCGACTTACCATCACTTCTTCACGCAACCAATCAATATCCCCCCACTCTAGTGCCACCAGTTCGCTGGTCCGAAGCCCAGTCCACAACGCGAATTGCACCAGGTTGCGCGCCTGCCCGTTCAGTGCCGCCAAGATGGCCTGCTGCTCCTCAGGGCTGAAAGGGTCCACATCATCTTCCTTGGGTGGCGCTTCCTTCCTCGAGTACGTCCAGCCGGCCAGCGGGTTGGTGCTGATCAACTCCTCCTCAGCGGCATCGCTCAGCGCAGAGCGCAGGCAGCTCTGGATGTTGCTTAGTGTCTTGTTGCTGATCTCCAGCTTGGCCAGCCAATCCTTCACGTCCTTGCGTTTCAGATCGACCATCATGTGCTCGCCCAGAGCCGGCACCAGGCGCAGCTCCACGATCTTGCGATAGCCGTCAAACGTGCTGCTCGATACGTGCCGCTTCTTGCCGTCGAGCCAGCGAGTCAGAAATCCCGCAACCGTCTCCCTGTTCGCTTCGGGTGCAAACTTCGCGGCCCTGGGCGAGCCGGGAAACGTCACTGAGTAGTCGAACGCGCCGATCGATATCGCATGCTCGATCGCTGCCTTGTGCTGCTCTGCCTTCTTCAGATTAGTGGGGGAGGGCTTGAGCGTGATGCGCTCGCGGCACCGGACGCCCCGATACATGAACGTGATTTCGATGCTCGTATCGGAGACCGCCCGAACTCCCCGCCCGTCTCTACCCATGACTCGTACCCTTCCATGTCGATTAGCGTCCGGCCGTCCGGAGCCCTGTACCAGATTTCGCCAAGCCGCCAAATTCCATCACGGATTTTCGAGCGGATAGCGTCCTCGCTGTAGCCAGACTCGCTGGCGAATTTCCTGATGGTCATGTAGCGCATTAGTCGTTACTCCTGACTCGTCAGGTTCTGATTGATCGCTGAAGCTGGCCAGCCATTCGCCTGCGCCACGATTTGAACGCTCGGTATTTTGTGGCGCGCACGTTCAAGCCCGGTTCGCTGTAGGCAATGCCGGTTTTGATTCGATGAACACGCTGCTCTCAACCTGGCCACCGACGTGGCGGATGTAATCAATTTCAACCCGGGCGGTGTCAACGATGACCTTGGCCACGTTGCTCACGGCATCGGCCTTGCGCACGGCCATATCCAGTTTTTCGCCGTCCGCATCAGCCAGATTTTCCAGGGCGACGAATAAGTGGTCGCGCAGATCGGATAGTTTATTTTTCATTGCCACGCTTCCTTTTGATGGTTTTTTTGATTTCGTTCTGCAGGTGCAGGATGTCGACGAGCTCTTCCGGCAAATCCTTGTAGTGCTTGTTGCGCCGGAGTTGGTTTTCCGCGAACGTGCGTAAGCAGAGGTTGGCCAAGTCCGTGTTTCTGACGTTCCCATCCTTCGCTGCGACGATCATTCCTTCTGGTATCGGGCCATTGGCCTGCTCCCACACATGCGTATGTAGGGGCTTCCAAACGTCCGGCTGAGCAACTTTTATCAGGATGTAGCGGCCTTTTCGGTGCGTTGACCCAACTGGCCGAGGCTGCTGACCTGGAGGTACGCCACGCACCTCGCATGCTGCTAAGAAGCTGCGGCGCGAGGCCGCGCTACGATGCTCATGCGTTTTCCTGATCCCCATGCCCACGGCCCGCTGGCAAATCGCATCCACCGAGCGCCCCGGCAAGATGCTGGTCATGAAGTCGTTTCCCTTGTCGGCGTAGAACTGCTTCACCAGCGCATCTTCGGCTGTGGTCCAGCGGTTACAGGTCCGACCGGTCATCGCTATACCTCCAGGCTGCGGGATAGATCAAACGATGCGCTGAAGTGGTCAGTCAGTACTCGACGCCCGTCGATACCGCACTGGGCAGCCAGATCGATGACTTGCCCGAATGTCGTGTCACGGTGCTGGAGCAACTGCCAGAGCTGTATCAGGCGCTGGCCCACGGGGCCGTTACGGTGGCGACTCATGACTGCGGCTCCTGGGCAGCCTTCGGAGCTTCGTGCGCAGCGGCCTTGGCCAGCGCATCAAGCAATAGCTCTTGCCGCTCCTGGCCGTGCAGGTAGAGGCGAAGGGCGCGGAGCACGACGGTATTCATGCTGGTGTCGCTTTGTGCCGCAGCGCGTTCTACCTCGCTTCGCATGTCGCCCGGGAAACGCACAACGAATTTGTCTGCGCCGCGGCTACCGCCTTCATACCGTTGCATGACGATCACTCCCGGTGCGAGGGCTGGCCAACTTGGCAGCGTGGATCTCGGAACGGTCGACAGCCAGTTCGGCTGGAGCATCAATGCCCAGCCGGATCTGGCCGTCACGGCCGCTGATCACGGTAATTTTGATGTTGTCGCCGATGATGATCGACTCGCCGAAGCGACGGGATAGACAGAGCATGATGCAACTCCTTTTGGTTTCTACAGGCAAGCCGATAGCCCGCCGCGTTGATGGCTTTCGCAAAAATGTGTTTGGTTTATGCGGCCAGCGAGGTTTCCATGCGCTTGGCTGCAATTCTGGTTTCGATTTTCGATTCACTTCCGCCGCTGCGGCGGACCTTGGTCATAGGATCTTCGGCGAGAGCACCGTGGGCGGCTAGTACGAGCGCAAGCGCTGCGGCAGGGGAGATCAGACCGCGGCGAAATGCTTCCGCCACCAAGGCAGGGCGCTTGTATACCCCGAGCTTGTGCATACACGATTCAATGCGACCTTTGACCGAGCGCGGTGAAAGACCGTCATGCTTGGCGATCTCCTTGTCTGTATGACCTGCAGCTACGGCAAGCAGGCACGAAAGCTCGCGCTCGGCAAGACCAAGGCCAAGTTTTCCTTTCCATGCGCCATTGCTGATGTATTGCATGAGATGCCACCCGTGACCAAAGTTGTTGTCTGGTGGCTATAGTGCTGGCGGGATTTATCTGTGTCAATCCCTGCGGGATTATATTTTACAGGCCTGGTATTTTTGCCTCGATGACCCGGCCGATTATCTCCCAGTCGCCGTCAACCTCGATCGGCTTGAAAGCGGCGTTCAGGGGCATCAGGTATGCGGAGCCGGCATCGTTAATATATTGCTTGAAAGTCGTTTCTCCATCGCGATGACGAGCAACGTAAAATTTCCCGCTCAAAAGATCGAAGCCTTCTGGCTGCACCAGTATTTTCGTGCCTTCAGGGAAACTGGGTACGGTCTGGGAAGTCATGGAAGGCCCGCGAACGTCCAGCCAGTAGCCATGCTCGCCTGCATTTTCAGTAGACGGCAAATATTCTTCGGCACTGCCTGGGATAAATGAGTCTGGAGATTCTGCCCGGCTTCCAGCCGCAATCCAGCTGATCAGCGGATAACGTCTTGCAGCCCTTCGTGGCTGGACGATCATATCCAAGTTGGCCCGCTCTGAGCGCTCACCTTTGTGCTTTTCGGCCAATCCAGATCCGGATACAGCAGTCGTCATCATTGTGATCAGCTTTGCAATTCTCGGGCTGAAGTCTTCAACAGGCACCTGCAGGAGCTGCGCTACCTGGACCGCAAACGGCGTGTTTAAGCCATTGCGGCCATTTAGATAGTGGCTGAAAGACCCTTGGTTCATGCCTAGAGCCGCCGCCGCCTTCTCTTGGGTCAAACCCAATTCTTTGCGCTTTGCCATGAAGATCGCTTTCAGCGCAGCGCATTCCCGCTGCGCCACGTCACTGAGTTCTTTCTTTTTCATTCGTGCACCTTATGGCTCGCGGCACTGAAATTCAAATGCCGCTAGCATTGACTTTAAAAAATCCCGCAAGCACTATTTAAAAAGAAAAGAAAATCTGGAGTTATCACAGTGGAGCGAATTCCTCTTGCTGAATACGCAGCCAAGCGACACGCCGGTACGGCGGAGAAGCTAGGCATGAGCCAAGGCTCATTGAGTAAAGCGATCAGGGAAGGTCGGTCGATTTTTGTAACTGTGTCCTGCGATGGAAAACTGTCGGCTGTCGAGGAAAAACCATTCCCTGGTCAGCGCCGGAAAGCAGATCCAGGCCAGTGCGCAAAGAATAATCCCTCAGGGTCTGAATCGTCATGTTCAAAAGTACCTGTGAATTTATCCAGTACACCTCAGGCCAATTCATGAAGACCTGCCAAACCCATTTTTTGCTGTCCGGCTAACCCAAACGCCAGGCACAAAAAAGCCCGACCTAAGTCGAGCTTCTAGTCGGCACCCGCGCCAACGGGTGTCTCGGTATCACTTTGCTTCGAGAAAACCAAAATGAAATCAGAAAATACCACCAGCTCAACCACAGCGCAAGTAACCCTGCTCACCAAAGGCGTTGAATTTGGCGAAACGCCAATTGCAAACCAAGGCGAATACCTCTTTCAGACAGTGCCTTCTATGCAGGTGGAGGATGCGTTACAGAAAGCCCGGACGCTGTCGTTGGGTCTTTCCCAGATATGCGAGGACATGCGTGAGTCGATCAATTACGGGAATCTGGTTCACTGCGATGGCATGGCGGTGCTCGGATTTGTAGCCGAGGCGATCCATGCGCTTGTCTGCTCGACCCAGGATGGCATCACCGTCCCAGATCAACAGGGGGCACGCCAATGAACATTCCATCTCTGCATGATCTGATTATCGATGTTGAGGCCCAATTTCCAGCTGAGTCGTCTGGGCTCAAGTTAAGTGACCACCAAGTAATGCAGCTCAAGCGCGTCGAGCAAGCATCTGGTGAAAGTGCCAATGTTCTGATTACAGGCATTGAGTCGATTGGGGCAATGATGGGGCTGGCTGAGGGAGGCGAAATGCCCACTGAGTGCGTGGTGGGTATTGGCTGGCTTCTCAAAGAGCTGGCAAGTCTCACCCGCAGGCTTCAAGAAGAGCGCATCGTCGCAGTCCATAAGCTGGACAACATGAGCTGCGCGCCACAAAACAAGACCTCTGCAAATCGTGGCGCGAGTGCGGGTGGTGGTCAATGATCAATCCAGAACGGTACTCCCACGTTGCCAAGCGGATCGCCGAATGTTTGGACACCATTGGAACTCTTTCTGACGTTCTGATGGAAAACACAGTTGCGCGCGAGGGCAGCGACGAGGGCCAGAGTGATGAGCCGCTGGACTCCCGATGCGAGGCCGGCGTGCAGGCCGCCATACGCCTTCTTGCGATGCATGCCTATACCGACCTTCAGTCGATGGCCCAAGGCTTGGGGGTGCCAGAATGAACCTGATCACCATCAACAGCACTTCAATGCCCATTGTTGAGTATCGCGGCCAGCGTGTTGTCACGCTCGCGATGATCGATCAGGTGCATGAGCGGCCAGAGGGAACTGCCCGTCGCAACTTCAACGAGCATCGTTCGCGCTTCGTTGAGGGCGTGCATTGCTTCGAGGTGACCGCGAACGAAATTCGTACACAGTCGCTGGGGCGAGCTTTTGCGGCAAGGACTGCCAAGGGGGTGCTGCTTACCGAGCGCGGCTACATGATGTTGACCAAGCCATTCAACGACGACTTGGCTTGGGATGTTCAATCGCGTCTTGTCGATGAGTATTTCAGACCGCCTGCGGCACCGGCACTCCCCCAGGATCTTCCCGCAGCTCTGCGACTTGCCGCGGACCTGGCAGAAGAGAAAGCCGTGCTGGCAATCGAAAACCAGCAGCAGGCCAAGAAGATCGAGGCACTCGAAAACCTTTTCATGCCCGGCGAGACACCCACCCAGTTCGCCAAACGCCTCAATGGCGTGAATAGCCAGCAGATCAATGCCGTGCTGCTGGAATTGCGGTGGATCTACAACGCAGAGAGAGACCCGGAGCACTCACCGAAGTACCGGGTGTACAGCATCGCCCGTTCGAAACAGTGGCTTACCGAAAAGCCGATCACCGTCGGTGGCGAGGGCATCAAGTCCTTCATCCGCTATGCACCTGTGATGATGCAGGAGGGAGCGAAAAAACTCTTCGACCTGTACATGGCTGAAAAGCTGCCCATGAAGCAGACCTGGGACGGTCAATTTTTCTACAACAAATTCACGCCGGAGACCGCCCAGTGAAGAATATAGATCTTGAAATTTCACGGAAAATCGCTGGCATTGCGCGCAAGCCCAATTTGCCACCGCGCGCGATGTTCATCCTGATTCAGCGCTGCATCCGGATCAGCCTGCGTCATCGCGATCAGATTCGTGAAGAGCGCCGAGTGTTCCGGCGCGAGGCTGGGAAGCTGAAAGCGTATCTGCCGTTCACCCAGCGTCAGATGGACAGACTTATAGAGAAGTCACGATCGCATCGTCATGAGGAGCTGAAGGTCATCAAGCAAGGCCTCGGCGGCTTTGGCTATAACCTGATCAAGGATACGGATCGAGTTCTTGAAACGGTCGGTTTTGACGGTATGTGCGATCTGTTGAGCATCAACCCAGTTCATCGCCTGCATGCGAGGCTTAGTGCAGAGAAAAGCCTTGCCGGACTGATTTATGTGGAGCGCCTTGAAAACAGTGCGAGCCCCAAATCGGAGGAATGGGGGAGCGGCGGACCGTTATTCGAGGCTTGCTTCGAAGCGATGATGAATTGGATTCGAACCGCCCCCGAAGACGACCTGCCAGACCTTTTCGGTCCAAGCTCGCCGTTCTCCAGAGTCCAGAAAGAGCAACGGACGCCGGAGACCCTGCAATGAGCATCATTCGCGCCCCTCGGCCAGAGGGGAATTTCTATCTGTTGAGCAAGAGCATCAGTGAAGACCGGCGCTTGAGCTGGGCAGCGCGTGGCGTCCTAGTTTTCCTGCTCGGCAAGCCTGATCACTGGAAGGTCTCGCCCGCTCACTTGCGTGGAGAAACAGCGGGTTCGGCAAAACCCACAGGCCGTGACGGCATCTACGGCCTGTTGGACGAACTCATCAACGCCGGATATGTGCGTCGTGAACAACCTCGTTTCGAATCTGGAGTACTGGGCGAAGTCACCTATTTTGTGTCCGAGTCACCGCTTCCGGATTTACCGTATCCGGCTGAGCCGCTTCCGGCTGGACCGCATACGGCAAATCCGACACTAGTAAGTATTGAAGGTAAGCAAGTACTGAAAACACCAGTAAGTACTGATAACCCTTCGGGTGTTGGAAAGGTGAAGAATCCAAAGTTCGACCCTGCATCGGTGAAGCCTGCCAATGCATCAGAAAGAGCCTGGACTGACTTCTGCGATATGCGGAAAACCAAACGGGCACCACTGACGCTTCGTGCTTGCGAAATGATCGCCGCCAAGCTGGCAAACCATGCCGACCCAGACGCGGTGCTGGACAAGTCCACGGCCAGCAGTTGGAGCGACGTTTACCCAGAATCTGTTCTGCCAGGCTCCAGCGCCAAGAACGGGAAGCCATCCCGTCACACCCAGCTCGATCAGATTGACCACACCGATGGCCTGGAGCTGGACGCCAACGGCGACTACCGGATTGCTGGAGGTGGTCAATGAGCCTGCGCCTGCCTCACACGGTCGACACGCGCCTCGGCGTTTGCTCGATACACGGCCAATACATCAACGCGCTGGTCGATCAGTTCGGTGCAGACCCGATCTGGTACGGCTGCCCACGCTGCGAGTTCGATAACCGCCACTCGGCTGACATCAGCATCCGCGCTGGCGGCACACTGGTCCACACCGAACGTTTGCTGAACGCGCGCCTGCTCGATGCATGTATTCCTGTCCGCTTCCAGCAGGCCACGCTTGAAAGCTGGAGCGCAGGTGATGACAACGCTAAGGCCAAAGCCTGGAACATGGCTACGGGCTTCGTGGAGGCCTTCGCCGAAAACTATCAGGTTGGTCGTTGCGTCATGCTGCTGGGGCAGGTTGGCACCGGCAAGACTCATCTTGCCACTGCCATGCTGCAGCAGGTCATCCGCTACTTCGGTACCCAAGGAGTGACCGGCCTGTACACCACGGCCAGCGCAATCATCCGCTCGGTCAAGAGCACGTTCGGTAACCCTGCCAAAACTGAGTCGCAGGTCTACGCCGATCTGATCACCCCGCATCTGCTGGTGGTCGACGAGGTGGGCCTGCAGAACGGCACCGACTTCGAGCGCGCAACACTTTTCGAGGTCATCAATGGTCGCTACGAGCAGCTCAAGCCGACGATCGTCGTCAGCAATTTGAGCGTTGCCGACTTGAAGCTGAGCATGGGTGACCGTGCCGTCGACCGCCTGCGCGACCGTGGCGGCCTGGTCTGTGTGTTCCGCTGGCCGTCGGCGCGAGGTGCAGCATGAGGGATCTATACAGCCTGGAGGCAGAACACGGCCTGCTGGGTGCGCTGCTGTTGGACGCTTCCCTGTTCGACGCTATCACCGCCCGGATCACGACGGCTGACTTCGCCTACGACGACAACGCCGCGCTGTATCAAGCAATTATCGACACGCAAGCCGCCGGCCAAATGATCGATGTGGTGACTGTGGGCGTCGAGCACCCGGAGCTGCCCAGTGGCGAGCGAACTCTGGCCTACGCGTCAGAAATCGCCAAGAACACGCCGAGCACCGCGAACTGGGCCGGGTATCAGCGCATCGTGCTTGAGCGCTCGGCGCTGCGCCGTGTCGTGGAAGCGGCAGACGTGATCAAGGATTCTGCCAGTGACAACCGGCCGGTGTCCGAGATCATCGCTATGGCCCAGCAAGCGACGGCGGATCTGCGTGACCTGGGCGCACCCGACCGGAAGGATTATTACAAGTACAGCGAAGTGCTGCCCGACGTAGTTGATGGCATCGACAAGCGTTTCAATGGAGAGAAGCAGCTCGGGTACTCAAGCGGACTCAAGCATCTGGACGAGCTGATTCGCGGCCTGCGCAACAAGAACATGATCGTTATAGCCGGCCTGCCGGGCTCGGGCAAAACAACGCTGGGCGTTCAGATCGCTCAACAAATCGCATGTGTCGACAAGGGCGTCGGCCTCATCGTCTCGATGGAAATGACTCGGCAGGAACTGGTCACTCGTGGCTTGGCGTCAGTCGGCGGTGTGAGTCTGACCCGTCTCGATGAGGGGCACACGCTTCAGGATGAAGACTGGCCGCGTCTTACCAGTGCCGTAAACGTGTTGGCCAACTCCAAGTTGTTCGTCTGTGACGAGGAAGGCATGACCGCCGCCCGCATCCGTTCGACAGCCAGGCAAGTGCAGCGCAAGGAAGGGCTCAGCATCGTGGTGGTGGATTACATCGGCCTGATCGCCGCCGAGGGTGCCGGACAGAACCGAACGTTGGAGCTGGGCAAGATTTCCACAGCACTCAAGAACATGGCCAAGGAATTGGACGTGCCTGTGATCGTGTTGGCTCAGCTCAATCGTGGATCGACTAACCGTACGGACAAGAAACCACGCCCCAGCGACCTGCGCGAATCGGGCCAGATCGAGGCCGACGCCGACGTGGTGATCCTCGTTCACCTGGATGCGGACAGCGAGGAAGGCCAGAACGGTGTGGTTGAGTTGATCGTGGGCAAGTGCCGCCACGCCAAGACCGGTAGCTGTCTCGTTCAGCAGCAGGGGCAATACGTCCGCTTTGTGGACTTTGCCGGGAATACATATGCAACAGACGAAGAGGTCGAAATGGGCCGCAACTCATTCGCCAGTCGCTTCAATCGGGGTAGCCAAGTATGAACACCACCACCACAGCGGCGCTGCCGCGCAAGAGTCTGACAGCCGTCGAGTGCAAGTTTCTGAAGCTGGGCAACCGTCAGCTGCTCGAAGCCAATAACGGCCGTATGGCCTCTGCCGCCCTGATGGACATTGTCGCTGACTGGCACGCATCCAGATCGAGCGCAGGGTTCGAAGCGTTCGCCAGAGCGTGGGTCATCGAGGGCAACGCCAGGAGCGTCATCGCCACCAGACTGCTGATGGAACTCTTCGGCATGAATGAACCAGATCCGAGGAAAGCAGCATGAAAAAGCGTACATACGTCGACAAGCCCTTGGGCGATACCGAATACCTGCTGGAAAACTGGGGCTCCTGGCGGATGTCTGGAATGGGCGTGCCGCGATATGTTTCCCCGCTGGCGGCGCTGATGAACCAGTGCTGCCCAGAGGCCAGTCCAATGAGCTACGTGATTACCGATGAGACAGCCATGCTGGTGGATGTCACCATCGCAAGGCTGATCGCGCGCAACCAGCAAATGGGCGATTTCATCTGGTGGTACTTTGGGTCCAAGTGGACGATGGTCCGGATTGCTGAGACTCACAAGATGTCGGAGCGATCTGCGCGCGAAATAATCCGGCAAGGCGTCGCATGGATTGACGGTGCTTTGGGAGATATTTCCGAGGCTGCGTAAAAAGTTCTTTCAGGCCTGATAAACACCTGTTTTCATGGCACCGTGTTTAGCTTTTCAAGCGCGACACCCGACCAGACAAAAGAGAAGCCCGGCCATTGAGCTGGGCTTTTTTATGTCCATTCCTGCTCGACTCAAGCATTCTATTGGCTCGGGATATTCTGAGGAGGTGGCATGTCTAGTTTGCATATTTCAAAGCTTCATGTTGATGATTTGGCTGAGCCTTGGGCGAGCTATGGAAAGAGGTACGACCTAAAAGATGGCTTTGTATGGGTCGTCTTCCATGGCGATCGAATACATGGCGTATTTCCCTCGGAAGAGTTGGCGAAAGGTTTTCTGCACCATCTTCAGCATCATTTAGATAACGGGGACGTCCCGCCACACCAGACGAAGGAACAGGCTCAATCGATAGCCGTCGATCGCAAGAAGCAGGCTGAGAAGGCCGCTCGGAAAAGCCAAAGTAATACTCCCTCGGATTCATCGCCGAATCCTTGATTGTACATTCGGAAGCCCAGCCACCGAGCTGGGCTTTTTGTTTCTGTGTAGGTGACGCTCGGCGGTGCGCTATCCCCGAGTCCCTTTGAGGAAAGCGGCGAAACTGGTATGGTTTGCGCCGTCAAAATCAAACCTTAGAGGGATCTATGCAGTCGTTTTTTGCCAAGACATTTGGAGGTCTAGACGCCAGCTACTACGGTCGCCATTTTGTGTTCGGAGTGCTGATTTCCGCCTTCATGCTGTGGACCGTTTCGAAGAGGCCACTTGGGCTGTATGAGTATCCTGGCGATATCGCGCTGGTGGTGGTTAACACCCTGCTGTACCCATATGCCCGCTTTGTTTACGAGAGCGTGGTCGAGTTCATCATGGGCCGAAACGTGTTCTTCATGAACGCTTTTCTGATGCTTGGAATTAAGGTCATGACAATGACCATGTGCTGGGTAACGTCGATCATCATCGCGCCGATCGGCCTTGCTTATTTGTACTGGCATCACAGCCGGTCAACTGCTCGGTAACTGAATCACTGCTGATGAGCCCAGCCCAGCGCTGGGCTTTTCATTCAGCCGCAATAGCTCCGCAGGCCGGAGCGTCCGCCTTGTAAGCGGAGGGTGCAAGGTTTGAAGCGGCACCATCGGCTTGCCGCGACGCGCTCGGATGTACGGGGATTCTGAATCCCCGTACATTATTCGGCCAAAAAAAAATTAGGCGGCCTCTACCGAAACAGCCAGACGCTTGCCCAAGGCACTCAAAGCCGCCTCGATCTGTTCCATCTTGGACGTGTGCAGGAAGTCGACCAACCGATCACCTTGCACCTGGTGCACACCCAGGAGGCGGCGCAAGTCAGCCTTGCGCATATCTCGTTCCATCATGGTGTTCCATAGCACGATCTTCGCCACGGTCACAGCGGGCAGATACACGACCCGCTCGCCATCCAGAGGTGGTGTGGCTTCAGGGATTGCCCGACGCTCATCCACATAGATCGACAGCGTTGTCTCAATAGCGTCGACGGCTTCACGCATCGCATGCTCGACGTCATCGCCATAGCTGTTCAGCTGCGGGAGATCTCGGCAGAAGACGGCTAGCCCCGAGTCACTGTCTTGCTCGAACCGGATTGCATAGTTGTACATGGTCACTCCTTGGAGATGATCTTCCAGCATTCAGATGTGGTGAAGGGGCTCTCAGAGCCCCAGTTGTTTAATGATCGCTTTGCGGGTCGGTTCTGGCATTTCCTTACTACCGTGATCCGCGAAAGTGCTCCTGTTTCCGTTTGGGGCGGTGACTTTGAAGTGGCTTCCTTTGCCTGCTTCGAAGGTCACCCCTTGGGCCTTCAACCATCTTCTGAACTCGCTGAACTTCATCACCTCGCCTCGTTGTTTGGATGAGTCCAGCATACAACATTTTTGTTATAATACAACACTTTTGTTTTGTTTCGATTTTGCTGAAGACCATAGTCAGGATGGACCTTAGGGTGAGCCTGAACGCGGTATTACCGGTCGTCACGCGTTACGAAAGAACACCGGCAGCCAGTGTGCCCCCGCTCCGTTACTCACTGGGGCAGCACTGGCGGGCAGCGTGGGAAGACACGCATTTTATGCAGATGACATGCGCAGGCCGCTGCGCTAAGTCGGTAGTGGCGTTGATCAAAGCCGTGCGCTCCCTGATTGACTACGCGATGAGAGGCTGGGGTAAGTGACCCGGCGATCCAGCCCATTAAGCCGGAATAAGCACCGGCCCTCTGCACCCATTTCGAGCCTCGGCATTTGCCGGGGCTTTTTCGTTTTCGGCTCTACCACACCCATTGCTCCAAGCTGGGAGTGCTGTGTGGGCCGATCTAATTCACTCCCAGAAAGGGAGGACACCGGATGCCGAACATGCCTGAAAAGCCAGATACATGGGCTGCGCTCTGGGTCGCTCTTTCGAATCCACTTTGGCAGGGCGCGATTATGGCGGTCCTCATCTCGTTCCTTCGTGTGTTGTACGACGCGAAAGAGACCAGCAAGAGCCGGATCATTCTTGAAGCCCTGATCTGCGGCGCGCTCAGCCTCGTTGCTTCAAGCGTGATTGAGTGGATGGAATGGCCACCGAGTCTGTCAGTGGCAGCCGGCGGCAGTATTGGATTCCTCGGTGTGACCGCGATTCGCGAGATGGTTACCCGGTTCATTGGCAGGAAGGCGGACTCACTATGAAGGCGTTCGCTGTTGCATTCATCGTTGGTCTGGTTGCGGTACTGCTGATCGGCTTTCAGCAGTACCGATATGTTGGCCTGCAAGGTGATCTGACCCTGGAGACCAAGAGCAAGGCAGACGCCATCGCTGCCAACACAGAGAGCCAGGCGACCATCACCACACTGCAAGCCGAAGCAAAGCGCAACGCCGCATATACAGCGGACCTGGCCAAGCGCATCAAGGTAAGTGAAGACAAAGCCAAACAGGCGAGGAAAGACTTTGAAACTCTCAAACGAAACAGCAAGCCTGTTCGCGATTGGGCTGCTCAGCCTTTGCCTGACGGCCTGCGCGGCAAAGCCGCCGGTAGTGACAAAGGTCAGCGCTCTCAGAATTGAAGCGCCAGAGCTTGTGCCTTGTGAACGGGTTGAGGATGAAGATCTTGCCGACAACGGGCAGCTCTGGGAGCTGAAGAATCAGGCCATCAAGCTGCTCGATACGTGTGCAGATCAGGTGGACGCTCAGATCGTCCGTAGCCAGAGCAGGTAAACCTGCTCCATAAAATGTTCAACTTGGGTAAGCGGCGTTGAAGACAGCGCATTCACAGTCAGCTTCTAGCCGGATCTTGAAGTCGCCATGTTTGTTTAAAGGATAGGGCCGCTTTGTATCTAAGACGAGATATCTGAGAACTGACGTGTTCTTTTTAATGAATCCTAAAACCCTAAATCGCATAAATATTCCACTTTTTTCTGACTGTCCGTATTGGCAGTCCACTGGGAGTTAAGCACAGAACCCAGAACACGGACTTTTGAAATCCTACGCGTGGTGCCTTATGAGAAATACTGATCAGTCACGCCTGTCCTACCTACTGTCCTCGCGTCCGTTAATCCTGAAGCAGAACGGCCTGCACGTTTGCCTGCACGATGCATTCAGTGGCGAGATTCTTGGCGGCCAGCTTCGTGTCGAGCTGATTCAAGAGCCCGACTCACTCGCCGTCTTGAGAGTTGAATTTGCAGTAGACGGCCAGATGGTTCGTCTTGAGGGCAAGTGATGGCCGCGGACAAAAGGACATTCAGTTCGAAGTCCAAGTATTACGACGGCACCAAGCGCATTACCGGCAGAGCGCTACAGAAGCGCCGACTAAGCGTCTGGACGAAAGACCCATGCTGCGCGATGTGCCGAAGGCTGACTGCCTTCCCGTCGGGCTTCGAGCTGGACCACAAGGTGCCACTGTTTAAGGACGGTGAAGACACCGAGGCGAATTGCCAAATCCTGTGTGTCAGCCCAGACGGAAAGATCCCCGGCTGTCACGAACGCAAGACCGCCACCGACCTTGGGTATCGCCTCAAGATCCAAATCGGCCCAGACGGCTACCCCGTAGAGAACTGAAAGACCAGACAGGTAATAGGAGCAGCCATGACCGGCGTATTCGACAGATGCGCCGGGTGCGGCGTTGCTATGAAACACCAGGATGGACGAGGCAGGGCAACCAAGTACTGCGGCGACATCTGCCGCATTGCTGGTGATAGCCAGAATCGAGCATCCCGAACTTACGCAGAGTGTTCGGTGCATGGGTGTTGCAAGCCAGCCACACGGATAGCTTCTGTCATGTGCGAGGCGCATTATTACCGACAGCGCCGCACAGGTATGACCTCGCTGCGGACAGTGACACTATCGAACACGGTCAAGCCGACAGCCGAGCTTCGCGTGATCCCAGAGACGTTGGAGCACAGTCACGGCTACTTGCTGAACTACGCACCAGACCACCCGCTTTCGAGAGGAAATCATCCTCGGGTCTATCAGCACCGCGTTGTGTACTACGAGCATCACGGTGCCGGTCCCTTCGACTGCCATTGGTGCCAGCGCCCAGTGACTTGGGAAACCATGCATGTCGACCATGTAGATGACGACAAGCAGAACAATGACATCTCCAACCTGGTTGCGAGCTGCCCGTCCTGTAATCAGGCGAGAGGGCGCTGGAAGATCAGGCTGTACCATCGCCGACAGACAGGCATCAAGATCGGTGACCGCACTCACACCATCAACGAATGGGCTGCGATTGCCGGGATTAGCCGTAACGCTATCCGGCTTCGGCTGGACAAGGGATGGCCTGCTGAGCGTGCCGTGTTCGAGCCAAGAGGCAAGTTCGGGCCACGTTCAAAGATGCGGGCATGAATGCGAGATATTCCCATCCGGGCCGCACCATTTCGGGGCGTTGGAAAATACGGGGAGGGCGGGTCAAGAGTTCAGAGCTCTCGATGCCGGAAATCGACTCCCGCCCTTTTCTTGCGCGACCGCGAAATGAATAGTTTTTTTTCGGAATGAAATCATGGCAGGACGACGACCCACTCCCACGACGCTGAAGCTCGTAAAAGGGAACCCGGGGAAGCGCGCCCTCAATAAAAAAGAGCCCAAGCCAGCACGGTCTATCCCGAGTCCACCAGATCACCTGACTGACGACGGCAAAGTTGCCTGGGGTCGGCTCACCGTGTTGCTGGATCGCATGGGCGTGCTGACTGAGGCCGATGCATTCGCCCTGGAGCGGCTATGCGACTGCTACGCCGACATCCTCGAACTGCGAGAACTCGTCGAGCAGGATGGCCGGACCTATGAAACGACCAGCACCCAGGGTGGAACGGTCATCAAGGCCAACCCCGCTGTATCCATGCTTGCCGACGCTGATCGACGCTTCAAGGGCTACCTGGTCGAGTTCGGCTTGACCCCGGCCGCCCGCTCTAAGGTTCAAATAAAAGACGATGACCCAGAAGAAGACCAGTTCGCGGAGTTCTTCGGTTGAGGACCGAGCAACCCAATACGCGACCGAGGTCAACAGCGGCTCCAGAATCGCTGGCCCGGACATCCGAAACGCATGCGCGCGCCACCTCAAGGATCTAAAAGACGGAAAAAAACGTGGACTGGTCTGGGATGTTGCGGCCGCCACGAAGGCGATCCGGTATTACCGGACGGTTTTAAAGCTCAACGGCGGTGACTACGAAGGCAAGCCCTTCGATCTGCTCCCCTGGCAGTGCTTTATCGTTGGCAGCCTGTTCGGCTGGAAATCAGCGGATGGCTATCGACGGTTCCGGGTCGCTTACGTCGAGACCGGCAAGGGCTCGGGCAAGTCGCCGCTGGCGGCAGGTGTAGCGCTGTTCGGCCTGGTTGCCGACGGCGAGGCTCGCGCCGAAATCTACGCGGCGGCGACCAAGAAAGACCAGGCCATGATCCTGTTCCGCGATGCGGTGGCCATGGTCCAGCAGTCGCCGGAGCTTTCCAAGCGGCTGACCACCAGCGGCACCGGGCAGAACATTTGGAACCTCGCCTACCTGAAGACCGGCTCTTTTTTCCGCCCGATCAGTTCGGACGATGGGCAGTCCGGCCCGCGCCCGCACATGGCGCTGATCGACGAGGTTCACGAACACAGAAACAACACAGTCGTGGAGATGATGCGCGCCGGTACCAAGAGCCGGAAGCAAGCGATGATCTTCATGATCACCAACAGCGGATCCAACAAGCTTGGACCGTGCTGGAGCTACCACGAATACGGCTCCCGGGTTTCCGCTGGCGAGCTGACTGATGATGCGTTTTTCTCGTTCATCTGTTCACTGGATGAAGGTGATGACCCAATTCAGGACGAAGGCTGCTGGTTCAAATCCAATCCTTCACTGCAGGATGCCGATCTGCCCGGGATCAAGTACTTGCGAGAGCAGGTAACCGAGGCTCGCGGCATGCCCAGCAAAGAAGCAATGGTTCGTCGGCTGAATTTCTGCCAGTGGACCGGCGCCGAGTCTCCCTGGATCAGTACAGACATCTGGAAAGGTGCTGCTCGGGACTTTGACTGGAATGATTTGCGGGGCAGGAGAGCGTACGCAGGGCTTGATTTGGCCAGTACGCAGGACCTCACCGGCCTTGTATTTCTTGTTGAGCCAAGAACCCACGGTGAACCCTGGTTGCTGGTGCCGTTTGCATGGCTCCCTGAAGAAGGCTTGGCTCGCAAGGCCGAGCAAGACCGGGTGCCTTACATCGAATGGGTGGCGCGTGGCGTGCTTGAGACGACGCCAGGCAGGGCCATTAGCAAAAGGATCATCCTTCAGCGGCTTTCCAAGCTGTGCAGCTTCTTCGAGGTTATCGCGGTCGCCTATGACCGCTGGCGCATTGAAGACCTCATCGCCATGGCGAATGACGACGGCATAACTCTGCCGCCGATGATGCCTTTTGGTCAGGGTTACAAAGAAATGAGCCCGGCCGTTGAGCGGTTCGAAGAAATGCTGCTCAACGATGCTCTGGTTCACCCGAATAACCCCGTCATGAACTGGTGCGCGAACAACGCCGTGACCACTTCGGACGACGCAGAAAACCGGAAGCCTTCGAAAGAGAAGGCCATCGGCAGGATCGACCTCATCGTCGCCGCAATCATGGCCGTGGGCATCGCAGCGAAAGAAGCTGACGCCGCTCCAGACGTAAACGACTTTTTAGACAATATGGTGATCGCCTAATGGCAGACCTCAACGATTCTGGCTTCTGGCAGCGGTTCTGGAGCCGCTTCAGCGGCAGAACGCGCCTCGATGATGGCGAGCGGGCCGAGCCTTTCGAATCACACACCACTCCATCGGGTTCGGTGGTGGGCGCTGACTCATCGCTGAAGCTGTCGGCGGTGTGGGCGTGCGTGCGACTCCGGGCGCAGACGGTCGCTTCATTGCCGCTGCATCTGCGCGCCGAAGACAAATCGCACGCCAAAGAGCACCCGCTGTACCGGTTGCTGCACTCTTCACCGAATGCCGACATGACTGCGAGTGAGTTCTGGGAGTCGCAGCTGGCATCACTGGACCTCTGGGGCAATTCGTTTTCCCATATCGTCTGGATCGGCCGGCGCGTTACGGCACTGATACCTCTCAACCCTGAAAAGATGAGCGTTCGCCGCATCAGCAGCGGCAAGCTGGTTTACGAATACACCAAGGGCGGAAACGTCAAAGAATACGCCGAGGACGAAATTCTCCACCTGAAGGGATTCACCCTGGATGGTTTGATGGGGTTGTCTCCGATCCAGTTCGCTGCCGAAACACTGGGCGGCTTGATGGATGCGAACAAGGCCGCCACTCGCGAGTTTCAGAACGGTTTGAAAGTTGGCGGATTCCTGAAAACTGGAGCCGCGACGCTGGCCCAAGACCAGCGGGATCGACTGCGAGCAGGGTTGTCCACGTTTGGCCTGCCGGAGAACGCAGGCAAATGGATGGTTCTCGAAGCGGGCATGGAACCGGCATCCGCCCAGGGCATTCGCATAAACCCTATTGACGCCCAGCTTCTGGAGTCTCGATATTTTGGCATTGAGGAAATCTGCCGAGCGTTCGGCGTGCCTCCTCAACTTGTCGGCCACACCAACAAAGCGTCCAGCTGGGCTTCCAGCTTGGAGCAAACAAACATGGGGTTCTTGACCTATTCGCTCCGGCCGACGCTGGTGCGGATCGAGCAGGCCATCACCAAAAAGCTGCTGCTTCCCGAGGAGCGCGGCCTCTACCGGCCGAAATTCGCGGTCGAGGGCCTGCTCCGGGCTGATTCTGCAGCTCGATCCGACTTCTACTCCCAGATGCTGCAAAACGGGGTTATGAGCCGTAATGAGGTTCGTGCGCTTGAGGATTTCCCGCCAGTTGAAGGCGCAGATGCACTCACCGCGCAGCTGAACCTGACCACTATCGAAAAGATCGGGGCTCCCGAGGATCCGAAATGACTCATAAGACCCTGGATTTACATTTTGAAATTAAGGCTGTCAGCGATGACGGCCTTTTTTCTGGCTACGGATCGGTATTCGGCAACGTAGATGGCGGTGGCGACATCGTTCACGCGGGCGCTTTCACCAAATCCATCAAGGAATGGGAAGGCCGCAAGCGGATGCCGCCGGTTCTGTGGAATCACGACCGGAACGAGCCAATCGGCGTCTACACCGCCCTGCGGGAGGATGAAAAAGGCCTCTACGTTGAGGGCAAGCTGCTGGTTGAGGAGGTGCAGCGGGCTCGCGAGATCCACGCCCTGATGAAGGCTGGGGCGCTTGACGGCATGTCCATCGGCTATGGCGTTCGCGGCGCTGACCGGGATCGCGCGACCGGCATTCGAAACCTCAAGGATCTGCGGCTTTTCGAAGTCAGCATCGTGACGTTCCCAATGAACGAAGCGGCAACGATCGATGCCGTGAAATCTGCACTGGAGGAGGGCGCGCTGCCCACTCTCCCAGAATTTGAAAAGTTCCTGCGCGAGGCAGGCTTTTCGAAGACCCAGGCGGCTGCCGTCGCAAGTGGTGGCCTAGTCAAGTTGCTCCGGAGTGAGTCCGGCGACACCGAAGCGAAAACGCTAAGCGATGCGCTGGCGATTCTGAAATCAAATTAAGGATTCACTCCCATGGCTGACGAAAATCAACTCGTTGAACTGACCAACGAATTCAAAAAAGCGACCGATGAGGTCAAGAAGCTCGGTGAAGACATCACCGGCAAGATGGCGGCAGGCGAGAAGATCACCGGCGACCTGAAAGAGCAGGCCGACCACGCGCTGACCACCATGAACGGCTTCAAGGCCCGCGTTGATGAGCTTGAGCAGAAGCTGGCGCGACACGGCGAAGATGACGAAGGCCAGGAACAGAAAAGCTTCGGCGAGCAGTTCGTGGAGTCGCAAAACTTCAAGGGCCTGGCTGAATCGGGCTCCCAGCGCGGCCGAGCTGACATGCAATTCAAGGCCACCATCACCCTGGCAACCGCGAACGCTGCTGGCTCTGCAGGCGCTACGGTGCAGAACAGTCGTCTGCCTGGCATTGTTGCTCAGCCGGACCGACGCCTCACCGTTCGCGACCTGATCACTCCCGGCCGCATGGATGGCAATGCGCTGGAATACGCGCGCGAGACCGGCTTCACCAACGCTGCCGCCGCTGTTGCTGAAACGGCGAAAAAGCCGCAGTCGGACATTCAGTTCGACTTGGTCAGCACTACCGCGAAGGTGATCGCGCACTACGTTAAAGCCTCCCGCCAGATCCTGTCGGATGCGCCGATGCTGGCCAGCTACATTGACGGCCGTCTGCGCTATGGCCTGGCCTACAAGGAAGAGCAGCAGTTGCTGAACGGCGACGGTACGGGCCAGAACCTGCTGGGCATCGTGCCTCAGGCAACGGCGTTCGCGGCACCGTTCGCGCTGACTGGTGCGACCACCATGGACACGCTGCGTCTGGCGATGCTTCAGGCGGTGCTCGCGGAATTCCCGGCGACTGGCCACGTACTGAACCCCATCGACTGGGCGCGCATTGAGCTGACCAAGGATAGCGAGGGTCGCTACATCATCGGCCAGCCACAAGGCGTTGCGTCTCCGACCATGTGGGGCCTGCCGGTTGTGTCCACCCAGGCAATGGCCTCGGGCAAGTTCCTGACCGGCGCCTTCCGCATGGGTGCCCAGCTGTTCGACCGCTGGATGGCTCGCGTTGAAGTGGCTACCGAGAACGAAGATGACTTCGTTAAAAACCTGGTAACCATCCTGGCAGAGGAGCGTCTTGCCCTGGCTGTGTATCGCCCTGAAGCCTTCATCTACGGCAACGTTGTTCCAGCCGTCTGATCAAAAGGGGCCGGGTTAATCCGGCCCCCATGAGGTGAATCATGAGTCAGAAAACCGTTTATACCGTCGACCGTCAGCATCTTGGCGACCGTATGTACATGCCTGGCGAAGACCGTGAGCTGGATCCGAATGAAGCCAAACGCCTGGTGGAATTGGGCGTCTTGGTCGAGAAGAAGGCCGAGCCCAAAGCCTCGAACAAATCCCTGAAGGGCGCACCCGAGAACAAATAATGAGCCTGATCGATATCGAAGACGCAATGCTGCATGTCCGGGCGGAGGAGGCCGACAGACGCCTGGTCCAGCTTTACCTGGATGCGGCCGAAGACAGTGCTGTGCGCTTCATGGGTCGCAGCGTCTATCCCGATCAGGCAGCACTGGATGCGGCAGTGGAGGCGGAAACGGTCGGCGATTATCCAATGGTGGTAAACCCGTCGATTACTGCCGCCTGTCTTCTGCTGGCTGGACACCTTTACGCGAACCGCGAAGACGTGGCCACCGGAGTCAGTGTCACTCAGATGCCGATGGGTTCCACCTTCTTACTCATGCCTTACCGCGCAAATATGGGGGTTTGACATGAGAGCCGGACCACTGCGCCACCGCTGCACTGTTCAGGCCTGGCGGGAGGTCGATGACGGCTATGGAGGCTATTCAGAAGCGTGGGTTGAGCTTCGCGAGGTCTGGGCTGAAATCACCACTCCCACCGGGCGCATCAAGGTCGTTGCCGACCAAGTGGTGAATTTGGTCACTGCCGAGATTCGCGTTCGTTATGCGCCTGACCTAGTGGCGCAGATGAGGGTCGTTCATTCCGGCGCCACTTACTTGATCGAGGCGGCACTTCCTGACAACGAGCGCTCCATGCTACGGCTTGTGTGCTCCAGCGTTCCATATCCCTGAGGTGTAAATCATGAAAGTACGAGCACTGTCCCGAATCTCGGGGCCGATGGGCAGCAAATTGCCCGGCGAAGAATTCATTGTCGACGCTGCAACCGGCGCCGATCTGATCGAGCGACAAGCCGTCGTCGAGGTTGTCGTCGAAGCTGGCGCTCCCAAACCGAAAGCACCCGGCAAAAAGGCCTGACGATGGCCAGGCGATCGAGCGTGCAAGGCGACTTCAAGCTGCGCGGTGTTTTGCGAAGGATCGGGAACCAGATGGAAAGCGACCTGCGCCCAGCAATGGTTCAGGCTGCGACCCTGGTGCTTGCCACGCAACAGGGTCTGATTCCTCGTGATACCGGCGATGTTGAGGGGGCACTTGAGGCGTTTGTCTCGAAAAGCGGTCTTGATGCGCAGATCGGCATCCGAGGCAAAAAGGACAACCGAACGTTCTTCTACGGCAGATTTTTGGAATACGGAACCAAGGCATATAAAAGGGGTGACGGCGTGGTCGCAGCTCGGCCTGCACACCCATGGTTGCGCCCGTCTTACGACCTGAACAGGGACCAGATCATTGACCTGATCTCCCGTGCGATCGCCTCGACGCTTCGCAAGGCTGCGGAGGCCAAATGAGCGACCCAACTTTACCGCTCCAGGCTGCGCTATTGGCGCGACTGACCGCTGAGGTTTCCTGTCCGACTTACGACGCGGTGCCGAAAGCGGCCACCAAGCCCTATGTCGTGATCGATTCAGAGTTCGTCAATAACACCACGCCTATCACCGGGCGCAAGCGGGAAGAGCGCCTTCTGTACCTGTCGGTGTGGAGCGATCACAAAGGCCAGTCCGAAGTTAAACGCATCAATAGTGAAATCGCCGCCGCGCTTGACGAGGTGCCGCTGCCTCTGAGCACAGGCACTGCCGTATCGGTGCGCGTCCTGCGCACCGACACCAGTCGTGAGCCTGACGGAGTGACCTACATGGGCGCTGTGACGCTCCGGATTATCACGCAACACTGATTTACCGCTGAACCACCGCCGCGCTGCGGCTTTATCCAATGTCCCTTGGAGGACTACTTATGTCTGTTACAACCGCCGCCGGCACACGAATCTCGATTGGCCCACGCCTGACCGCAGATTTGCCCAAAACGTCGGCCGCCGCCATCACGCTTCTTTCCGGCCTGACCTACGTCGCCGTGGGTGAGGTGGAAAACATCGGCGATTACGGTGACGAAACCGGTGATGTGACCTTCGCCGCGCTGGCCGATTCCCGCACCCGCCACTTGAAAGGTCTCGACGATGCCGGTTCCGTTGATCTGGGTATCGGCCTGGACTCCAGCGATGCAGGTCAGTTGGCTCTGGTCGCTGCGCAAAAAGACCGCAACCGTTTCGACTACCCGTTCAAGGTTGAATACCTGGATGGCGCCGTTGACTACTTCGCCGCCAAGGTCATGAGCAACAAAAAAGGCGTCGGCGGTGCCGAAGACGTGATCAAGCGCAACGTCACGATCGGCATCAACTCCGCAATCTACGACGTGCAGGCTCCAGCCGCGTAACTGCGTTTCGCAATACCAGATGCCTCGAATTCGAGGCATTTCTTCCGCCTTTTACCTAAAAGAGAATGAACCATGTCCAAGACTGACCACGGCACCGTTGACGTTCAAGTCGGCACTGAGCTGTACACCCTGGCGTTCAACCTGAAGGCAGTTAAACGCATCGAAAAAACATTCGGTGGCATCTTTCCGGCGATGCATGAAGTCCAGAAGTTCAGCCTGCATGCCGCAACTCAAGTGATCGTTGCTGGCGCTGGCCTAGCGCTGAAGCCTTCTGCCATGGAAGAGCTGGAAGAAGAGATCTACAACAGCGGCATCATCAGCGTGACCCCGCCGCTGATCGAGTACTTGAGCGCGATGCTCAATCCCGCTGCCCATGCCGCTGACCAACAGGCTGCTGCAGAAGCCGAAGCCGAAGCGGCAAAGGCTAAGCCAAAAAAGTAAAACGAGACGGCAACGGCAGCTATGTCGACGAGCTGTTCGGCATGGCCACCGGCTGGCTGGGCTGGCCACCCAGCGAGGCCTGGATAACCCCGGTGCCGGAAATCCTGATGGCGTGGGACGCAAAGATCGAATTCTTGCGCAACACCAACCCATTTGGCTCCGGTGAGAAGCCGAAGACCAAGGAGTCGGTCGGTCAGGAGGTCCGCATGGGGTTCCGGGCTGCCGCTCTCGGTCGCAAGGCAGATGCTGCGTAGCAAGAGTGGCAAGTGTTTTGCTACCCTCCCGAAAGTCCTAGAGGGTAGAGCAATGTTTTGGAATCCGATGTTCAAAGGAATGATGACTGGTTGCGGTGATCGCTCATGATAATTGTCCTACTTCTGGTGATTATCTTCATCCTGGCGCCATGGCTTATTGGGGTTGTAGCGGCACTCGCTGCGGTCTACGGGGTATTCATCGTAACTGTGGGTGTCGTGGCGTTAGCTGTTGCCATCCTGTTTGTTCCGGTTTATCACCTGCTAAATCGGCCGAAAGATTACGGCTCGGAATTGCGCAAGAAGAACATTGAGTTCAATAAGCGCTGCCTGCAAGAGGCTCAAGACGCACGGGCCGCAGAGCAGCTTAAAGCATCCCAGAAAGAACAGGCCCGCGAAGCGCTCGCGGCGGTGGAGCGGCCACAGGATCCAGATGTTCGCGCCAGTGATCCCAGCCTTTTGTTGTGTTTGAAGTGTGGCGAATATATGAAAGTTGGAAGCATAGTTTGCCCATCGTGCGGGAAAACTCCGCCGCCAATTTAAGTCTTCCTAAATAAAATCGCCCGGTTATATCGGGCAGCAGAAACCGGCCACTGAGCCGGTTTTTTTTCGCCTGGAGAAAAGTGAATGTCAGGTCAAGAAGTCCAGGGAATGCTGATACGCCTTGAGGCCACAACAGCACAGCTGCGCCAGGAGATGGCTCGCGCTGATGCGACAGTTGCACAGGTTTCTGGGCGCATAGATCGGCAGCTCATGACGGTTGACTCGGCGTTTACTCGTGCGGGGCAGTCCGCCTCTTCTGCGGGCAACATGGTCCGGAACGCGATGGCTTCGGCTCTGGGCGGGATGAGCATCAGTTCGCTGATCAGACAGGCTGATGCCTACGCGACCATTGCGAGCCGTCTGCGACTGGTCACGTCGAGCGCTGTTGAATTCAATGCTGCACAGAAAGCGGTGTTTTCCATCGCTCAGAGTTCCTACCAGCCGCTGACGGCAACAGCCGAGTTGTACCAGCGGATCGCGACGAACCAGAGAGAACTGGCTTTGACCGGTGAGGGCGTTGCGGGCATCGTTGGCACGATCAGCAAGACGATGGCGATCTCTGGCGCGTCGGCATCATCTGCCAATGCTGCCTTGATCCAGCTTGGCCAGGCATTCGCTTCCGGCGTACTGCGCGGCGAAGAGCTCAACAGTGTCATGGAACAGGCCCCAGCGCTGGCCCAGGCTATTGCTGCGGGCATGGGCAAGACGGTGGGCGAGCTGCGCACACTGGGTGCTGAAGGCAAGCTCACGGCCGATGCCGTAGTCAAAGCTCTGCAAAGCCAGCAGAAAGCCGTTGAAGATCTCTACGCGAAAACCTCCGTCACGATCGGCAACAGCATCACCGCAATGGGTAACTCCTACACCCAGCTTATTGGTCGCCTGGATCAGGCGGGCAATGCGAGCGCGCGGGTGGCGGGAGTGATTGTCGACATGTCGAAGAAGATCGACATGTTCACGAAAGACTCTGCAGCTGTGGAAGAGACGCTCACCCGGGTCACCCGAGTGGCTGAGACCTTGGCCGTGATCATCGGCGCGCGCCTGGCTGTGGCGACTGGCCAAATGATTGTTGGCTTCGCTGCCGCCACTGCTGCAGCCATCAAGCAGGCCGGCGCGACTGCCATGTCTGTGGCAGCGACCAATACCCAGTTGAAGGCGGACGCCGCAGCGGCGATCCAGGCTGTAGCTTCAGCCCAGGCCAAACAGGCTGATGCGAAGGCCGCTATGGTTCGTGCCGAAGCCGATGTGCTCGCGGCGGAACAAAAGGTGGCGTCTGACAGAATTCGTCAGCAGTCCGAAATCGGTAATTTGCGAAGCGTTCAAGCATCGCTTGTTGCCGAAAGGCAGCTCGAGGGGCAGCGCCTAAAAGCGCAAATCTCGGATATCGGACGTCAACAGTCCATTGCCCGGATGGTTGAACTGCGGCAAGCAGAAATCGCAACAGCCAACTTGGTACGTCAGTCTGAAGCGGCGCTGGCGCAGACTACTGTCGCGACATCTGCAACGGTTCAGGCTGCTTATGAAAAGCGAGCAGCGGCGGTTGCCGCTACGGGCGAAACCACCTTGGCAGTAAATGCCGCTGTCGCAGCCTCAGAGCGGGCAACGGCGGCCGCGACCACTGCGAGTCGCTCCATGGCGGCAGTATCCGCTGCTGGCGGGGCACTGCTCAGACTGATGACCGGTCCTATCGGCCTTATCGCGATGACGGGCGCTGTTGCCTATTCGTTCATGAGCTTGGGAGACAACAGCGGCGAGCTGAAAAAGCGGCTTGGTGATCTGACCGATCCCACCGAGCAACTGACGGACCGGTTCGAAAAACTGAACCGAGCTACGCAGGCAGTGACGTTGCGCGAGTTGCGCGACAGCATCGCGGAAACGCAGGCGCAGATCGCTCAAATGTCCGCAGGTATGGCGGACAAGTTTGAAAACGACATGCGCAACATGGGTGCTGCTGGCGGCGAAGGTCTGATGTCTGGGCTTGTAACGATGCCTGCGGACACCGAGGCGGCGCTCACGTTGGTACGCAAGGCGTCCAAGGATCAGGCGGCGGGAATTGTCGTTGACTGGAAGGCGGTGGCTGACCAGCTGCGCACAATGCCTGGCGTTACCGAACAGATGGCCAGGGCGCTCGAAGAGAGCCAAGGCGCTGTCACCGACCTGGGTGCCGAGCTTCAGAAGCAGCAGAAGACTCTGTCCCTGCTGACTGGAGAAACGGACAAAAACACCGCAGCCCAGGCCAACAACAATGCGGCGCAGGCGTTGGGCGGGCAAACCAAGGCTCAGTTGGCAGAGTGGGACAAGTACGTCACAAAGCTGACCGAGACCCGCGATCTTATTGGCGCGAATGCGGAAGCAGAGACGGCGCTCGCGTTGGCGAAAATGGGCGCGACTGATCTACAGAAGGCCCAAGGCAAGGTCATTGCTCAGCAGACTGACGTCCTCAAAAAGTACGAGACGGCGGTAAAAGAAAACAACAAGGTTGAACAGGCTGTTCTGAAAACTCAGCTGGTCGCGCTCTATACCAAGCAGCAGGCCGCCGAAGACGCTGCTGTTGCTGAAGCCAAAGCCCATGACGACGCTGCCAAGGCTGCGAAAGAAAGCGCAGACAAACAGATCAACGAGTTGCGCCGGGTTATCGCTGCTGCCAACCAAACCTGGAACGATGCGGCGAACATCTCTGCCAACTCGAGCTTCCTGACTGGCAAGAACATGCTGCTGGCCAGCCAGCCGAAACAGGACATCACCGGACGGGGCATGGTCCTGCCTGGCGTCGAGACGCCGAAGGCTGGAGTTGTGCCGAGGAAGACCGCGCTGCAGCTGGCGGAAGAGCGGATGCAGCAAGTTGTAGATGGCACCACACCCAACAAGGAGAAAAAGAGCGACGGCGAAAAGCTGATCGAGAAACAGGCCAAGGCTCTCGAGGAGTTTACAAAAAAGGCCGATATCGCCGTCAAATCTTCGAGCGCGATGGCCGATGCGTACCTCAAAGGTGCCGACAACGTCCGTGCGCTGACTATCCAGCAGGAAATCGAAGAGGAATTGCTCAAGGCTGGCGCAGGCGCTCGGGATAAGGTCACGGCGGCAATCAACGCCCAGCACGACGCGCAGGATCGGCTCGACGTCGCCAAAACAATCGCAGACATGAAAGTCGAGGTTCAGAACCTTGAAAAAGAGGCCAAGGCCACCCTGCAGGGTACTGCCGCGCTCGAGGCGTTCAACGTCGAGAAGGCCATAAAGGCAGAACTGGCCGGAAAGAACATCGCTGTGGGCAGCGAGGAATACAAGCAGCTGCTCGCGATGACCAAGGCGCAGCTGGAGGCCAACAAGGCGCTGGAGGCCGCGAACAAAGCCAACGACATCGTCGACCGCCTGAACCCTCAGATCAAGCTGCTCAAGGATTACACCGAAGAGCAGAAGGCGCTCAACTCTGCGATGGCGCTTTACCCGGAAAACGCAGCGTTGTACCGCGATGCACTGGTGAAGCTGGGCAATGAATACGAGGTGAACCGCTCCAAGGCCACGCTGTGGGGCCAGATGACCGAAGCCGCCATCGATCGTATCGACAGCGTCTTTGCAAACGCCTGGGCCAACATCGGCGACGGCGCCGAATCGTTGTGGGACAACCTCAAGAAGGGTTTCAAACAAACCCTGGGCGAGATTGCCCACATGTTGACCACCAAGCCGTTGCTGGCGTCGTTCAGCAACTGGCTGACCGGTACCGACAACGGGCAGGGCTTTGGCGCTGTCTGGAGCAAGCTGATTGGCAGCGCGGGCGGATCCTCGTCCGGAAATTCGGGTGGCGGGTTATTCAGCGGCCTGTCTGGCGTCGGACAAAATCTGCTTTCGGCCTGGAACGCAATCACCGGTGTCGGTGCCTCTGTCACATCAGGGTTTGCCTCGGGCGGGATTACCGGTGCAGTTCAAGGAGGCGTCGGTTACTACAGCAACATGCTCAGCGGCATCACCAGCACTCTTTCCAACGGCTTCAGCAGCCTGGTCGGTACCTTTACCGGTGCTACTGCAGCCAATGCTGCTGCCATCGTCGGGGCCGAAGGCATCACCGCCGGCGTGCTGTCCGGGGCCATCACTCAAGGAGCCGCATCGGTTGGTGCGCAGTTCGGTACCGGCGTAACCACCATGACCGCTGCGTCCTATGCGGCCGCCGAGGCTGGCGCCGCCGCCACTGCAGCAAGCCTGGGCGGACAGATCAGTGCAGCGCTCAGCAGTGCTGCGGCCATGTGGCCGCTGGCAATCATCATGGGCATGTACCAGTCCGGCAAGCTTTACAGCGCTGGCGTTCGGCCTGATGCCGATGCCATGTGGGACAGCGGCGGCGGTACGGCATTTGGCAAGGGCGCGATGCTCCCTGCAACACTGACGGCCAAGTACTTCGAAAAAATGGACGGCATGCTCGGCAAGGTAGTGGGCGGCAAGATGGCAGCCATCCTGACCGGCTCCACCTTGTTCCAGGCGGTATGGGGCAAGGTCGGCAGTAAGCTGTTCGGTTCTGGTTACGAGACCAAGGATTCAGGTATTGCGCTGGGTGTCGATGCAGGTGTTTTCGATGCGCAGAGCTTTATCAAACAAAAGAAAAAAGGCGGTTTGATCTCGGGTTCCAGCAAAACCCGGTTCATCAACGGAGAGCTGGCGCCCGAAATCAAAGATCCACTCGGCGCGCAATTCAATGACGTCGTACTTAACGCGGGCGCGCTTTTCAGTGCACTTGGTGTCGAGCTCGGAGAAAACGTGCTGGACGGCATGAACGTCGCCTGGAGAAACATCAGCACCACGGACGGATCAACCCCTGAATGGATTCAGGAACAGCTGGATTTCTTCTTCGCCCAGGTAGGTGACTCGGCGGTTCAGTCGATCTCGGCCGCAACGGATGCGGGCCTGAGCGGGTTCAGTTATGCCGGACTGCAGACGTTCGTCAAAAACCTTCAGGACGTGAATGGCGTACTCACTCACCTGAACGTCGGTCTGTTCGAAAGCAGTGTGCAGGGCGGCTACATGGCCGAGCAGCTCGCCTTGTGGGCGGGCGGCATTGAGGCTCTGAACACTGCCGGTACCGCTTATTACAGTGCGTTTTTCACCGATACCGAGCAGGCCAACGACGCTCTCTCGGATGTGCGAAAGGCATTCGGGGCGCTGAATATTGCCCTGCCTGACAGCCGCGATGGCTTCCGGGACATGGTATCCGGCATCGATAAAACCACGGAGTCCGGTCGGCAGATGTTGCTGACTGTGCTCAACATGTCGACCGCGGCTGACGCGGCTTACAAGATTATCGAAGCGCGCCAGGCCACCTATTACAGCGGGTTTTACAGCGAGGCGGAAAACGCTGCGCGCTCGCTGGCCGCTGTAACTCAGGAATTCAAGGACGTCAGCGTCACCCTTCCTGAAACTCGGGCGGGCTATCGTGAATTGGTCGAAGCGGCCAGCAAGGATTCATCAGCAGCCGGCAAAGCGATGTACGACACGCTGATGAGCCTCAATGCTGATGCGGCCAGCGCCTACGACATTCTGGAGAGCAGAGCGAATAGCGCTGCCGAAGCCACAAGAGCACTTGCCGACACGCTAACAGCAAAGCTCGAAAGCAACGTGACCGCCGCAATGAGCGCCGTTGAGCGAGCGATATCCGCCGAGCAGAAAACGCTGACTGCGGCGTACAACGCCCAGGTGGCTTCGTTTAACGACATGGTCCAGACCTCGCAGCAATCGGTCTCGGATCTGACGAGCATCAGCAATTCACTCGCATCCGCGATGAAGTCCTTGAATGGCTCTTCTGCTGACGCGGCGAAGATGCTGCGCAGTCAGGCTCAGGCCACTTTGCAATCGGCGTTGGCCACCGCGAGGGCAGGTGGTTCGCTGGCCTCGATCAGCGGCCTCGACGAAGCACTGGCCGTTGTCAGCGGTAACACTACGGACCTGTATGCATCCATGGATGACTTCAACCGCGAACAGGGCCGTACCGCGAACATAGTGGCCGAGCTGAATGTCGTGAACGGCAAGCAGCTCACCAGTGCCGAGCAGACCGTGAAGGCGCTTCAGGCGCAGATCGAGCAGGCAAAGGTGGCGTTCGATACGCAGATGTCCCAGTTCGAGCAACAACTGGAGCTCGCTCAGACGCAGATCGATGCGCTCAATGGTGTTGATAACTCGGTTCTGAGTGTCGCTCAGGCCATCAACGCCATGAACGCGGCTGTTGTCGCCGCTCTCGGCGCGCGCCCGTCGGGTGCCGCTGCTGCAAACACCGTGGGCAATAATTCGACCCTCCTGGAATCGGTGTATCAGTCGGTGCTTGGCCGTGATGTGGACGCGGCGGGCGCATCGTACTGGGGCGGTTTACTGCAGGGCGGCTCGCTGGACTATGCCGATCTGGTCGCAGCCATCACCAAGGATGCGAAGGCAAACGGAGAGATTCCGGCATTTGCGCGTGGCGGTTTGCACGCGGGCGGCATGCGCCTCGTTGGCGAGAACGGGCCGGAGCTTGAGGTAACCGGCCCTTCGCGGATCTACAGCGCCGGTCAGACCGCCGCCATGATCAATGGCGGCAGCGGTGATAACGCAGAAATTGTCGCTGAGCTTCGCGAGCTCCGCCGAGAGGTCTCCGAGCAGCGTCAGTACTTGTACCAAACCACCGTCAACACCGGCCGTACCGACGCGCATCTTGATGTGGTTCGAACGAACGGTGTGAAGATCATGGAGTAGACATGAACGTTATTGATCCGGTGGAAGTAACCCCGGCGATGCTGGTGACCAATGTTCCGCTTACGGAACCTGGTGCGACGAACTGGGTGGTGGGTAGCTACGGCTTGGGTGCCAAGGTGATAAAGGCTCGCCACGTCTGGGAGTCACTTGCTGCGGCGAACACTGCTGAGCCTGGCGCCGAGACCACCACGCCGCTGAAGTGGCTGGACCTGGGCGCCATCAACGCCTGGCGCATGTTCGACAAAGGTGCTGCTGTGCTCAAGGGTGATTCAGGCGCTCAGGTTCGGGTCTACAAGATCGGTACCACGACAACCAATCCGGGGACGATTGATTTCACGATCACGCCCGGCCGGGTGATCAGTGGTGTCGCGCTGTTCGGGCTGTCCGGTTACAGGGCGACGGTCACCATGACCGACCCCTACGACGGTGTGGTCCGCAGCACGACGATCAGCTTGGTGGACGCCTCTTCCAAAGGTATGTGGGAGTGGTTGTTCAAGCCCACACGCCGTAAGACCACCTTCGCGCTGCTCGACCTTCCGGCATATGGCACCGCGAGTATCCGTGTGGTCATCGAGGCTGATGTCGGCGGTACCGCAACCTGCTCTATGGCTTCGCTCGGGCAGCTGGTCGAGGTGGGAACCAGCGTGTTCGGTACCGCGCCGGGCATCACTGACTTTTCTACCCGAGAGGTCGACCCGTTCGGTAACGAAAACATGATCGAGCGAGGCTATCGCGACCGCGTTCAGTTTGACGTGCGGATCATCAGCGACGACGTCTCGTATCACCTGGAGTTTCTGAAGCGTCTGCGCGCACGCGGCGCGGTTTACATCGGTGACCCTGCGCGGCAGGAAACCATCATCTTCGGTCGTTACCGCGACCTTCAAATCGTTATCAGCAATCCGGCCATTTCGGAATGCGCACTTGATGTCGGGAGTCTTGTTTGATGGCAACTACTGTGCCTGTTATTGACCAATTGCCCACCGCACCAAACCGAGGCATGTCCTCAAATGAATACCCAGTGGTGGCGGATGCCTGGGCTGCCAAGATCGGGCCGTGGACCGCTCAGGTAAACGTCGCCACGGCCTGGGTAGGCCAACAGTTGGCGGCTTCGCTCGACTACAAGAACGCTGCGGCACTCAGCGCCACTGCTGCCTCTGATTCGGCAGTACTGGCCGGGAAAAAGGTCGGACTCGCCGCTGATCAGGTGGAACTGGCTGTGAGTGCCAAGAATGCGGCCGCTGGCTTTGCTGAGTCCGCAGCAGCATCAGCCCAGGCAGCCGGCGGTGCGGTTGGGTTCCCGGCCTTTGCCGAAGGGCTTGATGTACTACAGATCAGGCCCGACAAAACCGGGGTTCAGTGGGGTAAGGTCGGCCAGTCGGTTGGGGACATTCTCGAAACCGCGCGCGTGCCCGATGCAACATACCTGCCTACCGATGCGGTTTACAGCAGGGCAACGTACCCGGATCTTTTCGCTGTGGTTGGAACACAGGAAGAGAAAAAAGACGGCAACAACTTCGCAGTTCGACCGCATGGCGTCGCAGGCTTTTTGATACAGGCATATGCTCAGGGTAACGGGGTTATTATCGGTGTGGGTTACAACGGCACCGAGGGGCCGGGCTCGTATAGTAATTCCGTTGCGATTAGAAGCACTGACTTAGGTCTGACATGGAGCGCTATACCTTCGCTTGGTGGTGGCGCTGCATTGGCTGCTATTGACTCGGACAACGCGGGGGTCTGGTGTGCAATAGATCGTCAGGGGTTTATATGCAGAAGCACGGATAACGGCCTTACATGGACCGGCCGTAACAATTACGGTCTTCCTATATCCGTCAGTACTATGAGCATGGTATGCAATAGAAAAGGGGTATGGCTGGCAGCCGGGTTTGGAGACTCTGACAGGAATATCACCCTCCGCTCTGTGAATAATGGCGTAAACTGGACTCTAATCAATCCCCAAAATAGCGGGATTGGAATACCTATGTACGACATAGTGCCCGACTATATCACCGGTAGTTTTTGGATTAGGTATAGCCAATACTATCTTATGAAATCTTTGAGTGCTGGAGATCCAACAGTACCTAGCACCGATGCCGCTATAAGATGGACCACGGGTTTTTCAGCGCCAACTACATCTAGCGTAAGTGTTCCCGCTATTAATGCTGGGATTATTGGATTTACTTCAGGGGGTTCATTGTATTTGAGCTTCGATGCGGGGCTCACCTACAAGGTGATAGCCGGCGTATTTGGCGGTAAGGTAATGATAGATCCTTTTGGAGTGATCATAGTGTCTACTAGCGTAGGTTATTATCGATCTCAAGACTTCGGTGAAACATTCACTTTTGGGAGTCAGGCGCTCGCGTCGGTTAATGGTACTGACGCTATGGGTAAAACTCTGGTTATGTATGATGCTGTGTCGGGTGTGTGGAATGTTGGTAACGCAAGTCTGACCGGCTTGGTCCGATCCACCCGTCAGTACAACTATGACGTCGCAACTCAGTTCAAAGTTTCGGCCCGTAAAAGCGCCAAGGGCTACAAGACTTACATAAAAGGTAAACTCCTATGATTCTGTATAGATGGGATGAGCAGGGTTATTACATCAGCAATCCACCCAGCGTGGAAGTCGATGATGCAGGCGCGCTGCCTGAGCGCAGTACTCCTACCAAACCGCCAAAGCTGACCGGGACTCAGGTAGCCCAGTGGCAGGGGCAGTGGGTAAAGATGGCATCACGCCCATCAGCCCCCGATCCTGTACCGCTGCCATCACCAGTACCCGATTGGATGGCTCTTATTGCCGCCAGGCGCTGGATAGCAGAAACCGGTGGCATTGTTCTTGGCGGCATGCCAGTCGACACTGACGACCGAAGCAAGCTGTTGATCAATGGTGCAGCGTTGCGGGCTAGCCGGGATGGCAGCTACGTGTTGAAGTGGAAGACCCTCGAGGGGTTCGTCGACCTTCCGGCCGATCAGGTTCTGATCATGGCAGACGCAGTGAGCGATCACGTTCAGGACTGCTTCAACCGTGAGGCCGAGCTTCAGGCTGCGGTCGTCGAGGGAACCATTGCCGCCGAAATGCTCGAGCAGGGCTGGCCAACGATTTGACTTGGGCCAATACTGGGCACCTCATAAGGGACGTAGGTGAGTCAAATGGTTATCCCAGAAATAAGCGCTGAATTAACCTTGGATGCAACTGAGTTGGCTGGCGAGATATACACGGACGCAGCCAAATCTACCGTAATAGAGCTTTCGAAAATTGGGGTAGATGCTGCAAAAACGTTTCGTCTTGCCCTATTACCCTTGCAATTATTGGCCGCTGTTCAAGATAAGCTATCCGGGCATATCAAAAACGCTATAGAAAAGGTCCCGCAAGAGCGAAGGGTGTCTCCAAGGCCTTCTGTAGTGCTACCAATCCTAGAGAAATTGAGATATCAGGATGAGGGAGACCTGCTGACCGATATGTATTTGGAGCTTCTCTCAAGATCGTTCGATAGTGATCGTTGCGGTGAGGCTCATCCGGCTTTCCTGAACCTGATTTCGCAGCTTTCAGCTGATGAGGTAGTCCTGCTGAACATGTTTGCCACCTCGGAGTTTAGAATCCTCTTCAAAGGCGCGCCCATCGGCTGGGCAATAACCACTACAAATCTGGAAGAGGAAGCAGGGAAAGGTCGGATCAATCCTGAATTTGAGAGCTGGATAAGGGAGCGACTTTTGCAGACAGATTTACTCGGCTTGCCGGAGTATCTACATATATATGTGGAACACATGGTTTCGCTGGGCCTACTGGCTTATACCTCCGATGCATATGAGGACCTGAACTTCCATTTGAGACGGACGGGGATGACTGCAGGCTCGGACTGCTGGCCGATGGTGGTCTCGAAGTTTGGCGCTTTATTTCACTCGGCTTGCGTTCGCGATGCTTTGGCCCCTGAAATTAAGCTAGACGACTCGGATCGCATATAAACTCGAGGAGGAGCGCCGGCATGGGATGCTCCTCAGCTAGATCCTCGCAAGCAGATACTTGACAGTCCAGCCGCCTTGAGCGGCTTTTTTGTGCCCGGAGAAATCATGTCCTACTTCATCGCGCCGCTGGCAGCCGAGCAACTGGGCCGCTGGCAGTGGCGGATCATCCGCGAGCTGCAGCTGGCCGACCCTGAACACGGCCTGATCGTCGTCGAGGTCGGTTACCTAACCAACTTCGCATCCATTCGGACGCTGCGGCTCTGGCTGTTGCTGATCTATGCGCTGCTCGTTGGCTATGGCAACGCCTCCTGTGCCGTGCACGACCGACTCTACGACGAGGGCAAGCTGACTCGCCGCCAGTGCGATGACGTTCTGTACCGGGCGCTTCGGGCAGAGGGTGTCGCCCGGTGGCGTGCTTGGCTGTTCTGGGCCGGGGTAAGGATCGGTGGCAAACCACACTACAAAAGCGCCCCGGCAGGTCCGGGTTTTTTTCGTCTGAAGGAAAATGAATATGGCAACGATCAGCGAACAAGCGGCAGGGGGCAAGAATGTAATCGCTTTCCTTGACATGATTGCATGGTCAGAAGGCACGTCGACTGTAAAAGGAAGCGATGACGGGTATAACGTGCTGGTAGGGGGCAAATTGTTCAGCGATTACAGTAAACATCCTGGCCAGATGGTGTGGCTGCCTCGCTACGGGATCAACTCCTCAGCAGCCGGCCGGTACCAGTTTTTGAAAGGCACCTGGGCGTCAATCGTGAAGAATTATGGCTTCATCGGCCGGTTCATCCCTGAGGCTCAAGACCTGGCTGCCATAAAACTGCTGATCGAATGCGGTGCCATGCCATTCATCGAGTCTGGGAAAATCCAGCGGGCCATCGCTAAAGCATCTCCAATTTGGGCCAGCCTCCCCGGAGCGGGGTACGGTCAGCGTGAGCACAAGCTGGCTCAGCTGCTGAAGATATACGCCAGCGAGCGCGCTCAGGAAGAGAAACCGGAGTCCGATTTAATGGCCATGTACTCGGCAGCAGGCGGGGGGCTGGCGTGACCAGCATTTGCCCCCGAGCATGTGGCAAGATCCTGATGTCGTCTGGCCGGTTTTCCCGGTGAGCGTAGCTATGCTGCGCTGATGAGGCCGCCGCGAGTAGCGCGCTCACGCAGAAGAGCCCTGGCCATTGCTGACTAGGGCTCTCTAACTACGTCAATTACTTGATGTAGATTTTGAAGGGCTTGCCCACCGCGCGCTGTATATGGCCGCTTTTCAGGCGACGACTCCAGCGAAGGATAAACGTACCCCGTTCGTCGGTATAGGTCATGACCTATCTCCTATTCGGGAGTGACCACCTCTTGAGCGCTGGACATACCTAACGAACGGGACTAGCATACGCACCTGCTACGGAATGCTTCACTAGTGATTCGCGGTTGCGGAAAGCGGGTGGAGAACTTTCCCAGTAGGTTTGTGCCTACTGCCGTTTCTGATCCCTCACGTTTGCGGCGTGAGGGATCAGAAATAATTAATTTCGAGCTGCTTGCTCACCTCTTTTATCCTCAGCATTCCCATCAGCGCATCTGCAAATTCGTCTGCTTGCCATTCTGCGTCTTCTAACTGGTTCCCATTAGTATCCGAGAAGTGCAAGAGAGCTTTGTGACACAAGAAAATATGTCCAAGCTCGTGCAAGAAGATTTTAACGGCGGCTGATTCACCCCTTATAAGTTGTTCATAAAGGGCGTTCGGCATGCAGATAGTTCCACTTTGTGGATCAACCATCGCTCGCGCAATGTCGATCCACTCGTGATCAAAGATTGGGTCGATGTATATGCCGTTTTCTTCTAAGTCTACGATAAACTTTTCGATTCTCGCTGACGTCAGCTGATACCTGTTCACTTTGAATATCTTTGCGACTCTTTCAGCTATGTAGGATATGTCTGCTGAACTCATGGGAGGAACCCTATGCCCCCTCATGACGTATATCGATGGATCATCACTCACCGTCATGTGGTTTCTCCCCATAAATATCATTAAGCAAATTACCTAATTTGGTAAGTTGTTCTTGATTAAGGTCCGAGTTTGCGAAGCCTGCAATAAGCATGCGATGCTGAGGCCTGAGTCCTTCAAGGGAGACTGTCTCATTATCTTCGCAAGCCTTCGCTTTCAGCATCGGCAGGTTCACTTGGATATCATGATCCCCAAAATATTTGGCGATTTTTTCAACCCATTCCATTGGGATTTTGCTTCTGCCTGTTTCCATAGCACTCAGGAAAGCAGGAGATGTACTCAGGCTATTGGCCATCGTGCTGAGTGTGACGCCCAGTGTGCGGCGATACTCTCGGACGGTTGTCCCGAATTTTGAAAGCGACATGGTCAAGGTCCCTTTTCGATTGGTTTCTGATGAGTCATTAAGCCCCGGACGGAGGCCGCTGTCAAGCATTCAACTAGAATACTTTAATGATTGAATTTTGGCGGGGTTTCATTTTGCACGGCTTACCCGTATCGCCAGTGCATAAGATCTGAAGAGTTTCCGCCATGCGCTAATGCCCAAAAAGCGCAGCATTTGCATTTATAAATCCTCCCCAGGCGCAGCTGATCGACGATCGGGGGATGACTTACTAGCTTCTCGCTGTCCCCACATTGCCGGGTCGACGTTCGCCGTGACGAGCAAACTACGGTGCTGATCGATCACGCCTTTGAGACTGTGGATTTCCTTCCATGAATTACTAGCGTCCAGTAGCAGCTGAGAAACCCGGCTTTCAAGCTCCCTGACCTTTAGCCTCAGCCTGTCGCGCTCGAGCGATGCCTCGTTGTGCATGTCTATGAGCTTGGCCAAGTTTTTTCGGTACCGCGTCACTTCGGCTTGAAGCAGGCGGTTTTCCTCCGAAATAAGGTGGGCGTGTTGGCGTAGCATATCGTGCTCGCTGGGGCTGCCGGGCCAGTCTTCGGCGTAGTCGATGATGGGTTCCATGATGTGAATCTCTATACTGTTTTTATATACAGTATTCGAAGGGCTTCGTTTTGGGGAGTGGTGTTCGTCGGCAGGACGCCGGGGAGGGTTGGACCAACTGTGTAAGTCGGCAGGTGCTGATGCGGCCTCCAGCCCTGTAATTACGCTATCAACCCCTCACAAATACTCATGACAAACGCAGTTTTGTTTGCCATAGGCTTTCTACGCGGCGCTGGGCGGCTGAGTAAGTTTTATTTCAATAAAGTCTTTACGGATTTGAAAGGCTGATTGAAATCAGTCGAGAGGCTCTGGCTGATGCCTTATCAAATTCGGCGTTAGCGCTGGCAATATTCATGTTTATCTGTTTTATTGGTGGGGCACTTAAATTGATCTGAGCTAGAGAAGAGGATTTAGAATGGCTGTTAATGTGAAAGATGCTCCTTATAATGCCATTGGTAACGGCGTTGCTAATGACACGGCCGCGATTCAATCAGCTATCAATTCGTTAGGCACAAATGGCGGAACAATCTACTTTCCTGCGGGAACTTACCGTGTAACTTCATTAAATCTACCTAATCAAGGTGTTCAGCTGAGAGGCGATGGCTGGACGGCTTCTCGGATTTCGGGGTCTACCCAAGGCGTGAACATTATCCACGTCACAGGTAACAGCTGCGGAATAGAAGGGCTGCAGATAGGCTTTGCTGGGGCAACCCCCCCAACCATTGCATCGGTAGCTATTTATCTGAGAGGTTGTAACGATACAAGCCTCAGGCATTTTAAAATTGAAAATACTGGTGTTGGCGTTTTTCTCGATCAGGGCACCATCTGCATGATGGAAAGCTTTGAAATGTACACCTTTAGCCAGGCTGGTATTCACGCTAATAACTGGATAGATATCTACGCGACAAACTTTACTTTGCAGGCAAGCGTTGGAGCCTTAATGGGGCAGCTCGCCTGTATCTATATCATTAACGGTTGTGATGCAGTGACAATGTCAAATGCTGACATCCTTTCCGGTAGGAACTCTCTCCGCTGCGTAGGAGGGACAGGCATGCAGTACAGCAATTTTACAAACATATATTTCGATAGCTCGATTGCAGCCCCTGTGGAACTAGTAAACGGCAAGCTGAATCGCTTTACAAACTGCTGGTTCTCCGGGGGAAGGACTCCGGGTGCTCCCGCCGCTGGGTTGTTGGTTGCGGGCGCCAGCGAGACTGAGTTCGTTAACTGCCAGTTTGCGAATAATGGCGGACATGGTGCGTTTGTTACCGCATCATCTCGGAATACCGGGTTCAATTC
The DNA here is from genome assembly GCF_021147775.1 of Pseudomonas californiensis. Taxonomy (GTDB): domain Bacteria; phylum Pseudomonadota; class Gammaproteobacteria; order Pseudomonadales; family Pseudomonadaceae; genus Aquipseudomonas; species Aquipseudomonas californiensis. The sequence goes on from NZ_JAGTPK010000033.1 coordinate 44,000, forward strand.
TTGCCTTTTCGACTCAAATAGTTATTCAGCTGCGCCCGGTACCTATCATGGACTAGCTTTTGATCCCGGTACGCAACGATTTAATGTGGCTAACTGCGTTTTTCGGAATGGAAACTTCACTGGGCAGCAAGGATTTGGACTGCTAATTAATGCGGGCTCAAGTAACTTCTACCGAGTTACGAATTGCACGTTTGAAGGAAATGTTACGGCTGCTCTTAGCGACGGTGGAACTGGTCAGACTAAGGTTCTCACCGGTAACTTTTAGGGTGGATTCGAGTGGCGCTCACGCCCCTTAGCCAAGCGTGCTGCCGAACGAGAGCATCAACATTCGGGATCGTCGCATTCTGCTGGGCGTGGTCACCGCCATCATCAAGCATGAAAATGGCGGCAACCCATATGCGCCGACGGTCATTGCCGAGGGCGTACGGCGGGCTTTGACATGAGTAATATCAATCCATGGGCCGCTGCTGAGGTCAGGGCGATGACGGATCGATCTGGTTTGCTGTGATGTTTGCAACGGCCCGCACAGCGGCAGCAGCGGCATGCGGGGCCAAGTAAAAGGCTTTAGCTAATCAGTTTCAATAGCCCATCAATGACCGGGGAACTGGTTGATATGAGCTCTTGAGTCTTAGCCGTTATCTCGTTGGCAGACGTCAAGGTTTCCAAAATCCTTTTCATCAAGCCTTTGTGTTCCGTCGCATGCTCTGGTTCAGTGCGAACAACCCTAACGACTGATCCGGCGATTTGATCAATGGCCTCATCAATCTTGTTGGGGCCTCCCGAAAGATAGTCAATCAAGCTTGCGCGGAGACCTTCGAGGTTCTTTATGAAGAGCGCTTTCACATCATTCGGCAGATCAGACTCAAGGCATTCACTAAGCAATTCGTTCAGGCGATTCACAAAATCGATGATCCTGGCTCGGACCTCTTCGTCAGCCGCTGGGTAAGATGTACGTAGCACGTGATCGCCGAATTCCAATGCTTGTACAAGCTTATCGTCCAGCTTAGGCAGGAAGGAGCCCCATTGCCCACTGAATGAATGTTGGCTCAGTGCCTTCTTGAGCCGATCTAAATGACTCAAATATAACCCGCTACCGCTTTTGACGCTCTCTTGGACAGTGGTTATGGACGCGTCAACCAGGTCGTTGAAATCTGTGAATTTGCGAGATAGACCAGCTAAGTCATTAGGTTCGACATCGAATGTAGCTGCCCAAGCATCACATATCCTAATACTTCCGTCTTGGCTCCTCGCCTTCACCACATAAGACAGAAGCTTGCCTAGCGGGTTATTGCTATCGGTCATGGTTCACCATTCATGCTGTCATTACGCTGTCATTACGGAGCCAAAACAGCCCCAAAAGGCACAAAAAAAGCACTTGCGAAAAACGCTAAGTGCTTGATTTGTAATGCTTGTATGGTGGAGCCGGGGGGATTTGAACCCCCGTCCGCCAGTACTCCGCTGTCGGTACTACATGCGTAGCCGTGTCTATTAAGTTAACCCTCAGCGACCCGACGGGCAGGGTGCATTGGGCGAGTTGTGTAAGTTTTAGTCGCTTCGTCCACAACGTACTAGGCGACGATTCTGTTCTATATGACAATCATTTTGGGTTTACAGACATCCCCTGATGATTGCTGGAGCCGAAGCTACCAGAAGTGCGGCTAGGCTGCTTACGCAGCTAGTTGAGCACCGTAGTTTTCGTCATTGGCAACTATAGAAAGTTGCAACAGTGGATTTACGAGTTCTGTTACCAACTCGGCATGCACCTAAAGTTTCATCACCGGCGTCGAATCCTAATCGGCCCCGAGACTGCTTTCGCAATCGCTGGGACGAAGTGTACGCCTGTTTGCGTGACACGTCGACCCATCTGCTGCAGCCGATGAGGCTCGCCTTGACGGCCGGCCTCATCAGGCATCAGGTGTTACTTGGCGCCTTCGCTGCCTGAGCCGGTGTTTTTCATGGCAGTGATGGCTTTGGTGGTGAGCTCTTTGCAGGTTTTCTCATCACCCTTGGCTTTGGCGGCCATGGCGTCTTTCTCGGTTTTTTCCAGAATCGCTTTGTTTTCAGGGCTCAGGTTGGTGCCGGAGGAAACCTGGGCATCCTTGATGGTCTGGATGTTGGCATCGCACAGATCATCCGCAGCAAATACCGGCGAAGCCAACAGAGCAGCGCTGAGGAACAATCCTGAGAGGGCGGTACGCTTCATGTGTTTCTCCTTATAGCCTGTGGACTCGGTATGGCGGGTATTTGAAGCCGTCGCCCGAGGTCGTTAAAGCCCCACTCTTGTGGGGTACTGAAAGGATTGACTGTGATGAAACGCAGGGGTTCTATTTATTTTCGTTCTAATGGGAAAAAGCCACTTTGACGCCTTCAAGCACCAGAATGGGGCGATCTGCCGAGTTCATGCAGGTTCGTGCCGTTTCGCTTGGGTGACACGGTCCACCAGATACACCAGCCCGTGGTAGTCGATGCCGCCATGTTGCGAGAGGCCGATTTCGCAGGTTCGGCTGGTAGAAATACCCTCGCCGCAATACTGAACGGCGTTCTTGAGCGTGCGCAGTGAGTGAGCGTTCAGCTCTGGCGTGGTGAAGCCTTTGTCGCCCGCGAAGCCGCAGCAATGGATGCCTTCCGGGACTACCACGTTGACGCTGCACAGTCTCGCAAGCTCAATGAGTGCCTGGCCTTCGCCGAGGTGCTGCGTGCTGCAGGTGACGTGCACCGCGACAGGCTCTTGCTGCGGGGTGAAGGTCAGTTTGTCCAGCAGGTGCGTACGGATGAAACGAACCGGGTCATACAGGTCCAGATGCTGATCCTTGAGGTCCTGAATCAGGCGCAGTGTGCACGGGCTGGTGTCGCAATAAATCGGATCAAGGCCGCCCCGGCTGGCTTTGCTCAGCGCAGCGAGCAACTGCTGACGTTTCGTTTCAGCCTGCTCGTTGTAGCCTTTCGAGGCGAATGGCTGGCCGCAGCACAGGCTGTCCTGACCCTCCGGGAAGACGACCTGGTAGCCGGCTTTTTCCAGCAGGTTGCGGGTCTTGTCCAGCAGCGATGTCTGTTCCTTGTCTTTCGCGGACGGGCCCATGGCTCTGGAGACGCACGCCGCGAGATACACCACCCTGGGGCGTTGATCTTCGACGGGCGCCACGAAGCGGATAGCCTGTTCGGCCTGGGGCATCGCAGCCGTCCATTGCGGGACGCGTCCGGCAGACAGTTTGCTCAATGCCGCCGACCATCGCGTCAGGCGTGGCGCGCCCAGCAGCATGCGTCCACCGTTGGTGGCATGCAGCATGAAGCGCGCCCCTTGCAGTGCGGTCTTGAAGTTATAGGCAATCCAGTCAGCGGTTTTCACATGGCTGGTTTCCTGGCTGCGCAGCTTCTTGATCAGCTCACCCGTGTTGATACCGACCGGGCAGCGCTGAGCGCACAGCCCTGTGGCCGCGCAGGTGTCGATGCCGTGATAGTGGTAGTCGCGCTCGAGCTTTGCGGTGTCTGCTCCCGCCCGTTTTTTGGCCTGAATATCGCGCCAGATGACGATGCGTTGTCGAGGGCTCAAGGTCAGCCCGTTGGAAGGGCAGACCGGTTCGCAAAAGCCGCACTCGATGCATTTGTCGACGATTTCATCGGCAGCGGGCAACGGCTTGAGATGCTTCAAGTGGATCTGCGGATCGGTGCTGAGCACTACGTCCGGGTTGAGAATGCCATTGGGGTCGAGCAGGCGTTTGAGTTGCCACATCAACTGGTACGCGTCCGTGCCCCATTCCTTTTCCACGAAGGGCGCCATGTTGCGCCCCGTGCCGTGCTCGGCCTTGAGTGAGCCGCCAAATTCGACTGCAACCAGTTCAGCCACGTCTTCCATGAACGCCTGATAGCGGGCAACTTCTGCCGGATTATTGAAGCCCTGCGTGAAGACGAAATGCAGGTTGCCCTCCAGCGCATGGCCGAACAGGATGGCTTCGTCGTAGTGATGCTGCTCGAACAGGCTGATCAGGCGTCGAACGCCCATCGCCAGGTGTTCAACCGGGAAGGTCACGTCTTCGATGATGACAGTGGTGCCGGTTTCACGCACTGCACCGACCGCCGGGAACGTGTCTTTGCGGATGGCCCACAGGCGAGCGTTTTCAAGCGGATCGTGGGTGAAGTCGACCTGCTTCTCGACGGGGAAGGGCATCAGCGAACTCGTGATCTGAATCAGTTGTTCATCCAGCAGCGCTCGGGTCGCGGCGCGGGCTTCGATCAGCAGTGCGCAGGCGTTCTGCGACAGTTCACGTACGAAAGCCGGCATGCCGGGTTTGTCCTGCACGGAGCGCATGCTGCGTCGGTCGAGCAATTCGACCGCAGCGACCGGCTGGCTCTTCAGTACGGTGACGGCGTTGCAGCAGGTCTCGACATCCGGGAAGACAATCAGCGCCGATGCCTTGTGTGGGTGGTCGGGCACGGTGTTGTAGGTCACTGCGCTGATGAACCCCAGCGTGCCTTCCGAACCCACCAGCAGGTGGCTGAGAATATCCAGCGGCTCTTCGAAGTCCACCAAGGCGTTGAGTGACAGGCCGGTGGTGTTTTTCAGGCGGTACTTGTGGCGAATTCTGGCGGCCAGTTCAGTGTTGGCGCGGGTGTCGTGACCCAGCCTGCCGAGCTGTTCCAGCAGCGCGGCGTGGCTTGTGCGAAACGCTGCGACGCTGCTGGCGTCTTCGGTGTCCAGTACGGTGCCATCGGCCAGCACCAGGCGAATGCCTGCCAGCGTGTGATAGGTGTTCTGTGCTGTGCCGCAGCACATGCCGCTGGCGTTGTTGGCGACGATGCCGCCGATTTTGCAGGCGTTGATCGACGCAGGGTCGGGGCCGATCTTGCGTCCGAACGGCGCCAACCAGGCATTGGCCTGTGCGCCAATGACACCAGGTTGCAGGCGGATTTGCCGGCCTTGATCGCGAATGTCTTTACCGTTCCAGTGGTCGCCGAGCACCAGTAAGACCGAGTCGCTGATGGCTTGCCCGGAAAGGCTGGTGCCTGCTGCGCGAAAGGTCACAGCGACCCGTTCTGCGTGCGCCAGTCTCAGCAGCGCGACTACCTCGTCTTCGGACTCGACACGGATCACCAGTTTGGGGATCAGCCGATAGAAGCTCGCGTCCGTACCAAAGGCCAATGTCGATAATGGGTCATCGAAACGGCGGGTTGCGGGGATCAGGCGTTGCGCTTGCTCTAGAAATGCCGCAGACACACTCATGCATCCTCCACGATCAGAACGATAAGGTCTTTCGGGCCGTGGGCACCGTACGCCAGCACTTGTTCAATATCGGCGGTTTTCGACGGGCCGGACACCAGCAGCGCGTTGGTCGGCATGCCGCCTGCCCAGTTTTGTTTCAATTGCGCCTCGTACAAATTGTCGTAGATCTGGCTGGCGTAGAGCAGGGCGAAATGAACTGGCGGCACCAGGCTCATCAGGCGCGGCTCGTCTCGCGTGGGCCAGATGATCAGGCTGCCGGTGGCCGCAATGGCGCCCAGGGTGCTGGTGAAGCTCGCAGGTGTGTCATCGAACAGGTCTTTTTTCCACTCTTCGATGGGGCGGTCGTAGGTTTTGAGTGCAGGCAGGTCGGGCTGGGTTGACCAATGCTCCGTGATCCTGCGGCCCAGCGGCGTGCCGGGCGCGACCAGGAGGCTTGGCAACTGACGGTCACGTGCCAGTTCGCCCAGTCGGCGTGGCCAGTCGGCTTCGTTGCACAAATGGATTTCGGTGTGCACGGCTTCCATCAATGTGCGCAAGTGAGCAACGCGGTTTTCTGCCGAATAGCGCCACGGTTCGGTGACCAGCGCTTCGTTGAAATTGTCGGCGACGGGTGTGGTGCCGGTCAGGCTGTTGCGCAGCTTGGCGAGGATGTTGTGCTTGGCGCTCATTGTTTATCTCCAGAGTTGCCAGACAAATGCTCACGGGCCATTTCATGCAGTGAGCGCGCGGCAGGTTTGGGCGCGCTGTGGTTTTGTGTCCATGGGCCGACATTGCCGGGCATCAGGTTGCGCAGGCGTGTGGCGAAAAAGCCGAAGACGCGATACAGCACAGGCGAGGTGTTGAGGGTCGACCAGGCATTCCAGATGAAGCGCTCTTTGCGCGAGTATTTACGGCCTTGATCGCGCATGACGCGGTTGGGGGCGTCCGGTGCTTTGACGTTCTCTTCGCGCAACCGGCGCAGTAGGGCGGGGATCGGAATCTTCACCGGGCAGACTTCGCCGCAGGCGCCGCACAAAGAGGACGCGCTCGGGTGATCCGGGACCTTGGTCAAACCTGCCATGTGCGGTGTGATGATTTTGCCGATCGGGCCTGGATAAACCTCGCCATAGGCATGGCCGCCGACGCGGGTGTACACCGGGCAATGGTTCATGCACGCGCCGCAACGAATGCAGTTGAGGGTCTGGCGCAGTTCGCTGTCGGCAAAGGCCTGGCTGCGACCATTGTCCAGCAACACCAGGTGCACTTCCTGCGGGCCATCCAGTTCATGCGCCTTGCGCGGCCCGGAAATCATGTTGACGTAGGTGGTGATCGGGATGCCCAGCGCCGAGCGGGTCAGCAGCGAGAGAAGCGGCACGGTGTCGCGCAGGTTCTCGACGACTTTTTCAATCCCCGTCACAGCAATGTGTACGGGCGGCACGCTGGTGACCATGCGCCCGTTGCCTTCATTTTCCACCAGCAAAAGCGTGCCGGTTTCTGCGACGGCGAAGTTGACGCCCGAGACGCCGATGTCGGCCTCGAAGAATTTCTGACGCAGTACGCGACGGCCGATCTGGATCAACTGGTCGACATCGGTGGTGTAGTCCACGCCCAGTTTTTCATGGAAGAGCTTGCCGACCTGTCCTGCGTTCTTGTGGATGGCGGGCATGATGATGTGCGAGGGCTTTTCGTGGTCCATCTGCACGATGTATTCGCCCATGTCCGCTTCCAGGCACTCGATGCCGCGCTCACCCAGAAAGTCGTTCATCTCCATTTCTTCGCTGACCATCGACTTGCCCTTGATCACCTGTCTGGCTTCATGAGCGTTGACGATGGACATCACGATGTCATTGGCTTCTTCGACCGTTTCGGCCCAGTGCACCTTGACGCCATTGCGGATCAGATTGCGCTCCAGTTGCTCCAGCAGGTCGGGCAGTTTGGACAGGGCGCGTGCGCGAATCGCGTTGCCCAGCGAGCGCAGGTCTTCTCGTTCATCCGGGTTGCTGAAGGCCGCGGCACGCTTGGTCATCAGCGAATCCATGGCGCGCCGGAAATTACCTCGCAACTGCGGGTCGCCCAGCGCGTCGTGAGCACGTGCGCGGAAGTCCGGCTCGTGGAGTTCGACCGCGGGGATACGGGTCTGCATGTTCATCGCTGGCCTCCGGTGCGTTGCCAAAGAAAGCTCGCCAGGTGCTGACCGCGTATCGCCTCGCGCTGTTTTTCCAGCGAACCGTTGATGTTCATCAGGCAGCCGCAATCAGCGGTGAGGATCTGGTCGGCGCCGGATTCCTTCAGCGCGCGGGTCTTGTCGGCGACCATCGCGCCGGAAATGTCCGGCATGCGAGCGCTGAACGTCCCGCCAAAACCGCAGCATTCGCTCTCATGGTCATGATCGACGCGCTCGACATTGCCCAGCTGCGCCAGCAATTCGCGGGCATGCAGGTGAGTGTTCATTTCGCGGCGCGCCGAGCACGAGGTGTGCAAAGCGATTTTGGTCGGCCGGCCCTGATCGCTCAGGCGCGCCTTGCAGACGTGCAATAAAAATTCTGTCAACTCGTAGGTGCGTTCCGCCAGATGACGGACTTGCTCAAGCAGTTGAGGATCGTCTTTGAACAGGTCGGGATAATGTTCACGAAACATACCCGCACAGGAACCGGACGGCACCACGACAGGGTCATCACCTGCGAACAATGCCAGTTGGGCGCGAGCCACATCGCGGGCCTGATCGGTATAACCCGAGGTATAGGCCGGTTGGCCACAACAGCTTTGCGCCTGTGGATAAACCACCTCAATGCCTTCACGTTCAAGCAAGTGAATGGCGTCCATCCCGGCTTCTGGAAAAAACAGGTCCACCACGCATGTGCCAAACAGGTAAACCCGTTTCGGCTTCTGGTTGGGGTACTGGCGAGGCGCAGGCCGAGGCGGTGCGACACGTGTGGCATTGGGTACGGCGTTGTAAAAAAGCTCACTCATCAGATGTTTCTCCGGGTGGGCCCGGTTATCCGTCCAGCAAGCCGGACGGCTTATGAATGGCTGACGCCGACGGGTCGAACCGGCGTCAGTGTGTACGTCATCGCGTGATCAATGCACCAGCATGCCGGTAAACCAGTAGGCCTGTGCGTAGGTGATACAACCCACGATAGTGGCGAAAAACAGGCTGTGCTTGAGCGTGAAGCGGAACAGGTCCGATTCTTTGCCGACCAGACCGGTGGCCGCACACGCCACGGCAATGGATTGCGGCGAGATCATCTTGCCGGTCACACCGCCGCTGGAGTTGGCGGCCACCATCAGGATGTCGCTGACGCCAACCTGGTGGGCGGTGGTGGCCTGCAATGAGCCGAACAGCGCGTTGGCCGAGGTGTCGGAGCCGGTCAGGAATACGCCCAGCCAACCCAGAAATGGCGAGAAGAACGGGAAGGCTGCGCCCGTGCCCGCCAGCACCAGTGCCAAGGTGGATGACATGCCGGAGTAGTTCATGACGAAAGCGAACGCCAATACCATACCGATCGAGACGATCGCCCAGCGCAACTCGATAAGGGTCTCTTTGAAAGTGGTAAGACCAATCTTCGGCGTGATGCGCAGCACCAGCATGGCCAGAATGGCGGAGAACAGAATCGCCGTGCCTGACGCAGCAATCAGATCGAATTTATAGACAGCGGGCATAGCCGTGACCTTGGCCACGATGGGCGCGGTCTTCATCACCAGTTGGTCCAGATGCGGCACCGGCACGTTGAATGTCCAGGCTTGCATGGCACCGCCCGGCGCGAACATGGCCTTGAACGGTTTGAGCGTCCAGAGGGTGACCATGCCGGTGAGGATCAGGAACGGCGACCAGGCCTTGATGATCTGCCCAATGCTGTAAGGCGAAGCGGTGGCCGTGCGTGGCTGGCCGAGGCCGCCTGGGCTGCCCATGACCGCCGCCGAACCGCCGCCGACTACGACCGCGTCCGAGGCGCGTTTTGGCTGCCAGACCTTCAGGAACAGGGTCAGTGAAATGATGCTGACCAGTGCCGAGGTGATGTCTGGCAGTTCCGGGCCAATGAAGTTGGAGGTCAGGAACTGGGTGATGGCGAATGTGGTGCCGGCAATCAACGCCGCCGGCCAGGTCTCTTTGACACCCCGCACGCCGTCCATCATGAACATCAGCCAGAACGGCACGAAGATCGACAGGAATGGCAATTGACGACCGGCCATGGCGCCGATCTTGAACGCGTCGAGCCCGGACACTTGGCCTGCCACAATGATTGGAATGCCCAACGCGCCAAACGCGACTGGTGCGGTGTTGGCAATCAGGCACAGGCCTGCGGCGTATAGGGGGTTGAGACCAAGCCCCACCAGCAGGGCCGCAGTAATGGCAACTGGCGCGCCGAACCCTGCTGCACCTTCCAGAAATGCACCGAAGCAGAAGCCGATCAGCAAAACCTGCAGGCGCTGGTCATCGGTGATGGCCATGACCGAGCTGCGAATGATTTCGAACTGACCACTTTTGACGGTGAGTTTGTAGAGGAACACCGCCGCAACAATGATCCACGCAATTGGCCACAGGCCGTATGCGAAACCATAACCTGCCGCGGCCAGGGCCATGTCCGTAGGCATCTGGAAGGCAAAGATCGCCACCAGTATCGACAGCGCGAGCGTGATGCTTCCCGCGATGTGGCCTTTGAGTCGGAAGACGGCGAGCGCCAGGAAGAAGAACACGATCGGGATCATTGCGGCAGCGGCCGAAAGGCCCAGGCTGCCCAGAGGTGTATAGAGTTGTTGCCAAGTCTGCATGTTGGTGGCCCCTAATTGTTTTTGGTTAGGCCCGATGTTCAGTGCGCGTGGCTTCGACTCGACGTCACTTGAGGTGCGCGTCTGGTCGATGCTGACGATGTTTCGCACAGCTCACCAGCTCAAGCCTTTCTTTCTGGAAAGGTCTTGCAGCGTGATGGAGGTAAACCGCCAAACGCTGGCATTGGATAATTGGTAATACCAATTTACAATGTCTGACGGCTAGAATAGTGGCCTTGTATTTGGTGTGTCAATTTGGCTGCGCAAGACATTTGTATCAATCGTCTCGTCTGGCCCTGCTGATCAGGGGTGTTGTATTGAATCTGGCAGGTGTGTCGCGGACGGCAATCAGCCAGAATACGCGGCCCCGACAACAGGCCGGGAATGTGGAGTAAGGGTTATGGGCTTTGATCAGGTGCGTCAGCGCCGTTTGTCTGACGACATCGTCGAGCAACTGGAAAAGATGATTCTTGAAGGCACCCTCAAGTCAGGAGGGCGTTTACCGGCCGAGCGAACACTGGCTGAGCAGTTCGGTGTTTCCAGGCCCTCCCTGCGTGAAGCGATCCAGAAACTCACGGCGAAAGGCCTGCTGATCAGCCGTCAGGGTGGCGGCAATTATGTGGTCGAGAACATAGGCTCGACGTTCAGCGATCCGCTGCTGCACCTGTTGGAAAGCAGCCCTGATGCACAGCGCGACCTGCTGGAGTTTCGTCATACGCTGGAGGCGTCCTGCGCTTACTACGCGGCCATGCGGGCGACCGAGATGGATCGCGAACGGCTGCGTCTGGCGTTTGAGGTGTTGCAGGACTGCTATACGCGCGTCGACGAAGTGAGCCGGGCCGAGGAGGGCGCAGCTGATGCCAGTTTCCATCTGGCGATTGCCGAAGCGAGCCACAATGCGGTGTTGCTGCACACCATTCGCGGTTTGTTCGATTTGCTCAAGCGCAATGTGGTGATCAACATCGGCGGGATGTACAAGCAGCGCGCAGAAACCCGCGACATGCTCATCAAGCAGCATCGGGAATTGTACCTGGCGATTATCGAAGGGCGTGCCGAAGAGGCGCGTGAGGTGTCCAGTCGTCACCTGACGTACGTGCAGGAAGTGCTGGAAGAGGTACGCCAACAGGTTCAGCGCACAGCTCGGGCGGAGCGGCGCAATACCATGTGATCTGCATTGACGGAAGCTTTAGAGGTTGGCCGCAGCATGGACAGTACATCCACTGAAGATGTATCGCCCATGCCCCACCCTTCGCCAGCAAGCTGGCTCGCACGTTGTCCATTGGGGCTCAGGGCGAACTCAGTCGTCCTTGCCTTTGGTCCGAACGGCGCGCTGCAGCTCACGATCCGAATCGCGTTCGCGTTCGGTGTGGCGCTTGTCGTATTCCTTCTTGCCTTTACCCAGAGCAATTTCGCACTTGATCAAGTGCTGCTTCCAGTAAATGGAGAGGGCGACGCAGGCGTAGCCTTTCTGCTGGACAGACGTGATGAGCTTTTCAAGCTCGCGCTGGTTCAGCAGCAGTTTACGGGTGCGTGTCGGGTCAGCGATGACGTGCGTGCTGGCTGTCTTGAGAGGCGTGATATGGCAGCCCATCAGCCAGGCCTCGCCATCCTTGAGCAGCACGTAACTGTCAACCAGCTGTACCTTGTTGGCACGCAGACTTTTTACTTCCCAGCCAGCCAGGACCAGACCGGCCTCGAACTTGTGTTCGATGAAGTAATCGTGTCGCGCCTTCTTGTTCTGCGCGATGGTCCCTGTAGGGTGTTTCTTGAGCTTAGCCATAGGGGCCGCATTATAGGCAGTTGCTTCAATGTCGGCTACGGGAAAGCGTGTGCTTGAGCACAATGGTTGAATCCCGGACAATGCGCGCTCTTTTTTGTGTGGGCGTTTCAACAATGTCGACGGACAAGGTTTCGGTCCACGGTAGCTGGGCAAGCCGCTGGGTGTTCATTCTTGCTGCCACAGGTTCCGCAGTCGGGCTGGGCAGTATCTGGAAATTCCCCTACATGGTCGGCGCTTACGGCGGCGGTGCGTTTGTACTGGTGTTTCTGGCCTGCATCGCGCTGATCGGTATTCCGGTGATGATGGCCGAGACGCTGATCGGTCGTCGCGCACGGTTGAGCCCGGCCAACGCGCTGAAGACGCTGGCAGTCGAGTCTGGTCATTCGGCGCGCTGGTCGTGGGGTGCTTTTGCCGGGATGATCACGGCATTGCTGATTCTCTCTTTCTATAGCGTGGTCGGTGGTTGGTCGCTGGACTACATCATCGACATGGGGCGCGGCGATTTTCAGGGTGTTACGGCTGAGCAGGTGGGCGGCTACTTTGGCGCGGTCATCGCTGATCCGTGGCGCCTGACACTCTGGCACACGGTGTTCATGCTGTTGTCCGCTGTGGTGATCGGCAAGGGTGTGGAGGCGGGCCTGGAGCGCAGCCTGCGCATCATGATGCCAATGCTGTTCCTGTTGATGCTGATTCTGCTGGGCTACAGCCTGACGACCGGCCACTTCATGGAAGGCGTGCACTTCATGTTCGATTTCAACCCGGACAAAGTGCTCGATGGGTTGCTGCCGGCCATGGGGCATGCGTTCTTTTCGCTGAGTGTGGGTGTCGGCTCGATCATGGTCTACGGCGCTTACATGACCAAGGGCGCTTCCATCAGCACCACAGTGGTCGGCATCGCGTTGCTCGATACTTTTGTTTCGCTGCTGGCAGGCCTGGCATTGTTTCCGATTGTGTTCGCTGCGGGTCTGAACCCCAGCGAAGGGCCGGGCCTGATGTTTGTCACGCTGCCTTTCGCGTTCGGCAACGTAGCGTTTGGTCAGTTGATGGGCGTAGTGTTCTTCGTACTGGTCGCGGTGGCTGCCTGGAGTTCGGCGATTTCGCTGCTGGAACCCATGGTCGCGTATCTGGTGGAACGCACTGGTGTACGGCGTGCCTGGGTCACGTTCTGGCTGGCGTTCAGCTGCTGGTTTGTCGGGCTTGGAACGGTTTTCTCGTTCAATATCTGGCAAAAGGCCAAGTTTTTCGTGAACGATGACGGTGCATTTCACCTCTACCAATGGGGCGCAACCAATGGCCTGGACTTCTTTGGAGTCATCGACTTCTTCACTTCGCGGATCATGTTGCCGCTGGGTGGATTATGTTTTGTAGTATTCGCTGGTTGGGTGATGGGCCGTGAGGCGGTGCGTGACGAGTTGTCGATTCGCAGCCCGCTGCTGTTCAACCTGACGTTCTTTTTGATGCGCTACGTGGCGCCGCTCGGCATTCTTGTGGTGTTTGCCGCTCAGCTCTGGAAATGACGCTCACATGACTACGCATATTCAACGCTCTGCCCTGTTGCCCTATCCGGCCCGGTTTCTTTATGACCTGGTCAACGACGTGGCTCGTTACCCCGAGTTCCTCCCGTGGTGCTCTTCGGCAACCGTGCTTGATGCCAGTGAAGAGCAGATGCGCGCCAGCCTCGAGATTGCAAAAGGAGGGCTCAGTCAGAAGTTCGTGACGCGCAACACGCTCATACCGGGTGAGTCGATCGTGATGGACCTGGTTGAGGGGCCTTTCGAGCAGTTGCACGGCGTCTGGACATTCAAGCCGCTGGGCGAGAAGGCCTGCAAGATCAGCCTCGATCTGTCGTTCGATTACGCGGGCCCTATCGTGCGCGCAACACTTGGGCCACTGTTCAACCAGGCGGCCAACACGCTGGTGGATGCGTTCTGTCAGCGCGCCAAGCAACTGCATGTCTGAGGCGTTGATCCCGATCGAGGTGGTCTACGCCTCTGTAGAACGACAAGCCTTGATCAGCGTCGAAGTGCCGGCAGCATCAACCGTGCGTCAGGCGTTGATGGCGTCCGGTATCGACAAGCAGTTTCCGGAGCTTGATCTGGCCAGTTGTATGGTGGGTATCTTCGGTAAGGTGATTAGTGATCCGGCTGCGCGCTGCATTGAGGCCGGTGAGCGAATCGAAATCTATCGACCGCTGCTGGCTGATCCCATGGAGGTCAGGCGGTTGCGAGCGGCCAGGGCGCGCTTGAACAGAACGTCTTCCAGCTGAATACGAGCTGAACGCAATGTCTAGTCCTGAAATAGGTTTACACCTATTTCAGTCTCAAAGCGCCCGATGCACCGCATCGGGCGTTTTGTATTTCAAGGACAGATGCGGCCGCTCCC
>NZ_JAGTPK010000034.1 GCF_021147775.1 Pseudomonas californiensis
AGATCAAGATCAAAGGCAAAGGTGATAAACGGATCAGCGTCAGGACGAAGGAATCCGCCGCAGGCGGACCCAACCGGAGCCTGGGGCTTTGCCCACTTTAGCCCCATCAAAGTGGGTCGCCGAGGGGCGAAAAGGTGACCTGAGTCGAGCGCATAGACCACTGAACCCACAGTTCAGGAAATTGATCCACTCATACATCTGCCCGAAACACTCAACTCCCTTGCAACGGCTTGGCATCCTGAAAGAAATAATCCTTCCACGACGCCGGCTTGTTCTTGATTGCCCCGACCCGAAACAAAAACTCCGCCAACGGATAGGTATTTTTCGGCGTAATCGTGAACTGGAACTCCGGCTGATCAATCACCTTCAACAACTCCGCCCGGTCAATCTTCGACTTGGTCACCCGAATATACGTATCCGCCGCCGCCCCAATGTCCTTGCTGACAAACGCCTCAGCCTCGGTCAGTGCTTCGATGAACGCCTTGTAGGTCTTCGGGTTCTCGTTACGGAATTTCTCCGTGGCGAACAATACCGTTGGCGAGTTCGGGCCCAGCAGGTCGTAAGTGTTCAGCACCACGTGCACATTAGGGTTACGCAGCTCTTGCTCTTGATAAGGCGGGTTGGAGAAGTGACCTGTCAGCTCGGTGCCGCCCGCGATCAGGCTGGCGGCGGCGTCAGGGTGCGGCAGGCTGAGGGTGTACTTGTCGAGCCGTGCGTATTCCTTGTCGCCCCACAACTTTGCGCTGGCATATTGCAGGTAACGCGATTGTACCGAAACGCCCACGGCGGGCACCGCGATGCGGTCTTTTTCGGTGAAGTCGGCGATGGTCTTGACGTTGGGATTGTTGCTCACTAGGTAATAGGGAAAGTTGCCCAGTGAGGCGACGGCTTTGACGTTTTGTTTGCCGTGGGTGCGATCCCAGATGGTCAGCAGCGGGCCGACGCCAGCACCGGCGATGTCGATGGAGCCTGACAGCAGCGCGTCATTGACCGCAGAACCGCCAGACAGTTGGGTCCAGTCGACTTTGATATCCAGACCGTCCTCTTTGCCGTGCTTTTCGATCAGTTGTTGATCGCGCACGACGTTGAGCAACAGGTACACGATGCCGAACTGCTCGGCGATACGAATTTCACCTTCTGCCTGCGCCGTGGCGGGGGCGATCAGCGTGCTGGTCAACAATGCAGCGCTAAGTCCGAGGGAAGCCGTCAGGCGGCTGAGGCGAGGCAGAAATAAAGTGGGCTTTGGCATGTGATGCTCCTTGAAAACCGCAGGTCTGGCTTGAGCATATCGCTATAAAAAATATTATTTAAATAACCTTAATGCATAACCATAGCGCCATTACACAGGCGTCTCAGGCCAGTGAAAACTGCCTGTCCCACAGAGGCGAGACATCCACGCGCTCGCGCAGCACGCCCGCATCAAAAAACACGTCGGCGACTTCCTGTTGAGAGGCGATGGCTTGATCGTCGATGGCCCGCAGTTTCCAGGGCTGGCTGCGGTTTTCGACCATGTCGACGAACACGGCCTTGTCGACGCCAAGCAATCTGGCGGATTTCTCTGCCCATTCCGTGGGGTGGGTATTGATCCATTCAAAGGTTTGGCGCTGACGTGCAAGGTAATCGGTGATGGCCTGACGACGCAGTGGGTCATCCAGCGCGGCAGGGCGCGCCGCCAGCAGATAATTGCCGGACAGATAACCCAGCGCCGTTTTCAGCACGCGGGCACCACTGCGGAATTTGGCGAGCTGAATGAACGTGCCATAGGTCACCCAGGCATCCAACTGACCGCTCTGAAAAGCGGTGAAACCGTCCTGTGGGGTCAATGCAATGGCGTTTACGTCAGCCATCGTCAGGCCTTGCTCCTTGAGCGCCTTGATTAAAAAATAGTGTGCAGTGGTGGCCTTGACGTAGCCGACACGCTTGCCACGCAAGTCGGTGATGGATTCAGCGCGTGACTCCCTTGGCACCAGAAAGACCTGGTTGTTGACGTCGCCCTCCAACACAGCGACAAGCCTGGGCTGGCGGTGGCTCTGTATGGAAAAAATGGGCGGGATCTCGCTCATCGAACCCAGATCGATACTGCCCGAGGCGAGCGCTTCGACAATCAGGTTGCCACCGGGAAATTCTGAAAACCTCACCTGATAGGGCCGATGTTCGTTCCCGGCATTTTCGTTGAAGTTGGCGTCGTCGCCACGATAAGTCGCAACTTCCAGCGTCACGTCGGCGAGCGACGACGCCTGAGCGAACAGATGCGGTGTGAACCCCAGCGTCGCTGCGCTCAGGGTTGCCGCGCTGGCGGCCAGAAAGCTGCGCCGATTCAACTGTCCTTTGTGTCGCAGAATGTTCATGGCGGTCATGTCCTTTGAAAGTGGCAGCCCGAGTAGGGGTGGCTCGCTGGGTGGGAGTCTCCGGGTGAACGCAAATGTAAGCATAACGATGAGTTTGATTATTCTACTTTTTTATAATTAGCTTATAAGAAAATGTGCTTTTTAAATGCTTTCTTATGCGCCTAGTCTTGCTGGATCGATGACTGATCATTCAGGAGCAGGACCATGAGCAATGTCAGCACTTTGCCCGTTTCACCCGGTGCGTCCGGCGCTGGAGATATCAGGGCTCGAGTATCGCCCGAGGAATGGGAGGTACGGGTCAAACTGGCTGCTGCCTATCGACTGGCCGCGCTGAAACGCTGGACCGACCACATCTACACGCACTTTTCGGCGCGCGTGCCGGGCCCGAACGAACATTTTCTGATCAACGCCTTCGGCCTGCTGTTCGACGAGATCACCGCATCCAATCTGGTCAAGGTCGATATTGACGGCACGATTGTCGATGACCCGACTGGACTGGGCATCAATTACGCCGGGTACGTGATTCACAGTGCGATCCATGCTGCGCGCCACGACCTTCAGGCCGTGCTGCATACCCATACGCGTGACGGTATTGCGGTGTCCGCGCAGAAAGATGGCCTGCTGCCGATCTCCCAGCATGCCATCGCTTTTTCCGGCCGCGTGGCTTATCACGGCTATGAAGGTATCGCGCTGGATCTGGATGAGCGCGAGCGTCTGGTCGCGGATCTGGGGGACAAGAGCGTGATGATTCTGCGTAACCACGGCTTGCTGACCGGCGGGGTCAGCGTCGAGCACGCTTTCCAGCAATTACATGCTCTGGAATACGCTTGCAACATTCAAATTGCGGCGCAATCGGCTGGCAACGCCGAGCTGGTGTTTCCGCCCGCTGAAGTCATCGCCAGGGTGGAAGAGCAGGCCAGGGTCATCAAGGACGGACATGGTCCAGGCGTGGCGCGACACTGGAATGCGTTGATTCGCGAACTGGAACGCAGCGGTACTGATTACCAGGACTGATTCGATTGTCACAAGGATGCTATTTCATGGGTTTTACTCGCTGGATCAAAGGTCGCGCCTTCATTTGGCTGGCGCTTGGCGTGCTGGCCGGATGCGGCAACGACGACAACCGCCAGAGCAGGCAGTCGGCCGTTGGCGAGTCGGTTGACTGGTCGAAGGTGAAGCTGGTCCTCGGTGATCAGGCGAAAGGGTTGCGCACCGTTGTCGAGGCGTCCAAGGCGTTTGATGGCCTGCCTTATCAGGTTGAGTGGGCCAACTTCCAAGGCGCCGCGCCGCTGTTCGAGGCCTTGCGCGCGGGTGCTGTTGACCTGGCGCCGGCCGGTGACACGCCGGTGCTCGCAGCCGCAACGGGCGGTGCTCCATTGCGGATCGTCGCCGTACGACGCAGCCAGTCACGAGGGATCGCGATCCTGGTGCCCAAGGATTCTCCGATTCACACCGTTGCCGATCTCAAGGGCCGCAATGTGGTGATTTCCTCCGCACGCGGCAGCATTTCTCAGTACTTGTTGATTCGTGCGTTGGCCGATGCGGGTGTTTCGGAAGCCGACGTCAATATCGGTTTCGTGATGCCGACCGATGCGTTACCGGCATTCAATGCCGGCAAGATCGAGGCTTGGGCAACGTTCGGCGTGTACCAGGCGTTTGCTGAAGAGCAGGGCGCTCGGGTGTTGCTCAGTGGCGAGGGCATCAATACCGGACTGACGTTTATCACGGCGTCCGACGAGGTTCTGACTGATCCGGTCAGGCGCGAAGCGCTCAACGATGTACTCAAGCGTCTGGCCAGGGCCTTTGACTGGGCGCGCAACAACACCGCCCAATACGCCGAAGTGTTCGCCCGTGTGAACGACATCCCGCTGCCTGTCTCGCGGCGTTTGCAGAGCTGGGGTCAGGAAGCGCTGGAACCGGTGGAAGCGCGCGACGTTCAGGCTTTGCAGCGCGTGGATGACCTGTTCGTCACCAAGAAGATTTTCCCCCACGCGGTCAAGGTGGCGGATCTGGTCGATACGCAGGCGTTCACAACCAACCCTGACATCACCGCACGTTGAGCGCACGCCGGTGATGCGAGGCCGAGTGTGTTGGTGTAGTGTGCGCACCCAAAACAAGGGGCGTACACATGCAAGACCTGCTGAACGAAATCCTCGATGAAGTACGGCCTCTGATCGGTCAGGGCAAAGTGGCCGATTACATTCCGGCACTGGGGGAGGTTCGGCCCGATCAACTGGGCATCGCGGTTTATGGCAACGACGGGCAGATGTTCAGGGCCGGTGATGCCGACACACGGTTCTCGATCCAGAGCATTTCCAAGGTCTTCAGTCTGGTGCAGGCCATCGGACATTCCGGCGAAGACATCTGGCAGCGACTCGGCCACGAGCCTTCCGGCCAGCCCTTCAATTCACTTGTTCAGCTTGAGTTCGAGCGTGGTCGGCCGCGCAACCCGTTTATTAATGCGGGTGCGCTGGTGATCTGCGACATCAATCAGGCACGCTTTGCAGCTCCGTCGCTGTCGATGCGCGATTTTGTGCGGCGGCTGTGCGGCAACCCTTCTATCACTTCCGATTCCAGGGTCGCCGAATCCGAGTACCAGCATCGCTCACGCAATGCAGCGGCGGCTTATCTGATGAAGTCGTTCGATAACTTTCAAGGTGATGTCGAGGATGTGCTACGCAGCTATTTCCATCATTGTGCGTTGAGCATGAGCTGTGTCGATCTGGCGCGCGCTTTCGGCTTTCTGGCCAATCAGGGTTTCTGCACCCACAGCGGCGAGCAGATTCTGAGCGCGCGTCAAGCCACTCAGCTCAATTCGATCATGGCCACCAGCGGTCTGTACGACGAGGCAGGCAATTTTGCCTATCGCGTGGGCCTGCCCGGTAAAAGTGGCGTGGGCGGTGGCATTGTTGCGGTCGTGCCAGAGCGCTTTTCTGTCTGTGTGTGGTCTCCGGAGTTGAACGCAGCCGGCAATTCGCTTGTCGGAATGGCTGCGCTGGAAAAGCTCAGCGCCCGGATTGACTGGTTCGTGTTCTGAAGCTGAAGGTGTTGGAGTCATGGATTGAATCGTCGGTTTTACACATCACTCATGATGAGCGTCGCGTTGGTGGTCCTGGCCGGCTGTGGCACTCAGCGTCCGCAGGAACCCGAGCTCACACCTGAGCAGGCACGTTCGAAAATTCTGCGTCTGCTGCCCGCGAGCACCGATGACCGCAAAGGCTGGTCCAGTGACATCTACACGGCGTTCGCCGCGCAGAAAATTCCTTTGACCACCGAAAATGTCTGTTCAGTGCTGGCAGTCACCGAGCAGGAGTCGACCTTTCAAGTGGACCCTGCCGTGCCGAACATGGGCCGGATAGCCCGCGGAGAAATCGACCGCCGCGCTGCACGCCTGCACATTCCCGGCGCGTTGATTGCCGCTGCGTTGCGCGTGCGCTCGCCGGATGGCAAGACCTATGGCAAACGACTGGACTCGGCCCGGACTGAAAAAGAACTGAGTGCCATTTTCGATGATTTCATCGGTGTGGTGCCCCTGGGGCAGACCCTGTTCGGTAATTTCAATCCGGTGAAAACCGGCGGTCCGATGCAAGTCAGCATCGCCTTTGCCGAGAAAAACGCTGAGGACTACCCCTACACGGTCGACGGTACCGTGCGCCGGGAAGTGTTTACCCGCCGAGGCGGAATGTACTTTGGCATTGCTCATTTGTTGGGCTATCCGGTCAGTTACACCGAGTCGCTGTACCGGTTTGCAGACTTCAACGCCGGTTGGTACGCCAGCCGTAACGCTGCCTTTCAGGCGGCCGTGAGCCGTGCGACGGGCATAGAGCTGGCGCTGGATGGTGACCTTATCCGCTACGACTCGACATCGCCTGGTTCTACAGAGCTTGCGGTGCGTACGCTGGGAGACCGCCTGGGCATGAACAAGTCGCAGATCTGGAGTCAGCTCAAACAAGGCGATACTTTTGACTTTGAAAAAACCGATCTGTACCGCAAGGTTTTTGCGCTCGCCGATCAGGCAGCCGGCAAGCCATTACCCCGGGCGATCCTGCCGGGTATCACCCTGAAAAGCCCCAAGATTACTCGCACGCTGACCACGGCCTGGTTCGCCGAGCGGGTCGACGACCGCCGTGAGCGATGCGTGCAGCGCGCTCCGGCGGGGATTTGATGCAGCACGATGGCTTCAACGACAAAGCTGGACGGTCATTGGGTCAGGCTCACCGTCAAAGAAACCGTCCAGTACGTCCTGGAACGCTGCGTTGCCGGGGGCAACGAGGGCAAACAGCGTCATGCTCGAGTGCAGCTTCAAATCATCTGGTGAACCGAATATGTCCCTTGCTGACCGGTCTGCCCGCGACGCAACGAGGGTTGCGCAGTGTTCGAGGCGTGGCCCCAGAACCGGGTGTTGCAGGTAGGCCCTGGCTTCGTCAAGACCGCTGATGGCGTAACGTTGGGCCATGTCGCTGCGCCCAAGGCCGCTTATCTGCGGAAAGACGAACCACATCCAGTGGCTGCGTTTCTTCCCGGCTTGAAGTTCGGCTTCTACCTGCTGGAGTACGGGTTGCTGGGCCTCGACAAAGCGCTGCAGGTCGTACACATCGCGCATGATGATTCTCCTGTCGTGTGCAGTTGTTTTTCACGTTTTAACCAGCCCTGATCGCTGGATTTATGAGGGTCGCCCTGTACAGGGCCTGTGTTGTCTCCAGAGTCTTTGTCTATGCCTGCTTACAAGCGTTTCATCTCTTTCATGCAACAGGCCTTTCGCGCCATGCAACTGGTCTGGACCACGTCGCGAGTCTTGTCAATCGGACTCGTACTGGCCACCCTGGTGGCAGGCCTTTTGCCTGCGCTCGCCGCGTGGCTGGGTCAGCGTATTGTGGATGCGGTGGTGGCCGGCATGCAGCTGCACGCCAGCACCGGTGAGGCTCCGCTATGGCCAGTGTTGCGCTACGTGTTGCTGGAGGCGGGTGTGCTGGCACTGCTGGCCGGTGCTCAGCGGGCGCTGTCCGTGCAGCAAGCCCTGTTGCGTGTGCAGTTGGGGCAGAAGGTCAACACGCTGATCCTGGAAAAGGCCCAGACCCTGTCGCTGCTCCAGTTCGAGGATTCGGAGTTTTACGACAAGCTGGTGCGAGTCAGGCGCGAGGCCTCGACCCGACCGCTGGCGCTGGTCACCAAGTCGCTGGGGCTGCTGCAAAACCTCATTTCGTTGATCAGCTTTGCGGTGTTGCTGGTGCACTTTTCACCGTGGGCCCTGTTGATTCTGGTGCTGGGCGCATTGCCGGTGTTCTTCGCCGAGGCGCATTTTTCTGGAGATGCGTTCCGGCTGTTTACGCGTCGAGCCCCGGAAACCCGTCGGCAGAACTACATCGAAACGCTGCTCTCGCACGAGGGCTACATCAAGGAGGTGAAGCTGTTCGGCTTCGCGCCGTTACTGCTCAAGCGTTATCGCGAAACGTTCGAGCGCCTGTACGCGGAAGACCGGCGTCTCACCCTGCGGCGCGACGGCTGGGGGTTTTTGCTGGGGTTGCTGGGCACTGCCGCGTTTTACGTGGCGTATGCCTGGGTGGTGGTCGATGCGGTGCACGGGCGGATCACACTGGGCCAGATGACCATGTACCTGGTGCTGTTCAAGCAAGGGCAGTCAGCGGTAAGCAGCAGTCTCAGCGCAATCAGCGGTCTTTATGAGGATGGACTGTATCTGGCCGATTTGTACATCTACCTTGGCCAACCCGTCACACCGCCGACCGGCAGCCTGACTCAAGGCGCATTGCCGGGTGACGGTCTGCGCTTCGAGAACGTGAGCTTTCAGTATCCGGGCACCAGCCGCCCGGCGCTGGAAAATATCGACCTGCACCTGGCGCCGGGTCGCAGCGTGGCGCTGGTGGGCGAGAACGGTTCCGGCAAGACCACACTGATCAAGCTGCTGACGCGGCTTTACAAGCCTGATGAGGGGCGGATTCTGCTCGACGGCAGCGATTTGCAGGCGTGGGAAGAAGTCGCGTTGCGCACCCGGATCGGCGTGATCTTCCAGGACTTCATTCGCTACCAGTTCATGGTCGGCGAGAACCTCGGAGTGGGTGATACCGACGCCTTTCATGATGAAGTGCGCTGGCGAGAAGCCGCCGCGCAAGGCATGGCCGCACAGTTCATCGAGCAGCTCGACAAGGGTTACGCCACGCAATTGGGCCGCTGGTTTGCCGGTGGTCAGGAGCTGTCGGGCGGGCAGTGGCAAAAGATCGCATTGTCACGTGCGTACATGCGCCGCGATGCAGACATCCTTATTCTGGATGAACCAACCGCCGCGTTGGACGCTGGTGCAGAGGCTGCGGTGTTCGATCATTTTCGCGAGTACGCCAAGGGCCGCATGACGCTCTTGATTTCTCACCGCTTCTCCAGCGTGCGTAATGCCGAGCATATCGTGGTGCTTGAACAGGGAAGGGTGCTGGAACGCGGTGATCACGCGAGTCTGATCGCCGCAGGCGGTCGTTATGCAGCACTGTTTGCGCTGCAGGCCCAAGGCTATCGCTAGATGAAGACCGTCTCCACGACCGATAAAAACCTTGCAGTAGGTCAAGGGTCGGCGTTTTATAGAAGGTCTTTTGCCAGGCGCCGGAGCGCGCTCGTTTTCTTTTGAATCCAACGGAGTCATCAATGCAATTTCGTTCATTGGGCAAGACCGACCTTTCGGTCAGCGCCATCACACTGGGCACCATGACCTGGGGCGAGCAAAACACGCAGGACGAAGCTTTCGAGCAGATCCGCATGGCCAAACAGGCCGGAGTCAACTTCCTCGACACCGCCGAGATGTATCCAGTACCGCCGCGCGGCGAGACGTACACCAAAACCGAAAGCATCATTGGCGAGTATTTCAAGAAGTACGGTGATCGCAGTGACTGGGTCCTGGCCAGCAAGGTTGCGGGCCCTGGCCGCATGGAGCACATCCGTGATGGCAATCCACGCCTGGATCGCCACAACATCACCGCTGCTCTGGACGCCAGCCTCAAACGCCTGAATACCGATTACCTCGACCTGTATCAACTGCACTGGCCGGATCGCAAGGCCAACTTCTTCGGCGTGCTGGGTTACACCCACGATCCGGACGATGTGGCGGTCGAGATCGAAGAAACCCTGTCGGTGCTGGGCGACCTGGTCAAGGCAGGTAAAATCCGTCATTTCGGGCTGTCCAACGAAACACCGTGGGGGACCCAGCGTTTTCTGCACCTGGCCGAGAAGCTTGATCTGCCCCGTGCCGTCTCGATCCAGAACCCCTATAACCTGCTCAACCGTACCTTCGAGGTCGGCCTGGCGGAAATAGCGATTCGTGAACAGATCGGCCTGCTGGCCTATTCCCCACTGGCGTTTGGCGTGCTGGCTGGCAAGTACCTGGACGGCGCTCGCCCGGCAGACGGTCGTCTGACCCTGTTTGAGCGCTTCCAGCGCTACAACAGTCCGCAGGCGGTCAGCGCCACGGCTCAATACGTGGCACTTGCACGCGAGCACGGCCTTGATCCCTCGCAGATGGCTTTGGCTTACGTCACCAGCCGTCCGTTCGTGACCAGCAACATCATCGGTGCTACCCGACTGGATCAGCTGGAAATCAACCTGGCGAGTATCGACGTCACCCTGTCCGACGAAGTCATTGCCGGTATCGAGGCCATTCACATTTCGCAACCCAACCCGGCGCCTTAACCCGGACCTGCACTGAACTAAGTTTCAGCCTCGTCAGTCAGCATCTAAGTTGCCAACCACGAGGCTGAAACCAGATGCATATCTCACTCAAGCAGCAAGTCGCACTCGTCACCGGGGCCAGCTCCGGCCTGGGCGCAGGCGCAGCACGAGCCCTGGCAGATGCCGGGGCTGCCGTGGTGATCAACTACAACTCCAAAGCCGAACCTGCCGAGCAACTGGCGGAGGAAATCCGTGCGGCCGGCGGGCAGGCGCTGGCCATCGGTGCCGATGTGTCCAGCGAAGAGGATGTCGAGCGGATGTTTGCCCAGACTGTCGAGCATTTCGGCGCACTGGACATTCTTGTCGCCAATTCCGGCCTGCAGAAAGACGCAGCCTTCGTCGACATGACACTGGACGACTGGAACAAAGTCATCAACGTCAACCTGACCGGACAGTTCCTGTGTGCACGAGCGGCCCTGCGCCAGTTCATCAAGCAAGGCATGCGCCCCGGCGTTTCGCGGGCGATGGGCAAGATCATTCATATGAGTTCGGTGCATCAGGTCATCCCGTGGGCCGGCCATGTCAATTACGCGGCCTCCAAGGGCGGTGTTGATCTGCTGATGCGCAGCATCGCCCAGGAAGTGGGCGAACAGAAGGTGCGCGTCAACAGCGTTGCCCCAGGCGCCATCCGCACGCCGATCAATGCCGACGCCCGCGCAGGTGACGCTGAAAAAGAGATGCTCAAGCTGATCCCTTATGGCCGCATCGGCGAACCCGAAGACGTGGCCAATGCGGTGGTCTGGCTGGCATCCGATGCATCAGATTATGTTCACGGCACCACGCTGTTCATCGACGGCGGGATGTGCCTCTATCCGGAGTTCCGTGGCAATGGCTGACTTTCCGGAAGAACCGCAAAACCTGATCGAGAACCACGGCATCATCGGCGACATGCGCAGTGCTGCGCTGGTGGCTGATACGGGCAGTATCGACTTTTGCTGCTGGCCGGATTTCGACAGCCCGTCGATCTTCACCGCGCTGCTGGACACCAATGACGCGGGCATCTTCCAGCTGGCGCCAGACCTGCCCGACGCTCGCCGTTTGCAGATCTATCTGCCAGACACCAACGTATTGCAGACCCGCTGGATTTCCGAACAGGCGGTGGTGGAAGTCACTGACCTGATGCCCATCGCCGATGACGAGAACGAACTGCCACGACTGGTGCGCAGGGTCGAGGTGCGCTTTGGTCACGCCAGGGTGCGCATGCGGTGTCGAGTGAGGATGGACTACAGTCGCGCTGATACATCCGCTTACCTGCAAGGCAGCGACGTGTGTTTTCAGGCGCAGGATCAGCCAGGTATGCGCCTGACTTCGACAGTACCTCTGCAAGTCGATGATCACGCCGCTGTGGCTGAATTCGACATGGAGCAAGGCCAGATCATCGAATTCATTCTTGGCGGGGTGGATGATCCTCACGTCGCAGCTGGCAAGTGTTCGCGCTATTACGAAGACACGTTGAAGTTCTGGCGGCGCTGGGCCAGTCAGTCGCTGTACAAGGGGCGCTGGCGGGAAATGGTCATGCGCTCTGCGCTGGCCCTCAAGCTGTTGACGTCCCGCAAACACGGCGGAATCGTGGCGGCGGCCACGTTTGGTTTGCCGGAGACGCCGGGTGGCGAGCGTAATTGGGATTATCGCTACACCTGGATCCGCGACGCGTCCTTCACCGTATACGCGTTCATGCGCCTGGGCTACACCGACGAAGCCAATGCGTTCATGCGCTGGATGCGCGGACGGCTGGATGACTGCTGCGGTCGTACTGAGCGCCTGGGTATTCTGTACGCGCTGGACGGGCATGCGGAGTTGACCGAAACAACGCTCGATCACCTGTCGGGCTACGGAGGCGCCCAGCCGGTGCGCATCGGTAACGACGCGTATCAACAGGTCCAGCTCGATATTTATGGCGAATTGATGGACGCGGTGTACCTCGCCAATAAATACGGCGATGCTATATCCCATGACGGCTGGAAGCATGTGGTCCGTCAGGTGGACTATGTGTGCGAGCACTGGGACGACCGTGACGTGGGTATCTGGGAAATGCGCGGCGGCGATCAGCATTTTCTGCATTCGCGCCTGATGTGCTGGGTGGCGCTGGACCGTGGACTGCGCCTGGCGTTCAAACGCTCCCTGTCGGGGCCGTTCGAACGCTGGACCAGGGTTCGACAGGAAATACATGACGATATCTGGGAAAACTTCTGGGACGACGAACTGGGCCACTTCGTGCAATACAAGGGCAGCCGAAATCTGGATGCGTCGATGCTATTGATGCCTTTGGTGCGCTTCGTGGGGGCCAGTGATCCCAAGTGGCTGGCGACCCTGGAAGCCATTGAGCGCACGCTGGTACGTGATGGCATGGTGTTCCGCTATCGCAATGACGATGACCATGACGACGGCCTGGCAGGCGAAGAAGGCGCTTTTGTCGCGTGTTCGTTCTGGTATGTCGAGTGCCTGGCGCGTGCCGGGCGCATCGAGCAGGCGCATCTGGAGTTCGGGCAGTTGCTGCGTTATGCCAATCCCCTCGGGTTATACGCTGAGGAATTCGATCCGCATGCTCATCACCTGGGCAATACGCCTCAGGCATTGAGCCATCTGGCGCTGATCAGCGCGGCCAGTTTCCTGGACCGCAAGCTGAGCGGCGAACAGGCGCTCTGGCAGCCCTGATCGAAGGCCCGGACGGAGGCTGCCTGCTCGGGGCACGCTTCCTGTTCGTCGCTGCGGTGTCCATCCGGATTCTTCCCGGTCATTGGCCGTCTATGCTTGTCGTTACTCCATCCACTCTGTGGTCGACCGTTAACGTCAGAGGAGTTGTGCGAGGGACAGAACGTATTCCTTTCTCTGTTGACGCGCATCGGGTGTGACTGGTTTCTTGATACAGATCATTGCGCGTTGTAATGCTGGCTGACACTCGTCGTTGCAGTCCGGCCATTGTTTTGCAATGCGCTCCATTGATACAGCGCTGCCAATTTCACGCAGGATGAATGGTGTGCGGTGTGTGCAGCACCAAAGATCTCGTCAGCTGTTTGATGTCACTGTTTCATTCAACACTCTGCGTTTCCCTGGATAGTGTTTTCTTCATGCTGTAGGTCGTCGTTAGTGCAGGGGCATTGTTTCAATGCGCTCTGATTTTACAGAGGATGTCTCTGTTCGCAGTCAGGGCCGACCGGCGAATGTGCCGAAAATGTTTTTCCGCAGTGGCATACAGGGCAGTCATAATGACGCCTTTTTTGCCGTTGTTCTGGAGTCTTAATGACCCATTCTCTGTTGCTTGAGCTGATCCCGCTGATGGCCGATCTTTCCCGGGAACTGCCGGACGAAGAACGCTATCGGCGGTTGCTGCGTTCGCTGCGCCAACTGCTGCCCTGTGATGCGGCAGCGTTGCTGAGGCTTGACGATGAGGTACTGATTCCGCTGGCGGTTGACGGGCTGAGTCCTGACACGCTGGGACGACGGTTTCGGATCAAAGAGCATCCGCGCTTCAAGGTCCTGCTGGAAAGTACCGGCCCGGTGCGGTTTTCGGTCGATTGCGACCTGCCCGATCCTTACGACGGTCTTGTCGATGGTCACGGGCAGCTTGAAGTGCACGATTGCCTGGGGTGCGCGCTGTACGTTCAGGGTCGCCCATGGGGGCTTATCACCCTTGATTCGCTTGACCCGTCGAACTTCGGCAGTGTCGACCTCGACAAACTGCAGGCATTTGCCAGTCTGGCGGCTGCGACCGTAATGGCCACCGAACGCATGAACCAACTGGCGCGAGGCTTCGATGATCAGCGTCAATTGGCAGAAGTCTACAAGCGCGCTGCTGGCGGGCGGGCACCGAGGGAGTTGATCGGCCAGAGCGCCATACTCAAGCGCATGCAGCAGGAAATCGAGCTGGTCGGCAATAGCCCACTGACCGTGTTGGTCATGGGTGAAACCGGCACAGGCAAGGAACTGGTGGCTGAGTCCATTCATCTGCATTCGCCCAGGGCCCACAAGCCGCTGATCAGCCTGAACTGCGCCGCGCTGCCCGAGATGCTGGTGGAAAGCGAGCTGTTCGGCCATGTGAAGGGCGCTTTTTCTGGCGCAGTCAATGGCCGCAGCGGCAAATTCGATCTGGCCGATGGCGGTACGTTGTTTCTTGACGAAGTCGGTGAGCTGCCGCTGTCGGTGCAATCCAAGCTGTTGCGCGTGCTGCAAAGCGGGCAGTTGCAGCGTGTTGGCTCGGATCAGGAGCATCGGGTGGACGTGCGTATTATCGCAGCGACCAACCGTGATCTTGCTGAGGAGGTGCGCTCTGGCAGGTTTCGCGCCGACCTTTACCACCGGTTGAGCGTATACCCGTTACAGGTGCCGGCCTTGCGCGAGCGCGAGCGCGAGCGCGACGTATTGTTGCTGGCGGGTTATTTCCTTGAGGAAAATCGACTTCGCATGGGCTTGCGCGGACTGAGCTTGAACACCTCCGCACAGAAGAAGCTGCTGAACCACAGCTGGCCGGGCAACGTGCGAGAGCTTGAGCATCTGATCAGTCGAGCGGTGCTCAAGGCGCTGTCGGCGCATGTGCAAAGACCGAGCATTTTGACCATTGATGCGCCTGCGCTCGGGTTGGATGAACCCATGCACAATATTTTGCAGACTGAGCCTGAAGCAGACCAAGCGCCGTTGCTGCACAGCGACGGGTTGAAGGCTTCTGTGGATGCCTACCAGCGCGCGTTGATCGTTGCTTCACTCGAACGGCATGAGCATCGCTGGGTAGCAGTAGCAAATGAGTTGGCGGTGGATCGCGCCAATCTCAATCGTCTGGCCAAACGTTTGGGTATTCGTTAGTGGCGCAGGTGAGTTATACACGTTTGTCGCCGTTGATCAAAAAAGACTGAATTTTTTTGCAGTGCCTGGGGTCAGGTATTATTCAAGCCACTATTGAAAAAGAGGTTCAGGCTTTAATGGCACTGCCTAAACACTACCGAATTGATTATTTATTAAACGGTTCGTTCAAAAGCTTTTATATACGAACTGAACATATGGACAGCGTGGAAGCGTGGCACTTTGCAAGTGTTGATGCAGGCCTTGCGCGTATACCAAAATACCGACTGGAGAAAGTACCTCGTGTGTCCAAGCCGTATGCAGAACACTTCGGCGTGACCAATGTAGAGTGGGCCCAGGCCTGATATCCGGGCCTGAGCTACTTCCTGTGGTCCGTCTCATCGGTGAGCGATGTTTTCAAGCGCCAGATTGCGTGTGCGGGGACCGAATCGGCCAATGGTGATGATCACGATCAGCATGCTGCTGACGATAAACGCCAGCACACCCGGCGTACCGAAATGGTCCAGAAATATCCCGATCAGCAGGCTGCTGAACACCGTCGACAGTCGGCTGAACGAGTAGCAGAAGCCCACTGCGCGCGCGCGAATATTGGTTGGGAACAGCTCTCCCTGATAGGAGTGATAGCTGAAACTCAGCCAGGCGTTACAGAACGTGATCATGACGCCACAGGTAATCAATCCTGCGGCGCTTGTCTGAAACGCGAACAGCGTCCCGAAGATCATCGATCCCAGAGCGGACCCGACGATCTGCCATTTGTTTTCGAACCGATTGGCGAACTTCACAAACAAAAGCGGGCCCAGCGGATAGGCCAGCGTGATGACAAATGCATACGCGAGGCTGTGCGTTACGCTCACGCCTTGCCCCGACAGCAATGCGGGTAACCAGTTGCCGAAGCCGAAGAAGCCGATGGCCTGGAAGACGTGAAAAATGATCAGCATCAGAGCGCGGCGACGGTAGGGTGGTTGCCAGATATCGGCAAAACGACCGTTGCCGCTGACCGTCACCTTTTCTGGCTCCGGTTCCTCAAGCGCTTTGCCGTGATCCTTCAGGCAGCGCGCCTCGATACCGTCCATGATCCGCTCTGCCTCATCAAAGCGACCCTGTTGGGCGAGCCATCGCGGCGATTCGGGCAGCGCTGAGCGCAGCCACCAGATGAACAGCGCAAACACTGCGCTGCTGATCACCACCCAGCGCCAGCCAGAGATGCCAAACGGCGCCTGAGGCACCAGCCACCAGGACATCAGCGCAACGCTGGGCACCGACAGAAACTGAATGAAGAACGCGAAGGCGAAAGCTGAACTGCGCATGCGCTTGGGCACCAGTTCCGACAGGTAGGCGTCAATGGTTACCAGTTCCACACCCAGACCGATACCCACCAGAAAGCGCATGGCGATCACGCCGGTTGCAGAGGTCTGCAAGCCCATGAGGACTGTCGCCACGGTGTACCAGATCAACGCGAAGGTGAAAATGGCACGTCGACCGAACCGGTCGGCTATCGGGCTGAGCAGGCTTGCGCCGAAGAACAGTCCGAGAAAAGTCGCCGACGCGAATGCTGCCTGATCCGAGAAGCCGAACAGGCCCTGAGTACCTGTGGCGAAGATGCCATCCCGCACCAGACCGGGGCTGATGTAGGCAGTCTGGAACAGATCGTAGAGCTCGAAAAAACCACCAATGGATAGCAGGGCAACCAGCCGCCAGATCGTCGCAACAGCGGGGAGCCGGTCTATGCGGGCGGAAATGAACGCCGCGCGAAGCGGTCCATCGAGCGGAGTACTGGCCAGAGGGGAGGAGTTCATGGAATGCAATCCAGAGCTGTGAGGGATTGCCATGTTACGCGTTTTACATTTTGTAATGATTGTTGAATGCTGCGCATTTTTGAGCGTAACGGGCTAATTGTTGCGTCTCTGGATCAAATACTGAGGATAAGCGCTGAAATAATGGCCTTAGGCCGCATCCCGGCAGAGGGCGTCGCCGCGGTTATTGGTCCGTCCGGTCAGCGAGAAATTTGCATCAGATACCTGCATGACATCGCCAATCACTAGGATGTATCCGAATGTGTCTCAATTCTTTAGCATAGTCGTTTTGATTTCCTCAGCCTGGTGCCCGTGACGTACAAACTCCCTACCACCGCAACTGCGCCTTTTTGTCCGTCTGCGGCCAGCGACAGCGTTGCCATCCCGCCCAATGCGTCGTTATTGCGCAAGATGATGCTGTTTGTGGGGCCAGGCTTGCTGGTCTCGATCGGCTACATGGACCCAGGCAACTGGGCGACCGCCATTGAGGCGGGGTCGCGCTTGGGCTATTCGCTGCTGTTCGTGGTGGTGCTCGCCAGTTTGTCCGGGATGGTGTTGCAAAACCTCTGTTCGCGGCTGGGCATTGCGACAGGCAGGGATCTGGCGCAGCTTTCTGCTGCCCGCTACAGCCGCAACGTGGCCAAAGGGCAATGGGTGCTGGCAGAACTATCGATCGTCGCCACCGATCTGGCCGAGGTATTGGGTGCTGCGCTGGCGTTTCACCTGCTGCTGGGCGTTTCGATCACTACCGGGGTTGCGCTGACCGCGTTTGACACGTTGATTGTGCTGGCTTTGCAGGGCGCCAATTTCCGGCGTCTCGAAGCCATCGTGCTGGGCCTTATCGCAACCATCGCCACCTGTTTCGCCATCGAATTGATACTGATCAAACCGTTCTGGCCCGATGTAGCGGCGGGCTTGCGGCCCAGTTGGGATGTGCTGAGCAGCCAGGAGCCGTTGTACCTGGCGATCGGTATTCTGGGTGCCACTGTCATGCCGCATAACCTCTACCTTCATTCTTCCGTGGTGCAGACGCGGGTCAATGGCACCGACGTCGCCAGCAAAGCCAGCGCAATTCGCTATGCGCGGCTGGACACCATTGGCTCGTTGAGCCTGGCGCTGTTGATCAATGCCGCGATTCTGATTCTGGCTGCTGCCGCTTTTCACAAGACCGGTCACACCGACGTGGTGGAAATTCAGGACGCCTATCACTTGCTGGACCCACTGGTCGGCGGGGCACTTGCCAGCGTGCTGTTTGGCGTCGCCCTGCTGGCGGCAGGACAGAGTTCGACGTTCACCGGGACCATTGCCGGTCAGGTGGTGCTTGAAGGCTTTTTGCAGGCGAAAATCCCGTGCTGGCAACGACGGCTTATCACGCGTGCGTTGGCATTGATCCCGGCACTCATCGGCGTGGTCTGGCTGGGCGACAGCTCGGTCGGCAAAATGCTGGTGCTGAGTCAGGTTGTGCTGAGCCTGCAATTGCCGTTCGCGCTATGGCCCCTGATCCGCTTCACCAGTGACCGTCAACTGATGGGGCCGTTCGTCAATTCTCGCGTGGTGAGTCTTGCCGCGTGGGGGTTGTTCGGGCTCATCTCGACCGCCAATGTCACGTTGTTGTGGTTCTGGATAAGCTGAACTCCTGGCTCGCACGACGACTCTTAAACCTGACGCTTCTGTCAGCCGTGAGGGAACTCGGACATGACTACGATTCAGACCCATAACAACAATAAGGGGCAGGTATTCGAGACGGATTTACCTGCGCGTCTGGACCGCTTGCCCTGGGGGCGTTTTCACACTTTGCTGGTGGTCGCACTCGGTATCACATGGCTGCTCGACGGCCTTGAAGTCACCCTGGCAGGCTCGGTGGCCGGTGCACTGAAGGCCAGCCCATCGTTGAACCTGACCAACAGCGATATCGGTCTTGCGGGCGCAGCCTATATTGCCGGTGCTGTCCTCGGCGCGCTGTTTTTCGGCTGGCTGACTGACCGCCTGGGCCGCCGCAAACTGTTTTTCATCACCCTGGCGCTGTACATCTGCGCCACTGCAGCCACGGCATTTTCGTTCAGCGTCTGGAGCTTCATGCTGTTCCGGTTTCTCACCGGCATGGGCATCGGCGGCGAATATACGGCCATCAACTCGACTATCCAGGAGTTCACGCCAGCCCGGTACAGGGGTTGGGTGGACCTGACCATCAACGGTACGTTCTGGCTGGGCGCAGCATTGGGTGCTGCAGGCTCGATTGTCCTGCTCGACCCGCAGTGGCTCGGCGCGGAGCTGGGTTGGCGTTTGTGTTTCGGCATCGGCGCTGCGCTTGGGCTGTTGATTCTGCTGATGCGCCTCTGGCTGCCTGAAAGCCCGCGCTGGCTTTTGATCCACGGGCAGTCTGCAGAGGCCGAGAAAATTGTCGGCGACATTGAATCGACCCTCCAGCGCCAAGGGCACGTTCTGGCCGCGGTGGAAGGCAAACCGTTACGGTTGCATGCACGGGACCACACGCCACTGGGTGAAATCGTGCGTACCCTGTTCGTTACTTTTCGCCAGCGCTCGCTGGTCGGTTTGACGCTGCTCACTGCGCAGGCATTTTTCTACAACGCGATCTTTTTTACCTACGCCCTGGTGCTTACCGACTTCTATGATGTGCCTGCCGAGCGGGTCGGTTGGTATGTCCTGCCGCTGGCGCTGGGCAACTTCTGCGGTCCTTTATTGCTGGGGCGCTTGTTCGATGTAGTAGGACGCAGAGTGATGATCAGCCTCACCTATGGTGTATCGGGGGTGCTGCTGGCGATCAGCGGCTATCTGTTTCAGCAAGGGTTGCTGGACGTTACGCAGCAGGCGATCGCCTGGATGGTGATTTTCTTCTTCGCGTCGGCAGCGGCCAGTTCCGCTTATCTGACCGTGGCGGAAACCTTCCCGCTGGAGATTCGTGCGCTGGCCATCGCAGTGTTCTATGCGTTTGGCACCGGCTTGGGAGGCATTATTGGCCCGACGTTGTTTGGTGAGCTGATTGAAACGCAGAATCGCAGCAATGTGCTGATCGGCTACCTGATCGGCGCGGCGTTGATGTTGCTGGCGTCTGCAGTTCAGGCCATCTGGGGCGCGGCAGCTGAACGCAAATCGTTGGAGGAGGTGGCGCGGCCGTTGTCTCAGGCCGCGGACGACTGAGGATTGAATACTCCGCGCAGGTCCTGAACCGAGGCCCTCAGTCCTTGAATCTGCTCGCTGACGTCCTGCGCATCATTTGCGCGGGAGTGGCGTTCGAGATAGGCGAGGTGGCCGACCATGTCACGTGTTACCCTTTCAAGGTCATCGGCGGTGCGTTGCACGTATGCCTGAATGTCTTTCAATTGTTCGATCTGCACGGAAGATTCCCAAATAGGTCGCATCCGAGCGCACTGAATGAAAGATGTTCATGAATCAGTCATGAGTCTATCGACACTGATGGCATTTTGCTTAAGAGCATTTGGAAAATAAATACCCTTTGTCGCCTAGGATCCTAGTCATGGTCGTTGTCGTCGTTGTCGTCGGGGTTGGTGTAGGAGTCCAACAACTCCGCAAGGGCCAGGGTTCGCTCAAGGCCACGCAGGCGCGTCATGATGTCGGCCACTGCCTGGGTTGCAGCAATGCGCGCTGCTTCGCGTTCGGCGTCAGTGTTATTGGGCGTCGCGTCCTGCGCGGCTTCAATAATCGACTGCTCAAAGGTGTTCATGAGGCTCGCTCTTGGGGTCTGGTACGTTTGTCACCGAGCATAACGTATTGTTCCGGGAGCCATCAGTCGCCTTCGTAGGGAAAGTTCTGCAAGGTCTCGACCAGCAGGTTGTCCTGAGGGCCCTGCAGGTTGTCCAGCACCCAGCAACTGTTGGCGTTTTTTGCCAGCAGCAAGCGTGAGGTCTGGGTCATGGGCGCCTGCTGGGGCGCATCCTTGTAACCCAGCACATAGGTCATCTCGACCACGGCCTGCTTGTCTGACGTCGACACCAGCTTCCATTCGATGGGCTTTTGCACATCGCCGTCCTGGGCGTCAGTCCACGGGTTGGCGTCGATGGCACACTGATCGCCTCCAGGCCCCTGGCAGGTCCAGTCTCGCTTGAGCAGCGTCAACAGTGGTTTGGACAGATACTCCGCGCTGCC
This sequence comes from Pseudomonas californiensis, assembly GCF_021147775.1. Taxonomy (GTDB): domain Bacteria; phylum Pseudomonadota; class Gammaproteobacteria; order Pseudomonadales; family Pseudomonadaceae; genus Aquipseudomonas; species Aquipseudomonas californiensis. The sequence goes on from NZ_JAGTPK010000034.1 coordinate 20,786, forward strand.
CTTGCCATTGACGTAGAAGTCCTGATGCTTTTCGTAGATCCATCGCGCGGAGTCTACCGGTGTGGCAGCGGGACAGGCGGCGTGCGCGGTGGATGACAGCAGGCAGGCAACAGCGAAGGCGAGGGGTTTGGACATGGAGCAGGACTCGTAGGAAGTGGCTGTAAAGATTACAAGACAGTGACAGCGCATTTGTAAAGCAAGCGGTCAAAAAAGCAATCGGTTTTGCAGGCTTGTTTGCCATGTACCGGCTGTCGGGTGACTGACAAGGGTTATTTCCTTCAATACCCAGGGGGCACCGCTGATTACCTTGACCGGGTCATTCCGACTCATCAGGGAGCTTTTCATGAGCGTGTTCATTTCAATGGCGGCCTTTGCGCTGGCATCTTCCATTACCCCAGGGCCCGTCAATATCGTTGCATTGAGCGCTGGTGCGCATTACGGCTTCTGGCCGGGCATGCGGCATGTTCTGGGTGCCACGCTGGGTTTCACGCTGCTGTTGGTGCTGATTGGCTTCGGTTTGTACGAAACCCTGCAGCAGTGGCCGTTTTTGACACGCGTCATTCAGTGGGCGGGCGTGGCGTTTCTGCTGTACATGGCATGGCGTCTGGCGAGTGATGACGGGCAACTGGGCATTGCGCGGGAGGGACGAGGACCGTCGATGCTACGTGGCGCGGTGATGCAGTGGCTCAACCCCAAGGCCTGGCTGGCGTCGTTGGCCGGTATGGGGGTGTTCGTCGCCAATGGTGAAGCCACACTGATCTGGCAATTCGCAGCCATCTATTGTGTGGTGTGTTATGCGTCGCTGGGGTGTTGGGCGTATGCGGGGAGCTTTCTCGGCACCTACCTGCGCAACGCGTCAGGCGTGCGGCTCTTCAATCGGATCATGGCCTTGCTGCTGGTCGGCTGCGCACTGTATCTGCTGGCGTGAAGAGAGCCAGCAGGCCACCGCTTTACGACCGGTACTGTCCGGGGGTTGCGGCCACATGCTTTTTGAATTCGCGTTGAAAGTGGGCCTGGTCGGCGAAGCCGTTTTCCAGAGCCACGTCAGCAATCAGCCGACCATTTCTCAATTGGGTACGGGCGTGTTGAATACGCCGATTGAGCAGGTAGGCGTGAGGTGTCATGTGGTAGCGCTGTTCGAACGAGCGGATCAGATAAGACGCCGACAGGTTGGCCGCCTTGCAGACATCCGCAAGTTTGATGGCTTGAGTGAAGTGGTCATTGATGTACTCGGCCGCACGAGCCACACGTGGTGAAGGTTGTGACGACGTTGCTGGCAGGGTGCCAAGCGTGCGCTGCATCAGGTTGAAAAATGACACAGCGGTGCAGTGCTTTTCCAGCGTGTCGACATCTGCATCAGTCAGGGTCTGGTAAAGCTCCAGCAGTGCGTTGAACAACGCCGGGTCTTTACTGTGGGTCGGGAGCAGAGGCACAAAGCCAGGCGAGCCTGCACGCTGCTGAATCTCGCCGAGCCATTGACTGTCTACGTACAGCATGATGTATGACCAGGGCTGGTCTTCAATCGGATTGCAGGCATGCACGTCCCCTGGGTTCATCAGTACCACGGTGCCCGCAGCAATGCGCTGTGATGTTTTTTCGTGCAGGTACGTGCTTTGCCCTGCGGTCACTGCGCCGATCGAAAACACCTCATGGGAGTGCCGGGCATAGCACAGCTTGCGGCCATCCAGCACCGAGCGGGCTTCGATGAAAGGCAAGCGATCGTCTCGCCAGAAGAAAGGTGTAGCGCCTGATGCGCTGGGAGGCGTGATGTTCATGCTGATATCCCGTCGGCAGAGCGCCGAGGGTAGCGTATCAAGGGCAGTATTTGCCATGCCGGGCGACGGGGTGTGCAGCGCTGGCGCGTCCATACGGCCCGTCTTCCGCTGGCCTGCCAGGGAGGCAGGCCGGGAATGACACCACGCAGGTTTTACTTTTTGACAGGCACGATTTGGCCAATCTGACCGTTTACCGTCTGAAACTGCACGTACTTATCGTTGATCTGCACCCATACGCTCTCCTTTCCAGGCTCTTCCAGACCTTTGCTTTTCCAGTCCAGAACGGTCGAGCGGTCACGGCGATATTTCTCGGGTACGCGGGAACCCACTTCGAGTTCGTGCGAGTTGTCTTTTGATTCGGCGACCTTGGGCTCGGGCGCGTCTGCGGCGTGAATCGGCAGGCTGACGGCCGAGAAACAGCCGAGCAAGGTCATGCAGGCGATCAAGGATTTGCTGTTCATGTAAAGACTCCCAGTCTGTGTCGTGATGCGATGGCTTAATGCCTTTCGTATTGACTGGGACCTTCACCCTGAAAAATCATTCGATCTGTTTTATCAGGCTCATCCGCGCAATGCGGCTGCGATGCTGATGGACAAAGGCGTGGTGGGGCGCCCGATCAGTGTGCTCAATTGGCGGCTATCGTCAAAAAGTGCGCCTTTGGCTGCGGCGGCGTCGGAGTCGGCCAGCAACTGGGCGACAAAGTCCGGCAAGCCTGCTTCAAGCAGCGCGGCTGCAAATTCCGCTTGCGGCAGGTCAACGTAGGGCAGGGGCTTGCCGCTTTGTTTTGACAATTCAGCGGCAAAATCAGACAGCGTATATGCGTCATCACCCGCGAGCTCATGAATGCGCCCGCTCTGATCCTGGGGTGAGGTCAGTACCACAGCGGCAGCTATCGCAAAGTCGAGGCGCGATGCCGAGCTGATTTTGCCGTCTGCTGCACTGCCCAGCAGTGCTTCATGGGCCAGCGCACCAGGTATCCCAGCGGTGTAATTCTCGGAGTACCAGCCATTCCGCAGCAGCGTGAACGGCACGCCGCTCGCGCGCAGATATGCTTCGGTGTCGCGATGTTCTTTTGCCAGGCCCAGGGCCGAAGTGTCAGCGTGCAAAACGCTGGTGTAGGCGAGCAGTTTCACTCCGGCCTGCTTCGCAGCATCAATGACGGCCTGATGCTGTGGCACGCGTTGGCCGATTTCGCTGGACGAGATCAGCAGCACTTTTTCGGCACCCGCAAACGCGCTGCTCAGCGTGGAGGGTTGCGAATAATCGGCCTGACGAACGTGAACGCCCAGAGCGGCGAGGTCGGTGGCTTTTTCCGGACTGCGTACCGCAGCAACAATCCGGGAGGCGGGCACACGGCCAAGCAGTTGCTCAATGACGAGGCGGCCCAGTTGGCCGGTGGCACCAGTAACGACGATCATGACGTGCATCCTTGAATGGCATTGAAAGAAGCACCGAGGATAGTCATAGTACTAACCTTTGGTAAGTACGCACAAAAAGGTAAGTGTCATGAGCGAATCTGCAACTCCCGTCTTGCCGAACGCGGGCGAGTCTCTGCTTGAAGCGGTGCGTCAGGGCCAGGTGCTCGCTTCCGATTGCCCATCGCGCATGGTGCTCAATCACGTCTGCAGCCGCTGGGGCGTGCTGGTGCTGGTCGTATTGCGCGGTGGCATGCACCGCTTCAGTGAGATTCGACGCAAGATTGGCGGCGTGAGCGAAAAGATGCTCGCCCAGACCCTGCAACATCTGGAGCATGACGGTTTCGTCAATCGCAAGTCGCTGCCGGTGGTGCCGCCACATGTTGAATACCGGCTGACGACGATGGGCGAAGAAGTCGCCCGGCAGGTCGAAACGCTGGCGACGTGGATTGAAACCAATCTGCCGAGCATCATGCAGGCGCGTGAAGCATCCAGCGCTACCCAGGCCGCCGCTGTACTTACCGTCACCAACAAGACTCTCGCGACGCCCGCAAGCGAAGCACACGCCGAGCCAGCGTGACGCTTTCTGACAGAATCTTCATCCTGCGATTGGCGGGGTGATCGCCTGTTGCTCGACGCTTCTTGGTATGGTGCGCGCCGAATTGATCGTTTACGTGTCCAGTTACCTGCTCTGTTGCAAGGTTTGCCATCCACCGAGAAGCTGTAGAAATGCCAGATCCTATTCCCCTCAAAGACCACGAAAAAGAGACCCGGCTGGTCAATAACCGCCTGATTGCCTGTGCCGTACTGGTCGCCCTGCTTGCCTGCTGCTTGATTGCGCGCATGTACTTTCTGCAGGTTACCGAGTTCGATTACCACTCGACCATTTCTGAAAACAACCGTGTACACGTGCTGCCGATCCCGCCGGAGCGCGGTTTGATCTTTGATCGCAATGGTGAGGTGCTGGCGGACAATCGTCCCAGCTTCAACCTGACGCTGACCCGCGAACGCGCTGGCGACTGGCACAAGGTAATCGACGAGTTGATGACTCTGCTGTCGTTGCCGGACGAAGACCGCATCCTGTTCGACAAGGAGCTCAAACAGGTTCGCCACCCGTTCGAGCCCGCGACCTTGTTGTACGAGTTGACTGAAGAGCAGATTGCCTTGCTTGCGGTGAACCAGTACCTGCTGCCGGGCGTGGACGTCGCCGCGCAGTTCGTTCGGCATTATCCGTTGGGCGCACACTTTGCCCATTCCATCGGCTATGTCGGGCGGATCAATGAAAAAGAAGCCTCCCAGCTCGACAACGAATACCGCGGCACTCAGTCCATCGGCAAGACCGGCATCGAGCGTTTTTACGAGTCGGAGCTGCATGGGCACGTGGGTTATGAAGAAGTGGAAACCAACGCCCAGGGTCGTGTCTTGCGGGTCTTGAAACACACCGATCCGGTGCCCGGCAAGAACATCACCCTCAGCCTGGATGTGCACCTTCAGGAGGCAGCAGAAAACGCGCTGGGCGATCGACGCGGGTCGGTTGTGGCACTGGATCCGGAGACCGGCGAAGTGCTGGCGATGGTCAGCAAGCCCAGCTTTGACCCCAATCTGTTCGTGACCGGCATCAGTTTCAAACAGTACGCCGCCCTGCGTGATTCTATCGACCGACCGCTGTTCAACCGTGTGCTGCGCGGGCTGTACGCACCAGGTTCGACGGTCAAGCCCGAGGTAGCGATTGCAGGGCTGGACAGCGGCGTGGTCAATGCTTCGACGCGGGTATTCGACCCCGGCTACTTCCAGCTGCCGGACTTCGATCACAAGTACCGCAACTGGAACCACAGCGGGGATGGCTGGGTGGACATGGACACCGCGATCATGCGATCCAATGACACCTACTTCTACACCCTGGCCCACAAGCTGGGCATTGATCGGCTGCACGATTACATGACCATGTTCGGTATCGGCCAGAAGGTCTCGCTGGACATGTTCGAAGAGTCGGCAGGGCTGATGCCGTCACGCGAATGGAAGCGCGCGACCCGTCGGCAGGCGTGGTTCCCGGGTGAGACGGTCATCCTGGGTATCGGCCAGGGCTACATGCAGGTCACGCCGCTGCAGCTGGCGCAGGCGACCTCGCTGATCGCCAGCAAGGGCGTCTGGCATCGCCCTCATCTGGCGACAGAAGTGGGGCATGTCGCGCCGGTGGACGAGCATCCGATGCCCAATATCGTGCTGCACGATCCCAATGAATGGAATCAGGTCAACGAAGGCATGCAGATGGTGATGCATGATCCGCGAGGCATCGCCCGTGACGCGGCCAAGGGCGCGCAGTACCGCATCGCTGGCAAGAGCGGTACCGCGCAGGTGGTGGCGATCAAGCAAGGCGAACGCTACAACCGCCTCAAGACTCTGGAGCGCAACCGCGACAACGCGTTGTTTGTCGGCTTCGCTCCCGCCGAACATCCAAAGATCGTTGTTTCGGTGACCATCGAAAACGGCGAGGCGGGCGGTCGGGTCGCAGGGCCGGTGGTGCGTGAGATTCTGGACGCCTGGCTGCTGGACAATGAGGGCAAACTCAAGCCGCAATATGCAGCGCCGGTCAAGGCGACGGGCAGTCCGCACGCCTGATCGCTTCGCGATACATGTCGCCCTGACCTTGCCTGAACGGGGCTCAGGTTGACTGAACTGTCGAGCGTGCAATGGGTCGACCACAACGTGTGCGGCAGAGCGCCGCGCACGTTTATCGCGTGTTGAAACCGATCCCCATTGCCTCGACAAGGAACCCCTCATGTCCAAGACTATCGCCGACCACCTCGCGCAGACCCTCGCAGCGGCAGGCGTTTCCCACATCTGGGGGGTGTCCGGTGACAGCCTCAATGGCTTGACCGACAGCCTTGAGCGCACCGATTCAATCCGCTGGATGCATACCCGTCACGAAGAAGTCGCCGCGTTCGCCGCCGGTGCCCAGGCGGCTTCCAGTGGCAAGCTGGCGGTGTGCGCGGGCAGCTGCGGACCCGGCAACCTGCACTTGATCAATGGCCTGTACGACTGCCATCGCAATCGCGTTCCGGTGCTGGCCATTGCCGCACAGATACCGTCTTCGGAAATCGGCCTGGATTATTTTCAGGAAACCCACCCTCAGGAACTGTTCAAGGAGTGCAGCCATTTCGTCGAACTGGTCAGCAGCCCTGAGCAGTTCCCGCGTGTACTTGAGCGCGCCATGCGTGCCGCGATCAGCCAGAAGGGGGTAGCCGTCATCGTGTTGCCGGGCGACGTCGCCCTCAGTGAATCTCCGGACGTGAAAGCCAACTGGGTCGATATCACGCCGCCCGACGTGATTCCTGCCGAGCAGGACCTGCAAGCGCTGGCGGACAGGCTCAACAAGTCCAAGGCCGTTACCCTGTTGTGCGGTGCCGGTTGTGCGGGTGCACATGAGCAAGTGGTCGCGCTGGCTGAAAAGCTGGGCGCACCGATCGTGCACGCACTGCGGGGCAAGCAGCACGTCGAGTACGATAATCCGTTCGATGTCGGTATGACCGGTCTGATCGGTTTCAGCTCCGGCTATCACGCCATGTTGTCGTGCGACACGCTGGTGATTCTTGGCAGCAGCTTCCCGTACCGAAACTTCTATCCGGAAAAGGCTGAAATCCTTCAGATCGACCTTGATCCGACCCAGTTGGGGCGTCGTACGCCGGTGGCACTCGGCCTGGTGGGTGGCGTACGTGAGACGCTTGACGCATTGCTGCCCAAACTGATCCCGCACACAGACCGTCGTTTTCTCGACAAGGCTCTCAAGCATTACGCCAAGGCTCGCGAAGAGCTGGACGACCTCGCAACGCCGACGCCTGCCGATACACCAATTCACCCGCAGTACCTGACGCGTCTGGTTGACGAGCAGGCGGACGCCGACGCGATCTTCACCGTTGATGTTGGTACACCGACGTTATGGGCGGCGCGTTATCTGCACATGAACGGCAAACGCAGCCTGCTGGGCTCGTTCAACCACGGCTCGATGGCCAACGCGTTGCCGCAGGCACTGGGTGCCAAGGCAGAGCACCCGGACCGGCAGGTGGTTGCACTGTGTGGCGACGGCGGTTTGTCGATGCTGATGGGCGATCTGCTGAGCATCCGTCAGTTGAATCTGCCGATCAAGATGGTGGTGTTCAACAACAGCTCGCTGGGCTTCGTCGACATGGAAATGAAAGCCGCCGGTTATGTGCCCCATGACACCGACCTGCACGAGACCAACTTTGCCGGCATCGCGCTGGGCGCAGGTATCCTGGGTCTGCGCGTGACAGATGCGGCAGAGCTGCCTGCAGCACTGCGCAAGGCGTTCGACCACCCTGGCCCGGTGCTGATCGATGTGGTGACTGCCAAGCAGGAGCTTGGCATCCCGCCGAAGATCAAGCTGGCACAGGCCAAAGGCTTCAGTCTTTACATGATGCGTGCCGTATTCAGCGGGCGCGGCAGCGAAGTGCTGGAGCTGGCCAAGACCAACCTGCGCTAATCGTAGACCGCGACCGAGGGCTGGGCGTCAGCCGGGTGATTGATGCCGTCGCTCGTATTTACAGGGTCCAGCTCGAACGGGTTTACACCTGCCAGGCAGCCGACGTTGTAACCGAACTCATTCGGGTTGGAGCGTCGTCGGTGGTGGGTATAGACCCCGCAGCGTGTGCAGAAATAATGCACCGCCGTGCGGGTATTGAATTGGTAGGACCTGAGCACGCTCTGACCGTGCAGCACCCGGAGACCTTCCTCCGCTACGGTGGCGACAATAGCGCCTCTGCGCTTGCACATCGAACAGTCACAGCGTCTGGGATCGACGATGCCGTCCGGCAGTTCAAGCTCCAGTTCTACCGCGCCGCAGTGACATGATGCTCTGTGTATCGGGGTTATCTGGGTGTCGCCGACTCTCTTGATCATGGGGGTTTTCCCTTTCTGACGTACCTTCAGGTTAATACCTGAATGCTCTCCTGCCCAATCCAGTCGTCGATCAGCACAGGCGTACAAGCCACAACCGGTATATTCGTGCCTACTGTCGTCAAAGCCTCGTCTTGCAGGCACCCTGACAAACAGAGTTCTGGAACCCCTCATGAATCGCAACGACCTGCGCCGCGTCGACCTCAATCTGCTGGTGATTTTCGAGGCGCTCATGTTCGAGCGGAATCTCACACGGGTGGCCGAAAAGCTGTTCATCGGTCAGCCCGCCGTGAGCGCAGCACTGGGCCGTTTGCGCGACCTGTTCGACGACCCTCTTTTGCTGCGCAATGGCAGGGCGATGGAGCCTACTGCGCGGGCGCTGGATATCCTCAAGGAGATACGCCCGGCGCTGGATACCATTTCTGGTGCGGTCAGCCGCGCCAAGGAGTTTGATCCGTCAACCAGCTGTGATGTGTTCAGGATCGGTTTGTCCGATGACGCCGAGTTTGGCCTGCTGCCGCCTCTGCTGTCGCGGCTGCGTGAAGAGGCGCCGGGCATCATCGTGGTGATTCGTCGCGCCAATTACCTGCTGTTGCCGGCGCTGTTGGCGTCGGGCGAGATATCGGTCGGGGTCAGCTACACCGTTGACCTGCCAGCCAACGCCAAGCGCAAGAAGCTGCGTGATATCGGCTGCAAAGTCATTCGTGGCGATATGCGTCCAGGGCCGTTGAGCCTGGATGACTACTGCGAACGGCAGCACGCGATGGTGTCTTTTTCCGGTGACCTGAGCGGCAATATCGATCTCGACCTGGCGCGCGTCGGGCGCAGTCGCAAGGTGGTGCTGGGTGTGCCTCAGTTCAACGGACTCAGGGCTTTGCTGGCCGGTACCGACCTGATTGCCACAGTACCGGATTACGCTGCCTGTGCATTGATCGAAGGCTGCCAGTTGCGTGCCGAAGATCCGCCATTCCCCATCGTGCCTGCCGAGCTGTCGATGGTCTGGAGCGGCGTCCATGACAATGATCCAGCCGAACGCTGGTTGCGCTCGCGTATCGCCGAGCACATGTCTGCGCCGTTGGATGTCGTGACACAGGCATAACGGGGTCAGACGCAAAGACAGCACATACGCTCAATTTCTGACGCCTGATTGACGGCACTATCGTTATGGTTCTGGTCGCTCCACCTCAAGCTGTGTGGGGGCCGCATACCCTAATCGAAACCTGTTGCCGGAGCTGTTGGCCATGTCTGATCCCGTCCGTCTCGACACAGAAGCACGCATTGTCGGCAGCGCTGTGTTCAATGAAGTGGTCACGCTGGTGATCAAGCACCGGGTCAAGGCCGGTCAGGAAGCCAGTTACGAGCAATGGCTGCGCCGCATCGTGACCATCGCCAGTGGGCAGCCGGGCCATCTGGGTGTCGACGTGATACGAGGCAAGGATGGCGGCCTGCACATGTTCACCAGCGTCCTGCGTTTTCATTCGACCCAGGCCATGCAGAGCTGGATGGACTCCGACGAGCGCCGTCAGCTGGTTCAGGAAGCCGCGCCGATGCTTGCCGATGGTGATCAGACGCAGGTCAATCCGCACAACGAATTCTGGTTCACACCCGCCAATGAAGAGAGCAGCCCGCCGCCCCGCTGGAAGCAGGCGTGTGTGTCCTTCATGGTGATCTTGCCCCTGACCCTGCTGGTTCCGTTGCTGTGGGGGCCGCTGTTTGCCCGCGTGCCGTCGTTGTCCGGCTACTTCATCAGCACTGCGCTGGTAACCATCACCATCGTGCTGCTGGTGGTGTACCTGATGATGCCCGCCGCCACGCACCTGTTGGCGCCGTGGCTCAACGCTTCGGCTAAAAAATCACAAGGGAAGTGATCTGATGACTGACGAGAAAACCGATCTGCAGCGCCGGCGATTTGTCGCCAACGGCTCATTGTTGAGTGCTGCCGCCGCGATTCTTCCCTCATGGTCGCTTCCCGGCCTTGCCAGTGCTTCTCAAACTTCCGCCAAAGGTGCATCGATGAACGTCGAACTGATTCTCTTCAACGGCCAATTCCACACGGTCGACCGTGAAAAACCCAAGGCCAGCGCCGTGGCGATCAGTGGCGGCCGTTTTGTCGCCGTCGGCAGTGACGCCGAGGTGATGGGCTTGCGTGGTAGCGCAACGCAGGTCATCGACTTGCAAAAGCGCACGGTTATTCCGGGCCTCAACGACTCTCACTTGCACCTGATTCGTGGCGGTTTGAACTACAACCTTGAATTGCGCTGGGAAGGCGTGCCGTCTCTGGCCGATGCGCTGCGCATGCTCAAGGACCAGGCCGATCGCACGCCGACCCCGCAGTGGGTGCGTGTAGTGGGCGGCTGGAACGAGTTTCAGTTTGCCGAAAAGCGCATGCCCACTCTCGAAGAGCTGAATCAGGCCGCGCCGGACACTCCGGTTTTTGTCCTGCACCTCTACGATCGTGCTTTGCTCAATCGTGCTGCACTGCGCGTGGCTGGTTATACCCGTGATACGCCAAACCCGCCGGGCGGTGAAATTGTGCGCGATGCGCAAGGGAATCCGACCGGCATGCTGGTGGCCAAGCCCAACGCCATGATTCTGTATTCGACCCTCGCCAAAGGGCCAAAGCTGCCGCTCGAATATCAGGTCAATTCGACCCGTCAGTTCATGCGCGAACTCAATCGACTGGGACTGACCAGTGCCATCGACGCGGGAGGCGGTTTTCAGAATTACCCTGACGATTACGCCGTCATCGAACAGCTGGCCCGCGAACAACAGCTGACCGTCCGGATCGCCTACAACCTGTTTACCCAGAAACCCAAGGAAGAGCTGTCCGACTTCAAGCACTGGACCAGCACCGTCAAGCTGCATCAGGGCGATGACTTCTTGCGGCATAACGGGGCAGGGGAGATGTTGACCTTCTCCGCGGCCGACTTCGAAGACTTCCTTGAACCGCGTCCCGACCTGCCGCCGGGCATGGAAGGCGATCTTGAACCTGTGGTTCGTCACTTGGTCGAGCACCGCTGGCCGTTCCGTTTGCACGCCACCTACGACGAGTCGATCAGCCGCATGCTGGACGTGTTCGAGAAGGTCAACCGTGACATCCCGTTCAATGGCTTGCCGTGGTTCTTTGACCACTGTGAAACCATCACGCCGAAAAACATCGAGCGTGTCAGAGCGCTGGGCGGCGGTATCGCCATTCAGGACCGCATGGCGTTCCAGGGCGAGTATTTCGTCGAGCGTTACGGCGCCAAAGCGGCCGAGATGACCCCGCCGATCAAACGCATGCTGTCGGAAGGCGTGCCAGTCGGTGCAGGCACAGACGCCACGCGTGTCTCCAGCTACAACCCTTGGACCTCGCTCTACTGGATGGTCAGCGGCCGCACTGTAGGCGGGTTGGAACTGTACCCCGAAGGCTTGCCGCGTGAGACTGCGCTGGAACTGTTCACCCACGGCAGTGCGTGGTTTTCTTCCGAGCAGGGCAAGAAGGGCCAGATCAAGGTCGGGCAGTTGGCGGATCTTGTAGCGCTTTCTGCGGACTACTTCAGCGTCGAGCCCGAGGCCATCAAATGGATCGAATCCGTACTGACTGTCGTAGGCGGCAAGGTGGTATTCGGCGCCGGTGATTTCGAGACACTGGCCCCGCCGAGTCTGCCGGTGCTGCCGGACTGGTCACCGGTTGCCAAGGTTCCAGGTCACTGGCGTCCAGCCTCGCCGATGCTGGCGCAGGTTCACCAGTGCAGCGGCCCGTGTGCCGTGCATTCGCACAGTCATGAGCGGGCCAGGCTTTCCAGTGCACCCGTCAGCGACTTCCAGGGTTTCTGGGGCGCTTTCGGCTGCTCGTGTTTCGCGTTCTGATCGATTTACTCAACAGGTGGGCAGGGTCGGCACGCGTTGTCGTCTCAGCCACGGATGATAAAACCCCAAGGAGACAATCATGAGCACTCCCTACAATCGTTTGAACAAAGATGACGCAGCCGTTCTGTTGGTCGATCACCAGACCGGCCTTATTTCTCTGGTGCAGGATTTCTCGCCCAACGAGTTCAAGAACAACGTGCTGGCGCTGGCTGACCTGGCCAAGTTCTTTGGTCTGCCAACCATTCTGACCACCAGTTTCGAAAGCGGTCCCAACGGCCCGTTGGTACCCGAGCTCAAGGAAATGTTCCCTGATGCGCCTTACATTCCGCGTCCGGGTCAGATCAACGCGTGGGACAACGAGGATTTCGTCAAGGCTGTGAAAGCAACCGGTCGCAAGCAACTGATCATCGCCGGCGTAGTGACTGACGTCTGCGTCGCGTTCCCGACATTGTGCGCGCTGGCGGAAGGTTTTGAAGTATTCGTGGTCACCGATGCCTCTGGCACTTTCAACGAGACTGTCCAGAAAGCCGCATGGGCCCGCATGAGCGCGGCTGGCGCACAGTTGGTCAACTGGTTCTCGGTAGCGTGCGAGTTGCAGGTCGACTGGCGCAACGACATGGAAGGCTTGGCCAACCTGCTGTCCCAGCGTATCCCAAACTACCGCAACCTGATGAACAGCTACAGCGCCTTCACCAAGTAAGCGTCCTGCGCAACACCCCGTGGAAGTGACCGATTGGTCACTTCCACGACCCTCCAGTACCGGTATCCGTTATTTTGTAGTGAGAAAAAATAATCACTACATAATCATTGACGGACCCACTTTCCTTTTGCATTATGCAGCTGTCTCCCTGATCGGGAGCGTCGCAAAGATGTATTGAACAGGCTCGGCAAGCCGTCGAGATGTTCCCGGATGTAGGCTGCCCACAAGGCAGATTGATGAAGCTGACCTGGCCTGATTGTCGTAAAGACGAGAAGCTGGCGAAACGACCTCATGATGCTTGTGGCAGATCGTTGAACGATCGGCAGGTTTTTGGGTTTCGCGACTTCTTCTCTCTTCGATGACGCTGTCATACGCAGCTTTGCATCAAGGCTACCTGCATGTCCTTGAGGGCTGGAACTTCAATCAATGATCACACTTCTGTGTGGGCGCTGATTGTCCGGCGAATGAACTTGATGAATAAACCATTGAACAGTTTACGAGCGAAGGAGCATCAACATGAATATCAATGCCGCCCATACTATTGATGAACTGGCTCGTCTGTTTGCCGTTCGCAAAGATACACTGGATAACCACATTGTCTGGATTACCGACGCCGGTGAAGTGCATGTCGACGCCATGGCGCCGCACTCGACGGAAGACGAATTCCGTGACGCCCATCCAGAGCTGCGCGTTGCGCTGAAGATGTTCCGCCGCGGCCAGGGCTACGTCGGTAGAAAGGCCGCGGCTGACAAGGCTTTCATGGAGAAGACCCTGCGCGACCTCAAGGCCGAATGGCAAAAGACACAGCGCCATGCGCACAGTCAGGTCGCCTGACAGGAACACATCGGCATCACAGTGAAATGTGAAGTGACGCCGCCATTGACGTCTGCTCTCTTTGCAGTAGAGGGCAGACGTTTCTGTTTGAACTGATGCCGTTTTAACGTGGTGCGATCACAGCGTTGAAGTGTTTATCGCAGTGCGGTTTTTAAGTGCGGCAGGTTGTTGTTGGATATTCAATGATCGAATGCGGAGTGACAACTATGTGTCTGTTCATGAGTGTGCAAGACTGCTCGGCACCTTCCGTAATTCGGTACTTGGGCCTCTGGCACGTTTGATATCACGTTTGGTTGATTCAGAACCGCGGTCGTATGCAAGGCTGCTGCGCTTTTGGTGTGCGTCTGCAAATTTTGCAGTGGCGCGGGATGACTCTTGTCACGTGTGACTTTCTGGGTTTCCCGTTTCAGATGTCTCTGTATTGACGTTGATGTGTGTCAATACTGAGAAAATTCTTGCCAAAAAATTGTACAAAGCCAGTTGGTTGGTATAGATTTTTGGCTTGAGTCGGCGCGTCTGGCGCTGTTTTTGCCGGTTTCGGTATAGACCACACCGCTGACTCTTCAGATTCTTCCGGATGCCTGCCTGGGCATCCAGTCCTTGTCCGAGGCTGCCAATGGTCGCGCCCAAATGGCTATGGTGGTTGCTGCTGCTGAGCAGCAGTGTATGTGCCGACTGGCGCGAGTCATTGCCCAATGCTCATGTGGTCGGGCACGGTGACCTGAGCCTTTTCGGGTTCAGGATCTACACCGCCAGACTCTCCAGCACGGCCACGCCTTTTACGGCGGATGCGCCGCTCGCGCTGGAACTCACCTATCACCGTGCCATCGACCGCGCCGACCTGGTTGACGCCAGCATTGACGAGATCAAACGTATCTCGGGTGCTGGCGTCAGCGCTGAACAGCTCGCGACATGGCGTCAGCAAATGAACCTGTCGTTCGTGGACGTGCAGCCGGGCATGAAGATTACCGGTGTCTATCTGCCGGGTCGTGAAGCGCGGTTTTATGTCGGCGAAAAATTGCAGCATGTGGTTCCTGACAGTCAGTTCGCCAAGGCGTTTTTTTCTATCTGGCTGGACCCCAAAACGCGTAATCCCGATTTGAGAGCGCAGCTTCTCGGTGCCCCTGACCGTTGATCTTTTCCGGAGATCCCATGTTTAGAAAGTGGATGTTGTTGCTTTGCTTGGGCGTCACCCTCGCCGGTTGTGGCGGTGTGCCAGTCAGCCATTACCGTCAGGAGTCACCACGACTGGACCTGCGTGAATATTTCACCGGTCGTGTCGAGGCGTGGGGCATGTTTCAGAAACGCTCGGGCGAAGTCACCAAGCGTTTTCACGTGATCATCAACGGCCGCAGCGAAGGGGAAGTGCTGGTCATGCATGAAGCGTTCAGCTACAGCGACGGCACCACACAGGTCCGGGAATGGCGTTTGCGTCCTGATGGCCCAGGACGCTGGAAGGGCACAGCTGGCGATGTGGTTGGCGAGGCCACGGGTGAAGTGGCAGGCAACAGCTTTCACTGGCGCTATGTGCTGCGATTGCCAGTGGGCGACAGTGTCTACGACGTCAGTCTGGACGACTGGATGTATCTGATTGACGAGAAGACGATGGCCAATCGTTCATCAATGACCAAGCTGGGTGTTGAAGTCGGTCAGATCACGCTGTTCTTCCGCAAACCGTAAAGGGCGATGGTGGTTCGCCCTTCAACCGCCTGTCATGTTCATGAAGCGAACTACCTGCACGCCGTCGTCGTGGGTGAAGTTATGGCTCCAGGGCTTGATCTGCATGGCGTCGATGATGGCCTTTTCCAGCTTGTGCGGTTGACCGGGATTGGCCCGCAACACTGACTTCAGGTCCACCGAATGTTCATTGCCCAGGCAAAGCAGCAGACGGCCTTCGACCGTCAGACGCACCCGATTGCAGGTGGCGCAGAAATTGTGGCTATGGGGTGAAATAAAGCCGATCCGGATGCCAGGTGCTTCGGCCAGGCGCCAATAGCGCGACGGACCCTGTGTCGAGTCCGTTGATGGCACCAGCGTGTAGCGCTCGGCAATACGTTCACGTACCTGATCGCTGGAGCAGAACGACTCGGCGCGGCTGTGTTCGCTGATAATGCCCAGCGGCATCTCTTCAATGAACGACACATCCAGGTTGCGATCAATGGCGAACGCCAGCAGATCGTTGACCTCGTGGTCGTTACGGCCTTGCATCACGACACAATTGAGCTTGGTGTGTACAAAACCTGCGGCGTTCGCGGCGTCAATTCCAGCGATGACCTTGTTCAGGTCACCGGTACGGGTCAACTCACGAAAACGGTGTGGGTCGAGGCTGTCGAGGCTGATGTTCAACCGCGTGACACCGGCCTTGAACAGCGGGGCGGCCAGCTTGTCCAGCTGAGAACCGTTGGTGGTCATGCACAGTTCACGCAGGCCGGGCAGGGCGGCAATTCGCTCACACAGGCCGACCACGCCGGCGCGCACCAGCGGTTCGCCACCGGTCAGACGAATTTTGCGCGTGCCTAGAGCGACAAAGCGCTCGGCCACTTGGAGAATTTCTTCCAGCGAGAGTATTTGCTGGCGAGGCAGAAATGTCATCTCTTCGGCCATGCAATACACGCAGCGAAAATCGCATCGGTCGGTGACCGACATACGCAAATAATCGACCTTGCGGGCAAAGCGGTCCATCAGCACAGGTTCTGACATTTAACTTCTCAGTTGTTCATCCATTGGCATTCAGACGTTCGACGCCAACGTACCACGAGGGTTTAAATCTTTTGCGCGTTGCAGGCTGTGCGGTTTCGCATCCGGAGTCGCACAAGGTTCATGTGAATGTTCACATAGTAGCCACAGGTCAGCGGTAATGCACCGCCCTCATGCTCTCACGCTAACCGAGTCGAAATGCCGCAGTCCAATCGCTTGTTCTGATAGCGTCATTGATCTGCTCTATTGCGGACGCGCGAGGGCGGTTTATGGATCTGCATGAGCCCCGGCACTGCGCTCGTAACGCTCCAGCAATGGTTGGATGCTGATGCCGTGCACCAGGATGCTGAGCGCCACTACTGACAGCGTCATACCAATCACTATCGGGGTCGTGTCGTCCGCCAATCCATGTGACAACGCGAAGCACAGGTAGTACAGGCTGCCAATGCCGCGAATGCCGAACCAGCCGACCAATGCTTTTTGTCGAAGGTTCAGCAGGCGTCGACTGACCAGCAGCCAGACACCCGTTGGGCGGATGATGCAGAACAACGCCGCAGCCAGACCGACCGCACGCCAGTCCCAGTAAAGCGAAAGCGCTGCGCCCAACAGGGTGATCAACAGCACCTCCATCGCCCGTTCTACCAGGCTGCCGAACGCCAGAATGTCACCCATCATGACGCCAGCGGCCAACTGCGAGTCGCTCAAGTCTTCGGCTTCAGCTACGGTGCCTTTCTCCAGCGAAGCGGTCATGTGACCGAGCACCGGTTGCGCGACGTGTTCGGAGGGCACCTCCGACCGGGTAATACGCGCTTCGGCCTGGCGCAGTCCAAGCCCTGCCGCGAACACCGCCAGGAAGCCGAACGCAGCCACACTCTGTGCTACCACATACGACAGCGCAATCAGCGCCAGCGCCAGGAAGTCATTGGAAGACGTGGTGCTGTCGGCGTTTCTGATGCGCAGGTAGATCATCAGGTGGCCGACGCCTCGACCCATGCCGTAGCCAATCAGCAGACCCGCAGGTACTGCCCAGATCAGATCATTCAGCAGCCAGTGACCGAGCCAGTCGGTGGTGGACTCGCCTGAACTCAGATACAGCAGGGCAAAAATCACGAAGGGAAACGCCGTACCGTCATTCAGACCGGCTTCGCCAGACAGCCCGAAGCGCAGACGGTCCTGGTCCTGAGCACCATTGACCTGAACCATCCCGGCCAGAACCGGATCGGTTGGCGACAGTATTGCACCCAGCAAAAGAGCCACGCCCCACGACATGTTGAACAGGTAATGTGCTGCCAGGCAGGTACCGGCGATGCTTGCGAGCATGACCGGTCCGGCAAGCCAGTACGCTGAGCGCCAGGCTTTGCAGTTGAGCGGCAAGCGCAGTTTGATCCCGGTGCTGAACAACGAGAACAACACCGCTGCTTCTGTCAGATGTTCAATCCATATGTAGGAATGTTTGACGTCCAGTGTCAGCAGTCCCAGGCCCATGGGGCCGATCGAGAAGCCGAATGCCAGGCACACGGCCGAGGTTGTCACAGGCATCCAGCGCAGGTAGGAAGAGGTCAATGCCAGCAGCATCAGGAGCACGCCCAGCACGCCCACACAGATAATAAATGTCATAAAGGAAGAACCATCGTAAAGGCGCCGTAAAGGCAGGCGCTAACGTGGGACTGCCGTGTCTGGCAATAAGTTGAAATAAATTGCCCTGCGCTGACAGGCGTGCGCATACACCGGCCGCAGGCTGATGAGGTTCAGGCTGCGGCGTCAGTGCGAATCCAATGCCAGGGGCGAGGTGCGAGCGATTAGCGCTCGATGCTGCGACTCCAGCGCGCGTTCCATTCAGGGCGGATCTGGTTGACCTGGTCCCAATCGATGGTCACTGCCGTTTCGAGGTATTTGTTCATGGCTTGCACCTGACCCCGGGTCTTGTCGGTGGTCGGTGTTTTCGGGTTGGAAGGGATCTGGTCGCCGAACTCGAGCGCCGGCGCCTGGGCCTCAGGCGTCAGCAGATAAGCAGCGAGCTTCTGCGCCAGCTCCGGTTGAGAATTGTTGGCGATGGTGCATTCCGCCACGTTCAAAACCACACCGCCTTCCTTGGGTGGCGCGTATTCCACTGGCACACCCTTGATCTTGAGTGCGGTCACCTGAGTGGGCGTCAGGGGAAACAGTGCCGCTTCATCGGTCTGAACCATTTCCGAGATCTTTGCCGAGCTGGCGATGTATTCCAGCACGTTGGGGCCGACGGTTTTTGGCCAGGCCTTGAAGCCTGGCTCCACGTCTTTTTCGCTGCCGCCCTGAATGCGGTTGAACATCAGGAAACCGTGCAGGCCGAACGTCGAGGAGGCGAGGGACTGAAACACTACCTTGTCCTTGAAGCGTTTGTCGGCCAGGTCCATCCATGAGGTTGGCGCGCTCCAGCCCTTTTCCTGGAACATCCGTGTGTTATAGGCCAGCCCTGTTACCCCGAGGCTGACGGCGGCTGCCTGCTCCTTGATTTTCGCTTTGGCAGGGAGGTCGCTCAGTCCGGCGCTGGGCTGCAAGGTGTCGCACAGCCCCATGGAGATTGCCCGGTACATGATGCCGTCATCCAGAAAGATTACGTGCATCTGCGGGTTGTCCTTGCTGGCCTGCACCTTGGCAAGAATGTCCGCCGACGTGCCGGGCACTATCACCACCTTGACGTTGTTGGCTTTTTCAAAGGCCGGCAGCACCTGATCGGCATAAAGGCGCTCCATGGTTCCACCGTTCATGCCCAGGTAAAGCGTGGTTTCGGCATGAGCGGGCATCGAGGCAAGCATCGCTGCCACGGACAAACACGACAAAGCGGACAGGCATGAAAAACCGGGCAGTGCGATACGGGTGTTGTTCATAGTGGCGACCTTCCTCTGTGCAATGGGATGACGTTCGAAACGGGTTTGACGGCAGCAGATGTGACATGCGCCGGCTGAAAGCGACCGACGGAAAAAGCATCCAGCGGGATCGACGATTGGCCCTCGCAGACCCATTCGGCCAGCGCTTCGCCAGCCGCCGGTCCAATCTGAAAGCCTGCTCCCGCAAAACCGAAACCATGCAGCAAGCCTGGCTGCATCAGGCTTGGGCCCAATACAGGCTCACGGTCCGGCAGGTAGCCTTCAGTGCCACTCCAGGTGCGAATGGCATGCGCACCGGCGAGGGGTGGATATAATTCAACGGCGTTACGCAGGATCTCCAAGACTGCCGCCTGGCCCGGTCTGGCCCGCGCCGGGTCAACGGCAAACCCCTGGCCTCCGCCCAGCACGCAATTGCCGCGTGCCACCTGACGTGCATAGATCCCACCGCCTTCAACGCCGGTACTGACGTCCATGAACATCGGCAGCGGCTCGGTGACCAGCATGGCGGGATGACCGGAATACATGGGCACCGGTTCGTTGAATTGTGCTGCCAGCTCTCCGGCCCATGCCCCTGCGCAGTTGAGCAGCCAGGGGGCGCGAAGCTTGAGGCCACTGGCCGTTTCGACGATGAAGGCTTGACCGTCATGGCTGACCTGCGTGACCTGGGCCTGCTCGAACACCTGGGCACCTGACTGCCGGGCCGCACGGGCGAATGCTGGCGACACCAATCTTGGGTTGGCATGGCCGTCGTCTGCGCACAGTGAGGCACCGACCGCAACATCGCCTGCCCAGGGAAAGCGTGCGCGTAGCTGTTGACGGTCAAGCAACTGTAAATCCAGCCCGAATGCCTGGCTGGCCTCTGCGTAAGCGCGCAGGGCGTCCATGTCCTGTTCGCTGCGGGCCAGCTTCAGATGCCCGGACCGCGTGTATTCACCGTCGATGCCCAGCAATGCCTGCAGGTTGCCCCAGATCTGATGGGCGCGTTGCGACAGCGGAAGCTGGGACAAAGGGCGCCCCTGACGCCGAACACCGCCATAGTTGACGCCGCTGGAATGCGATCCGCAGAAGTCCCGCTCCAGCAGCGCAACGCGACGACCCTTGCGCGCCAGCGCGAGCGCCGCCGAGGTGCCGACAATACCGCCACCGATGATCAACGCATCGGTTTCGATCAGCGTGCTCATACTGAGGTCTCCAAGCCGAACGGCAAGGGTTTGATGGGTGACTGACCGCGCAGTCGGCCAATCTGGTCGACAGGTCGGTTGCTCTCGCAGGCAATGATTTCTGCAGCAGCCAGGCCGCACATCCGGCCCTGGCAGCGACCCATACCCACACGGCACATGGCCTTGACCCGGTTGATCTCCCAGTGACCGTCCTGCACGGTGCTGCGGATGTCGCCAGCGCTGACCTCTTCGCAGCGACAGATGAGGGTGGAGTCTGGCACGCGGGCGGCCCATTCTTCGGGGAACGGGAAAGCGGTTTCCAGCCCGTGGCGAAAGTGCCGGATGCGCCGCAAGCGGCTTTTCAGCGTGCTGATCCGGTCAGCGTCAATGGTATGCCCACTGTCTTGCAGCACACTCAACGCTGCCAGTTCACCGGCCATTTCCGCTGCGTCAGCACCCATGATTCCGGCACCGTCACCGGCCAGATACACAGTTGGCACACTGCTGCGTCCTGCGTCATCACACATGGGCAGCCAGGCGCGATTCAATGCGCTCCACTCGAAGGCGCAGCCCAGCAGGTCCGCCAGTTGTGTTTCGCTGCGCAATGCATGAGCGAAGGCGACCGCGTCGCACGACAGCTGTGTTGACCGGCCGTTGCGCATCCACTGCACGCCGCTGACTCGCTGTTCCCCGTCGACGCGTGTGAGTTCTGCGCCCTGATGCACCGCAATACCATGGGCTGTCAGCCATGCGCGATAATAGAGACCTTTGGCGAGGGTCAGCGGTTGGCCGAGCAGGGCGGGGAGGGCACGGCATTGTGCCGAAAACGGTGCGCTGTCCAGCACTGCCAGCACCTTCGCTCCGGCCTTGGCGTATTGATAGGCAACCAGATACAGCAGCGGCCCACTGCCGCAGAACACTACGTTTTCACCAATCGCGCAGCCCTGATACTTCAGCGCGATCTGTGCGGCGCCCAGGCTGTAGACGCCCGGCAAGGTCCAGCCAGGCACCGGCAGAATCCGGTCAGTGGCGCCGGTGGCCACGATCAGACGCCCATACGGGACGGTGTCGGCCTGCCCATTCTGCAGCGTATCAAGCTGTGCTGCTTCGGCATTCCAGACCAGCGTCTGCGGACGGTAGTCAATAACGTCCATCAGAGCGTCCAGCGTTTGGTGAACAGCGCTGGCCTTGCTCGCCTCAAAGCCGTACAGATCCTTGGCGGAGCGCTGAAAGTTTTCTGGCTGGCGGCGGTAGATCTGCCCGCCGCCGCGCAAGCCTTCATCGATCAGGCAGGGCTTTACCCCGTGGGCCAGCAGGGTCTGCGCGGCGCGGATACCCGCCGGGCCTGCGCCGACGATCACCACAGAATTATCGCTGACAGGCGTTTCGCTCATGACGTACGCCCCTGCTCGCGGCGCACGTCATGGCCCGCCTCCAGAAGCGTCGAGCAGGCTCTTACGCGTCGAGTGTTGCCCAGCCGCACCCAGCAATCCTGACAGGCACCCATCATGCAGAACCCCGCACGGGGTTCGGCACTGAAATCGCTGCCCCGCAGGTGCTCGCTGGCCGTCAGAACCGCCGTCAGCAGGGTATCGCCCAACAGGCCGCTTGCGGGCTGGCCATCAAGAGTGAACGGCAGGGTCGGTCTGTCCTGCTCGACAAGTCGTTTCATCAGTGCCATGACGTGAGAGGCTCCCGGCCTGAGGTTAATGTTTGCCGACCAGCACACGATCCAGGCCGTACACCCGGTCGAGGAGGATCATGGTGGCTGCGGTCAGGGCAATGACCAGCGCCGAGACGGCTGCCATCATCGGGTCTATGGATTCGGTGGCGTAGACGTACATGCGCACTGGCAGGGTCTGAGTGGCGGGTGATGTGACGAAAATCGACAGCGTCACCTCATCGAAGCTGTTGATGAACGCCAGCAACCAGCCGCCCGCGACGCCCGGCAGAATCATCGGCAGCGTGATCTCGCGAAACAGCGTGAAACGGCTGGCCCCCAACGACTCGGCGGCGTGCTCGGCGCTGCGGTCGATGCCGATTGCCGCAGCCAGCACCAGGCGCAGCACGTAAGGGGTAATCACCAGCACATGCGCGAAGATCAGCCAGGTGAAGCTGCCATTGACACCCATCAGCGCAAACAGCCGCAGCATCGCCACACCGAGCACCAGATGCGGAATGATGATCGGCGAGAGAAACAGCGCGTTGAAAAAGTTGCGACCGGGGAAGCTGTGGCGGGTAATGGCGAGCGCTGCCGGTACGGCGATCAAAGTGGCCAGGCTCGCCGACACGAACGCCAGCATCAGGCTGTTGTAGAAGGCATCAATAAAATCCGCCCGCTCGAATACTGCCCTGAACCAGCGCAGCGAAAACTCCGTAGTGGGCAGGCTCAGGGTGTTTTCCGGGGTAAATGCCACCAGACAGACCACTACCAGCGGCGCCATCATGAACACCACCACCATCGCATGAAACGACAAGGCCAACGGACCGTTTCTGGACATCAATCATTCCCCCAGCGTTTTTTTGTAGCGGCCTTCAATCATGCGGTTCCATGACAGCATGACCACCAGATTCACCAACAACAGGGCGACGGCCAGGGTCGCACCCATGGGCCAGTTCAACTCCGAGAGGTATTGGTCGTAGACCACCGTAGCCACCATCTTCAGGCGTCTGCCGCCGAGCAGTCCCGGAATGGCAAAGGAGCTTGCTGCCAGGCCGAATACGATCAGCGAGCCGGACAGCACACCAGGCATGACCTGCGGCAGCACGATCAATCGCATCACTTTCGCCTGGCTGGCGCCCAGCGACAGTGCAGCCTGTTCGGCGGTGTGGTCGAGCTTCTGCAGTGACGTCCAGACCGGAATGATCATGAACGGCAGCATGACGTGGACCAGTGCGATGATGACCGCGAAGGGCGTATACAGCAGTTTCACGGGACGTCCGCCCATGGCCTGGATCGCCTGATTGACCAGCCCGTCCGCGCCCAGCAGCAGGCTCCAGCCAAAAGCGCGCACCACCACTGAAATCAGTAGCGGCGTGAGGATCACAATAAGAAAGATCGAGCGCCAGGGCGTGCCCATGCGGCTCAGGATGTAGGCTTCCGGCACTCCGATCATTACGCAAAGCAATGTGACCAGCGCGCTGATCCAGAACGTGCGAAGAAAGATTTCATAGAAGTACGAATCGGTGAGGACGGCGATGTAGTGGTCCAGCGTATAGCTGTCACTTTTTACGCCGACCTGATAATCGAAGACATTGAACGACAGCAGCAGGGTCAGGCCCAGCGGCAAGACCAGCAGCCCTATGTACAGCGCAAGCGCCGGCGCTGACAGCCAGTAACCGCGGCGCCCCTGACGCATTTCGGTCAGCAGGCTCATGCGCGTACCTCATCGGCTTCCAGTACCCGCAGCAGTTCGCTCGGCCAATCCATGCCCACAGCCGTGTCCGGTTCCAGTGGTGCCTGCCCGTCGTTACGCCGCACCACGGTCACTTCGCCAACGCCTGTCTGAATGCGGTACAACCATTGGCTGCCGAGGAAATAGCGCATCACGACACGTCCAGAAAGACGTCCGCATCCCGGTGCGACCAGATCGATCTTCTCCGGGCGCAAGCTGAGGGTCAGCGCGCCTTGTCCTGGCAATTGTCGAATTTGTGGGCAACCCGTGTTGTCCAGATCGCCTTGCAGCAAATTGGCCTTGCCCACAAAACCTGAAATGAACGGGGTGCGTGGATGTTCGTACAGTGCGTAAGGCTCGTCTATCTGCGTGATACGACCAGACTGCATGACCACGACCCTATCGCTGATCGACAGGGCTTCGGCCTGATCGTGAGTGACCATCAGGGTAGTGATGCCCACTTCATTCTGAATGCGGCGGATTTCGAACTGCATTTCTTCGCGCAAGCTGGCATCAAGGTTGGACAAGGGTTCATCCAGCAGCAATACCGGTGGCTCGATGACCAGCGCGCGGGCCAGTGCAACTCGTTGCCGTTGCCCTCCGGACAACTCGCGAGGATAGCGCTCGGCATGCTGATCCAGGCGAACCAGCGCCAGCACCGCAGCGACCCTGCGTTGAATCTCGGCGGCCGACACTTTGCGCATGCGCAGGCCGAAGGCCACGTTGCCGGCGACAGTCATGTGCGGGAACAGCGCGTAGCTCTGGAACACCACTCCCAGGCCTCGACTGCTGGGTTTGGCGTGGGTGATGTCGCGACCGTCCAGCACAATGCGCCCGGCACTGACTTCAACGAAGCCCGCGATCATTTGCAGGGTGGTGGTTTTGCCACAGCCGGAAGGGCCGAGTAACGAGACGAACTCGCCTTTCTCAACGGCCAGGTGGGTCGCGACAACAGCGTCTATGGAACCATAGCGTTTGGAAAGACCTTCGAGTTGCAGAAATGACATGCCTGCTTCCACCTTGTGTGCGTGCGCGCCGGGGCACGCTTTTGTCATGGGCAGATGCGAAATGAAGTCATGCAATTCTGTGGACGTTGGTGCTCGCTCTGAGTCGGCTACCGATGATTGTTCAAATCGCCCCTGTGGACTGAGAGTAGGACGAAGGCTAGGATGCACTCAATATAGAATTTCACTGAATAACATCTTTTTTCATATTCATTTATTGAGTGAAATAGAAAGGAAATTAATCTATGAGTAATTCCACTAATCGGAATAGTAAGCCGCCTGAGGTGGGCGTCGGCGCGGTCTCCCGATTATTCGCAGTCCTGCGCTGTCTTGGCGACTGTCCTGAGGGGGGCGAACGCGTCACCCAGCTTGCGCAGCAAGTAGGTCTGTCCCAGCCGACGACACATCGACTGCTGCGCAGCTTGATGGACGAGGGTATGGTCGAGCAGGACCTGCTCAGCAAGCGCTACCGGTTGAGCATCGAATTTTTTGCGCTGGCCGCCAAAGCTGGCAACACCGGAAACTTGCGGGAGGTGGTGCGTCCCAGTCTGCTCCGTTTGTCGGCATCATTGGGGGATTCGTTGTTTTTGCTGGCTCGCAGCGGCTTCGATGCGATCTGTCTGGACCGCAGCGAAGGGCCATACCCGATCCGTACCTTTACCGGCGATATTGGTGGGCGCGTCGCGCTGGGTGTTGGGCAGGGCAGTCTGGCCATTCTGGCCTTCCTGCCGGATGACGAGCGTGAAACCGTCATTGCCTACAACCTGCCAAGGCTCAAGGACTTCCATCTGTACGACGAAGTGTTCATCCGGTCCGAGGTCGAGAACGTGCGGCGCCTGGGTTATGCGGCGCGCAACACGGGTGCGCTGCCGGGCATGGCCGGGCTGGCAGTGCCGATCCTCGACCGCAATGGGCGCGCCGTTGCAGCACTCAGCGTTGCCACCATCAGCGACCGACTGGGCCCGGACCGGCTGCCCACGGTCGTCGAGTTGCTCAAGCGTGAGGCTGTGGCAATCAGTGCACGCATCAACCCGTTCGATCCATCGCTGCGCCAACCGAGCCAGGTGTTCGGGCAGGTGGAGTAGGCGGGCGATTTTGCATTTTTCATGTGTCCGGCATTCAACAAAGACCGGACGCCTGCTTCAAAGGCTCGCCCAGCCAGATGCGGTCCAGGTTTTTGAATCCCCACTGCCTTGAGCATTCGCGACTGATGATGCGGTCATCCTGGTCTGCACTTGCCAGGTCGATCAGAGCGTGTTCGATCGGAACCTTGCGCAATGCCGAGTAGAAAATCCTGACCTTGGGCTTAAGCAAAGAGGCTTGATTCTGCTCGACCACGATCCCCAACCTTCCGCTTTGCAGGCGAACCAGCGAGCCTACCGGGTAGATTCCCACGCACTTGACGAAGGCATGGAAGATCTTTTCGTCGAACAGGCCCGACCATCCGGCCATTTTGCCAATCGACTCTGCCGGACTCCAGCGCGCCTTGTGCAGACGGTCTGAAGTGATCGCATCGTAGACATCGCAAATGGCACCCATGCGCGCGAACAGGCTGATTTGTGAGCCTGCCAGTTTATCGGGTTAGCCCGAGCCATCGTAGCGTTCGTGATGGTGTCGGCAGACGTCAATCACGTGCTCGCTGAACTGACCGCTGCGGCTCAGCAAGTGGACACCGGTTTCAGGATGACGGCGGATGGCGGCGAGTTCGTCATCGCTCAGGTTGCCTGGCTTGCCGAGAATGACGCTCGGGACACCCAGCTTGCCAATGTCCAGCAGCAGCCCTGCGAGCCCCGCCTCATGCACCAGCTTGTCAGGCAAAGCCAGTTGTCGCGCGAGGCCGATCATCAGCGCGCAGACTGCCAGTGAATGGAGGTAGGTGTACTCGTCCGCAGATTTCAGCCGAGCCATGCTGAGCAGTGCATCGGGATGACGCAGCAATGAGTTGGCGACCTCGGTCACCAGATCGTCGACCGCTTCAAGCTCAGCGATACGGCCCATGCGAACATCGCTGAAGATCCGCGCAACGATTGCTTTTGATTGACTGCACAGTTGCATGGCGCGCTCGATTTCTTCGGCCATCGGCACCGTCTGGCAATTGTTGCCGAGCGCGGGCACACCCTCGGATCGTGGTACGGATTCGCCTGATTTGGCGGGAGGCTCTGGCGCGATCACCAGACTGCGCGTGACGTCTATCCAGAGATCCCTGATGCCTGACTCGCGGATGTACTGCACGTCGCGCTCATGGCGCAGCAGAAAGCTTTTGCCGAGGAAACGGGGAGTGACATCCCGCTCGTTCATTTCGTGTATGTACATGCCGAGACGCAGCTCGGCGACGGGAATTTGTCTAAGCACGATTACCACCCACGCAGGTTTGATGTGGATGGGCAGAACGTTCGTCCGTTGAGCGTCCAGACCCGAGGGTCAAACGGAAAATCTGGCGACCAGACGATTCAGGTCCATCGCCAGCCGGGACAGTTCCTGACTGGCAGTGGACGTCTGGCTGGCTGCCGAAGAACTCTGTACCGAAAGGTCGCGAATGCTCACCAGGTTCTCATCGACTGATCGCGCCACCTGCGCCTGCTGTTCCGACGCGGTCGCGATCATCAGATTGCGCTCGTTGATATGGCTGATCGATGTGGTGATTTCCTTGATCGCGACGCCTGCCTTCTGTGCGATCAGCAACGTTGCTTCGGTCTCCTGGTTGCTCTGCTGCATCGATTGAACCGCTTGAGTGGAGTTCTTCTGGATACCCTGAATCATCTGCTCGATTTCCCGAGTGGACGTCTGGGTACGATGAGCCAGCGCCCTTACCTCATCAGCCACCACCGCGAAACCACGACCCTGTTCGCCCGCCCGTGCGGCTTCAATGGCCGCGTTGAGTGCGAGCAGGTTGGTCTGCTCGGCAATCGCCCGGATCACGTCCACCACCTTGGCGATGTTTTGCGCCTGATCCGCCAGCCCCTCTACCTCAGTGCCGGTCCTGTCAACGGTCGCACTCAGCCTTTCAAGCGCATTGATCGTCTGGCTGACGCAATCCTGCCCGGTTTGCGCCGAACGTTCTGATGCTTGCGTGGACTCGGAGGCCGAGACCGCGTTGCGTGCCACTTCCTCGATCGCTGCGGTCATCTGATTGACCGCAGTGGCGGCCTGTTCGGTCTCCAGCGTCTGTCGTTGAATGCCCTGACTGGAATCCTGAGTGATCGAGCTCATCTGTTCGGCTGCCGAGGCGAGCAAATTCGAGGAGTCGGAAATATGCTGGATGGTGCTTTTCAAGCTGGAAAGCATCGCGGCGGTCGCGGTTTGCAAATCGGTCAGTTCATCCGCACCGTTGATGTCGACAGTGGTACGCAAATCACCCTCGGCGATGCGCCGGGTAGAGTCGAGCAATGCCTTGACCGGAATGGCGATGCTACGGGTGAAGAGAGTGGCAACCATGAGGGTGATTATCACGGCGACAATGATCAGCGCGACGGTAAGGCTCCAACCACTGTCATAGTCCCTGTCGGCTGCCAGGCCTGACTGTTCAGCTCCTTTCATGTTGACTTCGATCAACTTTTCTATCGATGCCTGTAGTGCTTTTGCCTGAGGGCTGGTGAAGTCTCGGATGAATACGAATAATTCACTGTTGGATTTGCGTTGGCTAAGTTCAACCAACTCGTCAATTTTTGCAATGTAGGCCACGGCGTCCGCATTGACTTGTTTATAGGCCTGCTGTTCTTCCGGGCTCGATACCATAGGCCCATAAGTTTGCACCGAGCTCAGCAGACTCTTTTTCAATCCGCTGAGTTTATTGACGGACTCTGACGACTGTCGATCATCGTCCATCACGAAGCGCCGCGCGTCCAGGCGGTAAAGCAGGCCAGCGGTTTCGATACGCCCGGCCTGCCTTACGCTGGGCAACCAGTCTGTCTGCAGCTGCACGGCTGACAGATGAACGCCACTCATCTTGTACAGAGCAGTTGCCCCCACGCTTGCCAGCAGTAGACAAATGATGCCGAAACTCAAAAAAGCTCTCAGGTTCAGACCTGTCGTTCTTATTATCATTTTTGGATCCCCTTTTGTCGCCACATCGGGGCAGGGGTTATTCTTGTTGTGGCGACTTGATATCACTCTAGAACGGTATATGTGAAAAAACTATAGTTTGGATGGAAAAGTTTCTGCCCGGACGCAGGTCTTCAATCAAGTCGATTGCTCATAACTAAAAGTCGGACTATTGGCGTCAGCAGAAGTACTATGTGTGCGCTGAAAGTTGTAAAGCTTGCTAACTGATTAACGGTGATTTCAATACGGCGTTCGCCCGGCGGCATGGCGGTTTCTTGCTCTGCCTTTCAGCGTGATCAATGCGATAGTCGTTCGCTCGAAAGGCGAATAGTGCAAGATCATTGTCCTGCACCAGAATACCCTCGCTGAGAACGTTCAAGCCCAACCTGACCGGCTGAGACCGTATGCCTTGAATACCAGAGCCTTGAGGCCGCCATCGGTGCGTGTATCAGGGAACTCTGGCGGGTTTCCCAATCGTTCTTGAAACCGCAGGCAAGGCGCTTCATTCGCCGTATGCTGGATCAGAAAATCCGGTCCTTGCGCAGGGTCGTTCATGCAGGCAAGCACCAGTCCGTTCTCGCTCAGCAACTCCGGCAGGCGACGCAGCACCCGCTGATAATCCTTGTCCAGCATGAAACTGCCTTTCTGGAAGGAAGGCGGATCTATGATGATCAGGTCATAAGGCCCGGACCGCGTCACCTTGGCCCATGATTTGAAAAGATCATGCCCCAGAAACGTCACCCGGTTCAGATCGTGCTCGTTGAGGCGATGATTTTCACGGCCGCGATTGAGCGCCGCACGTGCCATGTCGAGATTGACCACATGGTCAGCACCGCCAGCGATGGCTGCCACCGAAAAACCGCAGGTGTAGGCAAACAGGTTGAGGATGCGCTTGCCACGCGCCTGCGCCTGAACCCATTCACGGCCGTAACGCATGTCCAGGAACAGGCCACTGTTCTGCTTTTTGCCGAAGTCGACTTTGTAGTGCAGGCTGTTTTCGGTAATCACCCATTCGTCGACCACCTCGCCGGTCAGCCATTGAACTGCGCTGTCGGGCAGATAGCGTTGTTGCAGAAGCAGCGTGTGGGCCTTGCTGTTTTCCCACTGCGGCGTCTCGATCAGCTCCGTCAACAGCGCAGTCAACGCTGTGAGCTCCGACGCAGCAGGTTCCTTGAACACCGACACCAGGACCACACCCTGCATCCAGTCGACCGTCACATGTTCCAGTCCTGGCCAGACCCGCCCACGGCCGTGGAACAGACGACGTGTTTCATCAGGGACATTGCTCAATGCGTCGAGCAGATGCTGGTTCAGAATGGAAAGTGCTTCAGGCGTCATGATGGTGATCGGTAATGAAAGGCGGCGTATGGTAAACGTATTTGGTCTGATGGGCATCGCAGCATCAGCGCGGCATATAACGCCGCTGCCAGCGATGAGGAATTGTTAGTGACAACAGCCCCAGCAGCGCCGACAGGACGCCGCTGATCAACAGCGCATCGAGGCCGAAGCGGCGCTCAAGCAACGCACCGATCACTGCCCCGAAAAACATGCCTGCCCAAGGGACCAGTTGCACTCGCCAGCCGTCGCGTCGCTCACCCAACAACCAACGCCCCAGCCCGCGACCGAAGCGAGAGAGCGCCCCGGTGACATACGTCAGGCCAACTGCCAACCCGTTCACCTGTTCCACGGCAGCGTTGAGCATGCCCATCGCCAGAATCGCCCACACCAACGCCAGAATATTGTCCTGCAGGGGCCAGGCTGCCGCGGCGCACAGCAGCGTCGCAATGCTCATCAGCAAGGGCAGGGCACGACGTCCTCCCATGCGTGCGACGATGATCCCCAGCGCGTTGCCGACGATAAAAATCACGATGGCCAGCACCAGACGGTACATCGTCCCCAGATCGCCCTCGCTGATTGCCACGGCCAGACGAGTCGTGTTGCCGCTCATGAATGAAACGAAATCACCCGTCGCCATGAAACCGATGGCGTCCGTCATGCCTGCCAGCACCGACAGGCTCGCAGCGAGTGCCAGGCCGACCCGGCCACGCCACTTCTGCATATGCAAGTATCGAACACGAGCGCTGAGCTTCGCAGGAGGTGGCAGCATTGTGGGGCTCTGGCAGTGGGGGCGCGGTCGTGTTCAGAGAGGCTTGGCGCGCACGATTCTTTTGGCCTTGACCTCATCGGCATACGCCTTGAGCTGATCCGCGTCGCTATAGAGGCGATTGACCAGTTGCAGGATCGCTGTGACATCGACTTCGTTCATTTGCGAGGCCAGCCTGAGTATTTCATCCGCCGTGTTTTCCAGATTGGAGGCCGTGCCCTTGAGGTGCTTTTTCAGCTCCTGGGTCGACTTGTTGAGCGCCATAAAGGGTCCTGTGAGGAATCGATGATTCAGTGCCCGGAGCATGGCTTTTTCCACCGAAACAAGCAATGCGGTGAGAGAAAGGTATTACAAAGTCGGAAAGTGAAGTGCTCGGCAGCGGCGCTGCCAGCAGGGGGCGATGATAAAAGCAGGTGGCCCGGACGTTCCAGCCCAGGCGCAAGGGCAGGGCGAGTCAGTTTTCAGAGGGTCTTCGGGCAGGTTCGAGCGAATCCAGTGCGCGCCTGATCTTCAGCCATTCCTGGCGAGCTTGCGCGTATTTGTTTTCGGCTTCTTTGCGGGTTGCTGCAAAGGCAGCCCAGACTTCGGGGGTAAGCGTGTTTTGGTGCAACAACGAATAGGCACACTCGTTGAGTTCGTCGGCTTCGAAAAACAGCAGGTTGTTCCGTGCGACGGCTTGATCCCATGTCATGCCAGTGAGGTGTTTGAACCTGTCGTGGATCATTGCGAGCTCCCTTTTTGACCCTGACGAGGTGGCTCCTGAGGGCCTCGTCTCAGAACGCACTCGCTGACACCTGAGTGATGTTCCGGATCGTTCCTGACCAGGACGACTGCACGCTCATTCGCGACGTCCGTGAACAGGAATGCTTGCATCAAATGGCGCTGCTTTGAACCACCCGTACGGTTTGCGCGATGAGTGGTTTGTCTGGGCGGTGCAGGTCCGCTCAATCTGTGCGGCAGTCAATCGTCGCGGGTCAGGACCTCCAGGAGTTCTATTTCGAAGCTCAGGTTTGATCCGGGTTTAATGTGCGCCCCCATCTTTCTGTCGCCATAAGCCAGATGAGCCGGCACGAACAACGCGCGACGCCCGCCCACTTTCATGCCCATCAAGCCCAGGTCCCAACCCTTGATGACCCGTCCAGTACCGATAACGCACTGAAAAGGCTTGCCCCTTTCGTGCGAGGAATCGAACACAGTGCCGTCTTCAAGGGTACCGGTATAGTGAGTGGTGATGAGGGCGCCTTTGACCACTGTCTTGCCGTCGCCGATCACCAGATCAGTAACGTGTAGTTCATCGCTCATTGCGTAGTGTCCGTCCCGTGAGTGTGCGGCTGCTTTCTCGCAGAAAACCCGAGCTGTGACAAGCGGGCTGAAACGCAAACGGGGAAGCCATGGCTTCCCCGTCCGGTGTGCAACGCCTGGCTCAGAGGTTTTGCGAGCTGACGATCATGGCCTGAGCGATGTTGTCTTTCTGTTCCTGGGTAAAGCCGTCCCAGATGTTCACTTTGGCATAGTAGCCCAGGCCTGCGAGGCAGTAAATGCTGAGGGTGAACACAATGGCAATCGAGACGAACGTCCAGCGGCCTTCATCGTGCTCGCGGGTGAAATGGCGCGAGTCCATCTCATTCGAGCCGCGTGACAGCAGGCCTGAAGAGAGACGCTTGAGCCATTGAAACAGATGAACGACAACGATGCGGAGCATGGGGTAAACCTCAAATGTTAATAATTGAACGAGCTTCGGCGCCCATAGAGGTGCCGAATGCAAAAGCTGAAAACGCAAAAAGCCCGTCTATGACGGGCTTTCTTTTTATGATTCGTGTCAGGGTGTCGGTTCGGATTCAACGACGGCGCATGCCTTCGCTTTTCGATACCGTTCACATCTGACGTTATTGCAACATTTTAAAACAAATCACTGGGTGGAGCTACCGTAAGCACGCCGTTGTCAGACAACTGGTTGCGCATATGGGTGCGACATAACGTCGCCCGTGCGGACCTGCCTGTCACAGCACCCGGTATTTTTCAGTCAATTCTTGTAATACTTATTCGGCGAGTGAAAGTGATCTGTGTATTGTAGGATCATCGCCCGTAATCAATTTCAGGACCGTATGAATACCCTCCAGGAGCCTCCAAGTTGTACTCCTCTTTCAGCCTGTGGCTGGCCAGTGACCTGCTCTTCACTTGGCGGACTGTTTCATTCAAGCATTGACGTCTTTCCCCTCTTGTACGATGCCCGCTCCGATCGCCATTCGCTCAGCCCAGACGCCCGTCTGCGCGAGGTAATGACTCGCCGCGTGTGCGCCGCAGCGCACGACTCTTACCGCCACCGCTTTCAAGAGGCTGGATAATTCCCATGGAATGGATTGCAGATCCCACGGCATGGCTCGGCCTGCTGACATTGATTGTGCTCGAGCTGGTGCTGGGCATCGATAACCTGGTGTTCATCGCCATTCTGGCTGACAAACTGCCGCCCGAGCAGCGCGACAAGGCGCGGGTCATCGGTCTGTCGCTGGCACTCATCATGCGTCTTGGCCTGTTGGCCAGTATTTCCTGGATGGTAACGCTGACCGAACCGCTGTTCGACATCTTCGATCACACGTTCTCCGGACGAGATCTGATCATGCTGTTCGGTGGTGTGTTCCTGTTGTTCAAGGCCACCATGGAGTTGCACGAACGACTGGAAGGTCACGTCAGCCAGAAGGCTGGCAATGCCACCTATGCGTTGTTCTGGCCAATAGTCGCGCAGATTGTCGTGCTTGATGCCGTGTTCTCGCTGGATGCGGTAATTACCGCAGTGGGTATGGTCGAGCATTTGTCGGTCATGATGATCGCCGTGATCTTCTCTATCGGCCTGATGATGATCGCGAGCAAGCCGTTGACCAAGTTCGTCAACAGCCATCCGACTGTGATCATGCTCTGCCTGGGCTTCTTGATGATGATCGGCTTCAGCCTGACCGCCGAAGGCCTGGGGTTCCACATTCCCAAGGGTTATCTGTATGCGGCCATCGGTTTCTCGATCCTGATCGAAGTCTTCAACCAGATCGCTCGCAAACGCAGCAAAAAGTCGTCCCATGGTCATCTGCCACGTCGTGAGCGTGCGGCCCATGCGGTGATGCGCCTGCTGGGTGGTCGTCGTCTTGAGTCCGGTGATGTCGACGAGGAGATCATCGAGATGCTCGACGGCGAAGGCCCCGAACCGGTGTTCGATCGTCGTGAGCGCGTCATGATCAGCGGCGTGCTGCAGTTGGCTGAGCGGCCGATCCGCACAGTCATGACCCCGCGCGCCGAGGTTGACTACATCGACCTCGCGGACGATGCCGAAAAAATTCGTCTGAAGTTGATGCATTCCTCGTACTCGCGTCTGCCGTTGATCGGCGCTGGCGGTATCGACGAGCCGTTAGGCTTTGTGCACAAGAAAGAACTGTTCAAAGAGCTGTTGTCCGGCAACGAGCCCGACCTTAAGCTGTTGTCGCGTAACGCTGTCAATCTGCTGGACAGTTTCACGATCCTCAATGCGCTGGAGCAGATGCGCAAGGAGTCGACCCACATTGCATTCGTGGTCAACGAGTTCGGCGATTTCATCGGCGTGTTGAGCATGACCGATATTCTGGAGTCGATTGCCGGTCAACTGCCCGACGCCAGCGAAGTCGAGGGGCCTGACATTGTGCTGCAAGGGGATGACTTTGTGGTGTCAGGGGCGCTGAACCTCAGTCTTATCCGCGAGCGCACAGGTTTCCAGGCGGTCGCAACGGATGATTACCAGACTTTGGCAGGGCTGGTCATGAGCCTGTTGGATCGTCTGCCGACGATGGGTGACAGCCTGCAATGGCAAGGCTGGAGTCTGAGGGTGGTGGGTGTCGAAGAGCGTCGCGTCACGCGTGTGCTTTTGCAACGCCAATCTGAAGTCGTCTCAGGCAAGTAACAGAACTGCAAGACCAAAGAACGGGCCATCAAGGCCCGTTTTTTGTTTTCAGTGGCAGGTCATCCGGCAACTGCCGAGCAATCGCAGTCTGGTCTATGCTCCGACCTGCCATGTGGCTTCAGCGCGCAGTCAGCCACCTCACAAGACGGAGACTGCCATGACTGCTGCCTTTACCTTCAACCCCAACCTGACGTACGACGTTGTATCCACCCGCAAGGCTCATCCAGTGTGGCGCATTCGCGAGCGCAAGGTGTATGCCTATCTGGAACACGACCCCCGTCGTGACTGGAGCGGCGAAATAGGCACCTTGAGTCTGGGAGATCCGCAACGTCTGGTTGATCACGACGGCGAAACCATCGCGTATATCGAAGGTGCTGAGGTGCTTGACCCGCAAGGGCACAGATTTTTGCTGAGCGAGGTCAGGGACTGAACGGCGCAACGGTGTTTACAGGGGCGCTATTTACGACGCGGGCGTGAAACAATGGACTCGATGTTCTTGCGGGCAATCAATTTTGGTTGGGCAGGCTCCATCGCCGGAGCTTCGCTGAGCCACTTGAACATCACCAGACAGTCCACCAACCCTAGGCGCGCATGGCTATAAGCCCTGGGCAAGCGGCCGACTGTTTCGAAGCCCAGTTTCAGCCACAAAGCGACCGCTGCCTCGTTGCTGGCGACGAACGAATTGAACTGCATGGCCAGAAAGCCGCTGTCGCGCGCCAGTTGCTGGGAGTGCTCGCACATCAAACGCGCAACCCCGCGGCCACGTGCAGCCTCCGTCACCATATAGCCACAGTTGCAGACATGCGCACCAGGGCCTGCGGCATTGGCTTTCAGGTAATAACTGCCCAGCAGCACGCCATCTTCCTCTGCTGTCAGCGTGTGCATCGGCAG
Source organism: Pseudomonas californiensis (assembly GCF_021147775.1). GTDB lineage: Bacteria > Pseudomonadota > Gammaproteobacteria > Pseudomonadales > Pseudomonadaceae > Aquipseudomonas > Aquipseudomonas californiensis. Next base: position 56,351 of record NZ_JAGTPK010000034.1, read on the forward strand.
CTTCATCCAAAGATCGCGTGCCTGTTCGAGGCTCAGGGTCGGGTCGTAGGCATAGGTTTCCTGAGCGACGACAACCGCCTTAAACGTTGGCCAGAACTGCTCGAAATCGTCGGTTGTCATGGGGCGAATGTGGATCATGAAGGTCCTTGCTGAAGCCGTGCGAGTGCATGTCGGGGTGGATGTCGAGCCAGTATGCTGATCAAGCATGCAGGTCAGCCCCGTGCACCTTATTCGCTGGGTGAGGGTGGTGCAAGGTGTGCAGACGTGTCTGGGTCATGGAGTCTGCTGGAAAGAAAGAGTCCATCAACCCATGAGGGTCGATGGACGTTTATCAATGTCAGGACGCTGCGGCGGCTGTGCGCCAGTCATCCTCTGCTCCGGTGCCGGATATTATGTGGGTCCATACGATTTTTCTGTAACTGAAATGCACGTCCTGCAAGTGAGTGAAATGTGCGTTACCAGGATCCTGGCAATGGGGCATGTGGTCCTTGATTTTCACGACTGCGGCGTCCTCAAGTGTCGTGGTGTAGTAAAGCTCTTGATCACCACCTTTTGAGGTTCGGTACCACTGTATCTCGATCTCCTTCAAACGCTCTCCTTTGGTAAGTGCCTTCAAGAGTAATGGCGAAGCTCGGTCAAATATCTTGGTGATGCACACCTCACCGTGAACACGCTGGCCGGTAGGTTGTCCTGATTGTGGATCGCTGGGAACGTGCATCGTATGTGCGAAGGCCTGAACCATCGCTTTGTCCTTGTGCGCATCCTGATAGATGTTGCCTACCGATTCCTCTGTAAAGTTATCTCTTGTTAGAATCTTATTGTCGCTGTCAATGATTGTCATGTAAGCAGGTGTTGGCATTGAGCACGTCCCTTGAAAATAGATTTCTGAATTGTATTGCGTGGGTGACGATCGTTGTTCGTAAGCGCTCCATAAACCCCACCTGGCAAAAGATAGGTAAAGCGCTTAGCTGTGAAGTCGAGGTTCGCAGTTCCACGGCAGCAAGGCTTCGTAATCC
>NZ_JAGTPK010000035.1 GCF_021147775.1 Pseudomonas californiensis
TCGTCCTGACCCTGATCCGGCGGTCGCTGCAACGGGCCATCCGTGGCCCGGTGCAGCTCAATCGGCATCCATGCCGATTGCCCACCGGATCAGCGCCAGGACTCAGCCTGCACCTTGCGTCGCGTTCGCCGGTGTGGCGGCTATCGAGGCAGAAAAGCGCTGTTTTTTTTGGGGCTGCTGTGGCTTGGCTTTTTTCGAATCTGATCGCTGAGCTGAGCTGAGCTGAGCTGAGCTGATATTGATCTGAGATTATCAGTGAACATACCGGCCTCTTCGTCAGCAAACGGAACGCCGCCCGGCTGGCTCTCACGTGAATCGCGTTCAGGTGAGGTCAGACGGGCGGCGTTGTTTGTTGCGCTGAGGGTCAGGCTGCTACGAATTGCTCGGCGTAGTGGCAGGCCACCTGGCGGTTGTCGACGAGACGCAATGCGGGTTCGTCTGTTGAGCAACGCTCGGTTGCGTATGGGCAGCGCTTGTGGAAGGCACAGCCGCTTGGCGGATTGAGCGGGTTGGGCAGCTCACCGACGATCTTGATCTTCGGCTTGAGCGGGTCCGGGTGGATGGTCGGGGTCGCCGACAGCAACGCCTGGGTGTAAGGGTGCAGAGGACGGTTGTAGATTTCCTCTTTCGGGCCCATTTCCGCAGGCCGCCCCAGGTACATGACCAACACCGTATCGGCGACGTGACGCACCACCGACAGGTTGTGGGAAATGAACACGTAGGCGGTGTTGAATTCCTGCTGCAGGTCCATGAACAGGTTCAGCACCTGAGCCTGAATCGACACGTCCAGCGCCGATGTCGGCTCATCCGCCACCAGTACCTTTGGCTGCAGCATCATGGCCCGGGCCAGTGCGATACGCTGGCGCTGACCACCGGAGAACATGTGCGGGTAACGCTGATAGTGCTCGGGGCGCAAACCGACCTGGGCCATCATTGCCTGGACTTTTTCGCGACGCTCGGCAGCCGACAGTCTGGTATTGATCAACAGCGGCTCGCCCAACTGATCGCCGACCTTCTGGCGCGGGTTCAGCGAAGCGTAAGGGCTCTGGAACACCATCTGCACGTCCTTGCGCAATTGCTTGCGTTCGGCCTTGCTCGCTCCGGTGACTTCCTGGCCAGCGATCTTCAGCGAGCCGGATGACGGTTCTTCGATCAGTGTCAGCGCGCGGGCCAGTGTGGACTTGCCACAGCCGGACTCGCCAACCACTGCCAGGGTTTTACCGGCTTCCAGTTCAAACGACACCCCGTTAAGGGCGCGCACCAGTGCCGTGCCCTTGAACAGGCCGCGGGACACTTCGTAATGACGGGTAAGGTCGCGGGCGGTCAGTACAACACTCATTACGCCACCTCCTGATTCAATGGGTAGAAACAACGCGCCAGGCTATGGGCTTTCGGGTCCAGGGCGGGGCGTTCAGTCCGGCAGTTGTCACGCACGTACGGGCAGCGCGGCGAGAGCAGGCATCCTTGCGGGCGGTCGTAGCGGCCCGGCACCATGCCCGGCAGGGTCGCCAGACGCTCGGCGCCCATGCTGTGCTCGGGAATGGCAGCCAGCAGGGCTTCGCTGTAAGGGTGAGCCGGGACCTCGAACAGCCCCGGTACCTGACCGACTTCAACAGCCTGACCTGCATACATCACGCAAACCCGCTGCGCGGTTTCGGCAACAACGGCAAGGTCGTGAGTGATCAGCACCAGCGCCATGTCCTGCTCTTTCTGCAGGCTCAGCAGCAGCTCCATGATCTGCGCCTGAATGGTGACATCCAGTGCAGTGGTCGGCTCGTCGGCGATCAACAGTTTCGGTTCGCCGGCAATCGCCATGGCAATTGCCACGCGCTGGCTCATGCCGCCGGACAACTGGTGCGGGTAAGCGTTGAGGCGCGCAGCAGCCCCCGGGATTTCAACTTTTTCCAGCAGCTCCAGCGCACGCTGGCGCGCGGCCTTGCCCGACATGCCCAGATGCTGACGCAGGACCTCCTCGATCTGGAAGCCCACGGTGTAGCTGGGGTTGAGTGCGGTCATCGGGTCCTGAAACACCATCGCCAGGTCCTTGCCGATGATACGACGACGCTGACGGGCGTTGAGTTTGAGCAAGTCCTTGCCATCGAATTCCAGCGCGTCGGCGGTGATGATGCCGGGTGAATCGATCAACCCCATCAGCGCCATCATGGTCACGGATTTACCGGAGCCTGATTCGCCAACGATGGCCAGAACTTCGCCTTTGTCGACGCTCAGGGAAAGACCGTCGACGACGGGCACAGCCTTGGCATCGCCGAAGCGAACGTTGAGATTCTTGATTTGCAAAAGTGACATACGAATCTCCTCAGGCGGCATTCTTGAGTTTCGGGTCCAGCGCATCGCGCAGACCGTCGCCCATCAGGTTGATTGCCAGCACGCTGAGCAAAATGGTCAGACCAGGCAGGCTCACGACCCACCAGGCGCGTTCGATGTAGTCGCGGGCCGAGGCGAGCATGGTGCCCCACTCAGGCGTCGGCGGTTGTACGCCAAGACCCAGGAAGCCCAGTGCTGCAGCATCGAGAATCGCCGAGGAGAAACTCAGGGTCGCCTGAACAATCAGCGGCGCCATGCAGTTGGGTAGCACGGTGATGAACATCAGGCGTGGCAGTGTTGCGCCGGCCAGACGTGCAGCGGTCACGTAGTCACGGTTCAACTCGCCCATCACCGCAGCGCGGGTCAGACGAACATAGGACGGCAGCGACACGATCGCGATGGCGATCACGGTGTTGATCAGGCCAGGGCCGAGAATGGCGACGATGGCCACGGCCAGCAACAGCGACGGCAGGGCAAGCATGATGTCCATCAGGCGCATCACCGATGGGCCCAGAACACGCGGGAAGAAACCCGCCAGCAGGCCGAGCAGGATGCCGGGAATCAACGACATCACCACCGAGGCCAGGCCGATCAGCAGCGACAGGCGCGAGCCCTGGATCAGACGCGAGAGCAGATCGCGCCCCAATTCGTCGGTGCCGAGGATGAACTGCCATTGCCCGCCTTTGAGCCAGACCGGTGGGGTCAGCAGGAAGTCGCGGTATTGCTCGCTTGGATCATGCGGTGCAACCCATGGGGCGAACAGGGCGCAGAACACGATCAGGATCATGAACATCAGGCCGGCAACGGCGCCTTTGTTTTTCGAGAACGCTTGCCAGAATTCTTTGTACGGGGACGGGTAAAGCAGGCTTTGATCGACTGCTACCGCTGGAGTAGGTGTGCTCATATCGATGATCTCAGCGCTGGTGTCGGATGCGTGGGTTGGCAAAGCCGTAGAGGATGTCCACCACGAAGTTGACCAGGATCACCAGGCAGGCGATCAGCAGAATGCCGTTTTGCACGACCGGATAATCACGGGCACCGATGGCTTCGATCAGCCACTTGCCGATACCTGGCCAGGAGAAGATCGTTTCGGTCAGTACCGCACCGGCGAGCAACGTGCCGACCTGCAGACCGAAAACGGTCAACACAGGGATCAGCGCGTTGCGCAGGCCGTGAACAAACACCACGCGAGCAGGCGACAGACCCTTGGCCCGAGCCGTACGCACGTAGTCTTCACGCAGCACTTCAAGCATCGAGGAGCGCGTCATCCGGGCGATCACCGCCAACGGAATGGTGCCCAGCACGATGGCCGGAAGGATGAGGTGGTGCAGCGCATCCAGAAACGCACCGGGTTCATCGCTGAGCAACGTGTCGATCAGCATGAAGCCTGTCACCGGCGGGATGTCATACAGCAGGTCGATCCGCCCGGACACGGGCGTCCAGCCCAGCGATACCGAGAAGAACATGATGAGAATCAGGCCCCACCAGAAAATCGGCATCGAGTAGCCAGCCAGAGAAATCCCCATGACCCCATGGTCGAACAGGGACCCTCGTTTGAGTGCCGCGATGACCCCGGCGAGCAAGCCTAGAACGCCAGCGAAGATCAGCGCTGCCAGCGACAACTCCAGGGTTGCCGGGAACAGCGAGGTGAATTCGGTCCAGACGCTGGTACGGGTACGCAACGATTCACCGAGGTCGCCCTGGGCGAGTTTGCCGATGTAATCGATGTACTGCGCATACAGCGGTTTGTTCAAGCCAAGGCGTTCCATGGCCTGGGCGTGCATTTCCGGGTCGACCCGGCGCTCGCCCATCATGACTTCGACAGGGTCGCCAGGGATCAGGCGAATCAGGGCGAACGTCAGCAGGGTGATGCCGAAGAAGGTAGGGATCAGTAATCCCACCCGGCGGGCAATAAAACTAAACATCTCGTGGTGTACCTCATCAGCCGGTCAGGCATACCGCCCTTGCTCTTGTGGAGCGCGGGCGGTGGTTTTTTCTACTTCACCCCGGTCGTGGTGAAGTTGTTATTGGTCAGCGGGCTGATATGAAAGCCTTCGACATTTTTACGCATTGCAACGAAAAGCTTCGGGTAAGCCAGAGTGATCCATGGCTGCTCCTGATTGAACACTTGCTGAGCCTGCTTATAGAGGGCGGCACGTTCGGTCGGTTCGGTAATTTCCCGAGCCTTTGTGATCGCCTCTTCAAACGCCTTGTTGCACCAACGGGCATAGTTCTCGCCATTCTTCGCTGCATCGCAGCTCAGGTTGGGGGTCAGGAAGTTGTCCGGGTCGCCATTGTCGCCAGCCCATCCTGCAAAAACCATGTCATGTTCGCCGTTCTTGGCGCGTTTGAGCATTTCGCCCCATTCCATGATGCGAATGTCTATCTTGATGCCCACTTTGGCCAGGTCCGACTGGAGCATCTGTGCGCCCACCATCGGATTGGGGTTGGTCACCGCGCCACCATTGCGGGCAAACAGGGTGAACACCTGGCCGTCTGGAACGCCAGCGTCTTTGAGCAGGGCCCGGGCTTTTTCCGGATCGTACGCAGGGCTTCGGCTGTCGGTGTCGTAGCCAATCATGGTCGGTGGGTACGGACCCACGCCCTCGGTGGCCTTGCCCTCGCCAAACAGAGCCCTGATGTAGGACTTCTTGTCGAAAGCCAGGTTGATCGCTTGCCGCACTCGCGCGTCGCTCAGGTATCTGTGCGACGTGTTGATCGCGACATAGCTGGTCATCATGGCTTCCATCTCGTCGATCTTGAGATTGGGGTCAGCCTTGATGTTGGCAATATCGTCAGGTTTTGGATAAAGCGCAACCTGACATTCGTTCGCCTTGAGCTTTTGCAGGCGTGTGTTGTTGTCCAGCGTGATCGCAAAAATCAGCGTTTCACTGGGCACTTTGCCCTTCCAGTAATCCGGGTTGGCTTTATAGCGGACCTGAGCATCCTTGGCATAGCGGGTCAGGATGAACGGCCCTGTGCCAATCGGTTTGCTGTTGAATTCGGCGGTCTTTTTGCTCTTCAGCAACTGATCGGCGTACTCGGCCGAGTAGATCGAGGTGAACGGCATGGCCAGATCACGCAGGAATGGCGACTCTGGGCGAGCGAGGATGAATTTTACCGTATGGTCGTCGACTTTTTCGACGCTTTTAATAAGGTCTTGAAAACCCATGCTTTCGAAATAAGGGTAACCGACCAGCGAAAGTGAATGCCACGGATGCTTGGGGTCGAGCTGGCGCTGGAAGCTCCAGACCACGTCATCGGCATTCATGTCACGGGTAGGTTTGAAATAGTCGGTGGTCTGGAACTTGACCCCCTGGCGCAGCTTGAAGGTGTAAGTCAGGCCGTCCTCGCTGATGTCCCAGCTTTCGGCCAGGCCTGGCACGGTGTCGGTGGTGCCGGGCGTGAAGGCAACCAGACGTTCGAGAATGGTTTCTGCCGAGGCATCTGCCGTGACAGCGGTCGTGTACTGCACGATGTCGAAGCCTTCAGGGCTGGCCTCTGTGCAGACTACCAGCGGCTTGGCCGAGACAGTTGCAGCAGCGCTTAACAGCGCAATGGCGATCGAAGCGCGGAGCGATAGCAGTTTCAATGGAAGTCTCCTTTATGCAGTGCAAAGGGCCAACTGACGCAAGGTCAGCCGGCCCTTCAAGACCATTTACAGAATGTTGAACGGAATGGTGGTCACCAGACGGAACTCATTGATGTTGCCGTCAGCCTGATTTTCGCTGGCGCGGTGCGTGGTGTAGGTCGCGCGGATAGCGGTTGCCTTGAGCGGGCCGGACTGTACAGAGTACGACGTGCCGATGCCGTACTCGTAATGCGTTTCGCCGTCCATTGCCAGCACGTCGGTGTAGCCGGTGCCTTTGTAATGGGTACCGTCGATGTCCCAGCCGCGAGCCTGATAGATGTTGAATTTCAGGCCAGGCACGCCGTATTCGGCCATGTTCAGCACGTAAGCGATCTGCAGGGACTTCTCGTTCGGGCCGTTGAAGTCCGAGAGCAGGGAGTTGGCCAGGAAGATGGCGTTGGTGTCGTGCGCGTAGTCGAAGTACTCGTTACCGGCGACTTCCTGGTAGGCAATGCTCACGCTGTGGGCGTTGTGCGTACCGGTGAAGGACAGGCTGTAGGTATCGTTGTCGATAGCGCCCAGCTTGCTTTGACCGGCATCCTTGGTCTTGTAGTAGTTCAGGTTGCTGCTCAGTGCGAAGACTTTGCTGTCACCCATTTCATGGGTGAAACCGAAGTAGTACTGGTGCCAGAAGTCTTCCAGGTTCGACGCGTAGAAGCTGGTGGTCAGGCTTTCGAACGGCTTGTAGTCAGCACCGAACATGTCCAGACGATCTGCGGTCTGGCTGCGGTCGCCGTATTCGGAGCGGAACTTGTCCAGGCTCTGTTCCATACGTGGCGAGACGCGATCGAAGCTGCCGCCCTGCAGGGACAGGTTGTTGAACTCGTCGCTCTTGACTGCAAAACCCTGGAAGCTGGAAGGCAGTGCGCGGTTGCCGATGAACGCGATGACCGGCGTGTTGACCGACTGGCGACCCATGGTCAGCGTGGTGTTGGAAACACGGGCCTTGACGTTGCCCAGACCCATTTTGCTCCACTGGCCGACGGCGTCACCGTCGCTGTCTGCCAGCGTACGGTTCGAGCTGCCAGCGAAGTCACCGGTGTCACGGTCCAGCGCAATGGCGTTGTACAGGGCCAGTTCGGTGGAGAAGCCTACGACGCCCTGAGTGAAGCCCGAGGTGTAGTTGACGATGGTGCCCTGTTGCCAGTTGATACGGCGTGGGGTCTGCTTTCTGACGCCGTCTTCCGTGTAGGAGAACGTGCTGTCGCGACGGCGCAGTTCGTTGGCGTACCAGTTACGGGTGGTGCCCGTCAGGTGTTGATCTTCAATGAAGCCATTGGCTTCGGCCTGTGCATTCTTGCTGTTCAGCTCGGTTGGCACGAAGGCCTGGCTGGTAGGCTCTGCCTGAGCCATCAAGCCGAACGAGGAGAGGGACAACGCCAGTAATGCAGTGCTGGTTGTTTTCACGATCTACAGCTCCCTTGGTACTTTTATAAACGCCAGTTTTTTGAGTTCTGGCTTTAGTGATGCGGGGTCTTAAACCCGCTTTGCTATTTGTTTCGGGCGCAGGCGACACCGCTCGCCGCCAGTCGGGCGGCGAGCGATGCAGCTGTTTTTAAAGTTATTCGGCGACGCTGACGCCTGAGAAGTTGTTGCGGCCAAATGGACTTACATGGAAACCTTCAACTTCGGCGCGCAGCGGCTGATTGACCGTAGAGTGCGCGATCGGAGTAATCGGGACCTGTTCCTTGAGGTAGCGTTGCGCCTGTTTGTACAGGTCGGTCCGCTGCGCTCTATCAGTGGTGGCGATGGCAGCCTTGATCAACTGATCGTACTTTTCATCGCACCACATCGAGTAGTTGTTGCCACCAATGGCCGCGCAACTGTAGAGCGTGCCGAGCCAGTTATCCGGGTCACCGTTGTCACCGGTCCAGCCAATGAGCGAGATGTCATGTTCGCCATTCTTGGTGCGCTTGAGGTACTCGCCCCATTCATAACTGACAATCTTGACCTTGATGCCGACCTTCGCCCAGTCGGACTGAAGCATTTCGGCCATCAACTTGGCGTTGGGGTTGTAAGGACGCTGTACCGGCATGGCCCACAGGGTCAGTTCGGTGCCTTCTTTGATGCCGGCATCGCGCAGCATCTTGCTGGCTTTTTCCGGGTCGTAGGCAGCGTCCTTGATGGTGTCGTCGTAAGACCACTGGGTCGGCGGCATCGCGTTTACGGCCAGTTGACCTGCACCCTGGTAAACCGCGTTGATAATGGCCTTCTTGTTGACGGCCATGTCCAGCGCCTGACGCACTTGCAGATTGCCCAAGGGCTCATGCCGCACGTTGTAGGAGATGTAACCCAGGTTGAAGCCCGGACGCTCCATGACCTTCAACTGCTTGTCGGCCCGAAGTGCTTCCAGGTCGGCGGGGCGCGGATTGAGGGTGACCTGGCACTCGTTCTTGCGCAGCTTCTGCATACGCACCGAGGCGTCGGTGTTGATGGCGAAAATCAGCTGGTCGATCTTCACTCGCTCAGGTGCCCAGTATTCCTTGTTGCCGCGATAGCGGATCTGCGAGTCTTTCTGGTACCGCTGAAACACAAAAGGACCGGTGCCAATCGGCTGCTGATTGATGTCACGCACGTCGCCACTGGCCATCAACTGTTCAGCGTACTCGGCAGACAGAATCCCGGCGAAGTTCATCGCGATGTTCTGAACGAACGCAGCGTCTACTGTGTTCAGCGTGAAAACGACAGTCATGGGATCGGTCTTCTCGACCGACTTGATCTTCTTGTTCAGCCCCATCCCTGTGAAATAAGGGAATTCGGTCGGGTAAGCGACACGAAACGGATGATCAGTCTTGAGCATGCGGTTGAACGTGAACAACACGTCATCAGCGTTGAAGTCACGGGTGGGCTTGAAGGTTTTGCTGGTGTGGAATTTCACGCCTTCGCGAAGATGGAAGGTGTAGACCAGCCCGTCAGGCGAGACGTCCCAGGACGTGGCCAACCCCGGTACGACCGTGGTGTCGCCTTGCTTGAACTCGGTGAGGCGGTTGTAGATCGGCTCTGAGGCGTCGTTGTCAGTGGCCGATGTGTATTGGGCGCTGTCGAAGCCTGCCGGGCTTGCTTCAGAACAGAACACCAGGTTGCTCGCCGCATGGGCCAGCGGCGTCAATGCAAACAGCCCAAGGCTGAGGCATGACGCGATCGCGAGGTTTTTACGCATGATGATCCCTATCCTTCAAAGGACGAGCACTCAGGCTCGATAACTACCAGGCCTCGAGGCGATAACCTGAACAACACGCTCAACAGCACGCACGCAGTAAACCAGTTGATGGCTCACTGCCTGTTTCAGTGCCTCTCGACGGTAAGTCGGTAAAGGCATGCGGTAAATAGGCCCGAAGGCTGCAGAGCATGTAGGAAAAAGCCATTAACCAAGTAGGCAAGTGCTTCTAGTGGCACTTGCCCAACTAGTTGCCATGGTTTTCGACTCGGTTAAAGCAGGGACTGCGCTGTAAGTGCAGCGCAGTCCAGTGCGTTTACTTCACACTGACACCGTAGAAGGAGTTCAAGCCGAACGGGCTGATCCTGAAGTCCTGTACGCTGGTGCGCATGGGTTGATAGACGGTCGAGTGCGCGATAGGCGTCATCGGCACGGCGTCCTTGAGGAGGTGCTGAGCCTGCTTGTACAACTCAATGCGCTTGGCCTGATCAGGTGTTGCCTTGGCCTGCTTGATCACAGCGTCGTACGGCTTGTCACACCATTTGGAGAAGTTGTTGCCGCTGATGGCATCACAACCAAACAGGGTGCCGAGCCAGTTGTCCGGGTCACCGTTGTCGCCGCTCCAGCCGATCAGCATGGCGCCGTTTTCACCGGTTTTGGAGCGCTTGATGTACTCGCCCCACTCGTAGCTGACGATCTTGGCGTTGATACCGATTTTCTTCCAGTCAGACTGGAGCATTTCAGCCATCAACTTGGCGTTGGGGTTGTAAGGACGCTGCACCGGCATCGCCCAGAGGGTGATCTCGGTACCTTCCTTGATGCCGGCTTCCTTGAGCAGCGCGCGGGCTTTCTCAGGGTCGTACTTGGCATCCTTGATGGTGTCATCGTAGGACCACTGGGTTGGCGGCATGGCGTTGACCGCCAGCTGGCCTGCGCCCTGGTAGACCGAGTCGATGATCTGTTGCTTGTTGACGGCCATGTCCAGTGCCTGACGCACTTTCAGTTGTGCCATCGGGTTTGGACGGTCTTCACCCTTGATCTGGTCCATCACGTTATAAGCGATGTAACCCAGGTTGAAACCAGCCTGATGAGGCATCTGCAGGTTCTTGTCCGCCTTCAACGGCTCCAGGTCGGCCGGACGTGGGTAGGCCGTGATCTGGCATTCGTTTTTCTTGAGCTTCTGCATGCGCACCGATGCGTCGGTGGTGATTGCGAAGATCAGGTTGTCGATCTTTACGTCTTCAGGCTTCCAGTAGTCCTTGTTGCCGGTGAACCGGATGTTGGAATCTTTCTGGTAGCTCTTGAACACGAACGGGCCAGTGCCGATCGGCTTCTGGTTGATGTCGGCAGGACGGCCTTCCTTGAGCAGTTGCGCCGCGTACTCGGCCGACTGGATCGAGGCGAAGCTCATGGCCAGGTTCTGGATGAACGCAGCGTCAACAGTGTTCAACACGAACTTGACGGTGTAGTCGTCAACCTTCTCGACCTTGGCGATGTTCTTGTCCATGCCCATGTCGGTGAAATAAGGGAATTCGGTTGGCGCCGCTTTGCGGAACGGCATGTCGCTGTCGATCATGCGGTTGAACGTGAACAGCACGTCATCGGCATTGAAGTCGCGGGATGGCTTGAAGTACGGCGTGGTGTGGAACTTGACGCCCTTGCGCAGATGGAAGGTGTACGTCAGTACGTCTTCGGAAACGTCCCAGCTGGTTGCCAGACCTGGCTGGACGGCAGTGCCGCCGCGTTCGAACTGGGCCAGACGGTTGAACATGGTTTCTGCCGAAGCGTCGAAATCCGTGCCGGTAGTGTACTGGGCCGGGTCAAAACCCGCCGGGCTGCCCTCGGAGCAGAACACCAGGTTCGATGCAGCGTGGGCGAAGGGTGCACTGGCGAGCAGGGTGGCGCCGACTAGAAACGGAATGACCGCGTTTTTGAGCATGGTGGCCTCAGTTGTTGTCATTTTTTGATAAGAGGGACCGACCTCGTGAGCCGATCCATCCGATACTTATGCAGGGGCCATACCCAAAGCAAGACGTTGACGCCAAAGAAGCAACAAAGAGTGGCACGATCGTACAGGAATGTCGCGAAAGTGTAATTTTCTACACATTTGATCGTTTGCGCGACGTATTTTGAAACATTTAGCGCACTGTTTTGGCGCAACCAGATGTGAGAAATGCACCCGGTTGGCGCCTTAGTGTTACCTCAGTTGCTCAGACTGACACCGTAGAACGGCGTCAACCCGAATGGACTGATCTTGAAGTCCTGTACTTCCTTGCGCATTGGCTGGAACACTTTGGAGTTGGCAATCGGCGTGATCGGGACCTGCGCCTTGAGGATGTGCTGGGCTTGCTGGTAAAGCTTTATGCGCTCGTCGCGGTTGGTAGTGACCTTGGCCTGTTGCACCAGCTTGTCGTACGCGGGGTCACACCATTTGGCGTAGTTGCTGCCTTTGACCGCTGCACAACTGTAGAGCACGCCGAGCCAGTTATCCGGGTCACCGTTGTCGCCGGTCCAGCCGTAGATCATTGCATCGTGTTCGCCTGCCTTGGCACGCTTGATGTACTCGCCCCATTCATAGCTGACGATATTGGCCTTGATGCCGATCTTGTCCCAGTCAGCCTGAATCATCTGCGCCGACATGCGAGCGTTCGGGTTCGAGGCGCGTTGCACGGTCATGGCCCAAAGGTCGATCTTTGTGCCAGGCGCTACACCGGCTTCCTTGAGCAACTGCCTGGCTTTGGTCAGATCGTGGGGCGCGTCCTTGATGGTCGGGTCGTAGCTCCATTGGCCTGGCGGCATGGCGTTTTCAGCCAGTTGCCCGGCGCTCTGGTAGACAGCCTTGATGATGGCGGGCTTGTCGATGGCCATGTCCAGTGCTTGCCGTACCTTGAGTTGGTCCAGCGGAGCGTGCGTGACGTTGTAGGCCAGGAAGCCCAGGTTGAAGCCCGGCTGGCTGAGCACCTTGAGCTTCGGGTCTTTCTGCATGTCTTCGATGTCTTGTGGGCGAGGGTAGCCACTGACCTGGCACTCGCCCGCCTTGAGCTTCTGCAAACGCACCGCCGCATCGCTGGTGATCGAGAAGATCAGGTTGTCGATCTTCACATCTTCGGGCTTCCAGTATTCGGTGTTACCGACATAGCGAATCTGGGAGTCCTTCTGGTAACGCTTGAAGACGAACGGCCCGGTGCCGATCGGCTTCTGGTTCAGCTCCTGCGCCTTGCCTTCTTTCATCAATTGATCAGCGTATTCAGCTGACTGAATGGACGCAAAGCTCATGGCGAGGTTCTGGACGAACGCGGCATCAATGTTGTTCAGCGTGAACTTGACGGTTGTTGCGTCGACCTTGTCGATGCGCTTGATCGTCGTGTTGAGCCCCATGTCGGTGAAGTAAGGTGACTCCGAAGGGTAGGCCTTGCGGAATGGATGATTCGGGTCAAGCAAGCGATTGAAGGTGAACAGCACGTCGTCTGCGTTGAACGTACGGGTAGGCGTGAAATAGTCCGTGGTGTGGAACTTCACACCTTCGCGCAGATGGAAAGTGTAGGTCAGACCGTCCGGGGAAACGTCCCAGCTCGTCGCCAACCCAGGCTCCACTTCGGTGCCGCCACGCTTGAACTGGGTCAGGCGGTTGAACACGGTTTCGGCTGACGCATCGAAGTCGGTGCCGCTGGTGTACTGACTTGGATCGAACCCGGCCGGACTTGCTTCAGAACAATAGACCAGCGTGCTGGCAGCCTGTGCCAGGGGCGCGCAGGCCAGCAGTGCAGTACTCAGGAGCAGCGGTTTGAAGATCGTCTGTTTCATGTAGCCCTCGCGAAGTGCGGCAATGACCGTGCCTGAATATCGATGAAAGATAGACAACGGATAGTGCCGCACATGCGAGTGTCGGGACAAACTTCTTACTTGCCGGTGATTTTGTTCCACAGGTCGGACAGCGAGTTACTCTCCTGAAAAATCTTCAAGAAGCTCACGCTTTCACCCTCGAACTGACGTAACGCTTTTTGAGCCTCTTGCTGCAGGTGCGCATGACCCAGATCCAGATCACTTTTGACCGTCGCTCTCTTGACGGACCCGGGATTCAGGTTTGCCCATTCATCCACCAGCGAATCCTGCCAGATACTGCCCATGGGATGGGTCATGTATTGAGTTGCAACCTGGGCTGCGTTGCCAGCATTTTCCTTGCCTGCCCACTGGCTGGCGATGGCCTGGCCTACTTTGAGCACCGCTGTTCGCGCCAGAAGCGCCGCCAGATCATGCAGAGGATGCTCTGCATGATCCTTGGCCAGTTGTGAGTGGGATGGATCGGTCGAGCCACTGGTGTTCGGGTCATCGCCCAGGCCGGTCTGTACGTCGCCCACGCTGTTACCAAGAAAGGTGGTCAGGCCTTGCATCACAGTGCCAATCGCATGACTGGCGATTCTTCCCGGCGTACCGATGTACCAGTAGAACTTCTCGACCTGTTCGGCAAAAGGCAGGTTGGCCCATTCATCGCGGGTGGCCAGAAACGCTTCGTGAGCATCGTAGAGCTGCGGATCGGGATATTCGCTGAGCAGGATCTGAATGATCTGGTCGCGCTGATAACGCTTGCCGGCTTCGGTCGCTTCAAAGGGTCTCTGCTCGGCAGAGAACAGGATTTTGCCCAGGGGCGCAGCGAGGCTGGCAATGATATCGCTGCCACTGAACATGCCGGTGACCAAAGGCAGCCGATGTTTGCAGTCGGCTTCGGAGGTCCAGGGCAGTACCTTGGTATGGCCCAGCCTGATCAGGCTGAGCTCGACGAAATTGGAGTGAGCAAAAAAATCTTCAAGAATGTGCAGCGCCGATCCCAGTGCCCGCAGCCCGTCGGTGGATTCACGACCAGCCTGTACCGCGACATTCAGTTGTTGAGTCATGACGTCGACAGAGCGTTGAATGTAGCGCTTCATGGACGTATCGGAGTCGACTTCCAGTATCGGATCGCCCGGCAGAACCCATGGTTCAAAGTCAGCGTCGCGTTCCCTGGCATTGGCAGGTTGCGGGTTGATGGCCTTGGGATTGTCGATGTGCTCGGTGGCGCGGTAGACCCCGAGTCGTTTGGGGGTGACCTCAAAGCTCGGTCGGTCTGCCTTCATCAGGTCGATGAATTCATCCACGGCAAGCACGTCGACGATTTTGGTCAGTGCTTCGCGAGACAACATGTCCGGGAAGTTCTTGGGCATAGTGGTGGCGCGGACGATCTTGGGGTCGAGCAGCTGCGAGTAATCGCGCAGCCAGTTGCCAAAATAGATGGCGCGTCGCTCATGCTTCGAAAAACCGGCCTGTTCAAGGACGGCTTCGATCGAGCTGTGGGTGGCCTTGTGTTCGTCACCGTGACCGGCTTCGAAGGGTGCTGGCTTGGGTAGCGGTTCTGGCGTAATGACAGGATTCATCCGTGATTCCTTGATAAAGAGACGCGTAAAGGCTCGTCGAATGTTCGCTCGGCAGTACGCAGGAGTATGTGCGGTTGATACAGGGGCGATTTTACGGACGGGGAGTTTTCAGGGAATCAGGCATCCCGCCAAGGGCTGTAAGGCTCAGCCGAAGGTGGCGAGAAGATCGTCGTGCAGGGCGTGGGAAAGTGGCGGCAACGTCTGTTGCCGCCTGAACAATCAAGGGATGGCGACTTCGATCACGCCGTCAGCCGCAACGCTGACCTGGCTGGTGCCTGCTTCAACGTCAGGGGTAGGCATAGCGTCTTCACGCGACGACTTCATCATCATGACTGGCGCGCGCAAATAAGGCTGTGGATAGCCCGAGGTGTTGAGGTTCAGGTTGACCAGTTTGTAGCCGGTCCCGCCAAGCGCCTCGGTGACCAGTTGTGCACGGGCCTTGAATGCCGTCACTGCATCCTTGAGCAAGGTGTCTTCGCTGGTCTTGCGGGTCGATGGGGAAATCGAGAAATCCATCCCGCCCATCTTCAGATCGGTGAGCAATTCGCCGGTCAACTTCGACAGCACAGCAAAGTCGGGGCTTTCCAGGCGCAATTCAGCGCGTTCACGCCAACCGGTGATCTTCCCGCCCTTGTCGTCGTAGATCGGGTAGCTGTTGCGGTTGCCCTGACGGATCTTGACCTCTTTGACCTGGCGCGCCTGACCCAGCGCCTTGTTCATGGTCTCGGTGACCTGCGCTGCCAGCTTGGCCGGGTCGCTGTCCTGCGCTTCGGTGTACAGCGTGACGAGCATCAGGTCGCGCTGGACCTCTTGATTGACCTCGGCACGCAGTGAAATCTGGTTGTAGCGGGCTTCTTCAGCCATGGCCGGTAAACTGGACAGGGCAGCGGCAGCCAGCGCGAAAAGCGTGACAGCAGGACGAAGAGTGGACATGAGAACTCCTTGTTATGGAACGGCCTCCAACACGTGTCGGGCGGCACAAAGCTATCAGACTCTGGTCGCTGATTCTGGTTCCTGAGTCGCCTTGCGTCGGCGGCCTTTCTGGATATGCGGCGTGTTGACGCACTTTTCCAGTTTTGCCTCCTGCTTGGTTATACTCGTTTCGATCCGCCTGGAGCGCTCATCAGGAGAGCTCATGCTCGCCCCCGTTCAAATGCTTTCCGCCACACGCCAGAACCTGTGGCGTCTGACATTCATCCGTATACTGGTGCTGGCTGCTCAAGCGGGCTCGGTCGGGATCGCCTGGTTGTTCGACTTCCTGCCGCTGCCGTGGCTGCAGTTGTCGATCACGCTGGGGTGCTCGCTGATTCTGTGTCTGCTGACCGTCATCCGCCTGCGCACCTCGTTGCCGTTGACCGAGCTGGAATACGCCCTGCAACTGGCGCTAGACCTGCTGATTCACAGCGCCCTGCTGTATTACTCGGGCGGTTCGACCAACCCGTTCGTCTCCTACTATCTGGTGCCGCTGACGATTGCCGCCGCCACTCTGCCGTGGCGTTATTCGTTGATGCTGTCCGGCTTTGCCCTGGCGCTGTACACGTTTCTGATGGTGAAGTCCTACCCACTGGAAACTTACCCCATTGCCCGGGAAAACATGCAGGTCTATGGCATGTGGCTAAGCTTTGTACTGGCTGCCGGAGTCATCACGTTCTTTGCGGCGAAGATGGCCGAGGAGCTGCGTCGTCAGGAGCAACTGCGCGCGGTTCGTCGGGAAGAGGGCCTGCGTGATCAGCAGTTGCTCGCCGTCGCGACTCAGGCTGCAGGCGCTGCGCATGAATTGGGCACGCCGCTGGCAACCATGAGCGTATTGCTCAAGGAGATGCGTCAGGATCACAGCGATCCGGAATTGCAGGACGATCTGTCGGTTCTCCAGGAACAGGTCAAACAGTGCAAATTGACGCTGCAGCAACTGGTGCGTGCCGCAGAGGCCAATCGGCGCATGGCGGTGGAGTATCAGACCGCCAGCCGCTGGATGGATGAATCGCTCAATCGCTGGCACCTGATGCGACCCGAGGTGAGTTACCGGTTCACGCAGTTGGGCAAAGGTGAAGTGCCCATGCTGTCACCACCACCGGACCTGACTCAGGCGTTGCTCAACCTGCTTAATAATGCCGCCGATGCGTGTCCTGATGGCCTTGAAGTCAACCTGAACTGGGACAGTGCAGAAATCTGCATCAGTATCCGGGATCACGGTGCTGGCGTGCCGCTGGCCATCGCCGAGCAGATTGGCAAACCGTTTTTCACTACCAAGGGCAAAGGTTTCGGCCTGGGTCTGTTTCTGAGCAAGGCCAGTGTTACCCGTGCGGGTGGCTCGGTGAAGCTCTACAGTCATGAAGAGGGCGGCACGCTCACCGAGCTGCGCCTGCCCCGTGATACACGAGGAGAAGAAGCATGAGTGACGAAGACATCCAGGTCGACGGCGAAGAGCTGCCGCATCTGTTGCTGGTCGATGACGACGCCACGTTTACCCGCGTCATGGCACGCGCCATGAGCCGTCGTGGTTTTCGGGTGAGCACCGCAGGTTCGGCCGAAGAGGGTCTGGCGCTGGCGCAGCAGGATATTCCCGAGTACGCCGCGCTGGACCTCAAGATGGAGGGCGATTCCGGTCTGGTGCTGCTGCCCAAACTGCTGGAAATGGACCCGGAAATACGTGTGGTGATTCTCACCGGCTATTCGAGCATTGCCACTGCGGTAGAGGCGATCAAGCGTGGCGCCTGTAACTACCTGTGCAAACCGGCGGACGCTGACGACGTGCTGGCAGCGCTGTTGTCCGAGCATGCTGATCTCGACACGCTGGTCCCGGAAAACCCGATGTCGGTGGACCGCTTGCAGTGGGAGCACATCCAGCGTGTGCTGACCGAGCACGAAGGCAACATCTCGGCCACCGCGCGTGCGCTGGGCATGCATCGCAGAACCTTGCAGCGGAAATTGCAGAAGCGCCCTGTTCGTCGCTGATGAAGCTTTCTTCATCCTGAGCGTCCAGGCCGTTTTTTGCTTCATTGTGTTCAGGCATCGTACTTTTAGAGACAGCGAGCCTGAATAAAATGAATCGCAATGCTGAGTATTCTGCCGTCAACGACACCGTCAAAGGTGCGTTTTTCTCCCGGGTCTGGAAGCTGATAACGCCCTATTGGCGCAGTGAAGAAAAGACCATGGCCTGGGTGTTGCTGGTGTCGGTCATCGCCTTGTCGCTGTTCAGTGTACAAGTGTCAGTACTCTTCAACAGCTGGTACCGGGACTTTTACAACGCCTTGCAGAACAAGGACCTCGGTGCCTTTACCCATCTGATTCTGTACTTCAGTGGCATTGCTGCCATTGCCATCCTGGCCGCCGTTTATCGGCTCTATCTGACGCAACTGCTCACGATTCGCTGGCGGCGCTGGTTGACCGAGCAGCACTTCGCCCGCTGGCTGGCCCACAAGAATTACTACCACCTGGAGCAGGGCGGCTACACGGACAACCCTGACCAGCGCCTGTCCGAAGATCTCAATGAGTTCACCACCAGCACGCTG
Organism: Pseudomonas californiensis; assembly: GCF_021147775.1. Lineage (GTDB taxonomy): Bacteria > Pseudomonadota > Gammaproteobacteria > Pseudomonadales > Pseudomonadaceae > Aquipseudomonas > Aquipseudomonas californiensis. Next base: position 18,034 of record NZ_JAGTPK010000035.1, read on the forward strand.
AGCCTTGGGTTGGGCCTTATGAGCTCCGTGGTCAGCCTGGTCTCGTTCTCGGTCATTCTGTGGGGAGTTTCCGGAAGCATCGAGCTGTTCGGTATCACGATCCCCGGTTACATGTTCTGGGCCGCCATGCTCTATGCGGTGGTGGGCAGCTTTCTGACCCACTGGATCGGGCGCCGTCTGATTCCGTTGAACAACCAGCAGGAGCGCTATGAAGCCGACATGCGTTTTGCGTTGGTACGTGTGCGCGAGAACGCTGAAAGCATCGCCTTGTCCGAGGGCGAGAAAAATGAAAACCAGCGCCTGAGCGGGCGCTTCTCGATGATCTGGAACAACGTACTGACCTCGATGAAGGTGCAGAAACGACTGACTTTCTTCACGTCGGGCTATTCGCAGATCGCGCTGATCTTTCCTTTTATAGTCGCAGCGCCACGCTATTTTGCTGGCAAGATCGAATTGGGTGATCTGATGCAGATCAACTCGGCGTTCGGCAACGTGCAGGAAAATTTCAGCTGGTTCATCAGCGCCTACGGCACCCTGGCATCGTGGCGGGCGACCTGCGATCGTCTGTTGAGCTTCCGTCAGGCGATGTCCGACCATGAGGCGCGGCCGTCCGTCATTGAAACAGTTCAGTCGGGAGATGCATTGGACCTGCATAATCTGGGGCTCACCCTGGCGGGCGGGCGACGGTTACTGCTGGGCGCCAACCTGCATATCGCCGCCGGTGAGAAAGTCATGCTCAGCGGGCGCTCGGGCAGCGGGAAGAGTTCGCTGCTCAGAGCGCTGGGTGGGCTGTGGCGGCAGGGCGAGGGTCGTATCCGTCTGCCGGTCGGGCAATCACTGTTTCTGCCTCAGCGCCCGTATCTACCGATTGGCACGTTGCGCGAGGCCATGAGTTATCCACAGCCTGCCGATCAATACCCGGCCGCGCGCTTTGCCGATGTGCTGGTCAAATGCCGCCTGGAACATTTGGTGCCGCGCCTGGACGAAAGCAATCACTGGCAACGTCTGCTTTCTCCCGGCGAGCAGCAACGCGTGGCCTTTGCCCGGGCGCTGTTACTGGCACCTCGCTGGCTCTATATGGATGAAGCAACGTCTGCGATGGACGAGGAAGACGAGACTGCGATGCATGAGGCGATCTTCACGGAGCTGCCTGATCTGACCTTGCTGAGCGTCGGTCATCGCAGCAGCCTCAAGCGTTTTCATGACCGTCACGTGCACGTTGTCGACTCGCAACTGATCGAAAGGCGCATGCCCGAGCCGGTTTGAACAAGGCTTTACAGGGGTAGGGTGCTTTTTCAGGATGTGATCATACAACCGCTGAGCTATGATTAGCGCTTGTTTAACTGTCCAGAGATTGACGTTGGATATGGAAAATCAAAGCGCTCCGCCCCGCGCCCGTAGAAAACACCGTAGCCTCGCGCAGGAGCTGGTGACTGAACTGTCCGAGCGAATTCGCAGCGGCCAGCTCAAGCGTGGCGATAAATTGCCCACCGAATCCGCGATCATGGAAGAGCAGGGCGTCAGCCGGACCGTCGTTCGCGAAGCCATTTCGCGCCTGCAGGCTTCCGGTCTGGTTGAAACTCGGCACGGTATCGGCACCTTCGTGCTGGACACGCCAAGCCCGAGCGGCTTCCGGATCGACCCTGCGACTATTGTCACCCTGCGTGACGTACTGGCGATTCTTGAGTTGCGGATCAGCCTGGAAGTCGAATCGGCTGGCCTTGCGGCCCAGCGTCGCTCGCCGGAGGAGCTGGCAGCCATGCGTGCGGCACTCGATGCCTTGAGTGAAAGCGCGGCACACGCCAGCGACGCAGTGGCTTCAGACTTCCAGTTTCATTTGCAGATTGCCCTGTCGACCGGTAACCGCTACTTCACCGACATCATGACGCACCTGGGCACCAGCATCATTCCGCGCACGCGCCTGAACTCGGCACGTCTGGCGCATGATGATCAGCAGCATTACATGGACCGGCTGAGCCGCGAGCACGAAGAAATCTACGAGGCCATCGCCCGTCAGGATTCGGATGCCGCCCGTGCTGCCATGCGGCTGCATTTGACCAACAGTCGTGAACGCCTGCGCCATGCGCATGAAGAGGCAGAGTCGCAGCGGGCCTGAAGCCTTTGATGCCGATCTGCTTCAGCGCCGTACGCACTCGACATTGAGTACATTAGCGTCTTCCTCCGCAGATGAAGACGCCAGACTGCTTGATTCAAGGTTCACAAGCGTAGCGCTCAGGCGGTTATCGTATAACCGTATCGACCGTTGATCTTCTTCAAAGCCCCCGGCCGTGCAGGCCATTACTGTCTTTTATCGTCTTCCCTGTGAAAAACCCGAAAATCTCTGTTGAGTGATTTTATTTTCAATTGTACGATGACTTACGACATCGGCACTGCCCCGGTGATCCATTCACAATTTATGTCCCACAGGGTGTTCGAATAATGAATCCACAAGAACTGAAGTCCATCCTCTCTTCCGGTCTGCTGTCTTTCCCGGTTACCGATTTCAATGCCCAGGGCGACTTCCATCGTGCTGGTTACATCAAGCGTCTTGAGTGGCTGGCCCCTTACGGCGCAAGCGCTCTGTTCGCAGCAGGCGGCACAGGTGAGTTCTTCTCCCTGGCAGCCAGCGAATATTCCGAAATTATCAAGACGGCCGTTGATACCTGCGAGACCAGCGTCCCTATCCTGGCTGGCGTAGGCGGTCCTACCCGTCAGGCCATCGAATACGCTCAAGAAGCCGAGCGTCTGGGTGCCAAAGGCCTGTTGCTGCTGCCGCATTACCTGACTGAAGCCAGCCAGGACGGTGTTGCTGCCCACGTTGAAGCCGTCTGCAAGTCGGTCAAGATCGGTGTGGTTGTCTACAACCGTAACGTCTGCCGCCTGACGCCAACTCTGCTGGAGCAACTGGCCGAGCGTTGCCCGAACCTGATCGGTTACAAGGACGGCCTGGGCGATATCGAACTGATGGTTTCGATCCGCCGTCGTCTGGGTGATCGCTTCTCGTACCTGGGTGGTCTGCCGACTGCTGAAGTCTACGCTGCTGCCTACAAGGCGCTGGGCGTACCGGTCTACTCGTCAGCGGTGTTCAACTTCGTACCGAAAATGGCGATGGATTTCTACCACGCCATTGCCCGTGACGATCACGAGGCTGTCGGCAAATACATCGATGACTTCTTCCTGCCTTACCTGGAAATTCGTAACCGTAAAGCCGGTTATGCGGTCAGCATCGTCAAGGCTGGCGCGAAAATCGCCGGTTACGACGCCGGTCCGGTTCGCGCTCCATTGACTGACCTGACCCCGGAAGAATGCGACATGCTCGCTGCGCTCATGGACAAGCAAGGCAAGCAGTAACACCCCCCTACCCAGAACCGCTGAGCGATCAGCGGTTTTGTCGTTGGAACGTACGACCCGTACAGGTAGAGATGTCGTCGCTGCGACACTTCTAAGGGGCCTGTAACGCTGCACCCAAAAACAGTTTTACCCGCGTAAAAAAATAACTAGTGGGAGTTTTATTGATGCAAAAGTCCAAGCCGACGCACGTCCGCTATTTGATCCTGCTGATGCTGTTTTTGGTCACCACTATCAACTATGCCGACCGCGCTACCATCGCAATTGCTGGTTCCAGCATCCAGAAAGACCTCGGCATCAGTGCCGTAACCCTGGGTTATATTTTCTCCGCATTTGGCTGGGCTTACGTGGCCGGGCAAATTCCTGGTGGCTGGCTGCTTGACCGTTTCGGGTCGAAGAAAGTCTATGCCGCAAGTATTTTCACGTGGTCACTGTTCACTTTGCTGCAAGGCTATGTGGGCGAGTTCGGTATCTCCACCGCCATTGTTGCGCTGTTCATGCTGCGCTTTCTGGTGGGTCTGGCCGAAGCACCTTCGTTTCCTGGCAACGCGCGCATTGTGGCTGCCTGGTTCCCTACCGCTGAACGCGGTACGGCCTCGGCTATCTTCAACTCCGCGCAATACTTTGCCACCGTGCTGTTCGCACCGCTGATGGGCTGGATCGTTTACACCTACGGCTGGCAGCATGTGTTTGTGGTGATGGGCGCCATCGGTATCGTGTTCTCCGCGATCTGGATGAAAGTCATCTACAGCCCGCGCAATCACCCGATGATCAATGAGGCAGAGTACGACCACATCGCCAGCAATGGTGGCCTGGTCGACCTGGATCAGGACAAGGTCAAAGGCAAGGACAAGGAAAAACCTGCCAGCAGCGGACCGAAGTGGGACTACATTCGTCAGTTGCTGACCAACCGCATGATGCTCGGTATCTACCTGAGCCAATACTGCATCAACGGCATCACCTACTTCTTCCTGACCTGGTTCCCGGTGTATCTGGTCCAGGAACGCGGCATGACCATTCTCAAGGCCGGTATCATCGCGTCCTTGCCAGCCATTTGCGGTTTTATCGGCGGTGTATTGGGCGGGGTGATCTCCGACTACCTGCTGCGCAAGGGCCACTCGCTGACCTTCGCTCGCAAGGCACCGATCATTGGCGGCCTGCTGCTGTCGACGTCCATCGTGACCTGCAACTACGTTGACATCGAATGGGTGGTCGTAGGCTTCATGGCCCTGGCGTTCTTCGGTAAAGGCGTGGGCGCGCTGGGCTGGGCAGTCATGTCCGACGTGTCGCCCAAGCAGATCGCCGGCCTGAGCGGTGGCTTGTTCAACACCTTCGGTAACATTGCATCGATCACCACTCCGATCGTGATTGGTTACATCATCAGCAGCACCGGCTCGTTCAAGTGGGCACTGGTGTTCGTGGGCGCCAACGCGCTGCTGGCGGTAATCAGTTACATTTTCATCGTGGGTGAAATCAAGCGTGTGGAATTGATAGAGCCGCCTGCCAAGGGGCCATTGCTGGACGACCAAGCCAGCGACCTTTCCGAAGCAAAATCCTGAGGAAACCGTGATGAACCTGATTCAACATGCCGACTCTCCGCGTTACATCCGGCTGCATCCGCTGGACAACGTGGTGGTCGTAGTCAACGACCAGGGTGTGCCAGCCGGAACCGAATTCGATAACGGTCTGGTCACTGTCGATAACGTACCGCAGAGCCACAAGGTCAGCACCGTTGACCTGGCTGCCGGTGAGGCCGTGATTCGTTACGGCCACACGATCGGTTATGCGTTGCAGCCGATACCACGTGGCAGTTGGGTCAGGGAAGACCAGTTGCGCATGCCGTCAGCGCCTGCGCTGGACAGCCTGCCGATGTCTGATGCCGTGCCGGAGAAGCAGGCGCCGCTGGAGGGTTACACCTTCGAAGGCTATCGCAATGCCGACGGCACGGTAGGCACTCGCAACATTCTGGGGATCACTACCACCGTGCAGTGCGTGACCGGCGTGCTCGACTTTGCCGTCAAGCGCATCCGCGACGAACTGCTGCCCAAATACCCGAATGTTGATGACGTGGTGGCCCTCACCCACAGCTACGGCTGCGGTGTGGCCATTACCGCCACCGACGCTTACATCCCGATCCGCACGGTGCGTAACCTGGCGCGCAACCCGAATCTGGGTGGCGAGGCGCTGGTGATCAGTCTGGGCTGCGAGAAGTTGCAGGCCGATCAGGTCATGCACGAAGGCGACAGCTCGGTCGACCTGAGCGAGCCTTGGTTGTACCGGCTTCAGGATTCAAGCCACGGCTTCAATGAAATGGTCGAGCAGATCATGGAACTGGCCGAGGTGCGCCTGAAGAAGCTCGACCTGCGTCGTCGTGAAACGGTTCCGGCATCCGAGCTGATCCTCGGCATGCAGTGTGGCGGCAGTGACGCGTTCTCCGGCATCACCGCCAACCCCGCGCTGGGCTTTGCCTCCGACCTGCTGTTGCGCGCAGGCGCTACGGTGATGTTCTCGGAAGTGACTGAAGTGCGCGATGCCATCTACTTGCTGACCTCGCGTGCGCAGGACCAGGACGTGGCGAAGGCGCTGGTGCGTGAAATGGACTGGTACGACCGTTACCTGGCCAAGGGCGAGGCAGATCGCAGCGCCAACACCACGCCGGGCAACAAGAAGGGCGGGTTGTCGAACATTGTCGAGAAGTCCCTCGGGTCCATCGTCAAGTCTGGCAACAGCGCCATCAATGGCGTACTCGGCCCAGGTGAGCGTGTCAGCAGAAAAGGCCTGATCTTCTGCGCCACACCTGCCAGCGATTTTGTCTGTGGGACGTTGCAACTGGCCGCCGGCATGAACCTGCACGTGTTCACGACCGGTCGCGGTACACCGTACGGCCTGGCCATGTCACCGGTGGTGAAGGTGTCGACGCGGACCGAACTCGCTCAGCGCTGGCCTGACCTGATAGACATCGACGCGGGGCGCATTGCGACCGGACGCGCCACCATCGAAGACCTGGGTTGGGAGCTGTTCCACTTCTATCTGGACGTGGCCAGCGGCAAGAAAAAGACCTGGACCGAGCACTACCGTCTTCACAACGACATCACCCTGTTCAACCCGGCGCCTATCACCTGATATCGCCATGTCATCTGTGTCGTAGCGGTCAGGTGGTACTCGACCTGTCCGCGACGACACTGCCTTTCTCGCTTTGCCCTACTGTCGAGACCTTTGCGTAATCACGGCGCGCCCGCGTCCTGCTCACGATGCCGTTCATTGCCCTCGGCGGCCAAAACGTTTGATTTCCCTGATTCTCTGAACTTTAAGCGGCTCTGACGCCTCTTTAGAGTATGGGCAGCCGGTCTGGTTGCCTTCGTTGAATGTGCAGGAGATTTCAAATGCCTTGGATATCGGAAAACCACTTATGGCTGTTTACGGCCCTTACTGCTCTGGTCGTGATTTCGGATATATGGGCGATCATGCGGGTGCGCAAAAGCGTGACTGACTCCAACAACAAGTTGATGTGGTTCATTGTGATTGTCGCTGTCCCTGTTCTGGGCGTTCTTGCGCTGATAGTGGCGGGACCGCGCCATGTCGACACGCCTGCCAAGCCGGACCAGCAAAGCACCAAATACTGACGCCCGCTTCACAGGCTCTTGCAAGCGCCTCGATCAGGCGCTCATCTCAAGAGTACTTCGCCGAATGGTGAGGGTAGTCGACCAGTCGCGCGCCAATGACCATTTCGCTGATCCAGTTTGTCAGCATCGAGCTATAGACGCTTTGGCTGATATCACTGCTCAGCGCATGGTCGGCGCCGTCAACCAGGCGATAGGTCAATGAGTGGGCCTGCTCGAACGCGCTGCGATAGCTCATCACCGTGGCATGTGGCACATAGTCGTCCTGCTCTGACTCGATCAGCAGCACATCCCCCTTGAATTCCTTGCACGCGCCCAGCGCCCGGTTATCCGCCGCGGTCACGGCCGAACGTCGGTAGTGTGCAAGCTTGTCGCGGTCCAGTTCCTGTTTGGGCATCTCCCAATCGGCGTCCCAGTAAAGGGCTGGCACCCGCAACGCCATCCATTTGATCGGGCGCATCGAACTCAGAATCGTCGCCAGATACCCTCCGTAGCTGGTGCCGATGACGGCTATCGCTTCCGGGTCTACAGACGGGTGGCTGACCAGACGGTCATAGGCGGCCAACAGATCGGCCAGGCTCTGTTCCCTCGACACCTTGCCACGCAGCCCTTCAGTGCGCTCATGACCGCGCATATCGAACGTCAGGCACACGCAGCCCAGGCCAGTGATGTTCTTGGCACGGGCCAGATCGCGGCGCTGGCTGCCGCCCCAGCCATGCACGAAGAGAATGCCGGGAAATTTCTCACACGGCGTGACGATGGTTCCGGAGATGGATTCGTCGTTGACCTGTATCTCGATGGTTTCACTGCTGACGCTCATGAGGTCCGACCTGTATGAATTTGGTGATAAAGCCCACTTGAGGGTCATCGCCCTCGTACAACACCTGAGCGCCGGCAGGGAGCGACGTCTTGCCATAGACTTCATGGGTCGTGACTTCGACCTGTTGCAGTTCAGGGTTAGCAGCAAAGCGCAGCAACGCTTCGATTTCCGCCGGGCTGGCCCCGCCAATACGCCACGATTGTTCAAGTACGCCGGAGCAGCGCTGGCCGCGTGAGTTGGTGCCCTGTGCAATGTCGTAGTTGCGCCTGGACGCGATGAAGCCGGGAAAGCAGGCAAACGCGGCCTTTTCGTAGGCAAGCGCCTGCTGCACGGCTTGTCGCACCGCATCGTCCAGATCCAGCTGCAGCAATGCCTCGTACTCGCCGCGGACCAGGTGCAGGTGTGAGCCGCCGTAAACGGTCTCGCCCTGGTTATCCGTGGTCAGGCTCTGAGTGCCGTAATAGCTGGCGAGCGTGCCTGCTACCCGTACTTGCCCGACACTGTAGGTGACCACGTCCTGCAGGTTCTCTTCCAGCACCAGACCATATTCGTTGACCTCATCAATGTCCTGCAGCGATACGGCCTCTTGCAGGGCTTCGAGCGAGCTGACCACCACCTGACCGCGACCCGCTGTCGCCAGTACCGGTTTTACCCGCACGGGGCCGTCGGCGAGCATCCGCTCCCCGGCCTGCAAGGCATCTGCCTTGTTGAAGGCAGTAAACCCTGCCAATACGGCGTCGGCTGCCTGACGATGAAAGTCCTCCGACCAGCCGGGCGTTCTGGACGTGGCATCGTCGGGGAGGGCATGAGACAACGCTTTGGTGGCCATGAAGGGCTCGGCAATCAGCCCGCCGAACAGATCATCTTCGGATTGGATATCAAGCTGGCGCGGATGGTCTTTGCCAACCAGTGTGTCGGATGGCACGTAGTAAATGCCCGGGCCTTGATGAATGGCACTGTCGTGCAGCCCGGCGAACTCGGCGCCAAGCAGCGTGGCCAGCTTTTCTGCCAATGCTTGATGGGTCACCACCTCGTGAGTGGCGAGGGTCTTGTGAGTGGGCAGCAGAACAACATAAGTCTTGCGTGTTCTTGTCCCGGTCATGGGCAAGCTCCTTTATGTGGCTTTTTTCAACGCAGTGATCAACTCCTCTTTGCTCATGGTCGAGCGTCCGGCGATCTTCAGCCCACGCGCACGCTGCATCAGGTCCACCTTGGTCTGCGATTCCAGCGACTGATCGTTGCGGGGCTTGCCTTGTCTCGTCGCCAAAGCCTTGTCGGCCGAGTCTTTGCGCGCGGCTGATTTGTCGGAAGCCGGGGTTTTGGTTCCGGAACCTCCCTTGCGTTCACCGCCACCGGATTGCTTGTTCACGGTTGCCCAGGCGCGTGCTTCTGCCTGGCCTTTGGAAACGCCTTTTTCTTCATAGCCTTGCTCGATGTGCTCGGCCTTGCGCTTTTGCTTGTCGGTGTATTTGTCTTTGTTGGGGGTAGGCATGAGGGATCTCCCGTCGATGATGAAGCCGACCTGGCGGCGCTGCAGCCGCGCAGTGCATGCGGCTCAAGCCAATCGCAGCAACGCCGATAGCGTGATGAACCGGTCATGAGATGTGGAAACACATCCGCGCGGCGGAGTTCATCAAGAAGGATGAGTGGCGCAGTGGCAAAAACTCGAAACTCTGCAATTCTTCTGCAATGGATGAATGTTTATATGCTCGTCACACCGACCCTAAAGGAGAACGCTCATGTCGATCATTACCAAGTGGGCCATGCAGGCCGTTGTACTGTTTTTGCTGGCCTGGGCGGCAATCGTGACGGCTAACTGGAGCCATGACATTGTCAGTGGCACAGGCAATGACCGTCTCGCCGAGTTGAATACGGGCGCGCTGAACAGCTCGACCGTTCTGGAAACCAGAGATGTAACGACAAAAGCACCGCAGCAGTAACCGCGCAGCTGCGCAAACATCGCCTGATGCCGGACGATGAAGTTACTTTTTTACAGGCAAAAAAATGGCCCACAACGGGGTGGGCCAAATGGGATTCATCAAAGGAGTGGTTGTAATTTACCCAGCCTGACGTGAAGAAGATGTGAAATGGATGTCACGGAAATGAGAATTGATTTCGGATTGTTGTAAAGAATTTCGGGGCCGTCCACCACTCACAAAAACGCCGTTGTCAGAGCAACGGCGTTGGTTGTGTCAGCGTGGCGACAGACGAATGGCTCAGTTGGCCATCGCGCTGGCGGTTCTTTCCGGGGCGGCGTGAAGTGTCGACAGCGGAAGCGAGTGGGGTGCATCGATTCGGGATTTCATGCGATCGGCGAATTCTTTGGCTTCCTGCCAGTTCCGGCATGTGACCGGATAATCGTCCAGCTTCACGACCCAATGGGCCCCATAAACACCTTCTTCTATTCGGATAAGCATCGTTGGCATCTCCTGTGAGCAAGGATGAATCTGTGCCGGTCATCGGCGCAAAAGCAGACCGACAAAATCCTGCGCCGAAAACCCGCGTTGATCCACAAAAAATTGCGATTCCTGATGAACGCAAGCTTCACCGTGGGCGAGACTGACGCAACGATGTGACAGATTGATGCTTGAAGGTGGTCAGAACGCCAGTTTGAAGCCGATCGCACCCAGCATGATCGCCAGAAACGGTCGCAGCAGATCGTCCGAAACGCGTCCGGCCATGTGGCTGCCCAGATAAATGCCGGGCAGCGAACCCATGAGCAGCCAGCCCAACAGCTCCCAGTTCATGTTACCCATGCTGGCGTGGCCGAGGCCCGCCACCAGAGTCAGCGGCACAGCATGGGCAATTTCGGTGCCTACCAGACGGCGAGTGGGTAGCAGCGGATAAAGGATGAACAACGCCACAGTGCCCAGCGCGCCTGCGCCGATGGAGGTCAATGCCACCATGGTGCCGAGGATCAGACCTGTAATAACGGTCAGTACCGTCAGGCTGGTGCCGCTGAAAAAAGAATGTCCATCCCCGCGACCATGCGCGAAGGCCAGCAGCTTCTTCTTGAACAACACGGCCAGTGCCGTCAACAGCAGCACGTAACCCAGAGCCTGTTTGATGATGGCGTTCAGCGCTTCGGGTGCTGCGTGCAAAGTGCTCAAAAACCACAGCGTCAGCAATACCGCAGGCACACTGCCCAGGGTCAGCAGGCCAGTGATTTTCCAGTCGATGTTGTCGTTTTTTCTGTGAACCAGCACACCACCGGATTTGGTGATCGCTGCATAAAGGAGGTCAGTGCCGACAGCAGTCGCCGGATTGATGCCGAACCACAACAGGATCGGCGTCATCAGCGAGCCGCCACCGACCCCAGTCATGCCTACGATAAACCCGACCACCAGACCTGCTACGACAAAACCCAGACCGCCCGCTTCCATATCCAACCCTGTCAAACTCATGCATCAGGCAAAAAAGTGGCGGGCAGCATAGCGATTTATGACGCGGCTCGTTATGAAGTTATGATCTAACGTTATAACCGTTGTTCTCGGGCAGACGACGCCATCGCTGCTTCAGCAGCACTTTGCAGGCGACGTTTCGGGCCAAGCCAATCGACCAGCGTATCGGCTTCCATCGGCTTGGCGATCAGGTAGCCCTGGCCTTCGTCGCAGCCCCATTGCTTGACCAGACGGCGGATGTCATCGGTTTCGATGCCCTCGGCGACAACGCAGTAACCGAGCTTTTTGGCCAGGCCAATCAATGCTTTCACCAAACGCTGGTCGGTTTCATCGAAGGCCAGATTGCGGATCAGCGACTGATCGAGCTTGACCGTGGTAGCGGGCAGTTGGCGCAGGTAATTCCAGTTGCTGTAACCCGTGCCGAAATCGTCTATCGCGACATCCATGCCCATCTCGCGCATACGCTCAAGCTGGCGGCGCACTTCGGCTGGGTTCTGCATCAACGCGCTTTCGGTAAATTCCAGCTCGAAACGGGTCGGGTCGATATCGTGCTGGTTCAGCAGGCTGATCATGCGGTCGGTAAAGGCTGGACCGGTCAGGTCTTCCGGGGTCACGTTGATGGCAATACGAAAATCGAAGCCTTGTTGTTGCCAGCTCGCGGCTTGCTCTATCGCGGTTTTCAACACCCACAGGCTGAGCGGCCGCATCAGGGCTGTTTTCTCTGCCAAGGGAACGAACTCGGCAGGGCCGATAGCTCCCAAAACAGGATGATTCCAGCGCAGCAGGGCTTCGACAGAGGTGCACACGCCCGAGGCCAGATCAATGCGTGGCTGATAGACAAGGCGCAACTGATCCTGGGCATGCACGGCATTGGTCAGCGAGCTGAGCAGTTTGAAAGCGCGCTGTTGAGCTGCGTCGGATTCGGCCTCGTAAAGTGCCCAGCCTACATTGCGTTCACGCGCTGTATCCGCCGCGCTGATGACCCGGCGCATCCAGTCCTGCTCACCGCTGGCGTCGCTGCTCAGAGCTGCAACGCCAATGCCCACCTGCATCTGCACCGGGATGCCGCGACATTCCACGGGGGTTTCAAAGTTCTTGATAATGGCTCGACACACGGCTTCATAAGTAATGTCGGCCGTCAGCAGAAAGCCGAAACGGTTAGGGCTGACCTTGTACAGCGTGCAGTCTGACGGCAGCAGGGCTTGCAGCCGTTTTTTAATGGCGGTGACCATGTCTTGCGAAAAACTGTAGCCGAGTGCTTTGACGATGCTGTTGAGAAACTCGGGCGTGATCATGTCGACTGCTATCAGGCGATAGTCCTGGCCCGAGGCGACGGCCTGATTAATGTCTTCCTCAAGGCGCGAGCGGTTGTACAAACCGCTCGGCTGATCGACGAAGCAGCTGAGCCGCAGGTCAACGATCCGCTTCATGACCAGCGAGGCAAAACGTTTAAGCATCGAGGACTGATGCGCGCTCATCGGGCCCCGCGGCTGAGTGTCGATCACACAGAGGCTGCCCAGCGCGATGCCATCTTCAGTAACTAGCGGAGCGCCCGCGTAATAACGAATCCCCGGATGGCCGGTGACCAGGCCATTGTCCTTGAAGCGCTCATCGAGCGTGGCGTCCGTTACCTCGAACGCCTCTTCTGACAGGATGGTATAGGCGCAAAACGAGACGTCGCGCGGGGTCTCCTGCGCTTCCAGACCGACCCGGGCACGGAACCACTGACGGTGTTCGTCGACGATGGAAATCAATGCGATAGGCGTGTTGAAAAACTCGGCAGCCATGGCCACGATTTCTTCGAAGACGTCATCGGGGGTGTTATCGAGTACGCACAGCTCCGTGATGCGCAACAGGCGTTGCGTTTCATTCAGAGGGATAGGGGCGCCAGTACTCATGGGGATCTCAACAGAAACGGGTGATGACTATATGACATCACGAAACGCACTTTAGCAGCCGAAAATTTTTGACCATAGCCCCCTGACGCTTGAGTAATCCCCCTTTTTGCCTTTCCTGACGTCGATGGGGTTGGTGAATTCCCTTTGTTTACATGGCCTCTGAGCGATTTTACGTTTGTTGCGACGCATGTTGCCGTTCGTCGTCCGCTTCATGAAATATGCGACTAGAGCGCAAGAGACCCTCGTTTGAATTATTTCTTAGTTGGTAAGGCACTCGTAAGCAATCCAGTAGCCATTCCAGCGTAAAACGGGATTAGGGCGTTTTGCGGCTCTGTATCCCGATGAAAGAGTGCATCTGTGACTTTTTGCGCGGTCAGCGGATTGCTAAGGTTCTTTTCCCTGACACTGACCTGATCGAGCTTTCCATGGACATGAGCGCAATCCCGTTTGGCATAACCGACTGGACCACCATAGAACCGACAGAGCATACGGGGGATAGCGGCACCGCAATCTGGCGGACCTGCCAGTTCGGCTCGGTTCGGGTCCGAATGGTCGATTACAGCGCTGGCTATCTGGCGGATCACTGGTGTTCGAAAGGGCACATCCTGCTGTGCCTGGAGGGAGAATTGATCACCGAACTCGACGACGGTCGCCGATTCGTCCTGACCCCGGGCATGAGCTATCAAGTGGCGGACAACGCCGAAGCGCACAGGTCGTCAACCGCATTGGGAGCACGATTGTTCATTGTTGACTGATTTGAATGGGCAGAGTAACCAGCTTAACGGCGCGGACTGTTTCATTTTCATCCGCTGTCCGGGCAGGTAAAGTGTCGCTCCCCTGGAATTGGATCCCGGGTTGTTACCATGGAGTTACTCAGTGAAGTACATCAGTAAAGTTGCCGCTACCGCAGTGTTCGGTCTGATTCTGGCGGGCTGCACCGGCGCCCCGATCAAATCGCCACATTACGACAGCAGCCAATACACGGTTCTGGGTCACAGTGAAGCAAGCGCTACCGGCCTGATGCTGTTTGGTGTGATCCCTATCCGCCAGAACAGCCGTTTCGTTCGTGCTCAGAACGCCGCCATCCAGGCCAAGGGCGGTGACGCGATGATCAACACCGAGATTCAGGAAAAGTGGTTCTGGGCATGGGTCCTGAGTGGCTACACCACCAGGATCTCGGGCGACGTGATGAAGTTGAAAACGCCTCAGCAGTAACACCACTGTCCGAGAGCGCCTGAGCGAGCCCGGTTTTCCGGGCTCGTTTGTGTCCGGGGTTGCAACTTTTCGGTGCCGTTGCCCATGCATCGGTCGAGAGTGCAGGCTTGTACTCGGTCGATACACTGCAATGAACTATATTTGCCCTTCAATGCGTACCACCGCTCAGGAGGACAGGGATGGATTTCCAGATCAGACTCGCCTGCGAGGCAGACGCCGACGCGATCAGCAGAGTAATTTTGTCTGCGCTACACACCAGCAATGCTCAGGATTATTCGCCCAGCGTCATTGAGCGGGTGAAGCTGAGTTTCAGTCCGACTGCTCTGAAAGCGCTAATGTCTGATCGCCACGTGTTCGTTGCCGAGCGGGAGGGCGAGATTGTCGGCACTGCGAGTCTGGAGGGAGGTGCTGTGCGCTCAGTGTTTGTCGAGCCGGCGTGGCATCATCAAGGCATTGGCCGCCAGTTGATGGCGCAGATCGATCACGTTGCGCGTAGCGCGGGCGTTGATGTGCTGATCGTGCCTTCATCGCTGACAGCGCAGGGCTTTTACACCGCGCTGGGGTTCAAGGTGGTTCGCGAACAACAGGAAGGCGAGGAGCGCACGCTGATCATGGAGCGTGAGCTGCGCCGCTGATTGTCAGGCTTCCTGCAGCGCAGCCGTTTGCATTTCCTGAAGCTGATAATGCGCATACAGCGTGCTGGCAATCAGCGTGCAGAACACTTTCAACGTTTCGACGGTATCGCTACCGTCCAGTTGCGCAGGCAAAATGTCGAGACCGCAGAGTGTGCCGAAGAAGTCGCCGTTGGGGAAAATGATCGGGAACGAGAAGTAACTCTTGAACTTGTAGAGTTTGGGAATCGCGTGCTCGGCGTAAACGGCGTCAGTGCTCACGTTATTGATCAGGATAGGCTGGCGATGTTGGCGCAGTTCGTTACACAGCGTCGTCTCCAGTTTAAGTTGCTGACCGGCCTCGACCCCGAACTGGACTTCGTCGTACACCGCGCAGGCGGTCCAGCTGCTTTCGGTCACTTTGGCAATGGCCGCAAACCTCAGTCCCGTCAGGCGTGTTACCAGCCTCAGAAGACTGGAGGTAGCCTCGATTTCACTGATCACGGCCAGTTCAGTTGAAGTCAATGTAGTGTTCAAATGCGTCACCCTGATGTTAATCCACCGGGACAGCCCCGACCTCGCGTCGGGAGCGGCCAGCCCTGTGCAGGGAGTGATCGTGCCATACCTGAAGCGGTGTGACATGAAATATTCTGAGCGTTCACAATTGCGCCAAAGGTTACTGATCCCTTGCCTTCATACAGATACCCCTGTGGATGCCCGGTTTTGCGGCCTCGCGATGTGGCTTTCGCGATGTGCAGCTCTTTTTACAGTTAACTGATGAAGGGCTGTCTACTTTGCTGCCGCCCTCGCCAAATGATTATTGATCCCAACTAACGCGCAAGCCGGATACTTGTTTAAAAGACGTAGCTCCTGCGCGTTTGAATACGGCTGTGATCCAACTGAATAGGTGTTCGATAAATAAAGTGACGATGCGTCATGCAAGAAAAAGCACTTGGCAAGACCCTGATGATGCGGAATTTTCCGGTATCAGAGCCTTATCAAGTGCAGCAGGGGTCGCTGCAACGCAGCGCCTTGTCAGGTTCTGAAGCGCAGCACCAGATCATTGAGGTTGACCGCCAGCAGCGACAGCTCATTGCTGGCCAGCAGTGTCTGACGCGTGCCTTCGCCACTTTGAACGGCCAGATCGCGAATACTGATCAGGCTTCGGTCCACGTCGCGCGCCACGTGTGCCTGTTCCTCGGATGCCGTTGCGATCTGCTGGTTACGGTCGTTGATTTCAAGCACCGAATCGGTGATCTGCCGGAGTGATTGCCCAGCGTCTTCAGCGGTTTTACGGGTGCTGTGAACTTGCGCAGTGCTTTTTTGCATGGACTCCACGGTGGCGGACGACCCGTTTTGAATCGCAGAAATCATCTGCTCGATTTCCTGGGTGGACGTCTGGGTGCGGTGCGCCAGTGCACGCACTTCGTCAGCCACGACGGCAAACCCTCGACCCTGTTCACCGGCGCGCGCTGCCTCGATGGCTGCGTTCAGCGCCAGCAGATTGGTTTGCTCGGCAATGGCCCGGATGACGCTCAGCACCTTGCTGATATCCTGCGCCTGAGTGGCCAGCGCCAATACTTGCGCAGACGACCCTTCGACCAGACCTGTCAGGCTTTGCATGGCTGTAAGCGTTTCCGATACCCGTTTGTTGCCCTGGTCTGCGGCAACACTGGACTGTTGTGCCGCCTGAGAAGTCGACGTTGCATTGCGGGCGACCTCTTCAACGGCAGCGCTCATCTGATTGACCGCTGTAGCAGCCTGTTCGATCTCGCTGTTCTGTTGCTGCAAGGTGCGGTCAGCGCTTTCGGTGATCGATGTCATCTCGACCGCGGCGGTGCTCAACTGCGTGGAGGCGCCGGATATTTCCTGGATCGTGCTGCGCAGTTTTGCCGACATCAGGTTCAATGCCTGCATGAGTCGTGACGCTTCGTCCGAACCTGTGACCTGCAACTGCTGGGTAAGATCACCGGCTGCGATGTCTTCCGCCAGTTTCAGGGACGTGCTGATGGGCTCGACAATACTGCGGGTCAAGGCAATGGCCAGAAAAATCGTCAACAGCGACGCAACGATAACCACGGTCATCAATACATTGACGCTGTGGTCATAAACGGCGGATGCATCTGCGCCGGACTGGTCGGCTTCCTGTCCATTCTGTTTGCGAAGTACGGTCAGTTTTTCCTGATAGGCGCCGGCCCGTTTGACCTGTTCAGAGTTGGCAAAGGCGACGGCTTTTTCGTGATCGGAAGTGTCGAGTGCGATCACCTCTTTGACACCATCGATGTAGTCACGCATTTTATTGCCCGCGTCTTCGAACTGAGCTTTGTCCTCTTCGCCGGAGATCAGGGTTTTTCGATAGGTGTCGCTGTTTGACTGAAGCGCTTCGATGGCCTCGCGCGTTTTGCTCAGAGCGGTGCTGTGGGCCTCGGGATCACTGCTGGCGAGCATCCGGATGCTTTCAAGACGTGCATGCAACAAGGCAATCTGAATATCGTCGATGATCTCAATGCTGGGCAGCGCGTTTTGGGCGATGTTCTGCTCTGCTTTGCGGAGATGGCCCATTTGCACATAAGAAAACGCACCCAGACCGATCAGCAGGACGGTGATGATGCCGAAGCAAAGGGACGCTCTGCGCGAAATATTTAACGTTCTAAGATTCATTCCTGCCTCCGGCAGCAAAACATAGAAGCGGCAAACACGCCGTCCAATAACTGTTTTTCTGCTGAAGTTGTCCTGGCTTTAATAAATAAGCATGAACATTTTTTCATGTCGGTGTTAACTATCGTTACGGGAAGTAGCTCGCTTTGCTGGCGCCAAAAAACGGTGATAAGTTATTTTTATAAGCTAGTAGTTTTTATCTATGGCTTAACGTTTTTCAGTTCGCTGGGTTAACTGCTCTACTTAAGCTTTTTGCTCTAAGAAGCGCTGTTTTATCAAAACCCTGGCGGTCAGGACGGCTCGGTTTCTTCGTGGCGTCGAGGGGCGTGCACTGACCCGGTCGTCTCGTCCAGAAAGCTCGCCACTTTGCCCATACACGCCATGCGTTCTTCTACATGCGGCATGTGGCTGGATTCTTCGAAGAGCGACCATTCGACGTTCGGTATGTTTTCCAGGTACGGCTTGACCACCAGCGGAGTGGCTTCGTCGTAGCGACCAGAGATCACCAGCGCAGGCACTTCAATGGCAGACAGGCGGTCGACGATCGTCCAGTCTTTCATGGTGCCGATAACGTGAAATTCGGTAGGTCCGTTCATGGAGTGGTAAACGGTGGGGTCGGCATCGATCTGGTCGAAGGTGCGCTTCACCTCGGCCGGCCAGGGCGTGACGCGGCAGACATGGCGGTCATAGAACAGCCTGGATGCGGCAACGTAGTCAGGATGGTCAAGCGTGCCTGCCTGTTCATGCTTCAACAGGGTGCCTTGTACCGCTTGTGGAAGCAGGCCTCTGAGTCGATTGGCCTCGCTGACCCACGTGTGCATGTCGGCCGGCGAGTTGGCGACGATCAACGCCTTCAGGCCTGACGGGCGCAATACGGCGTGTTCGGACGCCAGCATGCCGCCCCAGGATTGGCCGAGCAGGGCATAGTTATCGGCGATACCCAAGTGCACCAGCAGGTTGTCCAGTTCGGCCAGAAACAGGTTCACGGTCCAGAAGTCGGCGCCCTTGTGCGGCAAGTGTGTCGAGCGGCCATTGCCCAATTGATCGTAGTGGATGACCGCACGACCGGTGTGCGCAACATCCTTGAACGCGTCCACGTAGTCGTGGGTACAGCCGGGACCGCCGTGCAGTATGACCAAAGGCGTGAGCGGACCTTTCAGGTCGCCCGTGATGCGATACCAGGTCTGGTATTGATCGAAGGGCGCGAAGCCCTCCTGAGTATTGATGTAGGCCATGTCGTAGGTCCCTCCGTTGAAATGTCGGGATACCTTAGCGCGGCGTTATGCGTTTCATAACTGGGGTAATAGATAGGTTTTGTGGACACGCTCAGGTGCCGACCTCTCTAGTTGTCGAGCAGACGGTAATGCACGGCACGCACGACAGCTTGTACGCGATTCTTCGCGCCGAGCTTTTGCATGGCCGAATTGAGATGCAGGGTCACGGTCGCAACCGAGCGATTGAGCTGATGAGCGATTTCCTTGGCGGTCAGGCCTTCGGCGGACCAGCAGAGGCATTCACGCTCACGGCGAGTGAGCTTGATGGTCGAGCAGGACCGCACGCTCTGGTCGAACAGGGGGTAGGCGACCTCCTGGAACGCATGCGCCAGCAGACCGAAATCGGCAAGGCCCTGCCGTGCGTCTTCCAGGGCTGTGTCGCTGTTGTCCAGGCGCAGGCCTGTAAGTGTTGCAAATCCACCCTTCGGCATATGAATGGGAACCGTCAACCCACAGGTCATGTGCGAATCCTGCAGATAGCGCACCACAGGCTTGTGGAAATCCTTGATCACGGTTTGCAGCACGGTTTGCGCTTTAGGCTGATAAGACCATACGAACGGCGAAACGCTATTGACCGCCAGCTGCTGAACCGGATCGATCTGGTAATACCCCTGGCGGCACCAGAGTGTGTGCCAATCGGCAGGCGTATTGCGCAATGTCAGCAGCGTAGGGGTGATCAGTGCACCATCATGGGACACCGGCACCGGGCTGTAATCGTAAACCACCGCATCGAAGCCTAGCCCCGTAGCCAGCAGCAGTGCGCAGTCCATTTGCTGATCCAGCGTGGCCGCGGACTGTAGACGTGTATTGTAATCCGACAATCTCACTTGCATCGCATGACCTCCTTTGTCAGTTGAAACAGCGTAGACCACTATAGTCATGATGTGCAGCAAGGATAGTGCCATCGCGTAGGCTCGCAACCGGTACGCTGCCCAAAACCTATAAGAAATGCTAGATGTCTGGCCTGGCACTGCACGGTAGGGTAATTGCCATGAGCCGGGCACCGGACAGGGGATGTGTGATGTGGCGTGAAATTGATCCGGATGAGCGTTATGTAATCGAAGTGGATGGCCACGAAGTGGTCGCCTACAGTTTTGGTGCCGGGGACGACGTATTGTTGCTCCTCAATGGCGGTCCGGGCCTGCCTTGCGACTATTTGCGCGATGCTCACAGTTGGCTCAAAAACGAGGGGCTGCGGGTTGTTGCGTTCGATCAGCTCGGCACCGGCGCCTCGTCACGTCCCACCGATCCGGCCCTGTGGGACATCAGCCGTTATGTGCGTGAAGTCGAAACCGTACGCCAGACCTTGAACCTTCAACGCGTGCACCTGCTTGGGCATTCGTGGGGCGGCTGGCTGGCAATCGAATACGCCATCCACCATCCAGAAGTGATCAAGACACTTATCCTGGAGAACACAGTTGGGGACATGCCTCATCTGGCGCTGGAACTGAACCGCTTGCGCGGCGCGCTGGGCAGCGAAACGGTCGCCATGATGCAGCGTCACGAGGCGTGCGGCACGCTTGATCATCCTGCCTATCAGGCGGCCATCACATTGCTCAACTATCGTCACGTCTGTCGTCTGGACGAATGGCCTGCGCCGGTTCAGCGCTCCTTGAATGACTGGAACATGGGACCGTACATGACCATGCAAGGCCCGAACGAGTTTCTGTACACCGGTAACCTGAAAGACTGGAATCGTCTGGCTGAAATGGCCGCCTTTGAAATGCCTGTGCTGATTACCACCGGACAGCACGACGAGTTGACGCCAGCCTGCGCCATGCGCATGAAAAACGCATTGAAGAGTGCCGAACTGCACGTGTTTCCAAACAGCAGCCACATGCCGTTTTATGAAGAACCGGCTGCGTACTTTCCTGCGCTGTTGAATTTCCTGCAGCCGCACCGGGGCGCACGATGAATCTGGGGCGTTTTCGATTCGTTCTCCAGCGTCCTCTGCAGCTTCTCCCCGTGTTGTTCGGCATCAGTCTGGTGACATTCCTTCTGGTGCGCTCGATCCCGGGTGATCCTGCCCGCATTCTGCTCGGTGCGCGCAGCACGCCTGAAGCCCTGGCCAACATCCGCGCCCAGTAAGGCCTCGATCAACCGATGTGGATGCAATACGTCTACTTCATGAAGAACCTGATGCAGGGCGATATGGGCAAGTCGCTGCTGTACAAGATCGACGTACTCAAGCTGATCAGCACCCGTATCGAGCCCACGCTGTTTCTGGTGCTCGGCAGCGTTTTGCTGGCGTTGCTGATTGCCGTGCCGCTGGCAACCATCGCCGCGCGCAACAAAGGCAGTTGGGCTGATAACCTGATCCGCGTGTTCACCACCAGCGGGCTGGGCATGCCAGCATTCTGGCTCGGGATCATGCTGATCCTGCTGTTCAGCGTCCAGTTGGGCTGGTTTCCAGTGTCGGGTTACGGCGATGGCTGGCTGGACAAGATTCACCATATGGTGCTGCCGTGCCTGACCATCGCGCTGGCGCTGTCTGCGGTACTGATTCGAAACCTGCGCGCCAGCATGCTCATGGAGCTGCAGGCCGATCACGTGACCGCGGCTCGCGCCCGGGGTGTCAGCGAAGGCGCGCTGTTTCGCCGGCATGTGCTGCCCAACTCTCTGGTGCCCTCGATCAATTTGCTGGCGGTGAACATTGGTTGGCTGATCAGCGGCACGGTGGTGATCGAAAGTCTGTTCGCGATCCCCGGTATCGGGCAACTGCTGGTACGCGGAATTTTCAGCCGTGACTACATGGTGGTGCAGGGCGTGGCCATGGTGTTGGCCTGCGCCACAGTGCTGGTCAACTTTATCGCAGACGTCGCGACGGTCGCGATCGATCCACGGGTGAAAATCAAATGACCGCCGTCCACAGCCTGTCTCCCGTGCGTTCACGCCTGCGTCTGCGCTTGCGCAACGGTCGCCTGGCCATGCTGCTGGGCGGTTCGCTGCTGGGCATGTGGCTGGTCCTGGCGGTCTTCGCGCCCTGGCTGGCACCTTACGACCCGATCTATCAGAACACCGACATGCGCTTGATGGCGCCGCATCTGGCGCACCCGTTCGGCACGGACAATTTTGGTCGTGACATCTTGTCCCGCGTTATCTGGGCGGCGCGCGTCGACTTGCAGATCTGCGTTCTGGGCGTGGTCTTCCCGTTCATCATCGGCACCTTTATCGGGGCGTTGTCGGGTTACATCGGGGGCCGTTTCGACAACGTGTGCATGCGCGTGATCGACATCGTTCTGGCGTTCCCGTTTCTGGTCCTGATGCTGGCGATCATCGCCATTCTCGGGCCGGGGCTGACCAGCTTTTACATCGCCATGGCGCTGGTGGGCTGGGTGTCCTACGCGCGCTTGATCCGCTCGCAGATTCTGGTCCTCAAGGAGAGCGAGTTTGCCCTGGCCGCCAAGAGTCTGGGGTTTGGTCATCTGCGTATTCTGTTTCGACACCTGTTGCCCAATGCGATGTTTGGCTCTGTGGTGTTCTCCATGTCCGACGCGGTACTGGTGCTGCTCAACGGTGCTTCGATCAGCTACCTGGGGCTGGGCGTGCAACCACCTATGGCGGAGTGGGGCACGATGGTTGCTGAAGGTCAGGCCTTCCTGACTTCAGCGTGGTGGATCTGCATGTTTCCGGGCCTTGCCATTGTCACCCTGGCCATGGGGTTCAGCCTGCTGGCTGACGGAGTGGCTGAAAAAATGGGAGAACGGCGATGAGTGCGCCTGTATTGAAAGTCTCTGAAATGAGCGTGATCGCCAACAACCGTGGTCATGAAGTCACACTGGTGGATCGGCTGTCGTTTGAGCTGCGCCAGGGCGAGATTCTCGGATTGGTCGGTGAAAGTGGTTCGGGCAAGACCATGGCTTGCCGTGCCCTGATGCGCCTCATGCCATCGCCAGACCTGAAAGTACAAGGTGGGTCCGTGCTGCTGGATGACGTCGATCTGCTCAAGCTCGACAGCAACGCCATGCGCGCCATGCGTGGACGCCGTATCGGGATGATCTTTCAAAACCCCAGCAGCCACCTTGACCCGTTGATGCGCATCGGCGAGCAGATCGGTGAAGGGTTTCGTCTGCATCAGGGCGCGTCGAAACGCGAAGCGCGGGCGCTGTCGATTGATCTGTTGCGACAGGTCGGCATACCCGATCCAGCGTCGCGTGTGGATAACTATCCCCACGAGTTTTCCGGCGGCATGCGTCAACGCGCAATGATTGCCGTGGCGCTGGGTTGCGGGCCACAAGTGCTGATTGCCGACGAGCCGACCACCGCACTGGACGTCACGGTGCAGGCGCAGATCCTGCGACTGTTGCTGGATCTGCGTGATCGTCATGGCCTGTCCCTGATCATGATCACTCACGACCTCGGCGTGGTTGCGCAAACCTGTGACTCCATCGCGGTGATGTACGCCGGGCGCTTGTGCGAGCACGGCAGCAAGCGCGACGTGCTGGCCCATGCACGACATCCCTACACCCGTGGCCTGATCGACTGTCAGCCGGCAAGCAGCGCGGGCAAGTCGCTGTTACGCACGATCCCCGGCCAGCCACCGTTGCTGAATGCGCTGCCCAACGGCTGTCGGTTTCAGTCACGTTGCACGCACGCGGGCCAAGGTTGCGCGGACGTGTTGCCCGTCATGAAATCAATCGGCACTGCTCACGCGGTGGCCTGTCATCACCCGTTGTCGGTCATCCAGAGCGTGGCGTCATGAGCGGCCCGGTGTTGCTGAGTGTCAATGACCTGGTCGTTCGCTTTCCGGCGCCGGGCACCGGCCTGTTCGGCCTGAAAAAGCAGTGGGTGCAGGCCGTAAACGGGGTTTCTCTGACGCTGTCTGCGGGAGAGACGCTGGGGCTGGTGGGGGAATCAGGCAGCGGTAAAAGCACGCTGGGCCGCGCGATTCTGCGGCTGAACGACCTGACTTCCGGGCAGATCGTGTTCGACGATGTCGACGTCGCACAAGGCAGCAGCATCAACCTGCAACGTCTGCGCAGTGAGACGGCGATGGTCTTTCAGGACCCGTTCTGTTCGCTCAACCCGCGCATGACGGTAGGCGCTACCCTTGCCGAAGTCCTGAAGGTGCAGCGCAAGGTCGCCACGCAGGACATCCCTGCCCGTGTGCTTGAATTGCTGGACATGGTCGGCCTGCGTCCAGAGTTCGCCGAGCGCAAGCCTGGCGCCCTGAGCGGCGGTCAATGTCAGCGTGTCGGCATCGCCAGGGCGCTGGCCATCGAACCGCGATTGATCATTGCAGACGAATGCGTTGCCGCGCTGGATGTGTCGATTCAAGGGCAAATCATCAACCTGCTGCTGGAACTGCGCGAGCGCATGAACCTGGCGATTCTGTTCATTGCCCATGACTTGGCCATTGTGCGTCGGCTCTGTGATCGGGTTGCGGTCATGTACCTCGGCAAAATCGTTGAAGAGGGGCCGGTCGAGGACGTTTTTCTCCGACCACGTCACCCTTACACCGCCGCGTTGATTCAGGCGATACCGGAAATCGATCCGGACCGTCCGCTGCCCGGCGAACCCTTGCAGGGTGAGCCGCCGAGCCCTTTGCATTTGCCGTCGGGCTGCGCGTTTCATCCACGCTGCCGTTTTGCCCAGCCCTTGTGTTCAAGCAGTCCGCCGCCGACACGTTACGTCGGTGCCCAGCGTTATGACTGCGTGCTTGAAGAACCTGTTTTCTGATCCAGCCACACCTTGATGCCGTCCCCACACCGGAGTTCGTGAATATGAATGCTCGACCTATGAAGTTGCTGACCGTCGCCATGCTGGCGGCCTGTTCTCTGGCTGCGGGCGTGGCGGAAGCTGCTGGCGTGCTGACCATCGGTCGCCGTGAGGACGGCACCACCTTCGACCCGATCAAGAGCGCGCAGAACGTCGATAACTGGGTATTCTCGAACGTTTACGACGTGCTTATCCGCGTCGATGACAAAGGCACCAAACTGCTGCCGGGGTTGGCCGAGAGCTGGACCATCTCGCCAGACGGCCTGACGTACACCTTCAAGATTCGCTCTGCCAGGTTCTCTGATGGCACCGACCTGACCGCCAGCGATGCGGTGTTCAGCCTGCTGCGTATTCGCGATGACAAGGGCTCGTTGTGGAGTGACTCCTACAAGATCATCGACAAGGCCACCGCGCCGGATCCGCGCACGCTGGTGGTCACCCTGAAAAATCCGTCTGCCTCGTTCCTCTCGCAATTGGCGCTGCCAAACGTGTCGATCCTGTCCGAAAAGGCCATGAAAAGCCTCGGTGCCGAAGCCTACGGTGAAAAGCCGGTCGGGTCGGGCGCCTTCACAGTCAAGGAGTGGCGTCGCGGTGACCGGGTGATTCTGGAGAAAAACCCGGACTTCTGGGAAGCCTCGAAAGTCAGCCTGGACGGCGTTCAGTGGATCTCCGTGCCGGATGATAATGTGCGCATGCTCCAGGTCCAGAAAGGCGAGCTGGACGCGGCGATCTTCGTACCGTTCTCGCGCGTCGAAAACCTGAAGAAAGACCCGAATCTGGTCGTCCACCTCGACCCGTCCACGCGTGAAGATCACCTGCTGCTGAACCACGAGCACGGGGCGCTGGCCAAACCGCAAGTGCGTGAGGCTCTGGACATGGCCATCGACAAGAAATCGCTGGTTGAAGCGGCCACCTTCGGGTTGGGCACCGTTGCGTATTCCTATATTCCCAAGGGCGCGCTCTACCACTACGCAGACAACCTGCAACGCCCCTACGACCCGGTCAAAGCCAAAAAAATGCTGGCCGATGCGGGCGCTTCAGACCTGAAACTTAACTACGTGGTCAATGCAGGCAATGAGGTCGACGAACAGATCGCCGTCATGCTGCAACAACAACTGGCAAAGGTCGGTGTGACCACCACACTGCAAAAAGTCGACCCCAGCCAGAGCTGGCAAATGCTGATCGACGGCGACTACGACATCTCCGTGATGTACTGGACCAATGACATTCTCGATCCGGACCAGAAGACCACATTCGTGTTGGGCCACGACACTAACAACAACTACATGACCCGTTACAAGAACGACAAGGTCAAGGACCTGGTCGCTGCCGCACGCGTAGAAATGGACCCGAAAAAGCGCGAGCAGATGTACATCGACCTGCAGAAAATGGCCAAAGCGGACGTCAACTGGATCGACCTTTACTACAGCCCGTATATCAACGTGTCGCGCAAGAACATCGAGCACTTCGGCCAGAACCCTCTGGGCCGATTCACGCTTGAAGAGACCGTCAAGAAGTAGAAAAACCCTGTGAAAACTGCGCTGTCACTCGAGTGGCAGCGCAGCAGGGCAGGTTGGGAGTATCAGCGCCGGTGCGGCCCTGTCATTTTGACTCGATCTGAAACTTGATCTTGTCAGACGGCCACCAGGACCAGGAGGGCGGAGGCTGATAACAGCCAGGCTGGTTTGGCGGCGTCGCGTCACATCTTACGTTGTAGCCTTTGCTGCCTTTTTCGGTACCACCTTCCCCTGTGCCTCGCTCGCTATAGGCGGCACAACCGGACGCCAACGTCAAAATCAGCAGCATTACCGTGTGTTTCATGACAGCCTCCATGCAATAAGCCCACATTTTAAGCAGAGCGCTCGCCATGTGTGGGAGTTTGTTTGCCTGAAGGTTTTTGGGCTGTCATTTCCTGACGGATGGCTCCGATGATCTGCGGTGGCTGATCGAACCGTCTTTACCGGGGCTTCCGTCAGCACCCTGTGCAGCATTCGTACCCGACGAACCGCCTGCGCCTCCAGCACCCCCTTTGCCCGGCGTATCGCCATTGCCGCCAGCACCACCCTGGCCGCCATTACTGCCACCGGCGCCACCACTTCCGCCAGCACCACCGTTTCCGGCCAGTTGGCTGAACCCTGATGACGCTGCAATAGTGAGGGCAGGGAAGTGCGTGCCAAATGGATGTTGAGTGGCATACGCCGACGCACAAGACAGGCATGCTGCGCTCAATACCCAGATACGGGTTGAGGTTTTCATGTTCACTCTCCGTTTGCGTGAATACGATGTGGCCGGGATGTCCACTCTTGCCGTCGCGCTGCAAGCATCAAGGCCATTCGGCTTGAAGCCTAGCCATTCGACAAGGGTGCTTCAAAGACAAAACCTGTCGATTCACTGAATGAATGAGTTGTTCAGGGTTGTGACTTGTTCGCAGCCAGATTGCAACTTCAGGAGCACGCCATCTATAAGAATGGACTGCGTCGAGTTTACGTGGCAGCGTTGAAGCTAATAAATTGACGTCAAGCGGACGTGCTTATATAAAAATGGGGCCACTGTAGACAGTCTACTGTTCGTGAGCCTGACATGAAGTCTCTATCGTCTCAGGTGCGGCTAAGCATAAAGGCCTGAATCGGGCTGGCGCAGGCTGGGCTTGAAGCATGCATGAGCGCTCTGTCTCGGGCTGCCGCGCTGCATTCGCAAAAAGCACGGCGCTTTCGGTTTCAACAATCCTTCGGCCTTTTATTCGCCTCCGACAGGAATAAAAGCTCTAAACAGGGAAGATGAAACAAACATCAAAACTGCATTCGCCGTGTAAAGCTACAACTCAGCCGTGATCGACTCACGTAAACTCGGAACTTCCAGTATCGGGTGAAACTTTATGACGGCACATACTCCTACGCTTTTTGCCTGTGTCGCTTTAGTGGCGACCATCATGGCGTTTTGTTTGATTCTGGTCGGCCAGTTCAATCGGCGTGACGGGCTGCTCACTATCGGCGTTGGTCTGCTGGCGCATGCGCTGGCTTATGTGGGTTATACCTTCTACGGTCATGCGCCATTGTGGTTCACCTACGGGGCTGCCAATACCTTGTTGTCCGTGGCGCTGGCGTTTTATGGGGCCAGCCTGTTCCGGATTATCGAGTTGCCGGTGCCGTGGGTGAAGGTATTTGCGCCTTCTGCATTGATGCTGATATTGATGACCAGCCTGATCAATACGCTGGAGCCAAGGATGCTCGCTTCGGCCACGGTATTGATGGTGCAGTGCGCGTTGATCATCTACTGGACCCGCCGGCATATCCCTGCGCTGGGCCGCGCACGCATGCTGTTGATCATCGGTGCTGCAATCAGCCTTATCGGCCTGGGCATGCGCGTGGTTGCCGTGCTCGGCGGCGGCGCTGCGGAGATGCGCTACGACGTCAGCAACCTCAAACAGACCATCTCGGTCGCCATCGGCACGTTCACCGCCATGATGATCTCACTTGGCCTGGTGCTGCTGTCCAAAGAGCGCAGCGAAGCAATGCTTCAGCACCTGGCACTGCGTGATGTGCTGACCGGCATTCTCAACCGGCGCGCGATCCTCGAACAGTTCTCCAAAGAACTGAAACGCTCGCGCCGAGACGGGGCCAGCATCGCTGTGGCCATGATCGACATCGACCACTTCAAACAGATCAACGACGTGCACGGCCACCTTGCTGGCGACGATGTGCTTTGCCACTGCGTCAGGCACCTCACCCAGCGGCTTCGCCAGTCCGACTGCATCGGTCGCTACGGCGGCGAGGAATTCCTCCTGCTTTTGCCAAGCACCAGCCCCGAAGGCGCCCTGACTGTCCTCGACGAACTCCGCACCTCTCTGGCCGAAACACCGGCAAGATACGGCGAAACAAACATCCCGCTGCGCATCAGCATCGGCGTGTGCTGCCTGGTCCCGACCGAAGACGACACACCCGCCAGCCTGCTCGCCAGGGCAGATGCCGCGTTGTACGAGGCCAAGGGGCTGGGGCGTAACAATGTGCGGTTTGCGCAGGTGGATGTGGCGCAGCAGGAGAGGGCGGTGAGTGTTGTGTAGCGTGCGTTGAATGGGAAAACCCGTTCGACGCAAAGCACTACCGGCACAGAAGCAGTCAGCATCGCCTACCCATCATTGCGCTTCAAACAAGGCGCAATGACCGACGACTGATCTGCGCATGCTACGTGTCTTTCTGTTGCAGACTCTGGCGGCTGCCAGCGCTCAGCCCGTCGATCACAAGGTCCATTAATCTGGCGAGGCGTGGACGCCAGTCGCTTTTGGAGTCGATCTGCCATACTCCAGCGATGGAAAGAAAGAAGTCGTCTTTGGTCACCCCGCTACGAATTGTACCGGCCTCATCATTCGCTTTCAGAAGTGATTCGACTGCTCCCTGAATGGGCGCATAGCCAGACTTGCCGGGGAACTCTCGCGTAGCGGCGGCTTGTCGTATCGCCGTCGCAAGCCCCGCCTTGGTCATGGCGTATTCAGCGAGGCAGTTCATCCACTCCCGCAGCGCTTCCTTGGGCGGCCTGGTCGCAAGCAGCTCTTCTGCCAACGAAGCAACTTGCAGCATCTCGAACTGGTAGACCTCGAATACCAGGTCCTCCCGGTTCGCAAAGTGGCGATAAAACGTGCCTTGGCCAACACCGGCTTTCTTCGCAATCGCACTCAGCGCAACCGCAGGGTCGAGGGTCAGCTCTGCCACCGCGACTTTCAGAATGCGCTCCCGGTTCTTCTTGGCGTCAGAACGCATCGCCAATTCGTCATTCATGAATAAAGTTTTTCCTTCGCCAGATTGCAAATCGGACAGCTGTCCGGTAGATTTTTCCAGTGGACAGTTGTCCGCTTGCGTAATATCACTGGAGTTTACTATGAACGGCACTGGTAACACGATTCTGGTCACGGGCAGCACCTCGGGGATCGGCCTGGGTCTGGCGCTTCGGCTCCACAACGCGGGCAACACCGTCATCATCGCGGGCCGTCGTCAGGCCCTGCTGGACAAAATCGTGTCCGAGCATCCAGGCATCGAAGCCATCCTGCTGGACGTCGCCGATCCGCTTTCCATCCAACGCTGCAGCGAAGCGCTTGCGGCTAGCCATCCGGACCTTAATGTCCTGATAAACAACGCAGGCATCATGCAGTGGGAAGACCTGACTGACCCTGAAAGCCTGAGCATCGCCGAAAACCTCGTCACCACGAACCTGCTCGGCACCCTCCGCATGGTCTATGCATTTCTGCCGCAATTGCTCAAGCAACCCAGTGCAACCATCATGAACGTGAGTTCGAGTTTGGGCTTCGTTCCGCTTCCCGCGACTGCCACCTACAGTGCAACCAAAGCGGCCGTCCATTCATTCACCCAAAGCCTGCGCGTGCAACTGGCCGACTCCCCGATCGAGGTGATCGAACTGGCACCGCCTGGCGTGCGCACCGACTTGCTTCGTATGGAGAACAATGACCACGCCATGCCTCTTGATGAGTTCCTGAACGAAATATTCGAGCTCCTTGGAAGCACCCCAACCCCACAAGAACTCATTGTCGAGCGCGCCAAGCCATTCAGGTTTGCCGAAGCCAACGGTTCTCATGGTGAGTTGTTGAAAATGCTCGCGGCGGTCAAACCACCCGCCGTGTGAAAGAGCACCGTCGTCTTCCAGAAATCGCCCCATGATTCGCCATACGGTATTGAGCACACGCGATCAGGTTTTTCGAGCGTCGTCTGGTTGACCCTTGAGTGGTTCAGCCAGCGGCCAAGCGCCTGAACGAGAGAGATGGCCAGGCCGCCCGGGTCTGGCAGTGTGAAAGCGGTCGACCTCTGCGATACTTCATCAGCTCCGGTCTGAACTGATGCAGGCCAATCGCAAATCAACGTGCCGTCTGGAAAATCATGAAAACAAAAAGCCTGTTGTTGTCGTGCCTGGTCTGCTTGCTGGCAGCCTTTCAGGCGAACGCCGCCGACCAGTCCTGCGCGCAAGCCATCGGTGACAAACGCTCGGCGATGCTGGTTAAACAATGCCTCAACGTATCGCCCGCCACCCGACCGCCTTGCAAAGCCGCCAACAGCTGCGAAATGATCAACAGCGAAGTCGAGCGCGGCTGCGAACTGTTAGCCGGTGACGCCAATGCTCCAGGCTACTGCACCTTCGCACTCGCAAAACCCGAGACCTTCCAGGGCGCGCTGATTGCCGGTAACGGAACAGACGACTACACCATCACCGTCCTGCTCAACGATGGTCGCCGATTCACCGCCTGGTGCGATGGCCAATGCGACGCGTGGTTTGTCGCCGAAGACGAAGGCGAAGCCACCTTGCGGCCTGAAATGGTCGGCAAAACCGTGAAAGTGACCGTAGCGAACGAGCCCAACAACGACAGAATCGCCGGGCCCTCTGAAGACGAGATGCTGATCTTTGTGAAGAAGGCTGAGCTAGTCAAATAAACGCTGAGGAAAGCCCGTGCAAGCTGCCGAAAACCGCATTCGGCAGCACCTCATCGTTCAACCAATGGATCTGCGTTACGGCAGATTCGCCAACCGTTCCTCAACCGCATCATCAAAAATGATGTACAGCGCCTCAGCATCGGCCGCCCGCAACTTGCGCGTGCTTTCCAGCCCCTGAATCACCTCAATCTGAACCGCCCGCTCAGCCTCCAGACCCTCACGCGTGCTGGCCGCATTCAGCGCACGCAGCAAGTCACTCATCTCGTCGCGGACGGGTTTTTGGAGACGTAGTTGATCGATTTTTTCTTGAGGCATGGGAGAGGGGTACCTGGGTTGAGCTGGCCTTTGAGGGTGTGATGGTATCCCGGTTTGGTGGGTAAGGTTTTTTTTTGGGCGTTTTGGAGGTGTTGGGCGAGGGTTTGCGTCAAGTCATCAGCAGGCAGCGTATTCAAGCAGGCAGGAAATGTCCTTGATGCTTCATTAAAGGCTGACCTCAAGAGGCGCAAGCTCCTTGAATCAGGGAAGCAGTAGCCTGCTTCCCGGTTCTGGACGTTGGTCTGGTGTCTACCCCACTTTGAAAAAAGCAACTTTTTCGGTCAACCGCTCGGCCAACTGCGCCAACTCTTTGCTGGCCGTGGCCACTTCCGCCGAGCCAGTTGCGGAGTGAACGGTGGAGCTGTGGATGCGACTGATGTTCTGCGCGACCTCTTCGGCCACATCACTCTGCTGGAGTGAAGCGCTTGCGATCTGTGCATTCATCTTGTTGATCGCGCCGACCTGCTGGCTGATCTCCAGCAGTGCGCTCTGGGCGTGACGCGTTTGCGTTACGGTACGGCCCGCCAGTTCACAACTGTTGCGCATGCTGTGCGCAGCGGTTTCGGTGCCGCTCTGCAGCCCGCTGATCATGTCGCGAATTTCCTGGGTCGAGAGCTGCGTGCGATTGGCCAGCGAGCGAACCTCATCGGCCACAACCGCAAAGCCTCGGCCATGTTCACCCGCGCGTGCGGCTTCGATCGCAGCATTCAGGGCCAACAGGTTGGTTTGCGAAGCGATGGAGTTGATCACCTCAATGACGCTTTCGATCTGCTCGCTGTCTTTGG
This sequence comes from Pseudomonas californiensis, assembly GCF_021147775.1. Classification (GTDB taxonomy): domain Bacteria; phylum Pseudomonadota; class Gammaproteobacteria; order Pseudomonadales; family Pseudomonadaceae; genus Aquipseudomonas; species Aquipseudomonas californiensis. Next base: position 50,128 of record NZ_JAGTPK010000035.1, read on the forward strand.
ACACTTGCTCCACAGTGCTCGTGGTTTCCGCCAGGGTTGTCGCCAGTTGCTCTATCGCTTTTGTTGAATCTACAACCAAGTGGTTACTGCGTTCAACCTCAGTGTCCGCAAGGCTGGTGGCACCCGCCGCCTGAGACGCGTAACCGGACACCTCGTTGACGGTTGCGGCCATTTGCTTGATAGCGGTCGCAACCTGATCGGCCTCCTGCGTCTGCAGGCTGATCTGCTTATTATTGGTGGCAGACGTAGCCAGCAACCGCGTCGACGAATGATTGACCTCTTGAGCAGCAATACGCACTTGGGTAACGGTGTCAGCCAAGCGGCCAAGTGCCGTTTTCAAGATGCCCATCACGCTGTTCGGGTAATCGGTCGTGATGGTTTGCTGCAAATCGCCATCCGCCAACCGTTGGATAGCCCGTGCAACCTCAGTAGGCTCAGCGCCCAGCGTAGATTTGACGAAACGAATGATGATGATCGCCAGGATAATACTCAGCAGCAGAGCCACACCCGTTGCCACCAGCATCAAGCCACGAAACTGGCTCGCGGTAGTTTGCACCGCGTCCAGTCGCTCCCTGATCGAGGCCTCCTCATGGTCGATCAACGCGTTGATGCGCTTGAGCCATTCACTGTAATCACCCGACGTCTTCTTCAAAAGCAACGCCTGTGCCCCAGCAATATCGCCGCTACGACGCAGATCAATGACTGACTTGGTAGACGCCAGTGTCTGCTGCTCGATGCTCTTGATATCGCTCAGCAGCTTCTGCTCCTGTGCACTGACAAGGTGCCCTGCATACAGCTTGTCCATCGGCGTGGCCGAGTCGACGTACGCCTTTTCAAGGCTGACGATATCCGCCAGATGCGTCTGCAAATCCCGATCGTTGTCCACCAGCACCGCATCGCGCAGAGAGATGGCGCGGTTATGCACACTGCCCCGAAAATTGATCGCATAACGCTGCACCTTCGCAGCATTGTTGCTGACGTCTTCCAGAGTCGAGTCGATGAAATCCACCCGCTGCATCCCGATTGCAGTAATCAATATGAGCAGCGACACAACAGCCGCGAAGCCGAGGCCTATACGCGTAGCGAGGGAGACGGAGTCTTTCATTGGGTACTCGGGAATGCCCCAGTGGGGGCTGGCCTGGAGGGTGTCAAAATGATATCACTTTTAGTGGCGTCGGGTTATTGGCGCAGACCTGTGGTATCGGTGGGGAGGGGGATGTGTTGATGCTGGCCTTCAGGCAATCGTTGATAAGCTGCTCAGCTGGGAGTATTTCAGCTGGTTCGGGCTGGTAGCCGAAGACTTTGGTTAGAGTTCGGCCTCAAGCGGTTGTACAACGTCTCTGGCATGGTGTCGGAGTCGCCAGACAAGCTTATGATTCCTATTTGCTGCCCCATCAGCCGGCGCGGTATTCGCTAATTCCAGGCACAAAAAAGACGTCTGTAGAACGCCTTTTTCGTTGAGTTGATGGGCCGGGGTAATCTGAAACAAGTCGGTATCTATCTGTTTTGGCTAGTAAATAATTGTTTGGTCAACTTGCTTGGAATACCAGTTGGAACGCTGCGTGGTCTGGATTCCGATGGACGGTGCTTTTTGAGCTCCGCCCTCCAAAACTAATCGGGGCTGAATCTATCAAGCCAATGGTCGAGCTGTTGATTGTTGCCCCTGCGCTCGCAGGTACAGGGGCTCCTAGCAAACGATACCGTCAATGATTGCTGTGTTGGCTAAGCCGACTCTCGAAGTATTGCGCAGTCTCTTTGTCGGTGCAGTACAGGTAGCAACCCTTCATTCCGCGTGTCATCAGGGTTCGGTATGTATTCTTGATGATCAGGTCAGTTTCATTCTTCGCGAGGGTAGGTTGCTCTTTCATCATTTTTTTCCAGCCGCGAATCGATTTATCGTGCTTGTCGCGCTCATCCGGGGATGTCACTACCTTACCGTCACGTACGACTAGGTCTGGCCCGATGATCACCCCGATGTAGTCGACTTCCAAACCTTGGCAGGTATGAATGCAGCCAACCTGCTCGATGGAGTTCTCAGCGATGATCCATAGGCTGCCATCCTGATCCAGGTTCCATTGGCGTTTGTAGTCACCAATGACGATATCAGCAGCGGCGGGGTCTTTCTTGCTCAACCAAGGCCAACAATAGCCCGCGACCACACGAGCTTTGTTTCCGTGGTTTTTCTCGTTGATTGCTTCATGCATCGCCTGAGGTGAGTCGAACACCTTAAACTCGTACTCTTGAGCCTCAAGCATCGGATTTGCCGTCGAGCGAATGCCTAGCGTGTCATCCAGCCATGCCAGGTAACCGTCAGAACCACTGCAGCGAAACTGCGAAGACAGCACGTGTTCTTCAACCACAGCACCCTTGGCTTTTGCAAAGGCGCGTATCGCCTGCTTGCTGCCGATATCGCTTAAGGTTACACGCTGGTCTTCATCAATGAAGAAAATTGAGCATTTCGCTGAGTCAATCAGCTCTTTGATTTGGTTCTCCCCAAGGTTTCCGTAAAGCCCGCTTTTCTCATTCAGCCGGTGAGCTTCGTCCACGATAAGCGCATCGAATGTGTTGGGCTCCGTGTCGATGAATGCCCCAGACCCTGAAAAGAAATTCGAGAAATGGCTGCGCTTGATGGTGCCAACCAGTTTGCTTTCGTAGACCTTGCGTGGGGCAGCATTCTTGGAGACGTATTTGCTCATCAGCTTCAATTCGGTGAGCTTCACCAGCAGATTGATAGCCAGAACAGTTTTCCCGGTGCCCGGTCCACCTTCGATGATCACCACCTTGGGGGCTTGGTCCGAGGCCTCGCTTGCCGCCGCCAGCGCCGACTCAAAAATTGCTTTCTGATCGTCAATCAATACGAACTCGGGTTTGCCTTTCATCAACCCCCCGAGCGCTTCGGCTAGTGCCTTGGAGGGGCGAATTTTTCCTTCGGACAGCTCGTAAAGAATCTCTTTGTTGTCGCCATGACTTATATGCTTTTTCAGAAAGCTTCTGAGTTTACTGAGCTCTTCCGGGCCTTTCAGAAACAGCGGAGCCTTGCTGATGTGGGGCTCGTAGTGAGCAGAATCTATGACGCCGTCGCTGACGTAGTTATGGAGGTAGGCACACGGACGGATTTCGATGCTTTTGTCATACACCGCCTCGTTGAAGCCTTCCAACAGCGCTGCATATGACCACACCTGATAGGACGGGTGAATGGTCTCAATGAGGCCACCACCCAATGCCGTTTTGACGATGGCATCCTTGGTTGTGGCGTTGGCCTTACTCCATTGCTTCAGCTCGATCAGTACGGCCTTTTTTGCCTGGTTTTCGTCGCGACCGGTGAGTAGAAAGTCGATTCGCTTCGACGACTGCGGAATGTGCAATTCAATGGCCAGGCCTGCATCGCTCGGCAGGCCCTCGTCTCTAAGGACCTTGGCCATGTACGTCAGGGATCCTTGCCACGACCTGATTTCCGAGGTGCCAACGTTCTTGCCGGTAGCTTCCTTGTAATGCCTGAGGATCACCTCCTCAATGTCATCGTTATCGTTGTCTTTGAGAAATTGCTGTTTGGTCGCAGCGTAAACGATCACGGGTTGTCCTTAGATGCGCGTTGGTCAGAGTCGGTCGTACTTTTTGCTGTTGCTTTTGGCTTTATCTACGGGGTACTTCTGGCCGTTCGAGGCGAGTTTCCGTGTCACCGCTTCGTTGAGATCAACGCCGAGTAAGCTGCTCAGGCGAACCAGGTACATCAGTACGTCCGCCAGTTCATCCTTGACGGCTTGGCCGATTTCGGGATCTGTTGCAGCTGAGATCGAATCGGCATCGCTCATCCATTGGAAAATCTCGCACAGCTCGCCTACCTCGCCAGTGAGCGCCAAGATGAGATTTTTTGGGGAGTGGAACTACTGCCAGTCGCGATCATCTGCGAAACGCTGAAGGGATGCGGCAAGCTTCACTACGTCAACCAGTGGCGCGGATGAGCTGTCTGAGTCACTCACAGGGCTATCTCTTGGGTATCAGTGGGGGCAAAAAATGTGTAGGAAATCCGGCCTTGGATTGTAAGAGTTTTCGTTGTTTGCGCGGGTTTTTTTGTGTTTTTCTCTCACACCCTGTCTGCTGGCCGAATTGCTTGCCAGCGTTCGCTATATCCTTTGAGCGTGGCGAAGTGGGCCGGCTACAAACAGGTCTTCCAGTGCCGGTCGGCGGGCGTAACGGCTGCGTGCGATCCAAATCACTCAGTAATTTGTATACGAAAAGAAGGGAGTATCACTCGCCGTTACCGCGCGTTATTCGAGATAGTGACCGGATCGTGCGCGTCGCCCGCATGAGGCCCCCATCACATCTTGCATAGCCATCATCCTGCCATCATGCCGCCCATACGATTGTAGGAAAGGTCTAACCTCACCTTCATCACCAACTATCTAGATAAGAACATAAGCCTGAATTAAAGGGATTTAACATGCTGCAAAATTTGAAGATCGCTCTCCTCACCAAAGAACAAAACGTATGGTTTATACGTGCAGAAAAAGGGAAATATGCTAAGCACTTTCGTGCAGGAGGTGTAATCGCAATCGAGCACTTGGAAAGAGCTTATGGCGGAAACATTCCCAATGAGTTACCCACTGAAGAATTTCTTAAAGCACAATTATTAACCAACGAAAAATACAGTGAATTCCGCGATAATACAGACGGAAAAGAGAGCCGCAAACTCAATAGATCCGGATTCAATGTCCTAAGTCAAATCAGACGATTTGCGAATGAAATCAAGTGCGGAGATCTCATTGTTACGCGAAATGAAAAGGATGATGGTTATAGTTTCGGAATTTGCAGCGAAACTATTCCGTATATCGATCAGGTGCCCATTCGTGTACCAATCACAAAAAAAGATGGTACACCAGGATTTGAGCGTTCCTCCTTAAATTATAAACTGAGAAAGCGCGTAATCTGGGGGCCCTCAATCTCTCGATCTGAGCTACCAGGCGCAGTTAGAAAAGCTACAAGTGGCCAACAAACAGTTACGTCCTTAAACAATCACAAGGAAAAAATCTTTCACCTGATTTATCCATTTTTCACAGATGGCGAGTCACTATTTTTTTCAAACAAAATAAAAACCAGTCATCGTGTAAATGCGCTCGCTGTGGGCAAGCTCTTTCAAAATGTCGCACTAATCAAAAGCCTTAGCGAGACGCTTCTTAGCGAAGAGTTTTCCGATTTAAGTCAATTAACGCAATTAATCGAAAGCGCAATACTTTTGGGGAAGAGTGACATAGTCACCTGCCAAGCTGAATTTATGTCTCCAGGCGATATGTGGTGCAGAATACCACTCATTGGCGACGCCCTGACAAATCAAATTTTTGCTTGCGTCTTGTCTTGCCTATTACTTACTGGGCAAGTAAAGGCTGAGGAGATAGCAAGCCTGACTAACAATGAGGCAGTACCGACACTAACTGTAAAGAAAGATAAAGGCGACATATTTACCGATAGATACAAAACCCCAACTGTATCCCAGAAGCTAAAATCAATTGCAAAGGCTGCTGGTTCTCAAGCTGAAAGTATTGAAAGTATTGAAAGTATTGAAAGTCAAGATCACTCAATCACTGAGGTCAAGAAGAGTCTAAATCTAAGCATTACAAAAGTAGATACTGAAAAGCTCGAAGGCTTCGAGTTCGGCATCAACGTGTTGGAGATAGGAAAATCCCATGAAAATCGTTGAGCCAATTAGTAGTGCCCTGCTAATAACTGGATGTGTCTATGCCGCTGGCACAAGCCAAAATAGTGCATTCATGCGAGAGTTCGGCATTAATCCAGAATTCAGCCAGCCAGCAATCGACAAGATATTATACGATGGCGGCCTTATCACATTTGAGATTTTTTATGACCATTTAAGGTTGATGTCGCTATTAACTTTTATCATAATTGTTTTTTTGACCGCCACATGGGCTACAGCAAAATTTATGAGCCCAGGTTCAGCGATAGCGAATGCTCCGAGCCACTTCAATCAAATAAAAAGCGCGCTGCAGTACACTCCAGTTGGTCTGCTACTATTACTCTATATAATATTTCTATGTTTTTCATCATACCAGAAGTCGCAGGAAGTCGGGATAAAGCTTTCAGAGACGTTTATGGAGAGTTGCCACTGGGTGATTTTAAAAGACAAGGAAAATACTACCAAGGCTTGCGCCTTCAGAAAGGATAAAGACTCCATCTGGTACTACAATATCAAAGATGGAAATTTAAATATAAACTCCAAGTTGTTGACGGAGCTAGGTCAAGTCACATATTTGGAGCCTCAGAAAAACTCGATCACTTCAGAGCCCCTTAAAGACAATAAAGACGGATTGTAAATTTCTTTAAAATTTTGAGTGCATCTATAACTATAGATGCACAAAAATCTGTTTTTATAAGGATGATAGGGATATCTCAAAACTGAAACTGCCATCCTCGCATCACCTTCAATTATTCTTCCTTAAACACAGTACCTAGCAGACCGCCCCCACTCATTTCGTAGTCACATAATTGATTTTTCCGCCGGAGGTGGGTTTTTAGGTGCCTCCGCAAGTACATGTGTGAACACAGCTGAGACGGAACTCGATTACTCTCCAGCCAGGATCGCTAACTCCCATGAGTTATTTCGGAACACCTTGAAATTCACACGGGAAGGCGAGTATGTCTGCCGCGTGTTTATAAGAACGGAGCTATCACCTTCTGATCCCGAGACGCTGGCCAAAAACAGCTAGCGGGGTGCGTCGATAACACTCAGGGCAATGCATTGTGTTTAATCCGCAGACTGAATCGCCCCCACTTTCGTAGACTCTTCGATTGACCGCTTTCGGCCGTTTTTAGTCTACCGCCACCGGCAGCTATCGGGGAAGCGGTCACGTCATGAGCCTCTACTTTTGGCCGATTTCTACTCACCGTGAAGGTGAACGAGCCCCATGAAAGACAGGACACCGTTTCCCCCTTACGATAAGGGATAGGCAAACGGTTATGTTTATGACTAACAGCAACGATAAGAGTGGGGA
>NZ_JAGTPK010000036.1 GCF_021147775.1 Pseudomonas californiensis
CAGCGGCAAGCGGGCGGCGGCGATCATGAGTTTGATCCAATCGGCGCGCATGAATGGGCACGATCCGTATGCCTATCTTAAAGATGTGCTGGCGCGGTTACCGACGCAGCGAGCGAGTGAGATTGAGCAACTGCTGCCGCATCAGTGGGTATCTGCCTAAGTCGTGCAAGATGACTTCGGCGGACGCTTACGCCATAGCTTTGATGACCATAGCTCCCAAGTGCCGGGTATTCAGCGGAGTGCCCGAATCATATTTCAACGCGATGTTGAATTTATGGGCCAACTCCCGAAGTACGGGGAGCGACTTTTCAGCCCTAATTCCATCTTGAAGCACTTCAATGGTTCCAGAGGCAAGCTTTCGTACAATCACACCCCCCACTGAAGCCTCTAGCTCATCACCCATGACCGGGGCGATAGAAACATGATCTATGATGCCCAGATACGCTTCCACACGACTGAAAGCCTCTTCGTTTAGCTCCCACCGCTCATTGTTCTGGCTCACGGTGACGGTATCGCCAAACAGCGCGTTAACGTCTTGAGTAGGTTGCACCAAGAATCGATTTTCAGGAGCTTTGCGCTGATCGTTGAGCACCCACTGAATCCGCTGCCAATCTTCAAAGAAATACTCCTGAAGGAGCGGCAAAATCTGCGTACGGAAAATGCTTTCCAGTGTATTCAATGTCGGCTTGTCTATGAGCGACATAAAATAAGCGTGGCCGAGGCAATGGTCGCGATCCAGCAGCGCAGCGATACGCTGATTCATGACGCTAAGCAACTTATCGATGGCGACGCCTTGAACCTCAACCGCTTTGAGCAAATCAGGCTCAGGCGGCGTTTCCAGAAAGGTAAAGCGACGACGAAGTGCTATATCCAGCGCTGCCAATGATCGGTCGGCGGTGTTCATAGTACCTATCAGATAAACGTTGCCAGGAATGCTAAAACGTTCTTTTGAGTACGGCAGTGTGACCTCTAACGCTTCGGCAGCGCCTGCTCGTTTCGAAGGCTCGATGAGCGTAATAAGCTCACCGAATATACGGGAGACATTACCGCGGTTGATCTCATCAATTATTAGAACTTTGGCGCTAGTGTGTTGCACAGGGCTTGGCTCAAACAAACCGTCCTCGTTGAGTCCAATCATGTGTTCGACCATGGAAGGCAGAAAGTTTTTGTAGCCGTTCACTAGGAACGGATCAAGAATCGAGCCCGGTACTTTCTTGTCCCACCGTCCATTACCCAGCTCTTCAATGGTAAAGGTGCCTGCGTCGACATAGGAAGCGAGCGTATTCAACAGACTCATGCCAATGGGCAAATGCTTACCTTGGGGCTTTTCTATTTCCACGACGTCAGGCGTAGCCCGGGTGACCTTGTAACCAGTGCCGTATCTATCACCGACTCTGAATGCACGGTACTTACTACTCGCCCCAGCCGCCGATTCGCAAAGGCTTTTGAACACACCTGGAACCACGTCGTAGCGAAGCTGGCCGTGTTCATCGGTCGTAGCCCTCAATCCTTCGACAAAATCTTCATAGCTGAAGCTTTGATGAAAGGTCACGAAGCGAACGTCGCCAACAGCCAGCAACTCGTCGAATCGTGCCTTCAAAGCCGCTCGATCTTTTGAATGACCCGCGAGAAAAGGCTGATCAAGGATCCGCAACGCTGCTTCGACTGTGGCGTAGGTTTTCCCCGTACCGGGCGGACCGAAGAAAATCTGGTTGAGCGAAGACATTGCCGAACGTCCTTGTAGGAAAATTCCGTCAACAGTATCTAGATTGCCAGCATGGGTAAAGCGAAGGGTTGGAAGGATCTGCAAGCATGGCCGCTACAAACGCTGGATTGCTTCGCTCTGAAAGAACAGGAGTCTGGGCTTTGCTGAGCCGCTCAGTTGGGGTTTCTTCTGACCGCGCCACACTCGCCTCCTAGAACACCATGATCAGTGCTAGCGATCTAGGCCGCATGATCGGTAGGCCGTTGAATGCGCGGATGCTGCGCAAGCTGCATGGGATTAGCATCGAGTGGTGATGCTGGCGCTTCACAGCAGGCCTACGTCGGAGTTGATGTTGGGTGAACCTGGCGCGGGATCAAGACCTTCTGGTCGGCCCTGGTGGCGCGCGGCGTGGGAAGTGCTGCGGCTGAGTTGAGCGTAATCGGTCGGCCGCTGGGGTGGCGGCCGCCGCTGCGGGCGCTTGTTGGCGGGTTTCAAGTGCCGGGGTTGGCAGCCTTGCGCTCGGCTTCGAGCGCGTCCTTTTTGCACTCCAGCGCAAGCTCGGTCAGGGCGATGACGCGGTCGTAGCGCACGCAGGTCATGTGGACGTAGCCGCACATGATGTAGAAGAGGCTCGCCGTTGCCACAACGAATGCCCAGTGCTGAGGTGAGGCGGTGATGCCGGCTTCAGTCAGTACTTTGTTGATGGCCACGCAACCGGCGAACAAGGCAATGATGCCTGGAAAGATGCCGAGCTTTTCCAGCGCGCCGGTGACGAGGTAGGTACGTTTTTCAAAACTGCCGCGCTCGCTTTTCAGCTCCAGCGCGCCCAGTTTCAGTATTTCGCGAGGCAGTGCCGTCAACTGCGGAAGGTAATATGCATCGATCTGCATGATGGTTTTGACGTTGGCTTTTACCAGGCTGGCAAACGGCGCGGCAATCAGTCTTTTGAACGAGTGACGGTTCATCCACAGTTTGAGCAATGGATAGACCAACAGCACCAGATACGAGACGACGATCAGCCCCGAGCTTACGTAGAACACCCAGCGCAGGGATTCGATCAGGCCGATGGGCACGATCAGTAGCGCCAGAATCGACGGCCCCATCAGTCCGAACCAGAACACCTTGATGTCCATACGGTAAGGCTTGCTCAACTTGTGCTCATCAAACTTGGCTTTGACGGTGCTTTTGTAGGCTCGCTCGATGTCGGCGATGATCTGCAGGTACTTCTCGGTATCGTTGGACATGGGTTTCCTTGAACGGGCAGGAGCGCCTGATGCGCGTGCCTGAAGGCTTATTGAAACGAAGAGCGGATGATAAAAGTCAGGCTGTAGGGGCCAGTCAATGTATGCATTGTCCTGCCGTTGCGTGGGCAGGTTCGTGCAGAGAGGTCTGACGCCTGAATCTTTTCTGGACGGTCGAAGGCGACACGCAAGCATTGACCACAACCAGGCCGAACCCGATGATCAATGGTCATCAGGTTGGGCTGGACGGTTTGGTGAGTGCCGCCCGCAGCAACGGGCAGTGATGATACCGGCAGACTTAGCGGCTGAAGCGCTCCGCGAGGCTGTGCAGGTATTCGGCCATCTGCTCGAGTTCGCTGCTGATCTGTGAGCCTTGCTGGGCCTGACCGGCGCTCTGGTCGCAGAGCTGGGCGATGCGGGTGATTTGCTGGCTTATGTTTTCGGCCACGTGGCTTTGCTCTTCCGAGGCGGAGGCCATCTGCTGGCTCATGCCGGTGATGCGCGTGACGGACTGGCTGATGCCATCCAGGGCCTTTTGTACCGCTTCGACGCTGGCGACACTTTCCTTGGAAATCTGCTCGCCCTTGCCAGCGGTCTGTACCGCGCGGTCTGCGCCGTCACGCAGGGAGGTAATGATTTGCTGAATCTGCTCGGTCGACGATTGGGTGCGTGAGGCCAGCGAACGGACCTCGTCCGCGACCACGGCAAAACCGCGACCCTGCTCGCCCGCCCGAGCGGCTTCGATGGCGGCGTTGAGGGCCAGCAGGTTGGTCTGCTGAGCGATGGAGGTGATCACGTCGACCACGCTGCCGATGGATTGGGTGGCGCTGGCAAGCTCGCCCACCGCTTGGCCGATGTCAGTGACCGAATTGGCCATGTGCCGAATTGCCAACAGGCTTTCATCCGCCAGACCGCGCCCTTGCTGGGCCAGCTTGTCTGCCTCTTCGGCTGCATGGGCCGTGCTTTGCACGTTGTGGGTCACTTCCTGAATGGTCGCGGCCATCTGGTTGATGGCGGTTGCCGACTGATCGGCTTCGCTGCGCTGCTGATCCAGCGATTCGGCCTGACGCAACGAAAGTTGCGCGGAACGCCCAGCGTGCGCCCGAACGCTTTCGCCAGTGTCCACCAAACGTGTCAAGGCGGTTTGCAGGCGGGCCTCTTCACTGAGCATCGCCAGGTCGAGCTGCGCCTGCGGGCCACGGTTGTCGCTGTAGGTCAGGGCCACCAGAGCGCTGGTAAAGGCCTTGGGATGTTCTTCAAGTGTCTTGCGAATGCCGTTGCGCTGGCGTATTTCAATGAACGCACCCAGCGCAATCATTACCGCCGCAATCATCAGGTACGAAGCCAGGTCATCCAGCAGGTACACGCCTGCTGCAAGGGCGATGGCGCAGAGGATCATGGGCAACTGGCGGATCAGATGATAAGCCGCTGAGCTGACAGGCGAGACCGCCGGTTTGCCGGCACGCAGGCGCGCATACAAGGCTTCGGCACGTCGCACCTGATCACGTGTCGGTAGCGAGCGCACGGACTCATAGCCCACGATGCGGCCGTTTTCGTACACCGCCGTCACGTAGGCGCTGACCCAGTAGTAATCACCCTGCTTGGAGCGGTTCTTGACCACGCCCATCCACGGTTTGCCCTGCTTGATGGTTTCCCACATGTGGGCGAACACCGAGGCGGGCATGTCGGGATGGCGTACCAGATTATGCGGCTGGCCGATCAGCTCTTCGCGAGTGAAGCCGCTCAGGGTGACGAACGCGTCGTTGCAGTAGGTGATATGACTGTTGATGTCAGTGGTGGAAATAAGACGGTCAGACTCCGGAAATGTCCGTTCTGTCTGAGTGATAGGCATGTTCACACGCATGAAAAATCCGCTCCCTGATAACCGCTGAATATCCTGAGTACGTGCTGAAGGTGTAGCACACCTGCGCAACGTCACCACCGAAGCATCTTTATCGCCCGGCACTGACTGGGCTTTAATCGGTTTTCGACGTTGGCAGAGCCGCAACAGGGCAATCAGGCCATTTGCGTCAGCGAATCCATACCTGCACCATGCGCGTCTTCAACACGGCTCAACGCAAGGTAACCAGGGCAACCTCCATGGCGCGCAGTAAACACTTGATTCTCAAAGCCATCGGCGTGCTTGCTGAAACGCTGCGGCGCGTGTTCAGCCGAGACGCCGGACCAGACAAGCCACGCGACACGATGCCGCGCACGGACGCGCCGCAAGCAGATGCTTCGCCGCCGATTGCGCCGCGCACGAATAAACCTGCCAGGTCAAAAAACAACTCCGATCAGCTGAAATCCAGCCGCAAAAAGGCAAAACCTGTCGCCAACCCAGAGGTGCCTTGTTGCCCACACTGTAAAAAGCCGATGGTGATCAAGGTCGCGCGAACTGGCAAAAACGCCGGAGAGTTCTGGGGGTGTGCAGCTTACCCAGCGTGTCGCGGGATTCGGCCGATCTTTCGCTAGCCTGCCTGGGCAGCCGTTCGCATACGCCGGCACGACACGCGGCAATCGGGCACTTTTTTCAGCGCTGCCGCTCACATGCCTCAGGCACACTGTGCGCCGGTCCGTTTCATCATGTGTTTTTCCGAAGAAGATAGGGAGTTCCAATGCGGTCGTTCAGCTTGAAAGCAATCGTGATGTGCATGGCGTTGGTCGGCATACAGGGCATAGTCACCGTCCAGGCCGCGACAAAACAGCAGGCAGCGGCACCGGCCGCAGCGGCACAGAAGGCCTCGTTATTGGGTGGCAAGCTGACGTTCACATTGCCCGCTGGCTACGTGCAGGGCGAGATGCCAGAGATCGATGCAAAGGCCAAGGCGCAGGGCGTGACCGGCGCGCTGTATTCGAACTCGACCGAGAAGCGTGTGGTGATCGTGACTGAAGCGCCGATCCCGATGGACGTGAAGGCCAGCGATAACGACAGCATCGTGCTCGACGGTTTGGCCACCGGCACGCTCACCCAACAGAGCCAGGGCTACAAGGACTTCAAAAAGCTGGGCGAGAAGAAGATCGTCAAGAAAAACGGCCTGGGCATCCGTCAGCTCGACACCTCCGCCACCATGAGCGACGCGAAGGTGCTGAGCACCACCATCGTTGCCGCATCAGGCACACGGGCGGCGGTGTTGAACGTGGTGTCCAACGCTAAAAACCCGAAAGAACACGCTGCCCTGGTGAAAGCCATTATCGGCCAGTGATCTGAATGCCCGAGTGTTTGACCGCTCGGGCAGTATGGCTGCCTATTTGCGCCCCTCGACCATCATGCGCACCGCAAAGCCACACAGCACGGTGCCCATGAACCAGCGCTGCACCATCGCCCAACTCGGCCGCTGAGTCAGGAATACGGCCACGGACCCAGCGGCGAAAATCAGCAGGGAATTGACGGTCAGGCTCACTGCAATCTGGCAGAAGCCCAGCACCAGCGACTGGCTCAGCAGGCTTGCTCCCTCATGGACTGTCATGAACTGCGGCAGCAGCGACAGGTACATCACCGCCACTTTGGGGTTGAGCAGATTGGTCATCAGGCCCATGAGGAAAAGCTGCCGGTTGCTGTCGGGCGGCAAATCCTTGAGCTGGAACAGCGAACGCCCGCCCGGCTTGACCGCCTGCCAGGCCAAGTACAGGAGGTACAGGGCACCGGCAAAGCGCAGCGTGTCGTAAGCGAAAGGTACGGCCATGAGCAGCCCGGTGATGCCGAAAGCGGCGCACAGCATATAGAACAGAAAGCCGGTCGCGACGCCCGCCAGTGAGACCATCCCCGCGCGACGCCCCTGGCTGATGGAGCGCGAAATCACATAAATCATGTTCGGCCCCGGCGTCAGCACCATGCCGAGGGCAATCAGGGAAAAACCTATGAGGCTGGACAGCTCTGGCATGACGACTTCCTGTTGTCTGAGCGCGGATCAGCGCTGCGTGGCATTGCAGCTCAATCGCCGGTTGCGGTCAATCACTCCACTTGTTTATTCCACCCTGTCATTCCATCCGGAGCGCCCCCGATAACAGCTCGACCAACGCGTGCACCTTGGGCAGCGATTCCCGACTGCGCGGCCAGGCCAGGTGCAGACCCAGGCCTTCGGTGGCAAGCTGGGGCAGAATTTCGACCAGTTCACCGCGCGCCAGCTGGTCCTTGATCAGCCAGGTCGCCAGCTGCGCGATGCCACAGGCGCCAGTTACCGCCGTGACCTGAGCTTCACCATTGCCGACCACCAGCCGAGCGTTCACCGCGCGCGACTCCGGCTGTCCTTGCGCATCGACAAACAGCCACGGGCTGACGCTGCCGTCACCGCGGCCGAACAGGATGCACGCATGGTCTGCCAGGTCTTCGAAGGTTTGCGGCGTACCGTAACGTTGCAGGTAGGCCGGAGCAGCACAGAACACCACGCGCTCGGTGCCCAGCCTTTGATGGGCCAGTCCCGCTGGCCAGACCTGGGGGCCACTGATCCGCACCGCCAGATCGATGCCTTCTTCAAGCAGGTCGACGAAGCGGTCGGTAAACGTCACGTGCGGGCGCAGTTTGGGATGCGCTTCAGAGAACGACAGAATCAGCGGCAGCACATGCAAGCGGCCGAAGGTGGCCGGCAGATCGATGCGCAATTGGCCTGCAGGTTCGGAGCGTTGCGCGGCCAAGGCGGTTTCGGCATCTTCCAGCTCCGCCAGCATGCGCGTGCACACGGCGTGATAGGCCGCGCCCTCCTCGGTCAGCGCCAGGCTACGCGTGGTGCGCTCGAACAGTCGCATCCCCAGCCGGGCTTCGAGGCGCGCCACGCTTTTGCTGACGGCAGAGTTGGTCAGGTTGAGACGTTCGGCGGCAGCGGTGAAACCACCAGAATTGGCAACGGCGACAAACGTTTCGATGCCCTTGAGGCGGTCAGTAGAGAGCAAGACGGTGACTCATTATGGAAATTTATTCCATTATGTCCGGAATATTGGCCAAAGATAGGAAATCATTTCTGCAATATGCTGACGCACTTATTTTTTGCGAGCCTGTGTCATGCCGTCCTTCGAAACAACTTCCGCCTCCGCGAGCGAACGCTCGACCGGCGCGGGCCTGTCCATTGCCATTCTGGCGTTGGCAGGCTTCGTGATCGTCACCACTGAATTCCTCATCATAGGCCTGCTGCCCGCGTTGGCACGGGATCTCGGAATCTCGATCTCTACCGCCGGCTTACTGGTCACGCTCTTCGCTTTCACCGTCATGCTGTTCGGTCCGCCGCTGACCGCGATGCTCTCTCACCTGGATCGTAAACGGACCTTCATTGTCATTCTGCTGATCTTCGCGGCCTCCAATGCGCTGGCAGCGGTATCCAGCAATATATGGGTGTTGGCGCTCGCGCGGTTCATTCCAGCGTTGGCCTTGCCTGTGTTCTGGGGCACCGCCAGCGAAACAGCCGGTATGCTGGCTGGCCCGAAGCAGGCAGGCAAAGCGGTGGCTCAGGTCTATCTGGGGATTTCAGCGGCCATGCTGTTCGGCATCCCGCTGGGTACCGTGTTTGCCGACGCAGTTGGATGGCGCGGGGCGTTTTGGGCGCTGACGTTGTTGTCTGTGCTGATGGCATTGCTGCTGGCGCTGTCGATGCCGACCCTGGCACCGACCGCAAAAGTCGGCCTTGCCAAGCAGGCCAGGATCCTGCGTGATCCGCACTTCATCGCGAACCTGCTGCTGTCGATTCTATTGTTCACCGCCATGTTCGGCGCCTACACCTACCTGGCTGACACACTTGAGCGCATCGCGGGCATCGAGCCCGCACAGGTCGGCTGGTGGTTGATGGGCTTTGGCGCCGTGGGCCTGATCGGCAACGCACTCGGTGGCAAGTATGTGGATCGCAGCCCGCTGGGTTCCACGATGGTGTTTGCCTTGTTACTGGCCCTGGGCATGACCGCAAGCGTTCCGGCAGCCGCATCGCTGCCACTATTGGCTGTGGTGCTGGCAGTGTGGGGTATCGCGCACACAGCGCTGTTCCCGATCTGCCAGATCCGGGTCATGAATGCAGCGCCCCATGCGCAGGCACTGGCCGGGACACTCAACGTCTCGGCCGCCAATGCCGGTATCGGTTTGGGTTCGATCATTGGTGGCGTCACCATTGAGCATCTGGGCCTTGGCGCCGTTGGCTATGTTGCAGCCGTGGTCGCCGTGTTGGCTATAGCGCTGGCCTGGATCACCTTGCTGAAAAGTACCAAAGTCGCCGGCTAGAAAAACGCGCACGCCTTGGACAGACAAGTCGGCCCACTTACCGTGGATCAAGGACAATTATGGGCGTGCGCTCATTGGAGTTGCGCACAGATAGGCAGCGCCAAGGCTCTGGTCGGGGACAAGCATCGCGAAGGCTGACACTCAATTTTCATCCAGGTAATGGCAAATTGAACTTCCCATGGCCTGACTGAAAGGCCAAACTCTCCCCCTTCGGTCAGGAACGGGGAGTGTATGACCGGTTCGACTCAGATTCCGGTACGCGCAATGAACTCATTTCAGGGTAAAAGTCTGGCATTTGCCAAGCGCATTTATGCCCCCAGAACACTTGGCGTCAGCATAGGTTTTCTGACCGTTGCTGTGTCTCTGTTTTATGTGAACGCTCCTTTCTGGTTGTGGCCGCTGGCGATATTCAATGCGCTGGTCTGGCCACATATTGCTTTTCGCCTGGCCAAGTCCGCCAGCGAGCCTTACAAGGCTGAATGGCGCAATCTGCTGGTGGACTCTCTGGCCGGTGGTTTTTGGGTAGGTGCCATGGGTTTCAGCCTGATGCCCACGGTGACCGTGCTGGCGATGATGGCCATGCACAATATCGCTGCGGCCGGGCCTCGCCTGATGCTTCAGGGTTTCGTTGCGCAGACCTTAGGGGTGCTGATTTCATTGCTGGTGTTGAACCCCGAGATCAACCTGCACGGCAACACGGCCCAACTCTATGCGTGCATTCCTGTGCTGGTGGTCTACCCGATTTTCATTGGCTGGATGACGCATCAGGTCACGGTCAAGTTATCGGAGCACCGCAATGTGCTCCGCAGGCTGAGCCGTACCGACAGCCTGACCGGCCTGCTCAACCATGGTGCCTGGAAAGACACGCTGGACATCAAGTTTGCAGAAGCCGAACGCTTGGGGCAGGACTGTGTCGTCGCGTTGATGGACATCGACCGCTTCAAGACGATCAACGACACCTATGGCCATCTGGTAGGCGACACCGTGTTGCAGAGCATCAGCCAGGCACTGGTCGAAAACCTTCGTGAAGGTGACTTCATCGGTCGCTGTGGCGGCGATGAGTTCTGTGTGATCCTGCCGCGCACTACACCCGTTCAAGCCAGCGAGATTCTTGAACGGCTGCGGCTGGCCATCGACGACACCACTTACTCGCTTCATGAAGAACTCAGAGTCAGCCTGAGCATTGGCGTGGCCGGTTTCGCGCAGGACATGACGGACCCCTCCTCATGGCTGCACGAAGCAGACAAGGCGCTGTACCTTGCCAAAAGCACCGGCCGCAATCGGGTAGTCATCGCTGAAGATGCTAGAACCGACTACACCGCTGAGGGCGCCCAGGCGTAGGCATCAGCGCCGATCCTTGAATAACACGTCAAACAACCTCGGAAAGCCCTTGATGCTGATAGCCTTCATGAAGGCCTGACGAATGTCAGCTGCAAGGCTTTCAAGGGTTATTTCCTTGGGTTTTACGACTTTGTTCGCAGCACCAGCAGGGCCCTCCTTATCGGTATCTCCCGACATGCGTTTGTCCCTGTACGAGGTCAGGATGGAGTTTTCTTTCTTGAAGTCATATTTGGCCTTGCCAAGCACCGACGCATCCAGGCGTGGGTCATTGGTCCCGGAGACGCGCTGTTTAAGCATCGCTTCACCGCTTATCGTTACATTGAGGTCTTTGAAGACCCGCTCTGTAGAACGGGCCGATGGTGCTCCCTGTTCTTTTGAAGCCGCTATTTTTTTGTCAATTTGCTGCATGATGATGGTTGGATTGGCATTCGAACTTATTACTCTCATCAGTCACTCCCTGTTGAAGCCCTCAGGTGAGGGCTTGAATCGCGCTCCTTGCGTAACGTATTAAAACGCCCGCCCCTGTGAGGCCCCGACGCCCCAAGCGCTTCGAGGCGCACAGATCACGTCTGTATCAAGCCTCAGAATTTCAATGTATTCACGCGGATGCCCAGCCGTAAACGGCGCTCGCTGATTGCGGCATTGTTCGATCATTGGCAAAACCGGGCGCGTGCACATCGGAAGAAACAGGCCTGCACACACGATCAAGCTACCCATTGCCCATCCCATTATTTTTTTCGAATGCTTAGCCATTGAGATCGGATCTCTGATCACGCCCATGCGGACAGTCATGTAGCCGATGCATCAACCTGCGCAGCTCTGAAAAACCGACAGGTTGTCCAAGAGCCATTGGGGAGTACGCGTTTTGAGTAGCACACTGACGGGCTGCTCCAGTGTCAGCTTGCCGTAGAGCGCCTCCTCGTGATCCAGGTGGGTTTGCTGGACGACGCGGTAGTCCAGCGGATAGATGCTTTTTTCGATAGGCAACAGGCGATCAAAGTGCTCAAGCAAACCATGGAAGACGATTCGCCGCTCGACCGTGTCCCGCGTGGTGGCAATCAGCTGAGCGAAATATTCGCTGTCGTGCTGTCGCAGCGCATCGTGCGCGGCATAACGCTGGATCAGGCTGTAAGGTGCCGTATCGTCAAACACGACGCAGCACAAATGCTCTCTCGGCAGCCCTTGGAAAGGGTTATCAGCAGGCGGTCGTCGGTGATGTACACCCAGAACGAATTGCACGACGCCCTCGCACAACGCTTGCCGTTTGCGGCCGCGAATACCGGCTGAATCTTCGAATACCGGCGCTTGACGCCCTTGTTCCTTGACCTGCCGGGACAGTTTGGCGAACTGGCCTGCGGGCCCTGACAGCCTGGCCTGCTGCTCGGCGAGCAGCGGAAAAGGAATAACTGATTGACGGGCGGCAAGCTGTTGAAATTCCGCCATCACCTTGATGCCGGACAAGTGCGGGTCCGGCCGCGCTGACTGGTCGGTACGCGTATCGCTCCGAGAAATACAAACAGTCATGAATTGCTCCTTTTTATTGTTTCGTGTGTTGTGCAGATAGATGCTTCGGTACTTCAATCACCCTGCAATACCCTCGCAGGCGAGAAACATGACGCAGAAGACGCTGGGCCTGGGCCTGAGAAAGGGCCACTGAACACGTGCCAAGCGATATTCGGGCTACAACCCCAGATCGATGCGTCAAAGGCCCCCAGCCTTAAGTGATCATCTGTTTGCCAGCCTGGTCTGGACTCATCAGAAATGACGCAACTCTGGCCACGATCAAGTTCCAGCCCGGCAGTAATGAGTATCGAAACAATCTGTTTGCCATAGCAGTAATAATGTTGAACATCCTGAAATTCGAGCAGCGTTCACGTATCGACTTACAAGCCACGCTCCATCCGTATTGCCCTGCGCAGGAGGGATGGCAATTCAGTCAAACACTGTCACGCCATTTCTAATAAAAGGCAGCGCACCGTAAGTCAGTTAAAAACAACTTGGCTCGGGCATTTATCCACCGTCAACAAACCGGGAGCTCCCGGTTAACCTGAGCACTCATCTGGCGCGTACGCCCTTAAAGCCCACATTATGTATGGATGGTGTCAGCGCACAATCCGACAGATGTAGGGGGTTGCAGTATTTTTGGTAGCAACAACCGGGAAACACATCGCGCCATCAGTTCCGCACGGCTCCTGGCCTGATTCTTTCTGAGCAGCGAGGATACGTGATCCCGTACGGTGTAGCCGCTGATGCAGAGTTTCTGCGCGATTTCCTTGTTGGTGCAGCCCTGCAGCAGCAGGCCCAGAACTTCTTGCTCTCGGGTAGTCGCCAACATGATCTTTCCTTTTGTGATCACTTTGTCCACAGGTGAACGTGTAGGAAGTCTCTTACATTCACAATCCATGACATCAAGAGTAAATCGGCACAGAAGCATTTTTATTTAGTGTTCTTTTCTTCTTCACAAAAAATACACCCTTTTCTCATATCTGACAGCCAGCACTCCACCCACCTTTAAAAATGACCATTCATTAAACTCGCGAAAATTCCTACATAAACTCCAGACATTTCCTGAGCAGTTTCATATTAAAGCCACAAACAAGCCGTTAACCGAAGTATTGAACGAAGAATACTTGACAGCAGACGGAGCAAAACCGGCTTTTAACAGAGAGTTGCAAGATAAACTTGAGCACTGATAATTACAATCAGTTGTTACAATTGGATCCGGGAACATAAAAGAAGCGTGACCTGTGCTTCGTTTGATCGGTGAGGGCGTCAGTACTCGGAGGGATACCAAGTACCGACGCGGGCCGGCGCCCTGACAAGTACATGTTTGAAGCGCGCCAAGTCTCTGAACAGAGGCCGTTAGCGGCCACTGCTTACCGCAACGTCGTCGACGACCACGCCCCTGCGCAGACCAAACACTGCGGCGGTAGTCAGGCCGACTGCGCCCATGACCAGGCTGTACATCACGCAGACCCAGACATTGAGCGGCATCAGCGCAATCAGCAGCAGCGGTGTCGTGCTGGCCCAGAAGGCGTAGGCGATGTTGTAAGTGAATGATATGCCCGATACCCGAATGCTTGCCGGGAACAATCCGACCATGACAGAGGGCACCACGCCAACGATGCCACAGGCCAGGCCAGCGATAGCGTAGGCGACGCCAAGCGGCAGCCACTGTTGAATCAGGCTGGCGTACAACACGCCGATCCCCAATGGTAGAAGCGCACTGTAAAGCATGACGCCCCGCCAGGCCCCTATGCGGTCAACCAGCTTGCCGGCAAGCACGCAGCCGATGTTGAGAAAGACGATGCCCGCAGCGCTCAATGCGAAGGTGTGGCTGGCGCTGATGCCAAAACGCTGTTGCATGACCGTCGGCGTGATGACCACCAGCACCACCACAGCGGAGGTCAGAACGAAGGTCAACAGCGCGGCGGGCAATAGCGAAGCACGATGCTCACGCAGCACTTGCCCCAGCGGCAGGCCCTGCATGTCTTCGCGCTGAGCGTGCATCGCCATGAACACCGGTGTTTCGCTCAGCCAGCGGCGCAGCCATACGCCGACCACCCCGAAGACACCGCCCAGCAGGAAGGGAATGCGCCATGCCCATTCGAGGATTTCCGCCGGGCTGAACATGCGGGCCAGCCACGTCGCCGTCAGCGCACCCAGCAGATAGCCGAACGTCAAACCGGCCTGCAGCACACCCAGCGCGTAGCCCCGATGCCCCTTGGGTGCATGCTCGGCGACGAACACCCAGGCGCTCGGCACTTCACCGCCCACCGCAGCGCCTTGAAGGATGCGCAGTGCCAGCAGCACCAACGGCGCCCAATAGCCGATTTGTGCGTAGGTCGGCATGACACCAATCAGCAGGCAAGGCAGCGCCATCATCAGAATACTGAGGCTGAAGACCCGCTTGCGTCCCAGCCGGTCAGCGAAATGGGCCATGACGATGCCGCCAAGCGGACGCGCCAGATAGCCGGTCACGAAAATCCCGAAGCTTTGCAGCAGACGCAGCCATTCGGGCATGTCCGGGGGGAAAAACAGCTGGCTGAGGGTCAACGCAAAGAAAACGAAGATGATGAAGTCGTAGATTTCCAGCGCCCCGCCCAAGGCCGCAAGGCTCAGCGTCTTGTAGTCGGACCGGGTAAAGGGCTGAGGAGATGGTCGAACGATGGCCGTCATGAAGCCCCCGAAACATGTTTGAAATGAGCGCCCTGCGCTCGCTGGGCGCGAAGAATAGCAAAGCTTGCCGCCCCATGTGCGGCATGGCCCGGCGCTGGACAGACCAGCGGTAGCGCAAGGCCGTGCGAGGCGGATCAGGTCAGAAGTTGACCGAGGCCGACAAGCGGGCGGTGCGAGGCGCGCCCATGAACAGGTAGTCGTCGCCAAGGTACTCGCCCACGTCGCGCCAGTAGCGCTTGTCGAACAGGTTGTCCACGGTCAGGCGCAGCACCGTGTCGTAGCCGCCCACTCTGGTGCTGTAACGACTGCCGATGTTGAACAGCGCGTAGTCATTCACCTGAACGGAGCCTTCGCGATCTGCCATCTTGCTGGCGCTGTACTGCACCCCGCCGAGCAACGCCAGCCCGCGTATCGGCAGGCTGTAATCGGCTTGCAGGGTCCCGCGGAATTTGGGCACGTTGAGCGCCTGGTGACCTTCGTATGTTGGCGTGCCGCTGTTCTCGACACGCGCACGGATTGCAGCAGCGCTGGCGGATATCTGCAAACGATCGGTCAGCCAGCCGTTGGCACCCAGCTCCAGCCCCGTGTTCTTCTGCTCGCCCTGCTGGACGTAAGTAAACGTACCGTCATCATTGGGTCTGGAGTACTGGTAAGCCTGACGCGCTTGGAAAAGCGCGGCGGTCAGGCTCATGCGCTGCCAGTCGTACTTGATACCGGCTTCCAGTTGTCGCGAGAGGGTCGGAGCCAGAATTTCACTGGCGTTGCTGGTGAACCATGCAGCCGTGCCACCCAGCGACAGCCCCTTGCTGTAACTGGTGTAAAGGGACAGGTTTTCCACCGGTTTGTAGATCAGTGCCGCTTGCGGCAGGAACACTGAACGCTCGGTGTGCCGTGCGTCGCTGCCATCTTCGTTATAGGCCTGCTCGTCGAGCTGCACCAGACGCCCGCCCAGTACCGTCTGCCAGTGATCGTTGAAGCTGATCCGGTCGGTCACGAACAGCCCGTACTGGCGGCTGTCGAGGCGGCGTTCGGTGTGCGGCAAGGTGAGGTCGGACGGCGTAACCGTTTCGGGCGATTCGTTGATGTTGCCCGAACCGCTGAACTCGTTGAACGTACCACGGGTGTCCACCGTGCGGCGGTAAGCGCTAGTGCCGAAGGTCAGTTCGTGTGCCAGCGAACCGGTGTTGAAGGTACCGGTCATGGCCGCTTCAATTTCGTCGTTGCGACGCGTGTCATCCGGGCTGCGGAAGTCATAGATGTCGTAACCGCCCTCGGCGCTGAAATGGTTGGGCACAGCCTCGGTCGCGCAACTGGCCGAGCCGTAGCAGCCCCACGCAAATGCGCTGTAATCATCAATGACCACACGACTGCGTGATGCGCTCAGGCTGCCTTTCCAGCTGTCGTTGAAACGGTATTCAAAACGACCGTTCAGGTTCAGCGAGTCGATTCCGACCGGATTTGACCACGGTTGGTAACCCAGCAATTTGCGAGGTGAGGCGCCGTGCGGCAATTCAGTCCCGCCGAGCAATTGGTAACCGGGGGCAGAACGCTGTTCTTTGGTCTGATATTCGACGTCAAGCTGCAACAAGGCACGCTCGCTGATTGCCCAGTCAAACGCCAGCGAGGCGAAATCCCGCTGGCCATCGGCATGCTCGACGTAGGAGCGAATGTCTTCATGGGCCAGGTTGGCGCGCAGCCCGAACTGGTTGTCACTGCCGAACCAGCCTCCGACGTCAGTCGCGATGTAGCGCTCGCCGTGCTCGTTGGTCGAGACCGTAATTGAACGAACATCCTGCGCCCGCTTGGTTTGATAGTTGATCACGCCGCCGGGCTCCGACGCCCCGCTTTGCAGGCCCGACAAACCTTTCAGCAGTTCCACTTGCTGCTTGTTTTCCAATGCCACGCTCTGTTCGCCGGCAATGCTGCGACCGTTGATACGGTAGCTGTTGGCCGCATTCAAGGAAAAGCCGCGCACAACGAAGTTTTCGTAGTAGCCCACCGGGGCATAGCCCTCGCCCACCGACGCATCGTTGCGCAGCACCTCACTGAGCAAGCGGGCCTGGCGATCCTGAATAAGCGCTTCGGTAAACACCGAGACTGACGCTGGCGTGTCGAGCAATGTCGCCTGACCGAAGCCCGCAATTGCGGCGCGGCTCGTCTTATAGTCAGTCTCACGCGCAGGCTCACTCATGCCTGACACATTGACGGCGTCCAGAGTGACCGGCCCGGCCCCCCAGGACGGCGAGGCAGCGGCTATCCCGAAAGGCAGCAAACGCCACGCAAGGCGCACGGCAGGTCGATAAGGTGTGCTCATTGTTCAGACTCCAGAAGATCAGGCGCCCGGACAGACGCGAAGCACCTTCCGGCAGGGGGCAACCTTTTACGTTTACCGCAGGTTTTTTTCAACCTTTGCGTGCCCGCCACCGGCAGTGCGGTGAGACATCACCTAATAGACGATTCTGGGCGAGAAACAATGAGTGACAGTCCTGTGAAAAACCATCCGCCGCATCCCATTCGCCAGCGTGGATAATTAAGCGTGAATTAAGTATGCGTGGCTAATCTGAACTCAACACAGCGCTGAACCATTCAGCGAGTCTGGAATCCATTACAACAGATCAATCAGAAGGAACACGTTATGAAAGTTATGTCTGCCCTCTTCGCCGCTGTTGCCCTGTCCGTTGCTGCTGGCGCAGCCCAAGCCGATATCGGTCCTGATGAAGTCATTCGCCTGCAGAAGGCTGGCACCGTAGGTGATTTCGAGCAGTTCAACAAAGCGGCTCTGGCCAAGCACTCTGGCTTCACGATCCACGACACTGAACTGGAAAAAAACAAGGCTGGTCGCCTGGTCTATCAGATCGAACTCAAGGACGCGAAAGGCGTTGAGTGGAACTACGACGTTGATGCAAAGTCGGGTGAAGTTCTTCGCGATAAACAGGATCATTAATCTGTCTCTCGATAGAATGACACAACGCCTGTAAGAAAAATTCCCGCACTTGGCGGGAATTTTTTCGTGTTGAGTTTAAATCAAACTTTATTGATCAAGTCCAACTTTCAACAGATTGCCCTTGTCGTCATCCGTCAGCAGATAAACATAACCGTCCGGCCCCTCACGAACATCACGAATACGCTGCTTCATGTCTTTCAAGAGGCGTTCTTCGTGAACGATTTTGTCCCCTTCGAACTTCAAACGTATCAGCTCTTCAGTGGCCAGTGCACCAATGAACAGACTGTGATCCCACGCCTTGAAACGGTCGCTGTCATAAAAAGCCATGCCACTGACGCCGGGTGACTGCTCCCAGACCTGATACGGCACCTTGGTACCTTCAACAAATTTGCCTTTGGCCTCCGGGATCGGCTCGCCAGAATAATTGATGCCATGGGTTGCCAGCGGCCAGCCGTAATTCTGGCCGCGCTCAATGATATTCACCTCATCACCGCCCTTTGGACCATGTTCGTTGGTCCACAACGTGCCAGACCATGGGTTCAGCGCTGCGCCCTGCTGATTGCGGTGACCGTAGGACCAGATCTCTGGACGGACGTTTTTCTGCCCGACAAAAGGGTTGTCCTTCGGCACGTTGCCATCGGGGAAGATGCGGACAACCTTGCCTTGCAGCTTGTCCAGATCCTGCGCGGTGGGCCGGTCGTTGTTCTCACCCAGAGCGATGAACAGATAACCGTCACGGTCGAACACCATCCGCGAACCAAAGTGGTTGCCGACCGACAGTTTGGGTTCCTGACGGAAGATCACTTCAAAGTCTTCCAGCTTCGTCATGTCGGTCGACAACCGGCCGCGCCCTGCCGCGGTGCCTGCCGTGTCACCCTGAGCAGCGGTCTTGCCACTCCCTTCGGAATAGGTCAGATAGACCATGCGGTCCTTGGCAAAGTCAGGTGAAAGCACCACATCCATCAAGCCGCCCTGCTTCCTGGCCCACACCTCAGGCACGCCGGAAATGGGGCCGGACAGCTTGCCATCTGCCGAAACCAGACGCAGATTGCCTGAGCGCTCCGTGACGAGGATGCCTTTCTTGTCCGGCAGAAACGCGAGCGCCCATGGATGGTCAAGCCCTTCGGCAATCGTGGTGACGCTCACGGTACCCAGCTCGCTTTTGTACTGCTCTGTGGCGGCGCCTGCAGACAGCGACAGGCTCAAGGCTGCTGCGGTGCACAGTGTTGCGATCAGGGTCTTTCTAAACATGGGCGATTCCTTGTGCATGGATTGGGCGTGCCGCCAGCAATGGTCGGCACCCAAAGTGGCGGGTTCAATTGGAGCGCCTGGAGTCAGGCGTCAGCGTGGTCGGTGGCCTGGGTGTTTGCCGGGACGGCTGGCCGTTGCCGATACCGCCGTTTTCGATCGTTGGCTTACGCACGGGCGGAGCAATGTTGGGCGCGCGGCCACGCGGCGTCGTGGGCTCGGTGCCCTGTCGGCTGTTGGGGTTGGCTCGTTTGGTCGGGCTGTTGTAGGGGTTGCCGTTTGCGCCACTGTTGGGCGTACTGTTCGGCAGGGTCTGTGCGTGGACAACGCTGATACTCGACAACACACAGAACGCGATCCCTAGCAGTTTTCTCGCAAAACTGTTCATCACTTACCTCAGGGGAACGGTGAAGACTCAGGCCTTTGATGGCGATTCGAGCCTCAGGTTCGACCGTGCGCCGCTGATCAGCAAGTAAAGCGAGGGAAGAGTTTGTAACAAGGATGGTCACAAGCGCGGACGGGCAGCGCTGCCTTTACGGTTCAATCAGGGGCGATGGCAACAACGTCGAGGTCAAACGGGGCATGCTGAAGGTGAACGTGGTGCCCCGCTCACGTGTTGAACACACCTCAAGCGTGCCCTGGTGGGCCAGAGCAATCTGGCTGGCGATGTACAGCCCTAGCCCAAGCCCGGCCTGCGGCGCATCAGTCACTGGCCGCGAGTAGGGCTGGAACAGCTGAGCCAGAACTGTTTCCGGGATGGGCTCGCCCTGATTGGTCACGCTGAGCAGGAACGCGTCGTCATTGGCCAGAGCAACAACTTCGACCGGGCTGGCGGCGTCACCGTGGGCAATCGCATTGGACACAAGATTGGACAGCAACTGGGCAATCCGTCCGTGATCGCAGTAGATGCTTTCCAGCCTGCCGATACGTGAGTGGATCAATCGGGTCGGGTGCACGCGCTGCACTTCCGATACAACGTGCTCAAGCGTCGCCTCCAGACCCTCACCGTCGTGCAAGCTCAACGGGATGCCGTGTCCCAACCGGCCACGTGCGAAATCAAGGACATCGTCCACCAATTGTGAAGCACGCTTGCCGGAGGTCAGGATGTGGTTGACGATCTGCTGGGCCTTGTCATCGAGAGGTCTGCGCAACAACAGTTCGGCACTGGCATTGATGGCGAACAGAGGGTTGCGCAAATCATGCCCCAGTACCGCAATGAACTGCTCACGCAGCTCGGACACTTCACGCTCGGCCAACAGGTCTGCGCGCACTTGCTGCATGTTGTCTTCCGACTCGATCTGCAAGGCCAACAGCCGGGCGAACGACTCCATCATGGTGAGAATGGGCGTACCGGTCAGCTTCGCAGGTTTGGGATCGAGCGCGCAGATGGTGCCGAAGAAGGCACCACTGGACAAGAAGATCGGCACCGAAATGTAGCTCTGGAATTTGTACAGGCGCGGCGTGTGGTGCAGGCAGAACGTCGCGTCTTCAGCCACGTGGTCGATTACCACCGGCTGATGCGAAGAGCGGATTTCATGGCAGATCGTGCTGGTGAGTTCCAGCTCACCACCGGGGGCCAGGCCAAAATCCAGACTGTCACGCACGGCGCAGGCAACCCATTTGTGTTCTGTGACGCGCGCGACCGCAGCGAACCCCAGGCCGGTGGATTCGGTGATGACTTGCAGGATGGCCGGGACGGCGCTGATCCGTCCGATCGTAGCTACATCATTTGCAATGGATTGCCGCATGTCATACCCGTAACGAAGCATTGAAGAGGTGAAGACCGAGGCCATTTTAAAGGGCTGTCGGTGATTGCGCATCACCGGATTAACCTTAGCGTTTACTCACGTGTCTGCACAACGACAATGAACAAGCGATAACGGACGGCGATAATATCCCTCATTCGAATATCAATAAATCCATTCGAGTGGTTTTTACCACGAAGTTTTGGCACATAACGAGGGCTGAAGACAAACTCATCACGTCAAAGAAGCCGGGCGTGGAAATATCACGGTGAACGTCGTGCCTTCTTGCGCCGATGAGCGAACCGTTATGTCCCCCAGGTGCGCACGCACAATTTCCCTGACGATAAACAACCCAAGCCCGACCGTGCGTGTCTCGTCGCCCTCACCCACGATACGAACCATGGGTTCATACAGACCGTCGACCTTTTCCATCGGGATAGGCTCGCCCTGGTTGTGTACCGACAGCCTGATCCAGCTGGCATCGAACGCTGTTGTTATCACAATCTCGCTCTGCGGCGCGCCGTAATCCACGGCATTGCTCACCAGATTGCCAAGCACCTGCAACAGCCGATCCGCATCAGCCACACAAGCGCCTTCGCCCTCGCGGTTGTGGGTCAACAGGCGGTCTCCAGACGTCAGGCGAAGTTCCTGGACCCCTCGCCCGACCACTGCGTGTAAATCGACAGGCTGCACAGACACCGACATGCCGCGCCCGACCCGAGCGTTGGTAAAGTCCAGCAGGTCGACGATCATGCGCTCGGCCCGGTCGGTCGATTGATCAATGTGGCCAAGGATCCGCGTTTGCCGGGTGTCCAGATTAGTACGCCCCAGCAATCCTGCCGCCATCTTGATGGCCGCCAGCGGGTTACGCAGATCGTGGCCGACAATGCCGACCATCTGCTCGGCAAAAATGGCCCGAATTTCCGCTTCGGCATGCGCCAGACGCAGGCGATTGCGCGCAGACGTCAGCTCGGTCTGGACAGCCATCTGCTGCTGCAACAGTTCTTCAGCCATCTTGCGTGAGGCCAGTAATTCGCGCTCATACCGGTTGCGCTCTTCGGCCATGCACACGGCCAACTCGTGCAGCACGCCGGACGGATGCGTGCGGCGCACGGCGCTGAGCATCATCGGAACAGGGCGTCCGTCGGCGTGCATCAATTCCACTTTTACTTCGGCAATCGAGCCCTGCGTCTGCAACAGCGGCGCCCAATGGGTCTGGAGGAACACCCGACCTGCCACGTTCAGCAAATCCTGAAAGCGCTTGCCTTGCAGGGCTTCACGCTCCATCCCCAGCATCCGGCAAAAGGTCTGATTGACGCGTTCGATGGCGCCGTTGGGCTGGGTAACGATCAAGCCGCACGCGGCGTGCTCGTACAACGCCTCGGTGAGCGGCTGGATCATCTCGTCAACCGGCATGCGCTGCACATCCGGACGTTTCCAAAAAAGCGTTCATGGCGTCAATACAGGCTTCAGGCGCACTCATATGAGGGTAATGACCTACATTGTCGATCATGTACAAGGTGCTGTCGGGGATCACTGTGTGCAGATACTCACCGACCTGAACTGGCACGACCAGATCGTCACTGCTTTGCAGGATCAGGGTCCTGGCCTTGAACTGTTCGACATCGGCGCGATGATCGGAAAGGAACGTGACCCGGGCAAATTGCTTGGCGATTTCTGCGTTGGTGCGGTGAAAACTGTCGGTCAGTTCTACACCCAGTTCAGGCTGCTCGGAAGTCCCCATGAGTGTCGGTGCCATCGTGCTGGACCATCCCAGGTAATTACTTTCAAGCGTTTCCAGCAACGAGTCGACGTCGGCCCGGGTAAACCCGCCCACGTAGTCGCCGTCGTTGAGGTAATGGGGCGAAGGACCCACCATGACATGGCCCTGAAAACAGCCTGGTGACTGGAGCTCAGCCAACACGGCAATCATGCAACTGACCGAGTGCCCGACATGAATGACCGGTCCGGAGCCGCCGAACTCGTCGACCAGTTCCAGCAAGTCGCTGGCGTAGCCTTTCAGCGAAGCATACTTGTGCGGGTAGTAAGCCGAGGTTTCCGATTGCCCACTGCCGACCAGGTCGAACAGCACCACTCTGAAACGCTCGGCAAAGTGCGGCGCCATGAAACGCCACATATGCTGGTCGCAGCCGAAACCATGGGCAAATATCAGAGTGACCGGTCCATGGCCTGTGACGTTGACATTGTTACGCTGCTGGACCGACATATCAGACCCCCGAAGACGGCTTGGCACCCGGCGCGATGCACAGGTTACGATAACGAAAAAGCGAGATTATCACCGTTGGAGGCGATCTAGTGGCACAAACCGCATATATGATCGAGCCCCTGTCCAGCAGGTCTGCAAAAGAGTGAACACAGCATGACTCGAACCTATGACGCACGCGGCAACGTCTATGCCGTCGCCACACCTTATGAGCTGCGAAGCATGGGTATCGCGGTGCCTGAAACAGCCCGGGCGGCGATGTCTGATCGCAAAAACTGGGCAGCCAGCGCCATCAGCCATGTGTGCAGGCGGATCGACGCAGAGGGTGGCAGTAAAGCGCACAGCACCGACGGCCTGCTGGTCGGGCCATTTCAGTACGCGGCACCCTTTGACCTGTTGATCATCAATACCGACGGCACACTGGCAGAGCGCAGCGGCAACGGCCTGACAATCTTTGCCCAGGCGCTGACTGACCTTGGCCACGTTGATGGCCTGGAGCATTTCATGCTGAATGTGCACCATGACAAAGGCGACGCACTGTCGCCGGTGCAGACCAGCGTTCAGCCTGCAAACGTTGATGGAGACGCGGGGTTCTGGCTCGACCTGGGTACACCAGGGTTCGGGCAGCAAGCGGTTGGCGCCAAGGGTTCGGGCGTGTCGTGCGGGACACTCGATGGTCGCCAGGTGAATGACGTCCAGCGCCTTTCAGACATTGACGCACAATGGGGCCACAGCGTATTTGTGCGCATCGGCAATCCGCATTGCGTGACACTGGTGTCCACCGAACAGCACCTGCCTTCGTTTGCGCAATTGCACGCACCAGACCTGAATCAGGCGCTGACAGCCATCGCTTTTTCCAATGAAGACGTGGGCGCAGGCGATCCCTGTCCAGCGGGGATCAATCTGCAATGGGCGTGGGTCAGCGCGCCCGATGAAATCGTGGCGCGGGTATTCGAAAGGGGTGAAGGGCCTACGGCGTCATCGGGCACCAGTGCCAGCGCTGTCGCCTGCGCGGCCTGGAAAACAGGGTCGGTGAAAGCCGGGCTGGTCAAGGTCATCATGCCGGGCGGCACGGCCCCCGTTCAGTTGAATGGCGATGCCCAGACACTGCACACTGTCGCGCTGTTCGGCGTGGCCGAACGCAAGTCAGCGAGCTGACTGCCGACAGCGCATCAAAAGGTGGGTTGGCTACTCGCCGATGTCCTCGTTCCAGAGTGTCGGTTTGTCGGCTATGAAGCTGCGCATCATATGTTCGCAAGCCGGGTCGCCCAGCACCTCGACGTCGACGCCACGTGAGCGCAGCAATGCCTCTTCGCCCATGAACGTCTGGTTTTCGCCGACGATGACTTTACGGATGCCATACAGAAGGATCGCGCCGCTGCACATCGCGCAAGGGGAAAGCGTGGTGTAGAGCACTGCCTCGCGATACACGCTGGCGGGCTGACGACCAGCGTTTTCCAGCGCATCCATTTCGCCGTGTTTGATGGCGCTGCCTTCCTGAACGCGGCGGTTATGGCCACGGCCGATAATCTGATTGTCGTGGACGATCACCGAGCCGATGGGAATGCCGCCTTCCTCCAGCCCCTTTTGCGCCTCGTCGATTGCCGCCTGCATGAACGGGTCCATGGTGTTCCTCGTCATTAAATGAATGTCAGTTATTGAGCGACTGTTGCGCATTGCTCAGCGCCCTGCTGACAAACCGCTCCAGCAGCGCGGATGAAGTGGCCTTCATCTCGGCGCCGACCTGAGTGTTGCCAGCTTTCAATCGGTTGGCTTGTGAGGGGGAACTGTCGCCCTGATTGAGCGACCGTAACTCATCGGAGCTAAACGAGTGAGCATAAGCCGCTGCCAGATTACGATCCCATTCAGCCTGGTAGTCTGGCTGCAGACGCTGCAACTCGCCTTGCACCAGTGTTTGCGCCTCGGTCTTGCCAATGGTCTCGACGATACGGGTAAAGGTGGCCGTGCGCGAGGCGACCTGATAGCCGAGCCACGCCAGACCATTGCCAAGATGCCGCTCCTGAACAAACGCCAGTGCCACGTCATCGACTGGCTCTGCATGCACCTGCCTTGAGCTGTCAAACAGCAGGCAGGCCAGCAGTGTCAGGCCGGTTCTGAGCACGCGGTGTGTTCCCTGCCTGGTATCAATCATTGACTCTTCCCCAGCATGAAGCGAGTGCCTTTTTGAAGCGCGAAGCACCTGAGAAAGCAGCGAGAGCAAAGGCACCTGAAGCGAAATATTTAACGACTTCCCGAAACTTAACAGCAAAAAAAGGCTTTGCCACCCGTGAGGTCGTTTACAGCCCTGCCATGCCGCTGTCAGCAATGTCTGGCCCGCAGCTGCTCAGGTGTCATCCGGTAGATTCGCACACCCAAACGGTGGTATTGACTGTGGACATACCCTTCAAAACCGACCTTGTGCAGCACATTGACCGAAGCGCGATTCTCGGGCTGAACGATGGCAATGATCGACGCCAGGTGCAGCAGTTCGAACCCATGATGCAGCGTCGCATTCACGGCTTCGCTGGCAAGGCCACGGCCCCAGAATTCAGGCGCCAGACGGTAGCCGACTTCGATCTCCGGAACGCCATCGACTGGCTCTACATGCAGCCCGCAAAACCCTGTGAGCTGCCCGGATGATGCATCGACCACGGCCATTACGCCAAAGCCATTGCACGCGTAATGCTCGATGCAGTTCTCCACGAACTGGCCCGTGGCCTGCTCGCTGAGCACGCCACGCACCGAAAAACGCATCACTTGGGGGTCTCCGAGAATGACCGCCAACGCCGCGACGTCAGTGGTCTGGAACTCACGCAGCAACAGCCTTTCAGTGCGTAACGTGCTCATGAACGGATCACAGACTGCCGCTCACCTTGCTGGCGACATCGGCGGGCAGCCAGGCTTTCCAGACGTCCGGGTGCTGTTTGAGAAAAGCCTGAGCAACCACTTTCGGGTCCTGGCGCTTTTCGCTCATGTCAGCGAGGGTCTGGTTCAGCAGATCAATCGGCAGATCGACTTTCTTGAAGAACGCAACCAACTCCGGGTACTGCTTGCTGAACTCAGCTGATACGCCGATAGACAGGTTGGCCGCCAGAGACGAGGTCCCACGCGGGTTCGGATTACTGGCGTCGGTCAGGGTTTTCCAGGCCTCGGCGTCGAACGGCGGCTCTTCCAGTTTGATCAACTTGTAGCGGCCCAGCAGTGGGGTCGGCGACCAGTAGTAGAACAGGACGGGTTTGCCACGACGGATTGACGAAGCGATTTCCGCATCCAGTGCAGCGCCAGAGCCGGTGCGGAAGTTAACGAAACTGTCGTTAAGGCCGTAGGCCTTGAGCTTTTGAGTATTGACGATTTCAGAGGTCCAGCCACTCGGGCTGTTGAGAAAGCGCCCTTTGTCCGGTGACTCCGGGTCTTTGAACACGTCCTTGTAGCGCGCCAGATCGGCAACGGTTTTCAGGTCAGGCGCCAAGGGCTTGATGCCTTTGGCCGCGTCCCCTTTGATCACGTATTCCGGCACCCACCAGCCTTCGGTAGCGCCTTTGACAATGTCGCCCAGTCCGAACACCTTGCCTTCGGCTTCAGCCTTGACCCACACGGGGCTGCGACCTGTCCACTCTTCGGCGATCACCTGAATATCGTTTTTGGCCAGAGCGGTTTCAAGGCTCACGGTGCTGCCGGGCAAGGTATCGGTCTTGTAGCCGTAGCCCTTTTCAACCAGCGTGCGCAGCACCTCGGTGATCAGGCTGCCGCTTTCCCACGTGAGGTCGCCAAAGTGAATCGGTGCACCTTTGTCGGCCGCGTGCACAGGCTGCCCAAGCAGCCCCAGCGCCAGAAGCGAACAACTCAGGAGTTTTGTCAGGGTTCTCATGCTCACCTCGGGTCCGTAGGAGGATTCATTATCTGAAATGTATCGACATCAGCGCTGCACGATTAGTTGTAGCGACGATAGCGCTCTCTGCCGCCAGCGCAAGGGGCTCTGTATGATGCTGCTCTCTGTTGTAGACCGCCGAGCCTTGCCGTGATGTCCGAAATCCAGTTCCTTGTGTTGCCCGATAAGTGTCGCCCGCTGCTGGGCAAGTTCTACCGTGAGCACTTGTCATCGATGCGCGCGGCGAGCAAGGGCCAGGCATGGGTTGCCAAAGACACGGACATCATCGCTGCGCTGAACCTTGCGCCTGTCGCTGAAGGGCACTGGCTGACCGGGCTGTTCGTGGCTCCGCAGTTACGAGGGCAAGGACTGGCGCGCCGCCTGGTCGATACCGCCGTGCAGCCACTGACAGGCCCCGTCTGGCTGTTCTGCCACCCCGACCTGCTCGGGTTTTACCAGCCCATGGGATTTGAGCCGGCACAGCGGCTGCCACAGTCGCTGGGCGAGCGGTTCATGCGCTACAGCCGCAGCAAGACGTTGATTGCGTTGTGTCGAGAGTGCCGGAGTGGCGGCTCCAACAGTTGATCATTCGTCGGCGTTAGGGTCCATGTCAGGAAACATCACGTCCATGAAGCCGAATTTGCTGAAATCGGTGATACGCGACGGGTACAACCGTCCAATCAGGTGATCGCACTCATGCTGCACGACTCGGGCATGGAAGCCCGTGGCAACACGGTCGATCGGCTGACCGTCCGGGTCCAGGCCTTCGTAGCGAATGGTCTGGTAGCGCGTGACCATGCCGCGCAGGCCAGGCACCGACAGACAACCTTCCCAGCCCTCTTCAACTGCCGGGTAAAGTGGCGTGATCACCGGATTGATCAGAATCGTCTGCGGAACGGCTTCTGCCTGCGGATAGCGCTCGTTGCGCTCGAAGCCGAAAATCACCAGTTGCAGGTCAACGCCGATCTGCGGCGCAGCCAGGCCGACACCACCGACGCTCTCCATGGTTTCGAACATGTCGGCGATGAGCGTCTTGAGCTCGCTGCTGCCGACCATCTCTGGGGGTACAGGCGGTGCGATTCGCAATAAACGCTCATCACCCATTTTCAGGATCTTGTGAATCATGGCTGCCCGTCCTTTGCGTAAATCGTCATGTTGCCACAGGTGGCGATCAGGTTTCGTCGGCCTTCATCAGTGGCACAGAATGATCGCGACCCAGGCCCGATACATGCTGCTTGCCATTGGCTTCGCTGGCGCCGTCACCGGCCTCTTTCTCTCCGGCTTCTTTGCCTTCGGCAGACATGTGTTCGATGACCGCATTCATCTCAGCGCCCAGCAGCAGCACCGCTGCGGAAATGTAAAAGTACAGCAAGAGCACGATAATCGCCCCGATGCTGCCATACATGGCGTTGTAGTCGGCGAAGGTTTTGACGTAGAAACCGAACGCCAATGACGCGATGATCCACACCACCACAGCCAGCACCGAGCCTGGGGTGATGAAGCGAAACTCTTGCTTCACATCGGGCATCACGTAGTAGATCAAAGCCACCGCGACCATCAGCAACAGAATGATTGCAGGCCAGCGCAGGATGGTCCACAAAGTCACGATGAACTCTTCCATGCCGATTTGTGCGGCAATCCAGTTCATGACTTGAGGGCCCAGCACCATGAACGCCGCAGCGGCGAGCAGCATGCCGGCGATGCCCACAGTGTAGAAAATCGACAGCGGGAAACGCTTCCAGATCGGGCGACCTTCCACCACGTCATACGCGGCGTTCATGGCGCTCATCATCAGGCGTACGCCGGCCGATGCGGTCCAGAGCGCGATCACGATACCAATCGACAGCAAGCCACCCTTGGACTGCTGCAGTTGATCAATCACCGGATTGACCTGCTCAAGCGCCTGAGGCGGCAACACCAGTTCGGACTGCAAACGCAGCCACGAGAAAAAGTCCGGCAGATGCAAAAAGCCGATCAGCGCAATCAGAAACAGCAGGAAGGGGAACAGGGAGAACAGCATCTGATAAGCCAGTGCCGAGGCATAGGTAGACATCTCGTCATCGAGAAACTCGTTGACCGTGCGCACCAGCACTTTACCGACTGACAATTGACGCAAATGGGGGAAAATCATGGCGCTTCCTCTCGCTCCCTAACTGGAACACCTTACATCCTCAAGACCGGTAGACGCGGTATTTATCTGTTTTTCAAGCAGTAAGTGCGCAATGACCGATGTCACATTGACTTGACGGGGGGTAAAAGGTTTCAGTCCAGCAGAGCAGAATGCATAACGGCCATCCGAGGATGACCGTTATCTGCGACTCTTTCCCTCGATCCCGGGAACCGAGGGAAGGTTGGCTCAGGCCTTGTCGACGCCTTTCTTGATAGCGTCTTTGGCGTCGCCTTTGGCCTGTTGGCCTTCACCCTTGATTTCCTGAGCCTTGCCTTCTGCTCTCAGCTTGGTGTTATCGGTAGCCTTGCCAACAGCCTGCTTGATGTTACCAACTGCTTCGTTGGCCATGCCTTTGACTTTATCGCCTGTGCTACTCATGGAAATCTCCTGGGTCTGAAGACCACACTGGAATCGGACGTCGTACTCGACATAAAGATTGACCGACGTCCATCACCAAGAGTTTCAACTATTTTTGGTTGCCCATATTCCGTTCGTCTGCCGCTTGATGATGCTCGTATTTCGCGCGTTGACGGCGAGTTCAAGCCAGACTTTGTGCGAGAATACGCACCACAGCTGCACGGCCCAGCCGACAGACTGAACAGAACCGATCCACAGGAACGCTATGAAACTCGATAAAAAGCTGGCCATTGCACGTAGAAACCAGGACTTGGGCGGTGCCGTGCTCGGCGTGAACAACACCTATTTCGCCGTGCTGGACCCCAAACGCAACATCTGGTGGTTCGACCTGCCGGTACCACGCCTGCAAGTTGGCCAGTACGAGTGGCTGCACCTGCTGCTGCACACGCCGCAGACCGACCAGTTGCTGCATTTGAAGGTGACCACTGTGTTCATGCGTGATCACATGGAAGGCCTGGAAGTGCGCAATGCTGAAAAACGCAAACCCACCGTCAGCCTGGAACTGAGCGCAGACAAGGATTCGTACCTGAAGGACATGCGTCCCAAAGGCAGCAACCTCAGCTTCGCGAGTTTCTTGCAGGACTGACCAACGGCTCAGCCATGGATGTCGCTACAACGCGACATTCATGGCTTGTCACGCAAAGCGTCGTACCGCCAGATACCCCGCCGTGCCAGCCAGCGCCGACACCACAGTGCCCCACGCCAGATCCACCAATGCCAGCTGTGCAGGCCAGCCCTGCAATGTAGCCCAGTTGGTCAGGTCATAGGTGCCATAGGCAACCAGCCCCAGCAGACCGCTGTACACGGTCGCACGCCCCACACGTTGCTCTTTTACCGCAGGCAACACACCAAATATCACCACACCAGCGCCATACAGCAGGTAAAACGCGACGGCAGGCCCGATGACCGGGGTTGCCAGCATCAGCGGCCCGAGCCACTCCCGGTAGGTAGGCCCCATCAGCACGCCGAGCCATAGTCCATCGAGAATCAGGAACGCCAACAGCGTGCCGAGGTAAGCCGTGAGGATTTTTTTCATGGGGCGTCCTTGAGGAGATGGCAAGCGCAGAAAACCCGCGCACAAGGGTAGGACCGACCAATCACGGAAATTGATCCTCCGAACGGCAGGACTTTTAACGAGCTGCGGGAGTCAGTGTTAACTAGCGTTATGGAGTTTTAGCAAATGAACACTGTTGGACCGTTGAAAATCGATGTCTGGAGCGATTACGTCTGCCCCTTCTGTTATTTGCAGTTATCGGTACTGGAACAGCTTCAGAACGCTTATGGCGAACAGGTCGAGCTCAACTGGCACGCCTTTGAACTGCGCCCCGATCCGCTTGCCATGCTTGACCCCAATGCCGAGTACCTGCGTGCCACCTGGTCTCGTTCAGTGCTGCCGATGGCAGACCGACGTCAGGTGGTCATGAAGATGCCGACCGTGCAACCGCGCAGCCGCAAGGTTCTGGAGGCCGCGGCCTTTGCACGAACAGTCGGAGGCTTTGACGCTTTCAACAAGGAAGCCTTCAAGGCTTACTTCGAACATGGTCTGGATATCGGTGAAATGCCCACTCTGCTGGACCTCGCCAACACCACGGGCCTGGACCGCAAGGCCATGGAACTGGCGTTGACGGACAGTCACTACGAGAAGAATGTGCTGGCTGATCAGACACTGGCCCAGAAGCTCGGGCTCAGGGCAGTGCCGGTTGCGCTGGTGCGCCGCAGCGACGAAACGCTGGATCAGGCCAGGGTGTTCAACGGCACCCTGTCTTTTGATCGGTTGAAGCTGGAAATCGACAAGCTCAATACACTTTACTGAGCGACAGCTGCAGTGCAGTCAAAGCACCGCAGCGATGTACCGCACAGCCGGGTCTGTTGATCAGACCAGTTCGATCCGGTCAGCGTGAATAACAATCTGACCTTGCTTGTACAACGCGCCAATGGCTTTCTTGAAATTGCCCTTGCTGACACCAAACAGGCCGCTGATCACCTGCGGATCACTTTTGTCGCTGACCGGCAACGTGCCGTTGTTCTCACGCAGCCTGGCGAGAATCTTGGTGTTCAGGCTGCTGGCCGCTTCTGCGCCCACCGGTTGCAGGCTCAGGCTGATATTGCCGTCTGCACGGATTTCCTTGATGAAACCCTTCTCCTGCTTGCCCGCCCGCATGAACTTGAATACTTCGTTCTTGTGAATCAGGCCCCAGTGCTTGTTGTTGATGATGGCCTTGAAACCCATATCGGTCGCTTCGGCTACCAGCAGATCCACTTCCTGACCGACGCTGTAGTTCGCCGGGGTCTTGTCCAGATAACGATCCAGACGTGCCGTGGCGGTGATGCGGCGGGTGTGCTTGTCGAGATAGACATGCACCACGCAATAGTCGCCAGCCTGCAGCGTGCGCTTCTCTTCCGAGTACGGCAGCAACAGATCCTTGGGCAGACCCCAGTCCAGGAAAACACCGATACTGTTGACTTCGACCACCTTCAGGCTGGCGAACTCGCCCACCTGAACCTTGGGCTTCTCGGTGGTCGCGAGCAACTTGTCTTCGCTGTCGAGATAGACGAAAACGTTGAGCCAGTCTTCATCTTCGCTGGGCACATCCTTGGGGATGTAACGATTGGGCAGCAGGATTTCACCATCCTGCGCGCCGTCCAGATAAAGACCGAAATTTGTGTGCTTGACGACTTGCAAGCTGTTGTAGCGCCCGATTAAAGCCATGTGCAGATACCCTCTTTGCGTGGGCGGCATTCTACCCGACTTTGCGACAGCGTTCGCGTCACACTCGGCAGCGCCGATGTGGCGCAACAGCTGATGGGCTGCATTTGATCTGCATGTCGCCGAAAAGGCTCAGCAGGCGAAGGCCACTCGTCAGTTGCCCGACTGAACCAAATATTGAAAACGCACTCTGCATCACCGGTCGCCCAGCGAACTTTTCATGTAAAACAGCCGCTTAGCGCTCTCAAGAGAGCGTGCGTCAGTGCCGATCACGGCCGTACGCCGCGCATCGCGGCCATTTTGACCAAGCAAGAGGCCAGCATTTCCTGTACGATGGCTGGCCGTATTACGTTTATTGAAGGTAAATGGCAGCCATGCGTATCAAAGCATCCCACTCGAAAGCCAAACCAGCCCCAGCCGTTGAAACGAGCGACTCGATCAACGCGCAGATTGCAGCTTTCCTGAAGTCCGGCGGCGAAATTCAACAAATCGCCAAAGGCGTGAGTGGCCAGACTTTCGCACCGTCCAAGCAGATCAACCTCGGCAAGAAGTAACTCCCCGCCTTGCCCGTCGATCTCTATGCGCCTTGATGCTCAAGGCGCTAGATTGACTATCCCGCGCTGGATATTCTTCCGGTCACGCTGCTACTCTCTTCCCTGTATCACGATAAACCTGGATCACGATGACCACGAGCCGGATCACGCTCGTGCAGCTGTCTCATTTGTGGAATGCTCGAATGAAGAACTGGATGCTTTTCGGCGCACTTGTTTATCTGGGTGGATGCGCTTCGCAGCACTGCGAAAACGGCCCCAATGACAGCCAACTGTCCGACAGTCCTTGCCGGGCAGGTCATCTGCTGTATCAAAACGATATGCTCCAGGCCAAATTGCTGATCAGCGAAGACAACCGCGAGAACTACGAACTGGCCGAAGCCATGTTGCGTCGGGCAGCGCTGGACGATGTCTCAGGCGAAGCGGAGTTTTACCAGGCCGTTCTGCTGATTCGCCAGCAAGCCGACCAGAAGCAGATCATTGATCTGTTGCAGACCGCCGCCAAACACAAGCACCCGCTGGCTATCGCCCTGCTCTCCCAACAGTTGAGTATGAGCGACCCGAAACTGTCCGAACGCTACCAGGCACAGTACGCTGAACTGGACGTTGCCAAGAGCGGCTACCCGTCGTTCGAACAGGCGCTGGTGGTCATTCGCGGGCTGATTATCCCGTCTGCGCAGACCACAGCCGCCAATTGATGCGCAACGGATCGACGAACGGTCTGTCATCGCCTGATTTCATCGGTATCCTTGCGAGGCTCTAGCACGCGGCTTGTGTCGGGCTCCTGAGCCACTTTTCGATACGCCATTCCTGACCACACTCCTCGACACACCAAGGAGTGAGCCATGCTCAGCCATCGCTTACATACGCTGACCCTCAGCGCCCTCTTCGTCTGCCAGTCTGTTTCTGCGCAGGTGATGGAACGGGATCTGGGCGACTTCGACCTCAAACTGGCCACTACACCCATGCGCAGCATGGCTCAGGGTCTTGTGACGCCAACCGGCGGCTCGGGCTCTTTTCATGGCGGGCTTGATCTGACCCATGACAGCGGCTTCTACGTCGGCCAGTGGGCACCCGACATGGGGTTCGCATCCGACAGCGGCATGGAGCTGGACTCCTACATGGGCTTCAAGAAGCCGTTCGATAACTCGCTGGGTTACGAACTGGGCATGATCCGCTACAGCTACCCGGACACCAGCCAGATCGACAGTCACGAGTTCTACGCCGGGCTGCGCATGCTCAACAGCCGCGTGGGTGCTGCGTTCAGCAACGATGTTGGTACTCGCGACAGTACGGTTTTCGTTGACCTGGGCGCCATTGAGCAACTGGGCGTCGGGGTGCGCATGCAGTACGCCAACCACCAGTTCGATACGCCACAGACCTCAACCGATGGCGGCATAATCAACGGTTTCAACGACTGGTCGCTTAACCTTTCGCGTCCGTGGCTGGGGATCGACATGAACCTGATGTACAGCGGATCAAGCCTCAGTGGTGGCGATTGCAGCGTGTATAGCGGCCACAATCCGCGCTGCGAAGGCACCTTCACGCTCAAGGCCGTGCGTTCATTCTTTTAACACCGCAACCCGGTTGAACTGCCAGACGTTACACTCCTCTACTGCAGGTCAGTACCCGAGGAGTGGTCATGCAGTCTCTGTTCAAAGCCGTCGTAACGATGTTGATGACTGTGTCACTGCTTGCAGGGTGCAGTCAGGTAGGGCTGGCGTATCGTAATCTGGACGTGATCATTCCATGGACGCTCAGCGACTATCTGGACATGAACTCCGAGCAGAAGAGCTGGCTGGATGTCAGGCTCAAGCAACACCTGGACTGGCATTGCAGCACCCAGTTGCCCGAGTACCTGACCTGGCTGGACAAGCTTCAGGACATGGTGCAGAACGACCAGGTGACCTACGAAGCGCTTGAAGCGCGAACACACGAAGCCAAGGACGCGATCTCGAACATCTCCAGAGAAATAACGCCGTCGGCTGTAGAACTGCTCAAGCGCTTTGACGACAAGCAGGTCCAGGAGATGCAGGCCTCGTTTGCCAAGGACCAGCGCAAGCGTGAAAACAAATACCTTGATCAGCCATTGGAGCGCCAGGTCGCTGAGCGCGCGGACCGAATGGAAAAGCGCCTGACGCCGTGGATTGGCAAGCTGACCCAGCCGCAGAAAGACCGTATCCAAAGCTGGTCTGCGTCATTGGGCGAGCAAAACAAGGCGTGGATAGAAAACCGCACGCGTTGGCAGAATCTGTTTCTGAGCACCGTGCAACAGCGTCAGTCGCCTGACTTCCCGCAACGCATCGCCGCATTGCTGCAGGATCGGGAGACGTTCTGGACGCCGGAATACCGCAAAGCCTACGACCAGACTGAAAAGGCCGCCATCTCACTGATCGTCGACGTAACGGCACAGAGCACGCCTGAGCAACGCACACGCCTGTTGAGCCGAGTTGCTGACATGCGCAAAGACTTTACCGACCTCAACTGCCTGAAATCGGCGCCTAAAGCGTTGTAACACTCCGCATGAATGGCGCGTGCTGAAAGGGGCTGTCAGACAGCCCTTTTTATGCGTCAACCAAATTATGCGTCAACCAAACGTGAGACTTTGCCGGACGGTTCAGGCCACCTGAGCCTTGGATGCCACTTCGTCGAACGTCGCTGGGTCCAACGCATCCTGCTGTTCATCCAGTACCTGGCGCGGATGGTCATTGCCAGGAATGCTGCTGTCGATGAGTGCCAACAGGCTCGAGCCCCGAGCGGTCAGCAAACAGGCGGAACGGTTGCCGTCCTCTGCTGCTGGCCTCGGTTTGATGAAGCCACGATCAAGCAGTAGATCTCTGAGCTGTGTCGCATCGGCTTCCAGTTGCTGCGAGCTGCCCACTGACTCACCTTCAGCGGCTTTGGCAGTCGCGTACTCGTCAGACACAGCGGTTTGGCCACCGCTGTTCTGCACTTCATGAAGGATGTGTTCGATAAGGTCCCAGTTATAAGCCATTGTTATAAACCTCCGTCCAGCATGGATTGAATGGCCCGTGACATCCGGTCACAGGCGCATGACTCATGGTTGTGACCGACGGCCTGCGCCACCGTTCAGCCTTCACGTCGAACGGGCAGCGTTACGCCAGACAACGCGTGAGGAGAATGAACAGACTGAGCGATTTACGTGAGCGGCAGTTGGAGGGAATTGCCGAGGCGTAGATGATTGTTGCGAGGGGGTGTTACCGTTGGTCGTTCCCACCCAGAGGTGGGAGCGACCAGGTCGATCACTCGGCCGCAGGTGCCGGAGTGCTGCGTTTCTTCAGCGGAGCCATGCCGTCCTGGCTGACCAGGTCAGACTTGGGACGGTTGACCGTCTTGCGCTTGGTCGGGCCTTTGGCGGCAACCTTTTTCTTGTCACCCTTGGCGTCGGTCTTTTTCTTCTTGACGCCTACTGCCTTGCCGGAAGCCTTGACTTTCTTCGGTCCACCGTAGGTGCCTTTGACTTCCTTGATGACGCGACGCTCGAAGCTCTGCTTGAGGTAGCGCTCGATACTCGACATCAGGTTCCAGTCGCCGTGGCAGATCAGCGAGATCGCCAGACCGTCGCTACCTGCACGGCCGGTACGACCGACGCGGTGCACATAGTCGTCGCCACTGCGTGGCATATCGAAGTTGACGACCAGATCCAGACCGTCGACGTCCAGACCGCGTGCGGCCACATCCGTCGCAACCATCACCTTGGCACCGCCCTGCTTCAGCCGGTCGATGGCGGCCTTGCGGTCCTTCTGGTCCTTGTCGCCATGCAGGACAAACGCTTTGTACTCCAGCGCCACGAGACGGCCGTACAGGCGATCAGCTATGGCTTTGGTATTGGTGAAAATGATCGCTTTCTGGTAGGTCTCGTTGGACAACAGCCAGTTGAGCACCTGTTCCTTGTGCACATTGTGGTCGGCGGTGATGATCTGATGACGCGTCCCGGAGGCCAACTCGCTGACGTTGTTCAGTTGCAGGTGCTGAGGATCCTTGAGCACTTTGCCGATCATTTCACGCAGGCCGGCGCCGCCAGTGGTTGCAGAGAACAGCATGGTCTGCTCACGGCCAGCGCATTCGCCCGCCAGACGCTCGACATCTTCCGAGAAGCCCATGTCCAGCATGCGGTCGGCTTCGTCCAGGACCAGCACTTCAACATGCTTGAGGTCGAGGTTGCCCGCGTTGAGTTGTTCCAGCAGACGACCCGGCGTACCGATCAGGATGTCCGGTACCTTGCGCAGCATCGCAGCCTGGACCTTGAAGTCTTCGCCGCCGGTGATCAGACCTGCCTTGACGAACGTGAACTGGGAGAACCGCTCGACTTCCTTGAGGGTCTGCTGGGCCAGCTCGCGGGTTGGCAGCAGGATCACGGCGCGGATGTCCACGCGGACCTTGGCCGGACCAATCAGGCGGTTGAGGATAGGCAGTACAAACGCAGCCGTCTTGCCGCTACCGGTTTGCGCAGTCACCCGCAGGTCGCGCCCTTGCAATGCGAGCGGGATGGCGGCCGCCTGCACAGGCGTAGGCTCGACAAATTTAAGCTCGGCCACAGCTTTAAGCAGGCGTTCGTGCAGGGCGAATTCGGAAAACACGGGTGCTACCTCGACGAAAAACAAAAATACAGCTGCATAGGTTAACGGTTTCGAGCGCCGGGGCCGAGTTTCTTTACTACCAACGGCTCATTTTGTTTGTTCAGCGCCCGATCAGAACCCGCGAATGGCCCCTGCTCCAGCGGCCGATCCTTTCAGACGGACGTCTTTGGAGCGCCAGGTCGGCAGCAAAAAATTTTTCCACCTTCAGATTCCGTTAAGAAACCCTCTCGATACTGCGCCTCACTTGCTGACTGGGGGAGGAACCTCACCAATGCCCGATCTTGACTGGAACATCTGTCTGCCTATGCGCTTCGGTGATGCCGGTGCTGGCGCATTGTCCCTCTCCCGAGCCTTGCCGTCCGAGCCAAGGCGCCTTGATCTCGAAGGTTTCGTTCAGCAGCGCTTTCGCGAGATGCATGACGCACAGGTCCACCACTTCATGCCGGAACTGTTCGGGCTCAGTGACGGCGCCGGGACGCTCTGTGCTGTCGCGGGCATCCGTCTCGCTGCCCGCGAGCAGCTGTTTCTGGAAAGTTACCTTGACACACCCATCGAGCAGCAGGTTCATGCCGTTGCGGGGCATGCAGTGGGCAGAAACGCCATCGTCGAAGTCGGCAATCTGGCCGCCAGCACTTTGGGCAGTGCACGGCTGAGCATTATTACCGTGACCTGGTTACTCGCGATGGGTGGCCTGGAATGGGTGGCTTTCACAGGCAACACCGCACTCGTCAACAGC
Organism: Pseudomonas californiensis; assembly: GCF_021147775.1. Taxonomy (GTDB): domain Bacteria; phylum Pseudomonadota; class Gammaproteobacteria; order Pseudomonadales; family Pseudomonadaceae; genus Aquipseudomonas; species Aquipseudomonas californiensis. The sequence goes on from NZ_JAGTPK010000036.1 coordinate 37,874, forward strand.
TTCAATCGCCTCGGTCTGCGTCCGGTCACGCTGTGCCCCGCCGACCCACTGCGCCTCGGCGACGAACGTCACACATGGGGAAGCTATTACCAGACCCAGCCCAGCGTGCACGTGGGGGACATTCGCTCCGGCTTTTCCAGACTGAGCCAGATGGGACTCTTTGAACGCTTCGGTCTGCCACTGAGCCTGCCGTCGGCTCTTGAGGAGCGTTGTCATGTCGCGTGAACGTGATGATTTCTGGCAACGGCTATCGTCGCTTGCTATCGAGCAGCCGGAAAAGACTGCACTGGAAGGCGACGGTCAGATACTCAGCTACAGGGCATTGGTTGCCGAAATAGACGAGCGGCGCCAGTGCCTGAAAACGGCCAGGACCACGGTGGTTGCTCTGATTCTGGACAACAGCCCGAACGCCCTTCTCTGGGACCTGGCGATTTTGTTCGAAGGGCTGAGCTGCGTGGCCTTGCCGTCTTTTTTCAGTGCCAGCCAGCGATTGCATTGCCTGGAGCAGAGTCAGGCCGATCTGGTCATCGCCGAACCTGCCTGGCATGCAGAACTGCAGGCCGCTGATTACGAAGTTCGCGGGCTTTTCTGGCGGCGCACGTTCCACACGGCCCCAGCCCTGCCAAAGGGCACGGCCAAACTTACCTTCACCTCGGGCACCACAGGCACGCCCAAAGGCGTGTGCCTGAGCGCTGAAAGTGTACTTGTCGTTGCCCGGGCGTTGTACGAAGCGAGCCAACCGGTAGGGCCAGGACATCACCTGACCATGCTGCCGCTGGCGATCCTTCTGGAAAACATCGGCTGTTATGCCGCGTTGTACGCAGGTGCATGCATCAGTCTGCCCAGCCAGGCTGCGCTGGGCATTCAAGGGGCCAGCGGTGTTGATGCTCCCCGGCTGCTGAGATTTCTCGATCAGCAACGTGCAGACAGCCTGATCCTGGTCCCGCAACTGCTTTTGCTGTTGGTGACGGCGGCTGAAATGGGCGCCTTCGATGCGTCGATGCTTCGCTTTGTGGCCGTCGGTGGCGCACGCGTGAGCGTAGACCTGTTACTGCGAGCCCAGGCGCTGGGCTTTCCGGTGTTTGAGGGCTACGGCTTGTCGGAGTGCGCCTCGGTGGTCGCCCTGAACCGCCCTGGCGAAAGGCGAACTGGAAGCGTCGGCAGGCCCTTGCCACACATCGATGTGCGTCTGGCTGATGACGGCGAAGTGTTGATCGGCAATGTTCCGATGCTGGGCTACCTCGGCGAGCCAGCACCCGCTTCAGCCTGGTGGGCAACGGGCGATCTGGGCGAGTTCGATACCGATGGCTATTTGTATCTCAAAGGCCGCAAAAAACATCAGTTCGTGACCAGCTTCGGGCGCAACGTCAACCCTGAGTGGGTCGAAGCAGAGCTGACCCAGAGCGGCACCATCGCGCAGGCGTTTGTATATGGCGAGGCGCTGCCCCACAACCATGCCCTGCTCTGGCCGCATCGCCGCGAAACCACCAATGAGCAGTTGGCCGAAGCAGTTGCCCAGGCCAATCGCGCACTGCCTGACTACGCCAGGGTTCATGGCTGGACTCGACTTGAACAGCCGTTCAGCCCAGCGAACGGCCTGGCCACCGCCAATGGCAGGCCTCGTCGCGACGCCATCCTCAACCATTACCGTGACCACTTCCTTTCCTCGAACCCGACTGAAGGTATTTCATCATGAGTTTTTTCCAGACCCTGCAGGATGCGACCCAGACAGAACGGGACACGCTGTTCAATCTACCCATCATTCGGGAGGCGCTGCAGGGCCAGGTGAGCCTGGAAAACTATCGTGCCTTTTTGTCACAAGCCTATTACCACGTGCGTCACACCGTGCCATTGATGATGGCTTGCGGCGCACGTCTGCCTGGTCACCTGGAATGGCTGCGCGGCGCAGTCTGCGAATACATCGAAGACGAATACGGCCACGAGCAGTGGATACTCAATGACTTGCGTGCCTGTGGCGGCGATGCGGACGCTGTGCGTGACGGCCAGCCTGAAACGCCCATCGAGCTGATGATCGCGTTTCTCTACGATTTGATTGCACGTGGCAACCCGGTGGGTCTGTTTGGCATGGTCAATGTGCTTGAGGGCACCAGCATTGCCCTTGCGACACATGCCGCTGACAGCATCCGCCAGCGACTGGAACTCCCGGCCACGGCATTCAGTTACCTGAGTTCGCACGGCAGCCTGGACATTGGCCACATGGAAACCTTCCGCAAGCTGATGGACCGGATCAATGACCCACAGGATCAAGCGGCTGTGATTCATGCCTCCAAAGTGGTCTACCGTTTGTACACCGACATGTTCCGCGAACTGCCAACTGCTGTGGTCACGGCCCCTGCGGAGCGTATTCATGCGGCTGTCTGAAGCCAGAGTCGTATTGACCGGGGCCAGCGGTGGTATCGGTCTGGCCATTGCCGAAGCGCTGTGCAGCCAGGGAGCTCAGGTACTGGCGGTGTCGCGCCATGCAGAACCGCTGCAGGCACTGATGGCCCGCTACCCGCAGACACTGCAATGGGTTGCGGCGGACCTCTGTACGCCTGAGGGTCGCGAGCAGACGGTCAAGGCTGCCCATGCGTTGCAAGGTGTCAACCTGCTGATCAATGCGGCGGGCAGCAACCGATTCGCGACGCTGGAGCACATGTCCGCCAGCGAAACCGAGGCCCTGCTGACCTTGAACCTGCATGCACCGATCCTGTTGACCGGTGCGATGCTGCCGCAGCTCAAACAGGCGCGCAGTGCCATGGTGGTGAATGTCGGGTCGACCTATGGCTCTATCGGTCACGCCGGTTATGCGACCTACTGCGCCAGCAAGTTCGCACTGCGCGGTTTTTCCGAGGCGCTTCGCCGTGAACTGGCCGATACGCAGGTCGATGTACTGTACGTTGCACCCCGCGCCACCCGCACGGCCATGAACGGCAAAGCCGTGCAGGCGCTGAACGATGCGATGAAATCTGCTGTCGATGATCCGCATGACGTCGCGAAAGCTGTGCTCAATGCTATCGCCACTGACCAACGAGCGCTGTATCTGGGACGGCCAGAGCGCTTCTTTGTCATGATCAACAGCATTTTGCCCACAGTGGTCGACCGAAGCCTGCGCAAGCATCTACCCTTGATCCGTCGCCTGAGCGCCCCTCACCCGGAAGAGAAACCGACCTCATGAAAAAATTCGCTTTGGCCCTCGTGGGTCTGATCAGTCTGCCACTCTGGGCAATGGATGCCCCCGACGAGCAACGTCTGGCAACGATCCAGCAAGACTGGCGCCGCATTCAGTACGACCTGCCGAAAGACCAGCGCGTTGCTGCATTCGAAAAGCTTTCGACGCAAACCACTGCGTTCGTCAAAGACCGTCCGAACGCCGCAGAAGCGTGGATCTGGTCGGGGATCGTCAACAGCAGTTGGGCCAGCGCTCAGGGGCCGGGGCTCGGTGCGCTGGAAAAAGCCAAGGTGGCCAAGGCCGACCTTGAAAAGGCGTTGAGCCTAGACCCGACGGCCCTGCAAGGCTCGGCCTACACCAGCCTTGCGGTGTTGTATGACCGTGTGCCGGGCTGGCCACTGGGTTTCGGCGACTCGGACAAGGCAGGCCAGTTGCTTCAGCAGGCGCTGAAAGTGAACCCCAATGGCATCGACCCGCTGTACTTCTGGGGAGACCATCAGTATCGCCAGGGCAACTATGCTCAGGCCCGAGACGCATTGAACCAGGCCCTGAAAGCGCCGCCTCGCCCAGGCCGTGAACAGGCAGATGCCTCGCGCCGCAAAGACATTCAGCAGTTGCTGGTTGATGTGAACAAAAAGCTCGACTGACGGAGACACCATGCGCCTGCTGCTCATCGAAGACGACGTTGCGCTTGGCGAAGGCATCCACCAGGCCCTCAGCCGAGAGGGTTATACCGTGGACTGGATCAAGGACGGCAGCAGCGCTCTGCACGCGCTGCTCAGCGAAACGTTCGACCTGGCGATTCTGGATCTCGGCCTGCCCAGGCTCGATGGTTTCGAGGTATTGCGCCGGCTGCGCCACAGCGGCTCGACGCTGCCGGTCATGATCCTGACCGCCCGCGATTCCACCGAAGACCGCATCACCGGGCTGGATACCGGAGCGGACGACTATCTGGTCAAACCGTTCGACGTATCAGAACTCAAAGCCCGCTTGCGTGCCCTGTTGCGACGCAGTGCCGGGCGCGCCAAGGTCCTGATCGAACACGCAGGCATCACCCTGGACCCCGGCACGCAGCAGGTCAGCTATCACCGGGAGCCGGTCGCGCTGACGCCCAAGGAGTATCAGCTGCTGTATGAACTGCTCTCGCCGCCAGGCCGGGTCATGACGCGCGAACGGCTCATGCAACTGCTGTATGGCTGGAATGAGGGTGCTGAAAGCAACACGCTGGAAGTGCACATCCATCATTTGCGCAAAAAGTTTTCCAGCGACCTGATTCGCACCATACGGGGCGTGGGTTATCTGGTAGAGGAGCGTGCTTGAAGTCGATCCGCCGCCGCACCCTGACCTTGATCATCGGCCTGCTGTCGCTGGGTCTGCTGGTGCTGACGCTGTTCAATGTGCATGACAGCAACCATGAAATCGCTGAAATCTACGACGCTCAACTGGCGCAGAACGCACGCTTGCTGGAAGGCGTCATGCGCATGCCGCTGGAGCGCAAGGAGCATGCGCAACTCTATCAGGCATTCAACTTGGCATTGGCCCAGGCAGAGCCGCGCATCGACGGGCATCCCTATGAGGGCAAAATCGCCTTTCAGGTCTGGGACAAGGACGGCAACCTGCTGGTGCATACCGCCAGCGCACCCACGTTTACGCAACCGCCGCAGAGCCCGGGGTTCAGTAACGTTCAGGATCTGAGTCGGCATCAGTGGCGCGCTTTTTTGCTGATGGACACCCAGAACGGGCTGCGAATCTGGGTCGGTGAACGTGATGACGTGCGCTCGGATCTGGTCAACCGCATTGTGCGCCACACCGTATGGCCCAATCTGATCGGCTGCCTCTTGCTGGTTATTGCCATGTGGCTGGCGATTGGCTGGGGACTCAAACCCCTCGCCAACTTTGCCAGCACGCTCAAGGCGCGCAACCCCGGCTCTTTGCAACCCTTGCGGCTGACGCCCCTGCCCGGCGAGCTTGCGCCCATGCAAGCGGCGTTGAACCAGTTGCTCGGCCAGATTCAGGACCTGCTCAAGCGTGAGCGCCGCCTGATTGCCGACGCAGCCCATGAAATGCGCACTCCGCTCGCCGTGCTCAGGGTTCATGCGCAAAACGTCCTGGAAGCCCAGAACGAAGAACAGCGGCGTCAGTCGCTGGGCTATCTGATCATTGGCGTGGATCGCACCACCCGACTGGTCAACCAATTGCTCACCATCGCGCGACTGGAACCCGGCCCAACGCCCACCGGTACAACGAAAGTCGAATTGGTCAGTGCGGTACGTGACAGTCTGGTGCAACTTACGCCCTGGGTGTTGAACAAGGGGCTGGAGCTGTCATTCGAATGCAGCGAAGTGGCCCGTGAAGTGGACATCGACTTCGCGGCACTAGACATCGCGCTGCACAACCTCATCACCAATGCTGTGAATTTTTCGCCCGAAAGTGGCCAGGTCACCGTGGGGCTGACGTTCTCGAACGCGCATTTTCAACTGACCGTCGACGATCAGGGCCCTGGCATCAATGAGCAGGAACGTGAGCGGCTGTTCGAACCGTTCTACAGTCAGGGCAACGATCAGGGCGTAGGGCTGGGTCTGGCGATTGTGCAAAAGGTTGCGCTGCAAATGAGCGGCGACATACGTTTGGACAACCGACCAGACGGGGGATTACGTGCAAGCCTCAGCGCGCCGCTGGCGGTGTAGCTCAGGCGGTGTGCGGCCAAGCTGCCCTACCGGCTGCCGGAAATCACAGCTTTGTTCGAACGAATGCCCAACCGGCTGATCCACACCGACGCCACAATCACCCCGCCCCCGATCAACAGGCGTGTGAAGTCTTCGTGCTGGTTCCAGATCAACAGGTTGATCAACAAGCCAAGTGGCACATGCAGGTTATTCATGACCGCCAGCGTGCCGCCGTTGACCATGCACGCCCCTTTGTTCCACCAGTACATGCCCAACGCGGTCGAACACAGCCCCAGAAACACCAGTACCGCCCATTGGGTGGGCGCCTCGGGCACGTGTTGCGGATTGCCAAACAGCAGAAACGCCGGCAGTACCACCGCCAGTGCGCCCAGATAGAAATAGCCGAAGCGTCGATAATGCGGCAGGTCGCTGGGGTGGCGGGCGACCAGATGTTTGTACAGCACCTGCCCGGCGGCGTAAGTGAAGTTCGCCAGCTGCAGCAGCAGGAAACCACCGAGAAAGTCACCGTCCAGCCCGTCGTAGCGAATCACCCCGGCACCCAGCACCGCGACCAGTGCCGCCACCAGTGCCCACGGGTTGAAACGCCGGTTCAGCGCATCTTCGATCAAGGTCACGTGTAACGGGGTGAGGATGGTGAACAGCAACACTTCCGGTACCGTCAGCACTCTGAAGCTCAGGTACAGGCAGACATAGGTAATGCCGAACTGCAGCGCGCCGATCAGCAGCATGCCACGCATGAAACGCGGCTCGACCTGGCGCCAGCGCGTCAGGGGAATGAACACCAGACCGGCGAGCACCACACGAATCAGCACGGCGAAATAGCTGTCGACATGCCCGGCCAGATAAACGCCGATCAAGCTGAAGGAAAACGCCTGAATCAGCGTGACGAAAAGTAGATAGCCCATGCTTGCCCCTTTTTTGAAGGGCGCGAACATAACGGGTTGCAACCGCGCCTGTCCACTCGACAGGCGTACGCGCGGCCAGGCGGGCTCCGTTCAGCGGTCACAACCAATCGCCAAGCGGCTTGAGCTCCCGAATCAGGTCAATGAGCAGACGCAAGCCCATCGGCATCTGCCGGGAGCTTGAATAATAAATATGAAAACCCGGCCCCACGGTGCTCCAGTCTTCAAGCACAGGGTGCAACACGCCACTGTCGAGCAAGGGCGCAATCAGCGGCTCGGCGATATACACCAACCCGGCACCCTGCTGAGCGAGCGCAAGTTTCAGGCGTGTCTCGTCGAGAAGGATGCCGCCCGGTACCGGGATGGCCAACGAGACGCCATCTTTCTCGAATTCCCAGTCATAAACCCGGCCAGTGCCTATGCGAAACCTCAGGCAGCGATGATGCAGCAGCTCTTCAGGATGCTGCGGTATCCCGTACTCAGCGAGGTACTGAGCACTGCCCGCAACCACCCAACGCACATCCGGTGACAGACGCTGCGCAATCATGCCTTCCGGCACTGTGGCGCCAAAGCGCATACCGGCGTCAAAACCGCCCTCCACAATGTCGACCATGGCGTTGGAAATCGTGATGTCCACCTCTACATCCGGATAGCGCTTGCCAAACACGGTAAGAACAGGCGCCAGGAGCAAAAGGGCCGCGTCGCTGAAAACGTTGAGCCGCACTTTTCCGGCGGGCTCGTCCCTGAAGCGATTGAGCACTTCCAGGGCGCGGTCTATTTCATCGAATGGGTGGCTGATCAGAGTCAGCAACTCCTGACCCGCAGCGGTCAACGTCACGCTGCGCGTGGTGCGATTCAATAGCCGCACGCCAAGCCTGCTCTCCAGCCCCTTGATGGCGTGGCTCAGCGCAGATGCGCTGATGCCGCACTCCACTCCCGCACGGCTGAAGCTCAAATGGCGAGCAATGGCCATGAAGTAAACGAAGTCGGCAAGGTTGGCGCGCGTCAGTTGCATAAGATTCCTGCCATAGAAAGCCTGCTGACAATGTAGAAAAACCAGCCCGAACAGGGCTGGCGTAAGACTCATGGCGTCCGCTCAGCTCGGGCCGCTTACTTCAGGTTCTTTTGAAAGAACTCAGTCAGCGTGCCAAACGGGATCAGGTTGACCCGGTCATACAGGTCCACATGACCAGCACCCGGCACAATCACCAACTGCTTGGGCTCACCCGCCAGTTTGTAGGCCTCTTCGCTGAACTCCAGCGAATGCGCTTGCGAACCCGCGATGAACAGCATCGGACGCGGCGAAATGGTCTCGATGTCGGTGAACGGATAGAAGTTCATGAACTTCACGTTGCTGGTCAGCGTCGGGTGCGTGGTCAGCTTCGGCGACTGGCCTTTGGGCGTGAACTCACCGCGTGGCGTGCGATAGAAGTTATAGAACTCCACTTCGATGGGGTGAGACTTTTCGTTCAATTTGTCTACCGTGCCGCTGGTGTACAGGGTTTCACCACCAGTGAACTCTACATAGCGCTGCTGTGCAGCGGCTTCAAGCGTCTGCTTGCGCTGCGCCAGGGTCTGCGAATGCTTGAGACCGTTGCGGTTGGCGGCGCCCATGTCATACATGCTGACCGTGGCGACCGCTTTCAAACGCGGATCGATCTTGGCGGCGCTGATCGCAAAACTGCCACTGCCACAGATGCCCAGGACACCAATACGGTTTCTGTCGACAAACGTCTGCGTGCCGAGGAAGTCGACCGCTGCGCTGAAGTCTTCAGCGTAGACATCGGGCAACACTGCGTTACGCGGCTCGCCCGCGCTCTCGCCCCAGAACGAGAGGTCCAGCGACAAGGTCACAAACCCCTGCTCCGCCAGCTTCTGCGCATACAGATTGGCGCTTTGCTCTTTCACCGCACCCATTGGGTGGCCAACGATAATGGCTGGCGCTTTGGTGTTCGGATCAGAGCCTTTGGGGATGTACAGGTTACCCGCGACTCTCATCTTGTACTGATTGTTGAACGTCACCTTTTGCACGTTCAGCTTGTCGCTCTTGTAGAAGTTGTCTGCACCGTTGGACATGTCTGCTCCTGTTGCGGCATATGAACTGATCAACAGCCCAAGCATTAAAAGATATCGTTTCATTCGAGTGCCCTTGATTGATTGGTTAACCCACGTGTCATGTAAAACGCACTTGCAACCCGGCTATCCAGGCGGCGCACTCGATCCTGATCGACTGATGAAGTCGCTGTGCCTGGTCTTGACGGGCACGCGTGCCGAAGCACCCGCGCCTGATCGGTTTTTTATCGAGAGCAAAGACTGTTACGAAGGGCTCCCCAGGCTGCCAGTGCGGAGCCTGCCAGCATCACGGCGCCGAACACGAAAGGGCTCCACCAGCCATGGGCGTCGAACAGTGCCCCACCTGCACCCGCACCGACCGTGATCGCCAACTGAATGGTCGCGACCATCAAGCCGCCTCCGGCTTCTGCGTCTTCGGGCAATGTGCGGCTCAGCCAAAGCCCCCACGCGACCGGTGCTCGCGTGGCCACCAGCCCCCAGAAGGCAAGCACCAGCGCGACGGCTTTTGGCGAATGCCCCAGAAAGACCAGCGCGACAGCCAGCAGCGCCATTACCAGCGGGATTGCTATCAGGTAGGCGTAGATCCGTTTCTGCAGCAGGCCGCCGATCAGGTAAGTCCCGACAAGGCCCATCAAGCCCAGCGACAGCAGCATCAATGACAGCTGCGTCACGCTGACTCCGGTGACACTTTCCAGAAACGGGCGCAGGTAGGTGAACACCGCGAACTGGCCCATGAACAGCAACATGATCGCGCCCATCCCAATGGCAACCTGCGGTTTGCCCAGCAGCTTGAACGGGTTGCGCGCTTTGGCATCCGGCGGGCTGCTCATGGCCGGAAGGCTCAGCCATTGCCAGACGAACGCCAGAACGGCCAGCGGAATCACCAGAAAGAACGCTCCGCGCCAACCGATGTACTGACCCAGAAAACTGCCCAGCGGCGCAGCCACGGTTGCGGCCAGCGCGTTGCCGCCGTTGATGAGCGCCAGGCCTTTGGCAACGCTTTCCCTGGGGACCAGCTTCATGACCGTAGCGGTCGACATCGACCAGAAACCACCAATCGACACGCCCAGCAACGCACGGCCGGTCATGAACACCACACCATTGGATGCCAGCGTCACGATCACGCCCGACACTATCAGCAGCAGGCTGAAGCCGAGCAGAACCTTTTTACGGTCGAACCGCCCCGTCAGCGGCGTGTTGAGCAAGCTGATCAGTACGGCAAAGAAACCGGAGATCGAAATCGCCTGACCTGCCTGGCCCTGGCTGATACCCAGATCCTGTGCGATGGGCGTCAGGAGGCTGACCGGCATGAATTCCGAGGCAATCAGTACGACGACACAAAGCGCCATCGAAAAAACCGCGCCCCATGCGGGAGGATGCGCGGTGACGGCGGGCTGCCGGGTAACTGAATCAATGGTGTGCATAGCGTGAAAACCTGGCGTCGCTCAAAGATGCGACACAGGTTAGGGCAAAGCGATTAGGATAATTAGATGGAACAATCCCCATGCGCTTGTGAGAGATACTCAGCAATGAGCACACCACGACTCAATGACCTGCAAGCCTTCCTGGCCGTAGCCAGAGAACAGAGCTTTACCCGTGCCGCAGCCCGACTGGGTGTCACGCCGTCTGCACTGAGCCACACCTTAAGAGCACTGGAAGAGCGCATGGGCGTACGCTTGCTGACTCGCACCACCCGCAACGTGGCGCCGACCGAAGCGGGCGAAAAGCTGATGCGTTCCATAGGGCCGTTACTCGACCAGATCACAGCAGAAGTCGACATGCTGGGCGAATTGCGCGACAAGCCTGCAGGTACGATCAGAGTCACCTGTTCCGATGACGCGGCGGAAAGCATCATCAGGCCGATGCTCGCAGATTTTCTGGCGCAGTACCCTGATATCCAGGTCGAGGTCTGTATTGATTACGGCTTTACCAATATCGTCAGCGAACGCTTCGATGCGGGTATCCGGCTCGGTGAGTCCATCAGTAAAGACATGATCGCGGTTCGCCTCGGCCCTGACTGGCGATTGTCCGTGGTGGGGTCGCCCGCTTACCTCGAAACGCATGCTGCGCCACGTCTGCCCCAGGACCTGACCCAACATACCTGCATCAACATTCGCCATTCACCCAATGGCGCGTGCTATGCGTGGGAATTCGAGAAAGACAGCCGCAAGTTGAACATCCGGGTCAACGGCCAGTTCACCTCCAACAGCATGATCCATGTGCTGAACGCAGCGCTGGACGGCGTCGGCCTTGCCTACGTACCCGACTTTCTGGCCGCGCCACATCTGGCCAGCGGCCGCCTTGTCGAAGTGCTTGCCGACTGGAGCCCCTACTTCGAAGGTTTCCACCTCTACTACCCCAACCGCCGCCAGGCTTCACCGGCGTTCACGGCATTCGTCGAGGCCATCCGGTATCGCGGCTGATGGCACTATTCGGCGCTGGCCTTCAAGGCTGCCGCGACCGCATTGAGCGAGCCGCTGGCGGGCTCCGGCAGCAATTTCAAATCGGTGGTCTTGCCACGTATCGCCACCTGCATGCGTTGGGGAACGCCCTGCGCGTCGCCCAAAATACGGTACGTCGTGTCTCCACGAACGAAGCTCAACGCATGGCTGATTTCGTCAAACGTCAATTGCTCGCCCTCGGCCTGAGGGTAAACCAGACTGACCTCATCCTTGCCATCGACGGCAGCGTAATACACCGCACCACCGACGCCGGAGCGAAACAGCACAATGCGCTTGCCTGATGGCGCCAGCTTGAGCGTCTCGCGCTGGTCATCGTCCTGCCACAGGGTCCGAGTGGTGTAAGCCATCTTTCCATTGGTGTTACGCCCAACGGTTTCAACGGACAGTCCTGAGCCTGCGCTGTACTCAACCACTGTCTCGGTGTCCATGAACGGCTCGCCATTGCGAATGCTGTACGTCGCCATCTGATGCCAGCAGCAGCCATCCTTGGTCATCGTACTCAGCTCGCGTCGCTTCTCGTCCACGCCGAACATGCCGCAGTAACTCTGGGCCAGTTCGGTGAACGAATCGCTGTGACGAAAGCCTTGCGCAGTGCCCAAAAAGACTTGAAAAGACGGCCCGTGATAGCAGCTGTTCTGGCCGTCCATCAACGCAAGGTCCTTGATACCGTCGAAATTGAAATCCCGATAGATCAACACACTCTGCTCGCCATAAGGCAACTCTTGAACGTTGGTTTTAACCTGGCCCGTCTCAGGTTGGGTACTGACCACCATTTCATCCGACTTCACCTAGATCAGCGCAGCACCGCTCGCCTTGTCGTAAACGCGAATCACACCGGGGCGGAACACATCGTCATCCCCGGAAACCTCCAGACTGGCCCGGTAACGATCCGAAAAATCCTCCAGTGAATAGGTGCTCTTCGCGCCCTTCTCAAACGCGTCGGCGTCCATCTCGCCATACGCCATCGGCGCCTCGCTCGCACTGACCAGCCCTGCCATGAATAACCCGGCAATTGCCGGAAAACTCCTTACGAGTTGAAGTGCGAAGGCTCGTTTATTCGTGGAAAGCGGCAAGGGGCTGCTCCTGGAAACGTTGATGTGGATGGATGATCGAATACAACGGTGTACTGACTGGACACGTTCGTGCACTCCGACGAGCGGATATTAACCCGCCCATACGGGTCCAGGAAAAACACCTGTGTCATGGCCATGCCAATGCCTTCAAGCGCTGCGCCTCACCCGCATGCCCAGCGTGGCCGCGGCGAAATAGCGCACCCTGGAACTTTTACTTCGCTCATGAATTGCTGCTAAATGAGGGCCCATTCGCGGCGATTTCATTCATGGCTTCGTTGAAACGCATCAGCCCCTGGATAGCCTGTCTGGTAATCCTGCTGAACATGTTGGCCATGCCGCTCAGCCGTGCGATGCAAACGCCGGATGTGCGCTTGATGCTGTGGGGAGGCTTCTGCTCAAGCGGTACTACACATACATTGCCTGAAAGCTTTAACAGATCTATCGATGATTTGCAGATGCCTTCCTCAAAAATGGCCATGCAACACGGTGACTGTTGCTGTGGACATGCAGGACTTGCAGCAATTCCGTCAAATTACTATCGGCACTTTCTGCCTCAATACACACCCGATACCGCGCTCGACAATCCCGAGTTACCCAAGCGGCACCCCAGAGTTCACTGGCCAGCCCTGAACCCCCGCGCCTCTCCCTTCGCCTGATCGTCAACAGCGCTGGCCTCTGTCCGGCACTGACCTCCCTGGATACTTTCGCGCCCCCGATCGGGACGCTGAAGACTTTTTGAGTTCTTGATAATCAGGAAGTATGCGTTATGCCTGCTCCATTTACTTTGCCTGCTGCAAAGCGTTTGTCTGTGCCTCGTTCAATGTGGCCCGTGATGTCGGCGGGTCTGTTTGCAATGAGTCCGTTGTACTCGGCATTGGCCGACACCGCCGACGTCGAAAACCCCACCCTGACCCTCGGTACCGTGAATGTTCAAGGGGCAACGAGTGGCCCATTGAGTACCAGCAGCGTACTCAGTTCGGTGGATATTCTCGGCGCAGACATCCTCGAAAAAATGCCCGTCACCTACAGCTGGGAGTTATTCAGGCGCGCGCCGGGCGTCATGATCACTGAGTTCAATCAGGGTACGACTTCTGGAAAAATCTCCTTGCGCGGCTTCAACGGGGAAGGTGAGATCAATGCGGTAAAACTGTTGATCGACGGAATACCCAGCAACAGCAATGACGGCAACATGCCGTTCATGGACATGATTTTCCCGTTGGAACTAGACAGCATCGAGGTCGTGCGTGGCACCAGTGACGCTCGCTACGGGCTGAACAACATTGCCGGCAACGTTAATATGCTGACCCGCACCGGCGGTGAATACACCAAAGCACGGGTCCGATATGGCAGCTACAACACTCGGGAAATGCAACTCGCAAAAGGCATAGAAAGCGCTAACTGGACGCAAAATTACTTCTTCGCCTATCAGAAATTGGATGGCTATCGCGATCATTCCGAAGCCGATAAATATTCTATGTCAGGCAAATGGTTTTACACACCCGACGATGACGGTTATCGCGTTGGCCTGATCGCGCGTCACTACGAAACCGACGCTCAAGAGCCTGGCTACCTGACTTCAGACGATGCCCGTCAGCATCCAACAATGACCAACAGTTACAACGCCAGCGACAAAAGTACACGGCGCATGAATCAAGTCAGTCTGCATTTTGATACCGATCTTTTGGATACGCTGGCCTGGACGGCAAAGACCTACATCAATACCTTCGATGACCGACGCTGGACGCAATATTGGCGCAGCAGCTCGCAGCAGGAGCGGGATGCTTATGAAACCCAGTACGGCGCCCTCAGTTCGTTGACGTGGAGGCCAGAGATAAGCTGGCTGCACGACTTGGCTCTTGACGGCGGCGCAGACCTGCAAAAACAGCGCAATGTCAGTGAGCGTTACCGCACCATAGAACGCAGTCGTAGTGCGCAGACGCGAGATCAGCGTTTTGATGTCGATACCTATGGCGCTTACATCCAGGCGGAGATCAAACCGTTCGAGTCGTTGAAGATCGTACCCGCGTATCGAGTCGATAAAATCCAGGGCGACTTCACCAATGAAATGACAGGACTGGATTACGACATCAACGACTACGGCCTGATCAAACAGCCCAAACTCAGCGTGGTCTACTCGCCGTTGGCGGCGGCCAGCATATACGCCAATTGGGGACGCACCTTTCAGGTGGGTACGGGCGCAGCGGCCTATAAAGTCCCGCCGCGCGATACCGATCTGGCACCTTCGATCAACGACGGTTGGGAGACCGGCATCAAGTTCATGCCCGCTGACTGGATGGATGGCCGTGTCGCTTATTGGCAGCAGGAAGCCTCCGGCGAAGTCAGTCGACGCCTCAACGACCCGAGCGGCGAATCGGATAACGTGGGTGAAACTCGGCGGTGGGGTTACGACGCGCAGTTAAACCTGCGCCCTGACGATCGCACTGAAATATGGATGGCCTATTCCTGGCAGTATTCGAAAATCCTCCAGCCCAGCGCCACGCTCCCCGCCAGCAAAGGCCGGGAGATCGATCACATCCCACAACATCTTTACAACGCAGGCATCCGTTATGAGGCGACACCCGCTTTGCAGTTGACCGCCTGAATGAACGGTCAGACGGATTATTACCTGGAGCGAGAAAACACCAAAGGCTCTTACGGTGGTTACGTACTGATGAACCTGGGTGCCACTTATAAAGTGACCCAGTCAGTAACCATCGATCTGCAGCTGAAAAACCTGGCTGACCGATACTATGAATACGTCTGGTATGACGCGGAGGGTGCACAGGCATCCCTGCATTCACCAGGTGACGGTCGCGCACTGTATACGGGAGTGACCCTGGACTTCTGACCTGAGTATCGCCGGGGCTCTTGAAGCTCCGGCGTTGCTGAACACTCCGGTAATGAATAAATCGCGACCGAGCCTGCCTGGATTCGCGTACCCGCAGGCTGCCGGACAGCAGCCAGGTCTGTTCTGAAGGGTATTCCGAAAGGATAGCCACGTTCATGTGACTGTCATTCATGAACATGAGTGAAAGAACATTCACCCGCAAGTACAGCGATAGCACCGGGCAAACCCCCAGCAAGATGGTCGAACTGCTTCGCCTCGAGGCAGCCCGCCACTTCCTTGCCACGTGCGCCAGCCCGCTCAAGACAGTGGCTCAACGCTGTGGTCTGGGCAATGAATCCACGTTTATCAGAAGCTTTACAAGGAAGTTTTCAGTTACCCCAAGCGAATATCGCGCGCGTTTCAAGTCACGCCACTAGCAGCGGCGCTCTGCACATGAACACTGGATCGCCCGATGGAAGTCATTGCTTGATGGTCCTGTTATTGCTGGCATCGATACACAGGTCAATCGACACGGTGTTCAGACTGTCACGCTGCCGTATCGAGAGGCTGTGCAGTGTTTTTTCGTGCACAGCTTCTGCCGTGTCCTTGAGTTTTTGCCACTCGGATAAATCAATGATCTCGCGCAACACCAGTTCATCGGCGCGCCGGATCAGGGTCAGATAGAAGTCATCGGGAAATTCCAGACGATACGTGTCGTCCTCCAGCAGCAAATGCCAGGCTTTAAGCTCCCGTTCCTTTTCGTTTTTAATCATGATCCAGGCTCCGGAATTCATTTTTTACAGGTCGTATCAGGGCGTGAGGCTGCAGGCGCCTGTCCTGCAGCCTCCACAGGTCAGTATCGATAGACCGCAGCGGCGCCGGTGTCCGTCGGCATTACTCGCTCCGGTGGCACGACCACCACTTCACCGCCATGTCGAATGACGCCCAGAATCAGTTCGTCCAGCACGTCGTTGGCAGCACCCTCTTGTTGCGGCTCAAGGACAAGCTCTCCGCTGTTTTGGTCCATGGTCCCGTCGACTCGGCGATCAGCCTCCACCAACAGCAGTGCAACCCGACCCTCTGCCGCCGCATGGGCGATCTCGGGCAACTGGGTGCCGGAACGCCGCTGGCCGACAGCAACCCCGTAACGATTGAACACGTCATTGAGCTTCTCGGCATGACGGCTCTGCATCAGCTCGCCGCAGGCTTTGGCCAACTGGGTGGCGGAAAGCGTTGCCGGGTCCTGATCAATGCCCGCCGGCAACAAAAGCGGGTTACGGCTCAACGCCCGGAACACAGCCTGATTCTCAGGCAAGGCAACCAGCACCAGCGGCAGCCTGGAACTGCGCGAACAGTGCTCGGTGAATTTTCGGTCCACGATCCGGAAAAAGCGTTCACGGTCCAGATTGATTTCATCCTGCTTACCGCCACCACCCGACTCATGCATCATCGGGTCGCCGCGCTCTCCTCCTCCGCTGAAACCGTCCGGGTGACCTTGCTGGTCACGTGGGGTCAGTTCCTCACCCAACGCCGCTACCTGGGTAGTCGGAATGCTCTCTGGCAAGCTGAATTCGTAAAGACTCTGTGCCGAGCCCTCATACATCCACACGCGATCACGCGACAGGCACAACGCCTGGTAGCCATCGGTCATCGGGGCTATGCGCAGCAGCGGTTTCAAATAAGGATGACTGTTGACCATCGCGATCTCGGGCACTGACTGGTGAAGGCCGATCACCATGAAGTGCTCCAGACCACCGAAAATGGCAATGGCGTCCGGACCGCTGTTCCAGAAAGTAGGGTCATCGACCAATGCCTGGAATGGATCGAGCAGCACATGACTGGAGATTTGCGGATAGTGCTGGGCCAGTGCAGTTTCGAGTTGCTTGATCAGATTCTTGAGCCGAATGGGATCTTGCGTGCGCTCCGGAAAGGTCCGGTGCGTCGGCATGTAAATGCTCAGATTGGGCTGATCGGCCAACGCCAGGAGCGTATCGAGCGTCTGTTGGGTAAACGACTGAATATGAACCATCTTGAACTCCTCACTCTTTGCCAAGATCGGCCTGCTTGGCCAGGAACTCGTCCTGCAGCAAGGCATCGATTTCTTCGGCGGACTCTTCATGCTCGGCTGGTGCGGTCAGATGTCCTGTAGACAGGGTCTTGGGTGACAGCCGGCCCGTCAGGTGTTCAAGGGCATGGCTCATTTTCTTCGCGGCCCCTGCTACCGCCAGATCGAGGCTTTCCGCCTTGTGGCTTACCGAAAGGGAGCTATGGCCCTGAGGCCGGGCTTCGATCTGGCAGCGCTTCTCCTGAGGGCCAGACTTCTGTGCATTGACGTCCCCGACATGGATTTCCACGCGCGTCAGCAGATCGGTATAGCGCTCCAATTCATCCACTACCGTGCTGCCCACCCACTCCTGCAGACTGGCACCACCCTCTAAATGGTTACTATTGACTTGAACTTGCATATTGCTGCTCCTCTACAGTTGACGCGTGGATGCGTCTGTTGCCTGTAGAAAGATCAGGCCACGGCGCGGTTCCTTCAGAATGATGATTGGTCGGCTGCCCGCCGCTTCGCTTACTCCACCGGGCACCAAAAAGTATGGCAGCGCACCACATATGAAAACTCTTGTTACTTCTTTTACCAAAACGCAATGAAACCTGAAAATAACGTAAGCGCTCCATAAACCCCACTTGGCTAAAGATAGGTAAAGCGCTTAGCTGTGAAGTCGAGGTTCGCAGTTCCACGGCAGCAAGGCTTCGTAATCCT
>NZ_JAGTPK010000037.1 GCF_021147775.1 Pseudomonas californiensis
ACGCGGCTGCCGACTCAGCGGGCGAGTGAAATCGACCAGTTGCTGCCGCATAAGTGGCGACCGATTTAATCACGCAAGGCGTGATGCCCGGACGCTTACATTGTGAAAGCCTTCTCTGGAACCTTGTATGGTGCGGCACCAGGAGTCGAAAGACTTTATATCTATATGATTTATAATCTATTTATTGTTAGGTTTATGCGCTTCTATCTCTAAAACTATCCTCAGGCACTGGTCCGATTGTCTTCCACTATGAACGTAGTAGGTTCTGCATCAGAGCCAAACCACCAAATGATCGCAAAGATGATAGTGAGCCCGAAGAAAACTCTGCCTCGCAAAGTGAAAATACCTGGACGCGATTTTACGTATAACGCAGCTCGTTTAGCTGCCTTCAACTTTATCGCTTTCCGTCTCGTCAAAATTTGGACTTCTGTATCCGGGCGCAAACATTGAGCTCCCCACCCCGTACAGAGCCAAGGGATCGCTAAGCCATAGGCGGTAGGCCTTGTCGTTGATGCTGTGGTCAGGCGAGCAGTCCACGTGGTACTGCTGCAAGACGTACCCAGCCATTGCCGCACGAACTCGAAGCCTTAGGACACCGTCAGGCATGTCGTAGTCGCACATCATGATCTGTGCACAATCCTTATCAGGATGAGGGACAAGAGGGAGGTCGAGCATTCGATTCCACTGGTCATCGTTCTTCTGGTTCTCTCTGGCGAGTGGCTTTTCTCCCAGTTGAATTTGAGCAGATCCGATTCGAGCTAGAACAAAGTCCACAAACTCTCCGCGCTTACGATCGTACGCGCGGACGTGCCAGCGCAAACCGTCGCAACTGATAGCGAACGGCACAATTTCCCGTTCAGATTTTCCCGAGCCCGAGGTGTAGCTGATTTTCACCACTTGGTTGAGGCTGATTGCGCGCGAGATTGGCGCCAAAACTTCTACTTTCGGCTTGCTGAGCAGCGAAACCGATTCATTTAGGATGAATGGCTTGTCTCCATCCAGACTGTATCCGTACCCATGGGAGAGAGCTGTGAGCACGCGCTCAGGCGAATGCGCGACTAGAGGCGAGAACGTCTCGCGCATCACGTAATGCTTGGTCACACTGTCGAGCTCAGTGTTCTGAGGAGCAATCTCTCGATACTGCGCGAAATCACGAGTGGCAGCAGCCGCGCCCACCCCGAATCTATCCATGAGGTCAGTGCGTGAAGCGGTCCCCGTGAAATACAGTCGGAAATCTATGTACACCAGACGCTCCCGTTGCGCCTGGCTATATTCGCTCAAATCAATCATTTGCTCTCCGTCTTGCCTTCTTACGGTCTTGCCTTCTTACCTGCCTTGCGGAATGCCCCCAACGTCTGGCCGGGCGCATCTGAGATCCCACGATAGCATATGAGAGCACTTGACGTAATCAAAATGCCGATGATACATTACTGTTGTGGTTTCCTGTTGTGTCTATCTGTAGCACATTATGAGCTTCAAAATGGTGGCTCGGGTGAAATGTCAGAACGCCAGAAACACAAAAGCCGGTCAAGGTACGAACTTGACCGGCCTTCGGAAAAAGACGTCTGAATTGGCTCCAGATGTCTCTCGCGCTTTGTGGAAAAAGCTTGTGGATGGTAGCCCCTATGGGGTCCTTTCGCAAGGGAGCGAGTTCTGTGTTTGAGCCATCTCGAAGGAGGCATTCCATGTCCCAGCTTGAGATGTTCGAAAAACCCGATGGGGAAGGCGAGGTTATCTACCGGATGACCATCACCACCAAGTCGGGGAAGGTGATTCGACGTGCTAACGGGCAACCGTTCCGTATCGTCATTCGCCCAAAAGCGACCAGTTGATATTCGCTTAAAAAGAGCCCAGGACACATTTTTGTGTCCTGAAGGCCACTCGCTCCGTATATGAAAGGGTTAAGAAATGTCTAGATGTACAGCACCGATACGCGGACATAGCTCAGCGGCGGCGGCGGCAGCCTGCCCTGCGTGCCGCTACCGCAGCAGCTCTCGCTCCTACACCCCATCATTTGGTAGCAGCGGGAGTAGCTATAGCAGCTATAGCAATAATGGTGGGGCTGGTAGATCGGGCGGTGGTTCAAGGCCACGCTGGTCCAAAGCTGGTTCGTCCGTGTCATATACATTGGATCAAGTGCAATCACTTCAACCAATTCGCCAGACCGTTGAGACGCGAGCAGCGGCGCAACCTGACCTGCGTGACGTATTTCTGTGCCACGCGTGGGACGATCGGCAAGGGGCGGCCAAAGAGCTGCACGCGCTTCTAGTAGCTGCTGGTGTCAAGGTTTGGTTTAGCGAGAAGGATCTTGGGCTCGGTGTTCCGATGATGCGCGCCATCGACAAAGGCTTAGCAAATTCGCGAATTGGACTCGTGCTGGTGACTCCCGCGCTGTTGGCTCGCCTCCCCAAAGAAAGCGTTGCCGACAAAGAGCTTTCCACGCTCTTGGCGAGTAACCAACTAGTTCCCATCGTGCATAACACTACATACGACGCACTTCGCAATGTCAGCCCGTTACTCGCTTCCCGAAGCGGCCTGGACACCGCTGAAGATTCGATGTCGGTGATAGCTGAAAAGATTGCCGAGTTGGTCGCGTTCTAGATTTGGCAATCAGTTGGTTCGTTATCCTGCTGCGCTTGCGTCAAAAAGTTCTCCGCTTTATTCGAATAGACTGACCGCTGGAGAAACTGTTAGCGCAAGAGTTGGAGCCTGTTTCCGATCCCTATCTGCTCTCTGTAAAGAGCAGCTAAGGGTCGGTTGGCAGCGTAGCGCTCGGGTGTAGCAGCTTTGGCTCGATAATTGCCATTGGTAATTGGCCGCAGGTTGTCATTAAATATCTATAGAGTGTTAGGTGAATCGATATAGTTGGCCCGGTGTCGTGGGATTATATCGCCTAAGGATTAGTTATGATAAAGCCACCGTTCAAAATTCTTAAGTCTCATTTGGTAGACGCATTTTTTATTACGCCTGATAAATTGTATCGCGAATTCGAAGTGCCTCTAGAAGCGGTGGATAGATTCAGAAGCGGGCGAATCTATTTTCTCGTAAAACGACGTAAAGTGCGATTCTCCAGTGCCTCGCTGAGCAAAAAGTGCCAGATCGTGTTTAAGTATGCCTCACAGGGCATGCTGTCGCGTCCTCACAAGGTCGACATTGCTCAACTGATGCACGGCGCGCCGGCTATCAATAAAGAATTCTTTCCGACACCGGCCCATCTGCAATCAAAGATTCAATATGTCGAGTCCGCAGATGAGTATGAGCGCCTGTTGAAGCGAGAGCCCATGGTTGCAGCCGTCATGCCGGGAAGCGGGGAGAAGGAGCGTGCGGATCGGGCAATCGCCTACCATTTTCTGACACCTGTGGACCCGATGCCCAAGGATGAAAATAGGCATATCATCTTTGCTCATCAACTGCTGCGTGTTACCGATGACCTTCCGGAAAAGTACGAAGTTATGTACATCGGCAAGGCCATGGAGTTGTCTGATCGAATGGACGGGCACAAGCGTGTGCAGCAAGCCCAAGCAGAATGCGAGGACAATGCGGAAATCTATCTGTACTTCTTCACGCCACAGTTCGAGGCGATGGCGTCTCGCGACGGCATGGTCATCAAACAACCTAACGACTATATGACCTTAGGGGAAGAAAATCTTGTGCTCGCCGCCGAGGCCGGTTTGATCAATTACTTCAAACCTGAAATGAATGTTCAGAATAAAACAACGGAGTTGCGTAAAAGCAAGACCATGGCTCGCGTGAAGAGTTTGAAATACACTCATTTTATTTCGGAGTGTAATTTTGATGAACATGACTATGCGTTCGAATCGTCGAAAGTCAAGAAGAGTGGCGTGCACGAGAGGATTTATTCACTTTGACGCAGAGCAGGCATTTCCTACTCATGTTGACGTCTGCTTTGAGCCGGTTGCTGTCGGTCGTGACTATCTGAATCACATCCCAGTTTGAGATTGAAAGCCCATGACGTTTCTAGGCGCCGAGCGAGCAGTCGGATAGTAAGCAGATAGTAGTATCGTGTCGTCTCGTCATGGTTGGCGAGACAATGCTCTATGAACCAAGTCAAATGCTTTCGCTGCCAAGCCCAGGGTGTCGCTCGCTACCAGCGCAGTGCAATTTTATTCTGTATGGTTTGTGCCTGCCGTAAGTGACGTTGCCGCGTCGCGTGCGATCCGGTCAGCACTCCAGCCAAGAACAGTTCCATATCGAATGGCTTGCTCATGCCCGCCCCCCAATGTAGGCAGCGACCACGTCAATCCGACCGTGCCCCAGGTCATAGCTGATTTGCCGTCGGGCTTCATGATCAAGACGCTGATCTAACTGGCAGCATTGGCCACCGTTAATAGGCGCGCGGTGTTGGGTGATTTGCTCATAGCGCTCACATGCATAGGCCGCTCGTAGCTCATGGAAGCCTTTGAGGTTTTGTGCGTGTAGGACGTCCTGTGTCGGGCGGACGACTTTCTGCAGAACACTCAAGTAACTTTCGCTTGGCGCAATCAGGTTGTGGCTACCCGCAGGCGATACCTGCTCCGCAAATCCCAGCGTTATTCGAACTTTCTCATCCACCATAATCCAGCGGGGAGCGGATGCACCGGCGCGGCCGCCCTTAGTGCCGTCTTGGATGTTGATCTTGCCGAATTCTCTAGCCTCCCGATTTAATCGTGGCAGATCCGCCAAGATGGCCTCACGCAAGCGCATGCCGGTGGCTCGCGCCAATAGAACGATAGCGGCGGCCCTTAGCTGATGATGGCTGCAAAGCGCATCGACGATCTGCTTAACCTGTTCGTGGTCCTGGCCCTGCGGCACCGAGTGTCGAACCCCGGTGCGCTGCATATCCAACGCCTTGCTCGGGCTTGGCAGTTTCACGCACTGATCACCGCGAAGCGCCGCCATGGTCCTGTTAACGCTGGATAGCCGATTTTGCGCGGTGCTGATGGCGAGGTCACCGCGCCCAACCAGGTCATGGAGATACGCCGCATAGTTGGCCAACACCTTCCGATCAACCTGTCGCGCATCATTGATACCGGGCCCCTGTTCGGATCGGCACCACTTCACAAATGCCTGCCACCGATCAGAATGCGCCTTGACCGTGCCGTAGTGGCCACCGCCGAACATGTCTTTCAATGCCTGCGGTCCTGCGTAGCTCAATTGCCTGCCGTAGCCGAAATTGCGGCCATCGCGTCTACCCACCAATGCCATCTCAATCACCTCATCTCCCGTTCTCCGATCCTCGCCCCACGTCATCCCGCCACGAATGTTGAGTGTTATCAGGGATCAAGGCCCCTGCGACTTGTGAGGGTTGTCCACTAACGCGGGACTGGCGGCTCTTGACGACCGGGAGCTTGGGCATCTCATGATCTGGCCTCCTGAGCACTTCCGAGGAAGTGGGCGGGTGGTGGCTGCATCGGCTGACGAATCCAACGCCGCGAGATCCTGAGTCAGGTAAAAGCAGTGATGCGATGACCGGGGCATGCCTGACTGTCAGTCAGGTGCAGTCCATTGCCTGGGCTGCGGCACCATCATTTGCGTCGCTGTTGCTGGTGACTTCGGTGTTTGTCACGCCGATTGTCACGAGGGGAAATGCCGCAATGCTTTGTACGAGTTGGGCTGCAGCAGCGTTAGGAGCGCCCGTCTCTTTCCAGAAGAAAGAGACGGGCGCAGGTTGGCGCAGTGGAATGGCCAAGCGGAAAGGTTGCTGCAGGGCAGCTGGGTAGGGGGATGTATTTGCCGCAATGGCAATGATCTGGAGTAGGCATCCATCACTCGGCGAGTGACCGTGCGAGCCGCCGGACGCTAATCGCACTTTGGGAGAACCACCACGGTGTGGCGTAGCCTTAAAGGTTCTGGCTACCTGGGTTGCTGTCAACGACAGCACTTGCCCGATCTTTTCTACGCTTGTGGATAATTTGGGTCAAGGCTCGAATTTTCGGGAATTCTGCGGCTGTGGATGAAATTATCCACCGGTGGAAATCTGTGGTTTTCCACAGACAATTGCGTGGGCTTTAGATTTTTTAAGTGAGGTCCATCCAAGCAGGGCGGCTTTGCAGCCCCGCTTGGATGGACCCGCGTGGAAGGGCTGACTGCGGTGATCTCATTGGCTTACCCACGTTTGGATGCGCCACGGCTATTTTGTAGGGCGGTGATGTTGTTGCCGACTGGGTGAGCGAATTCGTGAGGCGTTACATGGCCGCTGCGATTGGCATCAATGTAGTTGCTCCACCACGCCATGATCAGCCGGCGCTGCTCCAGAAATTCAGCTTTGTGGATATACGCGGCGCGCACACGGTTGCGTTCCTTGTGGCTCATTTGTCTTTCGATGGCTGCGTCGGTCCATAGCCCGGACTCCAGCAGGGCGCTACAGGCCATGGTCCTGAAGCCGTGGCCGCACACGTCCTTGCTGGTGTCATAGCCGACGTTGCGGAGCATGGTGTTCACCGTGTTCTCGGACATGGGCTTCCAGTACTTGTGGTCGCCCGGTAGGACCAACTCTGAAAAGCGACTGAGGCTGCGCAGGCGCTCCAGTATTTCGATGACCTGCGGCGATAGCGGAACCATTTGAATGTCGCCGTTCATCTTAGTCCCGCGCGTGGAGTTGCGTACCCCTTCAATCGGTGCGCGTGTATCGGGGATTTCCCACATGGCGCGTTGGAGGTCGAACTCACTCCATCGCGCGAAGCGCAGTTCGCTGGAGCGGACGAATACATGCAGCGTGAGTAGGACGGCAAGGCGTGTCAGCTCGCGGCCGTTGTAGTTGTCGATGCGTTGTAGCAGTTCGGGTAGGCGGTTGAGGGATAGGGCGGGGCGATGGACTGTGCGCGGCGCGTGAATCGAGCCTGCCAGATCCAGTGCAGGATTCATGGTGATCTGCCGAGCCCTTTTGGCCCCGCGCATGATGGTGGATAAGTAGTTCTGTACCCTTAACGCCACATCCATGGTGCCGCGTTCCTTGATGCGCTGGGTGATCTCTAGCAGGTCATGGGTATCGAGTTCAGCGATGGGTCGTTGGCCGATCAGCGGGAAGACGTGGGTACGCAGTCGGCTCATCACGGTTTTTGCGTGTCCTTCGGTCCAGCGACGGGA
Source organism: Pseudomonas californiensis (assembly GCF_021147775.1). Classification (GTDB taxonomy): domain Bacteria; phylum Pseudomonadota; class Gammaproteobacteria; order Pseudomonadales; family Pseudomonadaceae; genus Aquipseudomonas; species Aquipseudomonas californiensis. The sequence continues at coordinate 7,087 of NZ_JAGTPK010000037.1, forward strand.
CATGTCGGCGTGCCACTCCAGAGCAACGGTTTCGAAAAGCAGTGCCGCCCGCTGGGCTACGATCTTGGCCTTCTTCTTTTCTTCCATTGGGTCGAGGTTGTCGAGCAGCAACGCCTTGGCTTCGTCTCGCTTACGTCGCGCGACGGAAAGGGTAACGATGGGGTAATTGCCGATGATGAGCGTCCCTTCCTTGCCGCTGGGCTTGGTGTACTTCAAGCGCCAGGTCTTCACGCCATTGGGTTTGACGAAAAGGTACATGCCGCCGCCGTCGAACAGTTTGTAGGCGCGTTCGCGAGTTTTGGCGGTGCGGCATTGCAGGTCGCTGAGGGGGATCGCAAGACGTGGCATAGGGGTACGCGCTCCTGACCGGGAAATCGCAGTACCCCTAACATACCCTCGGGGAAGGGGGATTTTGTTGGATCCCGACAGAGGGTCCTGGAACGAAAAAACCCGCCAAAGGGCGGGTTTTTGGAGCTTCCAGAGCATTCTGTGGAATGCAATGGAGCCTAATGTGGTGCCGGCACCAGGAGTCGAACCCGGGACCTACTGATTACAAGTCAGTTGCTCTACCAACTGAGCTATACCGGCGTGTTGGGCTGCGAGTATATAGATTCTGTTGACCTTGTAAAGCCTAGCTGTCTGATTCAGTTGAAAAAATTTGACCGATGGTTGGACGGGAGAGGGCTTTCTCGGAAGCGGGTGATTGGCGGTGCAGGACGTTTCCTTTGGTTTGTGCGGATCGGGCTGTTTGATGGGGGTAAGAATGGGTTTTGTGGGTGTTGATTTGCTCGATGATGCAGGTGGTTTTCGGCGTTTGGGTGCCGGGTTTTTTTGAGTGGGTGATTGAGATCAACGAGTTAGGCGCTGGTGGCTTTTTGGGTGGTTGTCGGGATGGTGATGAGGCAGGGCGGTTTTGGCTGTTTGCGTGACCGGACGGGTTTGCATAGGCTTGTTCTCAACGGCCCAAGCCACTGAGACAGCGGCGCGGGGCGTTCACTTTTCAGGTTCGGATAATGGATTATCCAATGAGTGATACGAAGGATCGTAGCGGGGCTTCGGATGTGCAGTGCACCGAAGGCCGGCCATTCACTGAGAAGCGGTTGTAGAAATTCGTGATCGCGCCTTGCCCTTCGGGTAGTGCGTCTGGTGATACAAGGCTGTGCATGAACGTTTGAATCGCATGAATGTGCGTCTGAACGTTGATGGAGTCATCACCGAGTCGAGTACGGTCAAGGTTGCTCAGGCAATGCGTTGACTGAATCGATGCTGCAAAAACATGCCCGGATCTCGCGATCCGGGCATTTTCTTTGGCGTTTGTATCCACTCTGTAGCATTGCGATTGGAGTTCAGGCGGTTTTGGCCGATACAGCTGTATCAAAATGGCAGTCGGCCATGGACAGCAAGTGCAATGCAAAGAACGCCTACGCATTACGAGCTGCTGAATGTCGCTCGCGATGCCTCTCCTGATCAGATCAAGAGGGCTTATCGCAAGCTGGCGCAGAAGCTGCACCCGGACAGGAATTCCGACCCTTACGCCTCGGACATGATGGGCATCGTCAACGCGTCTCACGATGTGTTGGCTGATACCGCGAAGCGCGCGGCCTATGACGCGCAGCTGGTTGCCGAAGAGCAAAAGGCTCGTGAGGAGGCTGCGCGCCGTCGACAGGTGCAGGCAGTGCGGGGGCGTGCGGTCCATGTTTATGCGTCGGCGTCGGCGTCGATGGCGGACACGGCAGCCGCTGGTTCTGCTCAGACGGCCTCTGCTGGGCCGCGGCGTCCTGCTCAGTCAGGGTCGTCGGCGAAATCCTCAGTACCCAGGTCTCCCGGTGGCAAGCCTAAAAGCCTGCTGCGCTGGGCGTCGCTGTTCGTGATTTTTTGCGCGGCAGGTGCATGGATGGGTTACGACCCCGGCGCGGGCAAGTCGTTTGTGCCGAGCGAACCGCCGCCGGTTGCGCAGACGTGGGTCAAGCCTGCGCCTCTACCGGAACCCGTCGAGGAAACGTCTACTCCCGTGAAGTTGGTCGACCCGGCTGAGCCAGAGTGTCAGGTGCCGGACCTTGACCCGATGGGGGCGCCATGGCCGAAGAAGGCGGGTTACGTCAGCGACATGCCGGTGCTCAGGGATAACGGCTGGTCGCAGATCACCATCGACAACACTGCTGGCGGCTCAGCGGTTTACGCCAAGGTGACGGACGCGGTCGGGCGCAAGGCGTTTCGTCATGCGTTCATTCCGGCGGGTTCGGCGTTCACGTTTGCCAAGATGGACGCTGGCTTGTATTTGCTCAAGTACAAGATGCTCGACACCGGTTGTGCGTTTGCGTCGGGGCGGATCCTGATGGAAGAGACGCCAATGGGCAGTCAGATCAAGTCCAGTGTGTACAAATTGACGCTGCGCAAACTGCAGAGCCGCAACGTGCCGTTTTCCAGGCTCAAGGAAGATCAGTTCTGATCGCTCGGTAATGGCTTGTCGTCCCGACGGCCCCAGGCTGGAAGTGGCTGCGATGTTCTGATCTGTGACGATTTGCAACGTTTAAGGCCCTGTTTTGAAGGGCTTTTCTCTTTCTTTTGAAAGACATTTCCGAGAGAATCCCCGCCCGCTTGCGCCCCTCGTTCCATGCTTCTACTCTGCCGCCGTCGCTGCTCATCAGCGATCGGGTTTAGTCGCCCGGATATGAGTTAAGGCGCATCGCGCCGCTTATGGCGGCTGTGCGTAGGGCACCCTCGGGTGCGCCGGTCTTAGCTCCCGGTCGACTAACCTTCGTACAGCTGCCACCTCTATCATTTAGTCGCGACTCAGTGGCAGTTTCATTGAGGAGAGCTAAACCATGGTCAAAGTCAACCCCGATCCGCCTGTAAATCTGTCGTCCAAGCCGATCTTCGACCAGGCCGTGGTCAAGCGTGCCATGGCGTGTTACCTGCCCGTTGGCCGATCAGCAGAAAGCATCAAGGACGGCAGTACCGACTACGTCAGCCTCGAAGCAACGCTACTGCACGCACTGGATTTTCTGCGGTGCGCATCCGTCACGGCCTACGAACTTGGCGATGAACTTACCGGTTCGCGTCGCGACCTCGCTTTCGCGTCCATGCACCTGGTCGAGATGGCCAAAGTGATGGTCGAACGCTCTCTGGAATGCATCGAAGAGGACTGAAACCCTGAGCGGGTCCGGTCGTGTGCGCACGGCCATGCAGGTGTGATCCGATGGCGTTTCAGCCTTGTGCCAGAGCCCTCGCCAAAATCGTTATGCACAATTGCGCTATAGCAACGGGCGAATGCATCCGAAAGGATGCAAAGGGCGTGATACGGCCGCAAAGCACTGTTTTTGCGGCCCTTCATACGCGATAGCAGAAAAAATCAGGGGCTTCAGTTACTGGCGCACCAAGCTTTAACGCACCAATCGGAATTTTCATCAACAGACTTATCCACAGGATATTCTGTTGTTTTGGATCACGACTTGTGGGCCAGTATCAGTAGATTGCGCGGGGTGAGCTGGCAGTCACAGAAGGTTCCGACGCTGACGCTGTAACCGTGCTCTTGCACGTACATGGCCCGGTCCAGTACCAGCCACATTTCCAGCGGCCGTCGGAACAGATTGCGGACCCGTTCCAGGTTGCGCACCTGAGCCAGGCGCTGCCAGCCTGCCGCTTCCAGTTTCGCCCAGTCCTGTCGGTCCGGCGCAGGCAGTTTTTTCAGTTGTGCCAGATGGCGGCAATAGTCTTCGTAGCTCGCATCCAGCCATGAAACCGGCAGCGATGGCGTGGGCAGGTAATCATCGATGCCGCGCAAGGTACGTTGCAGCAGATCGAAACCCAGCCGTCGCGCCATGGAAGTGTCGCGCTGGCGACGCACCCGCGCGCCAGCGGTTACAGTTTCGCTCAGGGGCAGGCCGAGTTCGTCGCGCGAGAGCTTCAGGCCGGACGCCTTGCCTTCGGCGGAAAGAGGCTGATAGTGGTCATGCTCGGTGCGGTTGTAGCAGCACGGTGCTATTGCCATGTGCTGGCAGCCGGTGTGGCTGGCCAATTCAATGAGTTGTACATGCAAGTCGCCACAAGCGTGCAGCGCGACGGGGCTGTGTTCCGGCTGAAGTGTGCGCCAAGTATCGTCGGCCATGACGTCTTGCTGAAGGTGCCGGGCCGGGATGCCTTGGCGGGTACTGAGTGCAATGCCTGCTTCGATCAACGCCGGATCACGCTCCATGCAGGTGAGCTGTTGGCCAGGACGGGTCAGGCGACGTCCCAGATGCCCTTTGCCTGCGCACCAGTCGAGCCAGTGGGTGGCGACATCACGGGTGTCGAGGTGGCGGGCGAAGGCTTCGATCTGCTGCCATTTGCGGCCCGGTACGTCGACACTCATGCGCGCTTCGACCGGTTCCAGCGGGTAGCTGGGCAGTTCTGCAACATGGCTCAGCTCATTGGCTTCAACCAATAACGGCGCGAACGGAAAGGGCGCATCGGACGGTTGCGTGCCAAGGTCTGCTGCTTCCGCCTGTTCCAGCGATTGCTGGCGCAGCCAGTCAGCCAGTTCGGGATAGGTGTCTTCCCACGGCAGGCGCAGGTGGGTAAAGGGTTTGGGGCGCCACAATGCCTGATGCGCGAACAGAAAGCTGTCCAGCGCACGAAAGTGGCTACGAAGGTGTTCGTCCCGCAAGCAAGTGTCAGAGGCCATGGTCGAAGACTTCGCGTGATGGAGTGCTGGCAGGAAAAAGGCCAGCCCCCTTCATATCAGCGACCTTGACTGGCGTCTACGCGCAAGAGCTTTTCCAGCAAACGGAAGCCCTGCACCAGTACAAACGCCATGACGAGGTAGAACATGCCTGCGGCAAAGAATATCTCCACCGGCAGATAGGTGCGGGCGATGATGGTGCGGGCCATGCCGGTCAGTTCCAGCAGGGTCACGGTGCTCGCCAGCGCGCTGGCCTTGAGCATCAGGATCACTTCATTGCTGTAGGCGGGCAGGCCGATGCGTGCGGCACGCGGTAGCACGATGTAGAACAGCGCCTTCCATTTCGACATGCCCAGCGCCCGCGCCGCTTCGACTTCGCCCGCTGGCACGGCCTGAATCGCGCCGCGCAGGATCTCTGCGATGTACGCAGCAGTGTGCAGGGTCATGGTGATGACGGCACACCAGAACGGGTCGCGCAGGTATGGCCACAGCGGCCCCTCACGCACTGCATCAAACTGCGCCAGGCCGTAATAGACCAGGAACAGCTGGACCAGCAGCGGCGTGCCACGGAAGACAAAGATGTAGGCGTAGGGCAGGGCACGTACCGGAAAGTGCCGTGACGAGCGGGCAATGCCAATCGGGATGGCGATGATCAGGCCCGCGATGACGGCAATCGCTACCAGTTCCAGCGTCAGCGTTGCACCCTGTGCCAGTCGCGGCATCCACTTGATGATGACTTCCCAGTTCATGTCGCGCTCCTCGCAAAGCCGCGAGCGGCGCGTTTTTCCAGAAAGTACATGCCGATCATGGCCAGCACGGTCAGGCCGAGGTACATGAACGCGGCAACCATATAAAAGGTGAAGGCTTCTTTGGTGAAGCCCACCGCGATCTGCGCGTGGCGCATGATTTCTTCCAGGCCGATGACTGATACCAGTGCGGTGTCTTTCATCAGGATCATGAACAGATTGCCGAGGCCGGGCAGGGCGATGCGCCACATTTGCGGCAGGATCAGTTTGAACAGGATGCGCGGGCGCGACATGCCGAGCGCAAGGCCTGCTTCACGGTTACCTTTGGGGATGGCCAGAATCGCGCCGCGAAACACTTCGGTGGCGTATGCGCCAAAGCACAGGCCCAGCGCGATGACGCCCGCAGCGAAGGCGCTCAGGGCCAGATCAGGTATGCCGAACAGCTCGCCCAGTGCGCGCATGCCGTTGACGGTGCCGAAGTAGATCAGCAGCACCCAGAGCAACTCCGGAACGCCGCGCACCAGTGTGGAATAGGTTCCACCCAGCCATTGCAGTGGCTTGTAGGGCGAAGTTTTTGCCAAGGCGCCGAGCAGCCCGAGCACCAGCCCAAGGCAAAGGGCCGAGAGTGCAAGCTGGACAGTCATCAGCGCGCCAGCCGCGAGGGCCGGGCCGAATCCGTGTAAATCAATGTTCATGGGCAGGCTTTGTCAGGACAGGCCGCCGCGCTGGTTCAGAAAGCAGCGGCGGCACCGTCTGGTGAATCAGAGGATGCTGAAAGGGAAATACTTGTCGTTGATCTTCTTGTACGAACCGTCAGCGATGATCTCTTTCAGCGCTTCGTTCAGACGCTCGCGCAGTGGGTCACCCTTGCGCACAGCGATACCGATCTTGTCGTTCTGCTCGACAGGCTCGCCCTTGAACTCGAAGTTCTTGCCGGCATCACTTTTCAGCCATTCGTAGCTGACATATTTGTCGGCGAGCATGGCGTCGACGCGACCGGAAACCAGATCGAGGAACGCGTTTTCCTGGGTGTCATAGAGCTTGGGGTCGAGAATGTCGAGCTTGTCTTCCAGCCAGGTGGCGGCCAGCGTCGAGCGCTGCGCGCCAACAGCTTTGCCAGCCAGGCTCTCTTTGGCCTTGTCTATCGTCGAGAAATCAAAGGAAGAGGTTTTCGGCCCAATGAACTGCAGCTTGTTGGAGTAGTACGGGTCGGTGAAATCGACAGCCTGTTTGCGCTCATCGGTGATCGACATCGACGAGATCAGGAAGTCGAACTTCTGGGCGTTCAGGGCCGGGATGATGCCGTCCCAGTCGGAGGTCACGATTTCGCACTCGACCTTGAGTTTGGCGCACAGGGCCTTGCCGATGTCCGCGTCGAAGCCCACCACCTGGCCGCTGGCGTCCTTGTTGTTGAACGGAGGGTAGGCCGCTTCGATGCCCATTTTCAGGGTTTCAGCGAAAGCACTGGTCGTGAAAGCCAGGGTGGCAGCTGCGACCAGCAAGATCTTTTTGTACGTCTGCATGGATGTTGCTCCGTTAGCGGTGACTCGACATGAATTGTTTGCACCTTACCGACAGCGGATCTTCGAATACTTGCTGTGGTGTGCCCTGTTCTTCGACCAATCCTTGATGCAAAAACACGACTTCACTTGAAACATGACGCGCAAAATTCATTTCGTGAGTCACCAGCAGCATGGTTCGGCCTTCTTCAGCCAGGCTACGAATGACGTTGAGCACTTCCTGAACCATTTCCGGATCGAGTGCCGAGGTCGGCTCGTCGAAGAGAATGACCTTGGGTTGCATCGCCAGCGTGCGTGCGATGGCGGCGCGTTGCTGTTGCCCACCTGACAGCTGAGCGGGGTACGCATGGCGTTTATCGGCGATACCGACTTTGGCCAGCAGCGCTTCGGCGACTTCGGTGGCTTCGGCCTTGCTCTGGCCGAGCACGCGACGTGGGGCTTCGATGATGTTATCGAGCACGCTCATGTGCGGCCACAGGTTGAAGTTCTGAAAGACGAAGCCTATCTCGCTGCGCAGACGATTGATCTGCCGGTTGTCGGCGGCGATCAGTTCACCGTTACGGGCGGTCTTGAGCTTGAGTTCTTCACCTGCCACCAGGATTTGGCCCTTGTGCGGGTTCTCCAGCAGGTTGATGCAGCGCAACAAGGTGGATTTGCCGGAACCGGATGAACCCAAAATCGAGATGACGTCGCCGTCGCGCGCGGTCAGCGAGATGCCTTTGAGCACCTCAAGCTGGTCGTAGCGCTTGTGCAGATCGCGGATTTCCAGGGCGGGCGTGGCCTCAGCCATGTGGGGTCCTCATAGTGTTGTGCGCTCTTTCTGCTGGCGAGCGCCAAGCTAGCACAGCGTTTTAAAGACAACCAACAGCGTTGAACGGTCAATGTGACAGCGTTTGCCAAGGTGTCGCATCGCAGCAGCCGACTGTCGCCAAACGACAAGCGTGAGCCTGTTTTGAGTATCCGTTTGAGGTTGGCGTGCGCGAAAAGGGCGCGATGTTGCCAGTTTTGACCGGGTGTTGGAAGCAGCTTTTGCTGGGCAGCGCCCTCTGTTTCGCACTCGGCGTGCACCATTTGTGCGCAAGAGGTCTATTTCGGTGCGTATTTTGAGAGAGGTTTTGAGGCGTTCGGTAACAAATCCTGCGTTGATAAAGAAAAAATCGTCATTTCGTTTATTTATGACTAGGGCTACAGCCCTTGTGATTCAGGAGCGACGTCGTTTTTGAAATATTTTGGCGTAATTCTTGCGTCAAAAATAAAGAACGGCACCGTTGCTTTCTCTTTACGAACGCTTGGGTGTGCTCCGCTCGTCTTGTATAGGTGGTTTTATGAGCAGTACCGCTAATTCTTCCGAGCTCGAACAAGGGCTGAAACCTCGACACATCACCATGCTGTCGATTGCTGGCGTTATTGGCGCCGGTCTGTTCGTGGGCTCCGGCCACGCCATCGCCGAAGCCGGGCCGGCCGTGCTGCTGGCCTACGCCGCCGCCGGTACGCTGGTTGTGCTGGTCATGCGCATGCTGGCCGAAATGGCCGTTGCCTCGCCGGACACGGGCTCGTTCTCGACGTACGCCGACCGCGCGATCGGGCACTGGGCCGGTTTTACCATCGGCTGGTTGTACTGGTGGTTCTGGGTATTGGTGATCCCGCTGGAGGCCAACGCCGCTGCGACGATTCTGCATGCCTGGTTCCCCAACATCGCCATCTGGATGTTTACGCTGGTGATTACCTTGCTGTTGACCGCGACCAACCTGTTCAGCGTGAAGAACTACGGTGAGTTCGAGTTCTGGTTTGCGTTGATCAAGGTCGTGGCGATCATTGCCTTCGTAGTGCTGGGTGTGGCGGCCATCTTCGGTCTGCTGCCGACCAGTCAGGTCAGTGGTGTCAGTCACTTGTTCGACACCGGCGGCTTTTTGCCAAACGGCATGGGCGCAGTGCTGGCGGCGATGCTGACTACCATGTTCTCGTTCATGGGCACAGAAATCGTCACCATTGCGGCGGCGGAATCCAAGAACCCGGGCAAGCAGATCACCAAGGCCACCAATTCGGTGATATGGCGGATCTTCCTGTTTTATCTGGTTTCGATCTTCATCGTCGTGGCGCTGGTGCCGTGGAATGATTCGCGTCTGGCAGAAGTAGGTTCGTACCAGACCGTGCTGGATGCGATGGGCATCCCCAACGCCAAACTGATCGTCGATCTGGTGGTGCTGGTGGCGGTGACCAGTTGCTTGAACTCGGCGCTGTACACGGCATCGCGCATGCTGTTCTCACTGGGCAAGCGCGGCGATGCACCTGCGTTGTCCAAGCGCACCAGCAAAGGCGGTACGCCATACTGGGCCGTGCTGTTGTCGACAGCGGCGGCATTCCTGACCGTATTCGCCAACTACATTGCGCCAGCGGCGGTGTTCGATTTCCTGCTCGCCAGCTCCGGTGCTATCGCGTTGCTGGTGTATCTGGTGATTGCGGTGTCTCAATTGCGCATGCGCCAGAAGCGCATTGCAGCGGGCGAAGCCATCGACTTCAAGATGTGGCTGTTCCCGTGGCTGACCTGGGCTGTGATCGTGTTCATCGTCGCGGTGCTGACGATCATGCTGGTCCAGGAAGACCACCGTGTAGAAATCATCGCCACCGGTGTGCTCAGCCTGCTGGTTATCGGCGCCGGCCTGATCGTCTCCCGTCGCCGCAAGACAGGCCGAGTGGGCGGGGCAGTGCTGGGCTGACTGGGCTTGCGTGTGTGTCAGAACGCATTGTTCTGAACGCGAAGACTGACGTGCAGCCGGTACATTTTTAGCGGATGTACCGGCCTTTTTGTCAGTAAGCTGATTCCCGCAGAGCTGGCTCGCACTTCAACCTGCAGGCTGGCTTGAGCACCTGTGCATCCCTCAGCGTGCGGCTTTGCTGTCTCGTTTCACCAGCAGTTCGGATGCGAGGTTGTAGTCGGCCTGGAAGGCTTTGCTGCTGATCCATTCGATTGCGGTGTCTTCATCTTCGTCGTGGTTAATGGCGCGGTAGACCATCAGCAGGCCCATCATGAAGTCGGTTGCCTGCTCTTCGTCTTCCTCGGAAATGACCATCGCCAGCACCGGAAATTGCAGGAAGACCAGGCACATCGCCAATTGGCTGATAGCTTCGGCCTGGTGCATGGCCTCGAACAAATCATCGTAGTCGGCCGGGTCGAAACCGTTTTCGACGATGTCTTTGAAATCAAAGGTATTCAGATCCAGCTCGACGTCATCGAACGGCTGGTTGACCAGTGCCGAATTGAAGACCGGGTGCACGGCGCTCGTCGAGGTTTTGGCGGAGCGATTCTGCTTGGCTTTGATCTTGGCGCGCTTGGCACGTTTCTGCTGTTTGTCTGGCGAAGCCATGAACGTTCCTTTGGCGGGCAATGTGGGCAATGGCGACTATTGAAGCGCAGACGGCCGTAATAGCCAAGGCTTTGGCTACAAAGCACGAACCCAGAGCAACCGGGCGGTGGCTGCGCTGGCTGTGCCCGACCCGGTGCCGGGGATGGTCGTGCCGGTAAAGGTCTGGTCTTTGGTCAGCCCGGACACATCGAGCGCCAGCCCGCCTTGATTGATGGACGTGGGCGCGCTGCCATTGCCGCCTGTGGATAACCCGCCTTGAATCGTTGTCGTTGCGCCGGTGGTGCTGACCAGTCCGCCGAGAATCACATTGCCGTGAATGTCCCAGCCAGCGGAGGACAGCGAGCCTTCCGCCTCAATGGCCAGGTTACCGATGGGCATGCCGGTGTGAACGACATTGGCCGAGTCTGTCCAGGTCGTCAGGCCGGGCGGGCTGGCGGTCTTGTTACACAGATTGGAAGGGTAGAACGAGCCCGAGCACACGTTGCTGTAGCCGGAGAAATTGGGCGCGTAAAGCGGGATGTGGCCACCGCTGGTGAGTGTCACGTCGCCGGTCGCCAGAATGGTGTTGGTCAGCCGCGAGCCCTGCACGCCGTCGAACGTGACGTTGCCCTGAAACCACATCACGCCAGGCGGGAAGGCGATGATGCCGTTGAGGTTCCAGCCACTGTTGCGGGTCGCGTTCTTGCCGCAGGTGTTATTGGCCTCGAAGCTGTAGCCACACATCAAAAAGTTGGTCCCGCCGATCCTGCGCAAGTCTTGCGTGGTCAGGTCGTAAGGCCCGGCGGGCAACGCTGTGCCATCGGCCTTGTTGACGTTCTGAATCCTGAGCATCGGCTTGTTGCCGTCGAAGTAGAAAACATAGTTGGCCTGATCCCTCAGTGGGTCGACATCCACCGGTTGCGGGTCGAGATCGCAATACGGCACTCCGGGCAAACCGGGGGAGGCGTTCGGCACGTTGAAGCTCAGGTTGGTGATCGGCGTGCCGGTGTAAGTGCTGCCGTCGGCGCTACGTACGAGGCCGGTCATCCGGCTGGCGCTGCTGAACGATGGCGTGTTGTATTGCGTGACGCTCAGGTTGCCGCCACCTTGAAACTGCCCGATGTTGGCGGTCAGGATCGAAACGTTGCCGTGGGCCTTGAGCAGCGAATAGGTGCCGCTCCAGCCAGTGAAGGCAATGTTGTTTGCCCAGAAGGTATTGACCGTCGCGGTCTTGAACTGCACATCGCCGCCATAAACAGCGTTGTAGGTCAGGGCAATGGTGGCGGGAAGCGTCCCGCTGCCTGAGATCTTTTTCGCGCCAGCGGTCGTGGTGATGACGTTGTTGCTTTGCGTCACCTGGGACAGGTCGAGGGTATACACCGTGCCGTTGGTGAGGGTGATCAACGCCGTGCCTTCGTTGAGCGCGGTGATCGAGTTGTCGGTGTTGCGGATGCCACCCACCAGCGCTGTGCCGATCTTCGTGCTGCCCGACAACACATTCGCCGTGAACGCACCGGCCTTGATCGACAGATAGCTGCCGCCTTCCTGCGCAATGTTGACGGTTTTGGCGCCTACCGTGATGTTGCTGGCCGCCGAGCTGGAACTCATGCTGAACGTGCCTTCGGTGAGCAGGATGGCGTTGTCGGCAACCCCGCCGCCCGACAGCTCGATGCCGCCTTTGGCGCAGCCCGACACGTAGGCCGTGGCTCCGTTGGAAATACTCAGCACGCCGCTCAGCGCGATGTTGGCCATGTGCGCGCCGTTGAGAATCGAGAGCGAGCCGCCGGTGTAGTTCAGGTTGCCGTTGAACACCAGTGCCTTGGTCGAGCTGACGCCAGCGGTGCCTGCGCCGCCCAGCACATAGACCGCTTGCAGCGTGGAGCTCGCCAATGCGCCACGGCCAGTGATATTGACGGTGACCTGAGTGGTGCTGCCAACCGCCTCCTTGCTCATGATTTGTGCGGTGATGCCCGCCGCGCTGGTCGCCAGCGCACCCGGTACCACGTCGCCGACCGAGACACCTTGCAAGTACAGACGCACCAGCTCGACGCCTTCCCAGGCGCGAGACTCGGACGGCACCGTTGCGTGGCTCGCCATCTGCTGTTCCTGAGCGCTGCGGATGCCGTACATCATGCCCATCGTTGTGGCAGTCATTGCCACGCCTGTCAGCATCATGACCAGCGTCGTCGCCATGCCGCGCTGAGCGGACCGGGCCGTTGTCTTGAACAATCGGTGTGTGGGCATGGTCATCCTGCTAGGTGTTCTGAAGATTGGGCAGGCAGACCGTGCTTATATTTTTGACGTACGGCGATTGTGGATCGGTGCTATTGGCGTCGGCCGTGCTGGTGAGCGCGGTCATGGTGACCTGAGCACGTGTTGTACCGCTGGTGGTGTCCGCCGTTTTACCGAAAGGCCAACAGCCGGTGTATTGAACGCTGAAAAAGTTCGCGGGCTGCCCCGACTCGATCAGCGGAGTGGTTGTCCAGGTTGTGCTGTTCCATTGCGAAACCTGCGTGCAGCCTGTAGCGCCTTGCAGGCGACTCAGTTGCCCGTTCTGCACCAATAGCCCGGCGCAGGTTGCGGTGCCGGTGCTGCTGGTTTTGTAGATCCAGACAATTGCGTTGCCTGTTCTGGCAGCGGTCGACAGCGTTTGTGCTGTACCACTCAGGGTGCCGTTGTTCAGTGCGGCACCGCTGACAAGCAAGACGCGGCTGGCGAGCGGCACCGCGTCAGGATCAATCCGGAATCCGGCATTGCGCAGTTCTTGCTGAGCGGTCAGCAGGCTGGCGGCTATCTGACCGTCCTGGCGGGCATCCTGAATCGACGAAACAGAGATCCCCACCATGTTCTTGTACAGCGAAAGCATGGCCAGAATGCTGACCAGCGAAAGGCTTGAGCCAATCATCAGGCTGATCAGGTTGAAGCCCTGTTGGGGTCGCCTCATGTTTCATCACCCACGCGGATGACCCCGTCGAACAGGCTGGTGTCTTCTGTGCGAGTGGTCAGGACCACGCTGCCCAGTGTGCTGCCACCTGTGACAGAGCGCCCACCGATGGTCACCGCAGTGGCGGCCGCGCAGGTGACGTTCAGCGGGACCGGCGCGGTTTGCGTCGGCAGGGTGATGGATGCCAGCGCAGTGTTGGTGCACAGCGCCTTGCCGTTGAGGGCCAGCAGATTGCGCATCTGGCTGACGGCGATGTTCTGTAGCTTCATGTCACGCTGGCTGACCACTGCCCGCGACGTGATGTAGGTGATGCCCAGCCCCATGATCGACATCAGCACAACGCCGATCAATGACTCGATAAGAATATCGCCACGCTGACGACGTCTGCCGGTTCTAAATGATGAGGACATTGAAAGCACTCTCATTGCCGACCGTCACATCGACACTGCTGGTCGCGCAGGCACTGCCTCCGGCGCTGGGCAGGCCTCGGCTGTTGAACGCGATGCAGCTCAGGTCTGAGCCGTTTGCCTGAAGCGTCGCTGACGCGGGCAATTGAGCGGTCCACAGAACGCCGGTGGTCGAAGCGCAGTTGATAGCACCGCTTTGAGTGGCGCCGAACAGCTTGAGCGCCTGGCCCGAGAGGCACAGTACTGCTGCAGAAGAACCTTCGGGCGCGGCTCCCGGATTACGCAGCGCGGTGGCTTTGGCGCGGCTGATTCCTTGCTTCAAAAGCCCCGCTGCGTCGCGCTGTTTCGCGCTGTCCATCCAGGCGCTTGTGAGTTGTACGCCCATGGTCAGCAAGAAGCTGAACACGGCCAGCGTGATCATCAGTTCGACCAGCGTGAAGCCTTTGCTGCGATTCATTACAGCCAGCCGCCGTTGTAAGGCGAACAACTGGCAATGGCGCGCACGTTGTCCTGCGTCAGCGTGATGCTGCAACCGTTGACCTTGCCAGAGCTGCCGGTGGCTTCCAGCTTGTAGGTCGTGGTGGTCGCGGTGGTGATCTTGTAGACGAAGGAGTCAGTCTGGCTGGGCTGCCAGGCCGATGCTGCGCTGGTGCATGTTCTGCTGCCGCTGCTGGACACGCAGCGTGTTTCGGCGGTGGTGCTGGCAGTGGTGGTTGGATAAACCAGCTGTTTCTGAAAGCGGTTTTCCAGCACCAGGCTCAGCGCGACCAGATCCGTCTGCGCGGCCTTGAGCTTGCTCTTGGTGATGTAGCTGTCATAAGCAGGTATGGCGATGGCGGCGAGAATCCCCACGATAGCGACCGTGATGATGAGCTCAATCAAGGTGAAACCGGCAGGTTTAAAAGCAGGGGCGGCGCGCATAGGGGCGGACATCACACGAAAGTATTAGTGCGATATTACTATGCCATCCCTGCATTAGGTACCCTTCGTCAAAGTGATTTCTGAGTTGGCCGGATTTATCCCCTTTGCGTCGATTTTGTCAGGAGATCGCGGGCAATCCTTTCTCTGACTCCAGTCCGGATCAGCGATTGCTCTGGTCTTGTATATACGTGCAGGGCTAAATACTTCGTTGGTGTAACTTATTGTTTTACTGGCTGTTTGCACTGATAAAAAAACCCGCACTCGGCGGGTTTTGGTTGTACAGAAACGTCTACTTGTATTTGCTCAATGTTGAAGACACGTCAGCCTCGTCCATTCGGTTGGCAAACATGCTGACAGCTTCTACCGCATCGCTGGCGCCGTCACGAATCTGAACGATCACCTGGCCCGCCTGATCGGCGAGCGTCACGCCACGAATGGCGCCTTCCTGCGTCGCGCTCATGCTCGCTACGGCTTCTCGCGTTTCGGCAAGGATCTTGCCGATCATCTCCGCGATTTCTGTAGTGGACCCGCTGGTGCGTCCGGCCAGTTGCCTGACCTCATCGGCAACCACCGCAAAGCCACGACCCTGATCGCCCGCGCGAGCGGCTTCAATGGCCGCGTTGAGTGCCAGCAGGTTGGTCTGGTCGGCAATACCGCGAATGGTGTTGACGATGGCCGTGATCTGCTCCGAGCGGTCGCCCAGTTGTCCGACCAGCTTGGCGGACGAACCGATATTATCGGCAATCTGGCGCATCTCGCGGGCTGTCTCCTGAATGACCAGAGTGCCTTGCTCGGCCACTTTCTCGGTTTCAGCCGAGATATGGTAAGCGCGTGAGGCACCGTGAGAGTCTGCTTCCTGCCGTTCAACCTTCTCGGTAATGTCGCTGGCAAACTTCACGATCTTGTAAAGTTTGCCTTCGGCGTCAAAGACCGGATTGTAAGTCGCTTCCAGCCAGACAATTCGGCCGTGTTTACCCAGGCGTTTGAACTGTCCACCGACGAACTCGCCCTGATTCAGCTTGCGCCAGAACTCGGCATATTCCGAACTGTTGACGAGTGACTGTTCGCAAAATATTTTGTGGTGTTTGCCCTTGATGTCGGTCAAGGCATAACCCATGACATTCAGGAAGTTATTATTGGCCGCAGTAACATGCCCGCCTGGATCAAACTCGCATACCGCCATGGCTCGATCAACGGCGGCAAGCTTGCTGTGAGTTTCGTTTTCAAGCATGACCTTGTTGGTTACATCCAACGCGTACTTGACGATTCTCAGCACTTTGCCCTGAGCGTCTACAACGGGGTTGTAGCTGGCTTCCAGCCAAACGTTCTTGCCCTGCTTGCTGACGCGCTTGAACGTGCCCGACATGTATTTGCCTGCGCGCAGTGATGCCCACAAGTCAGCGTACTCTCGGCTACGCACCACCTCTGGCTCGCAGAAATCCCGGTGGTTTTTGCCTGGAAGCTCTTCTGCCCTATACCCCATGGTGGTCAGAAAATTATCGTTTGCCCGAATGATCTTCCCGTCGAGCTCAAGCTCGACAACGGCCATTGATCGTTCGAGCGCGCCCATCAGTCCTTTGATTCCATCAACTTCGGCCTTCATGGCTGCCAGTTCAGTCTTGGTTTTTTTTCCGAACATAACCTGCCCCTGATGTTGTTTTTTGCAGACTATCGCTTGAAGGCTATCGACCCGGAATGTGGCGACATTAATTTGTCGAGCCGGCGATCTGATCAATGGTTATCAGGAATTCTGGCGTCAAAAATATGATCATGCAGGCAGTGGTGGGAACTGCTTTGGATCAGTGCTTGCAGGGGTAGGGGTGAGGTTGAGGTTGAGGGAGGACGGATGACATCGGTTGGCGACGGCGTAGTGTTGTAGCCAAATTCCAGACAAAGAAAAGCCCGCGATGGGGGAGCGGGCTTAAGGATTCACACTTGGGAGCAGCTCTACAATGCCAACCCGGCTGTGAAAACTTTGTGAAGAAATGGGCCTTTTTTTACTTTTTTTCAGGGGTCTGAATCGTATTGGTCACTTCCGAGGTCGGCACGAACGTTTTCGATTCTTCAGCAGCGGCCTCCTTGGACGACGCCTTGTCTTTGGCGGCCTCTTTGTTCTCTTTGGCTGCATCGTTCACTTTGTCCTGAGCAGATTCCATTTTCTGCTGGGCATTTTCCTGGTGAGCCTGAGCATCCTGTGCTTTCTGTTCGGATTTGCTGTCGCAGGCAGCCAGACCGAGCGTGGCGGCGATGATGAGGGCGGAAGCAGTAAACTTGAGCACGAAATTTTCCTAATCGAAGCAAATGAGTCGATTCGAGGGAAATGAGGTGGCATTAGTTCAATGATGTTCGGCGCAAACGCGGAACGTCATCGCGGCCAACTGATCCACCGAGAAAGGGGGCGGAGGCTGCTGCAATGGACGTTTTCAGAATCGAGTTCAACGACGGGCAATGGACGTTGCTTAAAGTCCACGGTTACAAACCTATCCTGCACGCCGATCATCAGGCAGCGCTTATCGAACATGTTCTGACAATGACCGGCGGAAAGGGCGCCGTCATCCGGTGAGATGCCCAAACCGGTGTTCGAGAGCTTAGAGTGGGGGAGTTCGAGGGTGAAAATTCCGGGTGACGCTGTTTCGCAACGCATCCCGTGAGCACCTGCGTTTACTCATGATCTCTGATGCCGCTCGCGCCGCTTTCTATTCTGTCGACTTGCCAATCTTTTTGGCGAAGCAGTTGATGGCTGTGCATACGCAGCCCGCTACCACGCCAATCAGCAGGAACGTCGCGGCACCTCCCACAAAGTGTGTCGGCCAGGCGAATGCTTGCGCCGTTGGGCTCCAGAAGGCCTCGAGAAGGTTGGGGAGGACAGAGAGCGTCCAGATCACCATGCTTGTGATCGTGCCTCCGGCAACGTAGCGCAAAGGGGTTCTCAGGTAACGTTCGATTATCCAGAGAACCGGCCATCCGACCAGCATGCTCAGTAATCCACCAACCATGAACGCGAAGATGAATGCTGGCACTCGCTCCTCAGGGCTCGCGAAGCTCAGCGCTGCGGCTGCGCCCAGTGTGAGCCCGCCTGACAGCGGAACGGCGTATACCCACCCTTGTTGTGGGCGAGGTAAACCGTCGTTGCGTTTGCTCAGGTGTTCGATGAAGGCGATGGTGATCAAAAACAAAAGACCGAGCAGGGTGCCGGCGCCGATTGCCACCGGGAGATCTTCAAGCGACGCGCCCGACAGCAGCCATACCAACAGGGCTTGTATCTGCGCGCTCAACAAATGAAGTCTGATGGAATTCGTGTTTTTCGCATCGCCACGCAGCAACAGTGGAATTCCCACCACAACCCCGATAATCGTCCCCAGCAAAAAGCCTGAGAACAACATCGAGTCATTCCAGCCCTGAAGTACGCCGTGCGCACTCGCGCTTACCAGCCCTGCGCACAACGGAACAGCAGCGAGACGAAGTGGCCGTCCCTCTTCGCCTGGAGTCATGTGTTCCTCCGTGTTGTCGCTGCCTTGGACGCCGGGACTACCAATCGACAGACAACAAAAAGCCCGCACGAGGCGGGCTTCTTGTGGGCTTTCAGATGATGCTGACACCACCTGAAATCAATTAGTGGTGCCCAGAGACGGAATCGAACCGCCGACACGGGGATTTTCAATCCCCTGCTCTACCGACTGAGCTATCTGGGCAACGGGGCGCATTAAACGTGTTTTTCAGGAGGTCGTCAAGCGTGGTATCGAAAAAAATTGAATTATTACCGTCGCTTACGACCTTCACTGCGTGAAACGCTTTATTTCTCGGGGGGAACGTAGCCTTCGGCCTGTGCGTATTCTTCGCCGGACAGGAACTTGTCCATCTCGGTCTGCAGGAATTTGCGGTCTTCGGCGTTCATCATGTTGAGGCGACGTTCGTTGATCAGCAGGGTCTGGTGCTTCTGCCAGTCAGCCCAGGCTTTTTGCGAAACGTGGTTGAAGATGTCTTCGCCTTTGGCGCCAGGGTACGGGGCGCGTTCCAGGCCTGGCAGTTCTTCTTTGTATTTGCGGCACATTACGGTGCGGGTCATGACGACTCTCCTGCGTTCAATACGTCGGCTGCGCGTTTGAGCAGCTTTTTCACCGGGGCGGCAAGGCCCAGGCGCGGCGGGGTGGCGAGGTTATACCAGAGCCAGTCATCCTCGGCCACGTGATGAGCGGACTCTTCGACCTGGACCAGCCAGGGTTCGATGCTTAACTGGAAATGGCTGAAGGTATGGATCAGGCCCGGCAGTTCGTGGTGTTTTCCCAGCTCCAGACCGTGTTGTGTCGCCAAATGCTGCAGATCATCGAAATGGTCCAGCTCTGGCAGGCTCCACAAGCCTCCCCACAGGCCGCTGGACGGACGACGATAAAGCAGAATCGCGCCGTCGCGGTTGGCGAGCATCGGCATGAGTGTGCGCTTCTGCGGGACGGTCTTGCGCGGTTTGGGAATGGGGTAGCGGGTCTCCAGACCCAGCATGTGCGCCTGACAGCCGCGTTCGAGCGGGCAGAGCAGGCAGCTGGGTTTGCTGCGGGTGCAGAGCGTGGCGCCGAGGTCCATCATCGCCTGGGTGTAATTGTTGACCCGGCTGTGCGGTGTGAAGCGCTCGGCCGTTGCCCATAGCTGCTTGGCGACCTTGGGCTCGCCCGGATAGCCTTCCTGCGCCGTGAAGCGCGCCAGAACGCGTTTTACGTTGCCATCCAGGATAGAGGCGCGAATGCCCATGCTCAGGCTGGCGATGGCGCCTGCGGTGGACAGGCCGATGCCGGGCAACTGAATGAGCTGTTCGACGTCACGGGGGAACTCGCCGCCATGCTCGGCGACGACAATCTTTGCGGTCTTCTGCAGGTTGCGGGCGCGGGTGTAATAACCCAGTCCGGTCCACAGGTGCAGCACTTCATCTTCAGGCGCTTCGGCCAGCGCCTGCACGGTTGGCAGGGCTTCCATGAAACGGTCGAAATAGCCGAGAACGGTGCTGACCTGAGTCTGTTGCAGCATGATTTCCGACACCCAGACCCGGTACGGCGTGATGCCTTGCTGCCACGGCAGGTCCTGTCGGCCGTGACGGTCGTACCAGTCCAGTACCGCGCTGGAAAATTGTTCGGGTTGCATGGTTTGGCGGGTTCTCGTCATTCAGGGTGTCGGTGAGTCGCAATGCAGCAGCGCGTAGGCCCCTGGCGAACGACAACGCAGTGTGTCAGACACACTGCGTTGTCGAGGCCTGTGCTGTACGCTTATCGTTTG
This sequence comes from Pseudomonas californiensis, assembly GCF_021147775.1. Lineage (GTDB taxonomy): Bacteria > Pseudomonadota > Gammaproteobacteria > Pseudomonadales > Pseudomonadaceae > Aquipseudomonas > Aquipseudomonas californiensis. Next base: position 26,891 of record NZ_JAGTPK010000037.1, read on the forward strand.
AACAATCCCTTGAGTGCATCCTTGAGTTCCGGGCTGACCTTGTCGCCGAGTTTCTCGTCCAGCTTCTCTTCAAGTTTTTCGCTGATGCGGTCGCCTGCCAGTTTTGCGGCGATCTGGCCGATGCCTTCCTTGTCCAGTCGGCAGGCCTTGGCACCCAGCTCCAGCGGGCCGCGGCATTGCACAGGCCATTCGATACCGACGTAGCGTGGATTGATCTCGCAGGCCGGGTCAGGCATGTCGCTCTTGTCGCCTTCGATGATGATGCCGACGCGATAGTTCATGCCCAGGACGCGCAGGTCGATGTCACCGTTGCCATTGACCGTCATGCCCGGAATACGGACCTTGAGATCAGGGTTGCTGGCGACACCGTTACGCAGCACCAGGTTGCCGTTGAGCTGCTGGAACGGGGTGTCCTTGCCGCGTGGCTCGCTGGTCAGCGGCTTGCGATTCAGGGTCGAGATGCCCTGGCAAAGCTGCTGTTCCAGGTTGGCGTTCACCAGTACACCGTTGTTGAGCACGAAGCTGGCGGTGCCGTTGAGGCTGTCGATCAAGGTTTTTTCGCTGTTGCCCTTGCCCGTGAGGTCGCTGTTGAGGGTCAGCAGGCCGCGTACCGGTGGGGTCTGGCCCTGGCTTTCGAGGATGCGCTCGACCGGCACTTTGCTGATGCGGGTCTGCACGCCTATGACAGGCACATCAGCCCGTGCGTCCAGGTTGCCTTTGACGTCGAAATTGCCGTTGTAGAGGTCACCGCTCAAGGTGTCGAGTTTGATGACGCCACCCAAGGCCTGAGTCTTGAACGCGGCATTCGCGATCGGCAGTTTGTCGACGGTCAGTTTGCCAAAGCTCAGGTCGGCCTCGACGTCGAGCGTGCGCAGACGCTCCAGTGGCAGCAGTTTTTTCGTGCTCCAGGCGGCCTTGGTTGGCTGGTCGGGCAGCGGTGTGGTGCCAGCGCCTGCAATGGCGGCGGCTTCATCGCTCTGCACTTCGGATTTGCGGGCTGCCTTGGCGCCTTTGCTTTCTTCGGTTTCTGCCGGGCGATAGCGGTCTGCGTCGAAGGTGTCGCCCTTGAGCTGAACGCGTAGCGCCTGTTTGGCGAAGTCTTCCACAGCAATGCGACCGGTAAAGGTGCTGTCGTCCACTTTCAGGTTCAGGCCATCCAGCACCAGGCTGTTGGGCGTGCCGCTGAGGCGCGTGACCATTTCGACCTTGCTCAGCGCGCCTTCTGCCATGGCAGGCAGGGGTTGGCCGATGTTGTCGAAGAAGGTGCGCACGTCGAGTTGAGCGATGGACAGGCCGCCGCTGATCTGCGGAGTTTTGTCCAGATCGCGTGCGCGCAATTCGCCCAGAGCCCGCAACTGATTGGCCGAGACTTTAAGGCTGTTCCATTCGGCGATGTTGGCGGCAAGGTCAACCAGCAGTTGGCCCTGGGCCGAGAAGGTCACGATCTTGCCTTGCAGTGGTTCGCCCGCCACTTCGCCGGACAGGCGCATGTCTTCGAACTGATAGCGCTTGAGCACACGGTCCATGCGCAATTCGCCGACCAGCTCGGTCTTGGCGCGCACCACCGGCTGATTGGTGCTGAGGAATGCAGTCAGTTTGATCGGGATGTCGGACGCTTCGCGTATCGGTCCGGTGCTCAGCTGGATGCTTTCGGCCATGAAAGTCTGGCCTTTTCGGGCATCGCTGTAGTCCACACGGGCGTTGTTGACCGTCAGGCTGTCGATGTCCAGCCGCAGAGGTTGTGAAGGCCGTTCCGATTTGGGTGCGTCAGGCGTCGGGGCGGGCGTGGTTTCAGGTGTCGACCCTGACGTCGCCACTGCGGGCTTGCCGATGTCTTCCCAGTTGCCATGGCCTGTTTCATCGCGATGAAGCGTCAGGTTCAAGCCTTCGACGCGCACATCGCTCATCTGCACCTGACGGCGCAGCAAGGGCAGTACACGAACCGAAAGACCGAGCATCTGCACGTCGGCGAACGGCTTGTCAGGGGCGGTGAGCGTCGCGACATGGGCGTCGTGCAGTTCCAGGCCAAGCCACGGGAACAGGCTCCAGCCGATGTCACCGTTGAGCGTCAGCTCGACATTCGCCTTGTCGCGTGCCAGTTGTCGAATCTCGTCTTTGTAGTCGTTGGGATCAAACAGATGGGTCAAGGCAAAGCCGAGAGCCACGATGATCAGCAACAGCCCGAGAATAAACAGCCCCAGGATTTTGCCGAACGCTTTCATGGGCGAGTCCTTGTGTCGATGTTCAAAATTAGCCCACGAGTATACCGCTCTGGCGAGCGTCTCGGGCTCCGGATGCTCTTATGGCTGACACGTGCCTGATCCTGCAGGTTTTTCAAGCACGGTCGGCACATTGAGCCGGGCCGCCAGAGCGAGGACTTCGGGACGCTCGACGGTTGTCAGCAAGCGTAGTTCGCAGCCCGCCTCAAGGGCCAGTTTCTGAGCGTGGACGACGATTCGTTCGGCAACCCCGCGCCGGCGGGTCGGTTTGCGGACGCACAGATGCGACATCCACCAGATTTTTTCCGAGCGTTGCAACAGGGCTGCACCCAACAGACGGTCATTGAAACGGCCCGCCAGCAGTGCCTGTTCGGTCAGGGCGGTTTCGATCAATTGCGAGGCGTCGACAAAGGGCGCGAACAGATCGTCCGGAGCGTCACGATATATCTTTTGCAGGTCTTCCTGATCCTGATAAGTAGGCAAACTTATTAATTCAACTAAGACCGGCATGGGCATCCTTAACAGGTTAATTGATTGCATCTATGAGGTCATAGATGGGGCGGATTAAGTTGCAGATAAAAGGGTGTAACAAAATAGTTAATGCCCGTCAGTAAGTGATAATCTCCGCGTTCGCTGATTCAGGTGCGTCTTTTTGTCACGTATTTGAACAACCTGCCGATAAAACAGACATGGCCGCCTGGCATGGAGTCTGTGGCGGATCAGCGGACCATTCTGCAAGCTTTACACATTGGGGTTAATCATAATGAGCACAAGTACAGCCTTGGGCGGCAATGCCGCTCAGCCTGCGTTCTTGTCCAAAGAGCGCATTATTGCCAAGCCGGGGTTTAACCGCTGGCTTGTTCCTCCTGCTGCACTGGCCATCCATCTTTGTATTGGTATGGCTTACGGTTTCTCGGTGTTCTGGCTGCCGCTGTCGAAGGCAGTTGGTGTTTCGGCACCTGTCGCCTGCACACCGGACATGGGTTTCTTTGCACAGATGTTTGCATCGACCTGTGACTGGCAGATTTCCATGCTGGGCTGGATCTACACCCTGTTCTTCATCTTCCTGGGTTGCTCGGCTGCCATCTGGGGTGGCTGGCTGGAACACGCAGGCCCGCGCAAGGCTGGTGTTGTTTCGGCACTGTGCTGGTGCGGCGGTCTGCTGATTTCCGCGTTCGGTATTTATACCCACCAGATCTGGCTGATGTGGCTGGGTTCTGGCGTGATCGGTGGTATCGGGCTGGGGTTGGGCTACATCTCCCCGGTATCGACCCTGATCAAGTGGTTCCCGGACAAACGCGGCATGGCGACCGGTATGGCGATCATGGGCTTTGGTGGCGGCGCGATGGTAGGTGCACCGTTGGCCACGGCACTGATGGGCCATTTCGCTTCGGCTGACGGCGTGGGCGTCTGGCAGAGCTTCGTGGTGATGGCGGTGATCTACTTCATCTTCATGATCGGCGGTGCACTGGGCTACCGCGTTCCGCCAACCGGCTGGAAACCTGAAGGCTGGACCGCTCCAGCGGCCAAGGCCAAGAATGCAATGATCACCAACCGTCACGTGCATGTAAGCGTGGCGTGGAAGACTCCGCAATTCCGTCTGGTGTGGTTGGTGTTGTGCCTGAACGTATCGGCCGGTATCGGTATTCTGGGCATGGCGTCGCCATTGTTGCAGGAAGTATTCGCCGGCAAGTTGCTGGGCAATGATCTGACCTTCAGCCAACTGAATGCTGACCAGTTGAAAGCCATCGCCGCTATTGCAGCGGGCTTCACCGGTCTGTTGAGCCTGTTCAACATTGGTGGTCGTTTCTTCTGGGCTTCGTGCTCCGACTTTATTGGTCGCAAGGCAACTTACTTCGTGTTCTTCGCACTGGGCTTTTTGCTTTATGCGTCGGTACCAACATTGAGCCACATGGGCAGCATCGCGCTGTTCGTTGCCGCCTTCTGCATCGTGTTGTCGATGTACGGCGGTGGTTTTGCAACTGTTCCGGCCTACCTGGCTGACCTGTTCGGTACACAAATGGTCGGCGCGATCCACGGTCGTTTGCTGACTGCATGGGCTGCGGCCGGTGTGCTCGGTCCGGTACTGGTCAACTACCTGCGTGAGTATCAACTCAGCCATGGTGTTGCGCGTGCCGATGCCTACGACATCACGCTGTATATCCTTGCCGGTCTGCTGGTACTGGGCTTCATCTGCAACCTGCTGATTCGTCCGGTTGCCGACAAGTACTTCATGACCGACGCTGAGCTTGCCGTTGAGCAAGCCATCGGCCACGACAAGGGCACTGACGCTACCACTTCGCTGGAGTGGAAAGCAGCGCCAGGCAGCAAGCCGCTGGTTATCGCGGCCTGGCTGGCGGTCGGTATTCCGCTGGCATGGGGCGTTTGGATTACCCTGCAAAAAACCGCAGTGCTGTTCCACTAAAAGCCTGCCGGTAACCAAAAAGCGCGTGCACTTCGGTGCAGGCGCTTTTTTTTGCGTGCGTTTTGGCAGGCCGCCAGTCTTCGGTGCGTTGCGCGAGCGGGCGGAGGAGGCTGAGCGGGGGTGCCATGTGTGGCGTTCGCGAATCGTGCAGCGAAACTGGTAGGCTCGCGACCTATAGCCCTCAAGCGCGAGCGATTGACTCATGAAAGCAAATGAAATCGACGATTACGATCTGAAAATTCTGACTTTGCTTCAGGCCAACGGGCGTTTGACCAATCAGGAATTGAGCGATCTGGTCGGGCTTTCGGCCTCGCAGTGCTCTCGGCGCCGAATCAGCCTCGAGCAGGCTCACCTGATTCTGGGTTACCACGCTCGCATCGCGCCCCAGGCCATGAGCCGTGAAGTGCTGGCGATGGTCGAAGTGCGTCTGATCAGCCACCGTGCGGAACATCGGGAAGGTTTTCAAACGCTGGTGGCCGACCTCAACTCGATCATCGATGCCTACAAGACAACGGGCGATGCTGACTACACCCTGAAGGTCGCTGTGGCAGACCTTGAAAGCCTCAATCGACTGATGGCGCAGATCACCGCAGGTGACTGTGTTTCGCACATCAACACAGCGGTGGTGCTGGAGCGGTTGAAAGACAACAGCGTGGTGACAGCAACCGCGCACTGAAATAGTTCTCCGGCTGTTTTTTGTGCGTAAACAGTGCATTTTTTTCTGTATAAATGAAATAACAAAGCATTTATTTGACTTTGTTTGCGCGTAATGTTCTTTGCGGATAGATTGCTGCGCATAACGTGAGTCTGAACAGGAGTTCGGGTCGAAAACGGCCTTCACTCACTGATCATGAACTCAGCAGGCATCGCCATGACCACTCTTACCAACGCCCCCGACGGCCTCGATATGCGCCGTCACTCGATTCAAGAAGACGTGTTTGCACTGGTCATCGCGACCGTACTGGTTTCCTTCGGCGTGGCGCTGTTGCGTCAGGCAGGCGTGATGACCGGCGGTACGGCAGGTATCGCCCTGTTGATTCATTACACGTTCGCGCTGCCGTTTGGTGTCGCATTCTTCGCGCTCAACCTGCCGTTTTATTATCTGTCGCTGCGGCGGATGGGCTGGCTGTTCACGCTCAAGACGTTTTGCGCCGTGGGGCTGGTGTCGTTTTTCTCTGATCGGCATGCACTGTTCATACACATTGACCAGCTTCAACCTTTCTATGCCGCTACGTTAGGCAATCTGATTCTTGGGGTCGGTTTTCTGATACTTTTCCGCCACAGGGCAAGCCTGGGTGGCGTAAACATCCTTGCGTTATACGTGCAGGAAAAGTTCGGCTTCAAGGCGGGATGGCTGCAAATGGGTGTCGACATCTGCGTGCTCATGGCTTCCTTGACGTTCATCAGCCTGCCGATACTCGTCTGCTCTGTACTCGGCGCGGTGCTGCTGAACTTCATCATTGCGCAAAACCACAGACCTGATCGTTATTCGGCCTGATTTCATTATTTAAGGAGTTGTTTGAATGCTAGCCCACGTGGAGTCATACGCCGGTGATCCGATCCTTTCGCTGATGGAGACGTTCGGCAAGGATTCTCGCGCAGGCAAGGTCAATCTGAGCATCGGTTTGTATTACGACGCGCAAGGTCGTATTCCACGTCTGGCAGCCGCCGTCACGGCGCAGCAGCAACTGGCCGAAGGCGAGCAGGCGGCATCTGTCTATCTGCCAATGGAAGGCCTGGCGGCGTATCGCCACGCCATTCAGACCTTGCTGTTTGGTGCCGGGCATCCTGTCGTGCTGGCGGATCGAGTGGCGACGATTCAGACCGTGGGTGGCTCGGGTGCGCTCAAAGTTGGCGCCGACTTTTTGAAATACGCCTTCCCTGACTCTCAGGTCTGGGTCAGCGATCCAACCTGGGAAAACCACAACGCGATCTTTTCCGGCGCGGGCTTTGAGGTCCATGCCTACCCTTATTTCAATGCCCAGACCGGCGACGTCAGGTTCGACGCCATGCTCGCTGCGCTGCAAGGTTTGCCGGCGCGCAGCATCGTGTTGTTGCACCCGTGCTGCCACAACCCGACCGGCGCCGACCTGTCGCCTGCGCAGTGGGACCAAGTGGTCGAGGTCGTCAAGTCCGGCCAATTGATCCCTTCCTGGACATCGCCTATCAGGGTTTCGGCAAGGGCATGGACGAAGATGCCTACGCGATCAGAGCCATGACCAACGCCGGCGTTACTACGGTTATCAGTAACTCGTTTTCGAAAATCTTCTCGTTGTATGGCGAGCGCGTCGGCGGCTTGTCGATTGTGTGCGAGGACGCCGCGAGCGCTGCCAATGTGCTCGGCCAGCTCAAGGCAACCGTGCGCCGCAATTACTCCAGTCCGCCTGCTCATGGCGCCCACGTAGTTGCACAGGTGCTCACCACACCGCAGTTGCATGACCAGTGGCTGACCGAGGTCGAGCTCATGCGCGTGCGTATCCTCGACATGCGTACCCGTCTGGCCTCGGCGCTGGCGCAGAAAGTCCCGCAGCATGACTTCAGCTTCATCCTGCGTCAGAACGGCATGTTCAGCTACACCGGCCTGACCCCGGAGCAGGTTGATGAGCTCAAGAATGTGCATGGGGTTTACCTGTTGCGCAGTGGGCGCATGTGCCTGGCGGGACTGAACGAAGGCAACATCGACAAAGTGTGCGACGCCATCGCCAGCCTCTTCGTCTGACCTGATCTGAATGCACCTGCGAAAGGGCGGGACAGACCACGCTCTCTTGCTCGCGAAAGCTATGTTCCAGGCGCTGTCTCTTGCTTGAATGCATGGGCTCTTCGCGCGCAGGTTTGTGTTCATAGAATTTGCATATGACGACGATGCACAGTAAATCCCCTGTCTGTCGTCTGTTTGCTTCATGCGGGGCCGTTCTGGGCCTATAATGATCGCCTTTTTCGCCCAATGATTTTGCGGAGCTGGTGATGGCCGAACGTAAGGCTTACGTCGAGCGCAATACTCTGGAAACCCAGATCAAAGCCTCGATCAACCTGGATGGCACCGGAAAGGCCCGATTCGATATCGGCGTGCCTTTCCTTGAGCACATGCTCGACCAGATCGCCCGGCACGGGCTGATCGACCTGGACATCGAATGCAAAGGTGACCTTGAAATCGACGACCACCATACCGTGGAAGACGTCGGCATCACCGTAGGCCAGGCATTTGCCCAGGCCATCGGCGACAAGAAAGGCATCCGTCGTTACGGCCATGCCTACGTGCCGCTCGATGAAGCGCTGTCGCGTGTGGTCATCGACTTCTCGGGCCGTCCTGGCCTGCAGATGCATGTGCCGTATACCCGCGCCACCGTTGGCGGTTTCGACGTGGACCTGTTCCAGGAGTTCTTTCAGGGCTTCGTCAACCACGCGAACGTGACGCTGCACATCGACAACCTGCGTGGCCATAACACTCACCACCAGATCGAGACCGTCTTCAAGGCGTTCGGTCGTGCCCTGCGCATGGCTGTCGAGCTGGATGAGCGCATGGCCGGGCAAATGCCTTCCACCAAGGGTGTTCTCTGATGCAGACGGTTGCGGTCATCGATTACGGCATGGGCAACCTGCACTCGGTCGCCAAGGCCCTGGAGCACGTTGGCGCAGGTCGTGTGCTGATCACCAGCGATGCCAAAGTGATTCGTGAAGCCGACCGCGTCGTTTTTCCGGGTGTGGGCGCGATTCGCGACTGCATGGCCGAGATTCGCCGTCTGGGCTTTGACTCGCTGGTTCAGGAAGTCAGCAAGGACCGTCCGTTTCTCGGCATCTGCGTCGGCATGCAGGCGTTGCTCGACAGCAGCGAAGAGAGCGGTGGCGTGGACTGCATCGGCATGTTCCCCGGCCAGGTGAAGTTCTTCGGCAAGGATCTGCACGAAGACGGCGAGCACCTCAAGGTGCCGCACATGGGTTGGAACCATGTCGCTCAGGCAGTGGACCACCCGTTGTGGCACGACATCCCGGACATGGCGCGTTTCTATTTCGTGCACAGCTTCTACATCGACGCTGCCAACCAGCGTCAGGTGGTAGGGAGCGGCCGTTACGGTATCGATTTTGCCGCAGCCCTTGCCGAAGGCTCACGCTTTGCCGTGCAGTTTCACCCGGAGAAGAGCCATACCCATGGCCTGCAATTGCTGCAGAACTTCGCCGCGTGGGATGGCCGCTGGTAATCATCATGGCCAACGCGAAGAACAAACCCCCGATCCTGACGCTCAGCCCCGAGCAGGAGCAGCAGGCCATCGACAAGCTCAAACGGCTGTTTTCGCAGCGCTTCGAGATGGAGCTGGGTTCGTTCGAAGTCGCCGAAGTCCTTGAGCTGTTTACCCGGGAAATTGCCCCGCACTATTACAATCGGGCGATTTTCGATGTTCAGCAGCACCTCAAAGAGCGTTTCGAGAGCATCGAAAGCGATTTGTGGGCGCTCGAAAAAAACTAAATACAAGCAGCTTCAGGCCCGATGCCTGAAGCCGCAGGAATTGGTAGATACGCACATCTGCAACATGCAGCGTGCGGCTCTTTGACGAAGGAAAAAGCATGCTGATTATCCCCGCTATCGACCTTAAGGACGGCGCCTGCGTACGTCTGCGCCAAGGCCGCATGGAAGACTCCACCGTCTTTTCCGATGACCCGGTGGCAATGGCTGCCAAGTGGGTTGAGGGCGGTTGCCGCCGTCTGCACCTGGTCGACCTGAACGGTGCGTTCGAAGGTCAGCCGGTCAACGGTGACGTGGTCACGGCCATTGCCAAACGCTACCCGAACCTGCCGATCCAGATCGGTGGTGGCATCCGCTCGCTGGAAACCATCGAGCATTACATCAAGGCCGGCGTGAGCTACGTCATCATCGGTACCAAGGCAGTCAAAGAGCCCGAGTTTGTCGCAGAGGCGTGCCGCGCTTTCCCGGGCAAGGTGATTGTCGGTCTGGACGCCAAGGATGGTTTCGTGGCCACCGACGGCTGGGCTGAAGTCAGCACCGTTCAGGTCATCGACCTGGCCAAGCGCTTCGAAGCCGATGGCGTGTCGGCCATCGTGTACACCGACATCGCCAAAGACGGCATGATGCAGGGCTGCAACATTCCGTTCACGGCTGCGCTGGCAGCGGCCACGCGGATTCCGGTCATCGCGTCGGGTGGCATTCACAACCTGGGCGACATCAAGGCCTTGCTGGATGCCAAGGCACCGGGGATCATCGGCGCAATCACCGGCCGTGCGATCTATGAGGGTACGCTGGACGTGGCCGAAGCACAGGCGCTGTGCGATCTGGAACAGCGCTGAGCGTCCGTTGACGGAGCACGCGGTTCCCATTAACCGGAGATTGATTCAGTGGCCCTAGCCAAACGCATCATCCCTTGCCTGGACGTCGACAACGGTCGTGTGGTCAAGGGCGTCAAATTCGAGAACATCCGGGATGCTGGCGATCCGGTCGAGATCGCTCGTCGGTACGATGAGCAGGGCGCCGACGAGATCACCTTTCTGGACATAACCGCCAGTGTCGATGGCCGGGATACCACGCTGCATACCGTAGAACGTATGGCCAGCCAGGTGTTCATTCCGCTGACCGTGGGCGGGGGCGTGCGTACCGTTCAGGACATTCGTAACCTGCTCAACGCCGGTGCAGACAAGGTTTCGATCAACACGGCTGCGGTGTTTACACCCGAGTTCGTGGGCGAAGCCGCTGCGCGTTTCGGCTCGCAGTGCATCGTGGTGGCTATCGATGCCAAGAAGGTGTCCGGCCCGGGCGAAACCCCGCGCTGGGAGATCTTCACCCACGGTGGCCGCAAGCCGACTGGCCTGGACGCAGTGGAGTGGGCCATGAAGATGGAAGGCCTGGGTGCTGGCGAGATTCTGCTGACCAGCATGGATCAGGACGGCATGAAGAACGGCTTCGACCTGGGCGTTACCCGCGCCATCAGCGACGCACTGGGCATCCCTGTGATCGCCTCGGGCGGTGTCGGTAACCTTGAGCACTTGGCTGCCGGTGTGATCGAAGGCCACGCCAGCGCGGTGCTGGCGGCGAGTATTTTCCACTTCGGTGAATACACGGTGCCTGAAGCAAAAGCCTACATGGCCAGCCGCGGTATCGTCGTGCGCTGAGTCTGCAGCTGATTAAAACGAGCGCCCCGGCAGCCTGCCGGGGCGCTCGTTTTCGTTTCAGCTGGCTTTATCTGCTTCGATCAGCAGATCGGTCCGAGGCGCCGACGCCTGACCTGATTCGTCTCGTGCAAGGGTGCACAGCTTGATCGACAGCAGGCGCTGGCTGATGGTGAAATTGTAGTAAACCGTTTTGTAGCCGTTCGGGGCCGCGCAGTCGGTCGAATCCGGTGCGCCGAATTTATAGGCATGGTTACTGTGCGTCGGTACGCTTTGGCTGAAGGCGACATGGTGCTTGCCGTTATCCAGGCGCTGAACCGTCACATTTGGCGCTGGTGTTTCACCTCCCTCGATCAGTTCTACGCTATGGATAAAAGCGTTTTCTCTTACGCCCGGCGCATCGCCCTCGTTGCCGTTGTGGCCGACGATACACAACGAGTACACGCCTGGCTCGGTGCCAATCACCGAGTTGATGTGCGCAGTGCGTGAGTCTCGCGAGCTGCGATAGCCGTCCGCCTTGCGGCATTCATCAGGGTTGCGGGTGGTCTTGAACTTGAGCTGCGACGTGTTGATGGTGAACTGCATGTCCCAGCGCGGTGCAATTACAGCGCCTTGCTCGTCGCGTTCAAGCCGGATCAGCTTCTTGCGGTAATACGGGTTGGGCAGCGTCACCTGGGCAGTGGACTGCAAGGTGCAGGCAGCTCGTGAAGGCGTGAAGACTCCCTCGGCAAAACAGGTTTGCAGCGCGTCTACCGGGCTCGCGTAGTTGGTATCGGGGCGCCAGAGCGCTTCGCCGTTATTGATCTCGCAGGGCGAGTCGGCAAAACAGCGGCTTTGCTGCGTCGCGCCCCGCGTGGTGGTGCCCATGATGCCGATTACGGTGTTGTCACGACGATCGATAAGCGGGCTGCCAGAACTGCCTGGCAGCACGTCTTCGCATCGGTTGCTGAGGTTGGCATTCCAGGCGTAGGGGTGTTCGATGATGTTTGCGATCGAGTCCAGCGTGCACGCGGACAGACGCAATGTATTGCCGTTGGAGGCCAGCGGCGCGCTGACTGAAAGCACGTCACCGCCTGTTTGGGGGCTACCCTCGGCAAGCTTCATGGGCGTGATACCGTCTTCGCGCAAGCGCGACAGGGGTGCGTCCAGCTCCAGCAGGGCGAGATCGATGCCGCGCAGGCTGCTCCAGTTGATTCTTTTCAGGCGGTACACCTTGCGCTGAACTGGTGTGTCCTTGAAGTAGTTGAACTCGACATGCCCTTCAATTTCCATGTCCGCGCCCATTTGGCTTGGCCGGGTGTAGGCGCAATGGCCGCTGGTCAGCACGTAGGCCGGGCTTTCGGCGGCAGAAGATGTCGTATGGCTGTCGATAAGTACTGCGGTGCACATTCGGTTGCCGAGGCTTTCGAGGCGTCCGATACCGCTCCAGTGATTGAAATGCCCGTCTTTGTTTTCCAGCAATACAGAAGGCGTGAAGGGGAGCATGCCGTTGCCATAATCGTCGACTTGCGCCGATGCCGCTGTTGCCACGCATGCTGAGGCCAGGGCGAGAAAAAACGTGTTTGTGATGCTCATTATCGTTCCTTGATAGGGCAGGGTTAGTGCGCCATCAAATACCTGTTCCGCCTGCGGTGTGATTTACATAGTTATACGGATCAGCGCTTTAGCCACAAGGCGGCGGCTTTGTCGGTAAGGGTTGTCTTAAAGCGACATCGCAGAACAGCGAGCTAGACACTGCTGCAGGTTCGCGGCACTCTGCATGCGTCGTCAAGGATCGAGTGCCGGAACATGTTCAAACGTTTTTCTCTAGCACTTGTCGGGACGGGCGTTCTATTGAGCGAAGTTGCCCACGGCGGTGACGCTCCCGCCTATTCAATGGTGTTGCTGACCGAAAATTATCCGCCATACAACATGGCGGTAGATGGCAAGAACTTCGCTCAGGAAAACAATATCGACGGTATCTCTGTCGATGTAGTGCGCGAAATGTTCAAGCGTGCGGGTATTGGCTACAGCATGACCCTGCGTTTCCCCTGGGAGCGCGTCTACAAGCTTGCGTCGGAAAAACACGGCTATGGCGTGTTCTCCACGGTGCGCACCGCTGAGCGCGAGCCACTGTTCAAGTGGGTAGGCCCTATCGGTCCGGTCGAGTGGGTGTTGCTGGCCCCGGCCAACAGTCAGATTGCCTTGACCAGTCTTGAACAGGCCAAGGTTTATCAGGTGGGCGCCTACAAGGGCGATGCGCTGGCAGAGCACCTGACCTTGAAGGGCTTTGAGCCTGTGGTCACGCTGCGCGATCAGGACAACGCCAGAAAGCTGGTCACCGGTCAGATCGATCTGTGGGCGACTGCTGATCCGGTCGGGCGTTACCTGGCCAAGCAGGAAGGCATTACCGGGCTTAAAACTGTATTGCGCTTCAATACCGCCCAGTTGTACCTGGCACTGAACAAGGACACGCCGCAAAGTGTTGTCGATCGCTTGCAGTCAGCACTGGACACCATGCGCAGCGAGGGCTTGCTGGAGAAAATTCGCGACCGGTATCTGTAAGGCTTACCGGTAAGTGCCGTCTTTCCCGTGTCCCGCCATTGCCTGATTGCCGCGCAGGCTGATCATGTGCCGCAATTCAATCCACTCGATGCCCTGTGCTTTCAGTTTCGGCAGTTCGCGTTCCAGTACGTCGAGCGTAACGGGGTAGGGGTGGCCGATGACCACGGCCGAGCCTTGCTTGTGCGCCAGCTTGATGGCGGTCTGTAACTGGCGGGTGATGGCTTCAGCGGTGCGCTCGTCATCCAGAAATACATCCCTGGAAACGCTGGCCAGGCCGATGCGCTGGGCCTGAGCGGCGGCGACGGTTTTGGCGCTGGTGCGGCTGTCGACGAAAAACAGATGTCGACGCTGCAGCTCTGCCATCAGCCAGCCCATGGCGACGGGCTCAGCCGTCATGCGGCTGCCCATGTGGTTGTTGATGCCAGCTGCGTACGGCACTTTCAACAGTGCTGCATTCAGACGGCTTTCAAGTTCCGGCAAAGGCAGTTCCGGGTGCCAGGCGTAGGGGCCTGTTGCCGGGTCCATTGGCATATGCAGCATCACGGTTTTACGCGCGCGGTGTGCCTCACGGGCAAATTCGGTCGCATTTGGCGTGTCAGGCATGATCGCCAGTGTCACCGGGCCGGGAAGCGCCAGCGTGCGGCTGTCCCGCGCCGGGTTCTGACCCAGGTCATCAATGATCAGGCTGAGGTAGGCGACAGCAGGTTTGCCGTTACCGCCATCACTGCTCGCTGGCGCTGCCTGAGCAACGCCAGCGATCGTGAAGGCCAGCAATAACGGGGCAAGAAAACGCATCCGTCAGTTGCCGCGAGTGATGCTCAACCCTTTGAGCAGGCTGAGCGCCTGGCTGAGCTGGAAGTCATTATCCTGCGGACGGGCCTTGGCCGCTGCGCCGCCTTTGAGGGTCGGCTTGTCTGCACCGCCGTTGCCATTGCCCAGGTGGCCTAGCAGGTCGGCTTCCTTGTAGTTCTCGCCGTCCGTTTCGTTGGTGACCTTGGCGCGACGCACCACGATGTCCGGGTTGATCCCCTGTGCCTGAATGGAGCGGCCGTTAGGCGTGTAGTACAGCGCCGTGGTGATCTTCAAGGCGCGGTCGTTGTTCAGCGGCAGAACGGTTTGCACCGAGCCTTTGCCGAAGGTGTCGGTGCCCATCAGGATGCCGCGCTTCTGGTCTTGCAGTGCACCGGCGACAATTTCTGACGCCGAGGCGCTGCCGCCGTTGATCAGCACCACCAGAGGTACGCCTTCACTGGCATCCGCCGGGTCGGCCGAGAAGCGCAGTTCAGAGTTGGCGATGCGGCCTTTGGTGTAGACGATCAAACCTTTGGTCAGGAAGTGATCCGCCACTTGCACAGCTGATTGCAGAACGCCGCCCGGGTTGTTGCGCAGGTCCAGGATCAGGCCGCTCATCTTCTTGCCGTTGTCTTTGCGCAGCTTGGCCAGTGCCTTGCCGACTTCATCGCCCGTCTTGACCTGGAACTGGGTGATGCGGATATAACCGTAGCCGTTTTCCAGCATCTGCGACTTCACGCTTTTGACCTGGATCGTGGCGCGTGCCAGCGTCACGTCGAACGGGGTACCACCGTCGCGTACCAGCGTCAGGGTGATCTTCTCGCCGATCTTGCCGCGCATCTTGTCGACCGCTTCCTGCATGGTCTGACCCTGAGTCGGCGTACCGTTGATCTTGACGATCAGGTCGCCAGCCTCGATACCTGCCTTGGACGCCGGAGTGTCGTCGATAGGCGATACCACCTTGACGAAGCCGTCCTCGACGCCAACCTCGATCCCCAGCCCGCCGAACTCACCGCTGGTGCTTTCCTGCAGTTCCTGGAAGTCTTCCGGACCGAGATAGGCCGAGTGCGGGTCGAGGTTGCTGAGCATGCCCTTGATGGCATTTTCCAGCAGCGTTTTATCGTCCACCGGCTCTACGTAAGCCGCCTTTACCCGATCCATGACTTCGGCAAACGTGCGCAGTTCTTCAAGCGGCAATGGCGGCTTCGCATTGACGTTGGCGGGCGCGGCTGCTGCTGCCGGGGCTGGCGTGGTTTTTTCGGCAGCGTGCGCCAGAGGCGCGCCGATAACGATGGCGATAGCCATGGCCAGCGAGGTGAGGCGGGACAAATGCAGCATGTCTAACGAACTCCTACGGGTATTGGCGCCGACTTATCCTTGAGTGCGGCACCATTGGGCTGGATCGCTGGGGCGACCCTGCTGACGAATTGCAAAGTACAACGCTGATGTATCCTGACCGCCACTGTTGCCTACCGTGGAAATCGCTTCACCGGCTTTCACGATGTCACCTGCCGATTTGAGCAGGCTCTGGTTGTGCCCATACAGGCTCAAATAGCCATTGCCATGGTCGAGAATGACCAGAAGCCCAGCGCCACGCAACCAGTCAGCGAAAACCACTCGTCCACCGTGCACGGCATGTACCTGGCTTCCGGCTGCCGCGCTGATCATGACACCGTCCCATTTGGTCCGCTCGTCATCACCGCGCGCTTCACCAAAGCGTGCAAGCAATCGACCATTGATAGGCCATGGAAGTTTTCCCTTTGCGTCAGCAAAAGGACCGCCATACGAGACACCAGCACTGGAAACCAGCGCGCCGGGGCTTTTGACCGGGCGTCGTGGTGCGGGTTCATCATCGTTATCGTGGCTGTTGCGGGCGACGGCTTCGGCCTCGCGCTGACGTTTTTCCTCAGCCTCGCGTGCTGCGACCAGGGCTTTCTGGCGCGCCTCTTCGGCTTCGCGTGCCTGACGGGCGAGGGTTTCTTCAATGGTTTTGAGCACTTTGGCGAGGTCAGCCTGATCCTGCTGGCGGGCCTGCAGCTTCTGATCGCGAGCCTTGTAGTCCTGATTCAGCTTGGCCAATGCCTGCTGACGCTCCTGACGTACCTTGGCCAGCTCTTCGCTCTGGCTGTCCAGATTGCTCTTTTGCACCAGCAGTTGTGCCTGTTGCAGGTCGATGTCTTTTTCGACATTGGCCAACTGGCGCAGGGTTTCATTGAAGTTGCGTAACTGCTCCAGGCGCGCCTGGCTCAGGTAGTCGTAATAGGTGAGGGTACGAGCGAACTTCTCGGGGTGTTGCTGGTTGAGCAACAGCTTGAGGTATTCCTGGCGGCCACTCTGGTACGCGGCGCGCGCCTGGATCGCAATCAGACGTTGCTGTTCTACACGGGCCTGGTTGAGCTTCTTTTTTTCACTGTCGAGCTTTTGCAGCTCGGCTTCCGTCTTTTTTAGTTCCTTTTGCAGGACCTCGACCTGCTTTTCCAACTTGCCCATGTCAGTTTCAGTGGTGCGCAGGTCCTTTTGGACGCCGGCGCGTTCTTCCTGAAGTTTGCCCAGGACTTTTTGCAGCTCTGCCACATCCTGACGCGCAGCATCTATCTGTTTTTGGGTTTGCACACGATCATCTTCGGCAAACGCCGGATTGAGCAGGCAAATCAGAGCAAGGGCGATCAGGGCGCGAAGCATGTGGGTGGGCGATACCGAGGAATTGTGAGAAAAAATGTCAGGCCTAGTATGCCCGCCACGCGTTGCAAAAAAAACGCCCCGAAGCCACTGCTTTGGGGCTCGAACATGAAAAAACCGGCAATGCCTGGTGGCGGATCGCCGGTTTTCACCCTTTACTCCGCGACGAGGATCGAATGACCGGTCATCTCTTGCGGTTTTTCCATTTCCAGCAGTTGCAGCAGGGTCGGCGCAACGTCAGCCAGAACGCCGCCTTCGCGGACCTTCAATTGGCGCTTGCCAACGTAGATGAAAGGCACCGGCTCGGAGGTGTGCGCAGTGTGCGCCTGACCGGTCGAATCGTCGGTCATCTGCTCGACGTTGCCATGGTCGGCTGTAATCAGCGCTTCGCCGCCGACTTTTTCCAGGGCGTCGGTAATACGGCCGACACACACGTCCAGGCATTCAACGGCCTTGATCGCTGCTTCCATTATCCCGCTGTGGCCGACCATGTCACCGTTGGCGTAGTTGACGATGATCACGTCGTAACGCTGGTTCTCGATGGCGTCGACGATTTTGTCGGTAACTTCCGGTGCGCTCATTTCTGGCTGAAGATCGTAAGTGGCGACTTTTGGCGACGGGATCAGGATGCGCTCTTCGCCTGGGAACGGCTCTTCGCGGCCGCCGGAGAAAAAGAACGTCACGTGGGCGTACTTTTCGGTCTCGGCGATGCGCAACTGAGTCTTGCCGTTATCGGCCAGGTATTGGCCCAGCACATTCTTCAGGCTGCCGGCTGCAAAAGCCGATGGCGCAGGAATGCTCGCTGCGTATTGGGTCAGCATCACGTAATTGACCTTCGGCTGACGGGCGCGCTCGAAATCCTTGAAATCGTCTTCAACGAATACACGAGTCAGTTCGCGAGCACGGTCGGCACGGAAGTTCATGAACACCACGGCATCGCCATCTTCGACTTTTGCGGGGTCGCCAATACGGGTGGCTTTGACGAACTCATCGTTTTCGTCGCGGGCATAGGCAGCTTCAAGGCCGGCAACGCTGTTGTCAGCGTGGAATTCTGCGGTGCTGTCGACGATCAGGTTATAGGCCGTGGAAACGCGGTCCCAGCGGTTGTCGCGGTCCATGGCAAAGTAGCGGCCGATGATTGTCGCGGTACGGCCCTTGCCGAGGCGGGCAAAGGCGTCGTCCATCAGCTCAAGGGATTTCTTCGCGCTGCGAGGCGGTGTGTCGCGACCGTCGAGAAAGGCGTGCAAGTAGATTTTTTCAGCACCGCGTTTCACGGCCAGCTCGGCCATGGCTACCAGGTGGTCCTGATGGCTGTGAACGCCGCCATCGGACAGCAGGCCCATGATGTGCACGGCCTTGCCAGCGCCGACGGCCTTGTCCACTGCGGCGCAGATGGTCGGGTTCTCGAAGAACTCACCGTCGCGAATCGCTTTGGTCACTCGAGTGAAATCCTGATACACCACGCGTCCGGCGCCCAGGTTCATGTGGCCGACTTCGGAGTTGCCCATCTGCCCGTCCGGCAGTCCGACATCCATGCCCGACCCGGAAATCAGGCCGTTGGGCATGGTTTTGTAGAGGCGATCCATGACTGGCATCTTCGCGGCCAGGATCGCATTGCCTTCGTGGCTTTCGCTGTGTCCGAAGCCATCCAGGATGATTAGGACCAGAGGTTTTGGCGTGGCAGTCATAGAACCCACTCGAGGCTGGTTGGTGAAAGTACAAGGGATCGGCATTTTAAGGACAAGTTCAAACGGCGTCACTGCCGTACGGACTTTGGCCGACCTTGGGTGCTGTGTATACTGGCCGACATTTTAACGCCCTGGAACCTACCGATGGTTGCTCATCTGCTTGAATTCGCTACTAACCACTATTTGATCACCGGTGCCTTCGTCATTCTGTTGGGACTGCTGATCGCTTACGAACTGAGCAAAGGCGGCGCCAGCCTGAGCACCCGCGAGCTGACCGCACTGGTCAACAACGACCAGGGCGTGGTCATCGACGTGCGCTCCAAGAAGGATTTTGCCGCTGGCCACATCGTTGGCTCCCTGAACTTTCCGCAGGACAAGGTGCTGACCCGCACCGCCGAACTGCAGAAATACAAGGACAAGACGTTGATCATAGTCGACGCAATGGGGCAGCATGCGGGCAGCACTGCTCGCGAGCTGCTCAAGACCGGCTTCAAGGCGGCCAAACTGTCCGGCGGTATTTCCAGCTGGCGTGGTGACAATCTTCCCCTGGTGAAATGAAAAATGGCTCAAGTCATCGTTTATTCCAGTGACTACTGCCCGTATTGCATACGCGCCAAGCAGTTGCTGCAAAGCAAGAGCGTGGCCTTCGAGGAAATCAGGGTCGACGGCAAACCACAGGTTCGTGCCGAGATGACCAAGAAAGCCGGGCGCACTTCAGTGCCACAGATCTGGATCGGTTCCACCCACGTGGGCGGCTGCGATGACCTGTTTGCTCTGGAGCGCGCTGGCAAGCTCGATGCGCTGCTGGCCTGATTCCCCCTACTTAACAGCCCCATTTGAGAAGGATCCGAAATGACCGATCAACCGAACAACGGCGCCGTGGCCAACGAAGAAGACAACGCTCCGCAATTCTCCCTGCAGCGTATCTATGTTCGCGACCTGTCTTTCGAAGCACCGAAAAGCCCGGCGATTTTTCGTCAGGAGTGGACGCCGACTGTCAGCCTCGACCTCAACACCCGTCAGAAGCCGCTGGAAGGCGATTTCTACGAGGTCGTGCTGACCCTGTCCGTAACCGTCAACAACGGCGACGAAGTGGCCTTCATCGTTGAAGTGCAGCAGGCCGGTATCTTCCTGATCAAGGGGCTGGACGACGGCGCGATGAGCCACACACTGGGTGCGTTCTGCCCTAACATCCTGTTCCCGTACGCTCGTGAAGCCATCGACAACCTGGTTGTCCGCGGCTCGTTCCCGGCGCTGATGCTGGCCCCGGTGAACTTCGACGCACTGTACGCGCAAGAGCTGCAACGCATGCAGGAAGCCGGCGAAACGCCGACCGTCCAGTAAGCGCTGTTGCCAATAAAAACGCCCTTCGGGGCGTTTTTTGCGTTCTGGCGGGTTCCGTTTCTCAGCTCCATTGACCAGTGCAAATGATCCGGCATCACTACCCATGCCAAGGAATGGGCCAGTTCGTGTACCTGCGCCCTTGACGCCCTGCCGGTGCGTAAACAATGCGACGCTGCTTTTCCTGTCGTCCTTTGAGCCTTGCTTCAGTCCTGGACAACTGACTGTAGAAGCAGGGTTTACTGGCCGGGAGTAAGGGTTTGGCAGGGTGTTTCTGACAGAGAGCTCGCCATTGAAGCGAGCCGGGCGGCGTTCCGTTCGCTCGCGAAGGCTGCCTGAAGTGCGCCGTCCGGCTGATTGCTATCTAGGCAAACCCGTGTTGACGCCAGGCCTCATACACCGCCACGGCCACGGTGTTTGACAGGTTCAGACTGCGGCAGCCTTCGCGCATTGGCAGGCGCAGTCGGTGTTCGCTGGTCAATGAATCCAGAACTTCAGCAGGCAGCCCACGGCTTTCAGGGCCGAACAGAAACGCATCGCCCGGCTCGAAGCTTGCGTCATGAAAAGGCCGCGAACCTTTGGTTGTGAATGCAAACAACCTGGGATTGCCGATCTTTTCCAGGCAACTGGGCAGGTCAGGATGGGTCTGCAGCGTGGCATACTCGTGGTAGTCGAGACCCGCACGACGCAGGCGCTTGTCGTCCAGCTCGAAACCCAGCGGCTCGATCAAATGCAGGGTGCAGCCACTGTTGGCGCACAGCCTGATGACGTTGCCGGTATTCGGCGGAATTTCTGGTTGAAAAAGGATGACGTGAAACATGCACGGCTCCGAACGAAAGGACGACGAGCATTCTACCCTTGAAGAGGACCCAAGACCGAAGCTATGGCCGCGAGTTCTGGGTTCGATGGCTATTGTCGGCTTTACGGTGGGTACGATTATCGGTCGCTTGCAGCAACCTGACCCGCTTGAGCTGGAGCAGATTGAAGAGCTGCCCGCCGGGCTGGCACTGTGGTTCAACGAAGAGCCCCGTTACCAGAGCGCGAACGTGGACGGCGCTGTAGTGCTCAACGTGCAGGCGTATGGACAGCCGTGGAATGGTCAATTGAAGCTGGACAACAAAGTTGCGCGCTGGAAGGTGGAGCGAGGTGAGAAGGGGTTGGTGCTGACGCTCCTGGCGGCCCGTCCACTTCACGGCGACTGGCGCACAGAGAAGGTGGACGGGCGCTGGAGACTGGAGGTCAGTCTCCGGGAGGAATAAAAGAGGGGAATCCCCGGCCTGCCTGTACCAAGGTCCCCAAAACTGGTGATAGTTAACCTAATGCAGAGCTCGTGCCAGTTTTGAGAAACCAACTGATAAAGACTGTTTTCCGGGCCTGAAACCCTTGATTAGAGGGGCTTGAATGCACGCAGGGCAGATTGCAGCATCCGGAACCATGTTTGGCCCGTTATCCCCTTGCCGGTTTTTGCACCCAATGTGCGCACCGAAACGCTGCATCACACCAAGCTGATGCACGTTTTGATTCAGGCCGCATGAGAGCGCTCCAGGTTGTATTCCTAGACGGGCACGTCACCCAGGATCGTCGCGCGGTGCATCACTCTGCGTTGCGGCCGGTAGTCGTCCACTGCGTAGTGCTGGGTTGAGCGGTTATCCCAGAACGCCACGTCGTTTTCCTGCCAGCGCCAGCGAATCGTAAACTCAGGGCGCGTGGCGTGGCTGAACAGCAGCTTGAGAATCGCTTCGCTCTCTGCTGCCTCCAGCTCGTTGATCCTTGTGGTGAAGCCTTCGTTGACGAACAGCGACTTGCGGCCGCTGACCGGGTGTGTGCGAATGACCGGGTGTGACAGCGGCGGGTTTTTGCGCCGGGCCTCTTCCCAGCGCGCAAGGTCTTGCGGGGTAGTGCCGAAGCGGTCCAGCGGGAAAGACCGGGTGAAGTCATGCGTTGCGCTCAGGCCGTCGAGTAATAATTGCAGCGGTTTCGAGAGCGCCTCATAAGCTGCAACCCCGCTGGCCCACAATGTGTCGCCGCCATACGCTGGCAGATGTTGCGCAGTGAGCACCGCGCCCATCGCAGGCGTTGGCAGGAAGGTCACGTCGGTGTGCCAGATGGCGTTGTCGCGCACATCGGTCTGGGCGGTATCCAGAATCAGCACTTCGGGCTGTTCGGGGACGTTCGGGTAAATCGGATGGATGTGCAGATCGCCGAAGCTCGCCGCGAATCGTGCCTGCTGTTGAGGCGTTAGCGGTTGGTCACGGAAGAACAGCACATGATGTTCAAGCAGGGCCTGCTCGATGTGATCGCGTTGTTCATCGGTCAAAGGTTGGCTGAGGTCGACACCGCTGATCTGCGCGCCCAAGGCGAAACTCAACGGGGTGATGTGCAGGCTCATGGTTGCTCTCTATCTATAAGGCGCCGAGCTGTCGGCGTGGTCAGTGTGCTGAGGGTGCGGCAGTCAATGGCTTTGGCCATGCCAGGGCACCAGACGACGTTGCAGCGCGCGCAGGCTCAACTCCATTGCGAAGGCGATCACGGCAATCACCAGGATCCCCAGCACCACCACATCGGTCACCAGAAACTGCGCGGCGGACTGCACCATGAACCCCAGGCCGCTGGTGGCGGCAATGAGTTCGGCCGCGACCAGTGTCGACCAGCCCACACCCAGACCAATGCGTATACCGATCAGAATGTCCGGCAGGGCGCTGGGCAGGATCACATGACGGATCAATTGCCACCGGGTGGCGCCCAGCGATTGCGCTGCGCGCAGTTTTGTCGGGTCCACAGTACGAACACCGGTGGCCGTGGCAATGGCGATGGGCGCGAAGATCGCCAGGTAGATCAGCAGCACCTTGGAGAACTCGCCGATGCCGAACCAGATCACGATCAGCGGCAGATAGGCCAGCGGCGGGATTGGCCGATAGAATTCGATCAGGGGATCAAAAATGCCGCGTGCGATACGGTTGTGCCCGATGGCAATGCCGACTGGAATCGCAGTCAATATCGCTGCGCCCAGGGCGATGCCAATGCGTTGGAGGCTGGCGCCCAGATGCTGCCAGAGCGTTGAGTCCATGTAGCCCCTGGTTGCCAGCAACCAGCCTTTTTCCAGTACGTCTGATGGCGGAGGCAGAAACAACGGTTCAATCCAGCCGGCTGCAGTGACCGCCCACCAGGTCGTCAGCAGTAAGGCAAGCGTCACCACACTGATGGCTTGAGTGCTCAGGTAAACGCGTGGAGCACTGACCTGTGGTGTGGCCTTGTCAGGCTTGGCCGTGCTTGTCAGTTCGTAGCCGCTCATGCTCGCTGCTCCCTTGTACGTTGGGAAAAGACACTGGACAGCACGTGTTCACGGGTCTCGATGAAGCGCGGATCGGACTTGATCGCACGCGCAGACTCGCCTGCGCTGTAGCGCTGACCAAAGTCCAGTTTCAGGTGCGCAGCGACGCGGCCCGGGTTTGGGGTCAGCAGGATCAGGTCAGTGGCCAGAAAAACCGCTTCTTCTATATCGTGCGTAATCAGAAAGACTGGTTTGGCGGTACGTCGCCAGACTTGCAGCAGCAACTCCTGCATGTGCTCGCGGGTAAAGGCATCCAGTGCGCCGAATGGCTCATCCATCAGCAGAACACTGGGGTCCGCTGCCAGTGCTCGTGCCAGGCCGACACGCTGGCGCTGACCGCCGGACAGTTGCCAGATGCGGCGATGCTCGAAGCCGACCAGGTCCACCAGCGCGAGCATCTCCCGCGCCCGTGCCTCACGTTCAGCGCGAGCCACACCGGCCAGCTCCAGACCAAATGCGACATTGGCCAGCACATCCTGCCATGGCAACAGGGCGTCATCCTGAAACACCACGCCACGCTCTGCGCCAGGGCCGTTTACCGCTACGCCGTCCAGCGTGATGCGACCACTGCTCGGCGTGACGAAGCCGGCAATCAGATTCAACAGCGAGGTTTTGCCGCTGCCTGACGGCCCGAGTGCAACCAGCAATTGCTCCGGGCCGAGACTGAGGTTGATGTCTGCGAGCACCGGCTGGGATGCGCCGGGGTACTGTGCGCAGATGCGCTCCAGTTGCAGTAGGGCCATGACGGTGTCTCCTGGTGGTCCGGTCAGTCAGCGAGTGATGAATTGGGCGCTGACGTAAGGCGAGTAGTCAGGCAGCACAGCATCCACCTTGCCCTGCTCCTTCAAAAAGGCTGCGGTCTTGGTCACGGCTTCTATGGTCGGTGTACCCAGCAGTGCCGTCTGATCGCTGGCCAGCGGGTAAACGTTGCCTTGCAGCAAACCAGGAATGTCTGACGCCTTGGCGCCCGATAGCTTGGTCAGCTTGTCGATGTTAGCGGGGTTGGCGATCCAGGCGTTCGGGTCCTGGCGGTAGCTGGCATAGGCGTCGAGCGTCACTTTGGCGAACGCGCGCACTACTTCTGGATGCTTGGCGGCGAAGTCTTTGCGCACGATCCAGGCGTCGAATGTCGGGGCGCCCACTTTGGCCAGCTCGCCAGAGGTAATGAGCACTTTGCCGGTTTCCTTGGCCACGCCCAACGCTGGGTCCCAGACATAGGTTGCGTCGATGTCGCCACGCTTCCAGGCAGCGGCAATGGCTGGTGGCGCTAGGTTGAGGATGGTCACTTTCGACGGATCGATGTTCCAGTGCTTGAGGGCCGCGAGCAGGCTGTAGTGGCCGGTGGAAACAAACGGAACGGCGACTTTCTTGCCGATCAGGTCCTGCGGAGAGTTGATACCCGAGCCATTGCGGGCGACCAGTGCTTCAGCGGCGCCAATCTGGGTGGCAATCAGAAAGGTTTCCACCGGCAGCTTGCGGGTTGCGGCAGCAGTGAACGGGCTCGAGCCCAGATAACCGATCTGCACGTCGCCGGAAGCAATGGCCGTAATGACATCTGCACCGTTATCGAATTTGCGCCAGGCAATCTTAGACTCAGTGGCCTTTTCGTAGGCGTTGTCCGCCTGAGCCACCTTTGCCGGGTCGACCGTGGTCTGGTACGCAACGGTAAAGTCAGCGGCGTTGGCCAGAAACGTTGCGCTGGTCAGCGAAAGCGCAGTCAGCAGGCGTAAGGAAAAGTGCAGTTTCATGGTGATGCTCCGAATCGGGCGGGCAGGGGGCAGGCCGAATACGGAGACTAGATGATCTAAGAATCACATTATAAATAACGTTTAGGTATTAGCTTATGAGGGATACAGGCATGCCGAATGGATGAGTGCCCGTTTTCACCACGGGCTGGCGTTCTGATTTTTTAAAGCTGACAGGCTGAAAGCTCGACCGAGGACACTGAAATACACGCTTTGTTCATTGGTGGCGTGGCAGACCGTTGCGGACCGAAAATCGCCGCCGTCTGACTTGGAAAATGGTTTTTTTCAGTCTATTTCGTCGTTTTTTAAACGGCGGGTGGCGTAATGATGACAACTGTAACATTGGTTTTCTATTCTCTTGGAAGTACCCGTTTTATAAGGGTTTTAAGGGCTTTGCCGGCGGGCTTGGCTTTTGAGGCTGCTGACTGACGGGTCCCGATTTGGCCGCTTGGTTACCAAAAACCAAATGATCTGACGAATGGTCGTGAAATATTTTTTGGGAATTAGCGATACAGGTCGATACACTCCGTGACGTCGGTGCAGACACGGGTTGTGACATATATCCAATAGTTCTTAAGAGCGCGGAAATAGTTTCTTTTGGACCTGAAGATTTTTCACTACCGTGCTGCCACCGACATACGCGGTCTAGTCAAGAAGTCGGGGCGTACAGAAACCATTGACCTCAAGGTCGGGACTGTCGCCTATCGCAAATCCGTGGGTCAGAGCTTTCGCTCGGCACCATGGACATAAAAAATTAGATTCACGAGGAGCGTAGCAATGAAGAAGTCCACCCTGGCCTTGGCCGTTACCGTCGGTGTATTGGCCCAGCAGGCCGGTGCAGCTGGTTTCCTTGAAGACAGCAAGGCGTCCGTCAGTTCTCGTACCCTGTATTTCAACAACGATCTGCGTGAAGGCGTTCGTGCGTCAGATCAGCGTGAAACCGCTACTGGCCTGAAGTTCGACTACATCTCTGGCTTCACTCAGGGCACTGTAGGCTTTGGTCTTGATGCCCAGGCTGTTGTGGGTGTTCATCTGGGCGGTGGCATTGATCACCACAGCGCTGCAACGGCCAACACCGTTGTGCCGACTGACACAGACGGCTCCTCGGTCAGCGACTGGTCCCGTGCCGGTGGCAACCTGAAAGCTCGCTTCTCCAAAACCGAATTGAAAGTCGGTAACGCTCTGGCACCTAACCTGCCAATCCTGGTCAGCAACGACGGTCGTTTGCTGCCACAGGCTTTCGAGGGTGGCATCGTCACCTCCAAAGACCTGGACAACGTGACCTTCACCGGCGGCCAACTGACCAAGTCGAGCGGCCGTGCATCGAGCAACTGGGCTGACCTGTCCGTTGCCGGCGCCACTCAGGGCAGCGACGCGTTCCGTTTCGCAGGCGCTGACTGGAAAGTCACCAAAGACCTGACCCTGCAGTACTACTTCGCCAACCTGGAAGACTTCTACAAGCAACACTTCCTGGGCCTGGTTCACGTTTACCAGATCGCCGACAACCAATCTTTCAAGACTGACCTGCGCTACTTCAACAGCAGCTCTGACGGCAAGAACAGCAGCAACACCGCTGGCTATGGCTTCAACAACAACAGCGGCTATGCAAAAACCATCGGTGAAGTTGATAACCAGACCTGGTCTGCCATGTTCACCTACACCCTCGGCGGCCACGCGTTCTTGCTGGGTCACCAGCAGGTTGGCGACGACGGCGGCATGGTGTTCCTGAACCAGGGCAACGTTGTTGACGGTCGCGGTCGTCCAGAAGGCAACGGCGGCGCAAGCTTCTACTCGTTCACTGACTCGATGATCAACGGCTTCAACCGTGCCGGTGAAAACACCACCTTCGGTCAGTACTCGTATGACTTCGCCAAGCTGGGCGTTCCAGGCCTGAAAGCTGCTATCGCTTACCTGCACGCCGATGACATCAAAGGCGCTCGTGGTACTACTGCCTTCGGCAAAGAGTACTCAGAGTGGGAACGCGACATGCGTGTTGACTACGTCGTTCAGAGCGGCCTGTTGAAAGGCTTCGGCACTACCGTACGTTACGGCACCTACCGTGCTGACGACGGCCTGAACAACTCGACTAACGCCGACCAGGCTCGCGTCATCTTCAACTACACCTACAACTTCATGTAAGTGTATTGAGCGTCAAAGAAGCCCCGCCTTGTGCGTAATGCTGTTCACTTAAGCGGAGCAGCCTTACGGTCCACTGGGTACCGGGTTTTAGAAATCTTCACCGTCCTTGGCCTTCCCGGCCTTGGGCGGTA
>NZ_JAGTPK010000038.1 GCF_021147775.1 Pseudomonas californiensis
GAGTCCCCTAGGGGACGCCATTGCGGGAATAGCTCAGTTGGTAGAGCACGACCTTGCCAAGGTCGGGGTCGCGAGTTCGAGTCTCGTTTCCCGCTCCATTTTTAAGCAGCGTTGCTCTTTGAGCAGGGTTGAGTGAAACCAGAACACATCTTCGGGTGAAGTCTGGAACTGAAACACACACCATGGTGTTTCAGGCAGTGTCCCCTTCGTCTAGTGGCCTAGGACACCGCCCTTTCACGGCGGTAACAGGGGTTCGAGTCCCCTAGGGGACGCCATTGCGGGAATAGCTCAGTTGGTAGAGCACGACCTTGCCAAGGTCGGGGTCGCGAGTTCGAGTCTCGTTTCCCGCTCCATATTCACGAAAACGCCGCTCAATAGAGCGGCGTTTTTGTATGCGCGTTTTAATAATGGGCCCGTGCTGGATCTTCAACCCGTCACATCAAAACGCTACAGGGCGATTGCGCTCGATTGCATTAATCAAAGTTGACTGACTCTACAATCATGGCGGAACGCTCCACGGTCACGGCAGCGTCGCGCTTGTTACCGCAGATTCAGTTGCGTGCCGAAAGGGCACGGATTCGTTCGCGCAACGAATGACCACGGCAGACAAGCACCAACAGTGCTCCGCCTGCTGCTGCAGCCATGTCTTGCTGGGCATCCCAGAAATCACCTTGTGCGCCGACGAACGACGAGTTTCCGCCACCGACGTATTGCCCACCGATCCACTCCATCAGTTCGTACAACATGGAGGTCGACAGCACGAACGACCAGGCGATCAGTGAGGCCCAGGCACCTTCAAGGTGGCATTTGCGGGTGATCACCTCACGCAGCGGGATGGCCATCAGCAAACCATAAGCCAGATGTACGAAGCGGTCGTAATGGTTTCGTTGCAAGTCGAAGACACGATCAACGTTCAGCCCGGTTACATGCTCGATTGCCGCAACGTACGGGACATCGGGATAGGTGTAGTGAGTGCCAACCTGATGCAGGCAAAGGAACAGCACGACCATCGCCCAGGACCAGGGCGTCCAGTAAAACCGTCTGCGGGTGAACCAGACCGCAAGGACCCCAACCGCAATCAGGCTGTTTTCGATCAGCCAGGTCTTGCGGTCTGCAGGGTCCCAGCCCAGCCACAGAAACACACCCAGAAACGCACAGTGCAGCCATGGCGTTATTGAGGCTCTGTTGTCGGTCAGCATCGTTAAGTCCTTCTCCCGTTTCTCTTGCAGGTTGCATAAACCTGTTTGACGTTAGGTTGGGCATCAGCGCGAGGATTCCATGAAATTCAAGTGTTTCCTGTTACGGAATCTGTTGAACAACAGGCAAAAAAACGCCGCTTGAAAAAGCGGCGTCGGGGGCGGAGTCAGCGTTAACTGTACGGTAGCCTTATGGCATTTGCGGCAAGTCGTTGGGGCGCAGGTCAAACACCAGCACTTCGGCATCAGCCCCTTTGCTCAGGTGGATGAGTTGTTCTTCGCGAATGCGCACGCCGTCGCCTTCTTCCAGTTGTTGACCGTTGAGCACTACGCTGCCACGAGCAACGTGTACATAAGCGTAGCGGTCGGCTGCCAGTTCGAGGGTGGCGGTTTCTGCACCGTCGAACAGACCGGCGTAAACCCGGGCATCCTGGCGAACCTTGAGCGCACCGTTCTCACCTTCAGGCGAAATGATCAGTTGCAGGCGACCGCGTTTCTGCTCAGGGCTGAAGTGTTCCTGCTGGTAGTTCGGGGTCGCGCCGCTGACACTCGGCACGATCCATATCTGCAGGAAATGTACGCCTTCGGTTTGCGAATGATTGAACTCGCTGTGTGCAACGCCGCTGCCAGCGCTCATCAACTGTACGTCGCCTGGACGAATTACCGAGCCGGTGCCCAGTGTGTCCTTGTGTTCCAGCGCACCTTCCAGCACATAGGAAAAGATCTCCATGTCGCGGTGTGGGTGCTGACCAAAGCCTTTCCCGGCGATCACACGGTCATCATTGATGACCAGCAGATCCGAGAAACCCTGTTCCTGCGGATTGCGATAACTGGCGAACGAGAAGGTGTGGAAAGATTTCAACCAGCCATGGTTGGCTGCGCCACGATCAGAAGCTTTACGAAGAGTCAGCATGATATTTCTCCATCTGGTTGTCGACGCTGCACATTCAGGGATCGACTCGATGGGATGAAGGTTACTGGTTAACGCACGACGCAATAAGTAGCTGAAAGATGAATGACTGTCCTGCTCAGGTTGACAGTTGTTTCGTGAGCAATGTAGCAAGGCCCCATCCGGTGACATCTTCGTCATAATGACCCACAGACCTTCCATTTTTTGAGTGGCGCGTAATTCATGAAAACCGTGGCAATGGTGCTGTTTCCAGACTTTCTTCTGCTCGATATGGCTGGGCCCATGGAGGTTTTCTCCATTGCCAACCGCTACCTGACGCCCGCTGAGCACTACCAGTTGTCCACCATCGGCACTGAACATGGCGCCATACGGGCTTCCAATGGCGTGCAGGTCATGGCGGACATTCATCTTGCGCAGGCGATGGGCAGCCATGACCTGTTGCTGGTGCCGGGTGGGCCAGGCGCTTATGACGAGAAACACGGCGCCTTGATGCAGTGGTTGCTGGACAGCAGGCCACGTCTGGCGTGCATTGGTTCGATCTGCACCGGGGCGTTCATCCTCGGCGAAGCAGGTTTGCTCGACGGGCATCGTGTGACCACGCACTGGCATTACACGGATCGTCTGATCAAACGCTTCCCGAAAGCGGTGGTGGAGACCGATCAGATCTACATTCAGGACCGCAAGCTACTGACGTCGGGCGGTGTCACCGCCGGTATCGACCTGGCGCTTGCCGTGGTCGCGCAGGATCACGGCAAGAAAGTCGCCCAGGACGTGGCCAAAGTGCTGCTGGTGCTGATGAAGCGTCAGGGTGGGCAGGCGCAATTCAGCCCATTGACGAATTCGGTCGCGGCTCAGGAAACCGCGATTACCCGTGTGCAGAATTACGTGCTGGAACACCTGGACGAGTCGTTCAGCGTCGAGCGCATGGCCGGTCTTGCCAACATGAGCGCTCGGCATTTTGCGCGGCTGTTTACCCGGGATATACAGATGACGCCGATGGAGTTTCTCCAGAATGCTCGGGTGGATCGCGCCAGAAACCTGCTCGAAGTCAGCGACCTGCCGCTCAAGACCGTGGCGTACCGCAGTGGATTTGGCAGTGTGCGACACATGCGCTTTCTGTTCTGCGAAAAACTTGGCCTGACGCCGGCCCAATACCGTGAACAATTCGCTTAGTTGCACTAAAACGCAGCGGTGTCCGTATCCGGCACCTCAATGACTGTGTTGCTCCCCCCTGAAAACTTGTACCACGCTCATTGCCTGCCAAGATGAAAGGAGACTATTCACCGGGGTGATGCAATGGACTGCGAGCCACTTATTGGCCTGCCAACAGCCGCCACTACATGCGCAATCGCCGAGCCTGATTCGGTGCTGCAGTTTGGACCGTACAGCTTTCATGCGCGCCAGCGCCTTGTGATGCGCGGCCTCGAACCGGTGCGCATGGGAGGGCGGGCGCTGGACATTCTGCAGGTGCTGATCGAGCATGCGGGCGCGGTAGTGGGCAAGCACGTCCTCATCGCGCTGGTCTGGCCCAACACCTTCGTCGAGGAAATCAATCTGCGAGTCCACATCGCGGCGCTGCGCAGAGCGTTGGGAGATGGATGCGACGGTCAGCACTATATAGAAACAGTGCCACAGGAAGGCTATCGGTTTACAGCGCAGGTGGAGCGCGCCCGCGACGTGCAGATTGCCGAACCCAAAAGCGTCGCCAATAACCTGCCTGCGCGCTTGACGCCGGTAGTGGGGCGTGACGAGGTGGTGTGCAAGCTGAGCAGGCAACTTCCGGCGCGGCGCTTCATGACCATCACCGGACCAGGCGGTATTGGCAAGTCCACGGTCGCCTGTCGTGTGGGCGAATCGTTACTGGCGTATTACCGTGATGGTGTCTGGCTGATTGACTGCTCGGTCGTGAACAGTGAGGCGGCCCTGATCGAATTTCTTGCGCAGACACTCAAGCGGGATGGACGGCAGTCATTGACTGCTCTGTTCGATGAACTCGGGAAAGGCCGTTGTCTGCTGATTTTTGACAATTGCGAGCACCTTGCCGACAGCTGTCGCCGCTGGGCCGAAGCATTGCTGGGCTGTGGGGGGAATCTGTCGATTCTAATAACCAGTCGCCAACCTCTGGGGGCCAAGGGCGAGTCATTTTATCGCTTGTCGGCGTTGGCCGTTCCACCCGTGTCCGCGCTGGGCAGCGTCAGTCAGGCAATGGGTTATCCCGCCGTGCAACTGTTCGTCAGTCGGGCTCAAGCGCGCCAGCACGAGTTTTCATTGCGTGACCCTGATCTAAAAATGGTACGCGACATCTGCCGCAGGCTGGACGGTCTGCCCCTGGCCATTGAGCTGGCCGCTGCCCAGATTGATACGTTCACGTTGTCCGGTCTGCAGGCCCAACTGAAAAACTGCTTTCAGCTGTTGAGCTGGAAGCGCCGTACGGCCGTTGCTCGTCATCAATCGCTCAAGGCGTCGCTGGACTGGAGTTACCACTGCCTGCCTGAATATGCGCAGACCGTATTGCAGTGCCTGGCGGTTTTCGAGTCGCCGTTCACCTGCGAGGCGGCGGTGGATGTGATCGGCTGCGACGGTCTGGGCGCGCGGTCCGTGCGGGACTGTGTGGCACAACTGGCGCGGCATTCGCTGCTGTTTACGGTCCAGAGTGACGGTGGGCTGCGGTATCGATTTGCCCATGCCACTCGGCTGTATGCGCTGCAAAAGCTTGAGCAGCACGGCGACCTTCAGAGGTTTCGCGCGCGGCACGCCCGTCATCTCGACCTGATGCGTTGGGTGGCTGCAGGCCAGTCAGCCCAATTGGTGGAGTAAACGCCTGGCCGCGACCAGATCCGGAAGCCCGGCGCCTTCAACAAAGCGTGCGTGTACAGGCGCCAGCAAGTCTTTGGCCTGAGAGGCTCGGCCCTGGCTTTGCCACAAGCGCGCCAGGGTTGTCGCGCTGCGCAGTTCCCACGCCAGCGCCTGCTGGTTTTGCGCCACAGCGATGGCCTTGAGCAACAGCGCCTCAGCCTGCTGATCGTCCTGCTCGGCCATCAGGGTTTCGGCCCGACTGCGCAGAATCTCTGCGGTGCACCAGCCTGCTGCACCGTTCTGGGCGCGTTCGAGCATGGCGTCATCCACCGCAGATGGGCGCAAAGTGATCATGATGTCGTTGATCAACCCTGTGCCGTCCTCGCAGCTCACAGCAGTTGGCGGCTCTGTCAGCAGTTGGCCATAGCGCTGCGCCCATGCGTTAAACAGCAGCACCGAATGCTTCAGCGTCTGCTCGTGCAGCAGTGTCACGTATTCGCCCGCCAGTCGCGTGTCACCGCTGTAGAGAGCGATGGGGCAGGCGGCAACGGCGAGACTGTAGCAGATCGATGCGCCATGGTTGATCTGTCGGGCAACGTCCAGTGCCTGACGGGCGGTCTGCAATGCCTGTTCGGGCAGGCCCTGCAGCCACAGGATGCGGGCCAGAACCGTCAGCGACGCGACGCTCAGGTCGTATTGAATCCCGAACCCGTGGGTAAACCGATTGAGGTGCCCGCTGTGCGCCATGCGCTGGATGACCTGATCGGCATCGCGCCGGGCCTGACCTTGATCGCCGGTGTAATGCAGCGCCAGAACACGCAGCCGATGGGCACTCAGGCATAGTGTTTCGCTGGCGTTGAGCCCCAATCGATTGAAGTGCTGGCTCTGTTCGAGCGCGAGCTGGTAATTGCCGCCACACAGGTTGACGGCCATCTGTCCTGAAATGGCTTGCAACTGGCCACCCAGCTCACCGGATTGTTCGGCCAGCAATTGCGCTGTGGTGAAGGCCTCCACGGTGTGCGGCGTGGGGCCCTGAGTGTGGTAGGAAAAGCTGCCCTGTGCCAGCTTCAGGTTCATTTTCAGGTCAAGGCAGGGCAGGGGATTGGCGTCCAGCAAGGCCAGGGCGCTGCGCACATAGTTGCCATGTTCGGTGAGCAGCGAAAGCTCCTGCCAGAGCGGTGCCGATTGAGCGACCAGACGAATCGCAAGTGTGTGAGGGTGAAGAGCGTTCAGCCCCCAGGCCAGTGTCGCGCGAATGTCCTCGAGGTTTCGGCTGTAACGGTCGATCCAGACCTCGGTCGGCGTGCGCTCCCAGTCCTGTCGCGCCTGTTCCATGATCGCCAGGCAGCGCCTGGCGTGGCGCTCTTGTGTTTCCAGCAGTTCATGGTGATGGCTCAGCTTGTTCAGGGCGTAACGGCGTGTGGTATCAAGCAGGTGATAGCAGGCGTCCTCGTCTCCCGTTTCGACGTTCAGCAGAGATTTGGCCACCAGTTGGATAAGCGCACTGAAGACCTGCGCTTCTGGCACCTGTCTATCGGTGATAACCGCGCTCGCTGATTCCAGTGTGAACCGGCCCTTGAAAATGCCCAGCCTTCGCAGGCAGGTCTGCTCGCAAGGGCTCAACAGGTTCACGCTCCAGTCCAGCGTGGCGTGCAAGGTCTGATGACGGTCGCTAGCTGCGCCGGCATCAGTTGCCCGCTGGCTGTGGCTGTGCTGGACATGCTCCAGCACCGCGTCCAGCGGTAGGTGCCCCACCTGCGCAGCCGCCAGTTCGATGGCCAGCGGTATGCCGTCCAGGCGCTGACACAGCTCGACGACCTGAGGCAGGTTTTCATCAGTCAGCTCAAAATGTTCCTGGCTGGTCATGGCGCGTTCGACGAACAATTGCAGCGCGGCGTAGTGCAAGGCCGCGATGCGGTCCGTTTCGTCAGCAGGCGGGCAGTCCAGTGAATCGACACGTTGTATGTACTCACCTTCAGCGCGCAGGCTTTCGCGGCTGGTGGTCAGGATATGCAGGCGTGGGGCGCTGCGCAGCAGGCTTTCGCTGAGCATGGCGATAGCGTCCAGCAGGTGCTCACAGTTATCGAATACCAGCAGCATCTGGCGGTCGCGCAAAAATGCAGTCAGGTATTTTTCATCATGCAGCGGGAGGTCCAGCATTGAGGTCAAGTGCGGGACAATCACCGCTGGATCGGTCAGGGGTGCGAGGTCCAGCAGACGAATGCCGTCGCGATACCGATCGATCAGTTGTTCGGCAACTCTCAGCGCCACGGTGGTCTTGCCGATGCCACCAGGGCCGACCAGTGAAATGAAACGGTGTTGCTCCAACTGGATGATGACGCGGTCGGCCAGCGCTTCGCGGCCCAGCATGCGTGCGCGGCGCATGGGTAGATTGTGGCGGGCCGAACTGGTCATCGGGGCATCCGGCGAGTTGTCGCTGTTTTCCAGCGTAAAGGGTGCGACAAAGCTGTAACCACGCTGCGCGACGGTGACGATGTAACGTTGCCCGGACTGGCCATCACCGAGTGCCTTGCGCAATGCTGCCATGTGTACCCGCAGGCTGCCGTCTTCGACCACGCTGGTCGGCCAGACGCGGGTCATCAGCTGTTGTTTGCTGACGACTTCGCCTGCCTGTTCCAGCAGGATGAGCAGGATGTCCATGGCCAGCCTGCCCAGACGCAGTGGACGATCAGCCTCAAGCACAACGCGCTGTTGCGGGAAGATGCGGTAGGGGCCAAAACGCATGGCCTGCTCGGTGAAAACGGTCAACGTTGGAGCTCCTGTCGCGGCGGCGGTGATGAGGTGTGCCTGGACGGCAGTCTGCAGACTAGCCTGTTTCGGGCAACCGGGCGCCAACACGTTCATCGCTTCACAACGCAGCCAGCGCCTCGCCATGGCCGGCGTTTCGGGCGTGTCCTCGCCATGTGAAGGGATTGACGCCCTCGGCACGCGAGAAGATATGCGAAAAATGCGATTGATCACAGAACCCGCACTCCTGACTGATTTGCGTCAGGCTCATGGCGGTGTGCTGAATCAGGCATTTGGCGCGGACCAGGCGTTGGGCACGGATCCATTCCTGGGGCGACAGCCCGGTGCTGCGTTTGAACGCTCGCGAAAAGTAGCTCCGTGACAGCGCGCATGCCTTGGCAAGTTCTGCCACCTCAATGTTCTCGCTCAGATTATCGAGGATCAGTTGCTTGGCCATACGCTCACGGCAGGGCGACAGGCCGCCGCTGTTGTCGCTGGGTTTATCGACTTTCTGCGCGCTGGCGCAGGAAGTGCAGGGGTACCGTGAAAAGTGAGTCATGGCAAATGTCCGTGGTGAATGGGATCTTTCCATGGGCAAAAGTTTGCGCAGAGGCTGCCATTCTTGAATCAGGGCGCGCAATTGACGAGTTAATCGTTGTTAATTTCGTGCCCCAGCGATGATGGCCAAGGGCTTGCTGCGGCGCTCTGTTCCGGGCCATCCAGCGTGGCCGTCGCCGTGCCTAGCGGGTTTTCAGCCAACTGAGAAAGCCACCTTTCCTGGGCAGGGCCGGACGCGCGAGCAGCGTCGAGTGAGCGTTTTTCTGGCGGATCGCCTGGAGCTTGTGCAGGGCCGTATTGACCTGGCTGGACTGCGCCATGCAATGGCTGGCCACGTTGCGGTCAATGCGATAAACGATGCTGGAGGTCAGTGCGGTGAAACAGGCTTCTGACGGCGTATCGTCGAGGATGCCCTGTTCGCCCATGACTTCGCTCGGCCCCATGCGTCCGGCTTCGATACGTTGGTCACCGTCAGGCACGGTCACGCTGATAACCCCGGTCGCAATCACGAACATGCAATCAGGCACCTCGTTCAGGTCCATCACCACTTGCCCGGCAGCGTACTGCTGAGCCGTCATGTTCTGCGCCAGTTCGTCACGCTCCTGTGAACTCAGCGAGCTGAACACCTTCACTTCATCGAGCAGGGCTCGTGCCCGGGATGTCGGCTCACTGGCCGTGTCGGGTTGCCGGACCACGCCTGCTGCTTCCAGATGACGGTGGGCCAGATCAAACAGTTGATTGCGGACTTCGGCTTTTTTGCTCAGGTCAGCGATGAAGCCGCTGGCCACATATTCGGACATGCTTTCACCCGAGGCATGCAGCACCGCCTTCGGAGCCGGGCTCAGCAACAGACTGCTGCTGCCTTGAAGTGTGCGCTCCAGGGCATCGAGCACCCGGCGCGGACGAATATGCGTGGGCACTTGGATACTGATCGACACGCCATGCATATGGGTCGGGCGGCTGAGGTTGACGATCTTGGCTTTGGCCGCCACCGAGTTGGGCACCACCGCCGTGCTGCCTGCGGATGTCAAAAGGTGCGTGGCCCGCCAATCGATGTCTATCACCTTGCCTTCGACGCCGTCGATCGAGACCCAGTCGTCGACCTGATAGGGCTTGGTGGTGTTGAGGACAATTCCAGAAAATACATCGCTCAAGGTGCTCTGCAAGGCCAGGCCGACGATGATTGCGACGGCGCCAGATGTGGCCAGCAGACCTTTTACAGGCAGGTCCAGCACGTAACCGGCGGCAGCGACCACGCTGATCAGAAACACCAGCGCACCGATCACGTCCTGGAGCAGCCGACCGCTGTGGCCGATGCGATGCATCAGGGCCAGGCCAATAAGCACCGTCAGTACGCGGGCGGCGTATACCCACCACAGAATCGCCAATGCGGTAGCCGCCAGTTGCATGACGCTGTCGTCCGGCCAGGACGGTGCGAGCAGCGGACTGATGCCAGCGTTGATAATGAGCGTGCTGAATGCGAGAAACAGCGCCAGACGAATCGCGACCCTTACCACCCGCAACTGCACTGGCGCCAAGTGCCAGACCAGCACATCGACCAGCAACAACAGGGCGCTCCATACCAGCGGGTGATTTGCTAACAGGGACATGGAAAAACTCCGGACGGCATATGAAAGAACCTGCCATCAGGCAGGTTCGTGTGCGGGTGATACCACCTTAGTTCAGATGGGCCTTCAGCTCGCCCGCTGCCTGACGCATTGCTGCGCGGACTTCCGGAATCTGATTCAGCGGGTTGAGCAGCCCGAAGTCATGGATCATCCCGTTGTAGCGCACCGCCGTGACCGGCACCCCGGCCGCGTCCAGCTTGCGGGCATAACCTTCGCCTTCGTCACGCAGCACGTCGAACTCGGCGGTCTGCACCAGTGCGGCAGGCAGGTCGCGCAGTTGTTCAGGGGTAGCACGCAGCGGCGAAGCATGGATCTGCGCCCGCTGGGTGGCGTCGGTGGTGTAGTTGTCCCAGAACCACTGCATCATATTTTTGGTCAGGAAATGGCCCTCGGCGAACTGCTGGTACGAGCCGTCCTCGAAAGACGCATCAGTCACCGGCCACAGCAGCAACTGGAAGCGCAGGGCCGGGGTTTTCTGTTCCTTGGCCATCAGCGCAACGACGGCTGCCATGTTGCCACCAACGCTGTTGCCGGCCACCGCCAGGCGTTTGCCATCCACGCCGATCTGCTTGCCGTGCTCGGCGACCCAGCGCGTTGCGGCATACGCCTGATTGATGGCGGTCGGGTATTGCGCTTCTGGCGACGGGGTGTAATCGACGTATACAGCCACCGCTCCCGAGCCCACCACCAGGTCACGGATCAGGCGCTGGTGAGTCGCAAAGTCGCCCAGCACCCAGCCACCACCGTGGAAGAACATGAACACCGGCAATTCACCTTTGACCTTGGCCGGGCGGACGATTTTGAGCATGACTGGCTGACCATTGACCTCAATCGTGCGCTCGCTGACCTCAACACCTGACAGGTCAACCTTGACCGAGGCCTGTGCGCCGGTCAGCACGGCGCGTGCATCCTTGGGGCTCAGTTGTTCCAGCGGTTTACCGCCACCTGCGGCCAGCGCTTCCAGGAACGCTTGAGTGTTGTGCTCGACGCCGGGGCTGCCAGCAGCAAATGCGTTGCCGATGGAAAGTGCGAGCAGGCTGCCGGTCAATGCTTTTTGAAGGGTGTTCATGGGTAAATCCTTTTAAAAATAATGGGTTATTAGTTTTGTGCGGTCTGGCGATGAGGCCGTTGCTGCACCATGGACACAGATTAATAGGGTGCTGAAATATGAAAAAGCGGCTATAACGCGTTTAACTGTCAACCAGGTCGTGACAATGAACCCTTTTGAAGACATGCGTATTTTTTGCCAGGTGATGGAATCGGGCAGCTTCACATCGGCCTCCGACAAGCTGGGCCTGTCCAAACAGTTCGTCAGCCGTCGTTTGATGCAACTGGAGGAGCGGCTGGGCGTGCGCCTGCTCAACCGTTCTACACGCCGCCTGGACGTCACCCCGTTGGGCCAGAGCTATTACGAGTCAGCCTTGCGTCTGTTGGCCGAGGTCGAGCAGGTAGAGCAGGGCATCACGGGCCAGAACAGCGAGCCGCGCGGCACCTTGCGCCTGAGTGCGCCGCTGTCATTTGCCGTCGCGCACCTGGGCTGTCTGCTGCCGCTGTTTCTGCAGCGCTATCGGGATGTGGCGGTGGAAGTGGACCTGAGCGACCGCCCGGTGGATCTGCTCAGTGAAGGCTACGACCTGGTGCTGCGCATCGGCGTGCTTGAAGACTCCAGCCTGATCGCGCGCCGCATCGCCACCATCGACCGCGTCTACTGCGCCAGCCCGGCGTATCTCGCCGAGCGCGGCACGCCCGACAAACCGGAAGACCTGCACGGGCATGACTGCCTGCCGTATGGCCACAGCCGTCAGGTGCAGTGGCGTTTTCAAGGTTCGGGCAAACCCTCGAGCCTCAACGTCAGCGGCCGGATGCGGGTCAACAACGGCGAGTTGCTGCGTGATGCGGCGGTGGCAGGGCTGGGAGTGACTTATTTACCAACGTTTATCGTTGGCGCGGCGTTGCGCGATGGGAGTCTGGTCCGGGTGCTGGACGATGTGCGCCCCGAGCCGCTGACACTTTCGGCCGTCTACCCGCAACACCGCCAGGCTTCGCGGCCGGTGCAGGCGTTTATCGAATTCCTGCGTGAGCGGCTGGACGCAAGTGGTGAGCTGGATGATCGGCGGGGCTGATGCTGGTTGTTCAAGGTTTTAGCTGACTAATTTGCATATTAGGCTAGAACAAAAATGAATTTAGGTAATTTAAATCCGGGTGTTAGGGTCATGCCGAAGGAATTTTCGATCATGACTTTGCTGGAGAAACGCCCGTGCCTACATCCCTTGTCCGCTGGAAAACAGTTCTGTTGACCGGGCTCGCGCTTGCACTGGCGATGCCCTGGTCGGCTCAGGCTGCCGAGCTGATTGTCGGTGATCAGAGCTACAGCGCCCGCACCGTGATGGAAGCCGCGGGCGTGCTCAAGGATCTGCCCTATGAGCTGGAGTGGAAGCAGTTCACGGCGGGTTCTCCTGTTGCCGAAGCCTTGAACGTGGGCAGCCTTGATGTCGGTTTGCTGGGGGACTCGCCAGCATTGTTCATGGGCGCGTTGGGTGCACCGATCAAGGTGATTGGCGTGTCGCGGCAGAGCCTTGAGGGCGTGGCGATTGTCGTGCGCAAAGACTCCTCGATCAGAACCGTTGCAGACCTGGCGGGCAAGAAAGTCGCGATCTGGAAAGGCTCGTTCAGTCAGCAACTGATGCTCACCGCCCTCGACAAGGCCGGAGTGCCACGCGATGCCGTGGACTATCGCTACCTGAGCGCACTCGACTCCTCACACGCGCTGGATGGTGGGTCTGTGGATGCGATTGCGACCTGGGAGCCTTATGTCACGCAACAGGAGCGCCAGGGCGCACGCATCATCACCACGGCGCAAGGGCTTATTCCGGCGCAAAGTTTTATCGTCGCCAATGACAAGGCGATCCAGAACAAGCGCGCGCAAATCAGTGATTTTCTGCAGCGCTTGCAGGCCGCCCGAGCCTGGTCGGTCAGCGATCCGCAACATAACGAGATTTACGCCAATGCCTGGGCCGCGCTGACCAAGGCCGACGCCGAGGTCGCCAGCCGCTGGTTCTCCCGCGCGCACGTGGTCGTGGTGCCCATCACGCCGGATGTTGTAGCGGGCGCTCAACAGACCATCGATTTTTTCAACAACGCAGGGCTGACCAAACGCTATCCTGCTGCCAGTGTGTTCGACGAATCTTTCAATGCCGCACTGCAAGGCCAGACTCAGGTTTCTCGTTGAGCGAGCGGCTTTGAGCGCGAGACGTTGTCTTGCTCGCGTAGAAGCCCTGTCAGGCATCGTGGACTCACCGAAGAAAACAGCTTGATCAGGAACCCTCACCATGAGTTTCACTTCGCTGCACTGGGGCACGTACCAACCGCATGTGGTGGACGGCAAGCTGGAGGCTTTGCAGCCTGCACCATGGGACAAGGATCCTTCGCCAATAGGCGAATCGGTTGCCGCCGCCATTACCTCGCCCACGCGCATCATGCGACCCGCCGTACGCCGCAGCTTTCTTGAGAAAACCTGCGCGCATCCCGAGTGGCGAGGGCAAGAACCGTTTGTCGAAGTGTCCTGGGAGGTAGCGCTCGACCTGGTGGCCAGCGAGCTGAACCGGGTCAGACAGGCGCACGGTAATCAGGCGATCTTCGGCGGCAGTTACGGCTGGGGCAGTGCAGGGCGCTTTCACCATGCACAAAGCCAGTTGCACCGCTTCCTCAACTGCATCGGCGGTTACGTGTCCAGCACCGACAGCTACAGCCTGGGCGCGGGGCGGGTGTTGATGCCGCATATTGTCGGCAACATGGACTGGCTACTGGCGGCACACACTTCCTGGAAAAACCTCGCTGAGCATTGCGAACTGTTCGTCGCGTTCGGCGGCCTGCCTGCCAAGAACGCCCAGACCAGCCCCGGCGGAGCCAGCGATCATCTGCTCGCCGATGCACTGACGCAAATGTCCGAGACCGGTGTGCAGTTCGTCAATGTCAGCCCGTTGCGTGATGACCTGACAGGTCCGGTGCATAACGAATGGCTCGCGGTGCGTCCAGGCAGCGACACCGGGCTGATGCTGGCGCTGGCCTACGTGTTGATCACCGAAGGCTTGCATGATGACGCGTTCGTGCAGCGCTACACCGTTGGCTATGAGCGCTTTCGCGATTACCTGCTGGGCCATGTCGATGGTCAACCCAAGGACCCGGCATGGGCCGAAGCGTTGACTGATATTCCCGCGTCGCAGATCGTCGAGTTGGCGCGCCGTATGGCGAGCAAGCGTACCCTGATCAACGTCGCCTATTCATTACAGCGCTCGATTCATGGCGAACAGCCGTTCTGGATGACCGTGACGCTGGCCGCCTTGCTGGGCCAGATCGGCTTGCCCGGCGGTGGCTTCGGTCTGGGTTACGGCTGCATGAACAACACTGGCAGCGGACGCAAGGCGTTCTCGGGGCCGCGGTTCTCCCAAGGCAGCAACCCGATCAAGGCGTTCATTCCGGTGGCGCGGGTCACCGACATGCTGCTGCATCCCGGTACGCCGTTCGACTACAACGGCCAACAGCACACCTATCCGGATATCAGGCTGGTGTACTGGGCTGGGGGCAATATCTTCCACCACCACCAGGACCTCAATCGATTGCTGGAGGCTTGGCAGCGCCCGGAAACCATCGTCGTTCACGAACAGTTCTGGACCGCTCAGGCCAAATATGCCGACATCGTGTTGCCCGCAACCACGGCGCTGGAGCGCAACGATATCGGCAGCTCGGCGTCTGATCGCTTCATGGTCGCCATGCAGCGGGCCATTGAGCCGGTGGGCGAGGCGCGCGACGATTATTCGATTCTGACCGAGCTGGCCGAGCGTCTGGGTGTGGCTCAGGCGTTCACCGAAGGTCGCGACGCCGACGCCTGGCTGCGTTTTATCTACGATGAATCTCGCGGACGGGCCGAGACATTTGGCATCACGCTGCCGGACTACGAGCAGTTCTGGCGCGATGGGCTACTGGAAATCGATTACCCCGACACGGACGTGGTGTTGCTCCAGTCTTTTCGTGACAATCCGGACAAACATCCGCTGCCGACACCATCAGGCCGCATTGAAATCTTCTCCGAGCGCATCGCCGGTTTTGGCTATGCCGACTGCCCGGGTCACCCGGTTTGGCTCGACAAATCCGCGCCAACGCATCCCTTGCACCTGCTCTCCAATCAGCCGAAAACCCGCCTGCACAGCCAGTATGACCATGGCAGTTACAGTCGGGCGTCGAAGATTCAGCAGCGCGAGCCGTTGACCCTCAACCCGATTGACGCAGCGGCACGGGGTATCGTCGATGGCGACGTGGTCAAGGTGTTCAACGAGCGCGGGGCGTTTCTGGCGGGGGTGATTGTGTCCGACGCCATTCGGCCTGGTGTGGTGCAGATCGCGACGGGCGCCTGGTTCGATCCGCTGGTCCACGGCGAACGCGGCAGCCTGGAAAAGCACGGCAACCCCAACGTCATCACGCAGGACGTCGGCGCTTCCAGCCTGTCACAGGGCTGCTCGGCGCAGACAGCGTCGGTGGACATCGTGAAGTGGGATCAGGCGTTGCCAGCGGTGACAGCTTTCGAGCCGCCACCGATGATCTGATGGCTCAAATTGCAGGCGTGCGGCCAGCGAAGGCCGCTTTGCCCACGCCGATCAGAACTGCATCGTTTTGCGGGGTATGAACCCTCCCGCACACCACGTTGCGGTAATGGCGCTGCAAGGGATTACTGCGGGACAGCCCCGGATTACCCGACGCTTCAATCGCCAGCTCCACGGCACGTATCGCGTTGTTGGTCACCAGGTATTTGATCTGCGCAGCGTGTGCGGCAGGCGTCAGGCCGTGCGTGGCTGACTGCAGCAATGTGCGGTTGGCAAACAGCAATGTATCGATCTGCCCGACGACTTCCTGGAAGCGCGGCAGGGTCGAAAGCGCGGCGCCGAGATTGGACGGCTTGCGCTGTTGCAGCCAGTGCACCAGCCAGTCACGGGCGGACTGAGCGATGCCGTCGTACACCGATGACA
This sequence comes from Pseudomonas californiensis, assembly GCF_021147775.1. GTDB lineage: Bacteria > Pseudomonadota > Gammaproteobacteria > Pseudomonadales > Pseudomonadaceae > Aquipseudomonas > Aquipseudomonas californiensis. Next base: position 15,857 of record NZ_JAGTPK010000038.1, read on the forward strand.
ACAGGACTGACATCCAGAGCAGGCCGCTGGCATCCAGATCGGACTGCGGTGCGCTCCACGGGCTGACACTGACCGCCTGGTCGAGCGGCACCAGCACGTCGTCGAAGCGGATTTCGTGGCTGTTGGTGGCGCGCATGCCCAAGTGGTCCCAGTCCTCGATGATGCGAATACCCGGCGTGTCCTTGTGCACCAGCCACGTACCAACCAGCGGGTCGTCATCATCACTGCGCGCCCACACGGCGAACCAGGTCAGGCCGTGACTGCCGGTGGAATAGATCTTGGTGCCGCTGATGCGCCAGCCTGCGGTGGTGCGGCGCGCGAGGGTGCCGGGTAACCCGCCACGCGCCGGCGTACCCAGGTCCGGCTCGACACGCAGAGCGTTGATCAACGCACCGTCGCGGACCGCCTCTTCGGCAACCCGCACGCGCAGGTCGCGAGGCCAGTTTGTGTTGTCTTGCAGGCGTACGTGCTGCAAGTACTGCATCACCAGAATCAGTGCGGTCGACGGCTCGCCGCGTGCCACCGCGCTGATCACTTGTTGTGCCTGCGCCAGCTCGGCGCCGCCGCCACCCAGCTCGGTCGGCACCGTGAGGCCCAGCAGGCCGTGACTGTGCAGCAGGCGGAAATTGGCATGCGGAAAGTCTGCGCTGGCGTCGTAATGTTCGGCGGTTTCGGCCAGTGTGGCGGTCAGCCCTCGCAAGCGTATGGCGAACTCATGTGCCGATTCCTGCAGGTCATGCTGTTGGTGAAATGATGAGCGTGTCATGCGGGGTCCTTTTCGCAATGTGCAGCAGGGCCGAGTGTGACTGAATGGGCGGATCACTTTACGGCAGCCTGGGCCACCTGCGCCCGTGACGCGTTGAAGCTTTCATCGAAGCCAGTGGACACATCTATGGGCTTGTTGATGATGCCTTCGGCCAGGTAGGTGTCTGCGGTGGCTTGCAAGCCCTGGATGATTGCATCGTCAATCGGCGTGCGCTGCATTTTGGTAGCCTTGGCGACTGCCAGATGCACCTCCAGCGGCAATCCGGTGACCTTCGCCTGCGCCGCCGCATATTCCTCGGGGTGAGCGTTGGTCCAGTTGAAAGCGCGTTCGACCCGCGCGACGAAGTCGTCCAGTTGTGCACGCTTGCCGTCGATCGCCTTGCGCGTTGCCGCCAGATACAGGTGATTGCTCAGCAGCTCGCTGCCGCTGACCAGCACACGCGCATTGCTTTGGGTAATGGAAATCGTGGTGTACGGGTCCCAGGTTGCCCAGGCATCCGCGTCGCCGCTGTCCAGCAGAAGGCGTGACTCGCTCGGCAGCAGGTTGATGAACGTCACATCACTGGTCTTGAGCCCGGCTTCATGCAGCGCACGAATTGCCAGATAGTGACCGATGGAGCCTCGTCCGGTGACGATGCGCTTGCCCTTGAGGTCGGCCACGGTCTTGATCGGCGAGTCTTTCGCGACCAGCACAGCGGTGGTGAAACGCCCTTGCGCGTGAGTGATGCTGACCACTTTCAGCGGTGCGCCAGCACCGAGTGCGAACACGTACGGCGCATCGCCCAAGGCGCCTATGTCCACGGCACCAGCGTTCAGCGCCTCGCCCAGCGGAGCAGCTGACGGGAACTCGGAAAACTGGATCTCGTAGGGCGCATTCTTGAGCTCGCCGGAAACCTGCAACAGCACCTTGAGCAGTGATTTCTGATTGGCGACCAGCAACGGCGCCTGCTCGGCTGCCAGCGCCTGTTGGCCCGCCAACAGGCTCAGCAACGTGCCGAACAGCAGACCTTTGAGGGGCCGGGGAGAGGTGAAAAAAAGCGGCATCGGACTGTTTCTCCAGATTTGACAGACGTATGTGAGCGCAGGTGGTGCAGCAAACCGTCAGATCACCTGAAACCCATGGGTACCGTCACGCTCCAGCTGAACCACCAGCCCGTACTCCCAGTCCAGATACGCCTGCATGGCATCGCGTGGCGCGTCGACACCCTCATAAGGACGGCGATAACGGTCGATTCGAGGTGAAGCAAGGCGGCTTTCGCCATGCTCCAGCGCCAGTCCGGCCTTGATCCAGTTGGCAGTGCCACCGGCGAGCACAAACACCGGCCGCTCGGTCAATGCCTCGATGTCGGCCACGGCAAAGCGCGCCAACCGGCTGCTGCCGCAGGTCACTACATAACGGTCGGCAGCAGGCACCTTGGCCAGGGCCTGTTTGAGGTCGGCGCGCAGGGCCCACCAGGCACCGGGTATGTGCTGCTTCACGTAGTTGGCGCTGGCAGTGAAGTCCAGAACGGCCACGTCACCTTGCGTCTGCCATTGCACCAGCGTCTCTACAGTGATTTCTTCCACCTGTGACGGTGCAGGGAACGGCGCGTCCCAATCGCCCTGTTCGCTGAACGCAGCAGCGGGCAGACCATCGATGACTGATACGTCCCAGCCCAGTTGTGCCAGCCAGGACGCCGACATGTTGGCGCGTACGCCGTCGTCGTCCACCAGCGCGATCCGCGCGCCGCGCACACTGGCGAAGTGATCGGTTTCCTGAACCAGTTGCCCGCCGGGTGTCGAGCGCGAGCCTGGCAGGTGACCGTCGGCAAATTCTTCGGGGGTGCGCACGTCGAACAGATAAGTAGTGCGTGCCGTATCGGCTTGCCAGCGTTGCAGATCGGCATGGCCGGCGCGCTTCACTCCCGCCTGGTCGGCGACTTTGCGGGCGTCGGTACTGGCCGCTTCCCGGGTGTCTTCACTGACCGCGGCGAAGCGTCGGTTCTGGCCATGGTCCAGCGTCTGCCCGGCCAACAGCCAGCCGATGGTGCCGTTGCGCAGGGCGTTGATCTGATTCGGCAGCCCGGCGTTGACCAGCGATTGGGTGCCTATGATGCTGCGCGTGCGCCCTGCACAGTTGACGATGATGCGGGTGTTCGGGTCTGGCGCCAGTTCGCGGGCGCGCAACACCAGTTCAGCGCCCGGCACACTGATGCCGCCGGGGATGCTCATGGTCTGGTATTCGTCGTAACGGCGGGCATCGAGGATCACCACGTCGGCATTGTTGTCGAGCAGGGCTTTCACCTCTTCGGCGGCCAGCGACGGGGTTGCACGATGATGTTCGACCAGTTCGCCAAAGGCCTTGCTGGGCACGTTGACGTCGATGAACAGTTCGCCACCAGCATCGCTCCAGCCCTGCAGGCCGCCTTCCAGCAGTTTTACATCGCTGTAGCCCAGATGCTCCAGGCGCTGGCGGGCTCTTTCGGCCAGGCCTTCACCGTTGTCATAAAGTGTGACCGCGGTGTCACGGCGTGGCAGGCGGGAGAACACCTCAAGCTCCAGCCTGGACAGCGGAATGTTGACCGCGAACAGCGGGTGGGATTGGGCAAAGAGGGCTTCCTCGCGAACGTCCACGAGGGCCAGTTCCTGGCGGTCCAGCAGTGCCTGACGAATATCTGCGAATGATCGGGTTGCATGTGAAGTCATTGGGGTGAGTGCTCCGTCAGTGCGGCCTGAGTCGTTGGAATCACGGCGTTGGAATAGCCGGAAACAAACAGTTTTTCCGTGCCGTCGAGGTCATAGACGGCACGTTTCACGGTGCCAATGTCGGCGCCGTAGACATGAATACTGATCGACACCTGGTCGCTGAAGGCATTGCTCACCTGGTGAACGTCGTTGCTGTGCGGCGACAAGGTCTCCACGTCACCTGGTGCGAGACGGATCGACGGCCCCTGTCTGACCAGCCGACCGTCCTCACCGCGCACGAAACCCTGCGCATCTTCGGCACCGCGCAGCATGCCGATCAGGCCCCATACACGGTGGTCATGAATCGGTGTGCGCTGCCCCGGCCCCCAGACAAAGCTGACCACCGAGAACCGTTGCTGCGGGTCGGCGTGCAACAGAAATTGCTGATAACGGGTCGAGTCGGGGATCGCGAATTCTTCCGGCAGCCAGTCGTCGTGCCTGACCAGTTGAGCCAGGAGCTTGCCGCCGCGATTGAGCAGATCACCTTCGTTCGGCTTGCTGGCGATCAATTCGGCCAGCGCGTCGATAAAAGCCCCGAGTCGTTCAGGGTGTCGATTCCGGGTCATGTCCATTCCAGAGCAGAGAGATGAGAATGGTTAGATGTAAGCATAATGCGAGGATTTAATATGCTATTTTTTAATGATTAGGTTATAACGAAAACGTCTTTTGAAACGGGCTGCCTTGCCCCTTGAATGGATTGGCGGGCTATCCACGGATGGCCATTCGCACTATGCTTTTTGCCTATGTTCTCTCTCTATTTTTATGTGCGGTTCGAATGAAAATTGATGATATCGATGCGTTCGTTGCAGTGATCCGCTGCCAGTCGATCAGCCATGCCGCTGAGTCCCTGGACCTGACACAGCCGGCCATTACCCGACGGGTACAGAATTTCGAGCAGGCGTTGGGTGTCGAGTTGTTCGACCGCAACACCAAGCCGCTCAAGCCGACGTCGATGGGCCTGCAGGTTTACCAGAAGTGCCTGTCGATCATGCGCGAGATGGACGCGCTGCGAGAGTTGGTGGCGCGCGATACGCCGCCGAGCGGGCTGTTGCGTCTGGGCGTGCCGCAGACCATTGGTGATGTGGTGTTGCTCGACGCTCTCAAGCAACTGCGCGGCGAGTTTCCCGACCTGCGCGCACAAGTGATCACCGGCTGGGGCAGTCACCTGATCGGCAAGATCGAGAACGGCGAACTGGACGCTGCAGCCGCGCTGTTCCCGGCAGGCAAGATCTTCCCTGACAATATCGTCGGCCAGTCGCTGGGCAAGATGGAACTGGTGGTGGTCTGCGCCAAAGGCTCGCTGCCAAAAAAGGTTGGCAAGCTGGCGGACTGTTACGAGCACGGCTGGGTGCTCAACCCGGACGGTTGCGGTTTTCGTGCCGGCCTGCAACGCACCCTGACCGATCAGGGCCTGAGCATGAAGGTCAACCTGGAAACCTTCGGCACTGAATTGCAGCTCGGGTTGGTGGCAGACGGCATGGGGCTGGGCCTGGTGCCGCGCCCGTTGCTGGAACGCAGCATCCATCGGGAGCAACTGGCCGTCTTGCCGCTCAAGGATTTCAAGCCGGTGATGGACCTCTGGCTGTTCTACCCGCGCTTCCTGGGCAATCTGCAAGCGCCGGTCGAAGCGTTCGGCGCACTGGTGGCCCGCTCGCTCAAACCGGTCGCGGTCGCCGCCTGAGTTCAACCAGCGGGCAGTCATGTCAGACTCGCCCGCTTCGACGCACCAGTGCTCAGTCAGGCGACCTGTTCACGGGCCTGACGCTCGCGTTGCGCGACCAGCTCGCGGGTCAGCGGGATCAATTTTTTGCCGTAGTCGATGGCGTCTTCCAGCGGGTCGAAACCACGAATCAGAAAGGTGGTGATCCCCAGATCGTAGTAATCGAGCAACGCTTCGGCGACCTGTTCTGGCGTTCCGACCAGCGACGTGGAGTTGCCCTGTGCACCGAGCAGGCCAGCGATGCCGGTCCACAGCCGCTTGTCCAGACGCGAACCCTGCGCAGCCGCCGCGAGCAAACGACGGGAGCCCTCGTTCGGCGGCTCGCGACGGACAAAACCGTTGCTCTCGGCCAGCACCCTGGCCTTTTCCAGAATGCTGTCAGCACGGGCCCAGGCCTGTTCTTCGGTGTCCGCCAGAATCGGTCGCAACGACAGGCTGAACCGAATGGTGCGGCCATGCTTCGCAGCTTCCGCGCGCACCTGTTTCACCACATCGCGCACCTGCTCATAGGTTTCACCCCACAACGCATACACGTCGGCGTGTTTGCCGGCCACGGCGATGGCTGCGGGCGACGAACCGCCGAAGTACAACGGGATGTGCGGCAGTTGCGGTGATTTGACCTGTGAGTGCGCGCCTTCGAACTGGTAATAGGTGCCGTTGTGATCAAAGGGCGTGTCGCGGGTCCATTCCTGGCGCACCACGCTCAGGTATTCGTCGCTGCGCGCGTAGCGTTCGTCCTTGCCGATGTAACTGCCGTCGGCCCTTAGCTCCTTGTCGTCACCGCCGGTGATGATGTGCACGGCGGTGCGTCCACCATTGAAGACGTCCAGCGTTGCGAATTGACGCGCCGCGACAGTCGGCGAAATAAAGCCTGGGCGGTGCGCGATCAAAAATTTCAGTGTGCGGGTGATGCTTGCAGCGTGTGACGCTACCAGCGTGCTGTCCGGGCTGTTGGAGTGATAGGCGATCAGTGCTCGATCAAAGCCTGCCTCTTCATGAGCCCGAGCGACTTTCTCCACGTAATCGGGCTGGATGGCCGCGCCGCTGCGCGGGTGAATTTCAGATCCGGGTTGAGTGGCAATATAGCCGATGAATTCGATGCTCATGGAGACTCCTGCCAATGGTTGAGGTCCGTTCGACCTTGTCGAAGAGCACCATAAGGGCATGGGGCAGGCGCTGTGAAATTCGATTTGGGTCTAAGTTAATTATAAAAAATACGCATGATGTTGTTTGTAGGTAATCAATAAATATAACTATTAGCTTAGGCCTAAAAAGAATTTCACGCGGCGTTCTTATGCACCTAGCATGGGTCCACTCACTGTATCGGTTGATTTTTACCCGGTCCGTTCAGGAAGGATCCCTACATGTCTGAAACAACCCTCAACCCCGCTGATAGCGGTTTTCTGGTGGTCAGCAAGCCCGAAAACGCACAGGCATCGCATCAGGTGCGACGCTGGGAGGTGCCTGGCTTCGTCTTGCGCCTGCTCAGTCCCCTGGCCTTGCTGCTGCTCTGGGAGCTGGCCTCGCAAACCGGTCTGCTGCCCAGTCGTGTGATCGCAGCGCCGTCGCAGATCGGCGGTACGCTCTGGTCAATGATTGCCTCGGGTGAGCTGGCGCGTCATCTGTGGGTTTCCTTGCAGCGTGCACTACTGGGCCTGAGTATTGGTGTCAGCATCGGGGTGATCGCGGCGCTGGTCACCGGATTGTCCAAACGCGGCGAAATTGCCCTCGATTCGCCGATGCAGATGCTGCGTACCATCCCCTCGCTGGCGCTGGTGCCACTGTTCATTCTCTGGTTCGGCATTGGCGAGTTCACCAAGGTGGCATTGATCGTGATGGGCACTACCTTTCCGGTGTACCTCAATCTGTTCTCCGGCATCCGCAACATCGATCCCAAACTTATCGAAGCCGCCAATACGCTGGGCCTGAGCCGGCGAGAACTGATCTGGCACGTGATTCTGCCGGGCTCTCTGCCGTCGTTCTTCGTCGGGCTGCGCTACTCGCTCGGGATTTCATGGCTGGCGCTGGTGTTCGTCGAGCAGATCAACACCACGGCGGGTATCGGTTATCTGGCCAGCGATGCCCGGGACTTCATGCGCACCGACGTGATTGTCATCTGCCTGCTGATCTACAGCGTTCTTGGCCTTGTGATCGACGGCATCATCCGCACGCTGGAGCGCTATGCGCTGGCCTGGCGACCTACATTCGTGAGGAACTGAACATGGCAGCTCTCGACGTGCTCAACACGCATTCAAGTGTTCAATCCCCGGCAGAAAAAGCCGCTGCGGCGCCGGTACAACTACGCAACGTGGTGCGCCAGTTCGGCCAGCAGCGGGTCATCGACGGGCTGGACCTGGACATCGCACCGGGCGAGTTCGTCGCCTTGCTCGGTGCCAGCGGCTCCGGCAAGACCACTCTGCTGCGCACGCTGGCCGGGCTGGACAGCATCGACAGTGGTGAGCTGCGTGTGCCGGTGGCGCGGGCGGCGGTGTTTCAGGAGCCTCGGCTGATGCCCTGGAAAAACGCCTGGAAGAACGTGATCCTCGGCCTGCACATCAACAATGCCAAGGCCCGTGCCGAAGCGGCCCTGACGGAAGTGGGCCTGGCGCATCGCGTCAATGCGTTCCCGGCCACGCTGTCGGGCGGCGAAGCGCAACGCGTGGCGCTGGCCCGTGGCCTGGTGCGCGAGCCCAAGCTGCTGTTGCTGGACGAACCCTTTGCCGCACTCGACGCCCTGACCCGGATTCGCATGCATCAGTTGATCATCGATCTGTGGCGCAAGCACACGCCTGCCGTGTTGCTGGTCACCCACGATGTCGACGAAGCGATTCTGTTGGCGGATCGGGTGATCGTGCTCGCCAATGGGCGGATCGCTGATGAAATCCGCATCGAACTGCCGCGTCAGCGTGACAGCGGACAAGCCGGTTTCCAGGCAATTCGCAGCCGCTTGCTGGGACTGCTGGGCGTCAAGGCGCCTGAGCCTGCGCAGACCGCCGCGCAGCAGGAAACTGCATCAGAGAAAACAGGGCAGGACTCGACGCTCAGTGAGTTGCGCCGCGTCGCCAACGCCCGTCGATGATGCGTATCATGGGCGCCTGTCTTTGCGAAGGAGGCGCTCATGTCTGCCAATAAACCCGAAATCGTCATCACCTATTGCACACAATGCCAATGGCTGTTGCGTGCTGCCTGGCTGGCGCAGGAGCTGCTCAGCACCTTCAGCGACGATCTTGGCAGAGTCGCGCTTGAACCGGGCACGGGGAGCGTGTTTCGTATCAGCTGTGACGGCGTGCAGCTCTGGGAGCGCAAGATCGATGGCGGCTTTCCCGAGGCCAAGGTTCTCAAGCAGCGCGTGCGTGATCAGATCGACCCGGCGCGTGATCTGGGTCATAACGACCGGCAGGGTGCGGTAGATCCTCAATAAGCGTTTGCGCTGTCATGACATCGCCATGAGCGTGTCATATTCGATTCACCGGCATGCTGCATTGTTTGGGAAAACCTGCCGGAGGTCGTCCCATGAGCAGTGCTCAGCTCGCCAAACCCAGCCGCAAGCAACGTGTACGGACGTTGTGGATTTCCGACGTTCATCTCGGCACGCGCGATTGCCAGGCTGAGCATCTGTCTGCGTTTCTCAAGCGCTACCAGGCAGACAAGGTGTATCTGGTGGGCGACATCATCGATGGCTGGAAGCTGCGCAGCGGCATGTACTGGCCGCAGGCACACACCAATGTAATTCGTCGGTTGCTGACCATGAGTAAGCGCGGCACCGAGGTCATCTACGTCACCGGCAACCATGACGAGTTCCTGCGCCGTTATTCGAAACTCATTCTGGGCAATATACAGCTGGTCGACGAAGCCGAGCATGTCACCGCTGACGGGCGCCGCCTGTTGGTGATCCATGGCGACCAGTTCGACGTGATTACCCGGTATCACCGCTGGCTGGCGTTTCTTGGCGATTCGGCCTACGAATTTACTCTGACGCTCAATCGTTGGCTCAATCACTGGCGGGCCAAATACGGCTACGGTTACTGGTCGCTGTCGGCGTACTTGAAGCACAAGGTCAAGACGGCGGTCAGCTTCATCAGCGATTTCGAGGAGGCCATTGCCCACGAATGCGTGAAGCGCGGGCTGGACGGCGTGGTCTGCGGGCACATCCACCACGCGGAAATCCGTCAGGTGAGCGGCGTCGAATACCTCAATTGCGGCGACTGGGTGGAGTCCTGCACGGCCCTGATCGAACACCTGGACGGGCATATCGAGCTTTTCCGTCTCGCTGATGCGCACCTGCAAGCCAGCCAGCAGCCTTTGACAGAACCGGAGCCAGTGGCGGTGAGTGAGCCGGTCGCCTGACAGTACTGGCCGGTTGCTCTAACGGCAGTGCCTTAAAAAGGCACTTTGCCCAACAGCATGTCGCGGTACATGACGAAGTCGCCGAGCAAGCTGTAGAACGGGTGTTTGAAGGTGGCCGGGCGGTTTTTCTCGAAGAAGAAATGCCCGGCCCAGGCAAAGCCGTATCCCGCAATGGGCAGCAACAACAGCATCCACCAGCGACCACTGCCAATCCCGAAAGCCAGCAGAAAGATGACCAGTGAGGTGCCGACGAAATGCAGACGTCGGCTGGTACTGCTGCGGTGTTCTTCTAGGTAATAAGGGTAGAAATCGGCGAAGCGGGTGAATTGCCTGACGGTATCCATGTGCATGCCCTCGGTTCTTTCGTCCTTTATAGGACGAACACTGCGAGGCTGCAACGGCTGAATCAATGCCGCCAGAATGCCGGTACGCACAGTACCAGTACGGTGATGATCTCCAGACGACCCAGCAGCATGCCGCCGGACAGAATCCATTTCGCCGCATCCGGGAGCGTCGAAAAGTTACCCGCTGGCCCGATGATTTCACCCAGCCCCGGGCCCACTCCGGAAACCGTGCTGGCAGCGCCCGTCAATGCGGTCATCCAATCCAGCCCAAGCAACGACAGCATCAGCGCGATCAGGCAGATGGTGATGGTGAAGAAGAACGAAAAGGTCAGGATGGACCGCACGATCTCGTCATCCAGCCGGTGCCCGTTGTACTTCTGTTTCATCACCGCGCGCGGGTGAATCAGCTGATTGAGGTTGGTCTTGAGCAGAATGTAGGCCACCTGGAAGCGGAAGATCTTCACACCACCTGCCGTCGAGCCGGAACAGCCGCCAATGAACCCCAGGTAGAAAAACAGCATCAGCGAGAAGTTGCCCCACAGGCTGTAGTCGCCGAGCGCGAAGCCTGTCGTGGTCACCACAGATGTCACGTTGAGGGCCACATGGCGCAGCGCGTCGGTCCATGGCAAATCAGTCGTGTTGGCGTACCAGACGGTCATCACCAGCCAGGTGATCAGTAGCAACCCGATCAGCCCTTGTACCTGCTCATCCTTGATCAGCGCCTTGCGGTTGCCGCGCAAGGTCGCCACATACAGGGTGAACGGCAGGCTGCCTAGGATCATCACCACGATGGCCACCCAATGCACCGCCGGCTGAGGCCATTTGGCCAGCGACAGGTCCGAGGTGGAAAACCCACCGGTCGAAATCGCTGACATCGCATGGTTGATCGCATCGAACAGGCTCATGCCCGCAGCCCAGAACGCCAGGCTGCCCAGTGCGGTAAAGCCGACGTAGGCGAGCACGATGTACTTGGCCACCATGTGCGAGCGCGGCATGACCTTTTCCGAGCGGTCGGAAGATTCGGTCTGGAACAGCCGCATGCCACCAATACGCAGCAACGGCAGGATCGCGACCGCCATGCCGATGAAGCCGATGCCGCCCAGCCAGTGCAGCATTGAACGCCAGATCAGAATCCCCGGTGACATGCTGTCCAGATGGCTGAGCACGGTCGATCCGGTGGCAGTGATGCCGGACATGCTTTCAAAAAACGAGTCGGTGTAGCTGATGTGTTGGGTCAGCAGGAAGGGCAGCGCGGCAAAGATGCAGACCACCACCCAACTGGACACGGTGAGCATGTACATGTCCCGGGGGCGCAGTTGAACATGCTCGGGGCGGCCGGGAGCCACCATGGCAAGACCGGCAATAAAGGTGATGGCGCTGGACCACAGAAAAGAGCGCAGGTCTTCGACGCGGTCATAAATGACCAGCGTCACCATCGGCACGACCATGGCGACGGCCAGCGTAATCAGGAAGATGCCGATAATGAAACCGATAATACGTAGGGTCGGCAACGACATGACTGACTCGGGCTGGGCTGAAGAAAGGCGCCATTCTACCTGCGCTTGAAGGCATGTAAACCAGAGCGGACGTGGGCTGTGTCGACATTGCCTGTAAGGAATTGCCCTCTGCGCTCGTTATTGAGGTTAAACAGGCTCTAGAATGCCTGATCATATTTTTCAAGGAGACAACCATGCAGGCGCTGGACGTTTTGCTCAATCGTGTTTCGGTCCCGCGACTGGTCGACCCCGCCCCGGACGCTGCACAGCGCGAAATTCTGTTTGGCGCAGCCCTGCGCGCGCCTGATCACGGGCAGTTGCGGCCTTATCGCTTTCTGACAGTCGAAGGTTCGGCGCGTGAGCGAATGGGTGATCTGCTGGTCGAGGCGCTGGAGCAAAGCGGTGCCGAAGTGACGCCGCAGGCCTTGGAAAAGGCCCGTCTTGGGCCGCTACGTGCACCGTTGGTCGTGGTGGTCATCGCTCGGTTACAGGATCACTTCAAGGTGCCACGCAAAGAACAGCTGATTACCGCCGGATGTGCAGCCCACGGCGTGTTGCTGGCCGCTTATGCGCTGGGCGTCGGTGCGGTCTGGCGCACTGGTGAGCTGTCCTATGCCCCGCTGGTGGCGAAGGGTATGGGGCTAGAGGCCGATGAAGAGGTGATCGGCTTTCTGTACCTGGGGACGCCATTGAACCCGCCCCGCGAAGCACCGAAAGTCGACGTGGCAGGTTTTGTCAGCGCATGGCAGGGTTGATGCCGTCGTCAGACTGATGACGGATTGACGGGCTCGAGCGGCAGATCGAGGGTGGCGATGAACCCGCCCTCGGGATGATTGCCGAGTATCAGGCTGCCGCCATGGCGTTCTGCCGCGCGCTTGGCAATCGCCAGGCCCAGGCCGTGGCCCGGTGCAGTTTGGCCGGGCGCGCGATAGAAGGGTTCGCCCAGTTGCGACAGGTGTTCTTCGGCCACGCCTGGGCCTCGGTCGCGTACGCTCAGGCGCACATGGTTATCGACCCGCACAGCCTGCAGGTCGATGTTCTGTCCTGCCGGGCTGAAGCGCAGGGCATTGCGCAGCAGGTTGTCCAGCGCGCGCTCGATCATGTCCGGCCAGCCCTGCAAGGTCAGGTCACTCGGCACCTCGACCTGAATGCTGTGCTCGGCACCGTCCTGCTGCGTCTCGTTCTGCAGGCGATGCAGCAACGCGCTCAGGTCCACCGGCTCGGGGCCGCCAAAATCCGCATCCAGACGCGCCAGCGCAAGAATCTCGCTGATCAATGCTTCCAGCCGGTCGCATTCGCGACCCAGCCGTGGCCACAGCTTCTCGCGCTCGGCGGTTTCCGCACGTTCGGCCAAGGCCAGGGCAATGCGTAGCCGTGCCAAGGGCGAGCGCAGTTCGTGTGACACGTCGCGCAGCAACTGACGCTGGCTGCCGATCAGGCTTTGCAAGCGTGCGCCCATGCGATTGAAATCTGTGGCGAGCACGCCGAACTCGTCGCGACGGTTGGACAGCTGCGCCAGGCTGTGCTGCTGATAACTGGTTTGCCCCAGATCATGCACGGCGCCGCGCAAGCGACTGAGCGGACGGGTGATCGACAGGGTGACGAACAGGCTGAACAACGTCAGTACGACCAGCGCGATGCCCATCGCACTCAGCGGCCACATCAGGCTCTGACGGTGCCACTGATCGAGCTCAGGATGCGGGACACGGTAGATCAGCAAGTACGTTTCGCCGGTTTTCGAGCTGGTGTATTCAGTGGCCAGGCGCCGCCATGGCAACTTGCGGTCACCGTTTTCGTTTTCCTGCTGACGAGCTTCCAGTGCAGCGGCACGCGGCGGGAAGGTGCCACTGACCAACGGGTCGCCGTTGTCGTTGAGCACCTGAACGTCAATGCGCTTGCGGCGCTTGATGGTCTGGAGATATTCCTGAGCCGCCTCGGCGCCCTGTTCTTCGAAGCGCTGCGTCCACTTTTCAGGGATGGTCTTGAGGACCGGATGGCGATTGAGGATCCATGCGTCCTGATTGAGCATGTGGCCAACCAGAATCGACAGGCCTGCAACCAGAGCAATGGCCAGCCAGAAACTTGCCAGGATTCGCCAGAACAATGAACGCACGGTGTTTCCTCAGAAAAAAAGAAGCCCAACATGCACAGGCATGTCGGGTTCTAGGGGTTATCCGGCCCGAAGGCCAGGGGGTCAAGCCGTTTCGATTACTGGGCTTTTGCAGCTTTTTCGGCTTTCCAGGCTTTGAACTCAGCCCATTCTGCACGGCGCTGGTCCTGTTCCTTCTTGATTTCGTCGAACTGCTTCTGCTGATCAGGCTTGAGCAGGGCGCGAATATCGCTGTCGGTCTTGGTTCGCTTGGCGTCGATCTCGTCTCGCATGGCTTTCTGGTCTGCTGCGGGCAGCTTGTCCAGGTAGCGTTGTGAGATTTCGCGACGTTCGTGGCGCTGTTCACGCATCAAACGCTCTACCTGTTGACGCTGTTCGCGGGTCAGGTCCAGTTCGCCGAGTGGGCCTGGGCCCGGGCCGCGATGCATGCCAGGGCCTGGGCCACGGTCATCACGGTCAATATGCATGCCTGGTGCGTCTCGGTCAGGGCCGCCAGCGGGTGGTTGTGGCACAGCCATCGCGACGGTAGGCAGTGCAGCTGCAAACATCAGAGCGATCATGGTCTTGCGCATTGTGTAACTCCTTGTCTCTAGTGCGGCTCGTTGCCGTTGAGCCCAGTTTAGGGAGAACAAGGTCAAGCGCAGTCAGCGCTTGGTAAAGCTTGTGTAAGGGACATCGTCAGTTTGTGTCAGCTCGCAGGCGTTGATTTCAAAGGCTGTAGTAATAGCCACGGCTGCGCAGCGCCACGATTCGCGGGCGACCGTCCGGGTGAGGCCCGATCTTCTTGCGCAGGTTACTGACGTGCATGTCCAGGCTGCGGTCGTAAAGCGTGAGCTTGCGCCCCAGCGCCAGCTGCGCGAGTTCCTGTTTGTCCAACGGCTCGCCAGGCTGACGCAGCAGGGCGTCCAGCAGGCGGCTTTCGGAGACGGTCAAAGTCAGCTCTTTCTGATCGACGCTGACCACGCCGCGCATGGGGCTGAAGGTCAGGTCGCCCAGCTCCAGTTGCGTTGACGCCGCCACCGGATGGCTGCGGCGCAGGACGGCGCGCAGGCGCGCTGTCAGCTCACGCGGATCACAGGGCTTTGCCAGGTAGTCGTCGGCGCCCAGCTCAAGACCCAGAATGCGGTCCAGCGGTTCGCCACGTGCCGAGAGCATCACCACTGGAAGATCCGGGTGGTCGGAACGCAGTTGCTTCAGGAGCTCGAGACCGCTGCCATCTGGCAACATTACGTCCAGCACCACGGCTGAGGGCGCCGATTCGGCAAGGGCGGCGCGTGCGCTGTTGCCATCGTGACAAGCGCGTACCTGAAAACCTTCCTGGCTCAGCCAACTGCTCAGAAGCTCGCAGAGCTCCTGGTCATCATCAATCAGTAACAGCTCGCTCATGATCCACTCAATTTAGCCACTGCCGACGTTGCCTACGCCAGCCGCTGACGAATATACCGCACAGAAGGGCAAGCATCGCGACGCCACCCCCTGCGACGAACCATTGTTGTTGCTCGGTCAGTATGCGCGGCGGCACGGCTGACAGTGCTTCTTTGAGCTGCAACTTGAGCTTTTGGTTCTCTTGACGCAAACGGCTCACAAGCGGGCTGTCGCGGTCAGTGACCTGTGCTTGCCGGGTCAACTCTTCACGCTGACGCTCGCTCTCTTTGAGTTGTGCCTGGAGGTCTGCAATCTGGCCAGCGGCAACAGCTGAATGCGATGACGGGACGACCGTTCCGGCACTTTCTGTCACTTCGGCCCGCAACTGCGGAGCCATCGCCAGGACCACCATCAACAGACACCACCTACCTGAACGCATATGAGTTCCCTTGTCAGAGCCGTTTTTATCGGAGCTTTGAGAAGTTTGTCGGCAGCGTGTCAGGAATGATGAGCAAAGCGCGGCATTGAAGCGGGGAGGATCCCGTCCTGTTGCAGACGGGGTCCTTGCAAGCGTTTTCAGGCCGGTACGGGCAGAACCTGTTTGAACGGCTTGACAACTACATCGGCATAAACGCCTGCTTCGACGAACGGATCCGCCTTGGCCCAGGCTTGTGCAGCACTCAGCGACTCGAACTCGGCGACGATCAGGCTGCCGCTGAAGCCGGCAGGCCCAGGGTCATTACTGTCTACCGCAGGGTGTGGGCCTGCGAGTACCAGACGGCCCTCACCTTGAAGCGCGGTAATGCGCTCAAGGTGAGCAGGACGCACGCTAAGGCGTTTTTCCAACGAATTTTCGACGTCAGTGGCAATGATTGCGTAGAGCATGTCAGTCCTCGGATTTTGTCGTGGGGGCGGCGGGGTCGTTCATGTGGCGGGCCAGGTAGATCCCTTGGCCGACCAGGAAAATCAGGGTCATGCCCAGGCTGCCAAAGACTTTGAAGTCGACCCAGAATTCCTGATAGGTAAAAGCCACATAGAGATTGGCTGCACCGCAGAACAGGAAGAAGATGATCCAGGCGACGTTCAGCTTGCTCCAGATGGCGGCTGGCAGCGTCAGGGCGTGGCCCATGATGCGCTGGATCAGTGGACGATCACCAATGAAGTGGCTGCCGGCAAAGGCCAGCGCAAACAGCCAGTTGACCACCGGTGCTTTCCACTTGAGGAAGGTTTCGCTATGGAACGCCAACGTCAGGCTGCCAAACACCAGGCAGGCGACCAGCGTCAGCCACTGGCTTTTCTCCAGCTTGCGTTGCTTGACGTACAGAATGCCGTAGACCACCACCGAGCTGATGATCAGCATGGCCGTTGCGCTGAAGATTCCGCCTACCATATAGCTATGGCCCAGGATATCCACAGCGCGGGGTTCGGTTTTGTAGACGATGAAAAACAGGAGCAGCGGGATGAAGTCGATGAATTGTTTCACAATGGCAGCCAGAAGCAGGATGTGGCGGCATAATAACAAACATCAATGACCGCGAAAGCACCACTATGAATGTTGACTTGCATTGCCACAGCACCGCTTCTGACGGAGCTCTCTCGCCTTCGGCACTGGTCGCCCGTGCCCACGAGAACGGCGTGCGAGTGCTGTCGCTCACCGATCACGACACCCTTGAAGGGCTCGACGAGGCGCGCACAGCGGCGCATTCGCTGGGCATGCAACTGGTCAATGGTGTCGAGATGTCCTGTACCTGGGGTGGCGCGACCATCCATATTCTGGGCTACGGATTCGACACACAGGCGCCAGCACTGACCGAAGCCATCGCGCGTTTGCATGAAGGGCGCTGGTTGCGGGCTGAAGAAATCAGTCGCAAGTTGGCGATCAAAGGTATGCCTGGCGCGCTGGACGGTGCCCGAGCCATTCAGCAGGAACTCGGCGACAGCGGCAACGCCCCCGCGCGTCCTCACTTTGCTGACTTTCTGGTGCGCGCCGGTTTCGTCAAGGACCGTGCCGAGGCGTTTCGCAAATGGTTGGGTGCCGGCAAGCTGGGCGATGTGAAGCAGCATTGGCCCACGCTTGAAGACACTGTCGCAACATTGCGCGCTTCAGACGCATGGGTCAGCCTGGCTCATCCTTCGCATTATGACTTTACCCGCAGTAAACGGCGTAAACTGGTCGCCGATTTCCTCCAGGCAGGGGGACACGCCATCGAGGTGGTCAACGGCATGCAGCCCGCCGATCAGGTCGGGACGCTGTCCATTCTGGCGCGTGAATTCGGTTTGCTGGTCTCTGCCGGAAGCGATTTTCATGGTCCTGGCGCCTGGGGCGAGATAGGCGTTTATCGCCCCGTGCCTGAGGATTTGCCACTTTTGTGGTCCAGATTCAAACATGAACAGTCTACTGCCGCCGTCTGAACAGGAAGTTACCGTGAGTCAATTTTTCCAGGTCCACCCGGAGAACCCACAGCCGCGTCTGATCAAGCAGGCCGCAGAAATCATCAAGGCCGGCGGGCTGGTGGTGTACCCGACAGATTCGTCCTATGCACTGGGCTGCCAGATTGGCGACAAGAGCGCCATCGAGCGTATTCGCCGCCTGCGCCAGCTGGACGATAAACACAATTTCACCCTGATGTGCTGCGACCTGTCGCAACTGGGGCTGTTTGCCAAGGTCGACACGGGAGCGTTTCGTGCGCTCAAGGCGCATACGCCCGGGCCGTACACCTTTATTCTCAACGCCACTCGCGAAGTGCCGCGCCTGATCCTGCACCCCAAGCGCCGTACCATTGGTCTGCGCGTGCCGAGCCATCCGATCGCTCAGGCTTTGCTCGAACAACTGGGCGAGCCGCTGATGAGCGTCAGCCTGATCATGCCGGGCGACGCCGAGCCGCTGGTCGATCCCTATGAAATGCGCCAGATTCTGGAGCATCAGGTGGACCTCATCATCGATGGCGGCATGGGCGGCACAGAGGCGTCCACCGTGATCAATCTGGCCGAGGGCGAGCCTCAGATCATTCGGGTCGGCTGTGGCGACCCCACGCCGTTCGGTGAGCAAGCGTAATGACAGTGGTTGAACGGGTCGACAGTCAGGCCGACGCCCAGCAGGAGCTCCCATTTGCGCTGGTCTACGGGCAGGCAGTCACGCAGATGCCGCTGGACCTGTACATCCCGCCGGACGCGCTGGAAGTCTTTCTCGAAGCGTTTGAAGGCCCGCTCGACCTGCTGCTGTACCTGATTCGCAAGCAGAACATCGACATCCTCGACATTCCGGTGGCCGAAATCACCAAGCAGTACATGGGCTATGTCGAGCTGATGAAAACCGTGCGCCTGGAGCTGGCTGCCGAATACCTGGTCATGG
The DNA here is from genome assembly GCF_021147775.1 of Pseudomonas californiensis. GTDB lineage: Bacteria > Pseudomonadota > Gammaproteobacteria > Pseudomonadales > Pseudomonadaceae > Aquipseudomonas > Aquipseudomonas californiensis. Next base: position 34,080 of record NZ_JAGTPK010000038.1, read on the forward strand.
CTGCCATGCTGGCCGAGATCAAGTCGCGCATGCTGTTGCCGCGCTCGGCGGAAATCGAAGAGGAAGAGGGCGATCCGCGCGCCGAGCTGATCCGTCGCCTGCAGGAATACGAACGCTTCAAGGCTGCCGCAGAAGGCATAGATGGCCTGAAGCGGGTAGGGCGTGACGTGATCGTGCCTAAACTGGATGCACCAGAAGCCAGGGCGCGCAAGCTGTTGCCCGATGTCAGCCTTGAAGAAGTACTGATGTCCATGGCTGAAGTACTGCACCGTGGCGACATGTTTGAAAGTCATCAGGTCAGCCGCGAGGCGCTGTCCACCCGCGAACGCATGAGCGATGTGCTGGAGCGCCTGAAAGGCGGTGGTTTCGTGCCGTTTGCCGAGCTGTTCACCGCAGAAGAAGGGCGCCTTGGCGTGGTGGTGACTTTTATGGCGGTGCTTGAACTGGTCAAGGAGTCCCTTGTCGAGCTGGTCCAAAACGAGCCCTTTGCGGCGATCCATGTCCGGGCGCGAGCCGAGTAGAGCAAGAACACACCCATGAACCTCAATGAACCTCGCGAACTGGCTCCGCTGCTTGAAGCGTTTTTGCTGGCCTCTGGAAAGCCGCAGACGCTGGAGCGGCTTTACGAGTTGTTCGAAGAGGGCGAGCGTCCTGAGCCGCCGGTGTTCAAAAAAGCGCTGGAGGTGCTGCGCAAATCCTGCGAAGGCCGCGCATTCGAACTCAAGGAAGTCGCGTCTGGCTATCGCTTGCAGATCCGCGACCGCTTTTCGCCTTGGGTCGGACGGCTCTGGGAAGAGCGCCCGCAGCGTTATTCGCGTGCCATGCTGGAAACTCTGGCCCTGATCGCTTATCGCCAGCCGATCACTCGAGGTGAAATCGAGGATGTGCGCGGTGTGGCGGTGAACAGCCATATCGTCAAAACGTTGCTGGAGCGCGAATGGATCAGGGTGGTGGGCTATCGGGACGTGCCCGGCAAGCCGGCCATGTTTGCCACAACCAGGGGCTTTCTCGACCATTTCAACCTGAAAAGCCTGGATGAGCTGCCGCCACTGGCGGACCTGCGTGAAATGGAAACCGAGCCGGTGCTGGATTTCGAGGATGCGCCGGTGCCCGCGCATCTCCAGGCCTTGGCTGACGCCAGCCTCGATCCGGACGAAGAGCCCGAACCGCCTCGTGACGAAACCAGCTTTCGCAGCCTGTTGGTCGAGCTGGACTCGATGGAGCAGGGGCTCAAGACTGATTTCGATGATTTGCTGCGCCTGGAGCCAGAGCCTGATTCCGCCTTTGAGCCAGAGCCCGAGTCAAAGCCAGAAGCGGAGCCAGGTAATACGCCGCCGAAAACGCCGCAGACCGAGTAGTCGTCTGCTCCGTCGCCCATCCGCTCGAATTCGGCCGCCGCTGCGCTGTCACACACTCAGTCCTTCGCTGTGAGAGTTGCTGTCCATGAGTTCAACCAAGAACCCCTGCATCAGCCTGTGCAAATTCGATGACGATATTTGCCTGGGATGCGGTCGCAGCAAGAAAGAAATCAAGGCCTGGAAGAAACTGGAGAAGGACGAAAAACGCGAGGTGCTGGCCGACTCCGCCAAGCGGCTGGCGAAGCTCAAGACCGCTGGTCGCAAAAAGAAGAAGTGATTCGGGCAATTGCAGCTGGCGCCGGGTGCGTAACCCGGCGCATCAGCGTATGATGGCCGACCCCCGGCGAACATGTTGCGCGCGGGGCTTCAGATATTACGCCTTGCGGCTATCCACAGCGCGCAGGGTACAGGTCTCGCCGGTTCTCGGTCAGCCCTGATTCGACACACCGGGAGGTGCCCAGATGAGTGAAAAAGACAAGCAGGACAGCCAGGAAATTGGACCCGCAGGTGAAAAACTGCAGAAGGTTCTTGCGCGCATTGGCGTCGGTTCTCGCCGTGACGTCGAGGCCTGGATTACCCAGGGCCGTATCAAGGTCAATGGCAAGGACGCGACCCTTGGTCAGCGCGTCGACCTGCATGACGCCATCAGTGTTGATGGTCGCGTTATCAAGCGCGAAGAGGCGGCCGAAACGGTACGCCGCGTCATCATGTACAACAAGCCGGACGGTGAAATCTGCACCCGTGACGACCCGGAAGGCCGTCCGACCGTATTTGATCGCCTGCCGCGCCCGAAAGAAGGCCGCTGGATCAACATCGGTCGTCTGGACATCAACACCACCGGCCTGCTGATGTTCACCACCGATGGTGAACTCGCCAATCGCCTGATGCACCCGTCGTTCGAGATGGACCGTGAATACGCTGTGCGTGTCCGTGGCGAAGTCGATGACGACATGCTGCTGCGCCTCAAGAACGGCGTGATCCTGGAAGACGGTCCTGCCCGTTTTACCGACATTCAGCAGGCTCCGGGTGGCGAAGGCTTCAACCACTGGTATCACTGCGTGGTGATGGAAGGTCGTAACCGCGAAGTGCGCCGTCTCTGGGAATCCCAGGGCCTTGTGGTCAGCCGTTTGAAGCGTGTGCGTTACGGGCCGGTGTTCCTGAACTCCGATCTGCCGATGGGTCGCTGGCGCGAAATGAGTCAGTACGAAGTCGACATTCTTGCTGCTGAAGTGGGCCTGACGCCTGTCGCTCAGCCGCAGATGAACGCCAAGACCAAAGAGAAGCTGGAACGTCTGCAGCGTCAATCGTCTCGCCCGCTGGGCAAGGGCGAGCGCGTTCGCACACTGCGTCCGGCCGCGGGTGCTCCGGCATCTGGCGACCGTACGCCGCGTCAGCCGCAGATCACTGGCAGCGAGCGTGACCGTCCGCGTGGTGGCGATCCGACTCAGCGTCCATCGCCGCGCAAGGACTCGGGCAAGCCTGGTTCGCGCTCGCCGCGTCCGGCCGACAACAGCCGTGGCACGCCAGTGGCTGACCGTCCGAGCGAGATGAACAAGCGTCCGGCCAAACCGGCACCCAAGCGTGTCGGTATCAAGCTGGTCGATGACGATGCGCCGTCGGGCAAGCGTCGCGGTCCACCGGCCGGCTCCGGCCAGCGTCCGGGCTTCGGTCGCCGCAAGCCGCAGTGATTGCGCAATGTGAGTAACCACAACGCCAGTCCTCGAGACTGGCGTTGTCGTTTTCACGGCCGGTGTTCACTGCCCGTTGCGCGCACGAGTATTGATGTTCAGCGGTTTTCAACATCCCGCCCTCTTTTAAACCTCGATGTGGATGCAGGTGTACAATGCTGCGCTTTTTTCTGTGATTCATTGCTGTTCGAAACGCTCCGGGCTACCCGTCTGGAGCGCCTCATTCTGTTACGTCACGAGCGCAACAGATCCTGTCCCGTCACAGAACAAGAACAATCAGGTGGCTAGTGAATGAGTAAACAAACCTCACCGTCAGGCGAATTGAAACGCGGCCTGAAGAATCGGCACATCCAGCTGATCGCCTTGGGTGGCGCTATCGGCACCGGCCTGTTTCTGGGTTCGGCAGGCGTGTTGAAATCGGCCGGACCTTCGATGATCCTCGGCTACGCAATCTGCGGTTTCATTGCCTTCATGATCATGCGCCAGCTGGGCGAAATGATTGTCGAAGAGCCCGTGGCCGGGTCGTTCAGCCATTTTGCGCACAATTACTGGGGTGGTTTCGCCGGGTTTCTGTCGGGCTGGAACTGCTGGCTGTTGTACATCCTTGTAGGCATGTCGGAGCTGACCGCCGTCGGGAAATACATTCATTATTGGTTGCCCGATATCCCGAGCTGGCTGTCGGCGGCGGTGTTCTTCCTGCTGATCAATGCGATCAACCTGACCAACGTCAAAGTGTTCGGTGAGACCGAATTCTGGTTCGCGATCATCAAGGTGGTCGCCATCATCGGCATGATTGCGCTGGGCAGCTACATGCTGGTCAGTGGCAGTGGCGGCCCGCAGGCGTCGGTCAGTAACCTCTGGGAGCATGGCGGGTTCTTCCCCAATGGCGTCAGCGGGCTGGTCATGGCGCTGGCGATCATCATGTTCTCGTTCGGCGGCCTGGAAATGCTCGGTTTTACCGCGGCCGAGGCCGAACAGCCACGAACCGTAATACCCAAAGCGATCAATCAGGTCATCTACCGGATCCTGATCTTCTACATCGGCGCGCTGGTAGTGCTGTTATCGCTCACGCCATGGGACAGCCTGTTGGCCAGCCTCAATGCGTCCGGCGATTCGTACAGCGGTAGCCCGTTCGTGCAGGTGTTCTCGATGCTGGGCAGCGATGCGGCAGCGCATATCCTCAACTTCGTGGTGCTGACAGCGGCCTTGTCGGTCTACAACAGCGGCACGTATTGCAACAGCCGCATGCTGGTCGGCATGGCAGAGCAGGGCGATGCGCCCAAGGCGCTGGCGCATGTTGATCGGCGTGGCGTGCCGGTCATGGCGATCCTTGCCTCGGCCGTCGTGACGCTGGTCGCGGTGCTGCTCAACTACTTCATTCCGCAACGTGCACTGGAATTGCTGATGTCGCTGGTGGTGGCCACGCTGGTCATCAACTGGGCGATGATCAGCTATTCACACCTGAAATTCCGGCAGCACATGAACCGTACGCAACAAGTGCCTTTGTTCAAGGCCTTGTGGTACCCGTATGGCAACTACGTCTGCCTGGCGTTCGTGGTGTTTATTCTGGGCATCATGCTGATGATCCCGGGCATTCAGGTGTCGGTGTATGCCATACCGGTCTGGTTGGCGGCGATGTGGGTGTTTTATCGGATCAAGAACAGGCATGGCCTTGCGAATGCGGGCAAGGCGGGCCAATGATTGCGCCGTGTGCTGCTGAAAAGAAGGCGTCTGTATGCTGGTGATCTCCAATAACGTCCATCTGCCGGACAGCGAAATCGAGTTGACGGCCATCCGTGCCCAGGGCGCGGGTGGGCAGAACGTCAACAAGGTGTCGAGTGCCATGCATTTGCGTTTCGACATCCATGCTTCGTCACTGCCGCCCTTTTACAAGGAGCGGCTGCTGGCGTTGAGTGACAGTCGGATCACCAGCGATGGCGTGATCATTCTCAAGGCGCAGCAGTACCGCACCCAGGAACAAAATCGCGCCGATGCGTTGTTGCGATTGAGTGAGCTGATTGTGAATGCCGCCAAGGTCGAGAAAAAACGCCGCCCGACCCGCCCGACGCTGGGTTCGAAAACCCGTCGACTGGAGTCCAAAAGCAAGCGTGGCTCAATCAAGGCCGGACGCGGGAAAGTGGATTTCTGATCAGGGGCGGCTGCGCTATCGTGTTTCTCTGTCAAAGAACAGCACTTGGCGCAGCCTCCTGTAGTCAGCAGGTGGCAGTGGACTGCTCACCCATGACAAGAGGGTTTCAACGAGCGACTTTGTGCTGGGCCTCGTGACGACGCAGTGCACGCACCTTGTTCAGGGTATCGGCGCACGTTTTGGCGGCTTCCTGCCCCTTGTGCACGAAGTGATCGAAGAAGAACTTCTGGTGCTCTTCGCCGGCGTGGAAGTGGTGAGGCGTGAGGACCACCGAGAATACCGGGATTTCGGTTTCCAGCTGGACCTGCATCAGCGCACTGACGACGGTCTGCGCGACGAATTCGTGGCGATAGATGCCGCCGTCCACGACCAGTGCAGCGCCCACGATACCTGCGTAGCGACCGCTGTTGGCGAGCAGTTTTGCATGCAGCGGGATTTCATATGCGCCGCCGACTTCAAAGAAGTCGATGTCGCTCTCGGCGTAGCCGTGGTTGGCCATTTCGGCGACAAAGCCCAAACGGCTCTGGTCGACAATATCTTTATGCCAGCAAGCCTGGATAAAGGCGACGCGTTCGTTCGGGTGGCTTTTGCTTTTGCTGTCAATTGCAGTGGGTTGCACGTGTTCTGACTCCTGTTTATAGAAAAAACAGGGCATTTGGATCGAAAGGGATTCAAGTCGCGTAGAAAGACCTCATGAACGTTGCCATTCAGTGTCGGGTCTGCCCACGTTCTTATAGACGCCAATCCCGCTCTCTCTTCATCCGGACTATGACCGTCGGCCCCGGAATCACACCGGGTCTGCTGACCTTCCGGGTTGTCGGCCAAAGCCTGAACCCTGAAGCGCTCGCGGGCTAGACACGTTGCGTGCCATTACCGCCGGTGGGGAATTACGCCCCGCCCTGAGAACGTTGCTGACACCCAATTCGGTGCCGGCGCAGGATTTTTATCACAGATCAATGAATCATGCATCGACACTTTCGTAAGGTGCGCCTACCTTTTTCTTATAAGGAGACAGGGTGTCGACAGCGGAACACCTTGATTATCACGATCCGCGGCCTTAGTAATGTGTTGTTGCAGCCAGAGGGCTGCAGCCATTGTCGATTATGGATTCCAGGGAGCTACTTCGTGTCAGTCATCGATTTGCGCAGCGACACCGTGACCTTGCCCACCGCTGGCATGCTCGACGCAATGGCGCATGCGCCGGTTGGCGACGATGTCTACGGCGAAGATCCTACTGTCAATCTTCTGGAAGCCACGCTGAGCGAGCGCCTGGGTTTCGAGGCCGCGCTGTTTGTGCCGTCTGGCACCATGAGCAATCTGCTGGCATTGATGGCCCATTGCGAACGTGGTGACGAATACATCGTCGGCCAGCAGGCCCATACTTATAAATATGAAGGTGGCGGTGCTGCGGTGCTCGGCTCCATTCAGCCTCAGCCGCTGGATGTGCAAGCGGACGGCTCGCTGGACCTGGAGCAAGTGCTGCAGACCATCAAGCCCGATGACTTTCACTTTGCCCGCACCCGACTGCTTGCGCTGGAAAACACCATGCAGGGCAAGGTATTGCCACTGGCGTACCTGGCCGCCGCACGCAAGTTGACCCGGGAGCACGGCCTGAGTCTGCATCTTGACGGCGCGCGCCTGTATAACGCAGCCGTCAAGCTGGGCGTTGATGCGCGTGAGATCACCGACTATTTCGATTCCGTTTCGATCTGTCTGTCCAAAGGGCTTGGCGCCCCGGTCGGCTCAGTGCTGTGCGGTTCACATGCGCTGATTGCCAAGGCGCGTCGCCTGCGCAAGATGGTCGGCGGCGGCATGCGTCAGGCAGGCATGCTTGCGGCTGCCGGTCTGTATGCGCTGGACCATCAGGTCGCGCGGCTGGCAGATGACCATGCCAATGCTGTCTTTCTGGCTGAAGGGTTGAAAGAGGCTGGCTACAGTGTCGAGCCCGTGCAGACCAATATGGTGTATGTCGATATCGGTGATCGGGCCGCTGCACTCAAGCCGTTCTGTGGCGAGCAGGGCATCTCGCTCTCTGTCGCACCGCGGCTGCGCCTGGTCACGCATTTGAACGTTTCGCGTGCGCACCTCGAGCAGGTTGTCGCTGTATTTGCCGAGTTTGGCCGCTTATAAGATGCCAATAGTCCAGTTACTTGTGTCTATCGTACAAACAGACTGTACCGAGGGCGCAACGCCTATATAATGCGGCCCTTTGCCGTCGCTACGTCATCTGACGTTTTGCACTTGCCTCTGGCCGCAGTCTCCGTGGAAGAACCTATGAAAAGCGCAGAAATCCGTGAAGCCTTCCTTGGCTTCTTCGAAGAGCAAGGCCACACACGTGTCGCCTCCAGCTCCTTGATCCCGGGCAATGACCCAACCCTGCTGTTCACCAACGCAGGCATGAACCAGTTCAAGGACTGCTTCCTGGGCCAGGAAAAACGTGCCTACACCCGCGCCGTTACCAGCCAGAAGTGCGTGCGGGCCGGTGGCAAGCACAACGATCTTGAAAACGTCGGCTACACCGCTCGTCACCACACTTTCTTCGAAATGCTGGGTAACTTCAGCTTTGGTGATTACTTCAAACGTGATGCCATCACCTACGCCTGGACGTTCCTGACCTCTGAAAAGTGGCTGAACCTGCCCAAGGAAAAGCTGTGGGTCACGGTCTATGCCACTGACGACGAAGCCTACGATATCTGGACCAGGGAAATCGGCGTACCCGCCGAGCGCATGGTCCGCATCGGTGACAATAAGGGCGCGCCATACGCCTCCGACAATTTCTGGACCATGGGCGATACTGGCCCGTGTGGCCCTTGCAGCGAGATCTTCTTTGACCACGGCCCTGAAATCTGGGGCGGCCCACCGGGTTCCCCGGAAGAAGACGGCGACCGTTACATCGAGATCTGGAACAACGTATTCATGCAGTTCAACCGAACTGCCGATGGCGTGCTGCACCCGCTGCCAGCTCCGTCGGTAGACACCGGTATGGGTCTTGAGCGTGTCAGCGCAGTACTGCAGCACGTGCATTCCAACTACGAAATCGACCTGTTCCAGAGCCTTCTGACTGCATCCGCTGCTGCCATTGGTTGCACCAACGACAATCAGGCGTCGCTGAAAGTCGTCGCTGACCATATTCGTTCGTGCGGTTTCCTGATTGCCGATGGCGTACTGCCGTCCAACGAAGGCCGTGGCTACGTGCTGCGTCGCATCATTCGTCGTGCCTGCCGTCACGGCAACAAGCTGGGTGCCAAGGGCAGCTTCTTCTATCAGATCGTGGCTGCGCTGGTTGCCGAAATGGGCACTGCGTTCCCGGAACTGGTTCAGCAGCAGGCGCACATCGAGCGTGTGCTCAAGGCTGAAGAAGAGCAGTTCGCGAAAACTCTGGAACAGGGCCTGAAAATCCTCGAGCAGGATCTGGCTGACCTCAAGGGCACCGTGGTGCCTGGTGAAGTGGTGTTCAAACTCTACGACACCTATGGCTTCCCGATGGATCTTACCGGTGATATTGCTCGCGAACGCAACCTGACGCTGGACGAAGCTGGCTTCGAGCGCGAAATGGACGCTCAGCGTGTGCGTGCCCGTTCCGCCAGCTCTTTCGGCATGGACTACAACAGCCTGGTCAAGGTCGACGTCGCAACCCTGTTCACCGGTTACGATGCCACCAGCGGCGACGCCAAAGTGGTTGCTCTGTACAAGGACGGCCAGTCTGTCGAGCATTTGAACGAAGGCGAAGAGGGCGTTGTGATCCTTGACACCACGCCGTTCTATGCCGAGTCGGGCGGTCAGATCGGTGACAGCGGCTACCTGTTGGCGGGCGATGTACGGTTTGAAGTGAGCGACACCACCAAAACCGGTGGCGCCTTCCTGCATCACGGTGTTGTGGCGGCGGGGAGTCTGGCGGTAGGTACGCAGGTCGCGACCCAGGTTTCTGACGAGGTTCGTCAGGCCACTGCGCTCAACCACTCTGCCACTCACCTGCTGCACGCTGCACTGCGTCAGGTGCTGGGCGATCACGTTCAACAGAAAGGCTCGCTGGTTGACAGTCAGCGTCTGCGCTTCGACTTCAGCCACTTTGAGGCGATCAAACCAGAGCAACTGCGCCAACTGGAAGACATCGTCAACACCGAAATTCGCAAGAATACGCCGGTCCTCACCGAAGAAACCGACATCGACACAGCGAAAAAGAAAGGCGCCATGGCGCTGTTCGGCGAAAAGTACGGCGACAGCGTTCGCGTACTGAGCATGGGTGGTGATTTCTCGGTCGAGCTGTGCGGCGGTATTCACGCCAAGCGCACTGGCGATATCTCGCTGCTGAAAATTGTCAGCGAAGGTGGCGTCGCCGCTGGCGTGCGTCGTATCGAGGCGGTTACTGGTGCAGCGGCACTCGGCTGGTTGAACGCTGCCGAAGATCAGTTGAAAGAAGCTGCGACGCTGGTCAAAGGCAATCGTGACAACCTGCTGGACAAGCTGACAGCGGTGCTCGAACGTAATCGCCTGCTGGAAAAACAACTTGAACAACTGCAAGCCAAGGCCGCCAGTGCCGCCGGTGACGATCTGTCCTCGGCCGCGCTGGATGTCAAAGGAGTCAAGGTTCTGGCCACCCGCCTGGACGGTCAGGACGGCAAGGCGCTACTGGCCCTTGTCGATCAGTTGAAGAACAAACTCGGCCGCGCAGTGATCCTGCTCGGCAGTGTCCATGAAGACAAGGTCGTCTTGGTTGCAGGCGTGACCAAAGACCTGACTGGCCAACTCAAAGCCGGTGATTTGATGAAGCAAGCGGCCGCTGCCGTAGGCGGTAAAGGCGGTGGTCGTCCTGATATGGCTCAAGGGGGCGGTGTCGATGCAGGTGCGCTGGATGCTGCACTGGCACTGACGGTTCCTTTTGTAGAGCAGGGTATCTGAGCCCGGTCTGCCAGCCTGCCTGTGCAAGGCAGGTTGGCAGACGGGAATGTTAATGGTGCTCTTAACGGGTTCTGAGGCGGCTTTGAGATGGCTTTAATCGTACAGAAATTTGGAGGCACCTCGGTGGGCTCTGTAGAGCGCATCGAGCAGGTAGCTGACAAGGTCAAGAAATTCCGCGAGGCGGGCGACGACCTGGTGGTCGTATTGTCGGCCATGAGCGGTGAAACCAATCGCCTGATCGACCTCGCCAAGCAGATCAGTGATCAGCCGGTTCCTCGTGAGCTGGATGTGATCGTTTCCACAGGCGAACAGGTCACGATTGCGTTGCTGGCCATGGCGCTGATGAAGCGTGGTGTTCCTGCGGTGTCCTATACCGGCAATCAGGTACGCATTCTTACTGACAGCGCACACAACAAGGCGCGCATTCTGCAGATCGATGATCAGAAGATTCGTTCTGATTTGAAAGCAGGTCGTGTGGTAGTGGTCGCCGGTTTCCAGGGCGTCGACGAGAACGGCAACATCACGACCCTGGGTCGTGGCGGTTCCGACACTACCGGCGTGGCCCTGGCTGCGGCCTTGAAGGCCGACGAATGCCAGATCTACACCGATGTCGATGGTGTTTACACCACTGACCCACGTGTGGTTTCGCAAGCGCAGCGCCTGGACAAGATCACCTTTGAAGAGATGCTGGAAATGGCCAGCCTCGGTTCCAAGGTGCTGCAGATCCGGGCAGTGGAATTTGCCGGTAAATACAACGTCCCGCTGCGCGTTCTGCACAGCTTCAAAGAGGGTCCTGGCACCCTCATTACCATCGATGAAGAGGAATCCATGGAACAGCCGATCATTTCCGGCATCGCGTTCAATCGTGATGAAGCCAAGCTGACTATCCGTGGCGTGCCAGACACTCCCGGTGTGGCGTTCAAGATTCTCGGCCCGATCAGCGCGGCCAACATCGAAGTCGACATGATCGTGCAGAACGTTGCGCACGATAACACCACCGACTTTACCTTCACGATCCACCGCAATGACTACCAGGCCGCCACACAGGTGCTTGAAACCACGGCGCGTGAAATCGGCGCCCGCGAGGTTTCCGGTGACACCAAGATCGCCAAGGTCTCCATCGTGGGTGTGGGCATGCGTTCCCATGCAGGCGTTGCCAGCCGCATGTTCGAAGCACTGGCCAAGGAGAGCATCAATATCCAGATGATCTCTACCTCGGAAATCAAGGTGTCTGTCGTCATCGAAGAGAAGTACCTTGAACTGGCAGTGCGTGCGTTGCACACGGCTTTTGAACTGGATGCTGCTCGCCAGGGTGAGTGATTCGTCGTCGCCGGGGCAGGGCTTGAGCCAGTTCCCGGGATGTTGCGCAGAAAGACTTTTCTTTTACATGCGTTAGACGATACTCAGGCCATGCCCGTGGCGTTGCCGTTGCGGGCTGTGCCTACTGGTTGTGCAGACTGTTGTCCCTGAATGAATGCGTAGGAGAAAGTTATGCTGATTCTGACTCGTCGGTGCGCGGAAAGTCTCATCATTGGTGACGGTGAAATCACCGTGACTGTGTTGGGCGTGAAGGGTAATCAGGTGCGTATTGGTGTCAATGCGCCCAAGGAAGTCGCGGTCCATCGCGAAGAGATTTACCTGCGGATCAAGAAAGAGAAGGACGAAGAACCAAGCCATTAATTTTTATTGAATTTTTGGTTTGCAAACGGGGAAAAGGGTGGTTATTATACGCCCCGTGTTGCGGAGAGCTGGCCGAGTGGCCGAAGGCGCTCCCCTGCTAAGGGAGTACACCTCAAAAGGGTGTCGGGGGTTCGAATCCCCCGTTCTCCGCCATTATTTATGTAGTGCGTCAGATTCGGCTTGATCTGTAAGTTGTTGAATTTACTAGAAAAAGTGCTTGACCAAACAATCTGACGACCTATAATGCGCGGCACCAACACATGCACTCGTAGCTCAGCTGGATAGAGTACTCGGCTACGAACCGAGCGGTCACAGGTTCGAATCCTGTCGAGTGCACCATTTAAGGTTGGTTTCAAGGTTGTAAGTCATTACAGCGTTGAGATTGACTGGCTTCAACCAGAGGTGATCTGGTCTAAAAACACCAATGCACTCGTAGCTCAGCTGGATAGAGTACTCGGCTACGAACCGAGCGGTCACAGGTTCGAATCCTGTCGAGTGCACCAAACAAACAAAAAGCCCACATCGAAAGATGTGGGCTTTTTGCTTTCTAGCGTTTTCCTTTTACGCATCCGTGCTCATCAAATGTCACGCTGCTGCTGCGTCCCTTCTTCTGGTTGTACACGTAACGCAACTCGCCATTGTTATTCACGACTTTGTCGGGTCGGCCCAGCAGGCTTTCCACATCACGAACGGTCATTCCGGGCGGTGTGCGTTGATTGATGATGGCTCGACGACGCTGATCGGCACTCAGGCGGTTTTCACAACCATCGTCCCGACCACCCACGACCACGATTTCACGAGCGGGGGTTTTGGGTTTTTCCGAGCGCCAGGCGTCGGATGAAGTGCGAGGTCCTGTCTGGCTGCCTGAAGAGGTGTTGGATATCTTCTGTGACTGGCTGCTGTGCCCCTCAGGGCAGCCGAGTGCCGTGAACATGATGTTGCCGGCTGCGTCTTCGCAACGCTGAGTGGTGCTAGCTATTGAATGCAGTGGCACGCAGAGCAGGGCGCCCCACAGGGAAAGGTGAGTGACGACACGCATATCAAGTCCTCCATGACGGTGTGTCGCGCAAGCCTAGTGATGACCCATTTCAGGGGCAAGTGTGCTTTCTTGGCTGGATGTGACATCGAAGTCTGTAGGGCTCATGCAGTGATTCAGGTTTGTGCTGCAAACGACTGTTATAGGCTGAATTTCTCGGGTGCGCTTCGCTCAAAGCGGTGTATCATTGCGCCCGTCAGCCCCGCCGGGGCTTGTGGAATACCTCCATGGACTTACCCAGTAGTTACTCAATAGTTTGTTTCAGCAATCATGAATTAACTGATTGATCTCCCCGGCGTGCTCCGCTGCTGGGAGTGGAGTTCGCCTATGACCGAAAGAGAAGTAAAGAAAACGCAGGAAAGTCTGCAGGATCGCCTGGCTCAGGTCGTCGATCTGCTGCAACGCCAGCGTATTGTTGAAGACCTGACGCATCGTCAGGAGGGTCAACATCAGGATCGCGTAGAAAACCTGGTCCATCGGCAGAACCTTGTCGAGCTGCAACGCAAGCTCGACGACCTTCACTCCGCCGACGTCGCCTATATCCTCGAAGCACTTCCCCTGGACGAGCGTCTGACCGTCTGGCAGCTGGTGAAGGCCGAGCGCGACGGCGACATCCTTCTCGAAGTATCCGACTCGGTTCGTGAAACCCTGATCGCCGACATGGATGATCATGAGTTGCTTGCGGCTGCACGGGACATGGACGCCGACGAACTGGCTGACCTTGCTCCCGAGCTGCCTCGCGACGTTGTTCACGAACTCATGGAAGCGCTTGACTCGCAGCAGCGCGAGCGTGTGCGTTCAGCGCTGTCCTATGACGAGGATCAGGTTGGCGCACTGATGGACTTCGAGATGGTGACCATCCGCGAGGATGTCAGCCTTGAAGTGGTCCTGCGTTATCTGCGCAGGCTCAAAGAGCTTCCCGGTCATACCGACAAATTGTTCGTGGTTGATTCCGAAGGCGTGTTGAAAGGTGTGCTGCCGATCAAGCGTCTGCTGGTCAATGACCCTGACAAGCAAGTCGTTGAAGTCATGGCCAACGACCCGGTCAGCTTTCATCCGGAAGACGACGGTTATGATGCCGCTCAGGCTTTCGAGCGTTACGACCTGATCTCCACACCTGTCGTCGACAAGAACGGCAAGCTGATTGGCCGTCTGACAATCGACGAGATGGTCGATCTGATCCGTGAAGAGAGCGAAAGTGAAGTCCTCAACATGGCGGGTCTGCGGGAGGAAGAAGATATCTTCGCCTCTGTGTGGCGTTCGCTGCGTAACCGTTGGGCCTGGCTGGCGGTCAACCTGGTCACGGCTTTCCTCGCTTCGCGGGTGATTGGTCTGTTCGAAGGCTCAATCGAGAAGCTGGTAGCGCTCGCTGCATTGATGCCTATTGTCGCGGGGATTGGAGGCAACTCCGGTAATCAGACCATCACCATGATCGTTCGCGCCATGGCGCTCGATCAGGTCAACACCGGCAATACGGCGCGCCTGTTGCGCAAAGAACTGGCAGTTGGCCTGATCAACGGTGTGTTATGGGGTGGTGTGATCGGTGTAGTGGCCTATCTGCTCTATGGGAGCTGGTCACTTGGCGTGGTCATGACCGCGGCCATGACGCTCAATCTGCTGCTGGCAGCCTTGATGGGGGTGTCCATACCGATGGCCCTTGCGCGCCTTGGACGAGATCCAGCCATGGGTGCCAGTGTAATGATTACGGCAATGACCGACAGCGGAGGGTTTTTCATCTTCCTCGGGCTGGCGACTATCTTCCTGCTTTAAGCGGGACATAAACAACAAAGCCGCCTTATAGGCGGTTTTTTTACATGGTGCAGAGAGTTTTCCTACAGCAACTAACGCATGCCGTATAAACAAAAAGGCCAGCTTACGCTGGCCTTTTTGTTTGCACTAACACTCAGGACTCTTCAGAAGCGAGTTCCGTATCATGAGCGATCAGTGACACTAAAGCGTTTTGTTGACGATGAGACAACTGCCGAAAGCGTTGCAGCAGCTCGCGTTCGTGCAGGGACAGCTCAGGGCTATCAAGGCGCAGGCTTGGCTCGTCGCCAAGGGCTCCTTCCTGAATCAGGCTCTGTTCGAGACGAGCAATGATTTCCGAGTTCATGCTGCGGTGATGATTCTTGGCTACCTCTTGCACACGATTACGCATGCCATCTGGTAGGCGAACGACGAACTTGTCAGCCGTGCGGCTGGAATAAGTAGCCTGTTTCATAGGGCTCATATATTTAACCGGTTAGTTCAGGGGAAGCGGTTCTAGCAAGTGGCCGCAAGATTGTGATCATGAGACAGTCGTTTTGGGCAAATGTTCAACCGCGTTGTTGGAGGGGCATCATCATCCCCTTTTGCGTCGAAACCTTGGCGTCAAATCTGTGACAAATATTGACCCAGATAAAGGCGATTAGCCAGCACCAATTATCAGATTTGCGGACAGATTTGTAAAAATAATCAGAACAGCTCAGCTGATAGCCACACGAAATGCGCGACGACTTTTTGCCATGATGGCCATCTGTCTTCAGCGTAGAAGGTAACTCGTTGAAATACGAATCTATGCCGACCAACGTATGACCCGCGGGACGAACGATTCAACTGGCGACAAGCGCAGGAGGGAGCAGGCGTCTACAGAGGAGGGGTTGAGAGGAGAGGTTGAAAACAAAAGGTGACGAAAGGTAAGGCTGAAGTCGCTGCCCGGAACAGGGATGCCGATGATCCAGCCGGCTTTCACTACAAACACTACAGAGTCGACCGACCGGTACAGCCATCAGCGTTCTTCAGCTCATCGCAGAACCGGGTCAAATTTAAAGCGACGGCCCAGAAACAGGGCGACTATGAAAAGCCCAGCAAACAGACCTGCGGCAATTTTGGCAACGGTACTCGGGGCTTCAGCCTGGACGGGCAAAAGCAGATCGACGGCTACAGCCATAAAAGCCAGGATCATGAATGACAAAGCGGATTTTGACATGGCGACTCTCTCGTAAAGTTGGGGCTATGTATCACGACTCAGAAAACCCAGCGCTGCTCTGCACGCGGTGCCTGTAGGGTCACATCAGCGTCATTTGCCAGCATAGCTGCACTGACGCTCCTGTCAGTCATGACCGCAAGTTGCGGCGCCTGAGTGAACGTATGGTGAGCGGGTGCGGTCGAACCAAGCTGATCACCCTTGATGCCCGTGTCCTGAAAATGAAATGCCACAAGAGCCACCAGAGCTGCCGCATTCAACACTGAGAGAGCCATGTTCATTTTTCAGTACCTGTGCCCGGACGTAAGGGATGGGTGTCTACATTGATACTGATAATGCAGTCTGCATGCCAAGTGATTTATTGTAAAAAATCCATATAAATCAATAGGTTGAAAACGATTGGGATATGCGGTCTATTGCGTTTTGCAAGGTAGGCTTCGGGCGGTAGTGCAATTTGCATGATGGTTTTCAGGGACGGGCCATTTCGCGATTCGTACTACGCCCTCAAACGACAATGACGACATGACAAACCCCCCTCATCTCGCTAAGATGCACGCCGTCCTCGCTGGCACCTTTCGGTGTGCTGGCAATCAGTGTCTCAGTAGCTCAATTGGATAGAGCATCCCCCTCCTAAGGGGAAGGTTGGCAGTTCGAACCTGCCCTGGGACACCATATTTTATGGGCTCTTCAGCTGAATCTGAGTTGCCCCATTCAAGCCCATGGGCGCATGGCGGGTGCAGCAGCAGACCTTTCAGGGCTCGTTTGCGTCTATGACTCTTTCTCCATCGTCTTTGTAAACATTGCCTACACTCGAGATCGCCGAGGATGACCTCGCGCTCGATTGGCAGTGTTTCCACATTGGCATCAACATCGCGATCGCCACACGACACCTCGATGAACTAGACGGGCTGCCTCTGCCACAGGCCTATACTCGTCGGCAATCAGGTGTCGCGCATGATTGATCTGTTGTAAGCGCTCCATAAACCCCACTTGGCTAAAGATAGTTAAAGCGCTTAGCTGTGAAGTCGAGGTTCGCAGTTCCACGGCAGCAAGGCTTCGTAATCCTCTACCGATGTCGCCGTTGGCAAACGTTCAAGTGCGTGG